>NZ_JBHMCF010000003.1:0-1064139 GCF_042428605.1 Nonomuraea salmonea
TGAGCCAGGATCAAACTCTCCAAACAATGCTTGAAAAGAAGTCCTGGCCAACACTCATGTTCACATGAATGTCAACCAAAGGAATCCGTCAAAAATATGACGGGGTTGTGCATCATGCACTGGCTTTTAACACACTGTTGAGTTCTCAAGAAACGGACGCGTACATCCGCACCGAAATCACAAATCCTTGCGATCCCCGCTCGGAGGCGTTCACTCCGTTCGTTCTGTTGTGTCTTAATCTTTTCAGCCGCTCAAGTCCCTGTCAAATTGACCGGACCGGCTCGACTTTCCAAGAATTAAGCCGCGCCCCCTTTCGGGGACAACCCCTCTAAGTTACCAGCCGATCCGAGTGGACGCGCACGTCTCACCGGAGTGGTGATCTCTTGGAGGTGGCCCCGAGTGAGCCCGGCGATCACCGCCGTTCTCGTGGGACTGGTGAACTCTATGTACGCCTCCCGGAACCGTCAAATCGATGGTTCGTCCCTCTCCCAGAGGCGGCACAGGGGTAGGTACGGGGGCGTGCGTGATCAATCCGTGCCGAGGGCGGTGATCATCCTGGTCGGCCTGGCCGCCGGAGTGATCGTACTCTTCGGCATCCGCGAGGTCGCCTCCATCGCCGGGCCCGTGGTGCTGGCTCTCGTGCTGGTCATCGCGGTCTCCCCGGTGCGCAACTGGCTGGCCCGCCGGCACGCCCCCATCTGGCTCCAGGTCGCGCTGCCCTTCCTCATCGTCGTCCTCGTGCTGCTCGCCATGGTCGGCATCATCACCATCTCGGCCACCCAGCTCGCCTCACTGCTGCCCACGTACACCGACCAGTTCCGGCAGCTCGTGGCCGACGCGCAGCGCTGGGCCGCGGCGCACGGGCTCAGCAACGACGTGCTGAGCAGGGGGTTGCAGGCGTTCGACCCCGGCAGGGTGCTGGGGCTGGCGCAGATCCTGCTCGGCAGCCTGATCGGGGTGCTGTCCGCGCTCTTCCTCATCGTGGTGCTGTTGCTGGCGATGTCGCTGGACGCGCCCGTCACCTCCAAGGTGCTCACGGCCGGCGAGGGGTATCGGCCGCACGTGGTGACGGCGCTGGCGACGTTCGCGCACAAGACGCGGCGGTATTTGATCGTCTCCACGGTCTTCGGATTGATCAACGCGATTCTCGACATGCTCGCGCTGTCGTTGCTGGACGTGCCGCTGCCGTTGCTCTGGGGTGTGCTGGCGCTGATCGCCAATTACATTCCGAACATCGGTTTCGTGATCGGGTTGCTGCCGCCCGCAATGCTCGCGCTGCTGGACGGCGGGGTGCAGACGATGCTCCTGGTCATCGCGGCCTATTGCGTCATCAATGTCGTCACGCAGTCGTTCATTCTGCCGAAATTCCTGGGTGACGCCGTGGGGCTTTCCACGACGATGACGTTCATCTCGCTGATCGTGTGGACTTTCGTGCTGGGGCCGCTCGGCGCGATTCTCGCGATTCCGTTGAGCCTGCTGACGCGGGCGTTGCTCATCGACAGCGATCCGAGTGCGAAATGGGCGCAGGCGCTGGTGTCCGGTAAACGGCCGGCGGGGCGGCCCGCCCAGGGGCGAGCGAGGCGGGTCAGAGGAGGTGGCTCATCGGGCCGCCGCTGAGCCGCCGTACGTCGTTGGCCATGTGGGCCTGGTCGGTGTAGCCGGCCGTGGCGGCGACCCGGGCCAGCGGGAGGCCGGTGCGGGCCAGGCGCAGCGCGTGCTGGAAGCGGACGATGCGCTGCAACGTCTTGGGTGCGTAGCCGAACGCGGAGACGCTGCGGCGTTGCAGCTGGCGTTCGCTGAAGCCGAGTGACCAGGCGACCTCGCTGACCGTCCTGCCCTGGCTCAGGGCGGTGGTGATGGCGGGGGCGACGGGGTCGAGGCCCTGGTCGGCGTCGTAGCCGAGGTGAGGGACGAGCAGGCGGCGCCGCACCGCCGCCCGCATGGCGTGCAACCGCTCCCCCGCCGTGCTCGCGGGGCCGTCGGTCAGCTCGCGGAGGAACGCGTGGCCGCCGGGCAGGTCGGCCAGGGGGACGCGGCGGTCGAGGAGGTCGGTGAGCGGGACGCCGAAGAACGCGCCCACCGCGCCCGGCTTGAAGCGAACGCCGGCCATGGTCTCGCCTGCCCGGATGGACGTCGGCATGGGCCCGGTGTCAGGCCCCGCCACGAACGGCACGCCGTCACCCCAGATCAGGTCGACACAGGCGTCGGGCACCACGAGCACCCGCCCACCACCCCGCTGCTCGGGGGTGACGGAAGAGCCGGAGCCCAGCGCGCCCCAAGCGAGGGCGGGCGAGGCGGAGGTGTCGCTGGTGCGGAGCCATTCGCAGGCGATGCGGCCGGTGAGGCCCGAGGCCGGGGGCCGTTCGGCGTACATGGCTCCAACGTACGCCCGCCCTACGACAGATCGCCAAGCCTCCCGTACGCGTGCAGCGTCTGCAGGCGCTGGACGGTGATGTAGCCGCCCCACTCGTGCTCCACCAATGGCGTCCACATCGTCCAGTTCGGGCCCCAGCCGCCGTCCGGGGACTGCGCGGCGAGCAGCGCGTCGAGGTGGGTGTCCAGGATGTCCTGGGGGAAGAGGGGCAGCGGCGACGGCCGGGGCGCGAAGTCGAGCGGGTGGTGGACGTGGCCGGGCGCGTCGAGATCGTAGGTGACGGTGCCGAGCAGGACGTCCCGCAGCCGGTCGAACTCGGCCAGCGCGCGTTCCCTGTCCGGCACGTACGTCAGAAAGGTCAGCGCGGCCATCGCCTCGTACGTGCCGGGCTCCTTGAGGTCGGCCAGCCGCGACCAGCAGAACGCGGTCGCCCCGGCCAGCCACGGATGCGCGACCCCGTGCTTGTGCAGCAGCCCCGCGATGGGCGCGGTGGGGACGAGCGCGCCGGGCGGGTCGTCGTCCGTCTGCCACCAGGGGGCGCGCGGCGTCTCGCGCACGGACGGCAGCACCCACGGCACCCCGCCGTCGGGCGTGGTCACGGAGGCGAGGTAGTCGCAGGCGGCGGCCACCATCGGGGAGCCGAAGGCGTCCAGCTCGTCGAGGATCCACAGCGCCACCTCGACGGACTCTGGCTGGCTGCCGGCGCCGCGCAGGTCGGGTTCGAGTGCGTGGCCGAAGCCGCCGTCGGGGTTCTGGTAGGCGTGCAGCGCGTGCAGCACGGGTTCGCGCGGGCCGCCCCTGAACAGCGCCTGGAAGCGTAGCCGGTCGATGAGGCGTCCGTGGTGGAGCAGGTAGCGCTCGGCGCGGTCGAGTACGTCCATGGCGGTGGTCCTTTTCATCGTGGGCTTCCGACGCTAACGAGACCGGGAGACCGCGGGCTTGTAACAATCGGACACGTGGACAGACGGCGCTGGGACACGGCGCTGGGACATCGACGACCGCTTCACCGGGGTGTGCGACGCGACGGCGATGTTGCCCGCCGGGAGGAGGAGTTGGAGGGCAGCGCGGCGTACCGGGCGGTGATCAGGCTGCTGTCGGTGATCGCGGAGCCGTCCTTCCTGGTACGCCTGATCGTCACTTGAGGTGGAAGACGGGCCCGCGCGGCCGGAAGGGCAGCGAGGCCCCCTGCGGGATCAGGAAGGCGTGCTCGCGCCGGATCCGCAGCACGTCGCACTCTCCGTCGGTGATCAGCAGGATGGGCCCGTCGGGCGGGAAGTCGCCGGCGCGTTCGAGCAGCCGGACGCCGGGCTGGAGGATGGTGCCGCCCCGTCCGCGCACCCTGACCTTGGAGGCGATCTCCTCGACGGGCAGGTAGCCTGCGTCATAGGCGGTGGCGTCGCAGAACACCACGCGGGCGCGCGGCACGTCGCGGGCGGCGGCGTAGGAGGCGATGGCGCCGAGCGCCTTGCCGAGCAGCTTGACGTCCATGGAGCCGGAGGTGTCGAGCACCACCCCGAACGTGGCCTTGCGGACGGTCTCCTCGGGCCTGATCCGGCCGGGGCGCGGGATGTGCGGGGTGGCGGCCTGGCGGCGGGAGGCGCGGGCGTAGGTGCGGCGC
The DNA here is from genome assembly GCF_042428605.1 of Nonomuraea salmonea. Taxonomy (NCBI): domain Bacteria; kingdom Bacillati; phylum Actinomycetota; class Actinomycetes; order Streptosporangiales; family Streptosporangiaceae; genus Nonomuraea; species Nonomuraea salmonea. Next base: position 3,993 of record NZ_JBHMCF010000003.1, read on the forward strand.
TGCTCCTCGGGCCGGAAGTGCTCGTCGAACCAGCGGGCCAGCCGGGCGTCCCACGGCAGGGGCGGCTGGTCGAGCGCGCGGATCTCCTGTTCGAGCCCGGCGGGCAGCAGGCCGCGGCCGCTGGACTGGTGGTAGGCCAGGCCGGTGGCGAGGGCGTTGCGGTAGTAGTCGTCGAGGTCGACGTAGCCGCCGGCGCGGCGGGGCGGGCGGTCGAGCACGTCGCCGAGCCCGCGCCCGCGCAGCGTGCCGAGCTTGCGCAGGCGGCGCAGGTCGGTCGCGATGCGGTCGTAGACGGCCTCGGCGGACATGCCGGTCAGCGACTGGTCGAACAGCAGCCCTTCCGGCATCTCGCCGACGCCCATCTCGACCAGCCAGCCGTTGATGACGTAGTCGCAGGCGACGTTCCACAGGTACGGCTCGCGCAGGCCGGCGCGCTCGCCGTGGCGCAGCGCGGCGTGCAGCATCTCGTGGGCCAGCACGAACCGCCAGCCCAGCTCGGTCTGCCTGCTGAGCGGGTTGATGTAGATCTCGCCCGCCTCGGCGCTGACGGCGGCGATTGAGATGTCCCACTCCCTGGCCAGCTCGGCGTCCGTGACGATCTTCATGCCCGCGGCCAGCGCCCCGAGCAGCGGGTACGACGACACGAACCAGCGCAGCGCGGTGTCCCACGGCCCCTTGACGTGCCCTTCGACGAAGGTGCGCGGCTCACCGGCGACGTCGAGGGCGTGCGTGGCCGCGTCGGCGATGCCGATGGCGAACGACCGGGGGAAGTCGAGGTCGCGGGCCAGCTCGGCGGTGCCGATGCGGAAGTCGGGCTCGCCCGGCGGGCGGTAGGCGTCGGGCACGCTGGTGCGGCGCCACAGCTCCGACAGCGCCACCTCGTCGTGCGGTGGCAGCTCGGCGGGCAGCGGCGCGGGGCAGCGGCCGATCTTGAGCGTGCGCAGGAAGCGTTCGGCGGCCAGGCAGCAGGCGGCGTGGTACGCGGGCTCGGGGAGGTCGTCGTCGACGTCCTTCGGCGCGCAGGAGCGCGGGTCGGCGTGGCCGAAGCCGAGGTGGAGCAGCAGGTGGGCGAACACCCACGCCCACTCGTCGGCGGGGGCGCGGCGCTTGGGGTGGAAGTGCACGTCGCCGCCGGCGGTGACGTACGCCCATGTGTCGGGGGTGAGGCGGCCGTCGGGGGCCTCGTACAGGGTGCTGTGGAAGACGCGGAACAGCGGCAGCCGGCTGACGGTGTGCCAGCCCTTGAGCACCTCGGCCCGCCAGGGGTCGGTCTTGGCCTTGCGGCGGCTCATGAGCGGGCGGCCATCAGGCGGGGCACGTCTCTGCCGACCTCGACGAGGAACCAGGTGGGCAGCGCGGGCGCGCCGTCGGCGTCGTTGGCGATGACGAGCTGGGCGCACTCCAGCGAGATCTCGGCCAGCTCGACCAGCAGCGTCTTGGCGCGGAACGCGAGGTCGCGGCCCCGGCCGGAGGCGCCGCGCTTGTCGGCGGGCAGCCCTTTGATGAGGCGGGCGCGGAAGGTCTCGGCCAGGAAGTAGAGCAGGTCGCGCTCCTCGGGCCGGCGCGGCCATGGCGCGTCGCCCTTGAGCACGGCCTCCAGGTCGTACGCGTGCCGCACGGTCTTGACGTAGGCGCGGAAGGCGGAGGCGTGGGCGCTGGTGAGCGTGCCGAAGGCGAGCGTGGCGAGGGTGTCGTCGGAGACGTCGTCGCCGTAGGAGACGAGCACGTCGGAGAGCATGTGCCAGGCGCGCGGCGAGGAGAACGGCTCCTCGGTCTTGGGCGGCGGGCTCCACAGGTGGTCGGGCCGCTGCACGAGGTAGTCGATGATCCAGGGGTGGATGCCGTTGGCGGCGGCCCACTTCAGCCAGTCGTCGGACGAGGCCCGCAGGTGGACGTGGACCAGCCGGTTGATGAGCGCGGACGCCATGGGTCTGGCCAGGGCGTTGTCGGTGGCGCGGTTGCCGGCGCCGATGACGACGGAGCCCTCGGGCAGCTCGTAGGCGCCGATGCGGCGGTCGAGGATCAGCGAGTAGAACGCCTTCTGCACCTCGGGGGCTGAGGCGTTGAGCTCGTCGAGGAACAGGCAGTAGGGCTCGGCCCGCGCGATCGACTCGGGCGGCGCGAACCTGCTGCGCCCGCCGACCAGCTCGGGCACGCCGATGAGGTCTTCGGGGGCGAGCTGGGTGCCGAGCAGCGTGACGCAGTCGAGGCCGAGCGAGTCGGCGAACGCGCGTACGAGGGAGCTCTTGCCGATGCCGGGGGCGCCCCACAGGAAGACGGGCCGGACCACGGCGACGTGCAGCAGCAGCTCGGGGAGCTGTGCCGGAGTGACCGTGATCGTCGCCTGCATCACTCCAGACTGCCCAACGACGGGGGCGGCGCGCGAGGCGTTTAATGCTTTGCCCGCCCGATCGGCCGCGACCTACAGTGACCGCCATGTCGAGCATGTTCTGCTGTCCGTTCTTCATCCGCATCCGCCGCGGCCGGGCTCTGGCCCGCCGGCGGATGCGATGAGCTGACCTGAGGCTGACGCGTCCGCAGGCGCGCCCGGGGCCCTTCGAGAGACCTGTTCATCTCGAGGCCCAGGAAGGGCAGTGCTGTGGCGCAGAACTTCGCGCACGGAAATCATTCACACACTCAGAAGAAGATCAGGAACGCCGGTGGCGGCCGCACGCCCACGGATCGGGCGCGGCGCACGCTGTCGCAGAACTTCCTCGTCGACCGGCATGCCGTGCACCTGATGGTCAAGGCCGCCGCCCCGGACGGCCTGGTGCTGGAGCCGGGCCCTGGCACGGGGGCGCTGACGTTCGCGCTGGCGGAGGCGGGCGCGCGGGTGATCGGCTACGAGCTCGACCCGCGGCTGGCCGGGCTGCTGGCCGCGCGGACGCGCAGCGATCAGCGCATCCAGGTGGTCAGGGGCGACTTCGCGCGGGCGCGGGCGCCGCGCGAGCCGTTCGCGGTCGTGGGGAACATCCCGTACGCGTCGACCTCGCGGATCGTGGACTGGTGCCTGCGGGCGCCCGGCCTGACCTCGGCGACGCTGCTCACCCAGCGGGAGTACGCCCGCAAACGCTCCGGCGACTACGGCCGGTGGAGCCTGGTCACGGTGCTGTCGTGGCCGTGGTTCGACTGGCGGCTGGGTGACGCGGTCGGCAGGGAGAGCTTCCGCCCGGTGCCGTCGGTCGACTCGGCGATCCTGCGCGTCGAACGCAGACCGGACCCGCTGGTGTCGGGCCGCCGCTCGTACGAGGAGCTGGTCGAGCTGGGCTTCGGCGGGGTGGGCGGCTCGGTGCGGGCCTCGCTGAGGACGCGCTATGCCGGGGTGGACGCCGCGCTGGCGGCGGCCGGGGTGGCCCGCGACACCGTCGTGGGCCACGTGCGTCCCGGTCAGTGGATCACGTTGTGGGAGCGCCTATGCCGGTGACGTGATCCGCGACGACTTGGGCGACCCCGAGGAGGCGAGCCCTGGGACCTCCGCGACGCGGCGGTTCCAGGGCAGGGCCAGCGCGAGGATCGGCAGGATCAGGATGGAGGCCCGCGACCAGTAGGTGTGCTGCAGCCACCACCCCTGCGGGCCGAACTGGGTCATGACCAGGTAACCGTAGGCCGACCAGAACGACGTGGTGAGGATGGCCGCCCAGGCGAACCTGGTGGGCCGCGCGACCAGGAACGGCATGAACCACAGCAGGTATTGGGCGCCGAGCCGGGGCGTCATGATCATGAAGACGATCAGGATGGCCGTCGTCATGTCGATCGGGTCGGCCCGCCGCCACCACAGGATGACGGCGATCACGCTGACGTAGATGAGGTTGGTGCCGAACGAGGCCAGCTCGGGCCGCAGGTCCCAGCTGCCGCCGGTGAACCACGGGGTCCAGCCCCACTCGCCGACGATGGGCCGGATGTCGCGGATGGTGTCGATGACGGCCGGAATCTGGTTGAGCGACGTGCCGGCGAAGATCGGCAGCGTCACCAGGAAGAAGACCGGCACGAGCCCGGTGGTGAACAGCCCCATCACGCGGGCGCGCAGGTTGGGCAGGAGCAGCAGCATGCCGGGGATCAGCCAGATCGGCCAGCTCTTGGCGCACAGCGCGAGGCCCATGAGCAGCCCGGCCAGGGCGCCGCGGCGCAGGTGGGCGCGGTCGTCGGGGCCGGGGAGCAGCGCGCGGTGCAGCATGCCGCGGCGGCCGATCACGCGCGGGATGGAGCCGCGTACGCCGTAGGCCGCGATGCCCTGGCGCACCCTGGCGGCGACGTCGGTGACCATGCCGGGCCTGTGGGGGTCGCCCGGACCGCGGGCCACCACGAACGCGGCCACGCCGAACACCAGCGCGACCGGCTCGACCTGGCCGTGCACGGAGGCGACGAGCAGGGCGAGCGGGTTGAGCGCGTACTGGAAGGCGCGCAGCGACGCCCTCGGGCCGCCGGCGAGCTTGCCGACCAGCGGGATGAGCACGATGTCGGCGACCACGGTGACCAGCCGGCCGGCGTATTCCCATGGGATGCCGAGCCACAGCAGGATGCCGTAGACGTAGGGGATGGTCGGCAGGAAGTGCCAGCCGCCGTTGCTGGCCAGCACCGGGTCCTCGCCGCGCAGCACGGCCTCGCCCGCGGGCTTGAAGCTGTTGACGAAGTCGACGGGTTGCCAGGTGCCGATGGCCGCGACGTACATGATGAGCACGCGCACGGCGATGCCGACCGTGAGGGCGACCCAGAGAGGGGGGCGCCAGTCACGACGTTGCGCGACGATGGCGAGCACGACACCGGCGACGAGGACGATCCCCGTGAGAGCTGCGTAATCCATGGCGCGTCTAGCCTGCCGTAAGCCGGGACCCGCTGCCACTCGGCCGGGTCGAGTGCTGCCAATTCTTATCCCCGACATGCCGACACGTATCCCGATACGACATCACGGTCTGTGTTGAACTTTTTCCATGGGGGGATCGCAGGTCAACCAGGCACTGGTCAGGCTGTATTTCGAGGTACGGGACGGGGAGCGCGACCCGGTCGCGGCCTGGGCGAAACTCACAGGAAACTCACAGCTCTACCACCGCATGCGAGGTGAGCGGCGGGTGCCGCTCGACGACGCGACGGCGGCGGAGCTGGCCGGCGCCGCGATCGTGGACACCGCGGCGCGGCACGGCGCCGAGCGGGTGGCGGCGCTGGCGACCTCGCCGCTGTCGCGGCTGGTGGGCGGCCTCGGCGGGGCGGTGCTGACCGAGCATCCATGCGCGCCCGAACAGGTGCTCGGCCCCCGGTTCTCCGGGCCGGGGGCCGACGACTGGGCCCGGCAGGCGTACGTGCTGCTGTGGGGCGAGAACAACCGGCTGGTACGCACGGCGGACACGCCCTGGGTGATCGCCGGGCGGTACAAGGGCCAGAAGGTGGTGGCGATCGGCACCCACCCGACCCGGCTGTCGGACGAGACGCTGGTGGTGCGGCCGGGCACGGACGGCGCGCTGGCGATGGCCATGGGGCACGTGCTGCTCAAGGAGTTCTACCTGGACCGCACGCCGTTCGCCGGGCACGCGATGGAGCGCACGGACCTGCCGTCCCTGGTGTGGTTGCGGCGGCGGGAGGGCGCGTACGTGCCGGGCGGGCTGACGGGTGAGGTGTGCGACCGGCTGAGCGTGTACGGCGGTCAGGCGGCGGAGGTGCTGCTGCCGCGCTTCGACGACGGCACGGGGGTGCTGCGGCGTGGCGTGCCGGTGGTGTCGGACGGCGGTGAGCCGGTGACGACGGTGTTCGACCTGCTGCTCGCCGTGTACGGGGTGCCGCGCCCCGGGCTGCCGGGAGTGTGGCCGGGCGGGTACGAGGACCGGGCCGAGCCGTACACGCCGGGATGGCAGGAGGCGTACACGGGGGTGGCGGCGTCGCGGGCGGTGAAGACGGCGCGGGAGCTGGGGGTGACGGCGGAGAAGACGGGCGGCCGGTGCGTGATCGTGCCGGGGCGGCTGGAGACGCCGCACGCGGACACGGCGTACCGGGCGATGCTGGCGCTGCTGGTGCTGACCGGGTGCGGCGGCGGGTGGGCGCAGGCGGGCGGCGCGGGGATCCCGCTGGTGCCTTACCTGTGCCTGCACGCGTGCGGCGAGGACCGCGCCGACTTGGGGGCGCTGAGCTGGGCGCTGGCGGAGGGGTTGTTCGCGCGCAGGACGTCGCGGGCGGTCCTGCTGGAGGCGGTGGCCGGCGGGTGGCCGATGGCGCCGCCGCCGCGCGTGCTCGCGCTCCCCCGGCCGATCTATCCGCTGCCGCCCGACGTGGACCTGCTGATCGGGCCTGACGAGCACTGCGACCTGACGCCGCCCGACCCTGAGCTGCTGGCCGGGGCCGTGACCAGGCTGGCCGGCGACACGACCCCCAGGCGGCTCCCCGAGCCGGGCGCGCGGCCCGCGTTCGGGCGGATGCGGCTGATGGTGGACCACGCCTGGATGCACGAGTACGGCGAGGCGCTGCCCACCTACCGGCCGCCCGGTCTCGGCATCCCGATCAAGCCCACCCAGCTCGTCAGGGTGCGGTGAGCCCGTCGAGGTGGGCCCGGTGGCTCCGGGAGAACTCCTTGCCGTTGAAGACGTCCCAGTTGATCGACCAGGCCATCAGCCCGCGCAGGCCGGGATAGACGCCGCGCGGCCGGTACGACCCGCAGCCGGTGCCCTTGGCCAGGCAGTCGAACGCCTTGTGCACCTCGGCCACAGTGGTGAACCCGTTGCCGGCGTTGGGCGAGGCGGGCAGCCCGATCGCCACCTGGTCCTGGCGCAGCGGCGGGAACATGTTGGCCGGGTTCCCCGCGATCGGGAAGCCGGCGAGCAGCATGTCGGTCATGGCGACGTGGAAGTCGTGCCCGCCCATCGTGTGGTACTGGCCGTCGAGCCCCATGATCGGGCCCGAGTTGTAGTCCTGCACGTGGAGCAGGGTCAGGTCGTCGCGCAGGGCGTGGATGACGGGCAGGTAGGACGCGCTCCTGGGGTCGGCGCCGTTCTGGCCCGGGCCGTAGAACTGGTGGCCGAGCTGGACGAAGAACGTCTCGGGGGCCATGGTGAGCGTGAAGTCGTCCCCGTAGCGGCTCCTGAGCGTCTTGAGCGCCGCGATGAGGTTGACGACGACCGGGGTGGTCGGGCGGGCGAGGTCGGTGTCGCCGGGGTCGAGGTAGAGGGAGTGGCCCTCGAAGTCGATGTCCAGGCCGTCGAGGCCGTAGCGGTCGATGATGGCGGAGACGGAGCTGACGAACGCGTCGCGGGCCGCCGCCGTGGTGAGCTGCACCTGGCCGTTCTGGCCGCCGATCGAGATCAGCACCTTCTTGCCCTGCGCCTGCTTGGCCCTGATGGCGGCGATGAAGTCGGACTCGGACTCGACGCCTGGGCATTCGGCGGCGGGGCAGCGGGTGAAGCGGATGTCGCCGGAGGTGACGGAGGTGGGCTCGCCGAAGGCGAGGTGGATGACGTCCCACTCGTCCGGTACGTCGCTCATGCGGATGTAGCCGGAGCCGTTGGCGAACGACGCGTGCAGGTAGCCGACCATGACGCGCTCGGGCAGGCTGGTGTCGCCGCCGCCCTCCGCCGTGGTGCCGGTGACCTGCGTCGAGTACGGCGAGCAGTTGCCCGCCGCGTCGCAGGCCCTGACCCGGAAGGCGTACGACGTCCGCGGAGTCAGGCCGGTCGCCGTGTATGAGGTGCCGGTGACGGGGGTGGGGGCGACGCCGTTCCTGGAGACCTCGTATTTCGTCACGCCGACGTCGTCCGATGAGGGCGACCAGGTCACGTCGAGGCTGCTCGCGGTCGCGTGGCCGACGGTGACGTTCCCTGGGACGGCAGGGGCCTGGGTGTCCTCGGGGCCGCCGCCCGGGCCGTCCAGCTGGACGTCGTCGGCGAGGTAGGGGCCCTGGCCGTACCAGCCGTTGACGTACACGGTGACGGACGTGGTGGCGGGGCCGGTGGTGAAGGAGGTCCTGAGCTGGGACCAGGCGGCGCCGGGCGAGGCCCACGTGCTGGCGCTGACGCCGGAGCCGGTCGCGCCGAGGAAGACGTACGCGCCCTGCACCCAGGCCGACAGCTCGTAGACGGTGTTCGGCAGGACGGTGACGGCCTGCTCACAGCGGGCCAGGTCGTTGCCCTGCGGGGTGGCGCGCAACGCGCGGGCGCCGCCGTGCACGGGTGCGGTGACGGTCTCGGCGCCCGAGCAGGTCCAGCCGGTCAGGCCGGACTCGAAGCCCGGGTTGCGGGCGATGTCGGCGGCGTGTGCGGGGGTGGCGGGGAGTGCGACGAGTGCGGCGGCCAGCAGGACCGCCGGTGCTCGGAATCTCATGCTGTCCTCACTGCGGTCCGCCCCCGAGGCGGAGGGGGGACGGGCCGGTCGGTGACTCGGAGGCGGCCCGCCCCTCGCGCAGGGGCGGGCCGTCGCTGGTCAGAAGCCGGCGGTGATCCTGGTGAAGTCCCAGTCGGCCTGCGCGATGCCGCTGCAGTGCGCGACCACGCCGCCGCCGGGGCAGCCGCGGTCGCGGTTGACCGCCCAGTAGGCGAGCCTGGTCAGGCCCTTCGACCTGGCCCAGTCACGGATCTGGGTCCAGGTGCCGGTGGTGGTCATCTCCTGCTGATCGGACACGCCGTTCATGCCGGAGATGCCCATGTGGGCGTACGCCTGCGCGTCGGTCCAGCCGTAGGCGTTCTTGAGCGCGTTCTTCAGGCCCTCGGAGGCGTTGACGGTGTCCTGGTAGATGTTGGAGCTGCCGAAGTCGAACGGCATGATCGTGAAGTTGTCGATCGGCACGCCGAGCGCCTTGGCCTGGTTGATGAGCCGGACGCCGTGGTTGTTCGGGCCGGTTCGCTCGGTGCCGAACGTCACGACGATCTTGACGTTCGGGTTGTTCTGCTTGACGATCTTGAGGGCGTTCAGGATGCGGTCCTGGACGGTGTAGTTGGCGAACTCGTCGGTGTTCTCGATGTCGAAGTCCACGACGGCCGGGCCGACGGCGTTGATGACCTGCTGCACCGCGTTGGCGTACGCCTGCGGGGAGGAGCAGTTGGGGCCGAGCTTGTTGCCCTGCCAGCCGCCGAAGGAGATCTGGACGTTGCCGCCCTTCGACTTGATCGTGTTGATCGCCTGCTGGTCGGCGCCGCCGGTGAGCGGCCTGTTGCCGTCCCAGGCGGGGGTGCAGCCGCCGCTCGACAGGATGAACGCCATCGTGAACGACTTCACGCCGGTCGCGTCCATCACCGTGCCGGGGTTCGGCGGGCTGCCCCAACCCATGTAGAGGTAGGGGGCGCCGGCCATCTTCGCCGGGTTGGGTCCGGGGTCGGAGCCGCCGCCGGAGGTGGTGGCCGTCACGGAGTTGCTGGCCCCCGACAGGTTGCCGGCGGCGTCGCGGGCGCGGACGGTGTAGGTGTAGCCGGTGTTGGCGGCGCGGCCGGTGTCGGTGTACGACGTGCCGGACACCGTCGTGACCAGGGTGCCGCCCCGGTAGACGTTGTAGCCGGTGACGCCGACGTTGTCGGTGGAGGCGTTCCATGCCAGGGAGACGCTGCTGGAGGTGACGCCGGTCGAGCGGAGGTTGCCGGGCGCCGACGGGGCCGAGGTGTCGCTGCCGCCGCCGCCCGAGCCGCGCTTCCACAGCGCGGGCACGTTCGGCGGCTCCCAGCCGGGCTGCGAGGTGTGCGCCTGGAGGCACACGTAGTCGACGCCCTGGTAGGTGACGACGGCGCCGGTCGCGTACGAGGTCCACGGCGCCCAGGCGGCGGCGAGCACCCTGATCTGCTGAGTCGTGGCCTGTGCGGGGGTGGCGAGCCCGGCGCCGGTCAGCACGAGGGCGAGGCCGGTCGCCAGGGCGGTGAGTCTGCTGCGAAAGGTCATGGCATTCCCTGGAGGTGGGGCTTGACGGTCTTGGAGAACTGCCAGTTGTTGCTCGCGTCCCAGTTGATGGACCAGGTCATCGCGCCGCGGATGTCGGGGTAGGCGCGCGGCGGCACGAAGGAGCCGCAGTTGCTGCGCTTGGCCAGGCAGTCGAGCGCCTGGTTGACGAGGGCGGGCGCGACGACGCCGCCGCCCGCCGCGCCGGGCCCGGCCGGCAGGCCCAGCGCCACCTGGTCGGGGCGCAGGCCGTTCTCCAGCTGGATGCAGGCCAGGGCGGTCATGAAGTTGACCGAGCCCTGCGCGTACGCCTGCGCCTGGTCGCAGCCGAGCATGGAGCCCGAGTTGTAGAACTGGGTGTGGACGACCGTGAGGATGTCCTTGATCGACAGGGCGAGCTTGAAGTACTCCATCCCGGTCGTCTGCATGTCGATGGTCTGCGGGGCCATCGTGATGATGAGGTCGGCGCCGGCCTTGGCGCGCAGCGATCTGAGCGCCTGGGCCATGTAGGTGGCGTTGAGTCCGTTCTCCAGGTCGATGTCCACGCCGTCGAAACCGTAGCTCTGCATGATCGCGTGGACGGAGTCGGCGAAGCGGGTCGCGGCCGCCGAGTCCGCCACCTGCACCCGGCCGGCCTCGCCGCCGACCGACAGGATGACCTTCTTGCCGCGCTGGTGCAGGGCCTGCACGTCGGCCTTGAACTGGGCGTCGGTGTAGCCGCCGACCGCGGCGGCCAGGCCGCCGTCCACGGCGAAGGTGACCTGGCCTGGAGTGGAGGTGGCCTCGCCGAAGGCGACGGCGATCAGGTCGTACTCGCTGGGGACGGCTCCGAGCTTGAGCTCGACGGCGGGGTTGACGAAGTTGTGCCAGTAGCCGGTGAGGAAGTGCTTGGGCAGCGTGCCTCCGCCGCCGGTGCAGCCGCTGGTGGTGGCGGTGACGTCACGTCCCTGCGACTCGCCCTGCGCGTTGTACGCCTTGACGGTGTAGGTGTGCGTCTGGCAGGTGCCGAGCCCGCCGATGGTGGCCGTGGTGCCGGTGGCCGTGGCCTTGACGGTGCCGCCCTCGTAGACGCGGTAGCCGGTGACCGTGCCGCTGGACGCGCCCCAGGTCAGGGTGATGGCGCTCGCCGTGGCGGTGGCGTTGACCGTTCCCGGGGCGCCGGGGACGCCGGGGTTCGTGGTGCCGCCGCCGCAGGAGGCGCCGTTGAGCGTGCAGCCGGTGATGCCGGGGAAGTTGCCGGGGTTGCCGTTGAAGCCGAAGCTCACGCCGGCCCCGGGGGCGAGCGGGCCCGCCCAGCTCGGCGGGGTGAAGGTGTAGTGCTGCCCGTTCCTGGTCATGACGGCGTCCCAGGCGGACGGGATGCTGAAGCCGGACGGCAGGTCGAACTGCACGTTCCAGCTCGGCATGGCGGTGGTGCTGTCGTTGGTGACGGTCACCTTGCCCTCGAAGCCCGAGCCCCAGTCCGACACCTTGACGAACGTCGCGGTGGGGCCCGCGGCGTGCGCGGGCGCGGCGGGGAGCACGGAGAGGCCGAGTGCGGCGGTGGCCAGCGTCAGGAGGATCGCGCGTAATCTCACGGGTCTTTCCTTCTGGTTCTGCGTGCCGTACGGCTTGCGCAGGGGGGTGAGAACGCAAGCCGTACGGCACGGCCCGCGGAGGTGAACACGGGCCTGGGGGGTGTCTGCGCGAGTAACCTTGCTGCGGTTGTCAGGTCTTGTCCGGACGAAGATTACTTTTAGGAAACTTTCCTAAGGATTGCCGCGATCGTAGCTCTGACACCCGAGGCTTACAAGACCCAAACACGACTCCGCCGCACGAGTCAGCCGACCGTGCGGCCCAGTCGTGCGGCGGAGGAGAGACCGGCTGCTACGGCTGCCGGGTGATCCTGACGTCGTCGATGCCGGCCTCGACCAGGGAGGCCCCTGAGGCGTCGGCGGCGTCGATGAGGATGCGGACGGTCTGGCCCGCGTGCGCGTTCAGGCTCGCCGTGGCCGTGGCCCAGGCGCCGTTGCGGTTGGAGGCCGCGCCGGGCTGGTTGAGCACGGTCGTCGTGGTACTGCCCACCACGCGGACGCGCAGGTAGTCGGCGCTTGAGGAGTTCGAGCCGTGCGCCAGGTAGTGCGAGAAGGACAGGCTCAGCGCGCCCGTCGAGGGCAGCGTGATCGGCGGCGACTGGATCAAGGTGACGCCGCCGTCGATGTCGTGGTCGCCCGCCGACGAGCCCGCCAGGCGGCCGGTCACCAGGTCGTTGGTACCACTCACCGTGGTGCCGAGTTGCTTGGCGCCGCTTGAGGTGGTGGCCTGCGGGTCGCCCCGCTCCCAGAGCCCGGTGCCGGCCGTGTCGGTGCCGTTCGGGTTGACCGTCCAGCCGGTCGCCGTCTCGAACGTGTCGATGTAGACGGTCTCCGACGGGGTGCCGGTGCCGCAGTACTGGGCCTCCTTGCCGATGATGCGGTAGACGCAGTCCGCGTACTCCAGGAAGCGCAGCACCGCCTCCCTGTTACGGGTGGTCTGCGTGACGATCTGCTCGTCCGGCGGATAGAAGCCGGGGCTGGAGCCGCGCGGATACATCTCGAACGTGAAGCTGAAGATCTTGTAGAAGCCCCACAGCCAGTCGTCGATCGTGCCGTCGGTGATGTAGAGGTCGCTGGCCTGCTCAGGCGTGTACCCGTTCGTGCTCGCCATGTTCTGCCCCAGCGTGGCGTGCGCGTCGCGGTCGTCCTGCGTCAGGCCGGGCGCCGTGTCGTTGAAGGTGTAGCCGTACGGCCAGAGGATCAGCTCGCTGTAGGTGTGCCAGTCGATGTGCGCCTTGATCTGCTGCACCCCGCCCACGACCCGGCCGCGCACCCAGTTGGCCGCCGCCCTGACCTCGGGCGCCGACTCCGCGCTCGCGCCCCGGTACGTCTCGCTGCCCGCCGAGCCAGACGACCCGCCGCAGCAGCCCCAGTTGTAGGCCCAGTTACGGTTCAGGTCGGTGCCGACCGCGGACGAGCCCGAGTTCGGCTGCCGGTTCTTGCGCCAGGAGCGGTAGGAGCCGGTGGCGATGTCGTACTCGCCGCCGTCCGGGTTCAGGTCCGGCATGATCCAGATCTCCCTGGTGTTCACCAGGTTCGTGATCCGGGCGTCGCTGCCGTAGTTGTCGGCCAGCAGGTGCATGATGTAGAGCGCCATCTCGACCGTCAGGTGCTCGCGGGCGTGCTGGTGCGCGGTGAACAGCACCTCGGGCTCGTTCTCGTCGGCGCCCACGTTGTCGCTGATCTTGACCAGGCGCAGCGGCCTGCCCTCGTACGACGTGCCGTACGTCGTCTGGCTGACGATGTCGGGCCGGGCCGCCACCAGCGCGTTGATCTCCGCGGTCATCTCGGCGTAGTTGTGGTAGGCCGAGTCCGCCGGCGGGAAGTCCAGAGCGCCCACCGATGACGGCGGCGCCGGTCGCGGCACCTCCGTCACCCGATAGCCGAGCCGCCTGATGGCCGACACCTCGGACTCCGTCGCCGTGACCAGCACCGAGTCCGGGTCCACCTCCTCGATGGCGGCTCCGGTCGCCGCCACCGCGCTGCGCTGCCGCGCGTCCGCCGGGCCCGCCACCCGATACTGCTTGTTCGGCGGCGGCTCGGCGGTGGCCCCCGCGCCTGTCATGCCGGTCAGGCTGATCAGGCTGAGGGCGGCAAGCAGGATGACTAATCGGTGTCTCACCTCGTCCTCCTCGGGCGCTCGGGGTCGGGGTTGACCGGCGCCTGAACTGAGAGTGAAGACGTTGACCGCCGCGGAGAAGGCCCAAATTCCGTCAGCCTGCGGCCAGCCCCGCGATGCGCTCCACCAGGCCGTCGGCGTCGAAGCCGATCGGCTGCCAGTAGACGTGGTCGGCGCCCAGTTCCCTGGCCCGCGCGAGGTCCTCGGCCACCTGCTCGGCCGAGCCGGTCAGCGGCATGCGCTCGTCCAGCGGCCGGTCGCCGATCACGCCGTTCACCTGGATGACGAACGGCCCCGCCCCGCCGGCCTTCCGGTACGTCTCCACGCACTGGCCCAGCGCGTCCCAGTCGAACACCACGGCGCTCAGCCCCATCCCGAGCGCGGCCGCCCGCTCGACCGCCGCCGGTGCCGCCGCCCCCGCGAGCAGGGTCAGCCCGGCCGGCTTCGGCCCGACCTGCGACTCGGGGATCGTGTAGAAGCGGCCGGAGAAGCTCACCGGGTCGGGGCCCCAGCACGCGCGCATGGCCGCCACGTGCTCGGCGAACCCGGCCCCGCGCCGCGAGACGGGCACTCCCGCCGCCTCGAATTCCTGCGCCATCCAGCCCTGGCCGAGGCCGATCCACAGGCGGCCGCCGCTCAGCCGGTCGAGCGTCGCGAGGCGCTTGGCCAGCACCACCGGCGGGTGGTAGAGGGCGTCGATGACGCTGGTGCCCAGGCGGATCGTGCTGGTGGTGGCCGCGAGGTAGGCGAGCGTCTCCAGGGGGTCGTACACGATGGCGCTCTCCTCGGGCAGCGGCACCACCTGGTTCAGCCCCAGCATGTACGGCTCCGCCGGCCGCAGCAGCCGCTCGTACGCCCACACCGCGCCGAGTCCCGCGCGCTCGGCACGCTGCGCGACGTCGGCGATCCGCTCAGGGCTCGCCTCAGGTCCCGTGATGGGCAGGCCGATTCCGAAGTCCATGTCGTGCTCCCTTCCGTCACATGGATGGACCCGGGCGGGGCGGGAAAGTCATCGGACCGCCGGATATCGTGTGATGTCAGCGGTTCGTCCCCAGGAGCAAGCAGCATGTTCTTCGGCATCACGGATTTCTGGGCCTACGCCATCGGCGCCTTCCTGATCATCCTGTTGCCCGGGCCCAACTCCCTGTTCGTGCTCAGCCACGCGGCCACGCACGGCGTACGGGCGGGCTACCGGGCCGCGTGCGGCGTCTTCGCGGGCGACACCGTGCTGATGTTCCTCAGCGCCGCCGGCGCCGCCTCGCTGCTGCGCTCCCACCCGGCGCTGTTCGCCGTCGTCAAGTACGCGGGCGCCCTCTACCTCGCCTGGATCGGCCTGCAGATGATCCGCGGCGCGTGGAAGTCGTGGCGCGCCGTCCCCGAGGTGTCGGAGCAGCCCGTCACCGCGCCGGCCAGGGCCGAGAGCCGCCCGTTCCGCAAGGCGCTGACGATCAGCCTGCTCAACCCGAAGGCGATCCTGTTCTTCGTCTCGTTCTTCGTGCAGTTCGTGGACCCCGGCTACGCCAGCCCGGCGCTGACGTTCGTCATCCTCGGCGCGGTCATCCAGCTCTTCAGCTTCCTCTACCTGACCGCGCTGATCTTCGGCGGCACGTTCCTGGCCGCGCAGTTCCGCCGCCGCAGGCGGCTCGGCGCGGGCCTGGCCTCGGGCGTCGGGGTCGTCTTCCTGGGATTCGGGGCGAAGCTGGCCACCGCGTCACTCGGCTGAAAGCCCGGCTCAAGGCGCGGCTGTTTTCGCTGGAGACAGATCGAACGCGTCAAAAGAGGCAGTCGCACCACCACTCCTCAGGTACCGTAAGCCACCGGCGTGCTTCCCGGGGACGGCGGCCGATGACGCTCTGGTGACAGCGAGCGATCCATCGGGAAAGCCTGGTCCCCCGAAGCCCGGGTAGTCGCTGATCGTCGGCCTATCTGCGGAGCAGCCTTGAACCATCCACCGGTCACCCTTCCACGCCTCACCGCGCTCGCCCGGCAGGCGGCTCCCCGGCTGCTCGAGGCCGTCGTGGCGCCCCTCGCCGTGTTCTACCTGGCCATGGTGGTCCTCGACTTCAGGTGGGCGCTCGCCCTGACCGTCGCCTGGGTCTACCTGGGGGTGATCTGGCGGCTGATCAGGCGGATCAAGGTGCCCGCGACGATGTTCCTGGCCGCGTTCGCGATCACCGTACGCGCGATCGTGGCGTTCTGGACCGGCACCTGGATGTGGTTCTTCATCCAGCCCGAGATGGGCACGATCTGCATCAGCATCGCCTTCCTCGCCTCCGTGCGGCTCAACAAGCCGCTGGTGGAGAAGCTGACGCTCGACTACATCCACCTGCCGTCGGCGGTGCTCAAGCACGAGCGCGTGCGAAGGTTCTTCGCCAGGATCACCCTGCTGTGGGCGTTCGTGCTGCTGATGAACTCGACGTTGAGCATCTTCCTCGCCGTCTACGAGTCGCTGGCCGGCACGCTCGCCGGGTTCATGCTGCTGCGCACGTCAGCGGTGGCGCTGATCAGCGGCACCGCGATCACGTTCTCGATCATCGCCTTCAAGCGGCTGCTGCACCGCCTGCACGTCGCCCACACCTGAGCCCACACTTGACCGTTCGACCAGCAGAAACGCCGCGCACAGGCCCATGACCAGCCCGGTCAGCATGCCGAACAGCGCCACGAACTCCTCCACGCCGCCCTCCGCCGCGCTGAGCGGCCCGGCCGCCGCCGCGACCACCATCGTGTAGAGCCCCCAGGCGAACAGCGTGCCCGAGCCCAGCCAGACCAGCACCGCAGGACGCCAGAACGGGCCGCGCCCCCGTCCGGCTCCCCGTCCGGGCCCACGTCCGGGCCCCCGCCCGCGCACGAGCGCCACCAGCGCGAGCGCCCCCGCGATCGCCAGCGTCCCGCGCAGCAGGTTCTGCACCGCGAGGTACGGCTGCGCCCCGATCACCCGCGTCAGCATGACGCCGCCGAGCAGCACCGCCACCGGCAGCGCGGCCCACGCGATCACCCGCTGCAACGGCCTGGTGAGGCTGGGGAAGGGGTGCGAGAGCCGGGTGGTGAAGACAGCAGGCCAGCGGTCGCGGGCATAGAGCGCGAACGCGGCCATCAGCCCCACGCCCTGCCCGATGAACCCGCCGTAGACCATCGCGTACACCCACGGCTCGATGGGGCCGCCGTCGAGCGCGTCCAGCCCGGACGCGGCCAGCACCACCGGCGCGCTGACGATCACCACCGACAGCAGGCCAGACCCGACCCACAGCGGCAGCAGCACCAGCCAGGCCGGCAGGCGCAGCCCCCAGCGCATGGTGAAGGCCAGCGCCAGCACCAGGCCGACGGCGTCCATGCCGAACGTCATCGCGTTCATCCCGACCATCGCCAGGTCCGCCATCAGATCGGGGGCGCCGACGCCGACGTAGTGGCCGGCCAGCCAGAGGATCTTCAGCGTGAGATAGGGCAGCATGGCGGCGACCGCCACGATCGCGGCGGTGACGCGGCCGATGCCGGGCCTAGGTGCTTCGGTCATGCTCCGAGCGTGGCGCGGCGAGCTCCCTGGCTCCTCACGAGCCTCGGGGATCCTCCTCCCCCTCGCGGGGGAGGGTGACGGCGAGCTCGAAGCCGCCGCCCAGGGGCCGCGCGGTCAGCGTGCCGCCTTCCGCCCGTACGCGCTCGCGCAGGCTCGTCAGCCCCAGCCCGCCCCTGCGGGCCGTGGGCCTGCTGCGCGGCGGCCCGTTGCGCACGCGTACGAGATGCGGCGAGACCGACACCGCGACCTCGGCGCCCGGCGCGTGCTTGGCCGCGTTGGTGAGCCCCTCCTGCACCACGGCGGCGGCCAGCTCCGGCATCGGGCCGCCGGCCAGGTCGAGGGTGATCGCCATGCCGGAGGCCGCCGCCCTGCGGACCAGGTCGGGCACCAGCTCCTCCACCGGCTCCTCCGCCGGCTTCTCCAGGGGCGCCAGGGGTGCCGCCTCGGCGTCGTCCCGGAGCAGCCCGATGATCTGCCTGAGCCGCTCGGTGGCGTCGGACGCCGCCTCGCGCAGCTCACCGGCCGCCTTGACCTGGGCGGGCGCCAGCCCGGGAGCCAGCTCAAGCCCGCCCGCTCTGACCGCGATCAGCGCCAGGTCGTGGCCGAGCGAGTCGTGCATGTCCCGCGCGATCCGCGCCCGCTCCCGGAGCCTCGCCTGTGCCTCGACCGACAGCCTGGTCTGCGCCCGCTGGTGCAGCAGCCTGCCGCGCAGCACGCCGAGCAGGTAGGGGACCAGGTAGGTGCCGATCAGCGCGGTGACCATCGACACCCACAGCGCGAGGTCGCCGCCCATCACCACGACCACGGCCACGCCGACCAGCGTGATCAGGCAGAACGCCATGAGCGCGGGCGCCGTACGGGTCGCCCGGCGGCCGGTCAGGTACGCGTACCAGATGATGAACGGCGACGTGGGCAGCAGCGGGAGGATCTTGACGTCGTGCCGGGGCAGCAGCCACGTCAGGTCCACCGTCGCGAACCCCTCGCTGAACTTCCACGGCCCGAGCGGCAGCAGCAACATCAGCGCGGCCAGCGGCCAGCGGCGGCCGACCAGCACCGCCGCCGTGGCCAGGCCCCAGCGGGGCAGGGTCATCAGGGCGAACCCGGCGGGGTCGCGGAACGGGTCGGCCCCCATCGCGGCGATGAACACGCAGAGCCCGATCCACAACAGCAGGTCGTAGACCACCTGGCGGCGGTTCGCGCGGCGGAGCTGGCGAAGGTACCTCACGCCCGCCGACGTTATCCGCTGCCGGACGGTACGGGAGACCCCCGAAGGCCAGGTGAGGCGCCTGACGAAAGTAAGGGTGGGGAGCCGTCCACCGCGACGGTAGTGCTAGCCCTACCGGGAAAGCGCCTACCTCCACTCCTGATTCCGGCGCGCGAAACCGGTTTGATCGATGGTGTCATCCGGAGGTCCGGCGCCCTCCCCCGACGAAAGTAGGGGGTGGGGCATGCCTTACGTCCGATGTGCCGTGACCTGCGGAGTTTCTATCTTCCAGGGGTGACGGCCCTGACCCGCCTCCGGGAAAGGGCCGCGTTCGACCCGGGGCATCCCCGATACCCCGGGGACCCCCGCACAGACAGGCTGTGTGGTGCCCCTAACGATCGGAGTACACGCTCATGTCGCACGCCATCCTCGACCTGGTCGAGCAGGTGATGTCGTCGCCGTGGCTGTATGTCGCGCTGTTCGGGCTCGCGCTGCTCGACGGGTTCTTCCCGATCGTGCCGGCCGAGACGTCCGTGATCACCGCGGCGGTCTTCGCCGCCTCGGGCCAGACCAACCTGGCCCTGGTCATCGTGGTCGCCGCCCTGGGCGCGTTCGCCGGCGACCACATCTCCTACCTGATCGGCCACCGGTCAGGGGGGCGGCTGCGGGAGAAGAAGGCGTTCGTCTGGGCGCGCAACGCCCTGGCGGAGCGCGGCGGGCTGGTCCTGGTCGTCGCCAGGTACATCCCGGGCGGGCGTACCGCGACCACGCTGACCATGGGCGCCGTACGGCATCCGCTGCGCTCGTTCACCTTCTTCGACGCGATCGCGGCGGGCTCGTGGGGCCTGTACTCCGGGCTGATCGGCTTCTTCGGCGGGATGGCGTTCGAGAACGACCCCATCAAGGGCCTGCTGCTCGGCCTCGGCATCGCGGTGTCCATCACCGTCGCGGTCGAGGTCGTGCGCTGGGTCAGGAAGCGGCGCGCCACCAAGGCTTCCGCTGACCGCCTTCCGGTGGACACGTCCCTTTGACCCTGCCAGGTCACCATCCGTTGGAAAGGAGTGCGCAATGACTGTGCTGGCCGCGGTGATCGCCCTGGTCGGTTCGCTGTTCTTCGCGCTCGGAGCCGCCCTGCAGCAGTTCGAGGCGGTCGGCACCGCCAAGCCTGGGCTGCTCGTCCTGCTGCGCAGGCCGCGCTGGCTGATCGGCGGCGCGTCCATCCTCGCCGGTGGTGGCCTGCACATCGTCGCACTCGGGCTCGGCCCGCTGACCGTCGTCCAGCCGATGGGCGTGGCCAGCCTGCTGTTCGCGCTGCCCCTCGCCGCCACGCTGCACAACCGCAAGCCGGAGCGCAAGGAGCTGGCGGCGGCGGGCGTGGTCGCGGCCGGGTTGATCGGGCTGGTGCTGCTGGTGCCGGAGTCCGACGGCCCCACCCAGCTCGACCCCGACGGCGTGCTGACGCTGCTCGGCGTGGCCGGCGTCGCGGCGGTCCTGCTGTGGGCCGCCTCGAAGGTCGCCTCGCCCGCCGGCCGCGCGGCCCTGCTCGCCACCAGCTCAGGCGTCCTGTACGGCGCCACCGCGACGCTCATGCGCGTCCTGGTGGACGGCGAATGGAACTGGCTGTACCTGCTGGCGTTGCCGGTCCCCGCCCTGCTGGCGCTCATGATGCTGCAGCGTGCCTACGCCGTCGGGCACTTCGGCGTCTCCTTCGCCGCCCTGCAGATCGCCGACCCGCTGACCGCGGTCGCGTTCGGCGCGCTGCTGCTCGGCGAGCCGGTGCCGACCGGAGTGCTGCCCGTCGTGGCGGCGCTGCTGACCGCCGCGGGCACCGTGGCCCTGGCCAGAACGAGCCCGCTGGAGACCCGCTGATGTCCCTGCACGAATCTGCCCCCGCTGTCCCCCCGCAACCGGTGAAAACGGAGTCATCTCACATGGCCATGCCTCTGCACAGCGTCCCCCGCGTCCCCGACCTCGGCCCCGCCCCCGAGCGGCCGCGCCGCGTGCTGATCTCGACCGACACCTACCCGCCGGACGTCAACGGCGCCGCCTACTTCACCCACCGCCTGGCCACCGGACTGGCCGCGCGGGGCAACGAGGTGCACGTGATCTGCCAGTCGGAGACCGGGCGAGCCGGCGCCGACGTCGAGGACGGCGTGGTCGTGCACCGATTGCGCTCGGCGCCGATCCTGGTCCACCCGACCATGCGGGTGACCGTGCCGACCAGGCTCGACCGGCTGGTCGCCGACATCAAGCCCGACGTGCTGCACACCCAGGGCCACTTCGTGGTCGGCAGGGCCGCCATCGCCGCCGCCCGCCGCGCCGGGGTGCCGATCGTCGCCACCAACCACTTCATGCCCGACAACCTGTTCCAGTTCGCCCACATCCCCGCGCGGCTGCGCGAGCAGGCGGGCAGGCTCGCCTGGCGCGACTTCAGCCGGATCTTCAAGCGGGCCGACCACATCACCACGCCCACCCCGCTGGCCGCCAAGCTCCTCGCCGACCAGGGCTTCCGCAGGGAGGTCGAGCCGGTCTCCTGCGGCATCGACCTGACCAGGTTCCACCCGCGGCCCGAGCCCAAGTCGTGGGCCCGCAGGTCTTTCGACCTGCCCGACCGGCCCACCGTGCTGTTCGTCGGCCGCCTCGACGAGGAGAAGCACCTCGACGAGCTGGTACGCGCCCTCCCGCTGGTGCTCAACGACACCGACGCCCAGCTCGCGTTCGTCGGCAAGGGCAACCAGCGGGAGGTGCTCGAACGCCTCGCCAAGCGCATCGGCGTGCAGGACAGGGTCTTCTTCCTCGGGTTCGTGCCCGACGAGTCGATGCCGCAGGCGTTCGCCGCCGCCGACGTGTTCGGCATGCCGGGCATCGCCGAGCTGCAGAGCATCGCGACGCTGGAGGCCATGGCCTCGGGGCTGCCCGTCGTCGCCGCCGACGCGATGGCGCTGCCGCACCTGGTCGACTCCAACGGCTACCTCTACGAGCCCGGCGATGTCGTCGCGCTGGCCAGGCACCTGACCACGATCCTGGTGGACGACGAGCTGCGGGCCAAGCTGGGCCGGGCCAGCAGGGAGCTGGCGCTCACGCACGACGACCAGGCGTCGCTCGCCAGGTTCGAGCGCATCTACGACGAGGTCGGCCGATGACGCTGAAGCAGATCTTCTGGAGCACCGTGCTGCTCACCGTGGCATCGGCGGGCGCGCTGGCCTACGCGCAGGTGGCGCTGCCCTCGCAGGTGCTGCTCAGCGACTACGCGCTGGTCTCCGGCGGGCTGCTGCCCGTGCTGGTCGGGATGCTGGCACTCGCGGGAGCGTGCCTGAGTCTCGCGTACGGGCTGGCCGCCTCCGACCCGGCGCGGACCGCGGCGACCCGGGTCCTGCTGCTGGCCGGCGCGGCCGGGCTGATGATGAGCGCGATCTTCCCGACCGACCCGGGCACCTCCCAGGTGGGCTCGCTGTCCGGCGAGATCCACCGCTGGTCGGCGGCCGTCGTCTTCACCTCGCTGCCGGTCGCGGGCTGGACCCTGGCCAGGGGCCGGGGTGGCGCGCCGCGCTGGAACGCCGTACGCGCGATGGCCATGGCCTCCGGGGTGTCGCTGGCGGTCTACCTGGCCGCGCATCCCGCCTCGTTCACCTCGCCGCTCATCGGAGGCGCGGCCTACTACGGGCTGCTGGAGCGGGCCGTGGTGCTGGCCGAGATGGGGCTGCTCGTCGCCATGGCGCTGGCCGTCGCGACCGGCCGGCCCGCCGTCAGGACCGCTCACGACCCCGCGAGCACGGACACGGGCCCGATCACCGGCTCGCTGACCGGCCCGCCGCCCGGGCACCCCGAGCGGCCCGGCGAGCAGGAGCGGCTGGCCGCGTGACGGCCACACTTCGACGGGGGCCGAAGGAACGCCGCCCTAGCGTGGACCCATGCTCATCACACGCCATGCCGACGCTTCGGCGGTGCTCGCCGACCCCCGGTACGTGCCGCCGCCCGTCGCCCAGGACGCCCCCGAGGGGACGCTGGCCTGGCTGCGCGCCCGGGTGTCGCGGTTCAGCACCGGCACGACGCACGACGAGCGCCGCCTCGACCTGGTCGCACTGCTCGACGGCATCGACCCGGCCGGGCTGCGCGCCGATGCACGTGACCTGACCCGGAGGCGCGGCGGCGACTGGCGCGGGGTGCCCACGACGGTGCTCGGGGCCGCGCTCGGTGTCGAGGACGCCTCCCCCGTGGCCGACGCCGCGGCCGGCTACCTGTCGGGCTCGGGTGGCCCTGCCGCTGACACCGCCGTCGCGAAGCTGCTCGCCTCTGCCGGCATCCCGGAGATCACCCTGCTCCTCCAGGCCCACACCGCCACCGAGACCCTCATCGAGCACGCCCTGCGCCACCGCACGCCCGGCCAGGACGTGGACGCGCTGCTGCGCGAGACGCTCAGGCACGATCCGCCGCTGACGGTGACCCGCCGGGTGGACACGCTGACCGGGGACGAGGTGACGATCGACCTGGTCTCCGCCAACCGCGACCCGTCGGTGTTCCCCGACCACGACCGCTTCGACCCCCACCGCCGGCACTCCCCGCACCCCGAGGACTCGCCGCACGGCGGGAGCTCCCCGCACCTGACCTTCGGCTACGGCGTTCGGCCCTGTCCTGGGCCTGCCCATGCGCTCGCGCTGGCCGCCGGTGTCCTGGAAGGGCTGGTCCCGTGAACTTCCATGGCCTGCACCGGCCCGGCGACCCCCTCCTGCTGCCCAACGCCTGGGACTACGGCTCCGCCGCGCTCCTGGCCGCCCACGGTTTCCCCGCGATCGGGACGACGAGCCTGGGCGTCTCCGCCGTTCACGGCAGACCGGACGCGGCCGGCGCCACCAAGGCCGAGACGATCGAGCTGGCCGAGACGATCAGCGGACTCGGCGTCCTGGTGACCGTGGACATCGAGGGCGGGTTCAGCGACGACCCCTCCGAGGTGGCCGACCTGGTGTCCTGCCTCGCCGCGCTCGGCGTCGCGGGCGTCAACCTGGAGGACGGCAGGCCCGACGGCACCCTGCGCCCGATCGAGCTGCACCAGCGCGTCATCGAGGCCGCCAAGGGCCACGGGGTGTTCGTCAACGCCCGTACGGACACGTGCTGGCTGGGGACCGGCGACACCCTTGAACGGGTCCGCGCGTACGGGCACGCCGACGGGATCTTCGTGCCGGGACTGAGCGACCCCGGCGCGATCGCCGAGGTGGTGGCGGCCACGCCGCTGCCGGTCAACGTCCTCTACCAGCCGAGTGGTCCGTCCCTCGCGCGGCTGGCCGAGGCCGGCGTGGCCAGGGTGAGCACCGGGTCGCTGCTCTACCGGGCCGCGCTGGGGGCGGCCGTGGCGACCGCGCTCGGCGTCCGAGGGGAGCCGGCGCCACCGATCCCGACGTACCAGGAAATAGTGGCCCGGCTGCCGGGATAATCGGAGGTATGCGCTTCCAGATCCTCGGACCCACCACCGCGTGGCAGGCGGACGGCGAGCCGGTGGAGCTGGGCGGGCCCCGCGTACGCGCCCTGCTGACCCTGCTCGCCCTCGACGCGGGCCGCATCGTCACCGCCGGGCATCTGGTGGACGGCATGTACGGCGCCCGCCCTCCCGAGGGCGTGGCCAACGCGCTGCAGTCCCAGGTCTCCCGGCTGCGGCGGGCGCTGGGCCGCGACCGCGTCGAGTTCCACCCGGCCGGCTACCGGCTGGTCGCCGACCCCGAGGACGTCGACGCCCGCCGCTTCGAGCTGCTCATCCGCGACGGGCGGCAGGCGCTGGCCGGCGGCGACCCCGAGCGGGCCGCGGCGCTGCTGCGCGCCGGGCTCGACCTGTGGCACGGCGCGCCGCTCGCCGACGCCCCGCACGCCGAGGCCGCCGCTGCCGCTCTGGAGGAGCTGCGCCTGGCCGCCACCGAGGACCGCGTCCAGGCCGACCTCGCGCTCGGACGGCACCGGGAGCTGGTGGCCGAGCTGACCCGCCTCACCGCCGCCCACCCGCTGCGCGAACGGCTGCGCGCCCAGCTCATGCGCGCCCTGTACGGCAGCGGCCGTCAGGCCGAGGCCCTGACCGTCTACGAGGAGGCCAGGAAACTGCTCGACGAGGAGCTGGGCATCGACCCCGGCCCCGACCTGACCGCCGCCCACCTGGCCGTCCTCCGCGCCGACCCCTCACTCACACCCCGCGCCCCCTCATCCCCGCCCACCCCCGCCGTCTCACCCACCCACCCCCGCACCGACCCCGCCGGGCCGATGCGGGTGGGGTTGCGGAGTCAGCTGACCAGTTTCGTCGGCAGGGCTGAAGAGCTCGATCGGGTGGGGGCGAGCCTGCGGGACGGGCGGTTGGTCTCCCTCATCGGGGCCGGTGGGGCGGGGAAGACGCGGCTGGCGATGGAGGCGGCGGCCAGGGAGCCAGGCGAGGTGTACTTCGTGCCGCTCGCGCCCGTCTCCGGCGGCGTGCCCCAGGCGGTGCTGGCGGCGCTGGACATCCGCGACGCCCTGCTGCACGGCCACGAGCGCTCCCGCGTCGATCCCGTGGACAGGCTGGTGGCCGCCCTGGCCGACCGGGAGCTGCTGCTGATCCTGGACAACTGCGAGCACCTGGTGACGGAGACGGCCGAACTGACCGACCACCTGCTGGCCGCCTGCCCCCGCCTGCGCGTGCTGGCGACCAGCCGCGAGGCGCTGGGCATCACGGGCGAGTCGGTCCTGCCGGTGACGCCGCTGCGGCTGCCCCCGCCCGAGGCGGACGACCCGCTCGGCTACCCGGCGGTCAGGCTGTTCACCGACCGGGCGGCGGCGGTCCGTCCGGGGTTCGCGGTGGACGAGGACAACCGGGCCCACGTCGTACGGATCTGCCACGCCCTCGACGGCCTGCCCCTGGCGATCGAGCTGGCCGCGGCCAGGCTGCGCACCCTCCCGGTGGCCGAGGTCGCGGCCCGGCTCGACGACCGGTTCCGGCTGCTGACCCGCGGCAGCCGTACGGCGCTGCCCCGCCACCAGACGTTGCGCGCGGTGGTCGCCTGGAGCTGGGACCTGCTGACCGAGGACGAGCGGCTGATGGCCAGGCGGCTGAGCGTGTTCGCGGGCGGCGCGCGGCCGGAGGCGGCCGAGCGGGTGTGCGGGCTGCCGGAGGACGTGCTGTTCTCGCTGGCGGAGAAGTCGCTGGTCGAGTACGTGGACGGCCGCTTCAGGATGCTCGCCACCATCAGGGCGTTCTGCCTCGAACGGCTGGAGGAGTCGGGCGAGGCCGAGGAGATCCGCCACGCCCACGCCCGCCACTACCTGGACTTCATGCTCGCGACCGACCCGCTGCTGCGCACGTCCGAGCAGCTCGTCTGGCTGGCCAGGGTGGACGAGGAGAGCGACGACCTCGACGCGGCCGTGCGCTGGGCCACCGAGGCGGGGCATCTGGAGCTGGGGTTCCGGATGCTGGCCCACAGCGCCTGCTACTGGTGGATGCGCGGCCACCGCTCGGCCAGCTCCCACCTGGCCGACGGGCTGCTGTCGGCGCTGGGTGAGAGACGCCTGCCCGGCATGGACGAGGAGTTCGCGATGTGCGTGCTCGTCTCGGCCTGGAACGGCAGATCGGACGAGGAGCTGCGCTCGCAGCTGAGCGAAGTGCAGGCGCTGCTGCCGATCGAGTGGCTGCCGAAGCGGGTGGAGTTCCTGATGATGCTGCTGTCGATGTTCACGGGCCCGCCGTCGGACTTCGCCATGACGTACGACCTGCTCGGCCGCTACGGGGACCGGCTCCCGCCCTGGCAGCAGTCGCTGGCCTACACCGGCCGGGCGTTCCTGCTGCAGGTCCTCGGCCGCACGGACGAGGCGGTGGCCGAGTTCGAGCGCAGCCTGGCCGCGTTCAGGAGGATCGGGGAGCGGTGGGGCATCGTGCTGGTGCTGTCGGGGCTCGGGAACCTGCGGCAGTCGCAGGCCGACCACCGGGGTGCGCTGGCGCTGGCCGACGAGGCGCTGGAGGTGGCGCGGGAGCTGCGGGCGTACACGGAGATCGGGGAGGCGCTGTGCCGGCGCGGCGACGCGCTCGCGTATTTGGACGACCTCGAAGGCGCGCGGGCCGACTACCGGGAGGCGGCGGAGCTGGCGCGGATGAAGGGCTCGATGGAGATCAGGGCGTGGGCGCTGCTCGGCCTCGGCGAGGCGGCCACCGCTGACGGTGACCTCGGCACGGCCCGCGACCTGCTGGTACGCGCCCGCGAGGCGTGCCCCCGCAGCTGGTACAGCACAGGGGACACCTGGGAGCGCATCGAAACGGCCCTCACCCGCCTCGACACGGCCGGCGAGCCGGCAGGCGGCGGAGAGGCCGGCGACGGGGAGGCCGGCGACGGGAAGACCTCCCGCTGATCGGGTGGCGGTCAGCGGGCGGTAGGCGGGTGGTCAGGGCGCACGCCGAGAGTGGGCGGCATGACAAGCGTGAAGAATCCGTGGGCCTGCCTGGCCATCGCCTGCCTGGCCACGCTGCTGCTCTCCCTCGACCTGACGGTCCTGCACCTGGCCCTGCCCAGCCTGGCCGCCGACCTCGGCGCCGGCTCGACGCAGGTGCTGTGGATCGGCGACATCTACGGCTTCGCCCTGGCGGGCCTGCTGGTCACCATGGGCAACCTGGGCGACCGCGTCGGCCGTAAGCGGCTGCTGCTGATCGGCGCGGCCGCGTTCGGCGCCGCCTCCGTGGTGACCGCGTACGCTCCCACCCCCGAGCTGCTGATCGCGGCGCGGGCGCTGCTGGGCGTGGCGGGCGCGACCATCATGCCGTCCACGCTGTCCATCATCAGGAACGTGTTCACCGAGCCGGGCGAGCGCACGGCCGCGATCGGCATCTGGAGCGGCATGAGCGCGGCGGGCTTCGCGATCGGCCCGGTGGTGGGCGGCCTGCTGCTGGACCACTTCTGGTGGGGCTCGGTGTTCCTGATCAACGTGCCGGTCATGGCGGTGGTGCTGGTGGGCGGCTGGCTGGTGCTGCCCGAGTCGCGTAACCCGCACGCGGGCCGGCTGGACCTGCTGAGCGTGGGCCTGTCGTTCGCGGGCATCGTCGGCGCCGTCTACGCGCTCAAGGAGGCCGCGAACAAGGGCGTCGATCACGCGGACGTGCTGGTGGCGGGGGCGGGCGGGATCGTGCTGCTCGGGTGGTTCTGGTGGCGGCAGCGGCGGCTGGCCGAGCCGCTGATCGACGTACGGCTCTTCGCCCGCAGGGCGTTCAGCGCGTCGATCCTGACGAACCTGCTGGCGATCTTCGCGATGTCGGCGATGATGCTGATGTTCGCCTGGTACCTGCAGCTCGTGCTGGGCTGGTCGCCGCTGATGGCGGGCCTGGCGCAGCTGCCCGGCGGGCTGAGCGGCGCGGTCGGCGGCGTGCTGGCCGCCCGGCTGATCCCGCTGCTGGGCAGGAACGGCGTGGTCGCGCTCGGCCTGGCGATGAACGCGGGCTCGTTCCTCTACTACACGACGCTCGGCACCGAGCTGAACTACCTCACGCTGCTCCCCGCGCTGATCGTGGGCGGGGTCGGCGTCGGGTTCGCCTTCACCGTCAACAACGACAACGTGCTGGCGACGGCGCCACGGCAGCGTGCGGGGGCCGCGGCCGCGGTGTCGGAGACGGCGTTCGAGCTGGGCGGCGCGCTCGGCATCGCGGTGCTGGGCACGGTGCTGACCAGCGCCTACCGGAGCAACCTGGAGCTGCCCGCCGGCTTGACGGGCGGGGTGACGGGAGGGGCGGCGCGGGAGTCGCTGGCGAGCGCGATCGCCGTGGCGCAGAGCCTGCCGGCGGGTCAGGCGGCCGACCTCGTACGCGCGGCGCAGGCGGCCTTCCTCGACGGCGTGCACCTGGCGTCGTACGTCACGGCCGGGCTGCTGGCCCTGGTGGCGCTGCTGGCGCTGGTGGGCCTGCGCGGCGTGCCGAAGGTCATCCCGGAGGAGGTCCTGACGGCGGCGCACTCCTGACCGGCGGCGTCAGAGGATGGGGTTGGTGGGGCACGGCCGGACGGTCGTGGGCGACAGGCCGTCGAGCCGGCCCCCGATCATCCGGGCGACGCCCTCGATGGTCTGGATGCCCGCCCCCTCCCCCGGCTGCCGGTCGGTCTGCACCGACAGCAGCAGGTCGCGCCCCGGCCCCGCCACTCGCCCGTAGCTGGTCACGGCCCACGTGTTCTGGATGAACGGCCGGGGCGTCCAGCCGTTCTTGAGCGCCACCCGGTCGCCTGGCCTGGCCGCCGCGCTGACGCCCCACGCCTGGTCCTGCTGCACCTGCTCCATCAGCTCCAGCACCGTGCGCCGGTCGGCCCTCGTCAGCCCGCGACCGCCCTTGACCAGCACCCGCATCAGCCGGATGCGGTCGGCGGGGCTGGTCTTGGTGCCGCCCCAGAACCGGCTGGGGCCCGGCGTGGTCTCCCGCATGCCGAGCTCGCGGTAGAGGCCGCTCATGGAGCCGGCCACGCGCGACCACAGCGCGTCGGCGGCGCCGTTGTCGCTCTCCTTGATCATGCGTTCCGCCAGGTCGCGCTCGCCCTCGCCGAGCCCGTCGTCGCGCCGGTGCAGCAGCGCGACGAGGATGTCCACCTTCGCGCCGCTGGCGGTGATCATGTCGTTCTGGTGCTCGCCCTGGCCCAGCCGGACGCCGGTGACCAGGTCGAGCGCGCCGTAGACGATGTGGCCGGGACGGCCGGCCAGGTAGCGGGCGATGTCACGCTGCAGCCGGGCGCGCGCCAGGGCCGCGCCCCGCGGGTTGGAGAACGACAGCAGGCAGCGCGCCACCTTGACCGGCGGCCGGACGACCCGCCCCACCGAAGCGGGCACCACGGGCGCGGGTTCGCTCCCGCATCCGGCCACGAGCACCAGGCTCAGCCCGGCCACCCATCTCGCACGCACGCCACCAACCCCCGCAAGCTCGACGGGGGTCGTACGGGAACATGCCCGGCACTCGGGGCCTATCCCTCACACCAGGGGTTTCCTGGCCATACCTTCAGCACGCCGTTGCCAGGAGCGGCGCTAGGAGTCGAAGCCCAGCCCCATCCGGTCGAGCGCGCGCAACCACAGGTTGCGTCTGCCCTGGTGCTGGTCGGCCTGCGCGATCGACCAGCGGGTGAACTGGATGACGCCGGACCGCACCGGCTCGGGCGGGAACGGGATCGGCTTCTCCTTGACCATGCGCAGCTCGGTCCGCTCGGTCGGCTTGCCGGACAGCAGGTCGAGCATGACGTTCGCGCCGAAGCGGGTGGCGCCGACGCCCATGCCGGTGTAGCCGGCCGCGTAGACCAGCCGGCCGCCGTGCGCCTGGCCGTAGAAGGCGCTGAAGCGGCTGCAGGTGTCGATCACGCCGCCCCACCGGTGGGTGAAACGCACCTCGGCGAGCTGCGGGAACGTGTCGTAGAAGTGGCCCGCGAGCTTGACGAACGTCTCGTCGCGCTGCTCGTACTCGGGCCTGACCAGCCCGCCGTTGTAGTAGACGGCGTCGTAGCCGCCCCACAGGATGCGGTTGTCGTCGGTCAGCCGATAGTAGTGGAACTGGTTGCCGGAGTCGCCCACGCCCTGCCGGTTGCGCCAGCCCACCGAGGCGAGCCGGCCGGCGGTCAGCGGCTCGGTCATCAGCACGTAGTCGTACACCGGCACCACCAAGTGCTTGAGGCGGCGCAGCAGCGGCGGGAACACGCCGGTGCCGAGCGCCACCTGGCGGGCGGCGACCGCGCCGTGCGGCGTGCGCAGGGTGATCGTCGTGCCGTCGTCGTCCATCGCGCGTACGGGCGTGCGCTCGTGGACGCGGACGCCGAGCCGCAGGCAGGCCTCGCGCAGCCCCCACGCCAGACGCGCCGGGTCGAGCATGGCGCAGCCGCTGCGCTCCCACAGCCCGCCCAGGTAGGTGGGCGAGTCGACCTCGGCGCGCACCTGGCCCTGGTCGAGCGGCACGTAGTCGAGCCCGAGGTCGGAGATCAGGTCGAGGTGCTCGCCGAGCGCGTCGACCTGCCAGGGCTCGGTGGCGACGTGCAGCTCGCCGGTGCGCTCGAAGGAGCAGTCGATGCCGTAGCGCCTGAGCGTGACCTCGATCTCGTCGAGGTTGGCGACGCCCATGCGTTCGAGCTTGTCGATCTCCTCCGGCCACCGCTCCAGGCCGTTGGCCAGGCCGTGGGTGAGCGTCGCCATGCAGAACCCGCCGTTGCGGCCGGAGGCCGCCCAGCCGATCCTGCGGCCTTCCAGCAGGACGACGTCGAGCGAGGGGTCGCGTTCCTTGGCCATCAGGGCCGTCCACAGGCCCGAGAAGCCGCCGCCGACGACGACCAGGTCGGCGGTGGTGTGTCCGAAGAGCCGCGCCTGCGGCTCGGGTCTGGCCGGGCTGTCCAGCCAGTACGGCTTGCGCTCCGCGTCAGCAAGCGCCTTCAGCGGATCCACACATCCCACTTCCCTACAAGTTCTTCATGATGTGATCACTGGATCGAGCTCAGGTGCGCCGCCGGGCCGCGACCGCGTTGGCGATCGCGATCAGCACCCCGATGCAGAAGATCAGCGTACCCATGACGTTGACCTGCGGCGGGATACCGGTCTTGACCGCGCCGACGATCCACAGCGGGAACGTGACGGTGGAGCCGTTGACGAAGCTGGTGACCACGTAGTCGTCGATCGACAGGGCGAACGACAGCATCGCGCCCGCCAGCACACCCGGCAGGATCGACGGCAGCGTGACCTGCCGGAACGTCCCCCAGGCCGTCGCGCCCAGGTCCCTGGCCGCCTCCTCCAGAGCCGGGTCGAGCGTGACGACCCGCGCCCGCACCGTCACCACCACGAACGACAGCGAGAACAGCACGTGCGAGACGATGATCGTGAGGGAGTCGCGCGGCACGTTGCCCGAGACGAACAACGACAGCAGCGAGGCGCCCATCACCAGCTCGGGCGTGGAGATGGCGGCGAAGACGAGGAAGTTCGTCACGCCTTTGGCGCGGAAGCGGTGCCGGCCGAGCGCGAGGCCCAGCATGGTGCCGATGACGACCGTGATGACGGTGCTGACCACGGCGATCACCAGCGAGTTGCGCAGCGCCACGGTCAGGTCGGAGATGTCGAACAGCTCGGCGTACCAGCGCAGCGTGAAGCCCTGCCAGCTGGTGTTGGACTTGCTGCGCTTGTCGTTGAAGCCGAACAGGATCATCACGGCGATCGGCGACGACAGCCAGATGATGATCAGCCAGGTGTAGAGGTGCAGCAGCCGGTCGCCGGCCCTGGTGCCCCTCATCGCGCGGCCGCCTCGAGGACGTTCTCGGTGCCGAGCGCCCGCGCGTAGACGAAGATGCCGACCAGCAGCACGGCCATCAGCGTGAACGACAGCGCGGAGGCGGTCGGGTAGTCGAGGTTGGTCAGGTACTCGGTCTGGATGATGTTGCCGATCATCGTGTTGGACGTGCCGCCGAGGATGGCCGCGTTGATGGGGTCGGCCGTGGCGGGCACGAACGTCATCAGCACCCCGGCGAACACCCCGGGCAGCGACAGCGGCAGCACCACCCGGCGGAAGGCGGCGGCGCGGGTGGCGTACAGGTCCTGGGCGGCCTCGACCACGCGCGGGTCCACGCGTTCGAGCGCCACGTAGATCGGCAGGATCATGAACGGCAGGAAGTTGTACGTCAGCCCGCCGACCACCGCGAACGTGGTGGCCAGCACGTGGAAGTCGCCGGGCAGCAGCCCCCAGTCCTTCAGCGTGCCGAACAGGATGCCGTTGTCCGACAGCAGGAAGTTCCACGAGATCGTGCGCAGCACGAACGAGACGAAGAACGGCAGCAGGAGCAGGAACAGGTAGACGGACTTGCGAGTGCCGGCCTTGAACGCGATCCAGTAGGCCACCGGGTAGCCGATGACGAGCATGGCGGCGGTGGCCAGGGCGCCGTACCAGAGCGAGCGGCCGAGCTGGGTGCTGTAGCGGCCGAGCGCGTCGCCGTAGTTGGAGAAGCTGAACGTCATCGCGAAGCCGTCGATGGCGTTGCCGGTCTGCAGCGACACCGACGCCATCGCCACCATGGGGACGACCAGGAAGATCGCCAGCCACAGCCAGCTCGGCAGCGCCAGCAGGTAGGGGGTGAGCCGCCGCATGGTCAGGCCTGGGTGATCGACTGGAAGATCGGGTTGAACACCTGCTCCTGCTGGGTGGTGAGCGTGGTGTACGTGCGCAGCTTGGCGTAGTCGGCCTCGGAGGGAAACATGAGCGGGCTGTCGATCATGTCCTCCAGGGCCTTCTTGTCCTCGCCCTTGGCCGTCTTCGCCTTCTCCCTCAGCAGGTCCTGCACGGCCGGGACCGGGGTGACGAACTGGATGTACTCGTCCAGCTCGGCGGCCACGGCCGGCTGGTAGAGGTAGTCCATCAGCATGAGCGCGTCGACCGGGTTGGCGGCGCCCTTGGGGATGAGCATGTTGTCGGTCCAGATCGTGCCGCCCTCGGCGGGCACCACGAACTTGACGGGCTCGCCGGCGAGCTGGCGCTGGAAGACGTCGCCCGACCAGGCCATGGTCACCCAGACGTCGCCCTTGGACACGGCGTCGATATACGACTGATCATAATATTTCCGCACAATTCCGGCGTCGCGCTGGGCCTTGAGCTTCTCCCCCGCCTTGCGCCAGTCCGCCTCGGTCGACTTCTCCGGGTCGATGCCCAGCGCGATCATCCCGAAGTTGCCGATCTCCTGGGCGTCGTTCATCATGCCGACCCGGCCCTTGTACTTGGGGTCGAACAACGCCTCGATGCTGGTGATGTCCTCTTTGACGTACTCGGTGTTGTACGCGATGCCGGTCACCCCGGACGTGTACGGCACCGTGTACTTGTTGCCCGGGTCGTAGGACCGCTCCTTGTACTTCTGCCCGGCGTTGGCCTGGAAGTTCGGCAGCTTGGAGTGGTCGAGCGGGATCGCGTAGCCCAGCTCGATCATGTGCTGGAGCTGGATGCCGTTGGTCATGACGACGATGTCGTAGCCCAGTGACTGCCCGGCGCGCAGCACCGGGTCGGCCTTGCCGAAGAAATCGGCGTTCTCCTGGATGACCTCTTTGTACTCGTACGCGATGCCGGTGTCCTTCGAGAACCGCTCCAGCGGAGCCTTGTCCTCGGGCATGTACTCCGGCCAGTTCGCGAAGACGACCTTGCCGTGCTTGGTCTGCTTGGCCCAGAAATCGGCCACCGCGTCCGCCTTCGGCGGCGCCTGCTTCTGTCCCTGCACGCCGCAGGCGGCCAGAGCCAGTCCGGCCGCCGAGAAACCGGCCAGCCTGAAGACGTCGCGGCGGGTGCGGGGCTGCGTCATTCCACGCATGAGGAGGGGGTTCATGGGGTGCTATCGACTTCCAATCACGTACGAGTGCTGCGCCTGCCAGGACAGCCACACGGAGTCGCCTCGCTCCGCCGTCGCCGTCGCGTCGTGGGCATTCTGCTGGAACACGGTGATGACGGTCTCCCCGGCCCCCTCAGCGAGCCGCACCGCGTAACTGTTGTAGGTGCCGAGGTAGACCACCTCGGCGACGGTGCCGCGGACGGCGCTGCGCTCGCGCGCGGGCTCGTCGGCGCCGATGGTGATCTTCTCCGGCCGTACGGTCACCGTCACCTCGCCGTCGTGCCCCGGCACCAGCACCCGGCCGTCGCCGACCTTCAGCTCGCCGTCCCTCGCGGTGCCGGCGAGCAGGTTGGAGGTGCCGATGAAGCCGGCCACGAACGGCGTCGCGGGCCGCTCGTAGATCTCGCGCGGACCGGCGAGCTGCTCGACCAGGCCGTCGTTCATGACGGCGATGCGGTCGCTCATGGTGAGCGCCTCGCTCTGGTCGTGGGTGACGTACACGAACGTGATGCCGACCTCGCGCTGGATGCGCTTGAGCTCGATCTGCATGGCCTGGCGCAGCTTGAGGTCGAGCGCGCCGAGCGGCTCGTCGAGCAGCAGCGCCCTGGGCCGGTTGACCAGCGCCCTGGCCAGCGCCACCCGCTGCTGCTGGCCGCCGGACAGCTCGCGCGGCATGCGCTTCTCCCGGCCGGTCAGATCGACGATCTCCAGCATCTCGCCGACCCGCCGCCTGATCTCCTCCTGCGGCGTCCTGCGCTGCCTGAGCCCGAACGCCACGTTGTCCCAGACGCTCATGTGCGGAAAGAGCGCGTAGGACTGGAAGACCATGTTGACGTCGCGCCTGTTCGGCGGGACGTTCGTGACGTCCTGGCCGTGCAGCTTCACCAGGCCCTTGGTGGGCGCCTCGAAGCCGGCGATCATCCGCATGGTCGTGGTCTTGCCGCAACCGGACGGGCCGAGGAGGGAGAAGAACTCCCCCTCGGCGATGTCCAGCGTCACGCCTTTGACCGCCTGGACGACCTCGCCATGCGAGAGATACTCCTTGACGACGTCTTCAAGCTCAATCGCACTCAGCCCGGTCATATCCAGGATTTTTCCTTGCTATTCGCCGATGTAGTGCATGACGTGCTTGACCCTGGTGTAGTCGTGCAGGCCGAACACCGACAGGTCCTTGCCGTACCCCGAGTGCTTGAAGCCGCCGTGCGGCATCTCCGACACGAACGGGATGTGCGTGTTGACCCAGACCACGCCGAAGTCGAGCCGGTTCGACATGCGCATGGCGCGGCCGTGGTCGGAGGTCCACACCGAGCTGCTCAGCCCGTAGCGGACGTCGTTGGCCTTGGCCAGGGCGTCGGCCTCGTCGCTGAACGTCTGGACGGTGATCACGGGGCCGAAGACCTCGTTCTGCACCATCTCGTCGTCCTGCTTGAGCCCGTCCACGACGGTCGGGGCGAAGAAGTAGCCGCGCTCGCCCACGCGGTGACCGCCGGTGAGCACCTTGGCGTGCGCCGGGACCCGGTCGATGAAGCCCTGCACCCTGGCGAGCTGGTTCTCGTTGTTGAGCGGGCCGTAGAGCGCGTCCTCGACGCCGCGGTCGCCGGTGACCGTGGCGGCCGCGGCC
The DNA here is from genome assembly GCF_042428605.1 of Nonomuraea salmonea. NCBI lineage: Bacteria > Bacillati > Actinomycetota > Actinomycetes > Streptosporangiales > Streptosporangiaceae > Nonomuraea > Nonomuraea salmonea. Next base: position 39,143 of record NZ_JBHMCF010000003.1, read on the forward strand.
TCGGTGAGCGCGGCCACGAACTCGTCGTGCACGCTCTCCTGCACGAGCACCCGGCAGGCCGCGGTGCAGTCCTGGCCCGCGTTGTAGAGGCCGGCCATCGCGATGTCGGCGGCGGCCTTGCCGAGGTCCTTGACGTCCTCGAACACCACGACCGGCGCCTTGCCGCCGAGCTCCAGGTGCACCCGCTTGAGGTCGTCGGCGGCGCTCTTGGCAACCGACATGCCCGCGCCGACCGAGCCGGTGATGGCCACCATCGCCGCGGTCGGGTGGCCGACGACCAGTGCGCCGGTCTCCCTGTCGCCGGTGACGACGTTGAAGACGCCGGGCGGCAGCACGGAACCGAGGATCTCGGCCAGCTTGAGCGTGGAGACCGGAGTGGTGTCGGACGGCTTCAGCACGATCGTGTTGCCCGCCGCGAGCGCGGGGGCGATCTTCCAGACCGCCATCATCATCGGGTAGTTCCACGGCGTCACCTGACCGACGACGCCGATCGGCTCGTGCCTGATGACGCTGGTGTGCTCGGCCAGGAACTCGCCGGCCGTCGGGCCCTCGAGCGTGCGGGCCGCCCCGGCGAAGAACCGGAAGTGATCGGCGGCGATCGGCGTCTCGTCCTCGGCCATGCGCGCCAGTGGCTTGCCGGTGTTGCGGCACTCGTCCTCGTTGATCTCGTCGGCCCGCGCCTCGATCGCGTCGGCGACCTTCAGCAGCAGCCCGGCCCGCTCGCCCGGGGTGGTACGGCCCCACGACTCGAAGGCGGCGGCCGCGGCGGCGTAAGCGGCGTCGACGTCCTCCTGCCCGGAGACGGGCGCCTGGACGTACGCCTCACCCGTGCAGGGGTCGATGATGTCGGAGAACCGGCCGCTCTTGGCGTCCACGAACTCACCGTTGATGAAGTTCTGCAGACGGGTTGTCATTCGCCCTCCTGGACAGGTGGCTGAGATGCCGCGACTCTGACAGAGCAGGTGCAGCTGGACAAGGGATTTCGTGGTGAAGATATCAAATTGCTACGAATTCGCTTGACAGACCGCCAGGAACTGACAACATGTCGCACCAGGACGGCAACCCAGCGGGAACGCCCCCGTAACGCCGACCCGCTAGGAGGAATCCTCTCGATGACGACGCCGCCGCGCGTACGCCGAAACAACGGCAAATCCGGGCCCGTTGTGCTCGACGACCTGTCCAAGCAGATCATCGAGCAGCTCCAGGCCGACGGACGCAAGCCGTACGCGGCGATCGGCAAGGCGGTCGGGCTGTCAGAGGCGGCCGTCAGGCAGCGCGTCCAGCGGTTGCAGGACGCCGGGGTCATGCAGATCGTCGCGGTCACCGACCCGCTCACGCTCGGCTTCCCCCGCCAGGCCATGATCGGCGTCAACTGCGAGGGCGACCTGGAGTCGGTCGCCGACGAGCTGGCGGCCATCGACGAGATCGACTATGTGGTGCTCACGGCGGGCTCCTTCGACGTGATCGTCGAGGTGGTCTGCGAAGGTGACGGCCACCTGCTGGAGATCCTCAGCAAGATCCGGGCCATCCCCTCCGTCCGCGCGACCGAGTCGTTCGTCTACCTCAAGCTGCGCAAGCAGACGTACTCCTGGGGCACCCGCTAGCCGGCTTACGCCCCTGCTTTCGGCCCTACTTTTGCCCCTACTTTTGCCCCTACTTTTGCCACGGCCCGCACGGGTGCGCCGTCCGCGCCCGGCAGCCGCAGTGGCAGCAGGAACACCTCGATCGGGCCCGCCTCCGCGAGCAGCCGGTCGAGCCCGGTCAGGTTCTCGGCGATGACCGCGTGCGCGCCCAGCAGCGCCCGATGCGCGGGGAAGTCGGCGGCGGGCGTCGGGTCCACGCTGAACGCGTCGATGCCCACCGTCCGCACCCCGCGCTCGACCAGCAGCTCCGCCGCCTCCTCCGTCAGGTAGGGGTGCTCGGTGTAGCGCGCGCTCCCCCACCACCGCGACCAGCCGGTGGCGACCAGCACGATCACGCCGGGCTCGACGTCCTGGAACGGCTCAGGCCCGATCGGCGCCCGCGGCGGCAGCCCGCGCGCGTCCACCACGACCGCCGGCCCGCAGAACCGATCCAGCGGCAGCTCGTCCAGCGCCGGCAGCGCGTCGTCGATGTGCCGTGGCGCGTCCACGTGGGTGCCGGAGTGGGAGCCGAGATGCAGGCCCAGGACGTTGACGCCGTCGCGGGCCACGGTGAGCGCCGGGCCGGTCGAGACCTCGGGATCGCCAGGGTAGACGGGCATCCCGGTCTCGACCGGCACCGACAGATCGACGATCGCCATCAGGCCACCGGCTCGGTGGCCGCGGTGATGGGCAGCACCGGCGTGTCCGCCGCTCTGACCAGGCGCGGCCCCTGCGGGCCGTAGACTTCGCGCGGCTCGGGGAAGGCGGTCAGCAGCGCCAGGTAGAGCAGCGCCGCCACCGCCAGACCCAGCGGCAGCGACACGTCCACGCCGCCCGCCAGGTCGCCCAGCGGGCCGACGAACTGGCCGGGCAGGTTCACGAACGCCAGCGCCGCCCCGGCCGAGACCAGCCACGCGCTCATGCCGCGCCAGTTCCAGCCGTGCGTGAACCAGTAGCGGCCGCCGTGCTGGCGCCGGTTGAACACCTGCAGCGCCTCCGCGTCGTACCAGCCGCGCCGCGTCACGTAGCCGATCATCATGATCACCATCCAGGGTGCGGTACACGTGATGATCAGTGTGGCGAACGTGGAGATGCTCTGCGTGAGGTTCGCCGCGAACCTGCCGACGAAGATGAACAGGATCGACAGCGTGCCGATGAACACCGTCGCCCGCACCCTGGAGAAGCGCGGGAAGACGCTGGAGAAGTCGAGGCCGGTGCCGTAGAGGGAGGTCGTGCCGGTGGACATGCCGCCGATCAGCGCGATGAGGCAGACCGGGACGAAATACCAGCCGGGCGAGATCGCCAGCAGGCCGCCCACGTAGTTCGGGGCCGCCGGGTCCACGTACTCGGCCGCCTTGGTCGCGATGATCGACGCCGTGGTCAGGCCGAACAGGAACGGCAGGATCGTGGCGATCTGCGACAGGAACGCCGCCGCCATCACCCTGCGGCGCGGGGTGCTCGCCGGGATGTAGCGCGACCAGTCGCCCAGGAACGCGCCGAACGAGACCGGGTTCGACAGCACGATCAGCGCCGCGCCGATGAACGACGGCCAGAACAGCGGGTCGCCCGGCTTGATCGCGCCGGCGTACGACGGGTCGAAGTCGCCGGCGAAGGCGAACACGCCCAGCACGAACAGCGCCGACGCCGCCGCCACCGCGATCTTGTTGACGAACAGCATGAAGCGGAAGCCGTACACGCAGACCACGAGCACCAGGACGGCGAAGACGGCGTACGCGACCGCGTACGACAGGTCGGTGTCCGGCAGCCCCATCAACCGGTGCGCGCCGCCCACCAGCGCGTCGCCCGACGACCACACCGAGATGGAGAAGAACGCGATCGCCGTCAGCAGCGACAGGAACGAGCCCACCACCCGGCCGTGCACGCCGAGGTGCGCCGATGAGGAGACGGCGTTGTTGGTGCCGTTCAGCGGGCCGAACAGCGACAGCGGCGCCAGGATCAGCGCGCCCACGACCAGCCCCAGCACGGTCGCGGCCAGCCCTTGCCAGAACGACAGCCCGAACAGGATGGGGAAGGCGCCGAGCACGCAGGTGGCGAACGTGTTCGCGCCGCCGAAGGCCACCCTGAACAGGTCGAGGGGGCGGGCGGTGCGGTCGGCGTCGGGGATGCGCTCGACGCCGTAGGTCTCGATCTCGGTGATGGAGCCGCTCATCCCGTCTCCTCCTCGGTCAGCGCCATCAGGCTGACCAGGTCGTACGCCACGTGGGACGCGGCGATCGAGGTGATCTCCGCGTGGTCGTAGGCCGGGGCGACCTCCACGACGTCGGCCCCGACGAGGTTGCTGCCCGCGAGACCGCGCAGGATCTCCAGCAGCTCGCGGCTGGTCAGCCCGCCCGCCTCCGGGGTACCGGTGCCGGGGGCGTGGGCCGGGTCGAGCACGTCGATGTCCACCGAGACGTACAGGGGACGGTCGCCGACGCGCTGCCGCAGCAGGTCGATCACCTCGTCCAGACCGCGCCGCAGCACGTCGGCCGCGGTCACGATGCCGAACCCGAGCCGCCGGTCGTCCTCCAGGTCCTTCTTGCCGTAGAGGGAGCCGCGGATGCCGACGTGGCTGAGCGCCTCGGTGTCGAGCAGGCCCTCCTCGACCGCCCGCCGAAACGGGGTGCCGTGGGTGTACTCGGCGCCGAAGTAGGTGTCCCAGGTGTCGAGGTGGGCGTCGAAGTGCACCAGCGCCACCGGGCCGTGCCTGCGCGCCGCCGCACGCAGCAACGGCAGGGCGATCGTGTGGTCGCCGCCGATCGTGACCAGCCGGGCGTCCATGCCGCCTGCCGCGTCCTCGATCGTCTCGATGGCGGAGCCGATGTCGAACGGGTTCACCGCGATGTCGCCGGCGTCGGCGACCTGCGCCCGCGCGAACGGGGAGACGTCCAGGCCCGGATGGTACGGCCGCAGCAGCCGCGAGGCCTCCCTGACCGCCGCGGGGCCGAACCTGGCCCCCGGCCGGTAGGAGACGCCGGTGTCGAAGGGCACGCCGACCACCGCCACGTCGGCCCGCTCGACCTGGTCGAGCCGGGGTAGGCGGGCGAAGGTGGCGAACCCCGCGAAGCGCGGGACCTTGGAGGAGTCGACGGGTCCTGTGTTCATGTCCGCCAGTGTTCGTCATGGCTCTGACCTGCGGCAATTGTAGGTGCCACGAAGTACTACGGTGTGTGTTGTGGCTGACCACAAGCTGACCGTCGAAAACCTCCTGCGCTCCCCCGCCCTGCAGCTGCGCCTGCTCGCCGGGGAGGCGGGGCTGTCCCGCTCCGTGTCGTGGGCGCACGTCAGCGAGCTCGACGACCCCACGCCGTGGCTGCTCGGAGCCGAGGTCATCATGACCACCGGCATCGGCCTGCCGCGCGCCGCCGCCCGGCAGCGCGCCTACCTGCAGCGGCTCGACGACGCCGGCGTCTCCGCGCTCGCCCTGTCGGCCCAGCTCCACGTGCCGCCGCTGCACCCGGCCTTCTTCGAGGCGGCCGAGGAGCGCGGGATGCCGGTGCTGGAGGTGCCGCTGGCGGTGCCGTTCATCGCGATCGCCCAGGAGGTGGCCGCGGCGCTGCAGGAGGACGCCAGCCACCGGCTCGGCGCCCAGCTCCAGGTGTTCGGCGCGCTGCGCTGGCTCGCCGCCGAAGACCTCGACACCGCCACCCTGTTCAAGCGCCTGGAACGCCTGTCCGGCTACGACGTCTACCTGTCCACCCGCAGCGGCCGTCCGCTGCTGCCCGGCGTCCCGGTGCCGCCCCTCGACGTGCTGCCCGCCGAACCCGACGCGCCACCCACGATCCCGGGCGGCTTCGTCCTGCCCGTCTCCGCTCCTGGCGGCCCTGCGGGCCATCTGGTGGCCCTCGAACGCGAGGGCGCCCGCCCCGCCGGCCTCGCCGTGGTCCAGCACATCGCCACCGTCGCCGCGCTGCAGGTCGCGATGGCCCGCCACGAACGAGAGACGCTGCGCAGGGAGGGCGCGGAAACCCTGGCCGAGCTGCTCCAGGACCTCCTCGACCCACCCGCCGCCCGCCGCCGCCTCGCCCGTCTCGGCCTCCCCATGGACACCGACACGGTCCTGCTGGTGGCCCGCGACCTCCCGGAAGACCTCACGGGCGGGGCGCGAGGTGGAGCGGACGAGGCGCTACGCCGCGCACTCGACGACCTCCCGCACCTGATGCTGCGCCGAGGCGACGACCACTACGTCCTGGGCCCGCCCGCCATCGCCCCGGCGGTGGCCGCCGTGCCGGGAGTGGCCGCCGGCCTCAGCCGCCCCTTCCCACCCGGCACATCCCTGAGAGTCGCCCAACGGGAAGCCGTCTGGGCCGCCACCAACGCCGCCGAATCCGGCAAGCCGTTGGTCCACTACGGCGACGACACCACGGGCCGCTGGCTCCCCGACGACCCCGCCACCCTGTCGGCCCTGGTCGACCACGTGCTGGGGCCGGTGCTCGCCTACGACGAGGCCCACTCGTCACGGCTGCTGACGTCCGTACGGGTGTGGATGGAACGCAACCGGCACGTGGAGGACGCCGCGTCCGCCCTCCACATCCACCCCAACACCTTGTCCTACCGCCTGCGCCGCTTCACCGACCTGACAGGCCGCGACCTCACCTCGACCAGCGCCTTCGCAGAGGTCTGGCTGGCCATCCGCGCCGCCCGCCACCTGGGCCTCCTCGGCCCCTGACATCACCCGAAGACGTCCTCGACCGACTCAGCGGTGATCGCCCTGATGTGCCACTGGTCCAGGACACCAAGGTCCTCACAGGCCGTGACCCGCTGCCGCACCGCCTCGGACACCACCAGCCCCCGAACCTCGAGCACTTCGATGACCGCCCTTGCCGCCCGTGCGATCTCCCCTTGGATCTTGCCCTCGGCGAGTCCTCGGATCTTGCCTTCGGCGAGGAGGCCCTCCACGTACTCGCCCTGATACGGATACGTCATCGTGCTCATGCCTCGGTTCCACTCTTCCTGTGCGTCACCCAGCAGTGACAGATTGACATAACGAGCGTACCGCCACGCCTGCTCCGTATCGATGTGATCCAGCGCCTGTTGCAGGACGGCGAAGATCGTGGCGAACTTCGGGTGTTCGCTCTGCGTGATGGCGGAGATGATCGCCAGGCCGATGTTCTCCGTGGCCTGGGCGAGGTCGGTGATGACCGGGGTGTTGCCCGCGTGGATGATGAGGGCCTTGAGGATCAGCCCCGGGTGGCCGGTGTGGATCTCACGGGCGGCCCAGCGGGCCGCCTTCCTGGTCGGGCAGATGACGACCAGGCAGGCCGGGCACCGCTCACGCGCCCGGAAGTTGGCGATGTACTCCAGCCACGCATAGAGCTTGTCATCGTCCTGGTCGCGCTGCGTCTCGACGATGACGCCGAATCTCTCCTCTCCCGTGCCGTAAAGGATGGCGTTGTCGGCCCGGCAGACGCCGGGATCAGCTTCCGAGAGGTCGGGCGAGGCGAGTCGCGCCGCGCCCTCCTTCGGGACGGGAAGGTCGAACAGGGCCCTCAGCATCTCGCGGGTGTATTCGAGATTGAGAGTGGCGATCTTGTTCAGACCTTCATGTTGGGCCGTGACCATGGCCGAAAGATTACTACACGCGTTCGATTCATTACTCAGAGTTTATGGAACTGGATGGTCGCGATCTCCCAAGGAGACAGGGGAAGGCGGACGGTGCCGTCGGTGACCTGCAGCGGAGCGCCGGGGCGGCCTCTGAGGTCGGTGTGGCGGGCCTCCTGGACAGTGGAGATGACCGCTTCCGTGGGGTTGGGGGTCATGGCGACGACGCGGAGCTCCAGCCAGCCGTCTCGGTCGCGCAGCGAGGTCATGACGACCCCGTCGCCCGTGACCGACAGGCCGGGGGCGGGCTGCGGCATGGGCAGGGAGCGGTCGCCGAGCCCTGGAACCACGAGCAGGTCGTGACGGAACGCCTCCGCGTGGGGGACGACCTTCTCCCATGACCCGAGGTACGGCATGAGCGCCAGGTTCACCGTCCGCAGCCCCCGCGACTGCGCCGCAGGAGTGGGCAGCTGAGGGCCGGCCGGCTCGGGGCGCAGGCTGTTGCGGTTGCGGGAGAGGTAGCCGACCGAGCGCAGCAGGGTGAGCGCCAGCTCGTCGTCGTTCACCTCGTACTCGGTGACGTGCTCAAGGAGTGCGGCCACGCCGCCCGCGGCGACCCAGGAGGAGGCGGGGAAGGTGGGCAGCGGGGTCTCGCCGCAGCCGCCTTCGGAGGTCAGGGGCCGGGTGACGACCGCGAACTGCCCCTCCGCGTGAGACTCGGAGGCGGGCGTGGGCAGCGGAACGTGGAAGCGTACGCGATGGTCGTCGCAGCGGTTGTCGAACTCGACGCGCAGCCGGACGAACGGCTCGCCCGCGCGCAGCTCGACCCGCATGGTGACGACGATCTCCTCCATCTCGGCGCGCCGGTTGAGTGCGGGCACCTCGGGGATGCCTTCGATCGCCTCGGCGGCGGCGGGCCAGCGGTAGGTGCGGCGGACGTCCACGGCGGCGACGATCGGGCCGCTGAGGATCATCTCGGTCTCGACGCTCACCGGCTGGGAGACGACGAGGTCGGCGCGCGGCGGCGCGTAGTTGTAGGTGTCGCCGACGTCGCCGCCGTCCACGATGCGGCCGGCGCCGGTGATCCTGGTGCCGTTGTCGCCGACGATGTCGAGCAGGCCGTCCTCGGCGATGGTGACGCGCACCAGCCCGTTGTCGAGCACCTGGGCGTCGCCGCGGACGGGCAGCGGGGCGTCGTCGGAGCGCAGCCAGCACGACGGGTGGTGCTCGCTGGGCAGCGGTTGCGGCGCGTCGGGGTCGTAGACCTCGTCGCGCGGTGCGGGCCTGACGGTGGTGTGGCCGAGCGGCGGCGCGGTGACGAGCGCGGCGACGGTGCGGCGCTGCTCGGCCTCGATGCGGACGCGGGTGACGCCGTCGATGGCGGCCCGCAGGTCGTCCACGTCGAAGACGACGGACGTCTCGCGCGCCACGGTGAAGGTCAGGGTGCCGTCGTCGACCTTCCAGTCGGTGATGTGCTGGCCGTACAGCTCGGTGCCGTGCACGAAGCTGAGCGCGACGGCCGGGTCCATCTCCTGGTCGAGCAGGAGCGTGGGGGCGTACTCGATGGGCTGGGTGGGCAGGGCCTCGCCGGCGGGGTCGGCGATGGGGTCGGTGCCCTCGACGTCGAGGATCACGACGCCGGAGCGCGTCTGGGGCGTCGGGTTGACGATGACGATGGAGTCGGACGGCGCGGCCTCGGCGAGCCGGGCGGTCACCATGTCGCGGACGGCCTGCCCGAGGTGCTCGGCCTCGGCGATGCGGGCGGCGACCTGCTGGGCGGTGTCGTCCACGCCGCAGCCGGTGACGGAGTCGTGGCCGCTGGCGTCGACGAGCCGCCACCAGGCCATGTCGAGGAAGCGTCCTGGCCACTCCTCGCCCCAGAGCGCGGCGAGCGGCTCGGCGTAACGCTCGACCATCCGCTCGGCGCGGCCCATGGCCTGCTTGACGTGGGCGCGCACGGAGATGACGCCGGGCAGGATGTTGGCGCGGGCGTGGGAGCGCAGCTCGCCGTGGACCTGCGGCAGGCCGTCCACGTCGCCGGAGTACGCGCCGATGTAGCCGGACAGGGTGTCCATGCGGGCGCCGATGGCGGCCACCATCTCGGGCAGGCCGCGTACGGGGGCGGAGTGGTCGGTGCCGTACATCGCGAGCAGCGACCCCTCGGGCCCGTGCCACTCGCGCATGGTCCTGACGAACGCCGCCGCCCGCTCCTTGAGCCCCTCGCTGTCGTGGAACAGGTGGGCCCCGTTGCCGTAGCCGCCGGCCGGGAGGTATTGGGTGCGGATCGCGGTGCCGTCGGGAGCGGTCCAGGCGAAGGCGTCGGTGGTGACGGAGGACGGCACGCCGCGGTAGACGCAGGCGTGCAGCAGCCCGGCCTTACGCAGGATCTGCGGCATCTGGGCGGTGTGGCCGAACATGTCGGGCAGGTAGCCGACCGGCATGGCGCCGCCCAGCTTGTCCGCCCTGTCCATGCCGAGCTCCAGGTTGCGGATGATGTTCTCGCCCGAGCACAGGAACTCGTCGAGCAGGATCTGCCACGGCCCCACGGCCAGCCGCCCGGCCTCGACCAGCGCGGCGATGCGGTCGCGGTTCTCCGGACGCACCTCCAGGTAGTCGTCCACGCAGGCGAGCTGGCCGTCGAGGGTGAAGTGGTAGTCGGGCTCGCGCTCCATGGTGTCGAGCACCTCGTCGAGCAGCGCCACCAGACGCAGCCTGAAGCGCTGGAAGGGCTCGTACCACTCCCGGTCCCAGTGGGTGTGCGGTACGACGACGATCTCCGTGCTCACGCTGCTTCCCCTCCAATGGGCAGTCCGTGCTGTACGGCGTAGCGGGCCGCGATCCGCTGTGCCGTGACGATGTCCTCGAGCCCGCCGCCCGCGTCGGTGAGCGGCGGCGTGCCATCGTTCACGTAAGCATGGAAGGCCGCCAGCTGTACCTCGAATGCCTCAGTCACCTCGCGCCATTCCGCACGGCTCTCGCCTGGGGTGACCACGGTGAGCGTGGTGGGGGCGTTCATGAGGTAGGGCGAGGGGAAGACCAGTTCGAGTGAGCCGCTGTCGTGGTGGATGGCGACGGTCTCGCGGTAGGCCGGGTAGTCCTCCAGGTAGTGCCAGCGCAGGGAGAACCGGCCGGTCTCGGGCAGGGGGCCGGAGATCTCGATGGAGCCGGGCGTCTCGCCCCACGTCTCGACGTACGAGATGTCGGCGGGCGAGCCGGTGAAGCGGCGCAGCAGCGACAGGTCGTGGCAGATGGAGCCGAGTGCGACGCCGTACAGGCCGCGTACGTCCTTCGGCGCGTCGGCGCCGAGCGCCTGGGAGACCAGCTCGTCCTCGGCGGCCCGCAGCGAGGCCAGCAGCCCGGGGTCCACGTCGCGGGCCTGCGTCAGGTTGGCGAAGGCGAGCTGCGACTCCCCGCTCGGGTGCAGCACGGTCACCTCGACGGCCCTGATGGCGGCGGGCCCGCCCAGCTCGGCGAGCAGCTTCTCGGCGCGGCGCACGGCGGGGTCGTACTGCTTCATGTAGCCGACCATGAGCCGCCCTTCGGGCAGCGCCGCCACCTCGGCCCTGGTCAGGGCGAGCGGCTTCTCGCAGAGCACGGCGTAGCCGGCGGACAGCGCCTGCCGCACGGTCTCGCCGTGGGAGCCGGACGCGAGCACGACGACGGCCTCGAACCCGCCGTCGGCCAGCATGTCGGCGACCGCGGTGTAGCGCTTGCCCGCGCCCAGCCGGTCGCCGACGGCGTCGGCCAGCGTCCGCGACAGGTCGCAGACGGCGACCACCTCGAACAGGTCGCGGCGGCGCGACAGCAGCGGCACGTAGACCGCCTGGGTGACGGCGCCGCAACCCACCAGCGCGATTCTCACAGTCCCAAGTCCTTCAGCTTCTGGCGGTTGGCCGCCTGGTCGGCGATGTTCTGGGCGACGCTGCGCCGCCCCGGCAGGGTGTCCTGCTCGACGATGACCCAGCCGGAGTAGTCGATCTCGTCGAGGGTGCGGATGACGGCGGGCAGGTCGAGCTCGCCCTCGCCGAGGAGGGCGAAGCCGCCGCGGCCCATCAGCTCACGCAGGTCCACGCCGTCGGCCAGGGCCTGGGCGAGGATCTCGGTGTCGCCGTCCTTGATGTGCACGTGGGTGACCCGGCTCGCCCACTTGCGCAGGCATTCGACCGGGTCTCCACCGGCCAGCAGCAGGTGGCCGGTGTCCAGGCAGAGCTCGACGTCGGTCAGCTCGAGCAGCCGCTCGACGTCGTCGGGCGTCTCGACGTACGTGCCGAGGTGGTGGTGGTAGGCGGGCTCGAAGCCGCGCTCCCGGCAGCGGTCGGTGGCCTGCTGGATACGGGCGGCGTAGGCCGGCCAGTCGGCCGCGGCCAGGCCGGGAGCGTTCCCGCCGGGCCGCGCGAACCGCTCGGGGGTGCCGGGCGCGGCCAGCGTGGGCCTGGGCGGCAGGTCGCCCTCGGGGGCGGCGGCGAAGAAGTCGAGCGCGCTGTCCAGCCCGGCCAGGTCCTGCTCGAACGCCTGCGCGTCGTGGTAGCGCAGGTCCACCCAGCCGCCCGCGAGCAGCAGCCCGGCGCCGGAGAGCCGCTCGGCCAGCTCGGAGCCGGTGCCGAGGTAGCCGATCGGCCCTGAGTCGATGCCCTCGTAGCCGGCGTCGGCCAGGGCGCGGACCATCTCGTCGGCGGTCAGCGGCGGCGGGGCGTCGCTCAGCTCGAACACGCCGAAGCTGACGGGGGCGTTCGCGACTTTCCTCACGCGCATAGTGCGATCACCTCGTTCTCGTGGGTTTCCAGCCGGTGCGGCCCGTCGATGGCCGGCAGCAGGGCGCGCTCGCCGCGGACGACCTGGCGGGTGCCGTCGGGGCGGACCAGGACCAGGCCGTCGGCGTCCAGTGCGAGCAGCTCGTCGCCGAGGCGCAGCAGGAGCGGCGCGTCGGGGCCCGCTGAGACGGCGGTGCGCCCGGCCTTGACGGCGTCCAGCACCGTGTCCGTGCCGGGGACGGAGCCCTCGGCGAGCACCCAGGTCGTGGGCGCGCCGGGCAGGCCGTCGGAGCCGTGCTTGTGGAAGTCGCTGCCGCCGATCACGATGACGTCGTCGCGCCAGGCGTCGGCCCAGGCGAGCGGCGCGCCCCAGCGGCGGTCCCACCAGCCGGAGTGCCACACCTCGGCGACGCGGGGACGGCGCTCGATGGGCTGCAGCCAGGCGCAGTCGCCGCCGAGCGGATGGTTGATCGACATCACGCCGCCGGCGCGGTCGGCGTGGTCGTGCCAGGAGTCGACGGGCCGGCGGAAGTCCACCCAGCCGACGTCGCCGAACACGTTGGCGTGCCCGCGGTCGGTGGTGACCTCCTGGCCGGGCAGCAGGTGGATGCCCCGGTCGATCTTGCCGAGCCAGGGGTGGTGGCTGACCGTGTTGTGGTCGGTGACGGCGAGGAAGTCGAGGCCGCGCCCGTGGGCCAGCTCGGCCAGCTCGGCGATGGTCAGGCTGCCGTCGCTGTGCACGGTGTGGGCGTGGAAGTCGCCGGCGAACCAGCGCAGGCCGCCGATGTCGGGGATGTCCCTGCGGGGCGGGCGCTCGCCGTGCGGCGGCTCGGCGACGACCGGCTCCGGCGGGGCGACGCGCTCGCAGGTGATGTCGAGCGTGTAGTCGAGGCCCTGCGGCGGGATGCGGTGCAGCCGCAGCCACACGTTCCAGGTGCCGGGCTCGGGCTCGCCCGGCAGGTAGCCGGGGGTGGCCCAGTCGCGGGTGATCGTGTACTCGTCGCGCGCGCCGCCCGACCAGCCGCGGAATCCGTCCGGCGCGCCGCAGCCGAGGTCGAGCACGCCCTGCGACCTGTCGTAGGACAGCTTCACGTGCACGGCGGCGGTGCCGGGCGGCACCTCGAACGGCACTTCGCGCAGGATCCGCTCCAGGCGGTCGTCCAGCGACCAGTGGCCGGTGGTCATACGAGCTCTCCGTTCCGGTAGACGAGCGCGCGGTCGCGGCGGGGCACGGCGAAGCCGTCGTCGCCGACGGCGGGCTCGCTGCCCTCGGGCACCACGGCCTGCACGTTCACGTCGTTGACGTCGAGGGTCACCAGGTGGGAGGCGCCCAGGTTCTCGACGATGGCCACCTTCCCGCCGAACGCCCCGTCGGCGGGCGCGGCGGAGTAGGCGAGGTATTCCGGTCGTACGCCGTACACGATCTTCTCCCCGTCGGACAGCAGCCCCTCGGCCGAGTCGGGGACCGCGACCTTGCAGCCTGCCACGTCCAGCGTGTCACCTCGTACGGTGCCGTCGAGCAGGTTCATCGGCGTGGACCCGATGAACGCGGCGACGAACGTGTTGGCCGGCCGCTGGAACACCTCTGACGGCGTGCCGATCTGCCGGATGTGCCCGGCCTCCATGACGGCCATGCGGTCGGCCATGGCCAGCGCCTCGGCCTGGTCGTGGGTGACGAAGACGGTGGTGACGCCCAGCTCGCGCTGCAGCTTCTTGAGGAACGTCCTGGCCTCCAGCCGCAGCCGGGCGTCGAGGTTGGACAGCGGCTCGTCGAACAGGAACGCCTGCGCCTGCGTGGCCATCACCCTGGCCAGCGCGACGCGCTGCTGCTGCCCGCCGGAGAGCTGGCCCGGCCGCCGGTCCATCAGGTGCTCCAGGCCCAGCCGCGCGCCGACCTCGGCGGCCTTGTCGCGGCGGGTGTTCTTGGCGACCTTCTTGATGCGCAGCGGGTAGGCGATGTTGTCGGTGACGTCCATGTGCGGGAACAGCGCGTAGTCCTGGAACACCATGGCCACGTCGCGGCCGCCCGGCTGCACGCCCGTCACGTCGCGCTCGCCGATGACGACGGCGCCGCCGGTGGCGGTCTCCAGGCCGGCGATCGTGCGCAGCAGCGTGGTCTTGCCGCAGCCGGAGGGACCGAGCAGGGCGAAGAACTCGCCGTCGGGAATGGCCAGGTCGAGCGCGTCGAGCGCTGTCACCCCGCCCGGGTAGACCTTGGTCAGCCCGCGTAGTTCGATGGCGGCCATTAACGCTTGATCCCTCCGTGGAAGCGGAAGCCGTACTTCTTGCTGACGAACAGGTACATGAGGACCACCGGGATCGAGTAGAGCAGCCCGAACGTGGACAGCATGCTGAGGTTGGCCTGCCCGCCCTCGGTGTACAGCGTGTACGTGATCACCGCCGCCGGCTGCTTCTCCACGTCGCTGAGCAGCAGGTACGGCATCAGGAAGTTCCCCCACACGTTGGCCACGGCCCACACGGCGATGGTCGCCAGCCCGGGACGGACGAGGGGAACCACGACGTGCCGGACGATCTGCAGCGGCGTGGCGCCGAAGACGCGGGCCGACTCCTCGTACGACTTCGGCGTCGAGTCCATGAAATCCTTGAGCATGAAGATCGCCGCCGGCAGCAGGCCGCCGGTCAGGATGAGGATGAGCCCCATCTGCGAGTCGATGAGGTTCAGCTCCACCGCGAGCTGGAACAACGGCACCATGGCCGCCGTGCCGGTGATGATCGACGACAGCAGGAGCAGCGCGTACAGCAGGGCGTCGCGGCCGGGCAGCCGCACCCGGCTGAGCGCGTACGCGGCCAGCGCCGAGAAGATCACGACCAGCGCGGCGGTGCCGACCGACAGCACGACCGAGTTCCACAGCGACGGCAGCGCGTACGGGTGCTCGATGACGGCCTGGAAGTTGTCCCAGGTGAAGTCGGGCAGCCGCACCTCGTAGGTGGGGTCGGAGGTGAAGGGCGCGGTGACCAGCCACAGCAGCGGGATCGTGAAGAACGCCAGCAGCACGGCGATCAGCGTGTAGAACCCGATGCGGCCCAGGACGAATCGCGTCATTTCTTGCTCCTGAGCAGCCGCAGGTAGAACACCGCCACGACCAGGTTGATGAGCAGGATGATCGTGGAGACGGCGGCGCCGTAGCCCAGCTCGCCGCCCTGCAGCGCCACCTTGTAGACGTGCACGGCGAGCACCTCGGACTTGCCGTCGGGGCCGCCGGCGGTGAGCAGGAACGGGCTGAAGTCGTTGAACGTCCACAGGCTGATGAGCAGCAGGTTCGTCAGGATGTGGCCCCTGATGTGGGGGAAGACGACGTCCCTGAGCTGCTGCCAGCCGGAGGCGCC
Source organism: Nonomuraea salmonea (assembly GCF_042428605.1). Lineage (NCBI taxonomy): Bacteria > Bacillati > Actinomycetota > Actinomycetes > Streptosporangiales > Streptosporangiaceae > Nonomuraea > Nonomuraea salmonea. The sequence goes on from NZ_JBHMCF010000003.1 coordinate 54,405, forward strand.
GGCCAGGCGGGCGCTCTCCAGGTGGGAGGGCGGCACGTTGCCGAGGGCGGCGCCGTACAACATCATCGAGAACGCGGTGCCGCGCCAGGTGTTGAACACGATGATCGACAGCATCGGGTGGTCGAGCAGCCAGGCCATGCCGGGCATGCCGAGCAGCGCGTTGAGCGTGCCGCCGTCGCGGTCGAGCAGCGCCACCCACAGGAACGACACGATGGCGCTGGGCAGGATCCAGGCCAGGATGACCAGGCCCTCGACGACCCGCTTGAGCGTGCCGCGCTTGTCGCGCAGCAGCCAGGCGATGGTGAAGCCGAGCCCGACCTGGCCGATGACCGCCGAGCCCAGCACGAACTCGACGGTGAGCCAGGTCGAGCTCCAGAACGTCGGGTTCGTGATCGCGTCGAGGAGGTTGTCCAGCCCGACGAACTGCGGATCGGCGGCGGCGATCCCGGTCAGGCGGTAGTTGGTCAGGCCGAGATAGAGCACCCACAGCGCGGGGAAGACGAGGAAGGCCGCGATGAGCAGCAGGGCTGGGGTCATGAAGACCCCGGCCCTGGCCTTGCCCAGGCCCGCCGCGTCCGAGCTGTAGCGGGCCTTGCCGCTCTCGGTCGCTACTTCAGGAGGCGATGTTGCCTGCGCCACCGACGATTCCCTCAAGCTTCTTCTGGTAGTCGGCCGCGGCCTGGTCGGGCGCGGTGCCGCCGGCGACCGCCGCGGTGGCCTCCTGCAGCGCCACCGACACCTGCGGGTAGACGGCGACCGGCGGGCGGTAGGCCGTCACCGGGAGCACCTTCTCCGAGATGTAGGTCAGCAGCGGCTCTCCGGCCAGGATCTCCTTGTTGACGTCCGAGCGCGGGGTGATGCGCACGTTGCCGTCCTTGGTCTCCTCCTTCAGCGCCTCAGGGGAGAGGGTGAAGGCGGCCAGCTCGAACGCCTCCTTGGGGTGCTTGCTGTTGGGGTTGACCGTGCGCAGCGCGCCGCCGGACATGCTGACGAAGTCCTGGCCGCGGATGCCCTTGCCGGGCTCGATGGCGGGGATCATCGCGTAGCCGACGACCTGGTCGCGGTCGGCCATCTTGGCGACGCCGGTCTTGGGGTTGACCACGCCGCGCCAGAAGTAGTCGCCCTCCATCAGAATGCCGACCTTGCCGTCGGCGAACTGCTGGAACGACTTGTCGCGGCCCTTGGCCTCCTGCTGGAGCTTGGGGTCGCCGAGGCCGCCGCCGTAGATCTTCTGGTAGAGGCCGAGGGCGTCCTTGAGCGGCTGGGACGCGCCGGTCCACTTGCCGTCCTGCTGCACCTCGCCGCCCGCGCCGGCGAGCAGCGGCAGCACGCCCTGCATGGAGGTGGCCTCGCCCATGGCGGTGCCGGCGTTGATCTGGATCGGCACGGGCACGCCCGAGCTCTTGAGCTTGGCGCCGGCGTCGAGGATCTCCTGCCAGCTCGTCGGCTGCCAGTCGGCGGGCAGCCCGGCCTTGGCGAAGAGGTTCTTGTTGAAGTAGAGGACGCGGCCGTCGGTGCCGACGGGCAGCGCGTACCTCTTGCCGTTGAACTCGGTCATGCCCTGCACGGCCTCGGGGATCTGGCCCCAGCCGTCCCAGTTGTCGGCCTCGGGGCCGACCAGCTCCGACAGCGGCTTGAGGTAGCCGGCCTCGGCGAACTCGCCGGCCCAGATGCCGTCGATGTCGAGGACGTCCGCGCCCTTGCCGGACTTGAGGTCGAGCGAGAGCTTGGTCTTGTACTGCTCGTCGTCGACGCCGCTGGGTACGAACTTGACCGTGACGTTCTTACCCTTGGCCTTCTGGGCCGCCTCGAACTTCGGGATCACCCAGTCGGCGATGTGCTTCGCGGCGGCGGCGTTCTTGCCGCCCGCGATGGCGTTCTGGGCGATCGTCAGCTCGATGGCGTCACCACCTTCACCGCCGCCGGAGGACTGGCCGCACGCGGCGAGCCCCAGACCGGCCGCGGTGATGACCGCGACCACACCCAATGACCGTTTCCGCAATGCCATGCAAACCCTCCGACGTGTCCATAAAGGGAGGCAGCCATGGGCCAATATGTCATGACATTCAGATGACGTAAAGACCTGGCCATGATCAAGGAAGTGCCCACATGCTGCGCCTTTTCCCAGGCAGGAGCGATCTTCACGACCCGGCGCCCGCAGGGGTGAGCGACAGGGGTTTCGGACGGGGCACACAGCGCAACATAGCGGACATCCGAATGTCATGACAATATGCCATAGTGTCGAGGGTAAGCTCCGTCCCTGGAGGTGCTGTTGTACGACCTGATCACGATCGGCCGCTGCGGCGTCGACGTCTACCCGCTGCAGACCGGGGTCGGCCTGGCCGACGTCGAGACCTTCGGCAAGTTCCTCGGCGGCAGCCCCACCAACGTGGCCGTCGCCGCCGCTCGCCACGGGCTGCGCCCCGCCGTGATCACCGGAGTGGGCGCCGACCCGTTTGGTGACTACGTACGCCGGGCGATCCGCGGCTTCGGCGTGGACGACGCCTTCGTCAGCACCATCGAGGGCGCACCCACCCCCGTGACGTTCTGCGAGATCTTCCCGCCCGACCACTTCCCCATCTACTTCTACCGCGGCGAGCATCCACCTGACCTGCGCATCGAGCCGTCCATGCTCGACCTCGACGCGATCGCCCGCACCCCGCTGTTCTGGTTCTCGCTGACCGGGCTCAGCAAGGAGCCGAGCGCCGCCGCCCACGCCGCCGCGCTCGAGACGCGCACCTCCGGCTGGACCGTCTTCGACCTCGACTACCGGGCGAGCCTCTGGGAGTCGCGCGAGGCCGCCCACGAGGCCGCGCGGCGCGCGCTGCCGCACGCGAACGTGGCTGTGGGCAACCAGGAGGAGGTGGAGGTCGCGGTCGGCGTCCGCGACCCCGAGGCCGCCGCGCAGGCGCTGCTCGACGCGGGCGTACGCGTCGCGATCGTGAAGATGGGCCCCGAGGGCGTGTTCGCGCGCACCGCCGAGGAGAGCGCGCTGGTCGAGCCGATGAAGGTCGAGGTCGTCAACGGCATCGGCGCGGGAGACGCGTTCGGCGGCGCCGTCTGCCTCGGCCTGCTGCGCGGCTGGCCGCTCGAACGCACGCTGCGCTTCGCCAACGCCGCCGGCGCCTTCGTGGCCGCCCGCCTGGCCTGCGCCGACGCCATGCCCACCACGTCCGAGGTGGACGACCTGCTGAACGGGGCCCGCTCGTGAGCGACATCACGCTGCCCAAGGTGGCCGACTACGGGCGGCTCACCCACATCCGTGCCACCAGCCCCGGCGAGATCGCCGCCGCCGCGGCCCGCAGGGAGCGGCGCGGCCTGCCCGGCGAGGGCGAGCGGCTGCTCATCATCGCCGCCGACCACCCGGCGAGGGGCGCGCTCGCCGTGCGCGACCGGCCGCTCGCCATGGCCAGCCGGGTCGACCTGCTCGACCGGCTGCGCGTGGCGCTGGCCAGGCCCGGCGTGGACGGCATCCTGGCCTCCCCCGACGTCCTGGAAGACCTGCTGCTGCTCGGCGCCCTTGAGGGCAAGCTCGCCTTCGGCTCCATGAACAGGGGCGGCCTGGCGGGCTCGGCGTTCGAGCTCGACGACCGCTTCACCGGCTTCGACGCCGACTCCATCGACGCCATGCGGCTCGACGGCGGCAAGATGCTCTGCCGCATCGACCCGTCCGACCCCGCCACGGTCGCCACGCTGGAGTCGTGCGCGCGGGCGGTCAGCGACCTCGCCAGGCGGCGGCTGGTGGCGATGGTGGAGCCGTTCTGGTCAGGCCGTAACGAATCCGGCGTCGTACGCAACGACCTGTCGCCCGACGCGGTGATCAAGGCCATCAGCATCGCCCAGGCCCTCGGCGTGACCTCCGCCTACACCTGGCTGAAGATCCCCGCCGTGGCCGAGATGGAACGCGTCATGGCCGCCACCACGCTGCCCGCGCTGCTCCTCGGCGGCGACCCGCCCGACATCGACGCCGCCTACGCCGACTGGCACCGCGCCCTGAGCCTGCCCGGGGTGCGCGGCCTGGTCGTCGGGCGCGCCCTGCTCTACCCCCCGGACGACGACGTGGCAGCCGCGGTCGACGGTGCCGCGGCCCTGGTGCGAGAGGTTCGCGCATGACCTACCTTCCTCACGGCAAAGCCGCCCGCGACCCCTGGACGGTGGAGGTCACCCCGTCCTCGGCCGGCTGGACGTATTCCGGGCTGCGGGTGACGGACCTGGGCGACGCCCCGGTCACGTTCGAGACCGGCGATGAGGAGCTGCTCGTCCTGCCGCTGGCCGGCTCGTGCACGGTCGTGATCCCTGGCCAGAAGTTCGAGCTGGCCGGGCGGGCCTCCGTCTTCGACGGGCCGTCCGACTTCGCGTACGTGCCGATCGGCACCGAGGTGACGCTGACCGGCGCCGGCCGCGTCGCGCTGCCCTCGGCGCGCGCCACCCGCAGGTTCGACCCGCGCTACGTGCCCGCCTCCGAGGTGCCCGTCGAGATCAGGGGGGCCGGCCAGGCCAGCCGCCAGGTCAACAACTTCTGCGCGCCCGACGCGTTCGAGTGCGACAAGCTGATGGCCGTCGAGGTGCTCACGCCCGGCGGCAACTGGTCCTCCTATCCGCCGCACAAGCACGACACGCCCAACCCCGGCGAGGCGGTGCTGGAGGAGATCTACTACTTCGAGGTCGCCGGCGACGGCCTCGGTTACCAGCGCGTCTACTCCTCCGAGCGGGGCCACATCGACACGCTCGCCGAAGTGGCCTCGGGTGACGTGGTACTCATCCCGTACGGCTACCACGGCCCCTCCATGGCCGCACCCGGCTACGACCTCTACTATCTCAACGTCCTGGCGGGCCCCATGGAGCAGCGGTCGATGGCGTTCTGCGACGACCCGCGCCACGCCTGGATCCGCTCCTCCTGGGCGGGCCAGGACATCGACCCCAGACTGCCGTTCGGGAGGACGTCATGATCCGGTTGACCGTCGCGCAGGCCGTCGTCCGCTTCCTGGCGCAGCAGTGGAGCGAGCGTGACGGCGTCGAACGCCGGTTCTTCGGCGGCGTCGTCGGCATCTTCGGCCACGGCAACGTGGCCGGCGTCGGCCAGGCGCTCGCCACTTCTGGCGACGAGCTGCCCTACTACCTCAGCCGCAACGAGCAGGCGATGGTCCACACGGCCGCCGCCTACGCCCGCGCGAGCAACCGCCTGTCCACGCTGGTGTGCACCGCCTCGATCGGCCCCGGCGCCACCAACATGATCACCGGCGCGGCGGGCGCCACCATCAACCGGCTGCCCGTACTGCTGCTGCCCGGCGACATCTTCTCCACCCGGGTCGCCAGCCCGGTGCTGCAGGAGCTGGAGGACCAGCGGTCCTTCGACGTCTCGGTCAACGACTGCTTCAAGCCGGTCTCCCGCTTCTGGGACCGCATCAACCGGCCGGAGCAGCTGCCGTCCGCGCTGCTCGCCGCCATGCGGGTGCTCACCGACCCGGCCGAGACCGGCGCGGTCACGCTGGCGCTGCCGCAGGACGTCCAGGCCGAGGCGTACGACTGGCCGGAGGAGCTGTTCGCTCGCCGCGTCTGGCACATCCCGCGGCCCAGGCCGGAGCGCGCGGCGCTGGCGCGCGCCGCCGAGCTGCTCCGGTCGGCCGAGCGCCCGCTCATCGTGGCCGGCGGCGGCGCCATCTACGGCGAGGCCACCGGCGCCCTGCGCGCGTTCGCCGAGGCGCACGGCGTGCCGGTGGCCGAGACGCAGGCCGGCAAGGGCGCGCTGCCGTACGGGCATCCGCTCGCGGTCGGCGCGGTCGGCGCCACCGGCACCACGGCCGCCAACGCGCTGGCCCGCGAGGCCGACGTGATCATCGGGGTCGGCACCCGCTACAGCGACTTCACCACCGCCTCCCGCACGATCTTCGCGCCCGGCGCCCGCTTCGTGAACGTCAACGTCACCGGCTTCGACGCGGCCAAGCTGTCCGGGCTGCAGCTCGTCGCCGACGCCCGCGAGGGGCTGAACGACCTGTCCGAGGCGGTTGCCGGCTGGAGCACGCCCGACGGCCACCGCGAGCGCGCCGCCGAGCTCAACCGGGCCTGGGACGCCGCCGTGGACGCCGCGTACGCGGTGGAGCGCACCCCGATCTCGCAGGCCGCGCTGATCGGGGCGGTCAACGCGGCGGCCGGCGACGACGGCGTGGTGGTGTGCGCGGCCGGGTCGATGCCCGGCGACCTGCACAAGCTCTGGCGGCCCAGCGGCCCCGGCAGCTACCACGTCGAGTACGGCTACTCCTGCATGGGCTACGAGATCGCCGGCGGGCTCGGCATCAAGCGGGCCGTTCCGGAGCGCGAGGTGTTCGTGCTGGTGGGCGACGGCTCCTACCTGATGATGGCCCAGGAGCTCGTCACCGCCGTCGCCGACGGCGTCAAGCTCATCGTGGTGCTGGTCGACAACTCCGGCTTCGCCTCCATCGGGCGGCTGTCGGAGAGCGTCGGCGCCGAACGCCTCGGCACCGCCTACCAGGCAGGCGACGGCGGCCCGCTGCCCGTCGACCTCGCCGCCAACGCCGCCAGCCTCGGCGCGACCGTGCTGCGCCCCGAGTCGGTCGCCGACCTGCGCAAGGCGCTCGACACGGCCCGGTCGTCGAACGAGACCACGGTCATCTACGTGTCCACCGACCGCCTGGCCGACGACGTGCCCTCGTCCGAGGCGTGGTGGGACGTGCCCGTGGCGCAGGTCGCCACCACCGACGCCACGCGGACGGCCAAGGAGGAGTACGCGGCCGGCAAGCGCTCCCAGCACGCTCACCTGGCGCCGCCCGCCTAGCCATGGTTGCCCCCGATCGGCCTGGGGAACTCCTCTGACCAGGCACGATCGGGGGGCAAGAGGATGAGGCCGTGGCGGCTGCTCGGGTGGATCGCGGTCGTCGCGGTGGTCCTGTTCTGTCTCCATCACCTGCGTACGGTGGCGCTGTCCATCGTCATCGGGGTCTTCCTGACGGCGCTGCTGGTGCCGCCTGCCCGCTGGCTCAGGTCGCGCGGCGCCGGGCCCGCCCTGGCCACGGCCGTCGTCTTCACCGGCGGCCTGCTGGTGGCCGGTGCGCTGTTCGCGCTGCTGGTGCCGCCCACCGTGGCCAGCCTGTCGGAGCTGAGCGCGAGCGTCGGCAAGGTGCTCGACGACCTGCACCGGCTGGCGGTCCGGCTGGGGTTCGACGACCGGCAGCTGCTCGCGCAGGCGCGCGACTACCTGTCCTCGCGCAACCGGCAGATCACCACCGGGGCGCTGGCCGGGGTCAGGACGGCGGGCGAGATCGTGGTCGGCGCGGTGCTGGCCGTCATCCTGTCCGTCTACTTCGTGCACTCCGGTGACCGGCTCTTCCACTGGCTGACCGCCCTCGCACCCGCCACCGCCCGGCCCAAGCTGGCCGAGACAGGGGCGCTCATCTTCACCGTCATCGGCCGCTACATCAGGGGCGTCGCCATCGTGGGGCTGGTCGACGGGTTCTTCATCGGCGTCGCGCTGTGGATCCTCGGGGTGCCGGTGGCGCTGCCGCTGGCGGTGCTGACGTTCGCGGGGGCGTTCCTGCCGGTGGTGGGGGCGTTCGTCGCCGGGCTGCTGGCCGCCGTGGTCGCGCTCGTCGCCAAGGGGTGGCTGGTCGCGCTGATCGTGGTCGCCGTGACCGTGGCCGTGCAGCAGCTCGAAGGGCACGTGCTGGCGCCGCAGATCTACGGCAAGGCGCTCGACCTGCCCGGCGCGGTGATCCTGGTGGCGATCGCGGTGGGCAGCGTGGTGGCCGGGATCGCGGGCGCGTTCCTGGCCGCGCCGGTGACCTCGGTCATCGTCGCGCTGCTGCACCGTGCCCGCGCCGCCGAAGAACCCGGGCCTCCCGGCCAGGAACCTCCGGGCCACGGCCCGAGCGGCCACGGCCCGACCGGCCCGCCTCCGCAGCCCGCGGGCCCGCACGGAGGCCCGCACGGAGGCCCGCACGGAGGCCCGCACGGAGGCCCGCACGGCCCGCATGGCACACCCCCGCCCGGCCAGGAACCTCCGGGCCCTGGCCCCAGCGGTCAGGGGCCGGGCAGGCTGCGGCCGGTCACCGAGTGCTCGTGAGGGCCGTTCAGAGGAGGAGTTCGAGCTCCAGCTCGTGCCGGATCGGGATCCCGTCCGACTCGGCCGGGATGTCCGGCTTCAGGTCGCGCGCCCGGTCCACCGCGTTCCGGTGGAGGGCGACCAGGTCGAAGCCGTAGCGCTGGTAGAAGCGCAGCGCATGGGTGTTGTCGTTCGTGGTGATCAGGGTGAGCCTGGACAGCCCCTGCGCCACCGCCACCGCCCGTACGGCGTCGAGCAGCGCCGCCCCCACCCCCTTGCCCGGCACGACGGCATTGATGGTGATGACCTCCAGCGAGCCGCCGCGGTCGGCGTACGTGAGCACCCCCGCCACCTCGCCGTCCAGCTCGGCGACGAAGCCGGGCAGCGCGGCGGCGTCGATCAGCTCGCCGCTGCCCAGCGCCATCACGGTGGTGCCCGCCCAGCCGTCGGTGAGCACGCGGGCCACGACACGCTCGTCCTCAGCATCGATGGGACGCACGGATATCGCCATGGCCCCCATTATGTGACGTATGCGATGGGTGACATTCGACTGTTACGGCACTTTGATCGACTGGCGGCACGGCATCCGCACCGGCGCCGAGCTGGTGGCCCCGGGGCAGGGCGAGCGGCTGCTTGAGGCGTACACGCGACACGAGCCCGAGGTGCAGACCACGAAGCCGGTGCTGCGTTACCGGGACGTGCTGGCCGAGACGCTGCGCAGGGCGTGCGCCGAGGAGAAGGTGGACCTGGCCCCCGACGACGCCTCGATCCTGGGCGAGACGATCCCGTACTGGCCGCCGTTCCCCGACGTCGCGGCCGGCCTGGCGGAGCTGCGCGCGGCGGGCTGGCGGCTCGCGCTGCTCACCAACTGCGACCGCGACCTGGTGGCCGGTGCGCTGCGGCGGCTGCCGGTGCCGTTCGAGGCGGTGGTGACGGCGGAGGAGGCGGGGGCGTACAAGCCGGAGTTCGCGCACTTCGAGGTGTTCAGGAGCGCGTACGAGCCGGAGGCATGGGTGCACGTGGCCCAGAGCTACTTCCACGACCAGGTGCCCGCGCACCGGCTCGGCCTGCCGCGCGTGTGGATCAACCGGCTCGGCCATGAGCCGGAGGACCCGTCGGTGATCCAGCGTGTCCAGCCCGGCCTGCACGGCCTGCGCGCCGCCGTCGAGGCCGCGTACGACGAGGCGGCCCGCTAGGAACGCTGATCGAGGACGTCGGCGATGCCCGCGAGGAACGAGTCGACGTCCGCGATCAGATAACCGGCCCTGAACAGCACGGTCGAGAACTTCGCCGTCCGCACCTCCTTGGCCGTCACCGGGTAGTCGGTCGTGCCGCGCAGCGTGGCCACGATGCGGTCGAGGAAGGCGTCCACCTCGTCCTCGTTGTAGCCGGTGCCCATGCGGCCCGAGCGGAAGCCGACCCGTTCGACGCGGGCGGCCTGCGTCTCGAACCACTCCTCGCGCAGCATGTCGCCCGTCGGCTCGGCCATGGCGAGCCGGACGGGCCTCTTGGCCTGCGTCTCCAGCGCCACCACGAACGCCTCCAGCGCGAAGTCCACCGCGGTCTCCTGGTAGCCGCCGCGCACGGCGCGGAACGTCGCGCGGCGCACCTCGTCGGCGGTGACGGGCTCCAGGAGGTGGGAGCCCCGGCCCAAGGTCGACTCGATCCGCCCGATCAGAGCGTCGACCTCGACGGGGTCATAGCCTGAACGCATGCCCATGACGCGTGGAAAGCGGTTCAAGCCTCACTCCTCTTGAGATGTGCTGGGGTGTCTCCATTGTCGGACCTTTATCCCGGCCCTGCGACCCGACATATACGGTTACAGGATCATGCGGCTGTCCAGAGTCTCCTTCCGATATCGAAGACGTGACCCTCTCGTCATCGAAGAGGCCGACGCACGTCTCGCGCCGGGCGACGTGATCGAGCTGACCGGCGCCAACGGGGCAGGCAAGTCCACCCTGCTGCGCCTGCTCGCCGGGCTCGCGAAACCCACTTCGGGTGCGATCACCGAACGTCCGGCGGTCGTCGGCTTCGCCCCCGACCGGCTCCCCACCGGGCAGCCGTTCACGGTGACCGCGTACCTGCGGCACATGTCGCGCGTACGCGGCGGCGCCCGCTGGGAGCCCTGGGCCGAGCGCCTGAACATGGGCCACCTGCTCGACACCGCGCTCGGCGACCTGTCGAAGGGCAGCGCCCACAAGGTGGGCCTGGCGCAGGCGCTGATGGCCGAGCCGGGGCTGCTGATCCTGGACGAGCCGTTCGCCGGCCTCGACGCCGACACGCGCGCGGCGCTGCCCGCGATCGCCGCCGAGGTGGCCGGGCGGGGCGGCATCGTCATCGCCTCCGACCACCAGGGCGGGCTGCGCGACCTGCCCGGCCTGCGGCAGTGGGCCATGATGGACGGCCATCTCAAGGAGGGCACGGCCGCCCCCGCCGCCGTACGCGCCCATGCCACCGTGGAGGTCACCCTGCCCGCCGAAGAGGTTCCGGGCTTCCTGGCCAGGATGCGCGAGGACGGCTACGCGGCCCGCAGGATCGAGGAGAGCCCATGATCGCGCTGGCCGTCTACCGCGTGGCCGCGTACGTCCGCTCGCACCGGGTCTACCAGGCGCTGCTGCTCACCCTGGCCATGCAGGCGATCCTGCACGGCAGCAGGGCCCCTCGCGGCGAGGAGGCCTCCGTCCTGGCCGACGGGGCCGTGCTGCTGATCCCCGTCCTCGCCTGGACGGCCCGCAGCCTGCTCGACACCGAGCCCGACCGGCAGCGGGAGATGTCGGCCGTCCAGGTGGGCGGGCGCGGCAAGGAGGTGGCCGCGGGACTGCTGGCGGCGTTCGCGGCGTGTGCGGTGTTCGCGGCACTCTCCCTGCTCTGGGCCCTCCTGCTCGGCGTCACAGAGCGCCCCTCATCGGGCGTGCTGGCGGCGGCAGTGCTCCTGTACGGAGTGTCGGCCCTGACCGGCACCGCCCTGGGCGCCCTCACCAGCAGGGCCGTGCTCCCCTCACCGGCCGTCTCGGTCATGGCCCTGATACTCGGCTACCTGGCCATGCTCCTGCTCAGCGCCACCGCCCCGACCTGGCTCACCGTGCCGCTGATCGGCTGGATGAAGGCCGCGAACGCCGGCGACCTGGTGACCCGCCTGCCGGAGCTGGGCGCGATCTCCCTGGCCTGGTGCGCCCTCGCCCTGACCGCCTACACCTGGCTCCGCCGCACCCGCACGTAACCTCGACCTCGACCCTTCGCCCAGGCGCCACCCCGCACGGGCCCGCGCGTCGCTTTTCCCGCGCGGGCCGGTTTCTGTGCGGGCCGGTTTCTGTGCGGGCCAGGGTTCTGCGCGGGCCAGGGTTCTGTGCGGGGGCTGGGCGGGTTTTATTCGGCGGCGGCGAGCTGGCCGCAGGCGCCGTCGATCTCGCGGCCGCGCGTGTCGCGGACGGTCACCGGCACGCCGTGGAACTCCAGCCGCCGCACGAACGCCCGCTCGTCCTCCGGCCGGGAGGCCGTCCACTTGGAGCCCGGGGTCGGGTTGAGCGGGATCAGGTTGACGTGCACCAGCTTGTTCTTGACCAGCTTGCCGAGCAGGTCGGCCCGCCACTCCTGGTCGTTGACGTCCTTGATGAGGGCGTACTCGATGGAGACCCGCCGCTTGGTCCGCGCCGTGTACGCCCACGCGGCGTCGAGCACCTCGGCGACCTTCCACCGCGTGTTGATCGGCACCAGCGTGTCGCGCAGCTCGTCGTCGGGCGCGTGCAGCGACAGCGCCAGCGTGACCGGCAGCCCTTCGTCGGCGAGCTTGCCGATGGCCGGCACCAGCCCGACGGTGGAGACCGTGACGCCGCGCGCGGAGATGCCCAGCCCGTGCGGCGCGGGCTCGACCAGCCGCCGCACCGCCCCGATGACCTGCTTGTAGTTGGCCAGCGGCTCGCCCATGCCCATGAACACGACGTTGCTGACCCGCCCGGGCCCGCCGGGCACCTCGCCCGCGGCCAGTGCCCTGGCCCCCGCGACGACCTGCTCGACGATCTCGGCGGTCGACATGTTCCTGGTCAGGCCGGCCTGACCGGTGGCGCAGAACGGGCAGTTCATGCCGCAACCGGCCTGCGACGAGACGCACATGGTGACCCGGTCGGGATAGCGCATGAGCACCGACTCCACCAGCGCCCCGTCGAACAGCTTCCACAGCGTCTTACGCGTGGTGCCGCCGTCGGTGGTCTGCTCTCTGACCGGCGTCAGCAGGTCGGGCAGCAGCGTGGCCAGCCTGTCTCTCGCCGCCGCGGGCAGGTCGGTCATCGCCTGCACGTCGGTGGTGAGGCGCTCGAAGTAGTGGCGCGAGAGCTGGTCGGCGCGGAACGCCTTCTCGCCCAGCTCGGTGACCGCCGCCCGCCGGTCGGCCATCGACAGGTCGGCCAGGTGCCGGGCGGGCTTGGCCCGTCGCGGTGCGACGAAGGTGAGCTGACCAGGAGGCTGGGACACTGTGCTGCCTTTGCTTGAGGGGTTTGCGACCAGGGTAGTGAACGTTCGGATCGGAGGTGGAATTCCTGGTCACTGTGAGGCTCGCGTCCTGGTCTCCGGCCGATCTACAGTCATCTCGTATGGCGATTTTTCGGTCGGCATCTGGCGAGGGTGGCACCGAGGTCGTGCTCGCCGCCGGCAACCCGTACGGGAGCCGGACGCTCGTCGTCGAGCGGGACGAGGACTCCTCGGTAGCTTACCTGTGCTCGCCCGACGGCACGGTCCACGGGGCCGTGTGGCTGGCCAACCATCGTCCCGCACCGCTGGTCGTCGACCTGGCCCGCATCAACGCAGGCCGCCCGCCCCTCATGCCGCGGCCCAACACGCTGCACCCCGACGGCCGCCGCCCGCTGGGGCAGCTGAGCCCGCTGTGGTTCGAGGAGGGCGACGGCGTGGCGCTCTATGAGGACGACGAGCTGCTCGCGGTCATCCCCGGCTGGGCCGACATGAGCCGCGGCATGCCGGGGTACGCCCGCGACGCGGTGGGCGAGTCGCCGTTCGCCTGGGCGCTGTCGGAGGCGCTCGAAGGGCTGCGGCCCCGTATCTCGAACGCCAGATCCTACTGGCGCTGGCGGCACGGCGAGGGGTCGTGGCCGTCGTTCCAGCAGTTCGTGATGGGTCACCTCGACGGGGTGCTGGGCCCGGCGGGCCGCTACTGGGACGCCAGCGGCGAGCGGCTGCCGACCGTCGGCATCACCGAGCGGCCGCCGCACGGCGAGCGGGGCTTCACCGTGCTGTCGACGGTGGGGATGAGCTGCCAGCGCATGCCGACGGTCGAGCAGTGGATCGACCGGCCCGGCGCGTACGCCAGGGTCGAGCTGGCCGTCGCCACCCGCGACGACCCGCGCGACGCGGCGCTGCTGCTGGTGTGGTTGTGTCAATATCCGTGGCACTCGGTGACCTGGCTGGGCCACGGCCACACGGCCAAGTGGTATCACGAGCCGGAGACGTTCCCGCTGGGCCCGCAGTACTCGGGGGTGCTCATGCAGGCCAACCCACCCCATATGCCCGACATGTCAGGATTCGCATTCGGGGGCGAGGCCGTCCGCTGGCTCTGGCTCTCCCCCATCACCGTCCAGGCGATGCAGGCACACCAGCACCCGAGCTAGAAGAAGATCGTCATCAGCAGCCAGACCGGCACCAGCGTCGTCACCAGCGAGTCGAGCCGGTCCATCAACCCGCCGTGCCCCGGCAGGATCGTCCCCAGGTCCTTGATGCCGAGATCCCGCTTGATCATCGACTCGATCAGATCGCCCACGGTCGCGAGGAGCGCGCCCAGCGCCCCGATCAGCGCACCCTGCCACAGCTCGCCGCCCAGCAGCCAGGTCACCAGCCAGCCAGCGACCGCGATGCAGGCCACCAGCGAGCCCGCCAGCCCCTCCCAGGTCTTCTTGGGGCTGATCGCCGTGAGCTGGTGGCGTCCGAACAGCACGCCGGCGATGTAGCCGCCGATGTCGCTCGCCACCGTCACAGCGATGAAGATCAACACCCGGTGGCTGCCGTCGTCGGGCTTGAGCAGCAGCGCCACGAACGCGCTCAGCATCGCCGGGTAGAACAGCGTGAACACCGACGCCGACGCGTCGCGTACGTAACCGTCGGTGCCGGCGCTGAACATCCGCCAGATCAGCAGCACGAACGCGAACACCGCGAACGCCGCCAGCATCCACAGCGGCCCGCCCCAGTAGGCGCCGGCCTGCATCGCCACCAGCCCCACCAGCACCGGCGGAACGGGCACCGCGATGTCGCGGGTGGCGAACGCCCTGGTCAGCTCGACCACACCGACGCCCACGCAGCCCACCACGACCAGGAGGAACAGCTCCTTGACCGTGTAGATGGTCCCGAGGACCAGCGCGCCCAGCACCACCCCGACCGCGATAGCGGCAGGCAGGTTCCTTCCGGTACGGCTGCCGCCGCTCGAGCTGGTGCCAGCCGTACGTTCTTCCACAGACTTCTCCATATGCCACGGCCCCCGCCATCAGCGGCGAGGGCCGCAGTGCAGACCCGCTACGTGAGACGGCCCGCAGGACGCGGCCCGCCGTGCGGCGCGCCGCTCAGACCTCGAGCAGCTCGGCTTCCTTGTGCTTGAGCAGCTCGTCGATCTTGGCGACGTGCTTCTGGGTGAGGTCGTCGAGCTCCTTCTCGGCCCGCCTGACCTCATCCTCGCCCGCCTCGCCGTCCTTGATCATCTTGTCGAGGACCTCTTTGGCGGAGCGGCGGATGTTGCGCACCGACACCTTGGCGTGCTCGCCCTTGCTCCTGGCGACCTTGATGTACTCCTTGCGGCGCTCCTCCGACAGCTCGGGGAACGTCACGCGGATCACCTGGCCGTCGTCCGTGGGGTTGACGCCGAGGTCGGAGTCGCGGATGGCCTTCTCGATCGCGCCCATGGAGCTCTTGTCATAGGGCTGGATGAGGACCATGCGAGCCTCGGGCACGTGGAAGGACGCCAACTGCTGGATCGGCGTCGGCGTGCCGTAGTACTCGGCGTTGATCTTGTTGAACATCGAGGGGGTGACGCGGCCCGTACGGATGGAGGCGAAGTCCTCCTTCGCCACCGATACGGCCTTGTCCATTTTTTCCTCGGCTTCGAGGAGGGTTTCGTCGATCACAGCGGCTCCCTGTCTTCTAGCTGGCGGTGTCGGGCTCGCTCCGTCATTTGCCTGCGGGACTCACCAGCGTGCCGATTTTCTCACCGCGTACCGCGCGCAGGATGTTGCCCTCGCCCATCAGGTCGAAGACCACGATCGGCAGATCGTTGTCCTTGCACAGGCTGATCGCGGTGGCGTCCATGACCGCGAGGTCACGCAGCAGCACCTCGCCGTAGTCGAGGTGGTCGAACCGGACCGCGTCGGGGTTCTTGCGGGGATCGGAGTCGTAGATCCCGTCGACCTGCGTGCCCTTGAGCAGCGCCTCGGCGCCGATCTCCAGGGCCCGCTGGGACGCCGCGGTGTCGGTCGAGAAGTACGGCGAGCCCAGCCCCGCGCCGAAGATGACCACGCGCCCCTTCTCGAGGTGCCTGATCGCCCGGCGCGGCAGGAACGGCTCGGCCACCTGCTGCATGGTGATGGCGGTCTGCACGCGTGTCTCCACGCCCCGCCGTTCGAGGAAGTCCTGCAGGGCCAGGCAGTTGATCACGGTGCCGAGCATGCCCATGTAGTCGGCCCTGGCCCGGTCGATGCCGCCCTGCGACAGGGTGGCGCCGCGGAACATGTTGCCGCCGCCGACCACGACCGAGACCTGGACGCCCTCCTTGACCGCCTCGGCGATCGAGTCGGCCAGATGATCGACCACGACAGGGTCGATGCCCAGCGGCTCGCTGCCGGCGAACGCCTCTCCTGACAGCTTCAACATCACCCGCTTCCACCTCAGCGGGCTCTGCGGGTGTTGAGATGAGGAAGCCGCCGTCCGTGTGGATTCGTGGGCTGACTCCCGGTGGTCCTGCACGGCGGCGGCCTCCTTCATTCGGTGGATCGTTGAGCTCGCGGCTTGCCTAAGCCTAAGCCTGACCGACCTTGAAACGGACAAAGCCCAGGACCTCGACGCCGTTCTCCTCGGCGTACTTGCCCACGCTCTTCTTGTTGTCCTTCACGAAGGCCTGCTGGAGCAGCGTGAAGTCCTTGTACCAGCCGTTCACGCGACCCTCGACGATCTTGCCGATGGCGGCCTCCGGCTTGCCCTCCTCGCGGGTCATCTCCTCGAAGAGCTTGCGCTCCTTCTCGACGACCTCGGCGGGCACGGAGTCGGCCTTGAGGTAGGTCGGCGCCATCGCCGCGGCGTGCTGCGCGATGTCCTTGGCGACCTCGGCGTTCGGCTTGTCGAGCTGGACCAGCACGCCCACCGCAGGCGGCAGGGCCGGGTCGGTCTTGTGCATGTAGGAGCCGATGTAGCCGCCCTCGAGCACCTCGAAGCGGCGGATCTCGATCTTCTCGCCCAGCGCGGCGTTGGCCGTGTCGAGGTGCTCCTTGACGGTCTTACCGTCGAAGGACGACTCCAGCAGCGCCGTCACGTCGGCCGGCCGGCTCTCCAGCACGTGGGCCACGACCTGGCCCGCGAGCTCCTGGAAGCGCTCGCCCTTGGCCACGAAGTCGGTCTCGCAGTTGAGCTCGAGCAGCGCGGCGGCGGAGTCGCCGTCCTGCTTGAGCGCCACGAGGCCGTTGGACGCGGTGCGGGCCTCGCGCTTGCCCACATCCTTGGCACCCTTGAGGCGCAGCAGCTCGATGGCGCGGTCGAAGTCGCCCCCGGCCTCCTCGAGCGCCTTCTTGCAGTCCATCATGCCGGCAGCGGTGATCTCGCGAAGCCGCTTGACGTCGGCCATGTTCACGGAAGCCATTGCTCTTTTTCCTTGTGGGATTTCGTCGTCGTCATCATGGTCGGGGCGGGGGCCGGTCTGCGGCCTTCCACCCTGGTTCGTACGGCGGGCGCATGCCGTACGGTGAGCCTTCTGTCGTGCCTTACACCGAGCCACCGCCCGAAGCCACTGGCCTGAGCTGTTGCCCGAAACCGCTGCCCAGAGCCGCTGTCCGGAGCCGTTGCCCGTGGCCTCAGACCGATATCTCGGCCCTGGACCTCGCACCGTGGCCTCGGACCCCTGGGACCGAGGGCCTCGCACCCGGCTCCCACCGGGCCAGGGCCTTCGGTCGGCGTTGCCGCTGCCTCGCCCGGCATACTGCCCAGCCTCGCCTCGGCCTACCGCCTTACCGCCACCGGTCCCAAAGCCTGCACCACCGGCCCCCGGCCCAAAACCCGGAGCCCCGGCCCTTGAACCGGAACCTCGGGACGCCAGCCCCAAACCCGTCCCATCAGGGCCAGGCTCGGCGCGCCCAGCTCCCGGCCCGATCGGCAGGGACCCGAGCCCTGGAGTAGCCCACCCGGTGCGGGTGAACCGCTCCGGCGTGCCGTCCCAGCCCGGCCGTTTGCCGGACCGAGACGTACACCTTGCCCGGCTGCCGGAACCCCTGGCGGCCACGTGCGGTGCTCAGCCGTCACAGCGGCGCCTCTGGCACCTCTCGGCACCGCCACGAGCCTGCCGACCCTTCGCGGACCGTCCAGAGCGAAACCAGCCTCGGCCGGTACGCGGCAGTGCGAGCGGCTGCGACCGCCCCTGGCGGGACGACCACCGAGAACCCGTCACCGAACCGGTCCCTTCCATCAGAACATGGAAGGACCGGTCCGGGGCAGACCCTCGGAGGTCACCCCGGGGTCAAGGCGTCAGCCCTGCTGCTCGGTCTCGCCCTCGGCGGCCGGAGCGGCGGCCTCAGCCGGAGCCTCGGCAGCCTCAGCCGGAGCCTCGGCAGCCTCAGCCGGAGCCTCAGCCGGAGCCTCGGCAGCGGCGGCCGGAGCCTCGGTCTCGGCGGCAGCGGCCTCAGGAGCGGCGGCCTCACCGGCGGCCTTCTCCGTGCCCTGCTCGATGAGCTCGCGCTCCCACTCGGCCAGCGGCTCGGCGGCGGCCGGCTTCTCGTCACCGCGGGCGGCGCCGGAGCGAGCCATCAGACCGGCCGCGACACCGTCGGCGACGACCCTGGTCAGCAGGCCGACGGCGCGGATGGCGTCGTCGTTGCCCGGGATCGGGTAGTCGACCTCGTCGGGGTCGCAGTTGGTGTCGAGGATCGCGACGACAGGGATGCCAAGCTTCTTGGCCTCGCTGATCGCGATGTGCTCCTTCTTGGTGTCGACGACCCACACGGCGCTGGGCACACGGCCCATGTCACGGATGCCGCCGAGCGTACGCTCCAGCTTGTCCTTCTCGCGGCGGCGCATCAGGAGCTCCTTCTTGGTGAGCCCCGAGGCGGCGACGTTGTCGAAGTCGAGCTCCTCGAGCTCCTTCAGACGCTGCAGCCTCTTGTGCACGGTGGAGAAGTTGGTGAGCATGCCGCCCAGCCAGCGCTGGTTGACGTACGGCATGCCGACCCGCGCGGCCTGCTCGGAGATGGCCTCCTGAGCCTGCTTCTTGGTGCCGATGAACAGGATCGTGCCGCCGTGGGCGACGGTCTCCTTCACGAAGTCGTAGGCGCGGTCGATGTACGACAGCGACTTCTGAAGGTCGATGATGTAAATGCCGTTGCGCTCGGTGAAGATGAAGCGCTTCATCTTCGGGTTCCAGCGCCGAGTCTGGTGGCCGAAGTGAACGCCGCTCTCGAGCAGCTGTCGCATGGTGACGACGGGGGCCATGTGCTGGTCCTCCAGGTCTGGGCGCCCTGCGGATGGGCGCGGTTTTCGGTTGTGCCGCGGCAGCGCGTCGTCTGCCGCCCTGATGCCCCGAACCCGCTCCAGCCGGGCACCTGGCCCGGACCGATGAAGCGGTCCGCAATGGGGCATGCGAAGTCGGCCTGCGGTGACAGGCCACCGGAAAGTCTACCTCCCACGCCGCGCCAGCCTGACCGCCCCCGGTCAAACGCCCACCACATAACGCCCGCCTACCCACACCCCCATCCCCCGCCTGAACACCCCACCCCTGAAACCGATCGCCCCACTCCCGAACCACCAACCATCGACACACCCTGCAACGAACAGCACGCCCCCGCCGACACCGATCCCCTCGCTCCGGACTCCCGCCAACCCCAGCCCGCACCGCCCAGAGCGCCCGGCGTTACACGACCGCGCACCACGAGACCGCACACCCCGCGAACCACGGCAACACCCAACCGCCCCGGCCTCGGGACCTTCATTCCTCGGACGTATCCGAAATATCCCCCTCGCGCCGCACTCCCGGGAACCCATGGTCCTCGGTCGGCAACCCCGGCTTCGTCCTGGGCGGCGTCGGGAACAGGTTGACCTGCACCTCGGACACCCTCGCCCCTTCAGGCGCGGCCTCCGCAGTCCGGTTGCGCACCAAGTACGGCTCGATGAGTTTCTCGATCTCCCGGTTGAGCCCCGCCAGCTCCCGCGCATCGACCCTGATGCGATGCCGGCCGAACGTGATCGCGTCCCGCCAGTCGTCGGGCTCGCGCTCGATCGTCTGCAGCGCCCGTTCCGCCTCCTCGTTGGCCGCACGCCGGAACGCCTCGATCAGCATCTGCTTGGCGGCCCGCACCTCGGGCTGATCCTCGGGCTCGATGCCGACGGAGAATTTCCGCTCCGCGGACTTCCACAGGCGTTCCCTGCCGTCGCCGCGAGGGGGCGCGTCCTCGACGAAGCCGTACTTGGCGAGCATGCGCAGGTGGTAGCTGGCGGCGCTGGGGGTGATCCCCGCGCCCTCGGCCACCTCGGTGGCAGTGGCGCTGCCGTGTGAGCCGAGTCGCTGCAGGATCGCCAGTCTCGCCGGATGTGCCAGCGCCCGCATCGCCTTGGGGTCGCTGAGCGCCGATATCTCGCCCGTCATGAGCCAAAGGTACCCACTCCCCGAGATATGAAAGGTTGCCTTCACAACTATGAAGGATTATCTTCACATCTATGAAGCGTTCCTTTCAGAGTTCCGCGGGCCCTCAGCCCTTGCGCAAACAGCGCGACTACCGCCTGCTGTGGTCGGCCCGGACGATCTCGATCACCGGCTCCGAGGTCTCCAAGCTGGCCATCCCCCTGACTGCCGTGGCGCTGCTGACGGCGTCGCCGGCGCAGATGGGGATGCTGACGGCGGCGGCGTCCGTACCGGTGCTGCTGTTCGGCCTCCAGTCGGGGGCGATCGCCGACCGCCTCACCCGTCACAGGCCGCTGATGATCGCGTGCGAGCTGACGTCCTGCGCCGCAGCCGCCACGGTCCCCCTGGCGTGGCTGCTCGGCATCCTGAACGTGACGTGGCTGATCGTCGTGGCACTGGTCATCGGTACGGCCGGCGTGCTCTTCAAGGCGGCCAACTTCCCGCACATCGCGGCGGTAGCGGGCCCCGAGCAGCGAACGGAGGCGATGGCGGGCCTCCAGACGACGTACTCGGTGGCCTCGGTCGCCGGCCCCGGCCTGGCCGGTCTCCTCGTGCAGGTATTGACGGCGCCGCTGGCCGTACTGGCGGAGGCGCTGTCCTTCCTGACCTCGGCCCTGCTGTTGCGCACCATCCGTACGCCGGAGCGGAACACCCCCGCCGTCTCCAAGGGCATGTGGCGCGACATCGTGGAGGGCCTGAAGGCGAGCGTCACGCACCCGGTGCTGCGCGCGCTCCTGTTCGCCGGCGTCACGATCAACTTCTTCGCCATGGCGTATACAGCCGTCTACATGCTCTACATGGTCAACACGCTTGGCATCCCCAAGGGATTGATAGGCGTACTCATTGCCTTGGGCGGCGCCGGCGGCCTCCTGGGAGCCTGGCTGACCGCCCGCCTGTCGAAGAAGTACGGCGAGAACCGCGTACTCCTCCTGTCCGTGATCTTCTTCCCCGCCGAGATCCTCACCGTGGGCCTGCTGACCGGCCCGCTGTGGTGGAAGCTCCTCATGCTCGCTCTAGCCGGTACGGTCGCCGGCGCCATCGTGGTCGCCTTCGCCACCTGCATGGGCGCCATCGTCCTGCGCGAAACGAGCCCGGAACTGCGAGGCCGGGTGAACGCCACGATGACCTTCGCCATCCAGGGCGTACTGGCGCTGGGCGGCCTGGCGGGCGGTCTCTTGGCGGAACTGATCGGCCTACGCCCGGTGATCCTCATCTGCGCAGGCGGCATAGCCCTGAGCACGTTCTGGATCTGGCTCTCCCCCATCCACCCCAAAGGCCCCCGTCCTACCCGCCCGGCACCCCCACAGATGCCCACCACAACAGCGACCTACATGACCGCGAAACGCCACTCCACCTGACCAAGCCACCCACCGACCAGCCCAAGTCCAGTACGCCAATCCACAGCCCCGCCCCGTCAACCCCTGCTTCTCCACAGAACGACGTTCACCACTCCGCGGCCCCCACCTCACCCGCCAAACTCCCGCGCATGAACGTCGAACCCCCCACCCTCAAACCCACCGAGACCACACCCCTCAACCGCTTCACCCGCACTCAGGGAGCTCTCTCACGTAGCCATCACTCCCTGACGGCCCTCGCCAAGGCCGCCCTCCTGGTCACCCTCATCACGACATCCACCCTCCTCCCCACCTCAGCACCCCCGGCCAGAGCCTCTCCCTCGGCTCCGGCTCCCACCTGGCGCTGGCCATTGAACGGCCACCCCCGCATCATCCGCCGCTTCGCCCCACCACCCATGCCCTGGCTGGCGGGCCACCGCGGCATCGACCTGGCCGCCCCGGTCGCCACCCCGGTCCTGGCAGCCGGCCCGGGCACCATCCGCTTCTCAGGCCCGATAGCAGGCAAAGGCGTGGTCACCATCGACCACCCGAACGGCCTCCGCACCACGTACCTCCCCGTGACCCCTTCCCTGGCCCGCGGCCACCCCGTAGCCCCAGGCACCGAGATAGGCGTGATTGCAGCCCCCTCGAAACCGCACTGCCCAGAGTCCTGCCTCCATTGGGGCCTCATCCGCGACGCCCAATACCTCAACCCCCTCCACCTCCTAAGCCACGCCCCCACCCGCCTCCTCCCCTTCTGGGACAGCCCCGACCGCAGCCACAGCCGAGCCACCGGCGAAAACACGGACAACCGCTCACCTGCCACCACCAGCAACCCGACCACCAACACGCAAACCCCCGCCACAACGCCGGGAGCCAACACACCGGCCAGCAGGGCAGTCGACACCTGGCCCACCGCCACAACCAAGACGCCAACAGACCCCACCACCAAGACCCAGGCGGACCCCACGATCAATACCCCAGCGGACCCCACCACCAAGACCCAGGCGGACCCCGCGGCCAGCACTCCGGCCGACGCCACGGCCAGCACTGCAACCGCCACCACTGCCGGCACCTGGCCTGATGCCGCCGGTCAGAACGCCTTCACGACAACATCCGCGAAAGGCCTGCACAGCGACCCGCAGATCACCACGCCCGACCCGGAACCGATCCCCACCCTCATACGAGCTGCCTCGTCCCCGCACCCCGCCGCCCTCGCCATCGCAGCCCTCCTGGCGACCCTCCTCCTCATCACCCTCAGCTGCCGCAGACGCAGGGCCGGCCGATCCCGGCCACGCCGCCACACTCCGGCCAGAGGCCAGCACCGGAAGAGCCGCCATGACCGAACCCGAGGCCGAAGAGGCAGAACCCCTGGCCATCAGAGCCGTTGACCAGGTCAAGCCCTCGGATGCGCCTGCCGGTATGCCGCCCGCAACCGCTCGATCGAGACATGCGTATAGATCTGCGTGGTGTTCAAGGACGCATGCCCCAGCAACTCCTGAACGCTCCGCAGATCCGCGCCGCCTTCGAGCAGGTGAGTGGCCGCACTGTGCCGCAACCCATGCGGCCCCATGTCCGGCGCCCCGTCAACCTGGGCCACCCTCGCGTGCACCACCCGCCGTACCGTCCCCGCATCGATACGACCGCCCCGCACCCCCAGGAAGAGCGCCGGCCCGGTCCTTTCCCGCACCCAGAGCGGCCGCCCGTGGATGCACCACCGATCCAACGCCCGCAACGCCGGCGCCCCGAACGGCACCACCCGCTCCTTACGCCCCTTGCCCAGCACTCGGATGACGTTCCGTTCCCGATCCACGTCATCGACGTCGAGCGCACACAGCTCGCTCACCCGCACCCCGGTGGCGTACAGCAGCTCAAGCATCGCCTGATCGCGCAATTCCTTGGGCTCCCCGGCGGACGCCACCCCCAGCACCGCCTCGGCCTGCCGCTGGTCAAGCACCGCAGGCAGTTCCCGCCCCGCCTTGGCGCTGCCCAGCAACAGCCCGGGATCATTCGCCAGCCACCCTCGCCGATGGCAGTAGGCGGTGAACGTACGGGCACAGGCGGTGCGCCGCGCCAACGTGGCCCGCGCCTTCCCCGCCGCATGCTGCCCGGCCAGCCACTCCCTCAGCACCCCGATCTCAAGCACCTCGATCCGCCCGCCGAGGTGATCGAGCAACGAGTTGACGTCCCCCAGATAAGCCCGAACGGTATGAGGCGAAAGATCCCGCTCCAGCCGCAAATACCGCCCGAACTCCGCCACAACCTCTTCCCTATCCACACCCATCCCCCAAATCTCCCCCAAGCCCCGCCCACCACCAACCCCAACACGCAACCCCACCCGCTAGTAGCCCCAGGAAACTCCCACTGCAGAGGGCCGCCAACCATCGATCCGACGCCGGAGAGAACACGCGATGAGAGCCCACAGGCGTGGCCCGCACGGGGTCGCCCACGAGCAAGCCGGGTGACGAGAGCCCGCGAGCAGGTCCTGCGAGAGGCGGCCAAGCAAGTCGTGCCGGCACGGCCCGCGAAAGGCATGCGAGCACGCCAGGCAGGGAGGTCCACGGGCAAAACATGCGAGCACGCCAGGCAAGAAGGACCCACGAGCAAAGCGGGCCAACACCCCAGGCGAGAAGGGCCCACGAGCGAAGCGGGCGAGCACGCCGGGCGAGGAGGGCCCAGGAGTGATGTGGGTGAGCAAGATCATGACGAGGGCCGCAGTGTGTCGACGACGGCCGAATCTTGGACCCCTGACGGGTGCTCGGGTGCTAGTGCTGGTCGCAACGCACCCCAGCATGCGGGCGAAGGAGTGGTGACGGCCACCGTTTGATCCATCACGGGCGATGGTCGAGACCGCAGGAGAGGGAAACGATGGCCGCGCATTCATTGTGAGGCCCGGATCCCCGCCGCGAGGGCGTTTCACCGTGAGTGACCCCTACTTCGGCGCCACTTTCCTGCCCTCCTCACGGACATGCCTCACCTACGTCGCAAAAGGGCAGCTCCGAAGCTTCCTCCACCCGGCCCTCATCTGGGACGTGAGAGGTCGGCCGTCTTCCGTTGCATCGTGGTCTGCTCATGATGCTGGAGATTCGTCACCCTTCGTAGCCTGCGTACAGGAGATCGTCCGGAGGTGGGGGGAGTTCTGTGGGGTCGGGTTCGGGGGTTGGTGGGGGTTGGAGGGCGAGGGTGTCGGGGGCCTTACGGTAGGAGGTGGTTTGTTTGCGGAGGCGCCAGCCGCGTGGGGTTCGTTCGATGTAGCCGGCCGCTGCCAAGCCGCCCAAGGCGCTCAGTGCCGCGTCCAAAGTCACGCCGGCCGCCACTGCGATCGAGGCCGGGCCGGCGCCGCCGCGGGCGGGGACGGCGTCCAGAACCTTCTTCGTGGGTTCGTTGAGACGGTCTCTCGGGACGGCGGGGGCGCGTACGTGCGGGGCGAGGTCCTCGCCCATCACTCCGACCAGGTCGATCATGTCCTCGGGTGAGGTGATGCAGACGGCCTTGCGTTCGCGGAGGAGCTTGTGGCAGCCCGCGGACATGGACGAGGTGATCGGGCCCGGGACCGCTCCTAGGTGCCGGTTGAGTGACAGGGCGTGGGTGGCCGTGTTGAGTGCGCCACTGCGGATGGCGGCCTCGACCACCACCGTTCCTCTCGACAGGGCTGCTATCAGGCGGTTCCTGATGAGGAAGCGCGCCCTGGTCGGGTGGACGCCCGGTGGGCATTCGCTGATCACCACGCCCTGTTCCTTGATGGCGGCGAACAGCGTCTCGTGGTTGCTGGGGTAGCAGACGTCCACACCGCAGGCCAGGACCGCGACCGTCGGTGCGCCGGCCGCCAGGGCTCCTCGGTGAGCGGCTCCGTCGACGCCGAAGGCTCCGCCGGACACGACGGTCCAGCCCGACTCGCCGAGGCCCACGCCGAACTCGGCCGCCGTGTGCGAGCCGTACGGGGTGGCGGCTCTGGCTCCCACGATGGAGACGGATTTGAGGCAGGAGAAGCGCAGGTCCGCGTCGCCGTGCACCCACAGGGCCAAGGGACGGCTCGGGCCCAGCTGGTCCAGTTGGGTGGGCCATTCCGGGTCGCCGGGGATGATCAGGCGGGCGCCGGATCCGGTGCCCGCCGCCAGGTCGGCTGCCGGGTTGGCGGCTGCGAGGCGGGCGTACCAGGTGTGAAGGCGAGTGGTCAGGTCCGGTGGACGTTCCTGCTGGGCTTCCTGGGCCACGAACTCCGGCGGCAGGGTGCGGGAACGGATCGCCTTGACGGCTTGTGGGGCTCCGTATGCGGCGACGAGGCGACCCATGATCACGTCGCCTACGTCGCAGGCTCGCATCAGTGCCGCTCTGGCCTCCGCCTCGCTCGGTCCCCCGCCAGCCCTCGGTCCGGACCCGGCGCCCGTCCTAGTTCCGCTCTCCGGCCCGGCTCCGGTGCCTGTCCTGGCCCCTGTCCCCGTCCCGCCCGCCCCGGCGACAGTGTCTGTCCTGGCCACTGCCCTCGTCCCGGCTGCGGTTCCCGCCCCGGCGACAGTGTCCGTCCTGGATGCGGTGTCGGGTCCCATCCGGGCTGCGCTCTCGGTGACGGTCTGCGGCTCAGCAGCGGGTGATGGTGCCTTTCCCGGACGTTCGGTGATGGGGGTCGGTGTCCGACTGGCGAGGGGTGGCGGTGAGGACGGGTCGGCGTCCCAGGGGCCGAGGGTGAAGAACGCCCCTCGGACGTTCCGGTTCGACGGATACGAAGGTGTGAAGGACGCCTCGCTGGAAGCGGGTGCGGGGGAATCCGAGACGGGTGGAGCGACGTACATGGTTGCCGCTGAGAAAGGAGTGCCCAGGCGTTCGATGCTGGGGGTCTCTGTCACCTGTGGGAAGGGGGCCGTCGGTGGGGTGGTGCCGCGCAGGGGGCGTCGGTACGCGGGAGTAAGGGGCATGGGGTCGCTCCTTCAGGCAGGGATCGGACGGATCAGGAGTGGGTGCCGAGCCAGAAGCCCAGCGCGGTGTTGGTCTCGTCCTGGCCGGGGGCGTCTTTCGCGGCCAGATCGGCGAGCGTCCAGGCGACCCGGACCACGCGGTCCAAGCCGCGGGCGGTCAGGGTGCCGCTGTCGAGGCAGGCCGTCATGGGGCGCATGGCCTCGGCCGATGGGCGGAAGTCGGCGTGCAGGACGGCGGACGGGATCTCGGCGTTGGAGCGCCACTGAGTGCCCGCCAGGCGGGCTGCGGCGCGTTCGCGGGCAGCGAGTACGCGCTCCGCCACCGTCTTGCTGTCCTCCACGAACTGCCGATCGGCCAGAAGCTCCCGTCGCGACGACCGGACGACCGTGACCTTCATGTCGATCCGGTCGAGCAGCGGGCCCGAGAGCCTGCCGATGTAGCGGCGTTTGACCGTCGGTGAACATCGGCAGGTGTCGTTCTGGTCCTCGGCCTGCGCGCACGGGCACGGGTTGGCGGCCAGGATGAGCATGAACCTGGCGGGGAACGTCACCGAGCCCACCGACCGCGACACCGTCACCCGCCCCGACTCCAGAGGCTGCCGCAGGGCGTCGAGCACGCTGCGCTGGAACTCGGGCGCCTCATCGAGGAACAGCACGCCTCGGTGCGCGAGCGAGACCGCCCCGGGACGTACGGTCGTGCTGCCGCCGCCGATGATCGCGGCCGCTGTGGCCGTGTGATGCGGGCTGACGAAGGGCGGGCGGCACATCATGGGCGCGTTGGGCGGCAGGGTGCCTGCCACCGAGTGGATGGCGGTGACCTCCAGAGCATGGTCGAGCACCAGGTCGGGCAGGAGGGTCGGGAGGCGTTCGGCGAGCATGGTCTTGCCCGTGCCGGGCGGGCCGAGCATCCACAGGTTGTGGCCGCCCGCCGCGCACACCTCAAGGGCCCGGCGCGCGACCGGCTGGCCCACGACGTCGGCCAGGTCCACGTCGGGGGCGCCGGTGGTCTGGGGCGGCTCGGCGGATTCCGGCTCCTGCTGCTCCTCGACCGCCGGGCTGGGCGGCTCGTCCCCCTTACGCAGCCACTCCACGAGCTGGCGCAGGTCGCCGACCGGGATGACCTTCACGTCAGGTACGAGGACGGCCTCCGCCGCGTTCGCCGCCGGGACCACGACCGTGACATCGCCATGCCTGGCCGCCCCGAGGACGGAGGGGAGCACGCCGCGTACGCCTCTGATGCGGCCGTCGAGCCCCAGCTCCCCCAGGAAGAACGGCTCCGCGATGCGCTCGGCTGGGACCACGCCCGCCGCTCCGAGTATGGCCACGGCGATGGCCAGGTCGAACTGCGAACCGCGCTTGGGCAGGCTGGCCGG
Organism: Nonomuraea salmonea; assembly: GCF_042428605.1. NCBI lineage: Bacteria > Bacillati > Actinomycetota > Actinomycetes > Streptosporangiales > Streptosporangiaceae > Nonomuraea > Nonomuraea salmonea. The sequence goes on from NZ_JBHMCF010000003.1 coordinate 81,941, forward strand.
GAAGAGGCTGACGATGATGCGCGCGTCGGGCCAGGGGTAATGGCTGTTGACCATGGCCGATCTGACCCTGTCGCGGGCCTCGCTCAGAGCGGTGTCGGGCAGGCCGATGAGGTGGATGCCGGCCAGGCCGTTGCCCACGTCGGCCTCCACCTCGACCGTGCGGCCCGCGACCCCCACCAGGGCCACACTCCGCGTACGGGCCACGGCCACCTAGATCGCCCCCCGTACGTGCCGCAGGGAGAAGTCACCCGCGAACCGTTCGAGGGCGACCACGTCCACGCGCACCGACTCGTACGTACGGGGCTGACCGGACAGCCACTGGGCCGCCAGCATCCGCAGCCTGGCCAGCTTGACCCGGCTCACCGACTCGAGCGCCGAGCCGTGTGACCTGCTCGATCTGGTCTTGACCTCGGCGACGACCAGGGTGCGGCCGTCTTCGGCGATGATGTCGATCTCGCCGTGTCGGCAGCGCCAGTTGCGTTCGAGCACGCGCATGCCCTCGGACTCGAGGTAGGCCGCCGCCAGTTGCTCGCCGCGTTTGCCCAGCTCCTGCTTGCTCTCGGTGGCCATCTGCCGAACTCCGTCCTGTCGGGTGGATGCGGGGTGCGGCATGACTTTCGCGGATGCAGGCGGACTGGAATCGGCCGAACGGGATTCTGTGGATGAGCGACGAGCCGTGGTGACGGCTGTGGATGAGCGACAAGGCCCTGGTGACGGCTGCGGGTGAGCGACAAGGCCCTGGTGACGGCTGTGGATGAGCGACAAGGCCGCGGTGACGGCTGTGGTTGAGCCTTCAGACAGTGGCTGCGGGTGTGCGTTCCATGGGTGCTGTCAGGAGAAGCGCCGACCCTCGTCCCGCCGGTACGCCCACACGGCCGCGACCCCCATCCCCACCGTCCACACACCCAGCATGACCAGCGGCACCACCCCCGGCCGGACACCGGCCACCGCCCACCAGATCAGCTCGGCCGCACCTCTGGTGGGCACGTACGGCGAGATGACCTGCACGAACCCTGGCAGGATCTGCGGCGGCAGCAACAACCCACCGAGAATCGCCATCGGGAAGAACAGCAGCTGCGACACCGCCATCGCCGCCTTGAACACCAGCACGAACCCGACGAACAACCCCATCATCATGAACGGCACGACACTCACCACCAGCGCGCCCAGCCCCAGCAGCAGCCTGCCCGGCGTGATCGTCGCCGCCGTGAACAGCGCCCCCATCACCAGTACGGGCACCACCGAGATCAGCATCACCGCCAGCGTCGACAGGATGCGCCCCGCGAACCGCGGCAGCGGCCCGGCGGGCAAGGTGCGCAGGTAGGGGTTCCACGGCTGCTCCCGATCCTGCGAGACCGCGGTGCCGAGCCCGGTCAGCGCGGACGACATGGCGCCGAACAACATCAGCGAACTCGTCGCGGTGGTCGCCGCCGCCGGGTCCTGACCCGTGTACGGCACCACGAACGCCACCATCGCGACGGCCGGGAAGAACGCGGCGGCGAGCAGGCCCACCGGGGTCCTGATCTGCTCGATGAGCAGGAAACGGGTGTGCGCGAGCACCAGGCTAGACATCGGCGGTCTCCTTGGAGGTGAGGGCGAGAAAGGCCTCTTCGAGCGTGGCCGGTCTGATCTCCAGCCCGGAGAACGCCACCCCACTCCGCACCAGCTCCACCACCAGCCGATCGGCATCACTGACGACCAGCTCGAAACGGCCATCCACGCGCCCGGAGGCGGGGACGCCGGGCAACCTTTCCGCGGCGAGCACGCCTTGCGACGCGGGCAGGTGGTCGGTGGTGAGCACGCCGGGCAACGCGGGCAGGTGGTCGGTGGTGAGCGAGACGCGCCACGTACCGACCATGCCGCGCACAGCCCGCATCGTGTCGTCGGCCAGCACGCGTCCCTCGCCGACGACCACGACCCGCTCGGCCAGCGCCTCGATCTCCTCCAGGTAGTGGCTGGTGAGCAGGACGGTGCCGCCGTCCTCGTGGAACGCCCTGATGCCGTCCCAGAGCGCCCGACGGCCCTCGACGTCCAGCCCGGTCGTGGGCTCGTCCAGGAACACCAGCCGCGGCCTCCCCACGAACGCCAGCGCCACTCCCAGCCGCCGCCGCTGCCCGCCGGACAGCCCGCCGACCTGCCGTTTGGCCAGGTCGTCCAGCCCGAAGCGGCCGAGCAGCTCGGTCGTGGCGACGCTGTCGGGGAAGTGCGCGGCGACGAAGGAGACGATCTCCCCGACGCGCAACGATTCGGGCAGTCCGGTCTCCTGGGGCGTCACGCCGATGCCGCGCCGTACATGAGGATCGCCCGGCGAGCCGCCGAACAACGTGACGGTGCCCGACGTCGGCCTGCGCAGGCCGGTGAAGAGGTTGATAAGAGTGGATTTGCCGGCGCCGTTCGGGCCGAGCAGCCCGACCAGCTCGCCTGCCCGGATGTCCAGGGAGACGCGGTCGAGCGCGCACACCTCGCCGTAACGGCGGGTGACGTCGATCGCCTGGGCGAGGACTGTCATGAGGACCTCCTGGTACGTACGGGAAGGCGACGCTTCAGGGGACGGACGAGCGACCACGGCGCTCTGCCCGGCGTAGGCCGGCTCATCGCCGCGCCAGCCCGCCCACGAGGACGCCGCCGACGACCAGGTGCATCACGATCAGCACCGACATCGCGCCACCACCGACCGCACCGCCGAGCGGCCCGAGCAGGGACAGGACGAGGACGGCCAGCGCGACGACCGTCCATACGCGGCCCGGCCTGGACGCGACCCGCTCCAGCACGGCCAGCAGCGCCCACCCCGCCAGCCCGATCACCAGGCTCGCCACGACCACGGACACGGGCCCGACCTCCTGCGGGCCGCCGCCCATGTGCACGGTCAGCGCGACCCCTGCCACGGGCACCGCCACCGCCCACACGACCAGCGCGGCCACAGCGGCGCCGCCGACGATGAGCGGCCTTCGAAGGGACTTGTTCATGACGCCACCTGTCCTCTTGGGGGGTGTTGATGGGGATTGAGCTCCACCGGCCCGCGACCGAGCCGACCGGACGTCCCGGAGAAGCTGCAGCCAACGATGACCCACGCCCCCAGCCCGCCACATCGGGCGCGAGGCCGCGGCGCCTCCTCCCCCAGTGGCCCGGGCCTCCGACTTTGGTAGGTGATGGCCGGGAAGGGCCGCGGGCTAGCCTGGCCCGATGAGCGCGTTCCGACTCCGGTTCTCCCTCGCCGTCGCCGTCGTCCTCCTGGCGATGGGCGCGCTGACCGGCGTGACGTTGTGGAGTCTGGAGGGTGGGCCCACCTGGGGCATGGACGTGGCGATCGCGGTGGCGAGCCTGGCGGCGGCGGTGGCCCAGCTGTGGTGGCCGGTGCACGGCGCGCTCGCCGCCACCGTGCTGGCGACGCTGTCCCCGGTGGCGACGCCGGCGGCGACGATGGGCGCGTTGCAGGTGGCGCAGCGCAGGCGGTTCCCGGTGGCGGCGGGGGTGGCGGCAGCGGGCATGGCGGCTCACCTGATCCAGGGCTGGTGGCGGCCCAATTCGGGCATCTCGCTGTCCTGGTGGTTGCTGCTGATCTGTGCCTCGTACGGCGCGCTGCTCGGCTGGGGCGCGTGGGCCCGTTCGCGCCGCGCCCTGCTCATCTCCCTGCACGAACGCGCCCAGCGCGCCGAGGCGGAGCAGGGCAGGCGGGTGGCCGAGGCGCGGGCGGCCGAGCGCCGCCTGCTGGCCAGGGAGATGCACGACGTGCTGGCGCACCGCCTGTCCCTGGTGGCCACGCACGCGGGCGCGCTGGAGTACCGTCCCGACTCCTCCCCCGAGCAGCTCGCGAGGGCGGCGGGGGTGGTGCGGGCGGGCGTGCACCAGGCGCTGGAGGAGCTGCGCAGCGTGATCAGTCTGCTGCATGAGCAGGACGACGAACGTGACGAGCTGGAGCCGCCTCCCGGCCTGGCCGACGTGCCCACCCTGATCGAGGAGGCGCAAGGAGCGGGCCAGCCGGTACGGCTACGCGACAAGCTGACGGGCGCGCTGCCGCCCCCGATGGACAAGACCGCCTACCGGGTGGTCCAGGAGGCCCTCACCAACGCTCGCAAACACGCCCCCGGCCTGCCGGTCGAGATCCACCTGCGGGGCGAACCCGGCGACGACCTGCGCATCGAGATCAGCAACCCGCTGCCTCCGGCGGGCACGACCCCCACAGCGACGGGCAGCGGCCTCGGCCTGGTGGGGCTGACCGAGCGAGTACGCCTGGACGGCGGGCAACTGGACCACGGCAAGAAGGACGGCGAGTTCCACCTCACGGCCCGGCTACCTTGGCCGACGCCATAGCGGGGACCACGTGCGTCCGATCCACGTCGCGAGAGGCGTTGCGTTCGCGACGTGTGCCGCATTCGGGACTGACACCCGGGCGGTGCCGCCCCACGATGCCCCTGGGCCCGAGCGGCGGCCCCCGCTAGCATGGCCCGGATGATCCGCGTGCTCCTGGTCGATGACGACGCCCTGGTCCGGGCGGGCCTGTCCATGATGCTCGACGGCGCCGCCGGCATCACGGTCGTGGCCGAGGCGGCCGACGGCCAGGAGGCGATCACCGCCACCGACGCCCACGCCCCCGACGTCGTCCTGATGGACCTGCGCATGCCCCGCGTCGACGGCATCACCGCCACCCGCCGCCTGCGAGCGCGGACGCGGCCGCCGGAGGTGATCGTGCTGACCACGTTCGACACCGACGAGAACGTCCTGCACGCCCTGCGCGCGGGCGCCGCGGGCTTCCTGCTCAAGGACACCTCGCCGCCGCGGATCGTGGAGGCGATCACCCGGGTGGCGGCGGGCGATCCGATCCTGTCACCGCGCATCACCCGGCGTCTGATGGAACGTACGGTCGCCCAGGCGGGCGCCTACGAGCGGGCCAGGGCCGCGCTGGCCGTGCTGACGCCCCGCGAGCACGAGGTGGCGCTGGCGATCGCCCAGGGCCGTACGAACGCCGACATCGCCACCGACCTGGCGATGGGCGTCACGACGGTGAAGGCCCACGTGTCCAGCATCCTGACCAAGCTCGACCTGGACAACCGCACCCAGATCGCCCTCCTCGCCCACGACGCCGGCCTCACGTGAGGCGGCGGGCTACCCCGAGAACCCCTCCTTGGGCATCTCCAGGTCCGCCTTGGCGAGCTCTTCGACGTTGACGTCCTTGAACGTCACCACGCGCACGTTCTTCACGAACCGCGCCGGCCGATACATGTCCCACACCCAGGCGTCCTGCATCTTCACGTCGAAGAAGACGTCGCCGTTCTCCGCGGTACGGACGTCGAGATCGACCGAGTTGGTCAGATAGAACCGCCGCTCAGTCTCCACCACGTATGTGAACAAACCGACGACATCGCGGTATTCGCGGTAAAGCTGCAGCTCCATCTCGGTTTCGTACTTTTCGAGATCCTCTGCGCTCATCGCGGTCCTCCTGTCGTACCGGTCCCCCGGTGTGCCTGCTCAGGCAACCCCGGCCCCCATTTCATTCTCACCCATCCCCCTCGCCACCGTGACGAAGGAGTAACGGTGATCGGGACACGGGCCGTGCGTTTCCAGCGCCAGCCGATGTCCCGGTGTGACGTACCCCTTGTGCTCGGCGAAGCCGTAATGCGGGTAGCGCTCGTCGAGCGCGACCATCAGGCGGTCTCGGGTCACCTTGGCCACGATCGACGCGGCCGCCACGCACGCGGCCACCTGGTCCCCCTTCCACACGGCCAGTGACGGCGCCGGCAGCCCGGGAACCGGGAAACCGTCCGTCAGGATGTACTCCGGGTCACAGGGCAACTGTGCGACAGCTCGCCGCATTCCTGAAACGTTGCACTTGTGCAGACCTTTGGCGTCGATCTCCCCAGGCGGGATGATCACTACGCCTATGTGGGCGACGCGCATGATCTGGTCGTAGAGGCGTTCGCGCACCGGCGGGCTCAGCAGTTTCGAGTCGCCGAGCCCCGCGACCGGCTTGCGCAGGATGACGGCGGCGACCACCAGCGGGCCCGCGCACGCGCCACGGCCGGCCTCGTCGACGCCCGCGATGGGGGTGAGGCCGCGGCGGGCAAGCGCACGCTCATAGGCGTAGAGTCCGGAATCGCGCCGGACGACGCTCGGTCGAGGGCGGAACGCAACTGTCATGACACAGGCAGCGTACGCCCCATTCGCCGCAAACCGCGACCTGAAGCGAGAGGCTACTTGACCTTGTCGAAGGTCTCGGGACGGGAGAACAGATAGCCCCGCGACAGCGGCCAGTAACGCACCACGGCCTTGCCGATGACGTCGTCCTCCGAGATGAAGCCGCGCCCCGGCTCCTTGGCGTGGCCCCTTGAGTCGAACGAGGCGCTGCGGTGGTCGCCCATCAGCCACAGCTTGCCCGCGGGCACGGTGACGTCGAACTTGTCGCCGGACGGGTAGTCGTCGGGGTAGAGGTAGGACTCCTCGTCGAGCGGAGTGCCGTTGACCGTGATGCGCCGCTGCTTGTCGCAGCACACCACCTTGTCGCCGCCGACGCCGATGACCCGCTTGATCGTGTCCTCGCCGTCCCATCCCTTGAACACCACGATGTCGCCGCGCTCGGGCTTGCCGGAGAGTTTGTTGACGAACACCCGGTCGTTGATCTGCAGGGTGTTCTCCATCGACTCCGACGGGATGTAGAACGAACCGATCACGAACGCCTGGAGCAGCAGCGCGATGCCGACCCCCAAGACGAGCAGCAGGACGGTCTCGCGAAACCCGCCCTTTTTCTTCTCTTTCGCCACGCCCTCCGCCTTCTTGGTGAAGGTCATCGACGCCTCCTCAGGCGCCGACGAACCAGGACCAAGGGTACGGCGAGCCCGAAGCCGGCGACCACCGGCACCGAGCCGCCGAGCGCCTGCAGCGAGGGCTGTGCGAACGTCTCAGGGATGTCGATGGAGGAGAACCGGTCGAACGGCCAGACGATCACGAAGGCCCGCCCGATGACCTGGCTGACGGGGATGGACCCGCCCCCTGGATCGCCGGTGTGGGAGCGCGAGTCGAGCGAGACGGACCGGTGGTCGCCCATCACCCACAGCCGCCCCTGCGGCACGGTGATGTCGAAGAACGTGTCGGACGGCACGTTGCCCGGATAGAGGTAGCTCTCCTCGTCGATCGGGGTGCCGTTGACCGTGATGCGGCCCTTGGAGTCACAGCACTTCACGTGGTCGCCGCCGACGCCGATGACGCGCTTGATGTAGTCCTTCTCGCCGGGCACGAACCCGAAGGCGGTGCCCACCCACCGGAAGAAGCCCGCGACCGCGTTGGACGGCTCCTCCATCTGGAACTCGCCGTCCCAGGAGTCGACGCCGGAGAAGACCACCACGTCACCGCGCTCGATGTCACGAGTGTGGTAGACGAGCTTGTTGACCAGGACCCTGTCGTTCTTGAGCAGGGTGTTCTCCATCGACTCCGACGGAATGTAGAAGGCCTGGACCACAAACGTCTTGATGATCAGGGCCAGCACAAGGGCGACGACGATGAGAACAGGGAGCTCTTTCCAGAACGACCCCTTCTTCTCCTTTTTTTCACCCTTGGCCGGCTTGTGAGTCTCTTCGGCGACCACGTCCACCTCGTCCTCGACAGGGCGGCGCGCAGCGCCGTGCTCCTGGCTTTCGCTAGTCATCGCTGACGAGCCTAGATGATGACCAGGCCCGACAACCCTCGACCGACGTTACACCCACGCACGAGTCGCTCCACATAAAGGAAACGCCGCTGTAAAGCCGAAAGGCCCGCGCGTTAGCGCGGGCCATCGGAAAACGACGCTTACTTGGCGGCCGTCGTCTCACGCTTCTCGCGGATGCGGGCGGCCTTACCGCGAAGGTCACGCATGTAGTAGAGCTTGGCGCGGCGGACGTCACCACGGGTCACGAGGACGATCTTCTCGATGACCGGGCTGTGCACCGGGAAGGTGCGCTCGACGCCGACGCCGTAGCTGACCTTGCGGACCGTGAAGGTCTCGCGGGCGCCGCTGCCCTGCCTGCGCAGGACGAAGCCCTTGAAGACCTGGATTCGGGAACGGTTGCCTTCGACGACTCGGACGTGAACCTCGAGCGTGTCACCGGGACGGAAGTCCGGCACGTCGCCGCGCAGGGTCGCCTTCTCGAGCTCCTGGATCTTCGTGTGCATGAGAGTCTATTCCTCAAAGTTTCGCGAGCACGCGGAGGTCCACCCGTCCGTACTCGGCACGAGCACGGCGGCGAAGTGGACGCGCTTGCTGTCTCCTGGGGTCCGGGGTCGCTCTTCCCGGGCACGCAACACCGACCGCTGATTGGTCGGCAGCGATTCAGTTTGCCATATCTTCCGGCTGGAGGCGAAACGACAGCTCTTCGAGCAGTTTGCGATCATGCTTGTCGAGCGTCGCGGGGTCGAGCGCCGCCGCCAGTTCCGGCCTGTTCCGTACAGTACGCCGGATCGCCTCGTCGCGCCGCCATCTGGCGACGTTTCCGTGGTGCCCGGACAGCAGCACGGCGGGCACCTCGTGCCCCCGCCACAGCGGCGGCTTGGTGTAGACGGGCCCTTCGACGAGGTTCCGCATCGCCCCCGGCGCGAACGAGTCGTCCACCGCCGACTGAGCGTTGCCCAGCACACCGGGCAGCAGCCTGCCGACGGCCTCCACCATGACCAGCACCGCCACCTCGCCGCCGGCCAGCACGTAGTCGCCGATGCTGACCTCGTCGACGCGCAGGCGGCCGGAGTACTCCTCCATGACCCGCGAGTCGATGCCCTCGTAGCGCCCGCAGGCGAACAGCAGCCACGGCTCCTGCGCCAGCTCCTGGGCCAGCTCCTGGGTGAACGGCCGGCCGCTCGGCGTCGGCACGACCATGCGCGGCGAGCCGCCCTCGATCACGTCGTCGATGGCCTCGCCCCACACCTCGGGCTTCATCACCATGCCGGGACCGCCGCCGTACGGCGTGTCGTCCACGGTCTTGTGCACGTCGTGGGCCCAGTCGCGCAGCTGGTGGACGCGTACGTCGAGGGTGCCGCGCTCGCGCGCCTTGCCGATCAGCGAGACGTCGAGCGGCGCGAAGTACTCGGGAAAGATGGAGATGATGTCGAGCCGCATCACAGCAGCCCCTCCGGCGGATCGACGACCAGCCGTCCCGCCTCCAGGTCGACCTCGGGCACCAGCGCCTTGACGAACGGGATCAGCGCGTCGTCCTGGCCCTTCCTGCGGACGACGAGGAGGTCCTGGCCGTGGTGCAGCACGTCCTCCACCTCGCCCACGGGCTCACCCGCGACGGTCTGCACGGCCAGCCCGATGAGCTGGTGGTCGTGGAACTCGTCGGGGTCGTCGGGCGGCGTCACGTCGGCCGAGTCGATGACCAGCATGGTGCCCCGCAGCTCTTCCGCGGCGTCGCGGTCGTGCACCCCTTCGAACGCCACCAGCAGCATGCCTTTGTGCCACCGGCGTCCTTCGATCACCAGGGGGCCCCGGCCCGCGGGGTCGGTGGCGATGGCGGTGCCGGGGGCGAAGCGCAGCTCGGGATCGTCGGTGCGCACCTCCACGGTCACGTCACCGCGTACCCCGTGCGGGCGGCCTATCCGGCCGACGACCAGCTGCACGTGAACCTGCCTTCTCTTCTCAACGCAAGCGCCCCCATCGGCACGAAGCCGATGAGGGCGCGCAAACCTGACGCTAACGGACTGCTTCGTGCAGATCGAGCAGATCGACCCGTACGTACTTCCCGTCGGCCAGGGCGTTCACGACCGTGCGCAGCGCCTTGGCGGTGCGCCCGCCGCGTCCGATGACCTTGCCCAGGTCCTCGGGGTGCACCCGGACCTCCAGGACGCGCCCGCTGCGAATGCGGCGTGCGCGGACCCGGACATCGTCAGGATGTTCGACGATGCCCTTCACGAGGTGCTCGAGAGCCTCCTCGAGCACGTCAGGCCTCGCCCTCGGCCTGGGTCTCGGCGGGGGCCTCGGCCTCGTCCTTCTTCTTGGCCTTCTTCGGCGTGGTGGCGGCCGTGCCGGTGTCGCCACCGGACAGCGCCTCCTTGGCCGCGGCCTCGTAGAGGGCGTGACGGTCAGGCTTGGGCTCGGCGACCTTCATCGGCTCAGGGGCGGGCTCGCCCTTGAACTTCTGCCAGTCGCCGGTGAGCTTGAGCAGCTTGAGAACCGGCTCGGTCGGCTGCGCGCCGACACCCAGCCAGTAGGCCGCACGCTCGGCGTTGACCTCGATGCGCGAAGGGTTTTCCTTCGGGTGGTACAGGCCGATCTCTTCGATCGCCCGGCCGTCACGCTTGGTGCGGCTGTCGGCGACGACGATGCGGTATTGAGCGTTGCGGATCATGCCGAGCCGCTTGAGCTTGATCTTGACTGCCACGGGTGTGGTCTCTCCTGCATTCGCACGTGGGTGAACGGCGCCTCGCCGAGTGGGGCACGACGCGACGACGCTCCAGGGACAAACGTGTCCGGCGGGAGATGAGAGGGCACCCACCTGGTCACGGTGTTCCAACATGTCATTGTGCCAGATCTACGGCACTGCTCACGACCCGTCACCAAACCCCACCGCAAAGATCCCCCAACCCCTCCCTAAAGCCCCGCGGAGCGAGGCCCCAAAGGCGAGGAAGGGGGGTCACGGCGTCAACGACCCCGCCCAGTGAGTTCAGAGCGACGAGCTCGTTCAGTGGGGCAGGAAGCCGACCCCGTCCGGGAGGACGGACGGGGGTCGGTGGGTCAGATGTCCCGGCCCGAGGCCGTTACTTCTGGCCGGGGAGGCGGAGCTTGGAGGGGTCGAAGCCCGGGGGGAGCTCGACGCCCGGCGGGAGCTTGCCGCCGAGGTTGCCGAGGACGCCGCCGCCCTTCGGGGCCGGCTCGGCCGGCGCGCCGTCGGCGGAGCCGCCCTTGCCCAGCGCGGCCTTGCGCGGGTCGCCGCTGACGCGCCGCCCCTTCTTGGCCTTCTTCTGCTGCTTGGACGCCTTGCCCTTGCCGCCCGGCATGCCGGGGATGCCCATGCCGCCCGCCATCCGCTTCATCATCTTCTGGGCCTCGAAGAAGCGGGTGACGAGGTTGCTCACGGCGCTCACGCTCACGCCGGAACCGTTGGCGATGCGGGCGCGGCGCGAACCGTTGATGATCTTCGGGTCCTGCCGCTCGGCGGGCGTCATCGAGCGGATGATGGCCGCGATGCGGTCGAGGTCGCGATCGTCGATGGAGTTGATCTGGTCGCGCATCTGCCCCATGCCGGGCATCATCCCGAGCAGGTTCTTGATGGGCCCCATCTTCTGGACCATCTGCATCTGCTCGAGGAAGTCCTCGAGGGTGAAGTTCTCGCCCGAGGTGAGCTTGCCCGCCATCTTGGCGGCCTGCTCCTCGTCGAACGTCTTCTGGGCCTGCTCGATCAGGGTGAGGATGTCACCCATGTCGAGGATGCGCGAGGCCATGCGGTCGGGGTGGAAGGCGTCGAAGTCTTCGAGCTTCTCACCCGTGGAGGCGAACATGATCGGCCGGCCGGTGATGTGCCGCACCGACAGGGCCGCGCCACCGCGCGCGTCGCCGTCGAGCTTGGTCAGCACCACGCCGTCGAAGCCGACGCCCTCCATGAACGCCTGCGCCGTGACCACGGCGTCCTGGCCGATCATGGCGTCGACCACGAACAGGACCTCGTCGGGCGAGACCGCGTCGCGGATGTCGGCGGCCTGCTTCATCATCTCCTGGTCGATGCCCAGGCGACCGGCGGTGTCGATGACGACGATGTCGTGGTTGAGCCGCCTGGCCTCGTCGATGGATCTGCGGGCCACCTCGATGGGGTCGCCCACGCCGTTGCCCGGCTCGGGCGCGTAGACGGCGACCTGCGCGCGCTCGCCCATGACCTGGAGCTGCTGGACGGCGTTGGGCCGCTGCAGGTCGGCGGCGACGAGCATGGGCGCGTGGCCCTGCTCGCGCAGCCACGTGGCCAGCTTGCCCGCCAGCGTCGTCTTACCGGCGCCCTGGAGGCCCGCCAGCATGATGACGGTCGGGGGCGTCTTGGCGAAGCGCAGCCTGCGGGTCTCGCCACCGAGGATCCCGATCAGCTCGTCATTGACGATCTTGACGACCTGCTGCGCCGGGTTCAGCGCCTGGGAGACCTCGGAACCGCGGGCACGCTCCTTGACCTGGGCGACGAACGCCTTGACCACCGGCAGCGCGACATCGGCCTCAAGCAGGGCGATGCGGATCTCGCGGGTGGTGGCGTCGATGTCGGCATCGGACAGCCGCCCTTTGGATCGGAGGGAGGAGAAGACCGATGTCAGCCGGTCGGAAAGCGTCTCGAACACGTGGTTGGCCAGTCCTCGAAGCGAATGTACGTCTAAGACTCCAGCCTAGCCGCTCCGCTAGCCGCCAAAGCCTGGCACGGCCATCCGAACCGTCAGCGCGTGCTCCACGAGCTGGATCAGCGTGTTCTTGACCGAGTCCTTCGACCGGGCGTCGAGCCGCAGCATGGGGATGTGCGGGGCCAGCGTCAGGGCGTCGCGGACCTCGGCGTCGCTGTGCGGGTACTGGCCGTCCCACCCGTTCACGCCGACCACGAACGGAAGCTGGGCCTCCTCGAAGTAGTCGATGGCGGGGAAGCTGTCGGCGAGCCTGCGGGTGTCCACGAGGACGACCGCGCCGATGGCGCCGCGGACGAGGTCGTCCCACATGAACCAGAACCGGTGCTGCCCGGGCGTGCCGAACAAGTACAGGATCAGGTCGCGGTCGAGAGACACGCGGCCGAAGTCCATGGCGACGGTCGTGGTCGTCTTCAGCGGCGTCATGCCGAGGTCGTCGATACCGGCGGAGGCGTCGGTCATGACGGCCTCCGTGGTCAGCGGCATGATCTCCGACACCGCGCCGACGAACGTCGTCTTGCCCACCCCGAAGCCCCCGGCGACCACGATCTTCGTCGAGGTCAGACCGGGGCTAGAGCCTGCGAAGTCCACTGAGCACCCTTTCCAGCAGGTTGACGTCCGGTCGACCCGCCTCGAGCTGCGGCTGATGCACCCGAACCAGGCCCTCCGCCGCCATGTCCGCGATCAGAACACGCACCACGCCGAGCGGGATCCGCAACAGCGCCGACACCTCGGCCACCGATCTGACCTGCAGGCAGAGCTGGCTGATCGCCTTGTACTCGGGCGTGATGTGGGAGAACTCCCGGTGCTCGGCGGTCGCCGATGACACCAGGGCCTCCATCGCCAGCTTGACCCGCGGCGCCGTCCGTCCACCGGTCACGGCGTAGGGGCGGACGGGCGAGGCGGGGTCGGATCTTGGGGGCGGAGGTGGGGGCTCCCAGCCGCCGCTGTTCCACGAATTGCTCACCTACATCACCTGGTCTGGCTGGCGCGCAGCTCCGCACGCACAGCCGGAGTCAGCACCTGACCGGCGCGATCGACCATCAGCGTCATCTGATACGCCACCAGACCCATGTCACAGTCCGGCGCCGCCAGCACAGCCAGACACGAACCATCACTGATCGACATGATCAGCATCAGCCCGCGCTGCATCTCCACAATCGTCTGATTGACCGCACCCCCCTCGAACACCCGCGCCGCACCCTGCGTCAAAGACACCAAACCCGACGCGATCGCAGCCAGCTGATCAGCACGATCAGCAGGAAAACCCGCCGACGCCGCCAACGGCAGACCATCGGACGAGACCACCACCGCGTGCGCGACCCCCGGAACGGTGCTGACGAAGTCGGTGATTAACCAGTCCACCCCGCGTGCCGCGTGGCTCAGGTCGTTCATACCTTCTCCTCCGCCGGTCGCATGAACGACAGTCGGCTGCGTTCCCCTGGCCGCTTGTTGCGCTCGCTCATGCGCCCTCATCCCTACTGTTATCCCTGGGGCCGGACCCGTACGTCCTGCCCTCGCTGATGTCGTCGCGCGCGGCCCTGAAGCCCTGCTGGAAGCTGGACAACCGGCTGCGCACCCGGTCCGGTGAGACGGCCGGCATCGGGGCGACGCCCTTCGGCGCCGAGACGGTGTCGGCCGAGCCGGGCACCAGGTTCGCCTTGGGCACCCGCTTGGGCAGGCCCGCGGCGGTCGCGCCGTCGCGCACCGGCTCGCGTACGGCCTCGGCCGCGCTCCAGCCCGCGTCCGCCTTGGGCGAGCTCCACGTCGCGTCGGCCGCGGCGGCTGCCTGGTCGAACCACGCCGACTCCACCGAGGCGAAGATCGGCAGGTATTCGCCGTTGCCGCCGTTGCCGGCGGCGCCGCCGCTCGGCGGGCCGGACGGGCCGGACGGGATCGCCGGCATCGGGCCGGTGGCCGCGGACTCGGTCTCGGGGAAGTCGAAGGAGTTCGGCGCGGGCGGCGCGGCCTCGACGCCGCGCATCCACGGGCGGGTGTCGTCGGACAGTCCGCCGCGCTGGGGCAGGCCGCCCTCGCGCTGGGGCAGCCCGTTCTCCCGCAGCCCGTTCTCGCGCAGTCCGTTGTCCCGCAGCCCGTTCTCCCGCTGGGGCAGCCTGCTCTCGCCGGCGGCGGGGCCGCGCGATGCCACCCAGACGTCGTTGGAGGAGTCGCTGGACATCCAGCCGCCGGCCTCGGCGGGCAGGGCGGGGCTCGACGGCCACGACCCGGGCGGCGGGACGGCGTCCGTCGAGGGGTAGGACGGGTAGGACGGGTGTCCGGGGCCGAGCTGGAACGACGAGGCCGGCCACGAACCGCCCTGGGGGGCGTGCTGCGCCATGGGGAAGGACTCTTCCCTGGAGGCGGCGGGGGCGGCGCCCGCGTACGACGGGGCCTGCGGGCCGAGCAGCGACTCGGGGATCAGCACCATCGCGGTCAGGCCGCCGGAGCCGTGCGGGCGGAGCTGGACGCGGATGCCGTGGCGGTGCGCCAGCCTGGCGACCACGAACAGGCCCATGCGGCGGGAGACGGAGACGTCCACGGTCGGCGCGTCGGTCAGGCGCTCGTTGGCCTGGGCCAGCTCCTCGCCGGTCATGCCGATGCCGGAGTCGGTGATGGAGAGCATGATGCCGCCGCCGTCGATCCTGCTGCCCGAGACCGGGACGCGGGTCTCGCGGGGCGAGAACGACAGCGCGTTCTCGATCAGCTCGGCGAGCAGGTGGATGACGTCGTTGACGGCCTGGCCCGCGATGGCGACGCCTTCCGGCACCTCAAGCACGACGCGCTCGTAGTTCTCGACCTCCGACAGGGAGGCGCGGGCGACGTCGACGAGCTGGACCGGCTGGCTCCAGCGGCGCGGGGGCTCCTGGCCGGCGAGGACGAGCAGGTTCTCGCTGTTGCGCCGCATGCGGGTGGCGAGGTGGTCGAGCTTGAACAGGTTGCCGAGCCGCTGCTCGTCCTGCTCGCCCTGCTCCAGGCCGTCGATGAGGGTGATCTGCCGTTCGACGAGGGTCTGGCTGCGGCGGGACAGGTTGACGAACATCGCGTTGACGTTGCTGCGGAGCTTGGACTCCTCGCCCGCCAGCCGGACCGCCTCGCGGTGCACCTCGTCGAAGGCCCGCGCGACTTCGCCGATCTCGTCCTTCGAGTTGATCTCGATGGGCGGGACTCTGAGTTTGTCGGGGTCGATGTCGGTGTTGCGGAGCTGGCGGACCAGGTCGGGCAGCGTGTGACCGGCGATCTTGAGTGCGTCGCTGCGCAGCCGCCTGAGTGGCCGTACGAGCGAGCCGGCCATGAGGGCGGTGATCGCGAGGACCAGCACCAGCAGCACGACCACGATGCCGATGTTGATCGCGGCGAGTTGCCTGTCGCCGCTCGCCACGTCGGCGCTTCGGGTGGCGACCTCCTCCGCCAGCGACTTCTGCACCTGGTGCAGCCGGTCGACGGTCTCGGAGATGGAGTCGAACCAGAGGTCGACGTCCTTGGAGGTGGAGTTGTCGAGCCTGCGCAGCGGGGTGGCGGTGTTGTGCAGCAGCACCGCGCGGCTGATGTAGAACTCGGCGCGGCCGATCTTCTGGCTGGCGACGGTGTTGTCGAAGTTCTGCCGCTGTGCGGGGGTGGAGACCGCGTTGAACGAGGCGCGCTCGCTCTCGCGGCGGGAGCCCGCGTCGAGGAAGCCCTTGAACTCCGGCTCCTCGAACCTGCCGCGCACCAGCGCGATCATCAGCAGCGCCCGCTGCTTGGACGCCTCCTCCTCGGCGCGGGCGATGGTGCGCAGCGCGGCGGCGGTGGAGGTGAGCTGCTCGTCCGTGGAGCCCTGGCCGAGCTCGTCGTAGACCTGCAGCAGGTCGGCGATGATCTCGGAGTACGTCTCGACCGTCGGCAGCGGCGGCAGCTGGTCCTTGGTGTACGTCGTGCGCAGCGAGCCGAGCTGGGCGAGCCGGACCTCGATGCGGTCGAGGGTCCTGCGGCCGATGTCGGACAGCGAGTCGCGGGTCTCGGCGGCGACCGCCTTGGTCCTGTTGACGCTGGCGTCGACGATCTCCTGCTGGCTCTTGAGCCGCTGGCCCTCGGTCGCCCGCTTGTTGGCGGCGACGAAGCGGCCGGCCAGGTCGCGTTCGAGACCGAGGTCGCGGGAGAGCTCGCCGAGCTGGCTCACCAGCCGTCCCACGTCGCTGATGAGCTGGTACTGCTGTGCGCTGCTGATCGAGTCGGTGACCCGCAGCCCGCCGAAGATGACGCCCACGATCGTGGGAATGGCGATGAGGGCGATGAGGCGGGTTCGCACGCGCCAGTTACGCAGCGCGAACGGGCTGCCCGACACGGGCTGCTGTACCTGCGGGGCTTCTAAGCCCGCAGAGTGATCCGGTCCGTCCGGAGCCCTGCCACGACCGGACTCGGTCGTTGTTGTCCTCACTGGTGGCAACCTCTCGCCATGGCCTGCTTAAGGGGGGTTCAGCGGCTTCGTCACAAGGACGAGTGATCGCAGGCAAGTTCGAGGCCCAATTTGAGCACAAACCTCATACTTAGGCCAACGTCTCGAATGTTTTCAACCGTTCCAAATGACACCTTGTTCACGTGGCGAGCCCTTGACCACGGAGCGCAACCAGCACCTCAATCCGGACATACAACCCATAAACCTACTTTATGCCTATATTTACATCTATATCCCTGGACAGTCATCTTTAGCAGATAAAGTGCATAAACGCGGCATAGTGCTGCCGTTTGGATCTAGCCTCCGGTACGCTTCACGCCCGGCATACAGTGCCGATCTCCAGAAGCTTCCCCCTGGTAGGAGAACCCCCCATGACACGCAAACTGCGCTGTAACGCCATTGCTGTCGGCGTCGCAGTCGCTCTGACTCTTGCCGGCTGCGGCGGATCCGACGACCCTGGCACCACGTCGGCCGACAGCGGCGGCCTCGAGAAGACCACCATCAAGGTCGGCGCCCTGCCCGTACCTGACCCGGTGGCTCTCTATGTCGCGAACGAGAAGGGCTACTTCAAGGAAGAGGGCCTGACCGTTCAGCCGACCGTCATCACCGGTGGTGCCGCGGCACTTCCGCAGATTCTGAGCGGCGCTCTGGACATCTCGATGACCAACTACGTCTCGACGTTCGCGGCGGTCAGCGAGGGCAAGAAGATCAAGCTCGTCGCCGACATGTACCAGGCGGGCCCGAACACCTTCAACCTGATGGTGCCGAAGGATTCGAAGATTCAGACCGTGGCGGATCTGAAGGGTAAGACCATTCTGGTCAACAACCTCAACAATGTCGCCACGCTCACCACGCTGACGCAGCTCAAGGTCGCCGGATTGACGGCCGACGACGTCAAGTTCGTCGAGAAGCCGTTCCCCGACATGGGCAACGCGCTGCTCAGCGGCCAGGCCGACGCCTGCTGGATCACCGAGCCGTTCATCACCGCCAACCAGAGCCAGCACGGCTTCCGCAAGCTGGCGGACGTGATGACCGGTCAGACCGCCGACCTGCCCATCGCCGGCTGGATGGCCACCGAGGACTGGGCGCAGAAGTACCCGAAGACGCTGGCCGCCTTCCAGCGCGCGATCGGCAAGGCTCAGCAACTCGTCTCCAGCGACCGCAAGGAGATCGAGGCCATGCTGCCGAAGTACACGAAGATCGACGCCAAGACCGCTTCGGTGATCACGCTCGGCTCCTTCCCCAGTGAGCTGAACGCCAACCGTCTGCAGAAGGTCGCCGACCTCATGCTCGAGTACGGCTACCTGAAGAGCCCCATCGACGTGAAGTCGGTCATCGCGGCTCCCGCGTCGAAGTGACGATCGCACGTCTGCTCCGCGGCGCCGCCGGCGCCGCGGGGTTCCTCGTTGCCGGGGAGCTGGTCATCCGCTTCGGCATCAGTGAGGACCTGCAGTTCCCCGCACCGTCGACCATCCTGCTCGAAGCCGTGCGCCTGCCCGCCGACCCCGACTTCCTGGCCGGGCTCGGCGCCACCCTGACCAACTGGGTGCTCGGCCTGCTCATCGCCACCGCCATCGCCGTGCCGGTGGGCGTGCTGCTCGGCGCGCTCGCGCCGGTGGAGCGGGCGATCAGGCCCGTGCTGGAGTTCCTGCGGCCGATCCCGAGCGTGGCGATCATCCCCCTGGCGATCCTGCTGATCCCGGTGGACGAGCTCATGAAGATCTCGGTCATCGTCTACGCCTCCGTCTGGCCGATCCTCATCAACACCCTGTACGGCATGCACGACGTCGACCCCCTGGCCAAGGAGTCGCTGCGCAGCTTCGGCTTCGGCCCCCTCGCGGTTCTGACCAGGGTGAGCCTGCCGAGCGCCGCGCCGTTCGTCGCGACCGGCGTCAGGATCGCCGCGGGCATCGCGCTCGTCCTCGCGGTCAGCGCCGAACTGCTGGCCGGCGGCGTCGCCGGGATCGGCGTCTTCGTCAACCTGGCCGGCAGCGGCAACAGGACGGACCTGATGATGGCGGCCACGGTCTGGGCCGGCGTCCTCGGCGTGCTCGCCAACGTGCTGCTCCTGGCCGGCGAGCGCCGGTTGTTCCACTGGCACCGGATGCGGACGGGGGCGTCGGAGTCGTGAAGCTCCTCACCAAGATCTGGGTCATCCCGGCCCTGCTCGTCGTCTGGGAGTTCGCCGCCCGCGCGGTCGGCAACACCGACTTCCCGCCGCCCACGACGATCGTGGCCGCCATGTACGAGCTGTGGTTCTCGGGCCCGGCCAGCCGGATCTTCCTCACCGACGACGCGATCGACAACATCCTGCCCAGCCTGGGCCGCATGTTCGGCGGCTGGATCCTGGCGGCGCTGATCGGGATCATCGCCGGCATGCTGCTCGGCCGCTCCCGCACGGCGACCGACTACGTGGACCCGCTGATCGAGTTCGGCCGCTCGCTGCCGCCGCCGCTGCTGATCCCCGTGTTCCTGGTGCTCCAGGCCGGGCTGCACTCGCCGTACGGTGTGCTGATCACCCAGCTCGCGACCATCGTGTTCGGGGTGGTGTGGCCGGTGCTGCTCAACTCGATCGACGGCGCCAGGGCGATCGACAGGACGTACACCGAGACCGCCACCGTCTTCAACCTGACCAGGTTCCAGCGGCTGCGGGTGGTCGTGCTGCCGGCCGCCTCGCCGAAGATCTTCGCCGGGCTGCGGCTGAGCCTGTCGCTCGCGCTGATCCTCATGGTTCTCACCGAGCTGATCGGCGGCAGCGACGGCATCGGCTACCAGCTCCTGCAGGCGCAGCGCAGCTTCGACGGCGCCGCGGTGTGGGCCACGATCACGCTGCTCGGCATCCTCGGTTACGTCGTCAACTCCTTGTTCGTGCTGGCCGAGCGCCGTGTGCTGGTGTGGCACCGGCAGGCCACGCGCAATCCTTGACCTCCCCTGGAAGGACTCATGCCGCATTCCGACGACCTCCTGTGGGGTGCCCTGGGTGACATCTCGCGTTTCGCCGCCCTGCTCACCATGGCGGAGCTGGGCGTGGCCGACCATCTCGCGCAGGGCCCGCTGAGCACGCCCGAGCTGGCGCGGCGGGCCGGGGCGCACGCGCCCTCGCTGCGCAGGGTGCTGCGCGAACTGGCCGCCATGGACCTGGTCAGGGCCGTGCAGGCAGACGCTGAGACAGACGCTGAGACAGACGCTGAGGCGGACGCGTACGAGCTGACCGAGCGGGGCGGCGCGCTGCGCTCGGACGCGCCCGGCTTCGTCCGCTCCTCGATCCGCATGCTGGGCGAGGAGGGCTTCTGGTACGCCATGCGCACGCTGCCCGACACCGTGCGCACCGGCCGCTCGGCCTTCATCGAGCAGTACGGCCCCCTGTACGACTACCTGGCCCGCAAGCCGGAGTCGAGCACGCTGTTCGACGACTACATGGCGGCCAGGGCGGTGCCGTTCACCGAGGGCCTGTCCGAGCGCTACGCCTTCCCCGCCACCGGGACGATGGTGGACGTGGCCGGCGGCAAGGGCCACATCCTGGCCACCGTGCTGCGCGCCAACCCCGGGCTGCGCGGCGTCCTGATGGACCTGGAGCACGTGGTGGACCACGCCAGGCAGGCGCTCGCCGAGGAGGGTCTGGCGGAGCGCACCGAGGTGGTGGCGGGCGACTTCTTCGCCGCGGTGCCGTCCGGCGGTGACGTCTACCTGCTGGCCAGCATCCTGCACAACTGGGACGACGAGGACTGCGTCAAGATCCTCACCAACGTCCGCACGGCCATGAACCCCGGCGGCCGCGTCCTCATCCTGGAGGTGGTGCTCCCCGACGACGAGCGGCCGCACCTGGGCAAGGACATCGACCTGCGGATGCTGGCGATCTTCAACGGCGGTGCGGAGCGCAGCCGCGACGAGTACGCGGCGTTGCTCGGCCGGGCGGGTCTGGCGATGAGCGACGTGGTCGAGCTGGGCTCCGGCGCGAGCCTCATCGAGGCCCGGCAACGATGACAGAGCAGCGATGAGAGGGCAGCGCTAGCAGGGCCGGAGCGCGGGTGCCGCGTCCGGCGAGCCGGGAAGGGGCACGGCTCGTCGCCGGCGCGGCACCGGAGCCGGGGGTCAGCCGCCCCAGCCCGGCACTGCCATGCGGACCGACAGCGCGTGCTCGACGAGCTGGATGAGCGCGTTCTTGACGGAGTCCTTGGAGCGGGCGTCGAGCCGCACCATCGGGATGTGCGGGGCCAGGGTGAGCGCGTCGCGCACCTCGGCGTCACTGTGCGGATATTGGCCGTCCCACCCGTTCACACCCACCACGAACGGGAGCTGGGCCTCCTCGAAGTAGTCGATGGCCGGGAAACTGTCGGCGAGCCGGCGGGTGTCGACCAGCACGACCGCGCCGATGGCGCCCCGCACCAGGTCATCCCACATGAACCAGAACCGGTGCTGCCCGGGCGTGCCGAACAGGTACAGGATCAAGTCGCGGTCGAGGGAGACCCGGCCGAAGTCCATGGCGACGGTCGTGGTCGACTTCAGCGGCGTCATGCCGAGGTCGTCGATCCCCGCGGAGGCGTCGGTCATGACGGCCTCCGTGGTCAGCGGCATGATCTCCGACACCGCGCCGACGAACGTCGTCTTGCCCACCCCGAAACCTCCCGCCACCACGATCTTCGTCGAGGTGAGCCCGGGGCTAGAGCCTGCGAAGTCCACTTAGAACCCTTTCCAGCAGATTTACGTCCGGCCGACCGGCGTCCAGCTGTGGCTGGTGCACGCGGACCAGACCTTCGGCGGCCATGTCAGCGATCAGCACCCGGACCACGCCGAGCGGGATCCGCAGCAGGGCCGACACCTCCGCGACGGACCTGACCTGCCGGCACAGTTGGCTGATCGCCTGGTACTCCGGCGTGATATGCGAGAACTCCCGCTGCTCGGCGGTCGCCGATGACACCAGGGCCTCCATCGCCAGCTTGACCCGCGGCGCCGTCCGTCCACCGGTCACGGCGTAGGGGCGGACGGGCGAGGCGGGGTCGGGATTCAGCTGCGACTGGGATTGAGGCTGAGGTGGAGGAGCCCAACCGCCGCTGTTCCATCTGGGGTCCGACACGTACATCACCTGGTCTGGCTGGCGCGCAGCTCCGCACGCACAGCCGGAGTCAGCACCTGACCGGCGCGATCGACCATCAGCGTCATCTGATACGCCACCAGACCCATGTCACAGTCCGGCGCCGCCAGCACAGCCAGACACGAACCATCACTGATCGACATGATCAGCATCAGCCCGCGCTGCATCTCCACGATCGTCTGATTGACCGCACCCCCCTCGAACACCCGCGCCGCACCCTGCGTCAAAGACACCAAACCCGACGCGATCGCAGCCAGCTGATCAGCACGATCAGCAGGAAAACCCGCCGACGCCGCCAACGGCAGACCATCGGACGAGACCACCACCGCGTGCGCGACGCCGGGGACCGTGTTGACGAAGTCGGTGATCAGCCAGTCGACTCCACGCGCCGCGTGGCTGAGATCGTTCATGCGTCCTCCTCCCTTTCGTTCTCCTTAGGGCCTGAGGGACCAGAGGGGAACGCCCTGCCCTCGGTGATGTCGTCACGTGCTGCTCTGAAGCCCTGCTGGAAGCTCGACAGCCGGTTGCGCACCCGGTCGGGCGAGACGGTCGGCATCGGCGAGACGCCCTTGGGCGAGGCGGCGGTGTCGGCGGAGCCGGGCACCAGGTTCGCCTTGGGGACCCGCTTGGGCAGGCCGTTCACCGTGGCGCCGTCGCGGGTGGGCTCGCGGGCGGCCGCCTCCGCCGCGCTCCATGCGGCGTCCGCCTTGGAGGAGCCCCAGCTCGCGCCGTTGGCGCCGAACCAGGCCGACTCCACCGCCGAGTAGATCGGCAGGTGGTCGTCGGTGCGCGGCGGCGGTTCGCCGCCGAGTCCAGGCTCCGACTGGTACTCGAAGCCGGGCCGCTGCGGCGGCATGGTGTCCTTGCCCCAGCCGCCGGGCGGCGCCTCGGGCGTGGGCCGCCTGGGCAGGCCGTTCTCGCCGTTCCACGCGTTGCGCGGCGGCGTCCACACGTCGCCCGCGTGCGGCTCGGCGGGCCAGGCGGTGGGGTCGGGCTGCCACGAGGGCGAGCCCCACGCGCCGCCTGAGTCCTGGCCGGACGCCGGGGGCGTGCCCCACGAGCCTGCGCCGTCCTTGACCGGCGGGCCGGCGCCCCAGGCGGGGTCCTGGCCCGGCGCTCCCGACGGGGGCGAGCCCCATCCCGCGCCGGCGTCCTGGCCGGGCGGAGCGCTCCATCCGGCGTCCTGGCCCTGCGGGGGCGGGCTCCAGCTGGCCGAGCCCTCCGGGTTGGGCGACGGCCAGCCGGAGCCGAACTCCGGGCTCGACGGGAAGGACGGATGCCCGGGGCCGTACTGCACCGCGGGTGGCTGCGGCCAGTCCGTGGCGGGCGGCGCGGGGTGCGGCCCCGAGTACGGCTCGTCCCCTCGCGGCCCGCCGCTCGCCGCGCCCGCCAGGGCCGGCGGCTGGTTGCCGGAGAAGGACGGCATGCCGCTGAAGTTCGGCGCCTGGGAGCCGAGCATGTTCTCGGGGATGAGCACCATCGCGGTCAGGCCGCCCGAGCTGTGCGGGCGGAGCTGGACGCGGATGCCGTGGCGGTGCGCCAGCCTCGCGACCACGAACAGGCCCATCCGGCGGGAGACGGAGACGTCCACGCTGGGCGCCTCCATCAGCCGCTCGTTGGCGGCGACCAACTCCTCCTGGGTCATGCCGATGCCGGAGTCGGTGATGGAGAGCATCACGCCGCCGCCGTCGATCCTGCTGCCGGACACCGTCACCCTGGTCTCGCGCGGCGAGAACGACAGCGCGTTCTCGACCAGCTCGGCGAGCAGGTGGATGACGTCGTTGACGGCCTGGCCGGCCACCGACACGCCGTCGGGCACCTGGAGCACGACCCGCTCGTAGCTCTCGACCTCCGACAGGGAGGCGCGGGCCACGTCCACGATCTTGACCGGCTGGCTCCAGCGGCGCGGCGGGTCCTGGCCCGCCAGGACGAGCAGGTTCTCGCTGTTGCGCCGCATGCGGGTGGCCAGGTGGTCCAGCTTGAACAGGTTGCCGAGCCGCTGCTCGTCCTGCTCGCCCTGCTCCAGGCCGTCGATGAGGGTGATCTGCCGCTCCACCAGCGTCTGGCTGCGGCGCGACAGGTTGACGAACATCGCGTTGACGTTGCTGCGCAGCCGCGCCTCCTCCCCCGCCAGCCGGACCGCCTCCCGGTGCACCTCGTCGAAGGCCCGCGCGACCTCGCCGATCTCGTCGTGGGTGTCCACCCCGATGGGCGCGACGGGGCCGATCGTGCCGTCGCTGCTCTCGCGCAGCTGCCGTACGGTCTCCGGCAGGCGCTGCCCGGCGATGTCGAGCGCCTCGCGGCGCAGCCGGCGCAGCGGCCTGATGAGCGAGCGGGCGATGAGCGAGATGATCGCGATGACCACGATCAGCAGCAGCAGGATGAGCCCGCCGGAGATCATCGCCGAGCGGTTGGCGCCCTCCTCCAGGCCCCTGGCCCGCAGGATGACCGAGGACGACAGCTCCCGCTCCACGGTACGCAGCGCGTCGATCTTGCCGGTGCTGACGTCCACCCAGGTCGCCACGTCGCGATCGGCGCGGCCGCTGATGCTCAGCTCATCGCTGCCCTCCGCCGCCTGCGCCATCGCGCGCAGCCGGAACAGGTCGGTCTGGTCGACGTCCCTGCCGACGACGGTGTTGCGGTAGAGCTCGAGCTGGTCGAGGGTGGCCAGCGTGGCGAAGAGCGTCTCCTCGCTCTCCTCGCGCGACTTGGCGTCGGTGAGCGCGTCCAGCTCGCCGCTGTCGAAGCCCTTCTTGTCCAGCGCGCCGGCGAGGATGCCACGCTGCTTGGACGCCTGCTCCTTGGCCCTGGAGATGGCCGCCATCGCGCTGGCGGAGTCGGCCACTTCGTCGTCCACCGCCACCTGGCCCACCTGGTCGTGGAACTGCAGGAGCGCCGAGATGATCTCCGAGTACTTCCTGATCATGGGCAGCGGCTGGATCTTGCCGTTGACCGCGGTCTCGCGCAGCGTCGGGATCTCCTCCAGCCGGCGCAGCACCGGGCGCACGGCCTCGCCGTGGCTGTCGCCGAGTGCGTTGGCCTGCTGCTTGGCCTCGTCGATGAGGCCGTTCACCTGGCTGTAGGTGGTGCGCAGCTGTGCCTCGCGGTTCTCGGGCCGGCCCTGGGCGATGTAGAGGGCGGTCTCGTCGCGTTCGAAGCCGAGCTCGTGGGTGACGGCCCCGAGCTGCTGGCTGAGCTCGGCGACCTCTCTGAGGGTCTGGTAGGTGCGGGCATCGCTGAGCGAGGTGATGACGTTCAGCCCGCCCAGGCCGACGGCGACGGCGGTGGGCACGACGATCAGCGCGATGAGGCGCGACCGGACATGCCAGTTCCCCAGTCCGAACCTGCCGGAGGAAGGTTTGGACAGCCGTCGCTTCTGATGGCCGTGCGGCTCGCGGTCAGCGGAAGCTTCAGCGTTCTGCGTTCTCACTTGCCTTCGCAACCTCTCGCCCTTTGAGGGAAATTCTCGGGTGGACCAGCGGTATTGCAGGTGGGGCACATTTCGTACGGCGACATATCGAGATAAGCGTCATTTGAGCACACGGGTGGGGAAGGGCCAACCACTACTAGTGCCCCGATGAGGTGTTTGTCCCTAGATGTCCAGAAAATATGACAGAATCGGTAGACCACCTACGACCAGCGGAAACAGGCAAGAGGAGATCGTTCCACGAGCCACCTCCCGACTCGCGGACAGAGATCGAACGACCGGCATCATGAGTAACGGAAGTCCCGGCTGACACCCCTTTCCCAAAACAGACAAACGTCAAGATCTCGTACGGCCGCCAAAATTTCACGATAGAGCGGCAAACAGACATTGCAACCTCAAGTGTCTGCTTTCCGATAAATGACCGGCAATTGGTGCTACCGTCGATCTCTGTTGTGCGTCAGGCACACAGTCCCCGGGAGCAGAAAGCCGCCCGGTTCCCCCCTGGCTCCATCCGAAGGGAGTCCCTGACATGAGGTTTGGCCGTTCCGCCAGGGCCGCCATCATCGGCTTCGCTTTGACGCTCGGCGCCGTGGCGTGCAGCTCGGGCGGCGACCCGAACACCAGCGCCCCTCCGTCCGCGGACGCGGCGGGTGGGCTCGAGAAGACCCAGCTCAAGATCGCCACGCTGCCGGCGATCGACAGCGCCGCCATCTACGTGGCCATCGACCAGGGCCTGTTCGAGAAGGAGGGCCTGGAGGTGACGCCACAGGTCGTCCAGGCCGCTCCCGAGGCCATTCCCATGCTGGTCAAGGGTGAGATCGACGCGATGTTCGGCAACTACGTGTCGATGTTCGCCGCCCATGACAAGCAGGCGCTGAAGCTGCGCATCCTGGCCGAGGGCTCTCGCGCGGCCCCCGACTCGCTCAGCATCATGGCGTTGCCCGACTCGCCCATCAAGACGCCTAAAGACCTGGAGGGCAAGACGATCAACGTCAACGTCCTGCACAACTTCCAGGAGCTGGCCCTGACCCAGGTGCTCAAGGCCAACAACGTCGACCCCGCCACCATCAAGTACGTCCAGGTGACGTTCCAGAACATCATGCCCTCGTGGAAGGGCGGCCAGATCGACGCCGCCTACCTCGGCGAGCCGATGGTCACCGCCGCCACGGCCACCATGGGCGCCCGCAAGATCCTCGACCCGGCCTCTGGTCCCGCGGCCGAGTTCCCCATCTCCGGCTACGTCGGCACCCAGGAGTGGTACGACGAGAACCCGAAGACCGCCGCGGCCTTCCAGCGGGCCATCCACAACGCGGGCAAACTCATGGCCAACAACCGCGAGGTCGTGGCCAAGGTGCTGCCCAACTTCACGCAGATCGACGCGGCCACGGCCGCCACGGTGACCTTCCCCTACTTCTCCAGCAACGACAACCCGGTCCGCCTCCAGCGGGTGGCCGACTGGATGCTGGAGGCCAAGTGGCTGACGAAGGCCATCGACGTCAAGACGCTCATGTCGCCCACCACGTCCGGGTGAGCGCCCAGACCCTGTCCCCCGTCCGCCCGGCGTCGCCGGCCACCCGGTGGTCGCGCCGGGCGGCCGGGGCGCTCGCCTTCGCCGCGCTGATCGAACTGCTCAGCAGGACAGGGCTCGCCGACCCCGAGTTTCTGCCGCCCGCCAGCGAGATCGTCGTCCGCGCGGTCACGCTGCTGGCCGACTCCGCCTTCCAGGCCCACGCCCTGACCAGCGCGCTCGCCTGGGCGATCGGGCTGTGCCTGGCGGCCGTGCTCGCGGTGCCGCTCGGCCTGCTGCTGGGCAGCGTGCCGATCATCGACGCGGCCACCCGCTCGGTGGTGGAGTTCCTGCGGCCGATCCCGTCGGTCGCGCTGATCCCGCTGGTGGCGCTGGTGATCGGCACGGGGCTGCAGCACCGTGTCGCGCTCGTCGTCTACGCCTCGCTCTGGCCGATCCTCTACAACACCATGTACGGCCTGCGCGGCGTCGACCCCCTGGCCAAGGAGTCGCTGCGCTCGTACGGCTTCGGCCCCCTGTCGGTGCTGCTGCGCGTCAGCCTGCCCAGCTCGGCGCCCTTCATCCTGACGGGCGTCAGGCTGGCCGCGGGGGTGGCGCTCATCCTCACCGTGAGCACCGAGATCGTGGCGGGCCGCGGCGAGGGCATCGGCGTGTTCATCTTCTTCGCCGGCATCGCGGTGCCCGCCCGCATGACCGACATCCTGGCCGGGGTGTTCTGGGTGGGCCTGTTCGGGGTCGCCGTCAACGCCCTGCTGGTCTGGGTGGAGCGGCGCGCCTTCCGCTGGCACCACGAGCAGCTCGGGGAGCGCGCATGAGGAGGAGAGGCATGCGTACGGCCGTCTTCCGCGTCCTCGTGCTGGCCGGGCTGATCGCGGTGTGGGAGGTGGCCACGCTGCTGGCCGCCAGCCCGTTCTTCCCGACGCCGAGCACGATCGTGACCCGGATGCACGCCATGTGGTTCTCCGGCTCGCCCGCCACGCTCTTCCTGACCGACGCCGCCATCGGCAACATCCTGCCCAGCCTGGGCAGGATGGCGCTGGGCTTCGCCGGCGGCGCGCTCGCCGGGGTGCTGCTCGGCCTCGCGATCGGCCTGTCGGCCCGGGTGTACGACTACCTCGACGGCGTGCTGCAGTTCCTGCGCGCGATCCCGCCGCCCGCGCTGGTGACGGTGTTCCTCGTGGTGTTCGGCTTCGGGATGCGGATGCAGCTGGCGTTCATCGTCTTCAGCATCGTCTGGCCGGTGCTGCTCAACACCGCCGACGGGGCCCGCTCGGTGGAGCCGCTGCACCTGCAGACCTGCCAGGCGTTCCGGCTGTCGCGGGCCGAGCGGCTGCTGCGGGTGGTGGTGCCCTCCGCGCTGCCCAAGATGTTCGCCGGGCTGCGGCTGGCCCTGTCGCTTTCGCTGATCGTCATGGTCTTCTCCGAGCTGCTGCCCGGCACCACCAACGGCATCGGCTTCCAGCTCACCGACGCGTACTCGACGTTCGACCTGCCCGCCATGTGGGCCGGGATCGTGCTGCTCGGCATCCTCGGCTACCTGCTCAACGAGCTGTTCCTGGTCGTCGAGCGGCGCGTGCTCGCCTGGCACCACGCCGCCAGGGACCTCGTCGGTTAGAGTCCCTGAGGTGCGGACGATGATCGTGGGCGGCGGCATCGGGGGGCTCAGCACGGCGCTGAGCCTGCACGCCGCCGGGCTCGACTGTGTGGTGGTGGAGGCGGCCCGCTCGCTGCGGCCGCTCGGCGTGGGCATCAATCTGCAGCCCCACGCCGTACGCGAGCTGACCGAGCTGGGTCTCGGCGGCGCGCTGGCGGAGCTGGGCGTGGAGACGGCCTTCATGACCTTCGCCGACCGGCATGGCAACGTCATCCTGGCCCTGCCGCGCGGCAGGGCGGCGGGTTACCGGTGGCCCCAATACAGCGTGCACCGCGGCGAGCTGCAGCTCGCGCTGCTCGCGGCGGTCGAGGAGCGGGGCGTGCCGGTGCGCACGGGCGTCAGGTTCGAGGACCTCGCGCAGGACGGCGACGGCGTGCGCGTCACGCTGCGCGAGGGCGGCCGGGTGGTCGAGGAGCGGGCCGACGTGCTGGTCGGCGCCGACGGCGTGCAGTCGGCGGTGCGGGCGCGGCTCTGGCCGCAGGGCGGTCCGCTGCTGTGGTCGGGGATCCGGATGTGGCGCGGGGTGGCCGAGGGCGAGCCCATCATGGACGGCGCCACCGTCCTGGTGGGCGGCTCCAACCGGGCCGGGAAATTCGTCACTTATCACATCTCGGCGCGTAATCCGCGGCTGATCAACTGGGTGGCCGAGGTGAAGGTGGGCGACCCAGGAGCCGTTCCCGGGGCCGACTGGTACCGCGAGGGAAGATTGGCGGAGGTGCTGGCGCATTTCTCGTCATGGAAGTACCGCCCCGCCGACATCCATGCTTTGCTCTCCGCCACCGACCGGATACTCGAATATCCGATGGTCGATCGTGATCCGCTGCCGCAATGGGGGCGCGGACGGGTGACGCTGCTCGGCGACGCCGCCCATCCGATGTACCCGATCGGCTCCAACGGCGGGTCCCAGGCGGTGCTCGACGCGCGGGTGCTGGCCCGGTGCCTGGCGACGTACGACGACCAGGAAAGCGCGCTCGCGGCGTACGAGGAGGAGCGCCGCCCGGCCACGTCGGAGCTGGTGCTGGCGCACCGGGCGCTGCCCGTCGACGAGACGGTCACGCTGGTGACCGAGCGCGCGCCCGGCGGGTTCACCGAGATCGGCGACGTGCTGGCCGAGGAGGAGCTGGCCGCCATGGCGGGCGCGCAGCGGCGCATCTCCGACGCGGACGTGCGCGCCCTCAACGAAAGGGAGAGCTGGAGTGTGTGAACGGCTGATAGCAGTGACGTTCCGGCAAGAGTAAGATCACGCCCTGATTAGGTTCACCTGACTGACATGTCCCCCATTTACCGCTCCGCTAGAGTCATTTCCGACTCTGAAAGAGTTGCCGCACTGCCCGCGGTCTCGCCCCCCTAGGAATTCCATTGCTCGAGATAGAGAACCTTTCCCATGTGTACGGCGGCGGTACTCCCAACGCGCACCACGCCATCGAAGGACTCAACCTGAGCGTCGCCGAGGGCGAACTGCTCTGCATCGTCGGCCCGTCGGGCTGCGGGAAGTCCACGCTGCTGCGCTCCATCGCCGGCCTGATCACCCCGACGGGCGGGCAGGTCAAGGTCGAGGGCAACCTGGTCCGCCAGACGCCCGACAACCTCGCCGTGGTCTTCCAGGACTACAGCCGCTCGTTGTTCCCCTGGATGTCGGTCGCCGACAACGTGGCGCTGCCGCTGCGCCGCAAGAACATGGACAAGCGCCAGCGGCGCGAAGCCGCCCAGGAGGCGCTGGAGTCGGTGGGCCTGGAGGGTGCGGGGCGCAAATACCCGTTCCAGCTCTCCGGCGGCATGCAGCAACGCGTCGCCATCGCGCGGGCGCTGGCCTACCGGCCCACGCTGATGCTCATGGACGAGCCGTTCGGCTCGGTGGACGCCCAGACCAGGGAGGACCTCGAAGACCTGGTGCTGAAGGTGCGCGGCCACCACCAGATGACGATCGTGCTCATCACCCACGACATCGACGAGAGCGTCTACGTGGGCGACCGGGTGGTCGTGCTGTCGAAGGCGCCGGCGCACGTCGTGGGCGACCTCAAGGTGGACCTGCCCGCCCCGCGCGACCAGATCAGCACCCGCGAGCACCCCGACTTCGTGCACCTGCGCGCCGAGGTCGGCCGGCTCGTCCGCGGCCACGCCACGGTCTAGCCGCTCACGACGCGACAGGGTGCCGCCCGGCGATCGGGCGGCACCCTGTCGTGTCGTCAGACCGGCGAGTGCATGTGGCGGGTCAGAGCGTGCTCCACCAAGGTGATCAAGGTGGACTTGACCGACTCGCGCTGCCGGGCGTCGAGCCGCACGATCGGGATGTGGTCGCCGATCGACAGCGCCTCTCTGATCTCGTCCTCGGCGTGCGCGAACTGACCGTCCCAGCCGTTGATGCCGATCACGAAGGGCAGCTTGGCCTCTTCGAAGTAGTCGATGGCCGGGAAGCTGTCGGCGAGCCTGCGGGTGTCCACGAGGACGACCGCGCCGATGGCGCCGCGGACGAGGTCGTCCCACATGAACCAGAACCGGTGCTGCCCGGGCGTGCCGAACAGGTACAGGATCAGGTCGCGGTCGAGCGAGACCCGGCCGAAGTCCATCGCGACGGTCGTGGTCGTCTTGTTCGGCGTGAGCGAGACGTCGTCGACGTGCGCCGAGGCGTCCGTCATGACCGCCTCCGTGGTGAGCGGCAGGATCTCCGAGACCGCACCCACGAATGTCGTCTTCCCCACGCCGAAGCCCCCGGCCACGACGATCTTCGTCGAGGTTAGGCCGGGGCTAGAGCCTGCGAAGTCCACTGAGCACCCTTTCGAGCAAGTTGAGGTCCGGCTTTCCCGCGTCCAGCGCAGGCTGGTGCACGCGGATCAGGCCTTCCGACGCCATGTCGGCGATCAGCACCCGGACCACGCCAAGAGGCTGGCGTAAAAGGGCGGAGATCTCGGCAACCGACCGGACGTTCCGAGTCAGCTGAATGATCGCCTGATACTCCGGACTTAGTAGGGAAATGTCTTGGTATTCAGACGTCACGGAGGACACAAGTGCCTCCATGGCGAACTTCATCCGCGGCGCCGTGCGCCCCCCTGTCACGGCATAGGGCCGTACCAAGGAGCTCGGCTTCTGCGGACGGGGAGCCGCCGGATGCGGCGGAGTGCTATCACCAGCCCAACCCTGCTGACCTGACACCATGTTCTCCTGTCACCGCCCGATTCAGCGGGGGCGGGCCGCTTGCAGCTCAGCGCGTACGGCCGGCGTCAGCACCTGACCGGCCCGCTCGACCAGCAACGTCATCTGGTACGCGACCAGACCCATGTCGCAGTCGGGAGCCGCCAGGACGGCCAAGCAGGATCCATCACTGATCGACATGATCATCAAGAGCCCACGCTGCATTTCGATAACGGTCTGGGTCACCATACCGCCCTCGAAAACCCGCGCGGCGCCTTGGGTCAAGGAGATCACGCCGGAGGCCACGGCGGCCAGCTGGTCGGCCCGGTCCTTGGGAAAACCCTCGGAGAAGGCCAGCGGCAACCCGTCAGACGACACCACGACCGTGTGGGCGACGCCTGGCACGTTGTTCACGAAGTCCGTGATCAGCCAGCTGATGCCACGCGCTCCCTGGCTCATTTCTCTCATTTGTCCTCCTCATTCTCTTCTCCGCGGGTGAACGCCCGGCCTTGCCGGACACCCTGCTGGAAGCTGGAGAGCCGGCTGCGCAACCGCTCGGGTGAGATCTGCGGTGCTGGTGAGGTCGCCTGGGGCTCGGCCAGGCTGGCCGTACCGGGCACCAGGTTGGCCTTGGGAACGCGGCGCGGCAGGCCCGACTGCGTCGTGCCGCCCTGCTGCGGCTGGACCGCGGCCTGTGCCGCCTGGAAACCGGAGTCGGCGGGCGACGACCAGGACGCGCTCACACCCGACGCCCCCGGCTTGCGCTGCGGGAGCCCGGACCTGCTCACGCCGCCCTGAGCCGGGCTCTGGCTCGGGCCGCCCTGAGCGGCCGCCTGCGGCGGCGGCCCGTCGGTCACCGGCGGGTGCACCGCGGTGATCTCGTGCTCGGACTCGGGCTCGATCTCGTGGCGCGGCTTGAGCACCTCAGGGTCGGGACGGCGGAACCAGTCCGACCCGACCGAGGAGAAGATCGGCAGGAACTCCTCGTTCTGCTCCTCCATCGGCGAGTTGCGCACCGCGGGGAGCGGACCGGTCATGTCCTGGGAGGAGTAGTCGCCGGGGCCGAACGGATTGTAGGCGGAGTGCCCGTTCTGCTCGAACTGGTCGGCCGGCTTGGGCTCGTCGGCGAACGGCGAGCGGTAGCCGTCACCGAACTGGGGCCTGACCCGGTCATCCGACTCGAACAGCGACCTTCGGGGCGCCGGGTCGGCGAACGACGACCAGCGCGGCTCCTCCTGCTGCGGCTGCTGCTGGGGCGGCTCGGTGGCGAAGGACGGCCACTGCGGCTCGTCGCTCTGCAGGGGCGGCGGCTGCTCGGCGAACGACGGCCACCGGTTCTCCGCGAACGGCTTCGGCTCGGCCGCGGGCGGCTGCTCGTCGGTGAAGGACGGCCAGCGCTGCTCGCCCAGGGGCTGCTGGGGGACGTTGTTCTGCGGAGCGGGCGTCTCCTCGGCGAACGACGGCCAGCGCGGCTCCTCGGCCCGCGGCGGCTCACCGAACGCGGGCGGCTGGTCGCCGCCGAAGACCGACGGCTGGTCGCCGAACGCGGACGGAGCCGGGTCGGGGAAGGCCGGCGCCGGGTCGGGGAAGGCCGGCGGCTGCTCGCCGAACGACGGCCAGTTGCCGGTGCCCGGCGCGGGCAGCGAGCCCGGCCACTGCGTGTCCATCACCTGGTCGGGCATGTCGTCGAACGACGGGTGACCGTTGCGCGACGGCTGGCCGAGCGAGCTCGGGTCGAACGTGGTGAACGCCTCGTACTGGCCCTGCTGGCTGCCCTGCCCGTTGCTGATGAGCATGTCGGGCATCATCACCAGGGCGCTCAGGCCGCCGTGCTCGCGCATGCTGAGCTGGACGCGGACGCCGTGGCGCAGGGCCAGGCGGCCGACCACGAACAGGCCCATGCGGCGGGAGACGGACACGTCCACGACCGGCGGGTTGGCCAGGCGCCAGTTGGCCTCGGCCAGCTCCTCCTGGCTCATGCCGATGCCCTGGTCGTTGATCGTGACCAGCACGCCGCCCTCGGCGGGGGTGCTGGTGACGGTGACCTTGCTCTCGCGCGGGGAGAAGGAGATGGCGTTCTCGATCAGCTCGGCGAGCAGGTGGACGGCGTCGGTGACGGCGGGGCCGACGATCTGGGTGCCGGACGGGATCTGGATCTGGACCCGCTCGTAGCCCTCGACCTCCGACAGCGAGGCGCGGGCGATGTCGACCAGCGGCACCGGCTCGCTCCACTTGCGCGCGGCCTCCTGGCCGGCGAGGACCAGGAGGTTCTCGCTGTTGCGCCGCATGCGGGTGGCCAGGTGGTCGAGGCGGAAGAGGTTGGCGAGCCGCTGCTCGTCCTCCTCACCCTGCTCCAGGCCCTCGATGAGCTGCAGCTGGCGCTCGACCAGCGTCTGGCTGCGGCGGGAGAGGTTGACGAACATCGAGTTGACGTTGGCGCGCAGCTTGGCCTCGTCGCCCGCCAGCCGGATCGCCTCGCGGTGGACCTCGTCGAACGCCCGCGCCACTTCACCGATCTCGTCACGGGTGTTGACGCCGACCGACGGCACCTCTGGCACCTGCGCGCCCTCACCCGACTCGCGCAGCACGCGGACGGTCTCGGGCAGCCGGGTCGTGGCGACCTGCAGCGCCTCGGCACGCAGCCGGCGCAGCGGGCGGACCAGCGAGCCGGCCACGCGGGTGGTGATGATGAGGACCAGGAGCAGCAGGACCAGGATCAGCGCACCGGAGATGATGGCGTTGCGCTGCTCGGTCGCGCTCAGGTCTCGGGTCGTCGTCACGATCTTCGTGGCCAGGCCGTCCTCGACCTTGCGCATCGCGTTGGCGACGGTGGTGGTGCTCTCGTACCACTCGTTGAGGTCGCGGTTGGTGGTGACGTCGAGGTCGCGGATGCGGTTGGTGGCGCTCACCTGAGCCAGCGCGCGCTGCCGCATGGCGTCGGCGAGGTCGACCTGCGGGCCCTTGACGGTGTCCTGGTAGGTCTTGAGGTCCTGGGCGGCGGCCTCCAGCTCGAACGAGGTCTGCTCGGTCTGCTGCTTGTCCCAGGAGCCGAGGAAGTCCGACCAGTCGGAGCTGTCGACCTTGGTCCCGCGCTGCAGCTGCATGTTGATGAGCAGGATCTGCTGGCGCGCGGCCTCCTCCTTCATCCGCTGCAGCGAGCCGAGCGCGGCCACGTCACCCTGGAGGGCGTCGTCGCTGACACCGTCGCCGAGGTCGCTCTGGAGCGTGGAGAACGTCTCGATCATCGTGCTGTACGTGCCGACGACGGCTCGGGCGGGGACGCTGCCCGTCATCGACTCCCGGAGGCTGTCGAGACCCTCGAGCCAGCGGCGCATGTTCCTGACACCGTCGAGCACGCGGGTGGAGTGGGAGGCGTCGATGGCCGCGGCGGCCGACAGCACCTGCTGCTTGGCCTTGTCGGTGGCCTGCCGCTGGGTCTTGAGCTGCACCAGGCGGCCGCCCCTGCGGCGGTCGGCGACGTACCAGGCGGTGAGCGTGCGCTCCCTGGCCAGCTCGTGGTTGAGGCCGCCGACGCGCTGCACCAGCTCGGCCACCTGGGTGAGCCGCTGGTATTCGGCGCTGGTGCCGATGGCGTTGGCCAGCTGGACGCCGGCGAGCAGCACACCCACGACGGTGGGGATGAGGATCAGCGCGACCAGCCTTGAGCGCACACGCCAGTTCGCCAGCCGGAACCGTCCGCCTGTGTACTCCCCTGACCGGGTGTGCCTGGGGTCTTTCGTCCTCACTGAGTCTCGCAACCTCTCGCCGGTACGTGCTCGAAGAAAATCAGACACGCGTGTGGCGCATGGGATTCTGTCCGGCCGGGTAATTGGAACACAACCCGTACCAGATCGGCCAACCGAACATATCCCATCACATGCGCCCAAAGAGGCACTTTGGGCACGATAGCGCCACCACGTTTTCAGGCAGGGCGGAACGAATCCCGCTCGGCCGGTGCCGCATGCTTCACCATCAGGTGCCGCGTCACCGAGTACTCCTGCACCGCCTCCTGGCTCATGTCCTTGCCGAACCCACTGCCCTTCACCCCGCCGTGCGGAGCCTCGCTGGCGATGGGCAGGTGGTCGTTGACCCAGGTCACTCCCACGTCCAGCCGGTGTGATACGCGCATCGCGCGAGCCACGTCACGCGACCACACCGACGAGGCGAGACCGTATCTAGTGTCGTTGGCCAGCCGGACCGCTTCGTCCTCGCCATCGAACGGGAGCGCGACCAGGACCGGTCCAAACAGCTCACCTTGGACGATCTCGCTGGTCTGTGCGACATCAGTCACAAGCGTGGGTGGATAGAAAAAGCCGGAGCCCCCGATCGGGGAGCCTCCGTGCGGAACGCGCCCTCCGGCCCGCTCCACGAAGCCGTGCACGCGGTCGCGGTGCGCGGCGGAGATCAGCGGGCCGATGTCCGTCGCCGGGTCCCAGGGGTCGCCGGCGGTGATGCCGGCCAGCGTCTCCTTGATCGCCTCCACCGCGTCGCCGTAGACCTCCCTGGCGACGTAGACGCGGGTGGCCGCGGTGCAGTCCTGGCCGGTGTTGTACGTCGCCCCCATGGCGACGCCCCGGGCCATCTCCGCCAGATCGGCGTCCTCGAACACCAGGGCGGGCGCCTTGCCGCCGAGCTCGAGGTGAACCCGCTTGAGCGTGGCGGCCGCGCCGGTCATGACGGCGCGGCCGGTCTCGGTCGAGCCGGTGACGCTCACCATGTCCACGCCGGGGTCGGTGACCAGGGCCTGGCCGACCTCGGCGCCGCCGGTCACCGCCTGCACCAGGCCATCGGGTGCGCCCGCCGCGCCGAACAGCTCGGCCAGGCGCAGCGTCGTACGCGGGGTCTGGGGAGCCGGCTTGATCACCACGGCGTTGCCCGCGGCCACCGCGGGACCGACCTTCCAGACCGCCATCACGAACGGGAAGTTCCACGGCGCGATCGACCCCACCACCCCGACGGGACGGCGCAGCAGGACCGAGGTGTAGCCGGCGCTGAACACCCCGGCCCCGGTGCCCTCCAGCGACCGGGCGGCCCCGGCGAAGAAGCGCAGGTTGTCGGCGGCGAAGGGCAGCTCACCGTCGCGGAAGACCGCCGCCGGCTTGCCCGTCTCCTCGACCTCCAGCCTGGTCAGCTCCTCGGCCTCGGCCTCCACCAGGTCGGCCAGGCGCAGCAGCACCCGGGCGCGCTCGCCGGGAGTGGCCTGCGACCACTCCTCGTACGCCGCGCGCGCGGCCGAGACCGCCTTCGCGACCTCCTCGACAGGCGTGTCGGGGACCTCGGCGAAGGGCAGGCCGGTGGCGGGGTTGATCAGTTCGCGCATCAGGAAGACTTCAACTTTCGGGTCGTGCTACTGGCCGAGCTGCTCGATCAGGTCGGCGGCCTTGCGCAGGCCGTCGCGGCGCCTGATCTCCTCGCCCGAGGCGGCGAGCCGCGCCCGCAGCTCGGTGTCGCCGAGCAGCTTCGCGATCGCCCCTGTGAGTTCTTCGTCGGTGAAGGTGTAGGTGGAGAGCCTGACACCGTAGCCGAGCTCATCGACCCTCTGGGCGTTGTCGTACTGGTCCCAGAAGAGCGGCAGCAGGATCATCGGCTTGCCGAAGTGCAGCGCCTCGGTGGTCGTGTTGTTGCCGCCATGGGTGATGACCAAGTCACACAGTGGGATGATCTTAGTCTGCGGGAGGAACTCCTCGCCCCACATGTTGTCGTGCAGCTTGATCTCCTCGTGCAGCGGGCCCTTGGAGACGACGTACTGGTGCGGGGTGGT
This sequence comes from Nonomuraea salmonea, assembly GCF_042428605.1. Lineage (NCBI taxonomy): Bacteria > Bacillati > Actinomycetota > Actinomycetes > Streptosporangiales > Streptosporangiaceae > Nonomuraea > Nonomuraea salmonea. The sequence goes on from NZ_JBHMCF010000003.1 coordinate 119,288, forward strand.
GCCCAGCACGTCGATCACCCGCTGCATGAGGCCCACGTCGGCGGAGCCGAGCGAGCCGAGCGAGAAGTAGATCAGCGCGTGCTCGTTGCGCTCGAAGGGCAGCTCGAAGTCCTGCTCGGTCTCACGCACCGAGGAGTCGAGCCGGTGCCACGCCGGGCCCAGAGGGCGCTCGGCGACGTAGTCGAGGATCTCCGGGTAGACGTAGAGGTTCAGGTCGCCCTCGTGGATGAAGTCGAGGTCGGGCAGCGGCGGCGTGCCCTGCTCGACGCACCACGCGTTGTAGGCGGTCCACAGCTCGCGGTGGGTGCGCTCGTACTCGGCGCGGAAGGCGTCCCACTCGGAGCGGTCGTTCGCGGGCAGGCCGGAGAAGACCGGCGGGATGTTCGGGCCGCGCACCTCCAGCGGCTGGCAGGAGACGATGCGCACGAACTTCTTGCCGGCGGTGATGAGGGCCGGGAACGTGAGCACGTTGTCCTCGATGATCACGTCCGGGTTCACCCGCTCGATGATGGCCTTGAGCTGCGGCTCGCAGTACTTCGCTCCGTCGATGAGCTCGGCCCAGATGGGCTTGGTGACGGTCTCGAGCTGCTCGCGCGTGCTCTTGCGGTACTCCGGCGCGGTCTCGCGGATGAAGTCCTTCCAGAACTGGCCGGGGTCCTGCTCCTCCTCGGACGGCGGGGCCAGGTCGACGAGGTCCTCCTCGAAGCCGAGCGCTTCGAGCTTGCCCTTCCACGAGGCCTCGGCGGCGAAGACGACGCGGTGGCCGCGCTTGCGCAGGATGTCGCCGATGCCGATGGAGTTGTTGGTCGGTCCGTACGCGCTTTCCGGCATGAACAGGAAGGTGAGAGACATCGAGACTCCGGGAGAACTCGTCATTTTGAAGGTGAATTCAAAAACGGATCTAGCGTGAAGGTCAAGTTAAGGGCACTATGGTCAACGGCCAACTGAACAGTGGCCTAAGGAGTGAAGGTGGTGAGGGTGGCTCAGCGCAAGAGCCGCAGTGACCGGCGCATCGACTTGATCGAAGCCGCACGCAGGGCCATCATCCGCCATGGCATCGACGGTGTACAGCTCTCGCACGTCGCCGAGGAGGCCGGGCTGACCTCCGGCGCCGTGCTCTACCACTACCCCGACCTCAGCGAGCTGCTGGTCGAGGCGCAGCAGGCGGGCATGGAGCGCTTCTACGAGCAGCGGCTGCGCCGGCTCGCCACGATCACCGACCCGGTCGAGAAGCTGGTCGTCACGATCAGGTCGGGGCTGCCCACCGGGCCGCTCGACCCCGACGTGCGCCTGCTCAACGAGCTGGGCGGGGCCGCGGGCCGCAACCGGGTCTACGGCGTGCTGCTCACCTCCCTGTACGACCGGCAGGTCTCGATGTACCAGGCGATCCTGGACACCGGGGCCGCGCTGGGCGTCTTCAGGCTGAGCGCCGACTCGGTGACGATCGCCCGCAACCTGGTGGCCCTGGAGGACGCCTACGGCTACCGCATCACCGCCAGGCACCCCCTGATCGGCCCGGCCGAGGCTGCCGGGCTGATCCTGTCCTACGCCCGCGCGGCGACGGGCAACGACCTGGCTCATTGACCGGCCGCCATGATGACCGCGTCCTCGGCGTTCCAGCGCACCTTGACCTTGGCGCCCGCCTTGATCGTGCCGGCGCCCTGGACGGCGGCCAGCACCGGCTTGTCCTGGCCCTGAACCTGCACCGACAGGTGCGAGACGCCGCCGAAGAAGCTGACGTCGAGCACGGTGCCCGGCAGCCCCCTGGTGGCGCTCTCCTCGGCCAGCTCGATCTTCTCGGGCCGGACCGCCAGCAGCGCCTCCGCGCCCGCCTCCAGCTCGTCCAGCGGCGTGCCGGCGAGCATGCCGAACGTCGTGCTCTTGATGCCCTCAAGGCCGCTCGCGGTGCCGGTGAACAGGTTGTTGGCGCCGACGAAGTCGGCCACGAAGGGCGAGCGGGGCCGCTCGTAGAGGGCGATGGGCTCGTCCACCTGGCAGACCCGGCCGCTGTCGAAGACCGCGATGCGGTCGGCCAGCGACATGGCCTCCTCCTGGTCGTGCGTGACGACCACGAACGTGATGCCCACCTCGTGCTGCAGCCGCTTGAGCTCCAGCTGCATGTCGGCGCGGACCTTCTTGTCCAGGGCCGACAGCGGCTCGTCGAGCAGCAGCAGCCGGGGCCGCTTGACGATGGAACGGGCCAGCGCCACGCGCTGCCGCTGGCCGCCGGACAGCTGCGCGGGCTTGCGCCCCGCGTGCGCCGACAGGCCCACCGTCTCCAGCACCTCGCCGACGCGCTGCTTGACCTCCTGGCGGGGCAGCTTCTCCCGCTCCAGCCCGTACGCGACGTTCTTCGCCACGGTCATGTGCGGGAACAGCGCGTACGACTGGAACATCAGGCTGATCGGCCGCCGGTTCGGCGGCTTGGCCAGCAGGTCCTCCCCGTCGAGCGTGACACCGCCCGCGTCGGGCGTCTCGAACCCGGCGATGATGCGCAGCAGCGTGGTCTTCCCACAGCCGGAGGGCCCGAGCAGGGCGAAGAACTCCCCCTGCTCGATCTCCAGCGAGACGTCGTCCAGCGCGGTGACACTGCCGAACTTCCGGGTGATCCCGTCAATCTCGAGCACGCGATTCCCCGATCTTGGTCAGGCGCTGCCCGGCGATCACGGCCGTGAAGCTCACCAGCAGCACGATCGCGGCCAGCGCATTGATCTTCGGAGTGACCCCGAATCGGATCATGGAGTAGATGACGATCGGCAGCGTCTGCTCGCTGTTGCCGATCGTGAAGAACGCGATCACGAACTCGTCCAGCGACAGCGTGAACGCCAGCAGCGCGCCGGCCACGATGCCCGGCATCAGCTGCGGCAGCGTGATCTTCATGAACGTGGTGACCGGTCCCGCGCCGAGGTCGCGTGACGCCTCCTCGAGCGAGGTGTCCGCGCCCGTCAGCCGGGTGCGCACCACCGCCGCCACGAACGCCATCGCGAACACGCCGTGGGCCAGCACGACCGAGTACAGGCCGAGCGTGAGCTGGATCGTCCCGTACAGGATCAGCAGGCCGATGGCGATCACCAGGTCGGGCAGCACGGCGGGCATCAGCGCGACCGCTTCCAGCACCTTGGACCTGGTGTGCCGGACCAGGCCGACGGCCAGCAGCGTGCCGAGCACGGTGGCGATCACCGTGGAGCCGGCGGCCACGATCAGCGTGTTCACCACGCCGGACAGGACCCGGTCGTCGCGGGCCAGCTCGCCGTACCACTTGAGGCTGAAGCCGTCGAAGCTGTACGCCGAGTCGCCCGCGTTGAACGACATCACGACCAGGACGGCGATCGGGAGGTAGAGGAAGACGTACGTGGCCCAGAACGGCACGTACAGGAGCTTTGACCTACGCACGGCGCGTCACCCAGGCCTGGATCATGAGCAGCACGATCAGCATCGCGATCACCGCCAGCGCCAGCGTCGAGCCGAACGGCCAGTCGCGCGCGGTCAGGAACTGCTGCCTGATGAGGTTGCCCACCATGATCGACTTGCTGCCCCCGAGCAGCTCGGGGATGACGAAGTTGCCCAGGCTCGGCACGAACACGAACATGCTTCCGGTCAGCACGCCGGGGATGGTCAGCGGCAGCGTGACCTTCCTGAACGTGGTGAACGCCGAGGCGCCCAGGTTGGCCGACGCCTCCCGCAGCTGCGGGTCGAGCCGCTCGATCGCGGCGTACAGCGGCAGCACCATGAGCGGCAGGTACGAGTACAGCAGCCCCGTCACGATCGCGCCCTCGTTGTAGAGCAGCTCCAAGGGCTCGATGCCGAAGACGTTCAGCGCGCTGTTGATCAGCCCCGGGCCGCTCAGCAGGATGATCCACGCGTAGACGCGGATGATGAAGTTCGTCCAGAACGGCAGCACGACGGCGACCAGCGCGATGGTCTTCCACTTGCGCGGCAGCTGCGCGATCAGGTACGCCGTCGGATAGCCGATCAGCAACGCGATCACGGTCGTCACCGCCGCGATCTTCAGCGACTGCAGCACCACGCCGAAGTAGAGCGGGTCGATCAGCCGGCTGAAGTTCTCGGTGGTGAACTCGTAGACGACGCCGCCGAAGCGCCCCCGCTGGAACACCGTGTAGCTGAGCACCAGCGCCAGCGGCACCAGCAGCAGCACCAGCAGGTAGGCGAGCCCGGGTGTCAGGAACACGAACGCGCCCAGCCGACGCCCTCGGGAACGGGACGCCGGCCGGGCCTTGACCTCTGACTTCACTACAACGACAACTACTTCGCCTGGATGTCGGCGGACAGGCGGGTGTACTTGGTGGACGCCTGGCCCAGGTCGATGATCGACTCACCGTCGAGCAGCTTGTCCGGCGCGATGCCGAGCAGCGAACCCTTGGGGATCTTCACCTGCTCCATGGCCGCCTTGTTGGGGACCTTGTAGTTGATGTTCACGGCCGCCCAGCTGTGCACCTCGGGGCTCAGGATGTAGTTGATCAGGGCGTGCGCGGCCTCCTTGTTCTTGGAGGACTTCAGGATCACCATGGTGTCCACCCAGAGGTCGCTGCCCTCCTTCGGGTTCGCGAAGCCGATGTTGCCCTTGGGGTCGGTGGTCGGGCACCAGCCGTCCCACGCCTCGACCATGACGGCCTCGCCGTTGACCAGGCGGTCACCGAAGGTGGTGTCGTCGTAGGTGAGCAGGTGCGGCTTCTGCTCCTCCAGCAGCTCGCGGGCCTTCTCGATCTCCTCGTCCTTGTCGGTGTTGACCGAGTAGCCGAGGGCCTTGAGCGCGGGCAGGGCCAGCCAGCGCTCGGTGGTCATCATGGTGACCTTCTTCTCGGCCCAGGCCGGGGGCTTGAGAATATCGTTCCAACTGTCCGGGACCTTCTTCACGAGGTCCTTGCGGTAGCAGATGCCGGTGGTGCCCCAGGTGTAGGGCACGGAGTACTTGTTGCCCTTGTCGTAGGACAGCTGGGTGGCCTCGGGGTAGAGGTTGGCCAGGTTGGGGATCAGCTCGGGGTGGATCGGCTCCAGCAGGCCCATGGCGTTGAGCGCCTGGGCGTACTGGCCGGACACGAACGCCACGTCGATGCCGCTGTCACCGGGGGCGGTGAGCTTGGTCATCGCCGTCTCGTTGGTGTCGTGCAGCTGGATCTTGATGTCCTTGACCTTGAGGGTCGACTTGACCCTGTCGGCCAGCTCCTTGGGCAGGTAACCGTCCCAGACCGTGACCTGCAACGACTGCTTCGTCAGGTCCGCGTTGGGCTTGAGCTCGGCCGCCGCCCCCGTCGTCTCCTGTGAACTTGACGAGGCCCCACCGCCGCACGCCGCGACGGCAAGCGCGAGGCCGACCACCGCGACGGTGGCCGGGAGACGACGGGTGAACCGGGAACGGGACACGGCCGCTACTCCTTCTGAAATTGAGATGTAAGAGGGGTCGCGCGACCTTACCGGACACAGCCGACCAGAGCAGGAGTGTTGCAGCAGAAATCAACATGAGCAAGACTTTTCATGACATTGCTACCTGGAAGTTTGGTCCACGAGTTGAATTGGGATTCAATACACCGGCGAGTGATCTCGCTCGGTGAGAGGCCGCTCACCCCACGAGATCGCGGGCTCAGCGCCGCTCTCGTGGCGCACCTCGGGGAGGAGGCGCCGGAGCCGCTGTCCGTACGACGGTTTCTGCCGTTGCCCACCCTCTCGTACGGCTCTGCAGATCTCCACACTGGGGTCCCAGGTGAGCGGGATTTCGGAGCGCACGTGGACCAGACGAACCACTCGGTGATCGTGGACGAGCGCGTCGTGGTGAAGTGGCTCACCCCTCCCGCCCCGCTGCCGCATCCCACCCCCGACATCCTCGCCCATCTGGTTGAGGCCGGATTCAACGACACCGCCCCTCCTTACGCGGCTCTGACCGGCGTGGTGGACGGCCGCGAACACCTCCTCGCCCTGGTGACCGGTTACCTGCCGGACGCCAGGGACGGCTGGGAGTGGTGCGTGGACGAGGCCGTCGCCGGCACCACCGCGTTCGCCGCCGCCGTCGGCCGCCTCACCGCCGACCTCCACCTCGCCCTCTCCACCCTCCCCCACTCCCCTGCGACGGCACCGGCGGAGGGGACCGCCACGGGGCTGCCGGCCCCGCTCGGGGCGAGGCTCGCGGAGCGGGCGGAGGCGGCGCTGTCCGAGGCGCTGGCGGTGACCGACGGCGAGGACGGGATCTGGCTTGCCGAGCGGGCCGAGGTCATGCGGCAGGAGTTGGACGCCCTGACCGCACCCGTCACCACGCCGCTGATCAGGATTCACGGGGACCTGCACGTCGGTCAGATCCTCCAGTGGCGCGACGGCTATGCGGTCATCGACTTCGACGGCAACCCCACCGTGTCCGACGCCGACCCCCGCCAGCCGGCCGCCCGCGACGTGGCGCAGCTCACCACCAGTCTTGAACACGTGGCCCAGGTCGCGATCAAGCGCCGCGGCACCCCTCCTGACCAGGCCGCCGCGTGGGCCCGCCGCGCCCGCGCCGAGCTGCTCGCCGCCTACCGCGACCGGCTGGCCGCGCGGCACCGGCCCGACCTGCTGGACGAGGGGCTGATCCGGCCGTTCGAGGTGGAGCAGGAGTGCCGCGAGCTGATCTACGCCGCCCGCCATCTCCCCCGCTGGCGCTACGCCCCCATGGGCGTCCTGCACACCTGGTACGACGCCCGAAAGACGTCCGCAGCCACCCCCGCGGCGACCTCCGTGCCGAACCCGGCGCGGAAACCTGAGGAGAACATCGCGTGAAATCCGAGCTCTACCTGACCGACCTGGAGTCCAAGCCGCAGGCGCTGGCCGACCTGGCCGCCGCGCTCAGGACGGCCGACCCCTGGGCCGGGCTGCCGCAGGGCGTCGACCGGGTGCTGTTCCTCGGCATGGGCAGCTCCCGTTACGCGGCGGGCGTGGCCGCACGACGCATGCGCGCCGCCGGGGTGTCCACCTTCGCCGAGTACGCCTCCGCCGCCACCGCGCTCCCCCCCGCCAAGGGCACCCTGGTCGTGCCGATCTCGGCCACCGGCGGCAGCCGCGAGACGCTCGACGCGATCGGGGCGTACACGGGCGGCCCCTCCTTCGTCGCGGCGCTCACCAACCAGCCGGGCTCCCCGATCACGCGGGGCGCCGACCTGGTGGTGGAGATGCGGGCGGGCGAGGAGCGCGGCGGCGTCGCCTGCCGTACGTTCCAGCACACGCTGGCCCTGCTGCTCGCCCTGGAGAGCCGGCTCACCGGCCGCGCGCACGACCTGCCCGCCCTGGTCGAGCGGGCCGCCGAGGCCACCGCCGACCTGCTGGAGCGCAGGGACGAGTGGCTGCCACTGACCATGGAGCTGCTCGACGGCCCGCACGGCGTCTACACGATCGCCCCCGCCGAACGCCTGTCGTCGGCCGAGCAGTCGGCGCTGATGCTGAGGGAGGGCCCGCGCCGCCCGGCCGACGCCTGCGAGAGCGGCGACTGGTCGCACGTGGACGTCTACCTCACCAAGACGCTCGACTACCGCGCCCTGCTCTTCCCCGGTTCCCGCTACGACGAGCAGGCCATGGACTGGGTACGCGAGCGCGGCTCGACGGTGGTCACCGTGGGCGGCGAGGTGAAGGACGCCGCCACGGCCATCCGCTACGTCCACGACGACGACCCCGACGTCGCGCTGCTCACGGAGACGCTGGTGGCCGAGCTGGTGGCGGCCTACTGGTGGTCGGCGCATTGACGCGCTCCCCGGCGTGAACGCCGGGGATTCAGCCTGTGCCGTGTGGTGTCACGCGGCACTTCTGTGGCTTCCTGTTTCATCGACCGTGCCCCCGCGCTCGCCCCGGGGAGCGGGCGGAGGGGTCTTACCGGTCTCCGCAGGCGTTTTCCGTCTCCGCTTCCCGCCCATCTCAGGCACGGGTTTCCGTCCAGCGGCGACGATCCGGCGCCCTTCGGCCCGGATGTTGATCTCGGCGTTGACATCCCGGTCGTGGGTGACCCCACACGGGCAGGTCCACCGTCGTACGGCCAGCGGCATCTGCCCGGCCAGCGCCCCGCAGGCCGAACAGAGCCTGGAGGAGGGGAAGAACCTGCCGATCTTCACGAACGTCCGGCCGTACAGCTTCGCCTTGTACTCCACCATGCCGATGAACGACGCCCAGCCCGCATCATGCACGCTCTTGGCCAGCTGAGTGCGTGCCAGCCCCTTGACCGCCAGGTCCTCCACATAGATCGCTTGATTTTCGCGGATCAGCTTCGTGGACAACTGGTGGTGGAACTCGCGCCGCGCGTCGGCGACCTTGACATGCCGGCGGGCGAGCTTCGTCCGGGCCTTGGCCCGGTTCTTGCTGCCCTTCTCCTTACGCGACAGGGCCTTTTGCGCCCGCTTGAGTTTCTTCTCCGCTCGGCGCAGGAACCGCGGGCTGTCGATCTTTCGTCCGCCCGACAACACCGCGAAGTGCGTCAGGCCGAGATCGATCCCGGTCTCGGCCCCGGTCCCGGTTTCGGTCTCGGTCTGAGGCAAGGAGGTTTCGGCGGCTTCGATGACAAACGAGGCGAAATACCTCCCGGCCGCGTCCTTGACCACGGTGACCGAAGAGGGCTCGGACGGCAGAGTCCGTGACCAGCGCACCACCACATCGCCGATCTTCGGCAGCCGCAACCTGCCGGCCGCGGTGATGGCGAAACGAGCGTTACGGGTGAAGCGGATCGCCTGCCGGTTGTCCTTGCGGGACCGGAAACGCGGCGGCCCCAGCATGGGCCCCTTGCGGGTCCCGGCCCTGGAGGCGAAGAAGTTCCGGAACGCCGCACAGGCGTCGGCCAGGGCCTGCTGGAGCACCACCGCCGACACCTTGCCCAGCCAGGAGCGTTGCGGTGTCTGCTTCGCCTGGGTGATCACCAGGCGGGACAGTTCCGTGTCGGTGAGGAACGGCAAGCCCTGCTGGTGGGCATGGTTGCGTCGTGCGATCGCGTCGTTGAACACCACCCGGGCGCATCCGAACGCCCGCGCGAGCTCGATGCGCTGGCCGGGGGTCGGATCGATCCGGAAGGAGTACCGCAACTGCACACGATCATCTTACAGTTGGGCTATGGCCGATCACAGCGATATCAGGACCGGCAGGCATTGCGTTTTCATGCTGCACGCACATTTGGTTTTCGTGACGAAATTCCGGCATCGGGTGTTCACCGGCAAGCACCTGACCCGGCTGCAAGAGATCATGAGATCCGTGTGCGCCGACTTCGAAACCGAGCTGCGCGAGTTCAACGGCGAGGACAACCACGTCCACCTGCTGGTCGACTTCCCACCCAAGGTGGCCCTGTCCAAGCTGGTCAACAGCCTCAAGGGCGTGTCCTCGCGCCGGATGCGTCAGGAATTCCCCGAACTGGCCCGCCACTACTACCGGGCGAACAAGCTGTGGTCGGGCTCCTACTTCGCCGGCTCGGTGGGCGGCGCTCCGATCAGTGTCCTGCGCCAGTACATCGAGCAACAGAACCGGCCCGTCTGAGCTGGGTGGACACCGTTTCGCCCGGCGGCGAAACGGCTGTTCTCGCCCCGCTACGCGGGCTGGCCGGCTTCACCCCCGGCCTGAACGCCGGAGCACCGCCGACGATTCCGGTAGCGGGGCCTCATGCCGACCGTACGGTGAGCGCGTGCTCCACCAGCGTGATCAGCGTGTGCTTGACCGCGGGCCGGGCCCGCGCGTCCGTCCGCACGATCGGCACGTGCCCGGAGATCGTCAGCGCCTCCCGCACCTCGTGCTCGGCGTGCGGGAACTCGCCGTCCCAGCCGTTCAGCCCGATGATGAACGGGATGCCGGAGTTCTCGAAGTAGTCGACGGCGGGGAAGCTGTCGGCCAGCCGCCGCGAGTCGACCAGCACGACGGCCCCGATCGCGCCGCGCACGAGGTCGTCCCACATGAACCAGAACCGGTGCTGCCCCGGCGTGCCGAACAAATAGAGAATGAGGTCCTGGGCCAGCGAGAGCCGGCCGAAGTCCATCGCGACGGTCGTGGTCGTCTTGCCCGGTGTGTGGCCGAGGTCGTCGATGCCGGTCGAGGCGTCCGTCATCACGGCCTCGGTCGTGAGCGGCATGATCTCCGACACCGCGCCGACGAACGTGGTCTTGCCCACGCCGAATCCGCCCGCCACGACGATCTTGGTGGAGGTGAGCCGGCTAGAGCCTTCGAAGTCCACTGAGCACCCTTTCGAGCAGGCCCCTGTCCGGCAGGCCCGCCTCAAGCTGAGGCTGGTACACCTTGACCAGCCCGTCCGCCTCCATGTCGGCGACCAGCACCCGCGCCACCCCGAGGGGCACGCTGAGCAGCGCCGAGATCTCCGCCACCGAGCGCACCTGGCGGCACAGCTCGCTGATGGCACGGTACTCCCGCGTGTACGTCATGCCCAGCTGCGCCGAGGTGGCCGACGACACGAGGGCCTCCATGGCGAGGTTCGTCCGTGGGGTGGTGCGGCCGCCGGTGACGGCGTACATGCGGACGAGCGAACTGCGTTCGGGCTCCTCTTCCCCGTTGTGCCACGATGCCAAGGTTCACTCCCATCACCAGGGGCGCACGGAGGACAGCTCCGCTCGCACGGCAGGAGTGAGCACCTGCCCCGCGCGCTCGACCAGGATCGTCATCTGGTAGGCGACCAGGCCCATGTCGCAGTCGGGCGCGGCCAGCACCGCGAGGCAGGATCCGTCGCTGATCGCCATCACCAGCAGCAGACCGCGTTGCATCTCCACGAGGGTCTGAGTGACCTCGCCACCGCCGAACACCCGCGCCGACCCCGCCGTCAGGCTCACCAGTCCGGCCGCGATGGCGGCGAGCTGGTCGGCGCGATCCTGGGGGAAGCCCCTGGAGTAGGCCATGGGGAGCCCGTCGGCCGAGACCACCACCGCGTGCGCCACGCCGGGGATCTCTTCGACGAAGGCGGTGACCAGCCAGTTGACGTCTCTGGCGGCCTGGCTCAGCTCCTTCATGCGTCCTCCTCGAGCTCGGCGCGTCCCTTGCGTACGCCCTGCTGGTAGCTGGCGAGCCGGCTGCGCAGTCGGTCAGGGGACACCGGAGGAGCGGGAACGGGCGGAGGTTGCGGGTTCGCGGTCCCCGGTACCAGGTTCGCGCGCGGGGTCCGCTTCGGCAAGCCGGAGTTCGTGGTGCCGTTCCTGGCCGGCTCGGCGGCGGCGCCCGCGGCCTGCCAGCCCTGGTCGGCGGGGGACGACCAGGACGGGTCGCGGTGGTCGGCGGTGGGCGCCGACCCGCTGAACCAGCTGCTCACCTCGACGGCAGGCTCCTGAGCTGGTGGTTCCTGCGGCGGGGCGATGCCCAGCTCGGCGGCGGGCGCGCTCAGCGGGTCGGGGAAGGACGTCACCGGCTCCGGCGCCGCCTGCTCCACCGAGTCCTGCTCCACCGAGTCCTGCTCCACCGAGTGCGAGTGGGTGTGGGTGACGCTGAACCACGACGAGTCGGCCGCGTCCTGGCTCGCGGGGGGAGGGGCGTTGTAGGACGGGACGCTCTCGTACGGCGGCGGGGCCACGGTGTCGAAGGACGGATGTCCGCCGGAGAACGGCGGCATGGACCGGGGAGCAGGAGCCGCATGCGCCGGGGCGTGCGTCGGCGGCGCGTTCGCCGGCCCGTGGGTCGGCCCGTTGGCCGGCCCGTGGGTCGGCCCGTGGGCCGGCTCGCTGGTCGGACGGGGTGCCCGGTGCCGCTGTCCCGCTCCCGGCACCGGCCCCGGCACGCCGGTGAGCAGCGCGGGCGGGACCAGCACCATGGCGGTCAGCCCGCCGATGTCCTGCCGCCGCAGCTGCACCCTGATGGTGTGCCGCAGCGCCAGCCGGCCGACCACGAACAGGCCCATCCGCCGCGACACCGACACGTCCACGACGGGCGGGTTGGCCAGGCGCCAGTTGGCCTCGGCCAGCTCGTCGGGCGTCATGCCGATGCCGTGGTCGGTGACCGACAGCAGCAGGCTGCCGCCGTCGATGCGGCTGCTGGAGATGATGACCTTGGTGTCGCGGGAGGAGAACGACACGGCGTTCTCGACCAGCTCCGCGAGCAGGTGCACCACGTCGGTGACGGCCTGCCCGGCGATGGCGACGTCCGACTGGACCTGGATGCTGACCCGGTCGTAGCTCTCGACCTCGCCCAGCGCGGCCCGGACGATGTCCATCAGCTCGACCGGCTCCGTCCACTTGCGCGCGGCCTCCTGGCCGGCGAGGACGAGCAGGTTCTCGCTGTTGCGCCGCATGCGGGTGGCGAGGTGGTCGAGCTTGAACAGGTCGCCGAGCCTGGCGTCGTCGCGCTCGCCGCGCTCCAGCTTCTCGATCAGCGTGAGCTGCCGTTCGACCAGGGTCTGGCTGCGCCTGGACAGGTTGACGAACATGGCGTTGACGTTGGAGCGCAGCTTGGCCTCGTCGCCGGCCAGCCGCACGGCCTCGCGGTGCACCTCGTCGAAGGCCCGCGCGACCTCGCCCACCTCGTCCTTGGTGAAGATGCCGATGGGCGGCACCTCGGCGTTCACCGCGCCGTCGCGGGACTCGCGCAGGTGCTGGACGAAGTCGGGCAGCCGCCTGCCGGCGATCTCCAGGGCCTCGCCGCGCAGGCGGCGCAGGGGGCGTACGAGGGAGCGCGCCACCCCGGTCGTGATCAGCAGCACGGCCACGAGCAGGGCGAGCACGGCGGCGGCGGTGATGACGGCGCGCTGCCGCTCGTCGGAGCTGAGCGCCTCGCTGCGCTGCACGATGCCCCCGGCCTGGCGCTGCTCGACCTTGCGCATGGAGTCGACGACCACGCTCGCCGCGTCGAACCACTCCTTGGCGTCGTCCTTCCTGGCGAGGTCGAGGCCGCGCAGCGGCAGCCCGGTGGTGGCCCTGATGAGCACCAGCTCGCGCAGGAACAGCATGCGGTCGGCGGAGCGGCCGTTGACGGTCTCGTCGAACAGGCGGCGCTCCTCCGCGGTGGCCTCGGCGGCGAAGCCCCTGCGCTCGTTGGCCTCCCTGGACTGCTCGCCGAGCAGCCGCTTGAGCGATTCCGGCTCGAACGCGCCCTCGACCAGCGCCACGATGACGAGGGCCTGCTGGTACGACACGCTCTCCTTGGCCCGCGCGAGCGCGTCGAGCATGCGCGTCTGGCGGAACAGCTCGTCGTCCACGCTGCCCTTGACCAGCTCGTTGTGCACCGACAGCAGGCCGTTGACGATCACGGTGTAGAGCTCGACGGCCGGTCCTGGCAGCAGGTTGGCGTCGAGGGCCTGGCGGCGCAGGGAGGTCAGGTCGTTGAGCCGGTTGAGCAGGTTCTCCAGCTGGTCGGCGGTGCGGCCGGTGGCGTCGGCGAGCAGGGCCCTGGCGACGTCGCGTACCTGCTTGGCGGACAGGTCGACCTGCGCCATGTGGGACTGCACCTCGGCGAAGGCGTCGGCGGGCCGGTCGCGGGCGATGTACCAGGCGGTTCTGGCGCGCTCGGTGGAGACGAGGTGGGTGAACTCGCCGAGTTCGGCGGACAGTCGGGCGAACTGGTTCGTCCTGGCGTAGTCGGAGGCGGCGGAGGTCGAGTTGAGCACCTGGACGCCGCCGAGCAGGACGGCGGCGGCGGTCGGTACCAGGATGAGGGCCACGAGCCGCGCGCGGACACGCCAATTGCGCAGCCGCCAGCCACCCTCGCTGGCCTGCCTGACGCCCACCTGTGTACTCACCGAACGCACCTCGTCGAATCGGCCTATATGCGGGCCGTGTGCCCTGGGGAAATCAGCAAGTGCCGGGTAATTGGAACACATCGCATGGCTTGTGGCCAAGCGAACATAACGCGACAAATGATGGTCTGCGTGACTCATGAGGATAGAAGCTGGCGCTCCATGCGGGAAGTGCTCCCGGCACGAAATAAACCTACAACACGATAAATGTCCTCCTATGGGCGATTTGCTCGTTCCAATCGCGTAACACGACCGGCGCGCAGTGATCTCCGGAAGGTCACGCCGTTGAGAATCACGCTATTCACCACATATGTTGAGCCACGTCAAACGAGGAGGCGAGGGTGGGAGATTCTCCCGGCAACGCGGCAATCACCGTTGCGGGCCTTTGGAAGATCTTCGGGCCGAAGGCGCAAAAGGTGCTGGACAGTGATGACAGACATCTGGACCCAGCCGCGCTCAGGGAGAAGACCGGCTGCACCGCCGCCGTCCGCGACGTGAGCTTCGAGGTACGCCCCGGCGAGGTCTTCGTCGTCATGGGCCTGTCGGGCAGCGGCAAGTCCACCCTCGTCCGCTGCCTCACCAGGCTCATCGAGCCCTCCGCCGGCCAGGTGACGATCGCCGGCGAGGACATCGGCGCCGCCTCCCCCGCCCGCCTGCGCGAGATCCGCCGCCACCAGGTCAGCATGGTCTTCCAGCACTTCGGCCTGCTGCCGCACCGCAAGGTCATCGACAACGTGGCGTACGGGCTGGAGATCCAGGGCGCCGCGAAGGCCGACAGGCACGCGCGGGCCGCCGAGATCCTCTCGCTCGTCGGCCTCGACGGCTACGCCGACGCCTACCCCGACCAGCTCTCCGGCGGCATGCAGCAGCGTGTCGGGCTGGCCAGGGCGCTGGCCGTGGAGCCCCAGGTGATGCTGTTCGACGAGCCGTTCAGCGCGCTCGACCCGCTGATCAGGCGCGACATGCAGGCCGAGGTGATCAGGCTGCACCGCGAGGTCGGCAAGACCATGGTCTTCATCACGCACGACCTGTCGGAGGCGCTCAAGCTCGGCGAGCGCATCGCGATCATGCGGGCGGGCTCGATCGTGCAGCTCGGCACGGCGGAGGAGCTCGTGGGCGCGCCGGCCGACGACTACGTGGCCGACTTCGTCCGCGACGTGCCGCGCAGCCACGTGCTGACCCTGCGCTGGATCTGCCGCGACCCCGAGCCGGGCGAGCCGCTCGACGGCCCCGAGCTTCCCGTCACCACCGTCATCAAGGACGCCATCGGCGTCGCGTCGGGCTCCTCCCGCCCGATCAAGGTCGTGGACGGCGACGAGCTGGTCGGGGTCGTGGACCGGGTCGACTTACTGGGCTTCCTGGCCGGTCAGGACCCCGCCGTGAAGGCGCCGGCATGAGCAGCACGGCCGTCACCACGCCCTCCAGGCTCGGCCTGCCGAGGTGGGCGGCCCCCGCCGGGGTGGCGGTGCTGTTCGTGGCGGCGTACCTGGTCTTCCGTGGCTCGGGGACGCTGCCGCACGACAAGGAGGCGCCGCAGTTCCTCGCGGTGACCGAGCTGCGCGAGTGGATCGACGACCACCGCAACGACAATCCGCTCTTCCTGTACTTCCTCAACTACATCAGGCTCTTCGTGGGCCAGCTCTACTCCCTGTTCCAGACCACCCTGTACGCGCTCGGCTGGCCTGGCATCATCGGCGTCATGGGCGCCCTGGCCTGGCTGGCGGGCGGCTGGCGGATCGCGCTGCTCGCGGTCGGCGGGGTGAGCGCGTTCGGCGTGCTGGGGCTGTGGGAGTCGAGCGTCGACACGCTGGCCCTGGTCGGGGTGGCGGTGCTGCTGTCGCTGGCGATCGGGATCCCGATCGGGGTGTGGGCGGGCCTGTCCGCGCGGACGCGGCGGGCGATCACGCCCGTGCTCGACGTCATGCAGATCATGCCGACGTTCGCCTATCTGGCGCCGCTCGCGCTGTTCTTCCACATCGGGGCGCCCGCGGGCGCCATCGCCACGATGATCTACGCGATCCCGCCCGCCATCCGCATCACCGCGCTGGCGATCTCGTCGGTCTCCCCCACGGCGGTCGAGGCGTCCAGCTCGCTGGGCGCCACCAGGCGGCAGACGCTGTTCAAGGTCTATCTGCCGCTGGCCCGCTCCACGATGGCGCTGGCCATCAACCAGACCATCATGATGGCGCTGTCAATGGTGGTCATCGCGAACCTGATCTCGGCGCCCGGCCTGGGTGGCGACATCATCCGCGGCCTGTCGAGGGCGCAGGTCGGCATCATGCTCCCGGCCGGCGTCGCCATCGTGATCATGGCGGTGATGCTGGACCGGATGATGATGGCGGTCGCCCGCCGCGACGCGCACGCCAAGCTGCGCAGGACCGACCTCGTCGGCGCGGGCGTGCTGGGCGTCGCTGGGCTCGCGCTCATCCCCGTGCTGCCGCCGATCTGGCCCGAGAGCCTGACGGTGAACGTCGTGGCCGAGGTCAACGCGGCCGTGAGCTGGGCCGAGACGAGCTGGTACCCGGTCACCACGTTCATCAAGGACGTCACCTCGCACGCGCTGCTCAACCCGCTGGAGTCGCTGCTCACCGCCGCGCCGTGGTGGCTGGTCGCGCTCGCGGTGCTGAGCCTCGCCTGGCGGGTCAGCGGCACGCGCCCGGCGCTCATCGCGCTGGCCTGCCTGCTCGGCATCGCGCTGCTCGGCGTGTGGGAGCACACCATGCAGACGATGACCACGGTCGCCGTCGCGGTGCTGGTCACGCTGCTCATCGGGCTGCTGCTCGGCGTGGCGGCGGCCCGCTCGCCGCGCTACTCCGCCATCCAGCGCCCGCTGCTGGACGCCGCCCAGACCATGCCCGCGTTCGTGTACCTGCTGCCGGCGCTCGCGTTGTTCGGCACCACCCGGTTCACCGCGATCTTCGCGTCCATCATCTACGCGGTGCCGCCGGTGGTGCGCCTGGTCGAGGACGGCATCAAGGGCGTGCCCGCCACCGTCGTCGAGGCCGCCGCCTCGGCCGGCTCCACCTCCGGCCAGCTGCTGTGGAAGGTGCAGCTGCCGATGGCCAGGCGCGCCATCCTGCTCGCGGCCAACCAGGGCATCGTGATGACGCTGGCCATGGTCGTCGTCGGCGGTCTGGTCGGGGCGGGGGCCCTCGGCTACGACGTGGTCGCCGGTTTCTCCCAGCGGACCGACTTCGGCATGGGCTTCGTGGCCGGCATCGCGACCGTGCTGCTCGGCGTCATGCTCGACCGCATCACGCAGGGCGCCGACACCAGGCGCCCGTCCCCCCGAAAGAGGAAGTTCACATGAAGATTCGCCTGCTCGCAGGCCTGCTCGCCGTGGGGCTGGCCGCCGGTTGCGGCGGGGCCACCGTGGAGACCTCACCCAGCGCCTCCGCCCCGGCGGCCGGGGCCAGCGCCTCCGGCGGGTCCGCCGGGACCGTGAAGATCGCCATCAACCCCTGGGTCGGGTACGAGGCCAGCGCGAACGTCGTGGCGTACCTGCTGAAGAACGAGCTGAACTACGAGGTGGAGCTGCCCGAGATCAAGGAGCAGCTGGCCTGGGAGGGCTTCGAGACCGGCGACGTCGACGTCATCATCGAGAACTGGGGTCACCCCGACCTGAAGAAGCAGTTCATCGAGGAGAAGAAGACCGCGCAGGAGGCCGGCTCGACCGGCAACAAGGGCGTCATCGGCTGGTACATCCCCAAGTGGATGGCCGACGAGCACCCCGGCATCACCGACTACAAGAACCTCAACAAGTACGCCGACCTGTTCAAGACCTCCGAGTCGGGCGACAAGGGCCAGCTGCTGTTCGGCGACCCCTCGTACGTCAGCAACGAGGATGCGCTGATCAAGAACCTCAAGCTCGACTACAAGGTCGTGGTCGGCGGCAGCGAGGCGGCCCTGATCAAGAGCGCCCAGCAGGCGCAGGAGCAGAAGAAGCCGCTGCTGTTCTACTTCTGGGACCCGCACTGGCTGTTCAGCAAGACCGAGCTGGTCCGGGTGAACCTGCCGCCGTACACCGAGGGCTGCGACGCCGACCCGAAGAAGGTGGCCTGCGACTACCCGGAGATGGACCTCGACAAGATCGTCAGTACGAAGTTCGCGCAGTCCGGCGGCAAGGCGTACGAGCTGATCAAGAACTTCTCCTGGACCAACGAGGACCAGAACGCCGTGGCCGACGACATGACCAACGGTGGCATGACCGGCGAGGAAGCCGCCAAGAAGTGGGTCGAGGCCAACCCCGCCAAGTGGCAGGCCTGGATCCCCCAGTGACCCCCTCCTGACCCCCCATGACCGCGCGCCCGCCCCGGCGGGTGCGCGGTTCCCGGAGACCTCATCATGATCCGAATCAAGACGCTCGCCGGCCCGCTCGTCGCGGCCCTGCTGCTGACCGCCTGCTCCAGCGGTGAGCCCGAGACCACGGCCAAGGCCAAGGGAACCGTGAACATCGACGTGCACGGCTGGGTGGGGTACGAGGCCCAGGCCGCCGTGCTCGGCTACCTGCTGGAGCACGAGCTGGGCTACAAGGTGAACAAGCGGGCCGTGAAAGAGGACCAGTCCTGGCGGGATTTCGAGTCGGGCAAGGTCGACGTGATCGTGGAGAGCTGGGGTCACAACGACCTGAAGAAGGAGTACATCGAGGAGAAGAAGGTCGCGCTGTCGGCGGGGCTGACGGGCAACAAAGGCGTCATCGGGTGGTACGTGCCCGAGTGGATGGCCAAGAAGTATCCCGACATTACGGACTACCGAAACCTCAATAAGTACGCCGCCCTCTTCCGAACCGATAAAACCGGAAATGCCGGACAAGTGCTCGACGGAGACCCGACATTCGTCACCAACGACGAGGCTCTCGTCAAGAATCTCGGGCTCAATTACAAGGTCGTCTACTCCGGCAGCGAGGCGGCGCTCATCAAGGCGGCGCAGGAGGCGACGAAGAACCGGACGCCGCTGCTGATGTATTTCTACGAACCGCAATGGCTCTTCAGCAAGATCAAACTCGTCAAGGTCGCGCTGCCGCCCTACGCCGTCGGCTGTGACAGCGATCCGGCGAAGGTCGCCTGCGACTATCCGCCGTACCTGCTGGACAAGATCGTCAGCCGGCGGTTCGCGGAGGCGGGCGGGCAGGCGTACGAGCTGGTCCGCAACTTCACCTGGACCAACGACGACCAGAACGCCGTGGCGAGCGACATGATCAACGAGCGGATGACCGCCGAAGAGGCCGCCGAGCAGTGGGTGCAAGAGAACAAGATCGTGTGGAAGGACTGGATTCCGCGTTGAGGTTCGACTTCGTCATCGTGGGCGGCGGCTCCGCCGGAAGCGCCCTGGCCAACCGGCTGAGCGCCGACCCCTCGACGTCGGTGCTGGTGCTGGAGGCAGGGCGTCCCGACTACCTGTGGGACGTCTTCATCCACATGCCGGCCGCGTTGATGTTCCCCATCGGCAACCGCTTCTACGACTGGAGATACGAGTCCGAGCCGGAGCCGCACATGGGCGGCCGGCGCATCTACCACGCCCGCGGCAAGGTGCTGGGCGGCTCCAGCAGCATCAACGGCATGATCTTCCAGCGCGGCAACCCGCTCGACTACGAGCGCTGGGCCGCCGACCCCGGCATGAAGAGCTGGGACTACGCCCACTGCCTGCCCTACTTCAAGCGCATGGAGACCTGCCTGGCCGACCCCGGCACCGACTTCCGCGGCGGCGAGGGGCCGCTCAAGCTGGAGCGCGGCCCGGCGCACGGCCCGCTGTTCGAGGCGTTCTTCGCGGCCGTGCAGCAGGCCGGGCACCCCCTGACCGACGACGTCAACGGCTACCGCCAGGAGGGCTTCGCCGCCTTCGACCGCACCATCCACCGGGGCCGCAGGCTCAGCGCCGCCCGCGCCTACCTGCACCCCGTACGCGGGCGCAAGAACCTCAAGGTCAGGACCCGCGCCTTCGTGGAGAAGGTGCTCTTCGACGGCACCCGCGCGACCGGCGTGCTGTGCGACGGCGAGCGCATCGAGGCCGGCGACGTCATCCTGTGCGGCGGCGCCATCAACACCCCGCAGCTGCTCCAGCTGTCGGGGGTGGGGCCGCGCGCGCTGCTGGAACCGCTCGGCGTCGAGGTCGTGCACGACCTGCCGGGCGTCGGCGAGAACCTCCAGGACCACCTGGAGGTCTACGTCCAGCACGCCTGCACCGAGCCGGTCTCCCAGCAGCCCTCGCTTGCCCTGTGGCGGCGGCCGTTCATCGGGGCCAACTGGCTGTTCCTGCGCGGTGGGCCGGGCGCGACCAACCACTTCGAGGCGGGGGGCTTCATCCGCTCCGACGACGAGGTGGCCTACCCCAACCTGATGTTCCACTTCCTGCCCATCGCCGTGCGCTACGACGGCACGGCCCCGGCCGGCGGGCACGGCTACCAGGTGCACATCGGGCCGATGTACTCCGACGCCCGCGGCTCCGTCCGCATCACCTCCACCGACCCCCGGCACAAGCCCGCGCTGCGCTTCAACTACCTGTCCACCGAGCAGGACCGCCGTGAGTGGGTGGAGGCGATCAGGCACGCCAGGAAGATCCTCTCCCAGCCCGCCTGGGCGGACCTGGACGGCGGCGAGATCTCCCCCGGCCCGCGGGTGCAGACCGACGAGGAGATCCTGGCCTGGGTCGCCAAGGACGGCGAGACGGCCCTGCACCCGTCGTGCACCTGCAAGATGGGCACCGACGAGCAGTCGGTCGTGGACCCCGAGACCATGCGCGTGCACGGCCTCGACGGGCTGCGCGTGGTGGACGCCTCGGCCATGCCGTACGTCACCAACGGCAACATCTACGCCCCCGTGATGATGCTCGCCGAGAAGGCCGCCGACCTCATCCTCGGCAACACCCCGCTACCGCCCGAGCCGGTGGAGTTCTACCGCGCCCGCTGACCTCACCTGTCCAGCCGCTGGTAGAGGCGGACGGACAGGGTGAAGAAGACGACGGTGATGACGGCCGGCCAGACGAGAGCCATCAGCACGGCGTGCTCAGCCACCCAGGAGTCGCCGCCCCAGCCCGGATTGCCGAACAGTTCCCTGGCCGCCGCCACCGTCGCCGACAGCGGGTTCCACTCGGCGACGGCGCCGAGCCAGCCCGGCATGGTGGCGGGGGCTACGAAGGCGTTGGACAGGAAGCCGATGGGGAACTCCATGGTCTGGATCGCCACCGCCGCCCCCGGGTCCTTGGTGCGCAGCCCCAGGTAGACGCCCGCCCACAGCAGCGAGAAGCGCAGGAGCAGCAGCAGGCCGACCGCGCCCGCCGCGCCGGGGAGCGTCTCCGGGCGCCAGCCGACCGCCAGGCCGCAGAGCAGCAGGCCGGCCAGGATCAGGACCGAGTGCAGCAGGTCGGCCACGGCCCGGCCGGTGAGCACGGCGGAGGGCGCCATGGGCAGCGACCTGAACCGGTCGGTGACGCCCTTGGCCGCGTCGGTGGTGACGGCGATCATCGTGGAGCTGAGACCGAAGAGCATCGTCATGCCGTACATGCCGGGCATGAGGAACGCGAAGTACCCGGCCCCCTCCGGCACCTGCACCGCACCACCGAACAGGTAGCCGAAGGCCAGGGTGATGACGATGGGGAAGGCCACCCCGAAGACCACGGTCATCGGCTGGTTGGCCCAGTGGATCAGATCGCGCCGGGCGATCGTCCACCCGTCCACGATCGCCCAGCGCAGCGTTGTCGCCGTCATCGGCGGTCACCTCCGGTGAGCTGCAGGAAGACCTCGTCGAGGGTCGGACGGCGGAGGGCGACGTCCTCCGCCTCGATGCCGGCCGCGGCCAGCGCGTTCAAGGCTGCGGTGAGCGTGCGCACGCGGTCGCTCACCGGGGCGCTCAGGCGGGCGGTGTCCCGGTCCGGCTCGGCGGGGGCGCCGGTCACTCGCTCGATGATCGCGGCCGCCTCGGCCAGACGCCGCGGGTCGCGGACGACCACGTCGAGCCGGTCACCGCCGATCTTGCTCTTGAGCGCGTCGGGCGTGCCCTCGGCGACCACCCGCCCGGTGTCGATCACCGCGATGCGGTCGGCGAGCTGGTCGGCCTCCTCCAGGTATTGGGTGGTCAGCAGCACCGTGGTGCCGCCCGCCACCAGGTCGCGCACCGCCCGCCAGATCTCCGTGCGGCTGCGCGGGTCGAGCCCCGTGGTCGGCTCGTCCAGGAACAGCACGGGCGGCGCCAGGATCATGCTGGCGGCCAGGTCGAGCCGCCTGCGCATGCCGCCGGAGTACTCCTTGGCCGGCCCGGGGTGCTCAAGACCGAAGCGCTCCAGCAGCTCGGCCGCCCTGGCACGGGCCTGCCTGCCGCCGAGGTGGTGCAGCCGGCCGAACATCTCCAGGTTCTGCCGCCCGGTCAGCAACTCGTCCACCGCCGCGTGCTGGCCGACCAGGCCGATCGTGCGGCGTACCTGACGGGGCTGGGTGACCACGTCGAAGCCGCCCACCTCGGCGCGCCCGCCCGAGGGGCGCAGGAGCGTGGTGAGGATGCGCACGGTGGTGCTCTTGCCGGCGCCGTTGGGGCCGAGCAGCCCGCAGACCGTGCCGGGGGCCACGTCGAGGTCGATGCCGTCGAGTGCCGCCTTCTCGTCGTAGGTCTTGCGCAGTCCCCGTACGCGTACCGCTGTCAAATGCCGCCTCCTTACTGCCGTACACTGTACCGTACACCATACGGCAAGGGACGGCAACCGTACGGTGTACCGTACGAAGGTGAGCGTTGAGTACTCGGGCAAGGGCGACCCGGCGCGCAGCCTCGCGCTGCTCTGGCGCACGAGCGAGCCCACCGGCCGCCGCAAGGGCAAGCCGGAGCTGAGCGTCGAGCGGATCGTGCGCGCCGCCATCGAGGTGGCCGACGCCGAAGGACTGCAGGCGCTGTCGATGCGCCGGGTGGCCGAGCGGCTGAGCGTCGGGACGATGTCCCTCTACACGTACGTGCCGGGCAAACCGGAACTCTTCGACCTCATGCTCGACACGGTCTACGGCGAGACCGCCAGACCGGCGGACGTGCCGGGCGGCTGGCGGGGCAGGCTGGAGCAGATCGCCAGGGAGAACTGGGCCCTCTACCTGCGCCACCCCTGGCTGCTGCAGGTGGCGGCGAACCGGCCGGTGCTGGGCCCCAACCTCACGGCCAAGTACGACCACGAGCTGAGCGCGGTCGACGGCATCGGCCTGACCGACGTCGAGATGGACTCGGTGATCACCCTGATCACCGGCTTCGTGCACGGCACCGCCAGGGGCGCCGTGGAGGCGGCGCAGGCCGAGAGCATGACGGGGCTGAGCGACGAGCAGTGGTGGGCCGCGCACGCGCCCTTCCTCAGCCGCATCGCCGACCCGGCGCGCTTCCCCACCGCCTCCCGGGTCGGGCAGGCGGCGGGCGAGGCGCTCAACTCGGCCTACAGCCCCGAGCACGCCTTCGAGTTCGGGCTCCAGCGCGTGCTCGACGGCATTGAGGCCCTGGTGAAGCAGCGAACCGGCGGCTGAGACTCCAGCACGCCGGCTCGATGCAGGCTTCAGCGGGCCGCGCGTGCGGCCCTCCCGCCTCTCAGTAGGCGGCGGGGGCGGCGCGCAGGCGGACGACGTGCTCGACCAGCGAGATCAGCGTCGCCTTGACCGACTCGCGGTTACGCGCGTCGGTGCGCACGATCGGCACCTGCGGCGACAGCGCCAGCGCCTCCCTCACCTCGCCGTCGGAGTGCGGGAACTGGCCGTCCCAGCCGTTGACCCCGATCACGAAGGGCAGCTTGGCCTCTTCGAAGTAGTCGATGGCGGGGAAGCTGTCGGCCAGGCGGCGCGTGTCGAGCAGCACCACCGCGCCGATGGCGCCGCGGACGAGGTCGTCCCACATGAACCAGAACCGGTGCTGCCCGGGCGTGCCGAACAGGTAGAGGATCAGGTCACGGTCGAGTGAGAGCCGGCCGAAGTCCATCGCCACGGTCGTGGTCTGCTTGTTCGGGGTCAGGCCGAGATCGTCGATGCCCGCGGACGCGTCGGTCATCACCGCTTCCGTGGTGAGCGGGAGGATCTCGGACACCGCCCCCACGAAAGTCGTCTTCCCGACGCCGAAACCACCGGCGACGACGATCTTCGTCGACGTGAGGCCGGGGCTAGAGCCTGCGTAGTCCACTGAGCACCCTTTCGAGCATGTTGAGGTCTGGCTGTCCCTGGCTGAGGCGTGGCTGGTGCAGGCGGACGAGCCCTTCATCTGACATGTCCGCCACGAGCACCCTGGCCACGCCCAGCGGGACGCGGAGCAGGGCCGAGATCTCGGCGACCGACCGGAACGACCTGCACAGCTGCATGATGGCCTCCTGCTCGGGGGTGAGCATGGCCATCTCGTCGTCCGGGATCGACATCGACGAGATCAACGTCTCCATCGCGAGGTGGTAGCGCGGCTCAGACCTGCCGCCCGTCACCGCGTAAGGACGGAACAGGGGCTCCTCTTCCCCGATTCCGTCAGCGCCGTACACGGCCCGCTCCCATCAGTTCCATCACATCACCGGGTCCTGGCGGCCTGCAGCTCCGCGCGCAGGGCCGGCGTCAGTGCCTGTCCAGCCCTGTCTACCAGCAACGTCATCTGGTACGCCACGAGTCCCATGTCACAATCAGGACCCGCCAGAACCGTGAGCACCGAGCCGTCACTGATCGCCATGACGAGCAGCAGACCGCGCTGCATCTCGACCACGGTCTGCGTGACCGCGCCACCCTCGAACACCCGCGACGCGCCCACGGTCAGGCTCAGCAGCCCCGCGGCGACCGCGGCGAGCTGGTCGGCCCGGTCCGGCGGGAACCCCTCGGACGCGGCCAGGCAGAGCCCGTCGGCCGAGACGACGACGGCATGGGCCACTCCGGGCGTGTGCCGGACGAAGTCGGTGATCAGCCAGTCGAACCTGTTGGCCTCACTGCTAAGGGTTGTCACGCATCCTCCCCGGCGGGACGCTTACTCACTCTTGTCCTCCTGTCCACGAATCTCCTGGCGACCCCTGCGCACACCCTGCTGGAAGCTGGCCAGCCTGCTGCGGATCCGGTCAGCGGAGACCGGAGGCGGCGGCGGTGCCTGCCGCTGCTCCTGCTGCTGCGGTGCCTGCGCGGGCCGGCTGCTCGCCGTGCCAGGCACCAGGTTGGCCTTGGGGGTGCGCTTGGGGAGCCCGGCGGCGGTGATGCCACCGAGGCTTGGCTCGGCGGCCGCTTTCGCCGCTTGCCAGCCGGCGTCCGCGGCCGTCCGCCACGCTTCCTCACCAGAGGGTACGGCGTGCGCGGCCGTGGACTCTCCCGGCCCCTCCGCCGCCTCGCCCGGCGGCCTGCGGAACCAGGCCGACTCCACCGCGGCGAAGATCGGCAGGTAGTCCTCCCGCCCCTGCTCAGGCGGGGTGTCCGCCGAGGGGGCCGGGTCGGGCGTACGCACGTCGTTGGTCGAGTAGGACGAGGGCTGCGGCGTCTGGAACGCGCCATTACCAGATGCGCCGGGAGGAGCACTGGGGTACGAGGGGTAGGCGCCGGAGTCGTACGTCCCCTGATGCCTGCGGTAGGCGCCGCCGTCGGTGTCGGCGGTGAAGCCGTTGACCCCGGCACGGCCCGGGTCGGAGGGGAACGATCCGTACGAAGGCCCGCCGTCGAACGACCGCGCCCCGGTCTGGGGTCCGGTCTGGGGTCCGGTCTGGGGGGCCGCAGGGCCGCCGTTCGCCGGAGGAGCCTGCGGCGGCGCGCCGTCGAAGGACCTCGGCCCCTGTCCAGGCGCGCCGTCGAACGAGCCGGGCGAGCGCCTGGGCAGGCCGCCCGGCCTGACGTGGCCACCGTTGACGGGCCCGTTCACGGGCCCGTTCACGGGGTGCGCCGGCCCGCCCTCGGCCGGACGGCCGGGAGCGCCGTCGAAGGACGAAGGCCCCTGCCTGCCTGGCCCGCCTTCGAACGCGGACGGACCCTGCGGCGCGGAACCGCTGTCGAACGCGGACGGGCCCTGCGGCGCGGGACCGCCCCCGAACGCCGGGGCGCCGGGCCGCACGGGACCGCTGTCGAACGTCGAGGGACCCTGCCGCGCCGGGCCGCTGTCGAACGCGGCAGATCCAGGCCGGTGTCCGTTGTCGAAAGAACCCGCGCGTGGCCCCGCCGCGTCGAAGGAGTCGAAGCTGGCGAACGACCGGAACGACCCGTTCTGCGCGGGCGCGCCCGCCTGCGACGGCACGGTCCCGCCGCCGAACGCGGGCCGCTGCGGCAGCGGCTGCTGCTGGGTGCCGTCGGCGATCAGCGTCGGCGGCAGCAGCACCATGGCGATCAGGCCGCTGCCCTCGCCCCTGCGCAGCTGCACCCGGATGCCGTGGCGCAGCGCCAGGCGGCCGACCACGAACAGGCCCATGCGCCGGGAGACCGACACGTCCACGACGGGCGGCTCGGCCAGCCGGCGGTTGGCCTCGGCCAGTTCCTCCTCGGTCATGCTGATGCCGCTGTCGGTGACCGACAGCAGGGCGCCGCCGCCCTCGATGAGGCTGCTGGTGACGATGACCTGGGAGTTGCTCGGGGAGAACTGGATGGCGTTCTCGACCAGCTCGGCGACCAGGTGGACGAGGTCGTTGGCGCAGCTGCCGAGCACGGAGGTGGCGCGGTGCACCCGCACCTGGACCCGCTCGTAGCCCTCGACCTCCGACAGCGCGGCGCGGACGACGTCGACCAGCTTGGCCGGCTGGCTGCGCCGGCGGGTGGCGTCGTGGCCGGCGAGGACCAGGAGGTTCTCGGAGTTGCGGCGCATGCGGGTGGCCAGGTGGTCGAGCTTGAACAGGTCGGCCAGCCGGCCGCCGTCCTGCTCGCCCTTCTCCAGGCCGTCGATGAGCGAGATCTGCCGCTCGACCAGGGTCTGGGTGCGGCGGGAGAGGTTGACGAACATCGAGCTGATGTTGCTGCGCAGCTCGGCCTCCTCGCCCGCCAGGCGGACGGCCTGCCGGTGCACCTGGTCGAAGGCCCTGGCCACCTCGCCGATCTCGTCGTCGCCGTCCACGGCGATGGGCTGCACCTCACGCACGGAGGCGGGGTCGCCGCTGACGCGCAGCTGGCGCACCACGTCGGGCAGCCGGAACCCGGCCACCTCCAGCGCCTCGGTGCGCAGCCGCCGCAGCGGGCCGACCATCGAGCGGGCGATGGCCACGGTGAGCAGCAGCACGACCGCGAGCAGCGCGAGGATGAGGATCCCCGCGATGATCGCGTTGCGGATCTCCTGCGAGCGCAGCTCCTGGCTGCGCAGGTTCACCTTGTCCGCCAAGCCCTTCTCGATGCCGTGCAGCAGGTCGATGGCGGCGGTGTTGCTGTCGAACCACTCCTGCCGCTCGGCCCTGGCCGAGATCAGGTTGTCGACGATGCGGGCGCCCGGCTCCTTGCCGCTGACCAGCGCGATCGCCCGGGACTTGGTGAGCTGGATGTTGACGTACTCGGGCTTGGAGGCCAGCGCCTTGGACAGTTCCAGGCCGACCTCGACGCCGGCCTCGGCGCCCACGGTGGCGATGTCGCTCTGCTGGCGGGCGTTGGAGGCGATGAACTGCTCGACCTCCTTGGCGTCCACGCTCGCGGCGTCGTAGGACGCCTGCAGGAGCTGGACGCGCTGGCGGGAGATCTCCTCCTTGGCCGCGACGAGCGCGCTGAGGCCGCGGAACTGGCCGACGATCTGCGAGTCGTCCGACATCAGCGAAAGCTCGTCGTGCAGCTTGATCAGGGTGTCGGTGAGGAAGTCGTAGCGGATGGTGTTCCTCTGGCCCTCTTCCCTGATCTTGGGCAGCCGGCCGAGGTCGTACCTGACCTGCTCGACGGCCTTGACCACGCGGGGACCGTAGGACTCGTCCATGGTGTCGAGGTCCGCGCGGACGGCCTTGACCAGCGTGTCCACGGCGGCCTTGCGCTGGGCGAGCGGCGTGGCGAGCTTCTTGCGCATGGCCCGGCTCGCGCCGACCCAGCCGCCTGTGTCGCGCTCCAGCCCCAGCGCCTGCACCAGGTCACGGATGCGGCCGGCCTGCTCGGCGGCGGTGGCCGTGCGGTCATAGACGGCGATGCTCTGGACCGAGCCCACCACACGCGCTCCCCCGAGCACGACTGCGGCGATGGTCGGCACCAGGATGAGCGCGGTGAGCCGCCACCGCACCCGCCAGTTCCGCAGGCCGAGCCGCTGCAGCAGCCGCTTCGCGCGGCCTGGCTGCGCGGCCGTGCCGCTGCCCGAATTCCCCGTAGTCACCGCTCCCGCTACCCCTCAATCGTCCCGTCCGCAACGGGTCGTCAGACCGACCACAAGGTATCCGCAGCATCTGACTTAACAGGCATATCGGACACAATCGTTACAAACGTGACCGGTTGTCGTGTGTTGTTGGTTATCGCAGTGCGGCAAGGACTTGATCGCGGACTTGGGCCCTTTGCGCGTCGTCGCTGAGGGGGCGACCAGCGCGGTCCACAACGTAGAAGACGTCCACCGCCTCCGCGCCGAGAGTCTCCACGCGAGCGGCCCTCACGTCAAGACCGCACTCACCGAACGCCCGCCCGATGCGCCACAGGAGCCCCGGCCTGTCATGGGCCCTGACTTCGACCACCGTGGCGGTCGCCGAGGCGTCATCCACCAAGGTCACACGGGGCGGAGCGACCGGTACGCGAGGCGGCCTGACGGCCCTCGCGCGGCGGGCCAGTCGTTGCTCTATGTCAAGACGGCCGGCAAGGACGAGACGGAGATCGGCTTCGAGGGTCGCGGGGTCCGGCGGGGAGCCGTACTCGGGGATGACGGAGAACTCGATCACCGCCGTCGAACCGGCGGACGCCGACGACGCCGAGCGCACCACGAGCCGGTGCGCCGACAGCACGCCGGCGGCGCTCCACAGCAGGCCCACCCGGTCGGGCGCGACGACCGTGACCGCTCCCCCGTGCACCCGGACGGCCCCACCTCCATGGCGGGCGAGACCGGCCTGCTCGGGCGAGAGCGTCGGCGGCTTGGGCGGGGGCGAGCCGGCCAGCACCGAGCGCACCCGGCGGACGAGGTCGGCCACCAGGCCGGCCTTCCACGAGTTCCAGGCGGCCGGGCCGGTCGCGATGCCGTCGGCGACAGCCAGCGCGGCCAGCAGGTCGAGCACCTCGCGCGAGCCGACCGTGCCCGCGACCTTCTCGATCGTGACGGGGTCGTCGAGGTCTCTGCGGGTGGCGGTCTCGGGCAGCAGCAGGTGGTGGCGTACGACGGTGGCCAGCGTCTCGACGTCGGCGGACGGCAGGCCGATGCGGGTCGCGATGTCGCGGACCACCACCTCGCCGGTCGCCGAATGGTCGCCGGGCCAGCCCTTGCCGACGTCGTGCAGCAGCGCCGCGATCAGCAGCAGGTCGGGCCTGGAGACCTCGCGGGTGTGGCTGGCGGCGTTGGCCGCGGCCTCGATCAGGTGACGGTCGACCGTGAACCGGTGGATCGGGTTGCGCTGGGGGCGGTGGCGTACGCGCTCCCAGTCAGGAAGCAACTTGACAATGATGCCCGCCTGATCGAGCTCCTCCCACACGGGCACGGCGGCGCGGCCCGCGCCGAGGATCGACACCAGCGCGTCGCGGGCCTCCTCGGGCCAGGGCACCGGCATCGGCGCCGACTGAGCTGCGAGCACGGAGACGGTCGCGGGCGCGAGCGGCAGCCCCGAGTCGGCCGCGGCGGCCGCGGCGCGCAGCACCAGGACGGGATCCTTACGCGGATCGACGCCCCTGGCGAGCACCACCTCGCCGCCGTGCTCCACCACGCCGTCGGCCAGCGGGCGGCGCCCGCGTGGAGCCGGGCCTGACACCAGCCTGTCAACGGTGCGCCAGGTCGCGTCGAAGGCGTGGGAGATCGTGCGGCCCGCCTCGGCCAGCCGGCGCATCAGCGCCTCGGCGTCGAGCAGGCCGAGCAGCCCGGCCACCGCGTCCTGCTCCTGGAGCACCAGGCGGTCGGTGCCACGGGCGGTGACGACGTGCAGCGCGTGCCGCACGTCGAGGATGAACTCGTACGCCTCGCGCGCCCGCGGTCCGGGGGCCGAGGCGACCCATGCGGCGGCCACCGCCTGCATGGCCTGGACGTCGCGGAGCCCGCCGCGGCCGTCCTTGAGATCGGGCTCCAGCAGGAATGCCAGCTCCCCGCTGGCCTGCGCCCGCTGGTCGGCGGCCTCCCGCAGCTCGCCGAGCCGGCGCCGCGAGTCGGCCCGCCATTCGGCCAGCACCGCCTCCCTGGCCTTCCTGGTCAGGTCGGGGTCGCCGGCCACGTGCCTGGCCTGGATCAGGCCGAGCACGGCCTTGAGGTCCTGCCTGGCGACCGAGACCGCCTCTTCCACCGTGCGCACGGAGTGGTCGAGACCGACCGCCGCGTCCCAGATCGGATACCAGATCCGGTCGGCGATCCTCGCCACGTCGGCCCGGCCGGTGTGGAGCAGCACCAGGTCGAGGTCGCTGCCCGGCGCCGGCTCCCCCCTTCCCAGGCTGCCGACGGCGACCAGGGAGACCTGGTCGCCGTCGCTCGCCGTGCGGAAGAGATCCTTGAGCCAGCGGTCGGTGTCCGCGGTCCGCTCCTTGCGGGCCGCGGCGTACGAACGGGCCTCTCCCCTCACTGCAGTGCCCCCTTGCAGAGCTCCGCTCGGACGCCCTCGTCCGGGCTTCGCCTCGGGTCCTTCCCCCTGTGAACCCCCCGCCGGACGTCGTCGGCCGGTCGGGCCTCGCTCCGCGCGGACGCCCCCGGGAGGGTGCCCGCGCTTCGCCGCGGTTTCATCACAGGGCTTCCGGACCCCGTTCGCCGGTGCGTACCCGGATGACGGTGTCGACGGGGACGGACCAGACCTTGCCGTCGCCGATCTTGCCGGTGTGCGCCGCCTTGGTGATGACGTCGATCACGTCCTCGGCGTCGTCCTCCTCGATGAGGACCTCGAGGCGCACCTTGGGCACCAGGTCGACCTGGTACTCGGCGCCGCGGTAGACCTCGGTGTGGCCGCGCTGCCGGCCGTAGCCGCTGGCCTCGCTGACCGTCATGCCTTTGATGCCGAACTGTTCGAGCGCGGCCTTCACGTCATCGAGCTTGAAGGGCTTGATGATCGCGGTGATGAGCCTCATGCGTCCACCTTCTTCGTGGCGGGAGCCGTGACGGGGCCGTTGGGGGAGCTCACGCCGGAGGCGTGAACGGTGCCGAGGTCGTAGCCGGTCTCGGCGTGGGTGGTGATGTCGATGCCGGTGACCTCGTCCTCGGCCTTGATGCGGAAGCCCATCGTCTTGTCGATGATCTTGCCGATGATCCACGTGATGACGAAGGAGTAGAGGCCCACGGCCACCGGGCCGAGCACCTGGAGCCCGAGCTGGCCGAAGCCGCCGCCATAGAACAGGCCCTGGCTCTGCTCGTCGGTGGCGGGGTAGGCGGCCACGAAGCCGAGCGCGACGGCGCCGATCACGCCGCCGACCAGGTGCACGCCGACCACGTCGAGGGAGTCGTCGTAGCCGAGCTTGTACTTCAGGCCCACGGCGTAGGCACAGACGGCGCCGGCGAGCAGGCCGATGAGCATGGCCGCCCAGGGGTCGACGAAACCACAGGCCGGGGTGATGGCGACCAGACCGGCGACCGCGCCGGAGGCCGCGCCGAGGCTGGTGGCGTGGCCGTCACGCAGCTTCTCCACCGTGAGCCAGGCGCCGACCGCGACCGCGGTGGCGACCTGCGTGTTCATGAAGGCCAGACCGGCGATGCCGTCGACGACCAGCTCGGAGCCTGCGTTGAAGCCGAACCAGCCGAACCACAGCAGGGCCGCGCCGAGCAGCACCAGCGTGAGGTTGTGCGGCCGCATCGGCTCCTTGCGCCAGCCCTGGCGCTTGCCCAGCACCAGCGCCAGCGCGAGCGCCGCGGCTCCCGCGTTGATGTGGACGACCGTGCCGCCCGCGAAGTCCTCGATGCCCATCGAGTTGAGCCAGCCGCCGCCCCACACCCAGTGGGCGACGGGGAAGTAGACGATCGTGGCCCAGATGACGCCGAACAGCATCCACGCGCCGAACTTCGCGCGGTCCGCGATGGCACCGCTGATCAGCGCGACGGTGATGATGGCGAACGTCATCTGGAAGGCGGAGAAGACGAGGCTCGGCATGCCGGTGCCGTCGTCACTGGTCGCGGTGTCCACCAGGCTCTGCAGGCCCAGGGCGTCGAAGCCGCCGACGAAGGCGTTGAGCGCTGAACTGGGGTTTTCCGTGAAAGCGAGTGAGTGGCCGTAGAGCATCCAGGTGATGCTCACGACGACGATGGCGCCGAACGACATCATCATCATGTTCAGGACACTCTTGGCCCTGGTCATGCCCCCGTAGAAAAGCGCGAGGCCCGGTGTCATCAACAGCACCAATGCGGTGGCCGCGAGCATCCAGGCAGTCGTGCCGCTGTCGATCTTCACGACGCGACCCTCCTTACATGTGACGTGTGGCCACAGCGTGTTCGCCCGGAGTTTCGTGGCTCGACCAGGTGTGTTTCACATTCGTGAATCTCAGCGCAGAGGTGTTTCGCACGCGTTTCGGACGTCTCACAGAACGCTTTTGAGCACGGCGATATCGTCCGTGCCATACTTAGGTTTGCCTTACCTAACGATCAAGGAACGCCCATGCGCCTACGCCTGGCCATCGCCGCCATGCTGCCCGCTCTCGCCCTCGCCGCCTGTGGCACGTCCACCACGGCCGAGGACGCGGGCCCCACCCGTACCGTCAAGCACGCCATGGGTGAGACGAAGGTGCCCATGACGCCGAAACGGGTTGTCGTGCTCGACACCGACAAGCTCGACTCCATGGTCTCGCTCGGCCTCGCGCCCGTCGGAGCCGCCCAGGCCCAGGAGAACCAGACCTGGCCCGAATACCTCGGCTCCGCCCTGGCCGGCACCAAGCCCGTGGGCACCCTCCAGCAGCCGAACATCGAGGCCATCATCGCGCTCAAGCCCGACCTCATCCTCGGCTCGAAGTTCCGCCAGGCCGCCTTCTACGACAAGCTCTCCAAGATCGCCCCGACCGTGTTCACCGAGCGGGTCGGCATCACCTGGAAGGAGAACTTCCTGCTCGACGCCGAGGCTCTGGGCAAGAAGGAGCAGGCGCAGCAGCTGCTGACGGCGTACGGGACGCGCGCCAAGGAGGTCGGCGCCAAGTACGCCAAGCTGCAGGTCAGCATCGTCCGGTTCATGCCGACCGAGATCAGGATGTACGGGCCGCAGTCGTTCAGCGGCATCGTGGTCGGCGACGCCGGCATCCCGCGACCCGAGGCGCAGCAGCTCAACGACCAGGAGGACCGGCGCTTCGGCAAGCTGAGCCAGGAGAACATCGCCAAGGCCGACGGTGACGCGATCTTCTACAGCGCGTACGGGGAGAACGCCGCCAAGGCGCAGGCCGAGGTCACCGGCGGCCCCCTGTGGAAGAACCTCGGGGCGGTCAAGTCCGGCAACGCCCACAACGTGGACGACGAGATCTGGATGACCGGCATCGGCGTCACCGCCGCCGGCAAGATCCTCGACGACCTCGACAAGCACCTCGCCCCGCTGGCGTGACCCCGAAGCTGGCGTGACTCCGAAGGTGGAGGCGGCCCGGCCGTTCGAGGGCGGCCGGAGGGCCGGGCGTTCAGAGGAGGGTGACCTGGTCGCCCTTCCTGACGCGGCCGGGGCGGGTCACCCGCGCGTACACCCCGGCGCACGGCTGCGGCCCCATGTCGAACACCGCCACCCGGTTGTGCCTGGCCACGGTGCGCAGCGCGTCGGTGTCGCGGACCAGCGCGCCGTGCTCCAGCGTCGGCACCGCGCAGCGCGGGCTGGTCACGATGACGTGCAGCTCCACCTCGTCGCCGACGCGCAGCCGCCGGTCCACCCAGCCGTTCTCGACGAACCCCTCCCCCTCGGTGGCGATCACCAGGTTGGGGCGGTAGCGCACGTCCTCGACCCGCCCGCGCGGCCCCTGCGCGCCGATCGCGCCGAGGGCGGAGGTGGTGATGAGGTGGAGGGGCGCGAAGTCGAAGAACGTGCCCGCGGGAGCGCCCGCCCCCAGCGTCCCCACCGTGTACGGCACCTCCGCCTCGATCCCTTCGGCCAGCACCCGCTCCGGCACCGACCGCTCCAGCTCGGCCCCCTCCGGCGGCACGTCGATCACCCGCACCTCGCGCCCGAGCAGCTCCGACAGCTCGGCGTCACCGGGCACCCGAGCACCTTCGAGGGTGAGCAGCCGCCGCCACAGCCGTGGATTCTTGGCACTGGCGATCTTCCCGGTGGCCACGTCGAGCACCGCCCGCGCCCGGTCACCGGCCAGCCCGCGCTCGCTCACCACGCTCTCGGCGAGCTCTTCGCCCAGCATCGACTTCACGGGATAGCGGCGCAGAATCTCCACATGCATGCACAAAAGCCTAGGGCCCGCCGACGCGCCTCCCCCTCCGGGACGTCAGCGGGCCCTCAGCTCGGTCGTCGGCTCGGTCGTCAGGCGGCGGCCGTGGCCATCTTGCGCAGGCGGGCCAGCGCGTCGCGCTCGATGCGGCGGGCGCGGTCGCGGCCGATGCCGTAACGCTCGCCCACCTCGGTCAGCGTGTGCTCGCGCCCGTCGACCAGCCCGTAGCGCCAGCGCAGCATCTCGCTGGTCGGCCCCTCAAGACCGGTGAGCCACTGGTCGAGCCGCTCACGCTCCAGGATGTCGATGGCCTGCTGCTCGGGATCGGCCCACGTCTCGTCGGCGATCATGTCGCCCAGCTCGGTCTCGTCCTCATCACCCACGCCGAGCTGCAACGACACCGGGTCGGACGCCCAGCGGCGCAGCTCGCGCACCCGCTCGATCGGCAGGTCGAGGATGCCGGCGAGATCGTCGTCGGTCGGCTCGGCGTCGAACTCGGCCAGCATGTCGCGCCGGACCCGCATGAGCCGGGTCATCTGCTCCCCCGCGTGGGTGGGCAGCCGCACCGGGCGGGCCTGCTCGTGGATGGCCCGGCCGACGGACTGCCTGATCCACCACGTCGCGTACGTCGAGAACTTGTAACCGCGCCGGTAGTCGAACTTCTCCACCGCCCGCACCAGGCCCAGGTTCCCCTCCTGGACGAGGTCGATCAGCGGCATGCCCCGGCCCGAGTATTTCCTGGCCACCGCCACCACCAGGCGCAGGTTGGCCTGGATGAACTCCTCCTTCGCCCGCCGGCCGGAAATGGCCAGCCGCTCAAGCTCCTCG
The DNA here is from genome assembly GCF_042428605.1 of Nonomuraea salmonea. Lineage (NCBI taxonomy): Bacteria > Bacillati > Actinomycetota > Actinomycetes > Streptosporangiales > Streptosporangiaceae > Nonomuraea > Nonomuraea salmonea. The sequence continues at coordinate 154,102 of NZ_JBHMCF010000003.1, forward strand.
TCGGCCGCGTCCCCGATGCGCGGCTCCGTGCCCCCGCTGTCGAGCAGCTGCTCGGCGAACAGACCCGCCTCGATCCGCTTGGCGAGCTCCACTTCCTCCTCCGCCGTGAGCAGCGGGACCCGGCCGATCTCGGCCAGGTAGGTCCCCAGCAGATCGCGCTCGGCGACGTGCTGCTCCTGCGTGCGACTCCCCGTAGGCCTTGCCATCCCCTGGCACCTCGTTCCGCAGCTGCGTTCTATATCCGGCCAACGTCCGACCAGAAGCAAAGATTCCCTAAAGCACTACGTCTGCGGGAGGGTTCTGGATGTCCTCCTCAAGGAGGAGAGGGCGCTGAAACCCCTGGTGAACGAGGGATGGGCCGGGCCGGCCCTGCCGGGAGGGGACGCCGGGGCCACCCTACGTCCCCACGGCCGCGCGCGCGGACTCAGTTCACCGGACCGCCCCTGGGACGCAGGGTCAGCTCGGTGAGGTGCGCGTCGGGCCCTGCGGTGATCGTCGCGACGACGGCCCGCGCCACGCTCTCCGGCCGCAGGTAGCGCTCGGGCTCGAACTCCCCGCCCTCGTACGCCCGCACGCCCCGCTGCATGTCGGTGGCCGTCCTGCCGGGATAGACGGTGGTGACCCTGAGCAGGGGCTCCTCCAGCCGCAGCACGTCGGCGAACGCCTTCAGGGCGAACTTGCTGGCCGCGTACGCGCCCCAGTCGGGGTTGGCCCGCTGCCCGGAGCCCGAGTTCACGCACACGACGTGCCCGCCCGCCTGCCTGAGCGCGGGCAGCAGCAGCCTGGTCAGCTCGGCGACGGCGACCACGTTGACCTCGTACGTGCGCCGCCAGACGTCGGCGCTCTGATCGGCGATGCGGCCGAGGGTGGCCACGCCGGCGCTGTGGACGAGCACGTCGAGCCGGTCGATGTCAGCGACGTCGGCCTGCGTGACCCCGGTCAGCTCCACCGGCCAGGGCCGCGCCCCGGGCAGCTCGGCGGCGAGCGCGGACAGCGCCTGCTCGTCACGGCCGCCGAGCAGGACGTCGTGGGTGGGGGCCAGGGCCCGCGCGACGGCCGCGCCCACCCCTCGGGAGGCGCCGGTGACCAGCGCCTTCGGTCGTTCAGTCATAGCGGCAGCTTATTGACCTTGAGCGCCACGCGGAGGCACTGCGGGCTGGGCACGGGGCCTTGAGGTCCGGTCCGCCGCCGGGTCAGGCGGGGTCGCCGGTCAGGAAGGTGCCGGTCTCCTCGGTCATCCGCTCGTACTCCTCCAGCCTGGCCCGCGTCCGCAGCGGCACGGCCTCGGCCATGGCCTCCACCAGCGCCATGGCCAGCATCAGCGGCGCGGCGTGGGAGTTGAAGACGAAGCCGTCGCCCACGGGCGCGTCGAGCACTACCTCGGCGGGCAGCCCTACCCTGTCGGTGATGGCGGCGACCCGCAGGCCGAGCTTGGTGGCGTACTCCAGGGCCTGCAACGTCTCGGCGGGATAGCGCGGCAGCACCACGGCCACCACCCACTCGGCGCCCGCCCGCTGGGCGGCGTGCAAGCCCTCGGCCAGCTCGGAGCCGCCGTGGACGAGCAGCCGCACGTCGGGGTGGATGCGGCGGGCGTAGTAGGCGAACGTGGTGGCCAGCCCGCACGAGGCCCGCAGGCCCAGCACCGGCAGCGGCTCGGTGGCGGCGAGGTGCTCGCCCAGCTCCTTGAGCGGGAAGTGGGACAGGCGCTCCCTCATCGTGGCGAGGTTGCGGATCTCGCAGTCGATGGCGGTGCGGAGCAGGCTCTCGTGCGGCGACTCCGCGCCCCCGCCGAGCACGAGGGGGCGCAGCGCCTGGCGCAGCTCGGGGTAGCCGGTGAAGCCCAGCACCATCGCGAACCGGGTCACGGAGGGCTGGCTGACCCCGGCCCGTTCGGCCAGCTCGACGCTCGACAGGAAGATCGCCTCGTCGAGGTGCTCGCTGAGGTAGTCGGCGATCCTGTGCTGTACGGGCGACAGCCTCCGGCCATCCAGCAGCATCTCAAGCCCACCGTGATATCCGTCCGCCACGCCACCCTCAACGCACGGGACCCGCCGTTCTCATCCCGCCCTCCCGTGCGCCCACTCCCCATAGGTAACGTTTTCCCTGGTCAGGTGCCGTCAGCCGACCAGGAACTGGGTGGCAGCCAGCTCCCTGTAGAGCTCGTCGGAGCCGACCAGCTCGTCGTGGCTGCCGACCGCGCGTACGCCGCCGCCCTCCATCACCACGATCCGGTCGGCGCCGGTCACCGTCGAGAGGCGGTGCGCGATGACCAGCACCGTGGTCTCCGCCGCGACCTCGGCGATGACCTCGCGCAGCCGCAGCTCGTTGACCGCGTCGAGCTGGGAGGTGGCCTCGTCGAGCAGCAGCAGCCTGGGCTTGCGCAGCAGCGCCCTGGCGATGGCCACGCGCTGCCGCTCGCCGCCCGACAGCAGCACGCCGCGGTGGCCGACCGGGGTCTCCAGCCCGTCGGGCAGCCGGGCGACGAGGTCGTCCAGCCTGGTACGCGCGATCGCCGCCCGCAGCTCCTCCTCGGTGGCGTCCTGTGCGGCGAAGAGCAGGTTCTCCCGCAGCGTGCCGGCCAGGACGGGGGCGTCCTGCTCGACGTAGCCGAGCGCGGCGCGCAGCTCGCCGAGCGGCCAGTCGCGGATGTCGCGGCCGTCCACCAGGATCTGCCCGCCCTGGTGCTCGTAGAAGCGTTCGAGCAGCGCGAACACCGTCGACTTGCCCGCTCCCGACGGGCCCACCAGCGCGGTCAGGCCGCCGGGCGACACCTCGAAGGTGACGCCGTCGTGCACGACGGGCCGGTCGTCGCCGTACCGGAAGACGACGTCGCGGAACTGCACGCCGATCGGCCTGGCGTCCTCGCGCGGGGCGACGCCGGCGGGCTCGGCCGGCAGGTCCTCGACCTCCTTGATCCGCCGCAACGCGGCCAGCCCCTGCTGGAGCTGCACCCCGCCCTGCACGAGCTGCCCGATCGGCGGCACCAGGTAGAACAGGTAGAGCAGGAACGCGATCAGCGACGAGACCTCGAGCGTGCCCGACGAGACCCGCGCGCCGCCGACGCCCAGCACGGCGAGGAACGCGATCTGCACCGCCATCCACGTCGCCACCCCCGCGAGCGACGTCCAGCCGGCGACCTGCAGCCCGCGGTCGCGGGCGCGCGTGGCGGCCACGCCGACCTCGGCGATCTCCCGCTCCTCCGCGCCGCTGGCCTTGACCGTCCGGTACGCCTGCAGCGCCCGGTCCAGCACGGCCCCCATCTCGCCCACGGCCTCCTGGGCCTGGGTCTGCGCCCGCTGGATACGCGGCATGATGAGCGCGACCAGCCCGCCGATCACCACCACGACGAGCAGGGTGACGAGCAGCAGCACGCCGTCCATGGCGGCCATCAGCACGATGGCGCCGACCAGCATGAACACCGAGCTGACCGAGTCCACGACGCCGTTGGTGAGCACCGAGCGGAGCAACGTCGTGTCACCGGTCACCCGCGACAGCAGGTCGCCGGGCTTGAGCCGGTCCACGTCGGCCACCCTGAGCCGCAACATCCGGTCCACGAGCCTGCGACGGGCGCCGAGCACGATGCCCTCGCCCGTACGTTCCATCAGGTAACCGCCTCCGGCCGAGACCACGGCGCCGACCAGCACCGCGACGGTCAGCCCGAGTAACGGCCCGGCCAGGGAGCCGTTCTGGCCGAAGGCGTCCACGACGTACTTCGCCAGCAACGGCATCGCGAGGCCCGCCGCCGAGCCGATCAGGCCCAGCAGCCCGCCCACAAGAAGGATCTTCCTGTGCGGGCGCAGGTAGGCGAGCAACTCCTTGACCACCACATCTCCTCTCACGACATTTCTCGACTTGCCCAACGAACGGGACCACGCGAACCGCACCCCCGACACGGGTCAACCTAAATTGACGACCTGAGTATGTCAACTTTGGTTGACTCCTCCTCCTTGAGGAGGAGCTGAAATCTCCTGCATCCAACGGCCGCCGCCGGACGAATAGGGCGTCGAGGAACCCGGCCGGATCCCTCGTACGTCACGATCAGCCCTTCGAAAGGACCGAACATGGAGCTCCGGATCAACCGGCGCGCTCTAGTCGGACTTGGCCTCGCCGCAGCGGTCGCCGCGTCGTCCCTGGCCGCGTTCCGCACCGACTCCGGCGACGCTTCCTCGCACCGCGAAGCCCCGATGATCTCGGGGGACCCTCAGCACGACAACACCGACGTGTACGCGTTCGTGAGCCCCGACAAAGCCGGCACCGTGACCCTGATGGCGAACTGGATCCCGTTCGAGGAGCCCAACGGCGGCCCGAACTTCTACCCGTTCGCCACCAGGTCCCGGTACAACATAAAGATCGACAACGACGGTGACGCCAAGACGGACATCACCTACCGGTGGACGTTCCGCAACGAGGACAGACGCGGCACCACCACGTTCCTCTACAACAACGGCCCCGTCACCTCGCTCGACGACCCCAATCTGCTCTTCCGCCAGCGCTACACGCTCAAGCGGATCACCCAGGGCGGCACGAGGACGCTGGTCTCCGACGGCGTCGTCGCCCCCAGCAACGTCGGCCGCGCCTCGATGCCCGACTACGGCGCCCTGCGCGACCAGGCCGTCAAGACCCTGCCGGGCGGCGGCAAGAGCTTCGCCGGGCAGTCGGACGAGGCGTTCTTCCTCGACCTGCGCGTGTTCGACTTCCTGTACGGGGGCAACCTGTCCCTCGTCGGTCAGGACACGCTCAAGGGCTACAACGTCAACACCGTGGCCGTCCAGATCCCCGCCGCCGAGGTCGCGCTCAAGGGCGACCCCAAGCGCAACCCCGTGATCGGCGTCTGCTCCACCACCGACAAGTACAACGGCAGCTCGTACGTGCAGGTCTCCCGCCTGTGCAACCCGCTGGTCAACGAGCTGGTGGCCTCCGCCGGGCTGAAGGAGGCCTACAACGCGCTCGACCCGTCCAAGGACGCCGGCGTCAAGGCGCTCGTGGACCGCGTCACCGACCCCGAGGCGGCCAGGCTGCTGCAGGCCGTCTACGGCATCAAGGCGCCCGCCACCCCGCGCGCCGACCTCGTCGAGATCTTCCTGACCGGCATCGCCAAGCAGAACGGCCCCATCAAGGCCGACCTCAACTCGCAGGTGCTCAACAAGGACGCCGGCAAGCTGCGGCCCGCGGAGATGCTCCGGCTCAACATGTCGATCCCGCCTGCCAAGGACCCGAACCGGCTCGGCGTGCTCGGCGGCGACCTCCAGGGCTTCCCGAACGGCCGGCGGCTCACCGACGACGTCGTGGACATCTCGCTCCAGGCCGTGGCCGGGGCCGCGCAGACCGGCAAGCTGGTGGCCGGCCTGACGGACAAGGTGGACGCCAACGACAAGCCGACGCTGCCCGCGTTCCCGTACATCCCGCTGCCGAGCAACGTGGCCGTCAACCAGCGCTGACCATCGCGGACCGGCCGGTCTCCTCTCCGAACCGGCCGGTCCTCCCCGGCGGCAGACCTCCCGTCTCCCAACGTCTGCCGCCACCGGAAAGGAGCCGGCCGGCCGTGCCCCCGTCACAGCCGGCCGGCTCACCCCACCCGCGCGGGCCTCCCACACAACGCACCCCGCACACCCTTATGACGACCACCCGCGCCCCCCCGTGGAGACTCACGGCCCCCGCATCCTCCTCTGGAGCCCAGCCACATGCGTGCCCTCGCCCTCTTCGCCGGACTCGCCCTCGTAGGGGCGGTGCTCATCACCCTCGTCTCGTTCACGTCGGCCCCGACGCCCGCGCCGGCGGCCGACCCGCCCCGCCGGGAGACCCTGCAGGAACGGCTCAGAAGGCTGCCCGGCGACCACAGGGGCTGGGCCGAGCTCGCCACCCGCCACATCGACCAGGCCCGCCTCACCGGCGACCCATCCGCGTACACGAAGGCGGAAGGCGCGCTCGCCACGGCTGCGAAGATCGCCCCGAAGGACGACGCGGTGCTCACGGGGCAGGCCGCGCTGGCGGCGGCCAGGCACGAGTTCGCCAGGGCCGCCGAGCTGGCCGAGAGCGCCATCGACGCCAACCCGTACGCCGCCGCCGCGTACGGCGTGCTCGCCGACGCCCGCACCCAGCTGGGTGACCTGCGCGCCGCCCAGCAGGCCGTGGACGCGATGATGGCCCTGCGCCCGGGTGTGGCCGCCTTCACCCGCGCCTCCTACGCGGCCGAGCTGCGCGGGGACGTGGAGACGGCCCGCACCTACCTCGACTACGCCCATGAGGACGCCTGGCTCCCCGCCGACCGCGCCTACGCCCGCTACTACCAGGGCGAACTGGCCCTCCACGAGGGAGACCTCGAAACCGCCGCCCGCCACTATGCCGACGCCCTGAACACCTACCCCGCCCACATCCCCGCACGTGCCGGACAGGCCAAGGTCGCCGCCCTGGACGGCCGCCTGAGCGAAGCCCTATCCCTGTACGACCAGGTGGTCCAACGCCTCCCCCTCCCCCAGTACCTCATCGAGCAGGGCGAGACCCGCATCAAAGCCGGCCTCCCCGCCGACTGGACCCTCCTGGAAGCCCAGCGCGAGCTCTACGAGGCGGCCGGAGTGCGCGACGACCTGACCTGGGCCGAGTTCGAAGCCGACCACGGCGACCCGAAGGCCGCCGTCCGCCACGCAAGGGCGGAATACACCCGCAACCCCAACCTCGTGGCCGCCGACGCCCTGGCCTGGTCCCTCTTCAAGGCCGGCACCCCCGAGAAGGCCCTCCCCTACGCCAGACACGCGACCGGAACAGGCTGGAAGAACCCTCTACTGACCTATCACCGCACCCGCATAGAGCACTCCCTGGGCCTCACCGAAGCCTCCGGCGCGCCCTCCGTCCGCGGCTTCGACCCCGACCTCCCAGCCCTGGCGAGGTTCTCATGAGACGCGCCCTCCTCCTCACCGTCACCGCCCTCCTGTCCCTGGGCCTGTCCCTGGGCCCCGCACTGCTGTCCGTTAACACCGCCGCTGCTCAGGCGAGCGCGCCGCAGGTCGGCGTGGTGGCGCATCCGCTGGGGCGGTTCACCGTCAATCGCTACAACGGGCTGCGGGTCACGCCCTCCCACGTCCGGAACCTCGCCGTCGTGGATCTGGCCGAGTTGCCCACCGTGCAGGCCGAGCCGGAGGTGAGCGCCGCCGGGCCCGCCTACGCCGCCCGCCGGTGCGCCGCGCTGGCCGCCGCCCAGCGGCTCCAGGTGGCGGGCCGGGTGGTGCCGTGGCGGGTGGAGTCCGCGGCGTTCGCGTACGCGCCCGGTGAGGGCGGGCTGCGGACCAGCCGCCTGTCCTGCCGGCTCGTCGCCGAGGTCCGCCCATCAGGGGCCGTGACCTTCACCGACGGGTTCGAGCAGGACAGGCTCGGCTGGCGCGAGATCACCGCCACCGGGGACGGCGTCCGCCTGACCGCCTCCTCGGTACCCGCGACGAGCATCAGCCAGGAACTGCGCACCTACCCCGACGACCTCCTGACGACGCCCCTCGACCAGCGCACCGCCACCCTCACCGTCTCCCCCGCCACGGACCCACCGCCGTCCAGCGACACCACACCGCCCGGTGGCGAAGGGACCGAAACCACCGCCACACCGCCCGACAGCCGCAAAGCCGAGCCCGGCGACACGCCGCCCGGCAACACAGAAGCCGAGCCCGGCGGCGCGCTGCCCGGCGGGCTGGGGGCCGAGATCGGCGGGCCCATCGGTGACGCGTTGGCCGCCCTGGATCGCACGCTCACCGCGCTGATCGGCTCGGACACGCTGACGGTGCCGTTGGGGCTGCTGGCGGTGGGGCTGGCGATCGTACTCGGGGCGGGACACGCGCTGATCCCGGGCCATGGCAAGACCATCATGGCCGCGTACCTGGCCGGACGCCGTGGACGCCCGCGCGACGCCCTGGTGGTGGGCGCGGCGGTGACGGCCACCCACACGGCCGGAGTGCTGATGGTGGGCCTGCTGCTGACCGTCTTCACGGCGCTGGCCGGCGAGACGGTGCTGGGCTGGCTCGGCGTGGCCAGCGGCGCCCTGATCGCCCTGATCGGCCTCCGCCTCCTCCGCACCGCCCGCCACCACCCAGAAGACCACCCCAACCACACCCACGCCATCGCCCACTCCCCCACTTCCGCCCACGGCCACGGGCACGGCCGTGGGGACGAAGACGGCTACGGGGACGGGGATGGGGACGCATACGAGCACCGCGACGGTCACGCAGGCGCGCAGGGGAACCAAGAGCACCCCCACTCCCACTCCCACTCCCACGACCACGGGCACGGGCACGGGCACGGGCACGGTGGTAGGCGGGGTGGGTTGGTGGGGTTGGGGGTGGCGGGAGGGCTGGTGCCGAGTCCGTCGGCGCTCATCGTGCTCCTCGGCGCGATCGCGCTCGGCCGGACCTGGTTCGGGGTGGCGCTGGTCACCGCCTACGGTCTCGGGATGGCCGCGACGCTCACCGTGACCGGTCTGCTCCTCGTCAAACTGGTGGACCGGCTGGAGCGGCGGGCCGCCAAGGGACGGCGGCTGGCCGCGCGGCTGTCGGGGCTGGCGCCGATGGGGACGGCTGCGATGGTGATCGTCCTGGGCACGGGGCTGGCACTGCGCTCGGTGGCCGCGCTGTAAGCCCCGTGTCCGGCCGTAGGTCCCGCGCCCAGTCGCATGCCCCGCGCCAGGCTCACGTACGGGAGCGGCGGGGGCGGCGGGTGGAGGGGAGGTCGTGGCGGCCGGAGAGGAACTCCTGGAAGGCGATTTTCGCCCGGATGGCCGGCCGGCGCCATCGTTCCTCCCGGTGTACGGCCTTGGCGAGTTTGCGGGGTGACCGCCCGGCGATGAACCAGCGGGCCCACGGGGAGCCGGGCCGCGCCAGCCGGAGGGCGCCCACCAGCAGCATGGGCGGGACGAACAGCCCGGCCATGCCGGTCCAGATCTTGCCCTTGAGCAGGGTGACGACGGCGAGCACGAGGTTGGCCACGATGAGCGCCGCCGGGTTGACGACGGGCGTGCCGTAGTCCCAGGTGAGGGGGCGCAGGCCGATGAGCAGCAGCCCGCTGACGGCGATCGCGATGAACACGGCGTCGACCGAGGTGCGCCCCTCCTCCTCCCAGTAGACGTCGTGCAGGTGCAGGATGAGCGCGAACTCGTCGAGCACGAGCGCGGAGCCCACCCCGAAGACGGACGCGGCGACGGCGGTGCCGACCTGGGAGCCGGGCGAGACGATGAGCGCCACGCCGCCGATCAGCATGAGCACGACGCCGAACACCACGTGGTGGATGTGCATCTCGCCGACGGTGAAGTTACGGAACCAGCCGATCTTCGCCCTGATCAACCGCACGTTGATGCGGGTGGCGATGAAGGCCACGATGAGCATGACGAAGTAGCAGAACAGCGGAAGCCGTCCTGTGGCGACGATGCTGTGCTGAAACCAGTGCCCCATGACCCTTGAGATCGATGGTACGAGCCGCGCAAACCGGTCGGGTCACGCCAGGAACGCGCGCAGCAGCGCGGCGGTGCCCTCCAGGTGCTCGGCGACGGCCCGCCTGGCGGCGTCGGGGTCGGCGGCGAGGATGGCGTCCACGATGGCCCGGTGCTGGACGGCGGCGTGGTCGAGGTTGACCTGCAGCATGGGGATGGCGTCGAGCAGGCCGCTGACCCGGGAGCGGGCGTCGGCGCAGCTGGCGGCGAGCAGGGACGAGCCGGTCAGCTCGGCGATCGACAGGTGGAAGGCGGTGTCGAGGCGGCGGTAGTCGTCGAGACCGGCGGCGTTCAGCTCGGTGAGGCGGCGCAGCAGCGCCTCGCGGGTGGCGTCGCCGAGCGGCGAGGCGGCGAGCACCTGGGCGGCGCCGCATTCGACGGCGAGCCGGAAGGTGAGCGCGTCGGACAGCTCGTCGGCTCCCATCTCCTGGAGGGCCTCGCGGGCCTTGCCCGCGTCGGGCTCGGGCGGCCGGTACGTCACGAAGGCCCCGCCATAGCGGCCCCTGCGCACGTCGAGGTATCCGGCGTCGGACAGCGCCCTGATGGCCTCACGCAAGGTGACCCGGCTGATGCCGAGCTGGACGGCGAGCTCGCGCTCGGGCGGCAGTTTGCCCCCCGGCGGGACGACGCCGAGCTTGATCGCCTGGAGCAGCCGCTCGACCGTCTCCTCGAAGGCGTTGCCGGCCCTGACCGGCCGCAACACCGTCATCAAACGCGCCGACTCGTCCAACGTGTCCTCAGGCCTTGACAAGTGATCCCACCATGCACATCAATGGTCTGAGACTAGCCCAATCAGCGGGAAAGCGCGTCAGGCCAGATCGGAGCGACGTAGCGTGAGCGATCGAGCGAGCAGCGGGTTCCTGTCCGTGACCGAGCTGCGCGACGACATCGCCGCCGGCCGGATCGACACCGTGCTCCTCGCGATCGCCGACATGCAGGGCAGGTTGCAGGGCAAGCGGCTGTCGGCGCGCTACTTCCTCGACGAGGTGCTGCAGCACGGCTCAGAGGGCTGCAACTACCTGCTGGCCGTCGACGTGGACATGAACACCGTCCCGGGTTACGCCATGTCGTCCTGGGAGCGGGGCTACGGCGACTTCGTCATGAAGCCCGACCTTTCGACGCTGCGCCGGGTGCCCTGGCACGAGGGAACCGCGCTGGTCATGGCCGACCTCGCATGGGAGGGCGGCGCCGAGGTGACCGCCTCGCCGCGCCAGATCCTGCGCCGCCAGCTCGCCCGGCTGCAGGAGCGCGGCCTGGCCGCGTACGTCGGCACGGAGCTGGAGTTCGTCATCTACGACGACACCTACGAGGACGCCTGGCGCCGCGCGTACCGCGATCTGACCCCCGCGAACCTCTACAACGTCGACTACTCGCTGCTCGGCACCGGCCGCGTCGAGAAGCTGCTGCGGCGGATCAGGCGTGAGATGGAGGGCGCGGGCCTCTACGTCGAGTCGGCCAAGGGCGAGTGCAACCTGGGCCAGCACGAGATCGCCTTCCGCTACGCCGAGGCGCTGGCGACCTGCGACAACCACGTCATCTACAAGACGGGGGCCAAGGAGATCGCCGCCCAGGAGGGCCGGTCGATCACGTTCATGGCCAAGCCGAACCAGCGTGAGGGCAACTCCTGCCACATCCACATCTCGCTGCGCAGCGTGGACGGCGACCCGGTGATGGCGGGTGAGGGGCCGTACGGGATGTCCCAGCTGGGCGCCGGTTTCGTGGCCGGGCAGCTGGCCGCGATGCGGGAGCTGACCCTGCTGTACGCGCCCAACATCAACTCCTACAAACGTTTCGTGCCCGGCAGCTTCGCCCCCACGGCGCTCAAGTGGGGCGTGGACAACCGCACCTGCTCGCTGCGCCTGGTCGGCCACGGCCTGTCGCTACGAGTGGAGAACCGCGTGCCGGGCGGCGACGTGAACCCGTACCTGGCGGTGGCGGGGCTGATCGCGGCGGGGCTGCACGGCATCGACGCCGAACTGCCGCTGGAGGATCCGTACGCGGGCAACGCCTACGCCTCGGGGGCGGAGCGGGTGCCGGCGACGTTGCGCGAGGCGCTGGCCGTGTTCGAGGGGTCGAAGCTGGCCAAGGAGGCGTTCGGCGAGGACGTGGTCGAGCACTACGCCAACAACGCGCGGGTGGAGCTGGCCGCGTTCGACGCGGCGGTGACGGACTGGGAGATGTTCCGTGGTTTCGAGCGGATGTGACGGGCTCGCATGAAAATCGTGAATCCGGCCACGGAAGAGGTGCTGGCCGACGTCGAACTCGCCGACGCGGCCGAGGTCGACCGGGCCGTGGAGCGTGCCAGGACGGCGTACGCGGGCTGGCGCGCGGTCGCGCCGGGTGACCGGGCGAGGCTGCTGCGCAGGTTCGCGGACCTGGTGGACGCGCACGGCGCGGAGCTGGCCGAGCTTGAGCTGGCCAACGCCGGGCACCCGATCGGCAACGCCCGCTGGGAGGCCGGCGCCGTACGCGACGTGCTGCACTTCTACGCGGGCGCGCCCGAGCGCGAGCACGGCAGGCAGATCCCGGTCGCGGGCGGCGTGGACGTCACCTTCCACGAGCCGCTCGGTGTGGTCGGGGTCATCGTGCCGTGGAACTTCCCGATGCTGATCATGTCGTGGGGCGTGGCCCCCGCGCTGGCGGCCGGCAACACGGTGATCGTGAAGCCGGCCGAGTGGACCCCGCTGACGGCGCTGAGGCTGGCCGAGCTGGCCTTGGCGGCGGGCCTCCCCGAGGGGGTGCTCCAGGTGCTGCCTGGGGCAGGGGAGGTCGCGGGCGCCCGCCTGGTCGAGCATCCCGGCGTGGCGAAGATCGTGTTCACCGGCTCGACCGAGGTGGGCAAGGAGATCGCGGCGAAGGCGGCGCGCCAGGTCAAGCGGGTGACGCTGGAGCTGGGCGGCAAGTCGGCCAACATCGTCTTCGCCGACGCCGACCTGGAGAAGGCGGCGGCGACGGCGCCGTACGCGGTGTTCGACAACTCGGGCCAGGACTGCTGCGCCCGCTCCCGCCTGCTCGTCCAGTCGAGCGTGTACGACGAGTTCATGTCCCTGCTCGCCCCCGCCGTGCTGGGCGTCAAGGTGGGCGACCCGCGCGACGATGCCACCGAGATGGGCCCGCTCATCAGCGCCGAGCACCTGGCCCGCGTCGCGAGCTTCGTCGACGGCGACCCCTACGTGCAGGGCTCGTGCCCCGAGGGCAGGGGCTACTGGTTCCCGCCCACCGTGCTGACCCCCGAGGTCACCGACCGGGCGTTCACCGAGGAGATCTTCGGCCCGGTCCTGTCGGTGGCCAGGTTCGAGGACGAGGCCGACGCCGTCCGCATCGCCAACGACACCCCGTACGGGCTGAGCGGCTCCATCTGGACCCGCGACGTGGGGCGGGCGCTGCGGGTGGCCAGGGCCGTCGAGTCGGGGGCGCTGTCGGTCAACTCCCACTCCTCCGTCCGCTACTGGACCCCGTTCGGCGGCTTCAAGCAGTCCGGACTCGGCAGGGAGCTCGGCGCGGATGCCCTTGCGGCGTTCACCGAGGTCAAGAACGTCTTCATCGCAACGGAGTGACACGGGATGCAGCGGTTGCAGGATCGGGTGGCGGTCATCACGGGAGCGGCGGGCGGCATCGGGCTGGCCACGGCCCGCCGGTTCGCCGAGGAGGGCGCCAAGGTCGTCTGCGCGGACGTCGACGAGGCGGCGGGCAAGCAGGCCGCGAGCGAGGTCGGCGGCCTGTTCGTACGGGCCGACGTCACGAACGAGGACGACGTCGTCCGCATGTTCGCCACCGCGTACGAGACGTACGGCAGCGTGGACATCGCCTTCAACAACGCCGGCATCTCGCCGCCCGACGACGACTCGATCCTGGAGACCGGCATCGAGGCCTGGCGCCGCGTCCAGGAGGTGAACCTGACCAGCGTCTATCTCTGCTGCAAGCACGTCATCCCGTACATGCGGCGGCAGGGCAAGGGCTCGATCATCAACACGGCGTCGTTCGTGGCGGTCATGGGGTCGGCGACCTCGCAGATCTCCTACACCGCCTCCAAGGGCGGCGTGCTGGCGATGTCGCGTGAGCTGGGTGTGCAGTTCGCCAGGGAGGGCATCAGAGTGAACGCGCTGTGTCCAGGCCCGGTGAACACGCCCCTGCTCCAGGAGTTGTTCGCCAAGGACCCGGAGCGGGCGCAGCGGCGGCTGGTGCACGTGCCGGTCGGCCGCTTCGCGGAGGCGTCGGAGATCGCGGCGGCGGTGGCGTTCCTCGCCAGCGACGACGCCTCGTTCGTCACGGCCAGCGAGTTCCTGGTGGACGGCGGCATCTCCGGCGCGTACGTCACGCCGCTCTAGAGGGGGGCACGCCATGCGGCGTCCGGTCATCGGCATCACCTGCTACGTCGAGCAGGCCACGTTCACGGTGTGGCGGGACACGCCCGCCGCGCTGCTGCCGTACGCGTACGTGGAGAAGGTGGCGGCGGCCGGCGGGCAGCCGGTCGTGCTGCCGCCGGCCGGTGAGCCCGCCGCGCTCGTGGGCCGGCTGGACGGGCTCGTGCTGGCGGGCGGCGGTGACATCGACCCGGCCAGGTACGCCGCGGCCCCGCACGAGCGCACCGGCTACGTGCGGGAGTTCCGCGACGAGGCGGAGTTCGCGCTGCTGCGCGCGGCGCTCGACGCCGGGCTGCCCTACCTGGGCATCTGCCGGGGGCTCCAGGTGCTGAACGTGGCGCTCGGCGGCAGCCTGCACCAGCACCTGCCGGACGTCGTGGGCCACACCGGCCACTGCCCAGGCCCTGGCCGCTTCGGCGACCTGCCGGTGACGCCCGTCCCCGGCTCGCGCCTGGCGAAGGCGCTGGGCACGGTGCCGCTGCCGGAGCCGCTGCCGGTGCCGCACTACCACCACCAGGGCGTGGACCGGCTCGCGCCCGGCCTGTCGGTCACCGCGACGGCGGCGGACGGCACGATCGAGGCGGTGGAGCTGGAGGGCGCCGGGTTCGCGATGGCGGTGCAGTGGCACCCGGAGGTGGCGGAGGATCGGGCGCTCTTCGAGACGCTGGTCGCGGCCTGCTGAACCGCGAACGCGACAACAGCCCCATATCCCCACTAGGCTGGCGGACATCACCGACGAAACCGTGCGGGAGAGTGCCCTGACAGCCGGTCAGGGCCCCTGAAGGAGCAAGCCCTCCCCGCGAACCTCTCAAGGCAAAGGACCGCACGGCTACGGTGTCTCTGGAAAGCAGGCCCTCGCGGCCTCGCCGAAGGTGAAAGTCCGGCAAAAGTCGGGCGAAGCTCTCAGGCACCGATGACAGAGGGGGAGGATGCTGGCATCCACTCCTGTCCTGAGGTGCGTCCAATGTCCCGACCGACACCGCTCCGAGACGTTCACGAGAGCCTCGGCGCCACCCTGACCGACTTCGCCGGCTGGCTCATGCCCCTCCGGTACGGCAGCGAGTCCGCCGAGCACCGGGCCGTCCGCGAGGCGGCCGGTCTGTTCGACCTGTCGCACATGGGCGAGATCTTCCTGACCGGCCCGCAGGCCGCCGAGGCGCTCGACTACGCGCTGGTCGGCCACCTGTCGGCGCTGGCCGTCGGCCGGGCCCGTTACACCATGATCGTGAACGAGCGCGGCGGAGTGCTCGACGACCTCATCGTCTACCGGCTCGGTGACGAGGAGTTCATGGTCGTGGCGAACGCCTCCAACTACGAGAAGGTGGCCCGCGAGCTGCAGGAGCGCGCGAAGGCGTACGACGCGGTGGTCGAGGACCGCTCCGACCGGTACGCGCTGATCGCCGTCCAGGGCCCGCGCGCGCAGGAGATCCTGGCCACGCTCACCGACGCCGACCTGGCCGGGCTCAAGTACTACGCCGGCCTGCCCGGCACGGTGGACGGCCGGCAGGCGCTCATCGCCCGTACCGGTTACACCGGCGAGGACGGCTTCGAGCTGTTCGTCGCGGGCGAGGACGCCGTCCCGCTCTGGGGCGCGCTCATGACGGCCGGCGAGCCGTACGGGCTCAAGCCCGCGGGCCTGTCCAGCCGCGACACGCTCCGCCTCGAGGCCGGCATGCCGCTGTACGGCAACGAGCTCGACGCGGAGCTGACCCCGTTCGACGCGGGGCTGGGCAGGGTGGTGAAATTCGACAAGCCCGGTGACTTCGTCGGCCGGTCTGCGCTCGAGGCGGTCAAGGACGACCAGCCGCGGCGCCGGCTCGTCGGCCTGGTCGCGCGGGGCCGCCGGGTGCCGCGCCACGGTTACCCGGTCACCCGAGACGGCGCCGTCGTCGGCGAGGTCACCAGCGGTGCGCCTTCCCAGAGCCTGGGCAAGCCCATCGCGATGGCCTACGTGGACACCGGCGCCGATTCAGGCCTGGCTGTGGACATCCGGGGCAGCCATGAACCTGTGGACCTGGTTGAGCTGCCCTTTTACAGGAGGAACAAGTGAGCAACATCCCTGACGACCTGAGCTACACCAAGGAGCACGAGTGGGTGCGCGGTGTCGAGGACAGCGTCACCGTGACCGTCGGCATCACGGCCTTCGCCGCCGACTCCCTTGGTGACGTCGTCTACGTGCAGCTCCCCGAGGTCGGCAGCAACGTCGAGCCGGGTGACTCCGTCGGCGAGGTGGAGTCGACCAAGTCGGTGAACGAGATCTACACGCCGGTCGGCGGTGAGGTCGTCGAGGTGAACCAGGCGGTCGTGGACGACCCGAGCCTGGCCAACAGCGACCCGTACGGCGAGGGCTGGATGTTCAAGGTCCGTGTGGAGGGCGACCCCGAGGAGCTGCTCTCGCCTGAGGAGTACACCGCCCTGACCGCGGGCGACTCCTGACCCACCCGCCGGGGCCCGCCGAGCCGGGCCCCGGCCCTTCATGAAGGGCGCACATCAATGGCGATCAGCGTCTTCGACCTCTTCAAGATCGGCATCGGCCCGTCGAGCTCCCACACGGGCGGCCCGATGGCCGCCGCTCACAAGTTCGCCCGCGGCCTGCACCAGGACGGAATGCTCGACCAGGTGTCCCGCGTGGAGGTCATCCTGTACGGCTCGCTCGGCCTGACCGGCAAGGGCCACGGCAGTGACAAGGCCGTCCTGCTGGGCCTGTCGGGCGAAAAGCCGGAGCTGGTCGACGTCGACACCGTGGACGCCCGCATCGCCGCCATGCGCGAGTCGGGCACGGTCCCGCTCTTCGGCACTCATGAGATCCCGTTCGTCGTCGGCGAGCACCTCGTCTTCGAGCGTAAGATCTCGCTGCCCGAGCACCCCAACGGCATGCGCTTCACCGCCTGGGACGCCTCGGGCGAGCGGCTGCGGGAAAAGGTCTACTTCTCCGTCGGCGGCGGCTTCGTGGTGGACGAGCAGGCCACCGGCGCCGACCGCATCAAGCCCGACGACACCGTCCTGCCCTACCCGTTCACCACCGCCGAGGAGCTGCTCAAGCACTGCTCCGCCACCGGCCTGTCGATCTCCGCGCTGATGCTGGAGAACGAGAAGGCGTTCGGCCGCACCGAGGAGGAGATCAGGGGCGGCCTGATGAACCTGTGGCGGGTGATGTCCGAGTGCGTCACGCGCGGCATCGCCAAGGAGGGCGTGCTGCCCGGCGGCCTCAAGGTCAAGCGCCGCGCCAACCAGCTGCACCGCCGCCTGCAGTCCGAGCCGCCGGAGAAGGACCCGTTGCAGGCGATGGACTGGGTGACGCTGTTCGCGCTGGCCGTCAACGAGGAGAACGCGGCGGGCGGCCGGATCGTCACCGCCCCGACCAACGGCGCCGCCGGCATCATCCCGGCCGTGCTGACCTACTACACCCGGTTCGTCCCGCACGCCGACGACGACGGCGTCATCAGGTTCCTGCTGACGGCGGGCGCGGTCGGGGTGCTGTTCAAGGAGAACGCCTCGATCTCCGGCGCCGAGGTGGGCTGCCAGGGCGAGGTGGGCTCGGCCTGCTCGATGGCCTCTGCGGGGCTCACCGAGGCGCTGGGCGGCACGCCCGAGCAGGTGGAGAACGCCGCCGAGATCGGCATCGAGCACAACCTGGGGCTGACCTGCGACCCGATCGGCGGCCTGGTGCAGATCCCGTGCATCGAGCGCAACGCGGTGGCCTCCAACAAGGCGATCACCGCGGCCAGGATCGCGCTGCGCGGCGACGGCAAGCACTTCGTCTCGCTCGACCGGGCCATCAAGACCATGCGCGACACCGGCCGCGACATGCTCGACAAGTACAAGGAGACCTCGCGCGGCGGCCTCGCGGTCAACGTGATCGAGTGCTGACCTGACGCCGTACGTGCAGGCGGACCACGGCGGGGCACTCGTCGTCGCGGACCTCGCGCCGGATCCGCCCCACGATGTCCTGGTCCAGCTTGCTCACGATCGCGCCCACGTCGGCGGCGGCCGGGCAGGTCAGGCCGATGCGCAGGCCGTCGGCGGCCACCCGGACCCCTGCCCTGCCGAGCCCGTCCACGCCCTTGAGCCCGACGAACAGCATCGCGGTGCCGGTGCCGTTGTGGGTGCCGCGGCGGCCCCAGCCGAGGCTGAGCAGCAGCCAGCGCAGCGCCAGCAGGGTCAGGAACAGCAGGGCGAAGGCGACGAACCAGAGCGGCCACGGCTCCTCGGCCAGCGTCTTCCTGGCGGCGGCCGGCAGCACCTTGGCGCCCGGCGGCAGGTCGAAGAAGCGGTCCTGGCCGCGCAGCCACGCGTACCCGCCGAGGGCCAGGAGGATCGCCCCGACGACGGCGAGGCCCACCCGGTTGCCCGCGTACTGGCGCATCAGGCGGCCCTCCTGCGCAGACGGACGACGACCTCGCAGGTGCTCAGCGTGCCGACGCCGGCCAGGCGGTCGCCCACGACGGTGCCGACCTGCCTGAGCATCTGCCCCGAGCTCTCCCCGCTGGTCATGACCGTGACCTCGATCGTGCGGCGGCGCAGCCTGACGCTCGCCCGCTCCACGCCGGCCACCTGCTGGGCGGCGGCGCGCAGGGTGCGGCGCAGGCCCGCGCGGGTGATGCCGATGACGATGAGCGGGTCGTCGGTCTCCACCGGCACCAGCCGGGTACGTCCCGGCATGATCGCGAGCAGCAGCATGAGCGTGCCCGCTCCGGCCAGGCCCATCGCCACGATCTCCAGCTCCGGCCAGGTGCTCCGGCTCGCCAGCTCGATCAGCTCGTTGACCGGCACCCAGCCGAGCGGCCTGCCGAGCAGCGCGGCGACCACCTCGGCCGCGGTCGCCCCCAGGCCGGCGGCCAGCGTGAGCGCCACGAGGGCGCCGGGAACGGTACGCGCCGGCCGCAGCGCCCTGGTCGCCCGGCGCAGCCCGGTGTTCCGCGGGGCGACGACGGCACCGGGCAGGAGCTGCTGAAGCGTGGTCATCACACCGACAGACGTACATGCAGGGCGCCGGGGCGGTACCGCGCCCTCGCCGCCGGTTTGCCCGAACATTACGGGGACCGCAACTAACACGAACAAGCCTCATGTTCATTTGCCCGATATGCGGATACGCTGCCGGTATGGATGATCGGCAGCGGTACGACCGGGCCACCGCCGCCCTCGAACCGCCGTTCGCGCTGCTCGACCTCGCCGCCCTGCGGGCCAACGCCGCCGGCCTCGTACGCCGCGCCGCCGGCAAGCCCATCAGGGTGGCCACCAAGTCCGTACGCAGCCGGGCACTCCTCGACCGCGTCCTCGCCATGGACGGCTTCCGCGGCCTCATGGCCTTCACCCTGCCCGAGGCGCTCTGGCTCGCCGGGCACGGCCACACCGACATCCTCGTCGCCTACCCCACCGCCGACCGGCACGCCCTGGCCGCACTCGCGGGAGACGCGCGGGCCGCAGAACGGATCACGGTCACCGTCGACTCGGCCGCCCACCTCGACTTCGTCGAGGCCGCCGTGGCGGGCGTCCGGCCGCGCGCCGAGATCAGGCTCTGCCTCGACATCGACGCCGGCTACGTCGCCTTCGGCGGCAGGTTCAGGGCCGGCGCGCTGCGCTCCCCCGTCCGCGAGCCCGACCAGGCCGCCGACCTCGCCGCGAGCATCGCCGGACGGCCCGGCCTCCGCCTCGCCGGGCTGCTGGCGTACGAGGCGCAGATCGCCGGCGTCGGCGACGACCCGCCGGGCAACGCCGTCCACACCCGGCTCATCAGGCTCATGCAGGCCCGCTCCGCCAGGGACCTCGTGCTGCGCAGGGGCAGGATCGTCAACGCCGTACGCCAGGTCGCCGACCTCGAGTTCGTCAACGGCGGCGGCACCGGCAGCGTCGAGCGGACCGTCCGCGAGAAGGCCGTCACCGAGGTGGCCGCCGGGTCCGGCCTGTTCCATCCGCGGCTCTTCGACTTCTACCGCGCGTTCACCGGCGTGCCCGCCGCCCTCTTCGCACTCCCCGTCGTACGCCGCCCGGCCAGGGACGTCGTCGCCGTGCTGGGCGGCGGTTACATCGCCTCGGGGTCACCGGCGCCCAGCAGGGCGCCGCAGCCCTACCTACCGGCCGGGCTGCGCTACGCGCCCGACGAAGGCGCGGGCGAGGTGCAGACCCCGCTGCTCGGCCAGGCGGCCGAGGACCTGCGGATCGGCGACCGGGTCTATTTCCGGCACGCCAAGGCGGGCGAGCTGTGCGAGCGCTTCGACACGCTGCATCTGGTCGAGGGCGACGCGCTGGTGGAGTCGGTGCCGACCTACCGGGGCGAGGGGCGTACGTTCCTCTGAGCGGTCAGCGGCGCCTGCGGCGGCGGCGCATGAGCACGATGGCCGCCCCCACGACCAGCACCGCGCCGATCCCGATCAGCACCGGGCCCAGGTCGGGCCGCTCGTCGTCCCACATCTCGTCGGGGTTGTCGCCGAACTCCGCGGGCCTGGCCGTCACCCCCAGCGCGTCGCCCACCGACGCGACGAAGTGCCCCGCCCTGGTCTTGACGTCTTCCACCGTGCGCTCGGCGACCCGCTTCGGGCTCACCCGGTCGGCGATGGCGTCGACCGTCCGCGCCAACTCCGCGCGCGTCCGCGCGATCTGCCGCTCCAGCTCATCGGGATCGGTGTCAGCCATGGCTCTCCTTTCGACCGTACGCGTGCCCTCAGCGGCGAGGCGTTCGTTCTGGTCGTGATCAGTCTGTCAGGTCGGCGCCCCGGACGGCACGGCGGCCGCACAGTGAGTCGGGCCGGTAGGTTGGTGGCAGTTCATCAGGAGGACCCAGTGACAGAAACCAAGCTCGCGCCCGGCGACGCCGCACCGGAGTTCGCGCTTCCCACCGCCGACGGCGGCACCGTCTCGCTCGACGCCTACCGCGGCAAGCGCGTGATCCTCTATTTCTACCCCGCCGCGATGACCCCCGGCTGCACCAAGCAGGCGTGCGATTTCCGCGACAACCTCGGGCAGCTGACCGATGAGGGTTTCGTCGTCCTCGGCGTGTCGAAGGACAAGCCGGCGAAGCTCGCCAAGTTCGCCGAGCGCGACGCGCTGACCTTCCCCCTGCTGTCCGACCCCGAGCTGACCGTCCACCAGGCCTACGGCGCCTACGGCACGAAGAAGCTGTACGGCAAGGAGGTCGTGGGCGTGATCCGCTCGACGTTCGTCATCGACGGCGACGGGAAGATCGAGCAGGCGCTCTACAACGTGAAGGCGACGGGTCACGTGGCCTCGCTGAAGAAGAAGCTCGGCCTCGCCTAGACCTCTCCGGCGGGCGGCGTTATTCGCGTGATAACGCCGCCTACCGGGCGGGCGCCGGACCGCGTACGCAAGCGGTAAGATTGGCGGCACGTGGCACTTCCCGTGCCCGAATTGTCATTTCCCGACCGAAACTCTCGGGGCATGGCAATGGCAAAGGGGTCGTAGCCCAATGGCAGAGGCGCAGTCTTTAGGTGGCTGTTAGTGTGGGTTCGAATCCCACCGGCCCTACAAGCGATGGTGATTCCGCGCCCCTGACCGGCCGTTTCTCAGTCGTCGTGGGTGGGCGCGACGGGCGCCGCAGGGGCTTCCTCGGGGCGCGGCGGTCGTGGCACTCGGGGCGGCGAGGGCGCACTGCAGCGCACCTCGTTCTCGCGCCCCCAGCAGCTCACGTCAGGCACGGTGTGGATGCGGAAACGGTCCGGGCGCGACATGTCGTACCGGACGCCGAACCTGTCGTGATCATGGTCGGCATCGTTGACGGCGGCCACGCTGACACCGCCGATCAGAGCTCCCGCGAGCAGCCCGACGAGTCCCGCGCCGATGAGCCTCTTGCGCCCGCGACGGCCGCCGCTTCGCGGCGTCTCCCAGTCGGCATGCTGCGTCGGAGGGATCTCGGCGTAGGCCTGATCGGCCTGTTCGCCGTACTTCAGAGCCGGCTGCTCGGGACTCGGGTCGCGCGGCGCTTCCTCATCGCCGCGCGACCCGACATCGCGATCATGATCCGCCATCACGATCTCCCTTTACTCGCCCCGCAGGGGGCGCTCCCGGTAATGAGAATGCCAAATACACCGTAAGCCGTGCGTAAGCTCCCCGCCATGTAAGACCTGGGTCGTACTCACACTTCAGTCTTCAGGCGGACAGAAACGTCGGATGCGCTGCATATCGTGAGGATGTGTTCGGCAGGGTACGGGCGTGGTCGCGACGCCACGAGAAGCTGGCGGGCGCCCTGTGGGCGAGCCCTCTGGCGCTGTTCTGCGTCCTGACCGGGGTGGCGGCGGAGGGCGCCGCGCAGCTGGGCGGCGGTTCCGCGCCCGGCCTGCCCGGTTACCTCGCCCTGACGGCGCTCCTGCTGCTGCCGCTGGTGTGGCGCGACCGCCCGCTGCTGTCGTTCTCGGCCGTCGCGCTGGTCAGCTTCGGGCAGTGGCTGGCCGGCCTGGCCCCGGTGCCCGCCAACCTGGCCGTGCTGGTCGCGCTCTACGCGGTGGCCTCGCAGTGCCTGTTCCGCTGGGCGGTGGCGGCCTGCCTGGTGGCGGAGCTGGGGGTGGCGCTGGCCATGGTCAACTGGTACCGCCCCACGTTCGGCATGTTCTTCAGCTGCTCGATCCTCGTGGTGACGGTCTGGCTGACCGGCCTGTACGCCAATACCCGCCGCCGCTACCTGGAGAGCCTGGAGGAACGCGCCGAGCGCGCCGAGCGCGAGCGCGACCAGCAGGCCAGGATGGCCGCGGCGGCCGAGCGGGCCAGGATCGCGCGGGAGCTGCACGACGTCGTGGCCCACAACGTCAGCGTCATGGTGGTGCAGGCCGACGGCGCGAACTACGCCCTCGGCACCGACCTCGACCAGGCCCGCGCGGCCGTCGCGACCATCTCGGCCACCGGCAGGGCCGCTCTGGCCGAGATGCGCAGGCTGGTCGGCGTGCTGCGCGAGAACGAGACCGCGCCCACCGACTACACCCCGCAGCCCGGTCTCGGTCAGCTCGACGAGCTGGTCAGCGGCTTCGCGGTGCCCGCCAGCCTGCGCGTCGCGGGGACGCCGGCCGAACTGCCCGAGGGGCAGCAGCTCGCCGTCTACCGCATCGTCCAGGAGGCCCTGACCAACGCGCTCAAGCACGGCGGCCCCGGCGTCAGCGCCACGGTCGAGATCGACTACAGCGGCACGGACGTGCTCGTCCGGGTCACCGACGACGGCAGGGGCGCCGCCGCGCCGCGCGGCGCCGGCGGCCACGGCCTGATCGGCATGCGCGAGCGGGCCGGCATGTACGGCGGCGCTGTGTCGGCCGGGCCCCGCCAGGGCGGCGGCTTCGAGGTGCTGGCCAGGCTGCCCCTGGCGAAGGAGGCGGCGTGATCAGGGTGATGCTGGTCGACGATCAAGAGCTGCTGCGGGCCGGCTTCAGGATGGTGCTCGGGGCGCAGCCCGACATCGAGGTGGTGGCCGAGGCGGGCGACGGCGCGGCCGCCCTGCGGCTGCTGGAGCGGGTCCAGGTGGACGTCGTGCTCATGGACGTCCGCATGCCGGTCATGGACGGCGTGGAGGCCACCAGCCTGATCAGAGGACCTCGGGTGCTCATCCTGACCACGTTCGACCTCGACGAGTACGCCTTCGCGGCGGTCAAGGCGGGCGCGGCCGGGTTCCTGCTCAAGGACGTACCGCCCGCCGACCTGGTCAGCGCGATCAGGGTGGTGCACGCGGGCGAGTCAGTCATGTCGCCGAGCACGCTGCGCCGCATGCTCGACCGCTTCGCCGCCCAGCTCCCCAGCGGGCAGGCGCCGCCCGGAGCGGGCGACCTGACGCCGCGCGAGCGCGAGGTGCTGCTCATGGTGGCGCGCGGCCTGTCCAACACGGAGGTCGCGGCCCGCCTGGAGGTGGCGGAGGCGACGGTCAAGACGCACCTCGGCCGGGTGCTGGCCAAGCTGGGGCTGCGGGACCGGGCGCAGGCGGTCGTGTACGCGTACGAGGCGGGGTTGATCGTCCCCGCCCAACCGCCCGCCCAGCCGCCCGCGCATCGGCCGGAAGGCTGACCCTGGGTCATCTGGCGGCGCACACGAAGTCCCTCCTCAAGGCCCAGGGAAAGGGACATTTCCGCTCCTAGCGTTGGTCGCGTTCCACGACCCCCGCGACCAAGGAGTGAACGTGACGCTCACCGAGACCCGGCGGCAGGCACCGGCCGCCGTGGTGGCAACAGAACTGACCAAGGTGTACGGCCAGGGCGGCGCCCAGGTCCACGCGCTGCGCGGGGTGAGCGTGTCCTTCGCCACGGGGGCATTCACCGCGATCATGGGGCCGTCCGGGTCCGGCAAGTCGACGCTCATGCACTGCCTGGCCGGGCTCGACACGGCCACCTCCGGCACCGTGCACGTCGGCGACGTCGAGCTGACCGGGCTGAGCGACCGCCGGCTGACGCTGCTGCGCCGCGAGCGGATCGGGTTCGTCTTCCAGGCGTTCAACCTGCTGCCGACGCTGACGGCCGAGCAGAACATCCGCCTGCCCCTCGACATCGCGAGCCGCCAGGCCGACGAGACGCTGTTCGAGCGGGTCATCGACACCGTCGGGCTGCGCGAGCGGCTCGCGCACCGGCCCGCCGAGCTGTCCGGCGGCCAGCAGCAGCGGGTGGCGGTGGCCAGGGCACTGATCAGCAAGCCGCAGGTCATCTTCGCCGACGAGCCCACCGGCAACCTCGACTCGCGCAGCGGCGCCGAGGTGCTGGCCTTCCTGCGGACGTCCGTACGCGAGCTGGGCCAGACCATCGTCATGGTCACGCACGACCCGGTGGCGGCCTCGTACGCGGACCGCGTGGTCTTCCTGCGCGACGGCGAGCTGGTCACCGAGGTCGCCGCGCCGACGCCGCAGTCCGTGCTGGACACGCTCGTCCGGCTGGAGGCGTGAGGTGCTGAGGACCACGCTGGCCGGGCTGCGCGCGCACCGGCTGAGGTTCCTGCTGACGTCGCTGGCGATCCTGCTCGGGGTGGGCTTCATCGCGGGCACGTTCGTGCTGAACGACACCGTCGAGGCCGGCTTCGCCCAGCGGGTGACAGCCGACGCGGGCAAGGTGGACGTGGCCGTGCTGCCCAAGGGCTCCGGCGACCCGCTGCCCGCCGGCCTGCTCGACCGGATCAGGAGCCTGCCGGGCGTCACCGAGGCGCAGGGCATCGTACGCGGCCCCGCGCCCCTGCTCGGCAAGGACGGCAAGGCCGTCGGCACCCTGCCCACCACGGCCGTCTCGGTCGTCACAGGCCCGCTCGACCGTACCGACGTGGTCGCGGGCACCGGGCCCGGCACCGACGACCACGCCGCCGTCCTGGACGAGAACACCGCCGAGGCCCAGGGCCTGCGCCTCGGCGACACGATCACCGTGCTCGACTCCCGCCGCAGGCCGCACGCCTTCCGCCTGGTCGGGCTCATCGACACCGGGCTCGACCAGCAGCTCGCCTTCACCGGCGCGGTCGGCTTCACCACGGACACCGCGCGGCGCATGACCGGCGCCGAGGGGTACGCCGAGATCGACGTCAAGGGCTCCGGTGCCGGGCTGAAGCAGGCCGTCGCGGCGGCGGCCGGCGGCTCGTACGCGGTCAGAACCGGCGCCGAGCTGGCCGACGAGCTGGCCGCGTCCGCCGGCGTGGACACCCGGCTGCTCACGGTGGGGCTGCTGATGTTCGGGCTCGTCGCGATGCTGGTGGCCGCGCTCGTCATCTACAACACCTTCACCATCCTCGTCGCCCAGCGCACCCGCGAGATGGCGCTGCTGCGCTGCATCGGGGCGACGCGCGGGCAGGTGTTCTCCCAGGTGCTGCTGGAGTCGGCCGCCGTGGGCCTGCTGGCCTCGCTGGCCGGTCTCGCCGCCGGGTACGGCCTGGCCGCGCTCACGCTGACCGTGCTCGGCGCGCTGGACGCCCCGTTGCCCACCGACGCGGCCGTCACGCTCTCCCCCGTCACCGCCGGCATCGCCCTGACCGTGGGCGTGCTGGTCACGGTGGGCGCGGCGGTGCTGCCCGCGAGGTCCGCGACCCGCGTGGCGCCGGTCGCGGCGCTGCGCAGCGAACCTGAGGAGCGCACGTTCCGCGCCGGGCGGGTGCGGATGCTGTTCGCGGCGTTCTTCCTGCTGGCAGGAGCCGGTACGACCGGCGCGGGCGCGTTCGCGCTGCCCCCGGGGCAGGTCGCGCTGGTCGTCGTCATGGCCGGGGGCGCGCTCACCTTCCTGGCGGTGCTGATCCTTGGGCCGGTGCTGGTCAGGCCGCTGAGCGCGGTCGTGGGATGGGTGCCGCGCCGCTCGTTCGGGGTGCCGGGCAAGCTCGCGGTGGAGAACTCCGTCCGCAACCCCAGGCGGGCGGCCACCACCACGGTCGCGCTGACGATCGGGGTGACGCTGATGACGCTCATCTCCGTGATCACCGCCTCGACCCGGCTCACCATGACGGCCAAGCTGGACGAGCAGTTCCCCGTCGACTACCTGCTGGTGGACCAGGAACGCGAGCCGCTCATCCCGCGCTCGGTGGGCGAGGAGCTGCGCACCCGGCCGGAGCTGGCCTCGGTGGGGCAGATCCGCAGGGTCGAGGCCGGTTTCGGCGGCAGGACGCAGAGCGTGGGGACGTTCGCCGGGCACGTGGAGCCCTACGTGACGGCCGGGTCCCTGCGCGGGTTCGCGGCCGGGCAGGTCGCGGTCGATGAGCGGACGGCGGCCCGGCTCGGGCTGCGGCTCGGCGGCACGGCGACGCTCGCGACCCAGCGGGCGGGCACGGTCTCCCTGCGGATCGTCGCGCTGCTCGACGGCGACCAGACGATGCTGCCCTCCGTCACCGTGCCCGAGCGCGCGTTCGACGCCTACTTCGGCGCGGTGCCCGACACGCAGGTGCTGGTCACGATCGCGGACGGCGTGCCCGCCGCGCGGGCCCGCGCGGTGGTGGACGCCGCCACGGCCCCCTATCCGACCGTGCTGGTCAACAGCGCGACCGAGGTACGCGGGCAGTTCGACGAGACGCTCGACATGGTGCTGATGATCATGACGGGGCTGCTCGGGCTCGCCATCCTCATCTCGTTGCTCGGCATCGCCAACACGCTGTCGTTGTCCGTCCACGAACGCACCCGCGAGTCCGCCCTGCTGCGCGCCCTCGGCCTGACCCGGCCGCAGTTGCGCCGCATGCTGTCCGTCGAGGCGCTGGTGCTCGGGCTGATCGGGGCGCTGGTGGGCGTCGCGCTCGGGCTCGTCTTCGGGTGGGCGGCGACGCGGGCGATGCTGGAAGGCTCGCGGTACGCGGTGCCCGTCCCCCAGGTGCTGCTGTTCGTGGTGCTGTCGGGGGCGGCGGGGGTGCTGGCGGCGGTGATCCCGGCGCGGCGGGCGGCGCGGGCGTCCATCGCGGGGTCGCTGGCGGCCGGCTGACTTCGGACGAATAACGACATTCTCGAATAAACCCGAAAAAGCCGGTTAGAGGGTACGAAGCAGGTCGGGCGTCCGATGGGGGCGACGCCCGGCCTCGCCCGTGAACGCTCACCGGAACAACGCCCCATACCCGCCGACTGCCGGCCGGAGGCCCGGCTCGGCGCCCTTCGGTCGTTCGGGGGTCAGCGGGGGGTGCGACCGGGCCACAGCTCCGCGACGGTCTCCACGTCCAGCAGCGGGCGCGCCACCACCTCGCCGGTCGCCCGGTCGATCACGATGCAGGCGCCGCCGGCCGTATCCGGCAGACTGGCCGGGTCGTCGGGCTCCAGGTCGCGGACCCAGCCGACGTACCCGCCCTCGAAGCCGTACACGCCCACGGGGACCGCCTCCTCGGGCGGGCGCACCCCGTTGTAGTACTCCTCGGCCAGCGCCCTGGCCTGCTCCAGGTTCATCGCGGCCGCCCCCACCGGTCGAGGATCACGCAGAACACCCCGGTCACCGTCCGGTACGGCGGCTCGACCGACATGTGACCCCGCTGCGCGTCGATCCAGATGACCTCGCCGTCGAAGTTGACCGCGTTCCAGGCGTGACTCCCGCCGCCCGGCCAGCGCACCACGATCACCGCGCTCGCCCCGTGGCCGGCCTCGACGAGCCGGTGGGCGATCATCGGGTAGGCGTGCCGCCCCTGCCCGGCGTACTGCAGGCGGTGGCCCACCCAGCTCTCGATCCTGGCCACGCTCCCCTGCTCGCCGGTCAGCACGGGGCGGCCGATCCGGTCGTACTCGGGCAGCCGGGGCGCGGCCGCCGCAGGCTCGCCGTGCCAGGTGGACAGCACGGCCAGCGCGCAGTCGGCGGCGTTGGAGGCCCGGAACGGGTCGTCGGCGGGCCCGCCCCCGTTGACCAGGCGCACCCAGGTGCCGCGCGGGTCGGGGAAGCGGGCGCCGCCGCGTACGGCGTCGGCGAGGTCCCGCTCCACCTGCGGGTCGGGCTGCGCGAGCCCGCCCGGCACGCCGTACGGGCGGCTGTCGGCCAGCCTGGGCGGCCGGTTCGGGCCGTCGAACCAGTCACCGTCCTCACCGCCGGTCAGGGGCTCGGCGGCGAAGGACCCGTCAGAGGGCCCGGCGGTGGACCCGGCTGAGGACCCGGCTGAGGCGGCTGCAGGCGAGTCGGCATCGGTCTCGGCGGCGTGCTCGTAGTCGAGCCACCGCATCCCGTCGGCCACGACGGGGTTGTATCGGCCATCGGGAAGAACCCATCGGACACTCGGCTTGTGCTCGCGGAACACGGCCTGCCTCCTGTCATGCTTCAACGAACGATCGTAGAGGCGACGCGGTGACAAGGGGGCGAAGTCGGAGAGATTCTCCGTCCGAGCTAGGCGCTCTACCTGGGCAAACGGGGCATACCTCAGCTCACTTGCACGGTGACCGTGTGCCAGCCGGTGGCGCCGTCGGGAGCCGGCGGGGCGAGCTGGTCGGTCTGCGTACGCCCGGCCGCGTCGGTCGCGCGCACCTGGATCGCGTGCTCGCCCGGAGTCGCGTCCCAGTCGATCGACCACTGCCGCCAGGTGTCCGGGCCCGGCACCTCGGCCAGCTTCGCCACCCGCCACTGGCCGCTGTCCACCCGCACCTCGACGGCGTCCACGCCGGTGTGCTGCGCCCAGGCCACCCCGGCGATCGTGGTGCGGCCCGCCTTGAGCCGGTCGCCGTAGCCGGGGATGTCGATGCGCGACTGGGTCTTGATCGGGCCCTTGGCGGCCCAGCCGCGCGGCGTCCAGTAGGCCTCGTCCTCGTCGAACCTGGTCACCTTGATGTCCACGACCCACTTGGTGGCCGAGACGTACCCGTACAGGCCGGGCACCACCTGACGTACCGGGAAGCCGTGGTCCACCGGGAGCGCCTCGCCGTTCATCGCGATCGCGAACAGCGCGTCGCGGCCGTCCATGATGACGTCCACCGGGGTGCCGCAGGTGAAGCCGTCGGCGGAGGTGGACAGCAGCATGTCGGCGTCGGAACGCAGGCCCGCCTCGCGCAGCACGTCGGCCATGCGCACGCCCAGCCAGCGGGCGTTGCCGACGTACGGGCCGCCCACGTCGTTGGAGACGCAGGTCAGGGTCACGTCGGCCTCGGTGAGCGGGCGCCCAAGCAGATCGGCGTAGGTGAGCTCGACGGGACGGTCGACCAGGCCGTGGATGCGCAGCGTCCAGTCGTCGGGGTCCACCTGGGGGACGACGATCGCGGTGTCCACCCGGTAGAAGTCCTTGTTCGGCGTGACGAACGACGACAGGCCGGGGAGCTTGAAGTCGACGCCCGCGGGGAGCGGTTTGGCCGGGGTGGCGGGCTTGGGCAGGGCCACGCTGGTCCTGGCGGCGTCCACCGCCTGCCGGCCGCCGAACTCCCGGCCCAGCCAGGTCGCGGCGCCCGCCACGACCACGCCGCCGGCGACGCCGGTCAGCAGCCGCCGCCGGTCGAACTCGGGCACCCAGCCACCGGCCCGCATCACCGCAGGACGCTCGGGCTCGTCCTCCGGCCCCTCTTCGAGCCGCGCGTCCTCATCGTCCACGGATGCGCCCGGCACCATCGCGGGCTGGGGAGCCCGGTCGTAGGCGGGGGCCAGGGCTGGGGTGAACGTGGTGGCGCGGCGCAGCAGCGATCTGAGGGCCCACGCGCCGGCGAGCGTGCCCACGACGGTGGGCAGCAGGTCGAGCACGCCCGTGTCGGGCCTGGTGAGCACGGCCAGCAGCCCGACCACCCCGAACACCGCGAACCCGGCGAACCCCAGGCTGAGCCGACGCCTGGCCAGCACCCCGATGAGCGCCGCCACCACGGCCAGCACCACCAGCACGCCACCGACCAGCACGGCCTTGTCGTTCTCGCCGAACGCGGCGATGGCGAAATCCTTGAGCGGCGCGGGCGCCGCGTCTACGGCGGCGTCTCCGACGGCCACCACGGGAAACGCCGCGGGCCCGACGACCCCGGCCACGAGCTGCGCGACCCCGAGCGCCACACCGCCCGACACCAGCCCCACAAGCCCGCCCGCCCAAGCGGGAACGCTCACATTCCTCATCACAACCCGACGCTACGCCCCCGCACGCGGCAGGTTTCTTACGCGATGGTTACGGGTGCCCTCCGAGCGTGGGCCATTCCTCGGCCAGGAGCGCGTACGAGAGACCGTCGACCCATCCCCTGGTGCGGTGGAGTGAGTCTTTCACCGTGTGCTGTTCGCGGCGCATGCCGACCCGCTCCATCAGCCGCCACGAGGGCTCGTTGTCATAGAAGCAGTCCGCGTGCAGGCGGCGCAGGCCAAGACGCTTGAAGGAGATGTCAATGAGGGCGCGTACCGCTTCGGTGGCGTAGCCCTTGCCGCCGTAGGCGGGATCGAGCGTCCACCCGAGCTCCCCTTGGACGCTTCTCGCCTGGTCAGCGACCTCTTCCTGGGCCCAACCGTCCTGGACCCTCAGTGTCAGGTCGCCGATCACCCGGCCGTCCAGTTCCACGATGAGCAGGTCTGCGAGGCGATCCTCGCGCAGGAAACGCTCACGGTAGTCGTCGTAGGTCTCTGTGGCGGCCGCGATCCATTCGTGAGTCTCCGGCAGCTGCCGGAAGGCCCACGTTGCGTCGAGGTCGCCGGGGGCAGCCCGGCGCAACAGCAGCCGCTCGGTGAGAATCGGCCAGTCCAGCGTGTCAAGAGGGTGAGGCATGGGCCCTCATACTGACAGCGGGCCGTGGTGACAGACAAACGGATTATCGCGGACGGCGTCTCCGACAACGACGCGGCGATCGCCCTGCAGAAACCGACCGCCGAGAGCACGAAGGCCGGATGGGGTTGAAAGCCACCCCACTACCGCCGAGAGCAGGAGGGGTGGGGGTCAGGTGGTGAGGAGGGTTTCGACCATGGGGGCGAGGGCGCGGAAGGCGCGGCCGCGATGACTGATCGCGTCCTTCTCCTCAGGCGCCATTTCCGCTGTGGTGCGCTCTTCGCCCTCGGGGACCAGGATCGGGTCGTAGCCGAAGCCGTTGGTGCCCCGGGGTGTCCTGATCAGGCGGCCGGGCAGGGTGCCGCTCGCGACGCGGTGCTCGCCCGAGGGCAGGGCCAGGGCGGCGGCGCAGGCGAAGTGGGCGGTGAGCTTGTCTTCAGGCACGTCGGAGACCTGGGCGAGCAGCAGCTCAAGGTTGGCCTGGTCGTCGCCGTGGCGGCCGGCCCAGCGGGCCGAGAAGACGCCTGGCATGCCGTTGAGCACGTCGACGCAGAGCCCCGAGTCGTCGGCGACGGCGGGCAGGCCGGAGCCCTGGGCCACGGCGTGCGCCTTGAGCAGGGCGTTCTCCTCGAACGTGACCCCGGTCTCGGCGACCTCGCCGATCGAGGGGAACTCTTCGAGCCCGACGATGTCGAACCCGTCGAGGATGCGGCGCAGCTCCGCGATCTTGCCCGCGTTGCGGGTGGCCAGGACGATCTTCATGACGCCAGCGCCTCCTGCTGCAGCAGGGTCAGCTCGGCGCAGCCGGTGACGGCGAGGTCGAGGAGCTGGTCGAGCACGCCCCGGTCGAACGGCGTGCCCTCGGCGGTGCCCTGCACCTCGACGAAGCGGCCGTCGCCGGTCATCACGACGTTCATGTCGGTCTCGGCGGCGACGTCTTCGCCGTAGCAGAGGTCGAGCATCGGGACGGTGCCGACCACGCCGACGGACACGGCCGCGACGGAGCCGATGAGCGGCTCACCCGGGCACATGCGGCGCTGGCGCATCCACGCGACGGCGTCGGCGAGCGCGACGTAGGCGCCGGTGATGGCGGCCGTCCTGGTGCCGCCGTCGGCCTGCAGGACGTCGCAGTCGAGCAGGATGGAGTTCTCCCCCAGCGCCTTGTAATCGACGCAGGCCCGCAGCGACCGACCGATCAGCCGGGAAATCTCATGAGTGCGCCCGCCGATTTTCCCGCGGACCGATTCGCGATCGTTACGAGTATTGGTCGCCCGCGGCAGCATCGCGTATTCGGCCGTAACCCAGCCCTGGCCGCTGCCCCTGCGCCAGCGAGGCACGCTGTCCTGCACGGACGCCGCACAAAGGACCTTGGTGCCGCCGAATTCGACCAGCACCGATCCTTCGGCGTGGGCCAGCCACTGCCGGGTGATGGTGATGGGACGGAGCTGGTCAGGGTTGCGGCCATCCTGTCGAGACATACTGCGGCCATCCTGTCGGGACATACAGATCACCCTATCTCCGCGCCACCGCACGCTTGACCAAATGTGTCCGCCACATGGATCCTTACGCAATGACAACGGGGGTGTTGCGTAACCCTGACTTCCTCCGGTTCCTCAGCTCGCACGCCGCGAACGAACTCGGAGCGAACATCTCGCGTGTGGCGCTGCCGCTCGTCGCGGTCATGACGTTGCACGCCGGTCCGGCTCAGGTCGGTCTGTTGTCGTCGCTGCAGACGGTGGCGTTCCTCCTGCTCGGCCTGCCTGCGGGGGTGTGGGTCGACAGGCTGCGCAAACGCCGCGTCATGATGGCGTCGGACCTCGCGCGGTTCGTGCTGCTCGGCAGCATCCCGGTGGCGGCCGGTCTCGACCTGCTCAGCATCGAGCTGCTGTTCGTGGTGGCGCTGCTGGCGGGCGTCTCGCAGGTGTTCAACGACGTGGCCGACTCGACGTACCTGCCCAACCTGGTCAGCACCACGCAGCTGAGCGACGGCAACGCGAAGCTGGAGACCGTACGGGCGAGCGCGTTCCTCGCCGGCCCCGGCGTGGGCGGGGCGCTGGTGCAGTTACTCGGCGCGCCCCGGACGGTCCTGACCACCGCTCTCGGGGCGCTCGCGTCAGTGTTCTTCCTGTCCACGGTGAAGGTGCCGGACAAGCCACCGGCCGACACCGAGCGCGGCCCGATGCTGCGGGGCATCAAGGAAGGACTGGCGTACGTGTGGCAGGACCGCCTGATGCGGGCCTTCGGCGCCTCGTCCGCGCTCGGCAATCTGTGCGTGAGCGGCGTGCTCGGCCTGTCGGTGCTGTTCCTGGCGGAGACGGTCAAGCTGGCCCCGGGCGCTGTCGGGGCCTTACTCATGTCCGGCGGCATCGGCGGGGTGCTGGGCGGCCTGACCGGCGGCTGGCTGTCGCGCAGGTTCGGCAGCGCCAGGACGACCCTGGTCGCCACCGCCGTCGGGGCCCCGTTCGGGCTGCTGCTGCCGCTGACCGAGCCCGACTGGCGGGTGGTCTGCTTCGCGCTCGCCTCGATGGGGATCTCGTGGGCCGCGGCCATGTCGAACGTCGGCCAGAGCACCTATCGCCAGACCGTCACCCCCGATCACCTGCTCGGCCGGGTGAACGCGTCCGTGCGGTTCGTGACGTGGGGCGTGATGCCGCTGGGCGCGCTGCTCGGCGGCATCGTGGCGCAGCAGATCGGGGTGCGGCAGGCGCTGTGGCTGCTGATGGTGGGCAGGGCGGTGGCGTTCGTGCCGCTGCTGTTCTCGCCGCTGCCGCGGATGCGTGACTTCGCCGACGCACGGCCTCACCAGTGACGGGCTCGCGAACAGGCCGGGCTCAGCCCAGCTCGTAGACGGCGCCGCTGCGCGCCAGCTCGACCGGCCCCGCGAAGCCGCCCGCCGACGCCTCCTCCAGCACGGTCGCCGAATCGTTCCACGGCACGAGGTGGGTCAGCACGAGCCGGCCGACGCCCGCCTTCGCGGCGTGCTCGGCCGCCTGCCGGCCGGTCAGGTGGAGGCCGGGCGGCAGGTCGGGCCCCTCGACGAAAGACGCCTCGCACAACAGCAGGTCGGTGCCCGTCGCCAGCTTGACCAGTTCCTGCGACTCGCCGGTGTCGCCGGAGTAGGCGACACTCCTGCCGCCGTTGGCGACGCGGAAGCCGTACGCCTCGACCGGGTGGTTGACCAGGCCGGCGGTCAGCGTGAACGGGCCGATCTCGAACGAGCCAGGACGCAGCGGGACGAACTCGAAGGCCGTCTCCAGCGCGGGCTCCTCCGGCATGCCGTACGCGCCCGCCAGCCGCCTCGGCGCGTCGGCCGGGGCGTAGACGGGGACGAGCGGGTAGGGCGCGGCCGGCCCGTACGTCCTGGCCACGTGGTAGCCGCAGATGTCGAGGCAATGGTCGGCGTGCAGGTGGGACAGGCAGATCGCGTCCACGTCGTACAGGCCGATGTGGCGTTGCAGCGCGCCCAGCGAGCCGCTCCCGAGGTCGAGCACCATCCTGAACCCGTCGGCCTCGAGGAGGTAGCAGGACGCGGGACTGTCGGGCCCGGGGTAGCTGCCCGAGCACCCGACGATGGTCACCTTCATGTGGGCCTCCCGTTAAAGGTAGTACCCCCCACTGGTGCGACTTCGACCGCGTCGATCTCCGGCCCCAGGAAACGCCGGCCGAGCCGGGCGAAGAGCAAGGAGTCGCCGGTGGCGCGGAAACGGTGCCGGGGGGTGGCCTCGCCTCCTGCCGCCAGTCCGCGGTCGTGCAGGATCCGATAGACGTCCTTGGCCGTCTCGTCGGCGCTGGAGATGAGCGTGACCCCCTCGCCGGCGACGTAGGAGATCGCGCCGGCGAGCAGCGGGTAGTGGGTGCAGCCGAGGATGAGCGTGTCGCAGCCGGCGGCCCTGACGGGCTCCAGGTAGCCGCGTACGACCTCGATCAGCTCGTCGCTCATCGTCTCGCCGCGCTCGACGTACTCGACCAGGCGTGGGGCGGCCACGCCGGTGAGCTGCACGTCGGGGGCGGCGGTGAAGGCGTCGTGGTAGGCCATGGACTCGATGGTGGCCCTGGTGGCGATCACGCCGACCTTGCCGTTGCGGGTGGCGCGCACCGCCCGCCGCGTGGCCGGCATGATCACTTCGACGACCGGGACGTCGTACCGCTCACGAGCGTCGCGCAGCACGGCCGCGCTGGCGCTGTTGCAGGCGATCACGAGCATCTTCACGTTCTGCTCGACCAGGTGGTCCATGACCTCCAGCGCGTACGCCCGCAGCTCCGCGATGCGTTTCGGCCCGTACGGCTGGCGGGCCGTGTCGGCCACGTAGGTGATGGACTCGTGGGGCAGCTGGTCGATGATCGCTCGCGCGACCGTCAGCCCGCCCACCCCGCTGTCGAAGATCCCAATGCTCGCGTCCGGCACGCTCTTGAGGGTAGGCGACCTGCACGATCAGCACTGCGTAAGAATGCTCACACCTGCGACACATGAGCTTGATGCGGTGTTGCCTTGGTCACAGGCCGACCTTCAGCCTCTTCCGACGCGGGCGAGCTGGCGCGACTGGGCGACCAGGCGGCCGGTGGAGTCGCGTACCTCGACCTCCTCGTCGAACCAGCCGTCGGCGACCAGCCGGCCGCTGCCGAGCAGGGTGAGCCAGCCGGGGGCGGGCAGGGCGCGCAGGTGCCAGGTGAGGTCGACGGTGGGCGCCCAGCCGCGCGAGCCGGAGGAGAAGATGACCGGCGGCAGCACGTCCACGGCCAGCGCCAGCACGTACGGGTCGGGGTCCTGGGGCTCGGCCATCCTGAAGTACGCCCGCGACTCGGGCCTGCCGCTGGGCCGGCCGTGCAGCCAGCCGATGGTGGGCGGGTCGAAGCGCAGCTCCATCTGGGCGTTGAGGGTCATGCCCGACTCGGGCTTGGGGTCGGGCAGCTTGGCGCACTCCTCGACGGGCGGCATCTCAAAAGCCGGTTCGTCAGCATAAATCGGCTCGACGTCCTGCAACGTGGCCGTCGTGATCAGGCTCTCGATCTGCGTCACGCCGTCCTGCACCAGCCTCGCGCGCGCGAACGCCACGGTCCTGCCCGCCTTCAGCGGCTCCACGACGACCTGCGCGGGACCGGCCACGGGCGCCTTGTGGAACTGCGCCGTCGTGCTCACCGGATGCTCGAACGGCGAGGCGTCCACCGCCGCCCGCAGGATCACGGCCATCAGATAACCGCCGTTGAGCGGCCCGCCGATCGCGTATCCGGGATCGAGACAGACGTCATAGGTGTGCTCGTCGACCCTGATCGCCTGCGTCGCCTCGTCGAACTTCGTCATCAGTCCCGCCTCATGTCCGAACTATGTTCTAGACATGCTAGGGCATTCGCCCATCAGCGCGCCTACCTGCGAAAACGTGATTCGGCTGACAACGTTTGATCATGGCAAGTGTCACCGAACTCATCGGTCAGTCCGTTTGGGACTCCAACGGGGTGTGGGTCGGTTTCGTGGTGGACATCCGCGTGGTCAGGCACAAGGGCGAGCTCCAGCAGAGCCACACCGTCTACGGCCTCGTCGTCTCCGGCCTGCGGGCGCCGTTCCTGCTCGGGCTCACCCGTGATCGCCAGGGCCGATCGGCCTGGTTGTCACAGCTGCTCGCCCGGGTCGTCTACGCGGGGTGCACGTTCGTCCCGTGGGAGAACGTCGTCGATTACGGAGGCGGGGAGGTGTACATCGATGTCCTGAGAAAAGAGCTGAATCGGGTCTAATCTCAACTTCAGTACATTGCAAGCGCCCGTCTAGCAACATCAGCTACCTTCTCTGTGGTCAAAAGTCCACATTGTGAGTTGAGTGATGTCTGCTAACAATCCCCCCTATGGCCAGGATCCTGACCGGACCACGGCGTACAACTGGAACCAGGGGCAGCAGCCGGAGGGCGCGCCGACGGCGCAGTATCCGGGGCAGCCCTACCCTCCCCAGCAGCCTTATGGCCAGCAGCCGGCTCAGGGGCAGGGGGCATACGGCCAGCAGGCGTCCTACGGCCAGCAGCCCCCCTACAACCCCCAGTACGGCCAGCAGCCCCCTCAGCAGCAGCCGTACGGCGGCCAGCAGGCCCAGGGCGGCTGGCAGCAGCAGCCCCAGCAGCAGTACCCCCAGCAGGGCGGCTGGGACCAACAGCAACAGCAGCAACAGCAGCAACAGGGCTGGCAGTACGAGCAGCAGGGCCCGCAGCAGGGTCCGCAGCAGGGCGGCTGGCAACAGCAGGGCTGGCAGCAGCAGGGTCCTGAGGGCTTCGGCCCGGCGGAGCCCGCCAAGAAGGGCCGCAAGAGCTGGATCATCGCGGCGGCGGCGGCGCTGGCCGTCGTCCTGCTCGGCGGCGGCGCGGTGTGGGCCGTGGGCGCACTCGGCGGCGGCGGCACCCAGCCGAGCGACGTCCTGCCGGCCGACGCGATCGCCTACGCCCGCCTCGACCTCGACCCGGCCGCGAACCAGAAGGTCGCGTTGTTCCAGCTGGCGGGCAAGTTCACCGCCACCAAGGACTCCTTCACCGGGGACGACCCGCGCAAGGCGCTGTTCGACCTGCTGAACGAGGACGGCGACAGCAAGATCGACTTCGCCAAGGACGTGGACCCCTGGCTGGGCAGCCGCGTCGGCTTCGCCGCCATGCCGTCGGGCAAGACGCAGCCCGACTTCGCGGTGGCCATCCAGATCACGGACGAGGAGGCCGCCAAGGCCGGCATCGCCAAGATCATGGAGAACGACAAGTACGGCATCGCCTTCCGCGACGACTACGCGCTGGTGACTCCGACCCAGGACCTCGCCACCAAGTACGCCCAGGCCGAGGGCAGCCTGTCGGACAACGCCGGGTTCAGCGAGGACATGGGCGCCCTCGGAGAGCAGGGCGTGCTGTCGTTCTGGGCCTCCATGGGCGGGCTGATCGAGCTCGCCAAGAAGGAGGTCCCGGCCAACCAGGCCGCGGTGCTCGACCAGGTCAAGGACGCCAGGTTCGCCGGCGCGCTGCGCTTCGACAGCGCCTACGTGGAGCTGGCCGGCGTCGTGCGCGGCGCCAAGGGCATGGCCCCGGAGGGCGACCTGCCGAAGGCGAACATCGGCACGCTGCCCGCCACCACGGCCGGCGCCGTCTCTATCTCCGGCCTCGACCAGGTGCTCACCAAGCAGTGGGCCGAGATCGAGAAGCAGGCGAGCGCGACCGGCGGCGCCCAGGTCGCGCAGATGCTGCAGCAGGTCAAGACCCAGTTCGGCCTGAGCCTGCCCGGTGACCTCGCCACCGTCGTCGGCAAGAACTTCACCGTCGCCGTCGACAGCGAAGGCCTGGACACCAACCAGATCAAGGGCGGCGTCCGGGTCGCCACCGACGCGGCCAAGGCGCAGGCGATCGTGGACAAGGTGCTGAACGCGATGTCGCAGAACGGCCAGCCCGCGCCGCAGGTCGCCAAGGTCGCGGGCGACGGCGTCTTCACCCTGGCCACCTCTCAGGACTATGCGAAGAAGCTGGCCGAGGAGGGCACGCTGGGCGAGTCGGAGACGTTCCAGACGGCCATCCCGAACGCCGGCGATGCCAACTACGCCATCTTCGTCGACCTCGACAAGGTCGAGAAGCTGTACCTCGCGTCGATGCAGGGCGACGACAAGGCCAACGCCGAGGTGTTGCGGGCGGTCGGCCTGAGTGGCAGCCAGACCGACACGGAGGCGACGTTCTCGCTGCGTCTGCTGTT
Source organism: Nonomuraea salmonea (assembly GCF_042428605.1). Lineage (NCBI taxonomy): Bacteria > Bacillati > Actinomycetota > Actinomycetes > Streptosporangiales > Streptosporangiaceae > Nonomuraea > Nonomuraea salmonea. The sequence continues at coordinate 192,661 of NZ_JBHMCF010000003.1, forward strand.
CAACTGACCCACCCGGAGAGAACGCGAAAGGCGGCCGGCCCCTGAGGGGACCGGCCGCCTGGCGTTTTCGTGGGAGTCAGGCCCAGAGCTGTCCTTCGAGGCGTTCCTCCGCCTCGTCGAGCGTGCCCTCGTACGCGCCCGTCGACAGGTATTTCCACCCGCCGTCGGCCACCACGAACACGATGTCGGCCCGCTGCCCCGCCTTGACCGCCTTCTTCGCCACCCCCAGCGCCGCGTGCAGCGCGGCGCCGGTGGAGACGCCGGCGAAGATGCCCTCGGCGGCCAGCAGCTCGCGGGTGCGCCGCAGCGCGTCGGCCGAGCCGACCGAGAAGCGGGTGGTCAGCACGGACTCGTCGTAGAGCTCGGGGATGAACCCCTCATCGACGTTGCGCAGCCCGTAGACCAGCTCGCCGTAGCGCGGCTCGGCGGCGACGATCTGCACGTCGGGCACGCGCTCGCGCAGGTAGCGCCCGACGCCCATGAGCGTGCCCGTGGTGCCGAGCCCGGCCACGAAGTGGGTGATCGCGGGCAGGTCGGCGAGGATCTCGGGGCCGGTGGTCTCGTAGTGGGAGCGCCAGTTGGCCGGGTTGCCGTATTGGTAGAGCATCACCCACGACGGGTTCTCCGCCGCCAGCTCCTTCGCCACCCGCACGGCCTCGTTGGAGCCGCCGGCGGCGGGCGAGGAGATGATCTCCGCGCCCCACATGCGCAGCAGCTGGCGGCGCTCCTCTGAGGTGTTCTCCGGCATCACGCAGATCAGCTTGTAGCCCTTGAGCTTGGCCGACATGGCGAGCGAGATGCCGGTGTTGCCGCTGGTGGGCTCAAGGATCGTGCAGCCGGGGGTGAGCAGCCCGTCCTTCTCGGCCTCCTGGATCATCCAGAGCGCCGGTCTGTCCTTGATCGACCCGGTCGGGTTGCGGTCTTCGAGCTTGGCCCAGACGCGCACCTCGTCGGAGGGTGACAACCGGGGCAGCCCGACCAGCGGCGTGCGCCCGACCGAGTCGATCAGCGAGTCGAAACGCATGTCATCCGCCGGCGACGGCAGGCAGGACGGTCACCGTGTCGCCGTCGGACAACGGGGTGCCGAGGCCGCCGAGGAAGCGGACGTCCTCGTCGTTCAGGTAGACGTTGACGAACCGGCGCAGGCTGCCGTCGTCGACCAGGCGGTCCTTGATGCCGGGGTGGCGGGACTCGAGATTGCTGATCAGCTCTTCGAGCGTGGCGCCCTCGGCGTTCACGGCCTTCGCGCCGTCGGTGTAGTTGCGCAGGATCGTCGGAATGCGTACCTCGATGGCCATCGCGGTCAGTCTCCTCAAGGTGTCAGTCGTCGTCCCATCGGCAGCAACGCCGATGGAGGGGTGCGGATTCCATGGGCTCGTACGCCGACAGCGCCACGCGCGGACGAAGGTCCTACGGGCGGGAAACCGGCGGTTCGCCCGCCGGACAGTCGTAGACGACGACGGCAGGAGTGTGTGCGAACAGGAAGCTCTGCACAGGCCTGACCATCATGGGAGAAACCTTACCTCTTCCTCGGTGATCTGCCCGTCGAGGATCCGGTAGGAGCGGAACTCCACCTCGTTCTCGTCCCGCGTGGAGACCAGCACGTAGTGGGCGTCGGGCTCTGAGGCGTAGGAGACGTCGGTGCGCGACGGGTACGCCTCGGTGGCCGTGTGGGAGTGGTAGATGACGACGGGCTCTTCGTCGCGTTCGTCCATCTCCTTCCACACCCTGAACTGTTCCATCGAGTCGAAGCGGTAGAAGGTGGGCGAGCGCTCGGCGTTCTCCATCGGGATGAAACGCTCGGGCACGCCGTTACGGCCCGCGATGACGCCGCACGCCTCGTCGGGGTGATCGGCGCGGGCGTGGGCGACGATCTTGTCCGCCAGTTCCTGCGAGATCGACAGCATGCCCGGAAGCTACCAGAGGGCCCGGACCAGGCTGTCCTGGAGGTAGGTCAGCCAGTCGTAGGTGACGTAGGCCGGGTAGCGGGGGTCGTCCTCGGACATGACCGCGATCTCGTCGTGGACCTCCTCGGTCACGTCGAGCTTGGTGCCGAGCGTCAGGCGCAGGTCGTTGAGCGAGCGCAGCCACGCCTGGGCCTCCTCGGCCGACAACTCCGCCCGGCCCGCCCTCGCGGTGGCGTGCACGGTCTGCGCGTCGGCCCGCTTGCCGTCGCGCAGCGTCGCCTCGGTGTAGCGGCGGAACTCGGCGGAGTCCTTGTCGTCCTCGTACGCCGAGGGGAACAGCCTGGCCAGCACCGGATCGGACGGCGCCGCGCTGTCACCGATGCCGAGCGCCCGCTCGAGCGGGTCGTCGCTGGTCTGACCCGGCGAGACGATGCCCAGCATCATGGAGACCAGCGAGCGCAGCAGCGAGATCTCCGCCGCCTCGAACTCGGCGACGACGCCGCCGTCCTTGCCCCGCGAGAACCCCGAACTCACCTGTGCCTCTTCCCGGTAGGAGTGCCGCGGCCCGTGGATCTCACTTGACCGAGTCCGGCTGGAGCGTCGCCCACAAGCCGTAGGAGTGGAGAATCTGCACATCCCTTTCCATCTCCTCGCGCGTGCCGCTGGACACGACGGCCTTGCCCTTGTGATGCACGTCGAGCATCAGTTTCTCGGCCTTCTCGCGGGTGTAGCCGAAGACCGTTTGGAAGACATAGGTCACGTAGGACATGAGGTTGACGGGGTCGTTCCAGACGATGGTCACCCATGGCAGATCGGGCCGGACGTCCGATGACGGACGCTCAACGGCGATTGGAGCGGTGCTACCCACATCCCCGAGTCTGCCCTATCTGGGCCGTAGTCTTCGAGTCGTGAGAATGACCATGAGCACTGCGTTGCTCACAGATCACTATGAGCTGACAATGTTGCAGGCCGCCCTGCGCAGCGGCGCGGCGCACCGGCGGGCGGTTTTCGAGGTGTTCGCCCGGCATCTCCCCGGTGGGCGGCGTTACGGTGTCGTCGCAGGTACCGGGCGCGTCCTGGACGAGCTGGAACACTTCCGTTTCGGTGACAATGAACTCACCTTTCTGCGCGACCACCACGTCGTGGACGAGGCGACCCTGGCGTTTCTCGCCGATTACCGGTTTTCCGGCAACATCTACGGCTATCTCGAAGGCGATCTCTACTTCCCCGCCTCCCCGATCATGGTCGTGGAGGGCACGTTCGCCGAGGCCGTGCTGCTGGAGACGCTCACGCTGTCGATACTCAACCACGACTGCGCCATCGCCTCCGCCGCCTCCCGCATGACCAACGCGGCGGGCAAGCGGCCGATCATCGAGATGGGCTCGCGGCGTACGCACGAGCACGCCGCCGTGGCCGCCGCCAGAGCCTCCTACATCGCCGGGTTCGCCTCCACCTCCAACCTGATGGCCGGCCACCTGTACGGCGTGCCCACGGCCGGCACGGCGGCCCACGCGTTCACGCTGCTGCACGACAGCGAGCGCGACGCGTTCCAGGCCCAGATCGCCTCGCTGGGGCCGGAGACGACGCTGCTGGTGGACACGTACGACGTGGCCGAGGCCGTGCGCACCGCCGTCGAGCTGGCAGGACCGAAGCTGGGCGCGGTCCGCATCGACTCGGGCGACCTGGCCGCCGCCGCCCAGGAGGTGCGCGAGCAGCTCGACTCCCTCGGCGCCTTCGACACCCGCATCCTCGTCACCTCCGACCTCGACGAGTACGCCATCGCCGCGCTCGCCGCCGCCCCCGTCGACGGCTACGGCGTCGGCACGTCCCTGGTGACCGGCTCAGGGGTGCCGACGGCGGCCCTGGTCTACAAGCTGGTGGCCCGTGAGACGGCCACGGGCAAGCTGGAGGCCGTGGCCAAGCGGTCGGTGGGCAAGCCGTCGCGTGGGGGGCGCAAGGACGCGTACCGGATGGTCGACGCGGCCGGCCACGCCGAGACCGAGCTGATCACCACCGGCGGGCTCGTCCCCCAGGGCGGAGTCCCGCTGCTGCACGAGCTCGTCCGCGACGGCGAGGTCGTCGGCCGCGAGCCGCTGTCGGCCGCCCGCGACCGCCACGCCGCCGCCGTCGCCACCCTCCCCCAGGAGGCGCTGCAGCTCGGCAGGGGGTACGCGGCGATTCCGACCGAGTTCGCCTGACGTAAGGTGCTACCTATGGGCACCGCACTGATCATCGTTGACGTGCAGAACGACTTCTGCGAGGGCGGCAGCCTGGCCGTCACGGGTGGGTCGGAGGTTGCCGCGGCGATCAGCCGCCACGTGGCCGGCCACCCCTACGACCACGTCGTGGCCACCCGCGACTACCACGTCTCCCCCGGCGACCACTTCGCCGAGACCCCCGACTACGCGGCCAGCTGGCCCGCCCACTGCGTGGCCGGCTCGCCCGGGGCCGAGTTCCACCCCGACTTCGACGTCTCGAAGGTGGAGGAGGTCTTCAGCAAGGGGGCCTACGAGGCGGCCTACAGCGGCTTCGAGGGCGCCTCCGGCGACGAGGTGCCGCTGGATCAGTGGCTGCGCGAGCGCGGGGTCACGGAGGTCGACGTGGCGGGCATCGCGACCGACCACTGCGTCCGCGCCACCGCCCTCGACGCGGTCAAGCACGGCTTCGCGGTGCGGGTCCTGCTCGACCTGACGGCCGGCGTGGCGCCCGCGACGACGCAGGCGGCGCTGGCGGAGATGGAGCAGGCGGGCATCACCCTCCAGGGCGCCCCCGCCGTCGGCTGAGCCGATCACGAACCGTACACAGTTTGCAACGCTACGGTCATGTGATATCGAGGAGAACGGACGCCGCTCCGAAGCCGGAGTACCACGGAGAGTGATCACTCTTCCAAGCGGTGGGAGGTTCTCCATGCTGCCTCTGTCCCTCGGCGTGGCCTGGCTCGCCCTCGGGCCCCTCGCCCTGTGGTTGCTGGTCAGGGGCACCACGATCGACCGCGCCGCCGGCGTCGTGACGCTCGTCCTGCTGGAGGCGGGCACCATCGCCATGAGCGCCCTGCGCCCGCCGCCCGCGCCCGCCGCCGAGCCCTCCCCGCCGGCCGTGGCCGTCGCCGCCACCCCGGCCGCGCCGCCGTGCCGTGGGCACGCGCCCGTCCCCCGCACCGCCGACGTGAGCCGGCACCTGGTGCTGACGTGGCCCGCGGTCCCCGGCGAGTGCCGCACCGCCGAGGTCGTCGTGCTCCCCCGCGGCGACAAGCTGCTCATCTGGCTGTACGCCGCCGGCCACGCCGGCCGGGCACCCTCGCGCCACTCCTACGCCCGGCCCGTCCACGTGAAGAACGGCACCGCCTCGCTGACGGTGCCGCTGCACCCGGAGAAGGGCGTGGTGCCGGTCGACGGCCGCACCGGCCGCCCGATCCCCTCACGCGCCGCCTGAGCCGTGTCAGGCGTGGGTGACGGTCAGCCGCAGCGCGTCGTCGATCCTGGCGTACACCTCGAACGCGTGCCGCAGCCCCGTGATCGACAGCACCCGCGCCATGACCCCCTGCACCCCGCCCAGCACCAGCCTGGTGCCGCCCCCCTCGCAGCGCTGCATGAGGTGGACCAGCTCGTTCATGCCCATGGAGTCGCAGAACGAGACCTCGCTGAGGTCGAGGATCAGAAAGGGCTGGGGCAGCAGCTCCCAGATCTGCTGCACGTGCTCCTGGAAGATCGGCAACGCGTTGACGTCGAGCTCGCCTTCGAGCCTGACGATGATGGCGTTTCGAGAGAGGCCTGAAGTGACGGTGAGCGTCGGCTTTCCGGTGGCCTCAGACGACATGGGCAAAGTCCTTCTGCGTATCCCAAGACAGCCAAGAGTGGTTGTTGCCGGTTCCGTCGAGCTTCTAACAGAAGGCCAGTGCTCTGTGACCAAATGCGCATAGTCACGTACCGTGACGGCCATCTCCACCCTTGCTGACCTGCGCCTCGGCCGGCGGGCGCGCCCGCCGGCCGAGACGGTCAGCGGCGCTGGGTGGCCCAGCGGCGGATCATGGCGATGCGCTCCTGGATCTGCTCCACCGTCGCCTGCGCGATCGGCGGCCCGCCGCACGCCCGCCGCAGCTCGTTGTGGATCACCCCGTGGGGCTGGCCGGTGCGGTGGTTCCAGGCGCCGACGAGGCCGTTGAGCTCGCGCCGCAGCTCGGCGATCTGCTCGTGGGGCGCGAGCTCCTGCCGGGGCTCAGCGCTCTGCTGCTTGCGCCTGGCGGCCTGCTGATCGGACTGCCGCTTGCGCAGCAGCGTGGCCACCTGGTCGGGCTCGAGCAGGCCGGGCAGGCCGAGGAAGTCCTCCTCCTCGGCGGAGCCGATCTCGGCGCCCGTGCCGAACTCGCCGCCGTCGAACAGCACCCGGTCGAACGTCGCCGACGTCTCCATGGTCTCGAACGGCAGCTCGTCGCCGAGGACGTCGGGGTTGTCCTTCTGCCGGTTGGCCTGGTCGAGCAGGGTGTCGTCGAGGCCGTCCTCGGGTGGCCGCTTGTTGAGCACGTGGTCGCGCTCGGCCTCCATCTCGTTGGCCAGGCCCATGAGGGTCGGCACCGAGGGGAGGAAGACGGACGCGGTCTCGCCGCGCTTGCGGGCGCGCACGAAGCGGCCCACGGCTTGGGCGAAGAAGAGCGGGGTCGAGGTGGAGGTGGCATAGACGCCCACGCACAGGCGCGGGATGTCGACGCCCTCGGACACCATGCGGACGGCGACCAGCCAGCGGTCCTCGGAGGCCGCGAACTGCTTGATCTTCTTCGACGCGCCGGGGTCGTCGGACAGCACGACCGTGGCGCCCTCGCCGGTGATGTTGCGGAGGTGGCGGGCGTAGGCGCGGGCGGTCTCGTGGTCGGTGGCGATGACCAGGCCGCCCGCGTCGGGCACGCCCCTGCGCACCTCGGTGAGCCGGCGGTCGGCGGCCTGCATGACCTGGCGGATCCAGTCGCCCTTGGGGTCGAGCGCGGCCCGCCACGCCTGGGAGAGCTGGTCTTTGGTGAGCGGCGTGCCGAGCGTCGCGGCGATCTCGTCGCCGGCGCGGGTGCGCCACTTCATCTCGCCGGAGTAGGCGAGGAAGATCACGGGACGGACGACGCCGTCGGCGAGCGCGGGGCCGTAGCCGTAGGAGTAGTCGGAGACGCTGCGCTTGACGCCCTCGCCGTCCTCCTCGTAGGCGACGAACGGGATGGGGTTGTCGTCGGACCTGAACGGCGTGCCGGTGAGCTGCAGCCGCCGGGTGGCGGGCTCGAACGCCTCGCGCACGCCGTCGCCCCACGACTTGGCGTCGCCGGCGTGGTGGATCTCGTCGAAGATGATGAGCGTCCTGCGGGCCTCGGTGCGCGCCCTGTGGAGCGCGGGATGCATGGCGACCTGCGCGTAGGTCACCGCCACCCCGGTGTAGTCGCGCGAGGTGGTGCCCTGGCTGTTCTTGAACTCGGGATCGATGGCGATGCCCACCTTGCCCGCGGCGTCGGCCCACTGGCGCTTGAGGTGCTCGGTGGGCGTCACGATGGTGATCGCCTTGATCACCCCGTTGGCGAGCAGCTCGCTGGCGATGCGCAGGGCGTAGGTGGTCTTGCCGGCGCCCGGCGTCGCCACGGTGAGGAAGTCACGCGGCTCGCGCCTGAAGTAGAGGTCGAACGCCTCCTGCTGCCAGGCCCTGAGCTTGGGAGCGGTGCCCCATGCGGCGCGGTCTGGATAGGAAGGCGAAAGGTGGGACGCGGCGAAGGTGCTCACCGCATCACCTCTGAGGTTGGTGTGCTTCGCTCTCTCACAGTGACCCAAGGGTAATCGGGCCCACCGACAAGACGTGCCGTGAGCCGAGGATTCTGGCCAACGTTCTCCTCACGTGCTATGCGGCTTATCGGAGGCTCGTCAGCACCGTGTCGAGCGCCTGCCTGCGGCTTTCCTCCTCAGGCTGGAGCAGCCCGAGCAGCAGCACCGGCCTGCCCTGGCGAGTGACGAGCGTCACGCGCAGGTACGCCGGCCGGTTGACCACGTCGCGGTATTCGGCGCGCAGCGCCCGGGTGTGGCCGTCCTGGGTGCGGCGGTCGTCCACGACCGTCACGCGGTCGCCCTTGAGCAGCAGCTTGGAGTAGAGCTCGGCGGCCTGGGCCGTGGCCTTCTTGGCGTCCTCGATCGGCCCTTCCATCGGGCGGGCCATCACCAGCCCGCCGGCGTCGTCGCGGGCGACCGAGGTGAAGCCCGTGACCGGCGGCACCGGGTCCGTCTGCCAGCCCTCGGGGAGGGTCGCCGTCACGCCGGCCCGCGGGTCGCTCAGGCGGCCCGGCTCGGGCTCCTCGGCGACGAAGCGCAGGGCGGTGACCGTGGCCGCCGCCACGAGCGCCGCTGCGGCCGCCAGGGCCGTCAGCACGGCCACCTTCCACGGCACCTTCCGCGGCGTCCCCGTGCCGCTCTGGGCGCCTCCCGCGCGCTGTCTGGGGGCGGTGGGAGCGCCGTAGAGGTGCGCCGACGGCGGCAGGTCGTCGGAGTCGTCGCGGGCGGCGCCGCGGATGCGCGGGCTCCACGACGGCTCGTCCGCGTCGTGGAGGTCGTCTTCGTTCCAGAACGACTCGTCCGGCTCCAGGTCCAGCGGATGCCGCCGCTGCCGCCGGTCTTCGGTGCGCGCCCACCCCGAGCCGTCGGAGCGGCCCCACTCCGCGTCGTCGGGCGGCTCGTCGCGGCGCCTCCAGGCGGCCGGCGGCTCGGACGGGGGCGCGGACGGGGGCGCGGCGGGGCGGGCCTCCGCCCAGTGTTGCTCGGCGCGCCGGCCTTCGACCTGGCGCGGCTGGTCCTGGTGCTGTTCGGCGCGCCGGCGTTCGAGCTGGCGCTGCTGGTCCTGGTACGGCGGCCGCGTCCTCTTGGGGCGCGGCGGCGGGACGTCGTCGGGCGGGGCCGGGTCGGGGGGAGGGGACGGCGGGCGGCGGTGCCTGGGCCCCGGTTGCGGGGGCCAGACCCGGTGATCATCGTCCATGTCACCTCCTCGCCCGCTGTCCTATCACTCCTGGCGACCGGTGACAGGCGAAGTGTGACCGGTGTGACGGGAGGGACGGAATTTCAGCGCGTACGACCGGCGAGCAGCGTCCCGCTGAGCGCGATGGCCGCCATGAGGCCCGCGATGACGAGGAACCCGGTGGCGATCTGCTGCGGCGCGTGACCGATCACGTTCACCAGCGCGCCGCCGATCCCGACGGACAGCGCCGAGCCGAGCTGGTCGGAGACCGACAGCGAGGCCGAGTTCGCGCCCTGCTCGTTCACCGGCGACTGCTTGAGCGCGGTGACGTTGGTGGTGGTGATGCCGTAGCCCATGCCGAGCCCTGCGAGGATCCACGCCGGCACGGCGATCCACCCCGTGACGCCCGGCAGCACGGACAGCAGGCTGACCAGGATGCCCGCGGTGACGAAACCGGCGCCCAGCCTGATCCGCCTGTGCGGGTCGGCGGACTGCCTGCTCTGCAGGTACGCCCCGGCCGACCAGCCCAGCGCGCCCGTGGTGAGCGCGACGCCGGCCGCGGTGGTCTCGAACCCCTTCACCTCCTGCAGGGCCAGCGGGATGAAGGAGTTGACCCCGAAGAACGAGGCCGAGAAGAACCCGCGCATGAGGACGGTCGTCGGCAGCCCGCGCCGCAGCAGCAGCGAGCCAGGCGGCAGCAGGCGGTAGAGCCCGACGACGAGCAGCGCCAGCCCGGCCACGCTCGCCACCACGGCGGGCAGCACGTCGCGGTGCAGCCCGTCCACGCCGTACAGCAGCAGCCCGGCGCCGCCGGCGGTCGAGGTGGCGGCCAGCGTCATCGCCACCGGCTTGGAGCGCGGCCCGGTGGCGGGCTGGGCCTGGTGCGCCGAGCCCATCCGCAGCGCCGGCACGAGCATCACCAGCGCGGGGATGACCAGCGGGACGATGCCGTAGAAGACGTAACGCCAGCCCCACGTGTCGCCGACGAACCCGGCCACGGACGGCCCCACCATGGCGGGCACGACCCAGGCGGCCGACAGCGCGGCGAACGCCTTGGGCCGCACGTCCATGGGGTAGACGCGGGCGATCATCACGTACAGGGCGACGATCGCGGAGCCGCCGCCGAGCCCCTGCACGACCCGCGCCAGCAGGAACATCTCCGCGGACGACGCGGCGCCGGCCAGCCCCATGCCGGCCGCGAACAGCACCACCCCGGCCAGGAACGGCGCCGGGTAGCCGCGCTTGTCGGACCAGAGCCCGGAGACGACGTTCATGAACAGGCTGGCGATGAGGAAGGCGGAGAAGCTGATGCCGTAGAGGTCGAGGGCGTTCAGCTCCTTGGCGATGGACGGCATCACCACACCGACCGACATGCCCTCGAAGGCGATCAGCGTGACCACCAGGAGGATCCCTAACGTGGCCGCCCGGTACGCGGTGTCGAAGATGCCGGGCGGTTTTGTGGGAGTGTCGAGTGCTTTTGGTGCTGTCACCCGGACATCGTAGTTCGCCCCGTTCAGGTCGCGGACGAGGCCCGGAACGCGGCCCACATCTCGTGCATGCGGTGAGCCTGGCCTGCGGTGAACTCCCACATGCAGCGGTCGTGGGCGTAGTCCATGAAGTTGTGCGCCGGGTCCTTGCCCGGCCGGTCGGCGCAGGTGTCCTTGTCCTGCGGGCACGCCTCGGTGGGCCTGGCCTCGGCCGGCGTGTCGTCGATGCCGTCGCCGGGCTCGCGGCAGCCGTTCTCGAACGTGTGGAACAGGCCGAGCCAGTGGCCGATCTCGTGGACGCCGGTGAAGCCCTGGTTGTAGTTCGTCATCGCGCCGCCCGGCAGGCTGCGCCAGTCGATCACGACGCCGTCGAGCGCGGGGGCGCCGGCGTACCAGTAGGGGTAGCTGGCGAAGCCCAGCATCAGCTCGCTGAGCTGGGCGATGTAGAGGTTGAGCGTGTCGGCCCCGCCTTCGTGCAGGGCCTTCTTCATGACCTTCTCGTTGCCGACGGGGTCGGTGAACCAGGCCGCGCTGCGCCGGACGGAGATGGTGTCGAGGCGGAAGCGCACGCCGGTGTCGACGCCGCCGAACTTGCCGGCGTACGCGGCGTTGAGCACCTCGATCTGGGCCTTGACCGTCTCTTCGGAGACCTGGCGGTCGGGGCCCGAGGCGATCACGTGCACGCGCGTGGGCACGGTGATGTGGGTCGGCGGGGTGACCCCGGCCAGGCGGCGGCCGAGCTCGCCGACGACCTTGGCGACGTCTTCCGGCTTGGGCGAGCGCGGCACGGGCGCGCGGGCAGGACCGGGCATCGGACGCTGCCCAGTGTGGGGCTCGGCGTGGCGTCCAGCGCGAGGCTCGGCGTGCTGCCCCGCGGGGTGTCCAGCGCGATACTCGGCGTGCTGCCCTGCGTGGTGCCTGGGGTGCTGCTCGGCGTGTTGTCCCCCCGCGCACCGATCCGCCGGCGCGGCCCCCGACCTCAGCGCGGCGCCGGCGCCCGCCGCCGATCCGTCAGGAAGCGGCGGGATGAGCCCGGCGGCGAGCAGGCATGCCAACGAGACGGCGGTCGCGCGCCGGACCATGCATATCCCCCACGGCTTGAGACGATCTGGCTACAGACCGTAACCCTCCGTGTGGGGATTAGCGCACAGCAACACTCACTGCTTGTCGTCGCCCTCGCCGCCGCCGGGAGGCAGACCTTCGTAGATCTCCTTGCACTCCGGGCAGACCGGATATTTCTTGGGGTCGCGGCTGGGCACCCAGATCTTGCCGCACAGGGCGCGAATGGGCGTGCCGGTCACCATGCTCTCGGTGATCTTGTGCTTGTCCGCGTAGTGGGCGAACCGCTCGTGATCGCCGTCGCCGTGCGACGTCCGCGGAGTGGTCTCCTGCTCGGGGAGGATCTTCGTGCTCACCCCATCGAGTTTATGCCCGCCCAGGACCCCGCACAGCGCGACGGCCCCCGCCCGCGAGGGACGGAGGCCGTAGGTGAGAAGCGATCAGCCCATGTGGACGGGAGCGCCCTCGGTCTTCCTGCCGGCCCTGACGAACATCGTCAGCGCGGCGGTCAGCACCGCGATGCAGGTGCTCACCACGAAGGCGAGGTGCATGCCGTCCATGAAGGAGTTGTGCACGGCGCTGACGACGGGCTCGGGCAGCCCGGGCGGCGCCGCGCCGAAGGCGGCGGCCTTCTCCAGCGCCGTCATCTGCTCCGGCGGGATCTGCTGGGCGATCGGGCCGAGGTAGCCGGGCATATTGCTGGAGATCTCGGACGCCATCACGGCGCCCAGGATCGCGGTGCCGAGCGCGCCGCCGACCTGCATGGCCGACTGCTGCACGCCACCGGCGACGCCGCTCAGCTCGACGGGAGCGTTACCGACGATGATCTCGGTGGCGCCCACGAAGACGGGCGAGAGGCCGAAGGCCAGCAGCACGAACGGGATGCCGCTCTCGATGAACGAGGCGTCGATGCCGAGCCGCGACATGAGGAACATCGCGAACGCGGTGATCAGCAGGCCGCCCGCCATGGTGATCTTCGGTCCGAACCTGCTCAGCATCATGCCGGCCAGCGGCGAGGCGACGATCATGCCCGCGCTCATCGGCAGCATGCGCAGGCCGGCGTCCAGCGGCTCGAGCCCGTGCACGCCCTGGAAGAAGAAGCCCAGGAAGAACATCGCGCCGAACATCGCGAAGGCGACCATCATCATCAGGAACGTGCCGATGGAGATGGACGGGTTGGCGAACAGCGACAGCGGCACCAGCGGCTGGCTCGCGCGGCTCTGCCAGAAGATGAACAGGCCGATGAGCACCACGAACACGGCGAGGAAGGTCAGCGTCGTGCTGTCGCCCCAGCCCCAGTCGGGGGCCTTGATGATCATCCAGACCAGCGAGAACATCGCGCCGGACAGCAGCACCACACCGAGCCAGTCGATCCTGGCCAGGCTCTTGGCGCGGTTCTCCTTGATCAAAATGATGCCCATGACCAGGGCGATGACGCCCACGGGGGCGTTGATGAAGAAGACCGACTCCCAGTTGCCGCCGCCGACGAGCAGGCCGCCCACGATCGGTCCTGCCGCGCTGGACAGGCCGATGATGGCGCCCCAGGCACCCATCGCCTGGTTCAGCTTCGGCCCGGGGAACGCACTGCGCAGCAGCGCCAGGGCGGCGGGCTGCAGCAGGGCGCCGAACAGGCCCTGCAGCACCCGCAGGCCGATCAGCGCGCCGATGGGCGTGACACCGGGAACGACGTCGGCGAGCTCGGCGCTGAAGCCGATGCCCACCGACGAGACGGCGAAGCCCCCCACACCGATGAGAAAGACGCGCTTGTGCCCGAACAGGTCACCGAGCTTGCCGGCGGTGATCAAGAAGACCGCGAGCGCCAGCAGATAGCCGCTGGTCACCCACTGCAGGTCGGAAAGCGACGCCTTGAGGTCCGTCTGGATGACCGGGTTGGCGATGCCGACGACCGTGCCGTCGAGCATCACCATGATGACGCCCAGACTGACCGCCAGCAGAACGAGCCACGGGTTGCCCCCGGTCCCCGTGCCGGCCGGGCCGGGCGATGACGGTGCGTCGACCGCCTTCGCGTGAGCCATTAAGTCCCCCTATTTCCACAGATCGCCCCACACCGGGGCAAAAAAGTCCTAAGCCTCCGGTAATCTATGGCACAGGGTGACACTTCACAACTGACTTAAAGACGGCGGGCTATGACTTATGGCACACTATGACAGCTTTGTGTCGAGGAGATGACGACCGTGGGTCTGCGGGAACGCAAGAAGGAGAAGACGCGCCTGGCGATCCTCGACGCGGCGCTCGACCTCTTCCTCGAACAAGGATACGAATCGACCACCGTGGAGCAGATCGCGGGGGCCGTCGAGATCTCCCCCCGCACCTTCTTCCGCTACTTCACCAGCAAGGATCACCTGGTGCTGTGGTTTCACGACCACGGCGAGGAGATCATGCTCGACGCCCTGACCGAGCGCCCGCACGACGAGCCGCCATTCGCCTCGCTCATGTGGGGACTGCGCGCCCTGCTCGCCGACCTGGATGAGTCAACGCCCGAGGACGCGGAGAGGTTCCTCAAGCTTCGCAGATTGTTCGAGTCACACCCGCACCTGGTCGGCCTCTCGGCGGCCAGAGGCGCCGAGACCGAGCGGCGGCTGGCCGAGAAGGTCGCCGCGCGCCGCGGCACCGACCCCGACGAGGACCAGCTCGCTCACCTGATCGTGGCGTTCGCGATGTCCACCATGCGGGTCGGGTTCGAGTGCCCGCGCCGCGACGCCCCGATGGCGGAGATCAAGGAGCGGATGGCGCAGACGCTGGAGCTGACCGAGCGCTGCCTGCGGCCCGGGTGGGACCAGCAGCCCTGACGCGGCCTCAGTCCATCGTCGGGTCGTCAGTTCATCGTCGGGTCATCGGGGCAGGTCGCCACGAACGCCAGCTCCCCGGGCTGGCGGCGCAGCACCTGGCGCCACAGGGAGGACGGGTCGGCGTGGAAGGTGTCGCCGACCTCGGAGTCGACGATGTACCAGGCCCCTTCGGCGATCTCGCTCTCCAGCTGTCCCGACGTCCAGCCCGCGTAGCCGGCGAAGATCCGCATCTGGGCGATCTCGCCCTGGAGGATCTCGGGGGGCGCGTCGAGGTCGACCGTGCCCAGCCTGGACACCGCATCGGTGCCCGCGTGCAGCCGGCGCCAGCCCAGCGGCTCCTCGCCGCTCGGCACCGCGGCCAGCGCGAGCGCGCTGTCGGTCTGTACGGGCCCGCCCTCGAACAGCACCGGCGGCCCGGTCACCAGCGGATCCCAGACCGGCAGGACCTGGGTCACCGAGATGTCGCTCGGCCTGTTGAGCACGACGCCCAGGGTGCCGCCGTCGTGGTCGTGTTCGAGGATGAGCACGACGCTACGCCGGAAGTTGGGGTCGTCGAGAAGCGGCGTCGCCACCAACAAACCGCCGACGTAGATCGCTTCCGCCATACCTCCATCATGAAGGCTCCGGTGGGGTGCGCGCTCCCCCGAGCCCCCCATGTTACTTTTCGTACACGCTTGGGAACTTTAGGTAGCGAAGATCACATTCGGGAGGAGCACATGCGCATCGGTACTCGGCTCGTCATGGTCTGCCTCCCCTTGGGGGCTTTCCTGCTCTTCCTGACGCTGCCGGCCCACGCCTGGCCGGGGTCCGACACCGGCGACCCGTTCACGATGACGGTGGACGGCGTGGCCTGCCGTACGGGCCGCGCCACCGTACGCCTGCACAACCAGACCCGCCAGCTGGCCAGGTTCGACCTGAAGTCCGACGGGGTCAGCGTGGCCAGCGGCTCGATCCCGGCGCGCAAGACGATCGTCCGGCACGTACGGGTGGCAAGGGGCAGCGGCGCCGAGATCGAGGCGTTCTCGGTGAGCGACAGCGCCCCCGAGACGCTGATCGACTCCACCCGGCTGGAGAACGACTGCCCGTGGGGTCACCACCGCAAGCAGTTGCCGTTCACGGGCCCGCCCACCGATCTCCTGGCCAAGCTCGCGACGGCGGGCGGCATGGTGGTGATGGGCGGGATCCTGTGGTGGTACGGCTCGATCTGGCCGCGCTCGTCCTAAGGAGAGCCCGTCCCAAGGAGAACGCGTCCCAAGGAGAGCTCGTCCCAAGGAGAGCTCGTCCCAAGGAGAGCTCGTCCCAAGGAGAGCTCGTCCTAAGGGGAGCGGTCTCCTGCGGTCACGAAGGCTCCCGCCCTGGCGGCGGCCAGCGCGCGGGCCACGGACGCCTCCGCGACCTCCCGCGTGACCGGCTCGCGCGTGACGACCAGCCGGTAGTAGAGCGGCGCGGAGACGGCCCTGATGAGCTCCTCCGCATGGGTGCCCTGGGGCAGCTCGCCCCTGGCGACGGCCAGCTCCACGACGGTGGCCCACTCGTCGATGCGGCGCAGGTAGAAGGTGCGCAGCGCGAGCGCCGCCTGCTCGTCGCTGGTGGCCGCCGCGATGACGGCCTGGAGTGTGACACCGAGCCGCGGGTCGTTGAGCGCCTCCATCACCATCAGCGCGTTGGCCCGCAGGTCGCCCTCGATGCTTCCGGTGTCGGCGTGCGGCGAGGACTGGTTGGCGAACTCGTTCATGAGATCGGTCACGAGGCCGGCGGGGCTTCCCCAGCGCCGGTAGACGGTGGTCTTGCCGACGCCCGCCCTGGCCGCGATCTGATCCATGGTCAACGCGTGGAAGCCGTGCTCGACCAGCGCGTCCTGGGTGGCTTCCAGGACGGCGGCGCGCACCCGCGCGGTACGGCCACCCGGCCGTACGGTTCCCGCGGAACGGGAGGGTTGGTCCATCGAGTCTCCTCGCCGTGTAGCCGACCATATTATCGAAACTCTTGTTTCATTAGCAGTCCGTTCGGCATTACCGAACGAAATTGCGCTAGTGTCGCTCCTGTGGGAGAGACGATTCAGTCCGTCGAACGAGCCGCCGCGATTTTGCGGCTGCTCGCCTCCGGCCCGAGACAGCTCGGGGTCGCCGAACTGGCCAGAGCCCTGGGCCTGCCGAAGGGGACGCTACACGGCATCCTGCGGACTCTGGTGCGCGTCGGGTTCGTCGAGCAGGACCAGGCGACGGGAAAGTACCGCCTCGGGGCCACGCTGCTCCACCTCGGCAGCAGCTACCTCGACGTCAACGAGCTGCGCGGCAGGTCGATCAACTGGGCCGACGCACTGGCCGGCCGCAGCAGGGAGAGCGCCTGGATCGGCACCCTGCACGAGGACCACGTGCTGGTCATCCACCACGTCTTCAGGCCCGACGACAGCATGCAGACCCTCCAGGTGGGCACATATCTGCCGGTGCACGCCAGCGCGCTCGGCAAGGTGCTGCTCGCCTACGACCCGTACGACGAGCCGCCCGCCGCCCCTCTGGAGCCCTACACCAAGCACACGCTGGCCGATCCCGCCGCGCTGGCGGCGGAGCTCGACCGGGTGAGGTCGCGCGGCTGGGCGTGCGAGATGGAGGAGCTGACCGAGGGCGAGGTGGCCATCGCCGCGCCCATCAAGGACCCGCGCGGCATCGTCGTGGGCGCGATCGGCATCCGCGGCGCCGTCGAGCGGCTGGCTCCCGGCGGCGAGCTGCACATGGAGTTCGTCTCCTACGTCCGCGACGCGGCCCGGGCGATAAGCCGTGACCTGGCCAGATGACACTTGAACACCTACCAGCGACCACATAGCATTCGTTCGGCAGACCGTTCGACAATGTCGAACCAGCAGCACTAGCGAGGAACCCCGTGCCTGCACCCCAGTACATCGCAGCCATCGACCAGGGCACCACGTCCAGCCGGTGCATCGTCTTCGACGAGGGCGGCCACATCATCTCCGTCGCCCAGCGCGAGCACCGCCAGATCTTCCCCCGCCCCGGCTGGGTCGAGCACGACGCCGACGAGATCTGGCAGTCCGTGCGCGGCGTGCTGGCCGAGGCGGTGGCCGGGGCCGGCATCGACGACGGGCAGATCGCCGCGCTCGGCATCACCAACCAGCGCGAGACCACCGTGCTGTGGGACCGCGCCACCGGCCGCCCGGTCTGCCCCGCCGTGGTCTGGCAGGACACCCGCACCGACGCGCTCACCCGGTCGCTGGCCGAGCAGGAGCCGCTGTTCAGGGAGCGGGCCGGGCTGCCGCTGCACACCTACTTCTCCGGGCCCAAGATCCGCTGGCTGCTCGACGCGTACGACCTGCGCGAGCGCGCCGAGCGCGGCGAGGTGCTGTTCGGCACGATGGACAGCTGGCTGCTGTGGAACCTCACCGGCCGCCACATCACCGACGTGACCAACGCCAGCCGCACGATGCTGATGAACATCCACACCCTGTCCTGGGACGACGAGCTGCTGGCCGCGCTCGGCGTGCCGCGCGCGATGCTGCCGGAGATCCGGCCGTCGGCCGAGGTCTACGGGCACACGGAGGCGGGCGTGCCGGTGGCGTCGGCGCTGGGCGACCAGCAGGCGGCCCTGTTCGGCCAGACCTGCTTCTCCCCCGGCGAGGTGAAGAGCACGTACGGCTCGGGCAGCTTCCTGCTGATGAACACCGGGCACGAGCCGGTCGTCTCCAAGCACGGCCTGCTGACCACCGTGGGCTACCAGATCGGCGAAGGACCGGCCACGTACGCGCTGGAAGGCGCCATCGCGGTCACCGGCTCGCTGGTGCAGTGGCTGCGCGACAACCTGGGCCTGATCTCCAGCGCGGCCGAGATCGAGACCCTCGCCAAGACCGTGGACGACAACGGCGGCTGCTACTTCGTCCCGGCCTTCTCGGGGCTGTTCGCGCCGCACTGGCGCTCCGACGCGCGCGGCGTGATCGCGGGGCTGACCGGGTTCGTGACGAAGGGGCACATCGCGCGGGCCGTGCTGGAGGCCACCGCGTGGCAGACCCGCGAGGTCGTGGACGCCATGAACGCCGACTCGGGGCTCGACCTGACGACGCTGCGCGCCGACGGCGGCATGACGGCCGACAACCTGCTCATGCAGATGCTGGCCGACGTGCTGGCGGTGCCGGTGATCAGGCCGATGGTGTCGGAGACGACCGCGCTCGGCGCCGCGTACGCCGCCGGGCTGGCCACCGGCTACTGGCCCGACCTCGACAGCCTGCGCGCCAACTGGCACAAGGCGGCCGAGTGGCGACCGGCCATCGACGAGGAGGTCCGCGAGCGCGAGTACCGCAACTGGAAGAAGGCCGTGGCGAGGACCCTCGACTGGGTCGAGCAGGAGGAGACCGCATGACGACCACGATCGGCACCGACCGGGCGCAGGTCCGGCAGGAGCTCTCCACCACCACCTTCGACCTGCTGGTGATCGGCGGCGGCATCCTCGGCACCTCGGTGACCTGGATGGCCGCGCAGGCCGGGCTGCGGGTGGCGATGGTGGACGCGGGCGACTTCGCCGGCGCCACCTCCAGCGCCTCGTCCAAGCTCGTCCACGGCGGCCTGCGCTACCTGCAGACCGGCAACGTCAAGCTGGTGGCCGAGAACCACCGCGAGCGCCGGGCCCTGGCCGCCGACATCGCGCCGCACCTGGTCAAGCCGCTGACCTTCCTGGTGCCCATCTACAAGGGCGGTCCGCACGGCGCGGCCAAGCTGGGCGCGGGCGTGTTCCTGTACTCGGCGCTGTCGGTGTTCGGCGACGGCATGGGCAAGGTGATCACGCCGCATCAGGCCCTCGCCAAGGTGCCGGCGCTGCGTACGGAGGGGCTGCGGGGCGCCGCCGTCTACGGCGACCACCAGATGAACGACTCCCGCGTGGCCGTGATGACCGTACGCGCGGCCGTGGACGCGGGCGCCACCGTGCTCAACCACGCCCAGGTCGTGGGCCTGCGCAAGACGGGCGGCACCGTGACGGGCGCCGAGCTGCGCGACCGGCTCGACGGGGCCGAGTTCGGGGTGTCGGCCAGGCTCGTGCTCAACGCCACCGGGCCGTGGGTCGACCACCTGCGGCGCATGGAGGACCCGGGCGCCGCGCCGAGCATCCGGCTGTCCAAGGGAGCCCACCTGGTGCTGCGCCGGCACGAGCCGTGGAAGGCGGCGCTGACCACGCCGATCGACAAGTACCGGGTGTCGTTCGCCATCCCGTGGGAGGACCACCTGCTGCTCGGCACGACGGACGAGGCGTACGAGGGCGACCCCGCCGACGTCCGCCCGACCGAGGCCGACATCGCGCAGATCCTCGACGAGGCCGGCCATTCCGTACGCGACGCCCAGCTCAGGCGCGAGGACATCACCTACGCCTTCGCCGGCCTGCGGGTGCTGCCCGGCGGGCCGAAGGAGGTGACCGCCGCCAAGCGGGAGACCCTGCTGAGCAGGGGTTCGGGCGGCATGCTGTCGGTGGCGGGCGGCAAGTGGACGACGTACCGGCACATCGGCAAGCACGTGCTCGGCACCCTCGCCCACCTGCCCGGCCGGCCGCTCGGCGACGACCTGGCCGACATCCTGCCCGCGGTGCCGCTGCCCGGCCTGGCCAGCCCCGACGCGGTGGCGCTGCGGCTGTGGACCGACCGCGACCGCGACGCCCGCATGGACCCGCTGGTCGCCAGGCACCTCGCCACCCACTACGGCTCGATCGCGTTCGACCTGGCCAGGCTCATCCGCGAGGACCCGGCGCTCGGCGAGCGCATCCACCCCGACGGGCCCGACATCTGGGCGCAGGCGGTCTACGCCCGTGACCACGAGTGGGCGGCCACGGTGGACGA
This sequence comes from Nonomuraea salmonea, assembly GCF_042428605.1. NCBI lineage: Bacteria > Bacillati > Actinomycetota > Actinomycetes > Streptosporangiales > Streptosporangiaceae > Nonomuraea > Nonomuraea salmonea. Next base: position 212,714 of record NZ_JBHMCF010000003.1, read on the forward strand.
CGTCGTACGCCGCCGCACGACCCTGACCGTCCGGGGCCTCGACACGCCCGAGGTGCGGGAGCGGATCGCCGCCCTGCTGGGGTGAGGTCACGTGGTCGCCTGGCGGAGGAACAGCGGCCGGGGCGGTGTCGCACTTCGACCGGATCAGCGAAACTTGTAACTCCGCGAGCACCTTTTCGCGACTCGTGCATAGAGCTTCTCTGCAGAGGGAGTCGCACCTGAACAAAGGTGGCGCGGGGCCAGGACAGGGCAGAGGGAGGGCATGCGTACACCGATGAACGAAGCCCTGATCAGGCACTTCACGGACCTGCGCGACGGCGTGCACGGCCAGGCCGTCACGCGGGACAACAAGGAACGCCTCTTCGCCCGAGCCGTCGAGCTGCTCGACCCGGTGGCGCGCAGGGCGCTCGACGAGGCGAACGCCGACCTGCTGCTCGGCACCGGGGAGGTGGTCGCGAGCGGCGTCACCCGGTCGAGGGAGGGCGGGCTCAACGCGATGTGGTCGCTCACGTGGCCCGAACAACGCGCCGCCGGCGAGCAGCCGATCGCGGTCGTCGCCCACTTCGGCTGCGACTTCCACCACCCGCACCTGCGCGGCAACACGGTCGGCGACTGGCCGCTGAACGTCTTCGACGAGTCCGACGCGGCGGGGCAGCTCGACCTGCTCCGCGCGATCGCCGCCGCCGACGCCCACAACCTGGTCTTCCAGGAGAGCTACCGCCTGATGCCCGCGCTGACCACCGCCATCCCCACCTCCTGAGCACCACGGGACGCCCTAGCCGGGAAGGGCGGGCTTGGCGTCGCTCCAGCCCGAGTCCATGATCAGCCAGGAGTCCAGCGTCCTGCCGGGAACCTGCCACTTCTCGCTGTTGGGGCCGGGTTCGAGCTGGACGTGGCGACGGCCGAGGACCTTGCCGGTCCGCTGGTCGAAGAGCACCTCCTCCTGGAGGGTGCCGCGCCCGTCAGCGGTTTCGAACGAGGCCGCGAGGCCGACCGCGGGACGGCCGAGCGGATCCGTGACGGCGCCCAGCCGCCGCACGCCCGGATAGTCGGTGATCAGGCGCATGAGACCGGCTCGCACCTTGGGCGGCACGGGTGTGCCGGTGAGGACGGAGAAGGCCTGGTCAAGCACCTTCTTTGGTTTGTCGCAACGCTTCGGCGCCCCCGACCCGCCGCCGAGGAACCTGACCGAGCCCTCGCACAGCAGCTCGTACAACCCTGCTGAGTCGGTGGGCAGCTCCTGGAGCTCCTGATAGGTGAACTGGCCGAGGCCGGGGATGTGGAAGACGCCGCCACCTTGGTCGTCCGGATCGTCCTCCTGCCAGGCACCGGACGTCGCGCTGACGGTCCTGGTCACGCCCGACGAGCGCACCGTCCAGCTCGACGGGGAACCCGCCGCGCGCCAGGCGTCGGCGTCCGCGCCGGTCTGGGGCCCGCCCGCGAACGTACGGCCGTAGAAGGAATTGCCGTCGCCGCGGGCGCGTCCCGTCCACATGAAGTACTCGTGGCGCTCCTCCACGACGTACCCGCCGGTCCTGCCGCGCGCGAGCGTCGCGAAGGCGGTGCGCTGGTGGGAGTACCAGTAAGGGCCCTGCCGCTGCCGCTCCGCCTGGGAGGCGGCGGCCAGCATCATGCCGCGCGGCGACCGGGCGTCAGCGGGCACGGCCTGCACGCCCGTCCGCGGCGGCGGGGCGCCGGTGGTGAGCGTCACACCCGCGACGACGGCCGCGGCGGTGGCGGCGGCGGTGGCGGCGGCCAGCAGGCCGACGGGCAGGCGCCAGGCACGGCGGGAGCGCGGCCGTGCGGTGTCGTCCTGGCTCAGCATCCTGGCGCGGGCGGCCGCGGTGGCCTGGTCGGAGGGCGGGGGCGGGTCGTCGTAGACCCCTCGTACGAGATGCAGGTCGTTCATCGCTGTGCCTCTTCCTCGTCGAGCAGCGGATTCGTTCCGCCCAGCGCCTTGCGCAGCTTCTTGCGCGCCCGGTTGAGCCGCGAGGAGACCGTGCCGAAGGGCACGTCCAGCGCCTGCGCCACCTCCTCGTACCTCAGCCCGGCGAGCGCCACCAGCAGCAGCACGTCACGCTGGTCCGCGGGCAGGGCGGCGATGGCCCTGGCCAGGGCGCCTTTGACGGCCTGCGCGCTCACCTTCGCCGTCACCTCCTCCTCGTGGCCGCCGATCGGCTTCGCCCCCGGTCGCAGCCGGTCCACGGCGCGGAGAAGGCGTGCCTCGTCGCGCCGGTGCCGGCTGATGAGGTTGGTCGCGATGCCGTAGAGCCAGGGACGGGCGCTGCGACGGCGCAGGTCGTAGCGGCGGCGCTCGCGGAAGGCCAGGGCGAACGTCTCGGCGCAGACGTCGTCGGCGGCCTGCGGGCCGAGCCTGCGGGAGGCGTACCGGTGGATCTCCGCGTAGTGCGCGTCGAAGACGGCGCCGAAACGCTCGGGCTCCTGCCAGGACCGTTCGATCGCCCCGGCGTCGTCCTGCGACGGTGAGGCGGTGTCCGGGGGGTCGGCCAGGTGCGGCTCATTCATGGCGAGGCCTCGTGATCGGCGGGACGTCGGTCACCTGTTGTTGCCCGCAGGCCGCCGTCGCCTTCCCCCTGACTTCACCGTTCCCCCTGAATTCACCGCGCCTGTGCGGCAAGCACACAGCCCGACCGGCCCAGGTTCGGTGGGCGGGTCGGGCTGGAGGAGAGAAACGCTCGCGAGGCGGGTCCGGGGCGGTCACCTGGCGCCCCGGCCCGGGAGGTCAGGCCTCGGTGAAGCCGCGGGCGCGGCCACCGGCCGACTCGCGGACGGCGGCGGCAACCGCGGTGGCGACGTCGGGGTGGAAGACGCTGGGGATGATGTAGTTGGGCCCCAGCTCCTCGGGGGTGACGACGGCGGCGAGCGCGCCGGCGGCGGCCAGCAGCATCTCCTGCGTCACCTCGGTGGCCTGCGCGTCGAGCAGCCCGCGGAACACCCCGGGGAAGGCCAGCACGTTGTTGATCTGGTTGGGGTAGTCGGAGCGCCCGGTGGCGACCACGGCGGCGTGTTCGCGGGCCTCATCGGGCGAGACCTCGGGCTCGGGATTGGCCAGCGCGAACACGACCGGGTTGTCGGCCATCGCGGCGATGTCGTCGCCGGTGAGGATGCCGGGCGCGGAGACACCCACGAACACGTCGGCGCCCTTGACCGCGCCGCGCAGGTCGCCGGCGTAGCCCTCGGCGTTGGTGTGGTCGGCGATCCAGCGCAGCGACTCGTCGAGGTCGTCGCGCCCCTTGTGGACGGCGCCGAGGTAGTCGCAGACGACGACGTTGCGGGCGCCGGCCGCCAGCAGCAGCCGCAGCACGGCGTTGCCCGCCGCGCCCGCGCCCGCCATGGTGATCTTGACGGTCTCGATGCTCTTGTCGACCACCCGCAGCGCGTTGGTGAGCGCCGCGAGCACGCAGATGGCGGTGCCGTGCTGGTCGTCGTGGAAGACCGGGATGTCGAGCAGCTCGCGCAGCCGGCGCTCGACCTCGAAGCAGCGCGGCGCCCCGATGTCCTCGAGGTTGATGCCGCCGAACCCGGGCGCGATGACCTGCACGGTGCGGACGATCTCGTCGACGTCCTGGGTGTCGAGGCAGATCGGCCAGGCGTCGATGCCGGCGAAGCGTTTGAACAGCGCCGCCTTGCCCTCCATGACCGGCAGCGCCGCCTCAGGCCCGATGTTGCCGAGGCCCAGCACGGCCGAGCCGTCGGTGACGACGGCCACGGTGTTGCGCTTGATGGTCAGGCGCCGCGCGTCCTCCTTGTTGCGCGCGATCGCCATCGATACGCGCGCCACGCCCGGCGTGTACGCCATGGACAGCTCGTCGCGGTTGCGCAGCGGCACCTTCGACTTCATCTCGATCTTGCCGCCGAGATGCATGAGGAACGTGCGGTCGGACACCTTGTGGATGACGACGCCCTCGACGGCCTCGAGCTGGTCGACGATGGCCTGGGCGTGGTCGGTGTCCCTGGCCGCGCAGGTCACGTCGATGCGGAGCTTCTCGTGCCCCGCGTTGGTGACGTCGAGGGCGGTGACGACGCCCCCAGCCGACTCTACGGCGTGGGTGAGCAGGCTGACGGCCTTGCCGCCTGCGGGCACCTCGAGCCGCACGGTGATGGAGTACGACACACTCGGGACGGTCGCCACGTCAATCGCTCCTTCGGGACTGACCAAGAATGCCTCCCATGTTAGGGGGCTTTCGGTCAACCCAGTGCCTCGGCGGCCAGGACGATCAGCTCGACGCACGTCGTCACGGGAATGGTGGTGCTGTCGAGAACCAGGTGATATTGGCACGGATCGGCCGGGTCGACGCGGTAGAAGTGGCGTACGTACGCGGTCCTTGCCCGGTCGTTGTCCTCGATGACGCGCCGCGCCTCGCGCTCGCTCAGCTCGGCGAGCGTGGCCGTCTGCCTGACGCGCCGCGTGAGCGGCGCGTCGAGCCGGACGTGCAGCGCGCCTGGATGGTCGGCCAGCACCACCGCGCCCGCCCGGCCGAGGAACACGCCGCCCTGGTCGCCGGCCATCTCCTTGAGCAGCCGCTCGGTGTGGCGGACGAACTCCTCGGGCGCGAGCGGCATCGCGCCGGGGACGTACATGTCGACGCCGCCGAACGTCACCGTGGGCAGCCGCATGGCCCCGGAGAACAGCCGGCCGAGGCCGTGCTCGGCGCGGTCGTCGTGGGCCAGCGCCTCCTCCAGCGTGCAGCCCAGCTGCTGGGCCACCGCGCTGGGGATGGCCCGGTCGACGAAGGGCACGGCGAGCCGCTCGGCCACGGCCGGGCCGATCTGGTTGCCGGCCGTGCCGTATGTCGCCGATATGGTGACGACCCGCATATCCCCAGGTTAGAACAGGGCGCTCGCCAATGCCCTACGCGCCTTCGCCAAAGATGGGTCTTCGGCCGGCAAGGCGTCGAAAAGCCCCAGCAAATGCTTTCTCGCCCGGTCACGGTCGTCACCCGAGGTGCGCTTGACCACGGCGATGACGCGGTTGAACGCCTCGTCGACCGAGCCGGACAGCATCTCGAGGTCGGCGGCCATGAGCTGGGCGTCGAGGTCGTCGGGATCCTGGGCGCGCCGCTGCACCTCGGCGGGGTCGGCCTCGGCCGTGCGCTTGATCAGGCTGACCCCCGCCAGCCCCATCTTCGCGTCCTCGTCGCCGGGCGCGCGGGCCAGCAGCCGCTCGTAGGCCGCGATCGCCGCGTCGTAGTCGCCCGCGTCGATGGCCTGCTCGGCCGCCACCAGGTCGGGGTCGGCCGGCGGGCCGGCCTGCGCCTCGGGCTCGCCGCCCTCGGCCTCCGGCGGCCTGGCGCCGGGGTTGGCCTGGTAGAACTGCTCGACCGCGCCCATCAGCTCGTCGAGCCAGCGCCGCACCTCCTGCTCGGGCAGCACCTGCTGGAAGCCGGTCACGGCCTGGCCCTGGAAGATCGCCAGCACGGTCGGCACGGCCTGCACGCGCAGCGCCTGGGCGATCTGCGGGCTGGCATCGACGTTGACCTTCGCCAGGACGGCCTTGCCGCCCAGGTCGCCGACGACCTTCTCCAGCACCGGGCTGAGCTGGGCACTGCCAGGAGCCCGCGGCGACCAGAGGTCGAGGACGACCGGCACGGTCATCGAGCGCTCGATGACATCGGCCGTGAACGTCTCCTCGGTCACATCGACGACTGAGGCCGACGCCGCCTGGGGACCTGCCGCCTCCCGCCGGGCCTGCGCCTCAAGAGCCTGCTTGCGCGCGCCCAGGTCTATCGCTCCGTAGAGTGACCCGGGCTTAGAGAAGTCCGCCATGCCCTTCATCTTGCCGCATGGACGAAGCCGGGAAGTCACCCGCCGCCACCCGTAGCGTGCGCAACTGGTCGAACATCTGGCTGAGTTCGTCCTCGGCGTACATCGACAGGCCGAACTCGGCGGCCATGAGGTCGGCGGTGGCGCGGCGCACGACGTCGCGGCCGGCCTCGGTGATCTCGGCGAGCACGCCGCGGCCGTCGCGGGGGTTGGGGCGACGCGTCACGAACCCGGACTTCTCCAGCCTGTCCACCGTGTTCGTCACGCTCGTGGGATGAACCATGAGACGTTCGCCGATCCTGGACAGCGGGAGCGCGCCCGTCCTGCTGAAGGTCAACAGCACCAGCGCCTCGTATCTGGCGAAGGTCAAGTCGTATGGCTTCAGGAGCGAGTCAAGTTGCGACAGCAGGATCTGATGCGCTCTCATGATCGAGGTGACGGCGGCCATGGCGGAGGAAGGTCCGAAGTGAGCGCGCCAGCTTTCCGCGGCGCGGTCGATGGGGTCGAACGGCAGGTTGAGCGGCTTCGGCTGCGACACAGCGATACGGTAGCGCGCCGGTCATCCCGGTTCGTCTGATTACGCTCAGCGACAGCTCTCTTTGCTTGACCAAGAATCCGGACGTCAATCATCACGCTCAGTTATGGTTCTCGTACGTATGGTGACGCGGACGCCAAGTTCACGGCCTGTGGGGACGGGCCAGGACCGCGCGGCGGCCGCATCGCCTAGGGGCACGGGGGGTGCTTGATGAACGTCAACGGGGACAAGGGTGCGTGAGCACGCGGGCGTTTCACGGGAGGAGCTGAAGCACAGCGCGGCCGTCACGGTTGCCGTCCTGCTTGCTGTCGGCCTGATCGCGGCGTGGAACGTCCTGATCCCGGGTGTCGACGCGTGGGAGAACATCGTGGCCGCGGTCATCGGCTCGCTCCGGCTGACCGGGCCCGTCGCCGCGGCCTTCGCCGCCTGGGTGGCGCTGCGCAAGCGCCGCGCGCTGCGCGGGCGCTCACTCACGACGTGGCGGGCGCTCAAGGCGCCGCTGGCGATCGTGGTGGTGGTGCTGGGCTCGTTCGGCGCTACGGTGCTGGTGCTCGCCGTCAAGACGGTGCTCACCGACCAGGCCGGCCGGCTCAGCCTGTCGGGGCTCGGCATGGGCATGGCGGGGCTGGCGCTCTACTCGGTGATCGGGTGGGTGGCCGGATGGGTGGTGCCGAAGCCGTACACGCCGCCGATCGCGGGTCTGGCCTGCTACGGGGTGTTCTCATGGCTGGCCGACGACCGCGGGTGGGCCGACAAGCTCGCGCCGGGCACCGGCGAGCCGTATGACCTGTTCCAGGGGCTCAGCGGGGCGCCGTTCTTCGACCAGACGATCTGGCTGCTCGGCCTCACCGCCGCGCTGCTGCTCGGCTGGGCGGCGCTGGTGACCAGGCAGGCCATGGTGCTGGCGTGTGCGCTGCTCGCCGTGCTAGCGGCCGGCATGGGCGTCTCACGGGTGCTGACCCAGGCGAAGCCGGCCGCGGCGGTGGACATCGCCTACAGCTGCCAGGAGTGGCCGATCACCGTGTGCGTGCATCCCGGCATGCGGGCGGGGCTGACCGAGCTGGGGGCGGCGTTCACGCAGATCGCCTCGCGGCTCGCGGGCACGCCCGCCGCGTTCACGCGGGTGGAGCAGCGCCCGCTGGACGACGCGCTCAAGCCGGCCAACGGGCTGGCCCCCGTGCACGTGCCCGACCTGTCGGCGGGGTTCGCCGAGGAGGCGGCGTACGAGTACGTCGAGTCGCTCGCGCCCCGCTGCCCCACCACGGTCGCCGAGGGCTACCGCCAGATCGTCACGGCCTGGCTGCGCGGCGAGCCGCTGCCGGGCACCCCGCTGCCCGAGCACCAGTACGCGACCCAGTGGTTCTCCTCGCTGAGCGAGCCGCAGCGCCGCGAGTGGCTGCGCATGTTCTACACCGACTTCCAGGGCTGCCGGCTGTCGAGCACCCACTTCGGCGGCGGCCCCGCGCAGGCGGGCATGACCCCGTCGGTGCGCCCGACCCCTGAGTCGAGCCACGTCTACCCCGTCTACCCAACGCCCGGCGGTTCCGCCAGGTCGGCGCCGCAGACGCCCGGTGCGGGCGGGGTCAGTTCGGTGGCGAACACCGGGGACGTCTCCTAAAAGGAGCCAAGTTGTCACCATAGGGCGGGCACTGATGATCGCCCAGCGGGTAGTCATGCTCGCATGACGACTTCCCAGACGACGCCGCCCGCGGTGGCCTCGGGGCGGCGCCGGTGGTGGCGGCTCGCGGCGGGCCTGCTGGTCGTGGCGGTGCTGCTGGTGGTGGCCGGGCGGCTGGCCTGGTCGTGGCTCGACCCGCTGGGCGAGCGGACCATCGACCGCAGCCAGCCGGTGCTGCTGCAGTCCATCAAGGACCTGAGCAGGTTCGAGGCCGCGACGGGGAACTTCCAGGTGGTCGTCGACCTGGAGAAGGACGCCGCCTTCCTGCCGGACGCCATCAAGGGCACGCGCACGTTGTTCGTCGGAGCGGGCGGCGTGGACGCGTACGTGGACTTCTCGACGCTCGCCACGAACGGCGTGACGGTGTCGCAGGACCGCACCGAGGCCACCGTACGCGTGCCGCGCGCGCAGCTCGAGAAGCCGAACCTGGACAACAACCGCTCCTACGTCTTCGCCCACCAGCGCGGCCTGTTCGACCGGGTGAGCGACTTCCTGTCCGGCTCCCCCGCCGACCAGCGCGAGCTCTATCTCCTGGCGGAGAAGAAGATCTCCGAGGCGGCCGTGGCGAGCGACCTGCGGGCCAGGGCCGACGCCAACACCAAGGCGATGCTGTCCGGCATGCTCAGGTCGCTGGGCTTCACGAAGGTCACGGTGAAGTTCACCGACGAGCCCTAGAGGCGCCTTAGGCGTTCCTCGCACCCGTCTAAGTACTTACCGTCCGCGCCTGTGCCGAGAGATAGGACATCCGCCCGATGTGCGGATGGGGGCCTTAGGCGGAGTCTTGAGAGTGCAGGGAACGAACCGAAGGAGCACTCGGATGCACGCCGAACTCGAATACACCGTCATGCAGCACCACGCCTCCGAACTGCGCCGCGCGGCCGCCGAGCACCGCCGCGCACGCGAGGCGGGGCAGGAGCGGCCGGCCGAGCGCCGGCACCGCTCGGTGTTCGCCCGTCTGCTGTCCTCATGACCGCCCACAAGCAGCCCGGCCGCACCCTCCCTCGCGGCCGGGCTGAAGCGCCCCCTTAGCGGGGCGGCCGCGTTCCAGCCCGAATCCTGGTCGGGCTCAGGGAGACGGCATCACGAGGCCCCGGTCCCGTTCCTGGCGGACCGGGGCTTCGCGTCTGCCCATCTGCCGTCACATTGTGCGATCGTCCGTGTACGGAGGATGATGCCGGTATGAGCAGGCGCGCACTGGTGTGGAGCGGCTCCGCGGTCGCGGTCGTCGCCCTGGCGGGGCTGGTCGTCTACGTCGCGCGGGCGGGGCTGGACGAGGCCGACAAACTGGCCGGGGTGATCGGCGCGTTCGTCGGCCTGGCCGGGCTGGGAGTCTCGGTGTACGGCGTCGTCCGCGGCGACCCGCCCACAGGTCCTGGACCGGGCTCCGGACCAGGCTCCGTGGTCGTCAAGGGCGACAACTCAGGCGTCATCACCACCGGCGACGCCGCCGACGTCCGCATGACGACGGAGCCCGACCCCTGACATCGGGCTCAGGACCTGGGGACGCTGATCAGCAGCGCGTCGCCCTGGCCGCCGCCACCGCACAGACCGGCCGCGCCCAGCCCGCCGCCCCTGCGGCGCAGCTCGTGGGCCAGCGTGAGCACGATGCGGGCGCCCGACGCGCCGATCGGGTGGCCGAGCGCGATGCCGCCGCCGTTGACGTTGACCTTGTCGAGCGGCACGCCCAGCTCCTTGACCGACTGGAGCACCACGCTGGCGAACGCCTCGTTGATCTCCACCAGGTCGAGGTCGTCGGCCGTGACGCCCTGCCTGGCCATGGCGTGCTTGATGGCGTTGGCGGGCTGCGACTGCAGGGACGCGTCGGGGCCCGCGACGTTGCCGTGGCGGCCGATCTCGGCCAGCCAGGGCAGCCCCAGCTCCTCGGCCTTCGACTTCGACATGACGACGACCGCGCAGGCGCCGTCGGAGATCTGGGAGGCGGAGCCCGCAGTGATCGTGCCGTCGGCGGCGAAGGCGGGGCGGAGCTTGGCGAGCGTCTCGGCGGTGGTGTCACCGCGTACGCCCTCGTCCTCCTTGACGACGACCGGCTCGCCCCTGCGCTGCGGGATCTCGACGGGGACGATCTCGTCCTCGAAGACGCCGTTCTTGATCGCGGCGGCGGCGAGCTGGTGTGAACGGGCCGCCAGGTCGTCCTGCTCCTCGCGGCCGATGCCGAGCCTGGCGTTGTAGCGCTCGGTGGACTCGCCCATCGCGCACTGGTCGAACGCGCAGAACAGGCCGTCGTGCGCCATCGAGTCGACGACCTCCGACCCGCCGTACTTGACGCCCCTGCGCAGCCCCGGCAGCAGGTGGGGCGCGTTGGTCATGGACTCCATGCCGCCGGCCACCACGATGTCGAACTCGCCCGCCCTGATGAGCTGGTCGGCCAGCGCGATGGCGTCGAGGCCCGACAGGCACACCTTGTTGATCGTGATGGAGGGGACGGTCATCGGGATGCCGGCCTTGACGGCGGCCTGGCGTGAGGGGATCTGCCCGGCGCCGGCCTGGAGGACCTGGCCCATGATGACGTACTCGACCGCGTCGGGCGCGACCCCGGCCCGCTCCAGCGCCGCCTTGATGGCGATGCCGCCGAGCTCGACGGCCTGCAGCCCGGACAGCGAACCGAGCAGCCTGCCGATGGGGGTGCGAGCTCCGGCGACGATGACGGAACCTGACATGACAACGGCCTCCTGTGCTCGCGCGTCGGGTCTTTGACACCATACCCACGGGTACGACACCGCTCGCCATGGAGGTGGACCACACATGTTCCTGCGTATCGACCACATAGGGATCGCCTGCCGCGACCTCGAGGAGAAGATCGAGCTGTTCTCCCGCCTGTTCGAACTGGAGGTCGTCGCCAGGGAGGTCAACGAGGAGCAAGGGGTGAAGGAGGCCATGCTGCACATCGCCGACGGCGAAGGCGGGGGCTCCTACATTCAGCTCCTCGAGCCGCTCTCCGACGACTCGCCTGTGGGAAAATTCCTGGCTAAGCGGGGCGAGGGCGTCCATCACGTGGCATTCGGGGTGCCCGACGTCGCCGATGCCATGTCCCAGATCAGCGAGAAAGGTGTGAGACTCCTGGACGAGCGTCCCAGGCACGGGTCGATGGGCTCGGAAATCGCGTTCCTGCATCCCAAGGACGTGGGCGGAATGCTTACAGAGCTGGTCCAAGCGGCCAAGCGATAGCAAACCACCACAAAACGTAAAAACCGTTCATATGTAACTAGTCACGCAGAAAGTTGGACGGGGCTTCGCACGCGGCACCAGCGGAGTACGCTTGACCTTCCACCGGACATGGGGCCTGCCGAGAGGCACAGGCTCCTGGTACGGATGCCCCGAACCCCCCGTCCGGCCCGTGTAGCCGTCTCGACAACCCAGGATCGAGCCTCCATGCAGTCCGACATCGACGCCCAGCTCAACAACTTCTTCGAGGACGCCCCAGCACGCGAGTTCGACGTGGTGCTGCGCGGCTACGACCGGCACCAGGTCCACGACCATCTCAAGCAGCTCGACGGGGAGCTCCGCCAGGCCCGCGAGCAGGTCACCGCCCTCCAGCGCGACCTGTCCGACTCCCAGCGCCAGCTGCAGGAGCAGGAGCGCCCCACCTACTCCGGTCTCGGCGCCCGCATCGAGCAGCTGCTCCGCCTGGCCGAGGAGCAGGCCACCGAGCTCGTCCAGGCCGCCAGGTCCGAGGCCAACGAGATCAAGGCCGCCGCCAAGGTCGAGGCCGCCGACCTGCGCGCCGCCGCCGAGGCCGAGGCCGCCGACAAGCGCGCCCAGGCCACCCGCGAGAGCGACGAGATGCGCACGACCGCCGAGCGCGAGGCCGAGGACATCCGCTCCACCGCCCGCCGCGAGGCCGACGAGCTGACCAACACCACCGAGCGCGAGGCCGCCAAGCTGCGCGCCACCGCCGACCACGAGGTGGCGGAGAAGCGCGCCGACGCCGAGCGGGAGATCGCCAAGCTCCGCACCACCACCGAGCGCGAGGTCGCCCAGCTGCGGGCCTCGACCAAGCGCGAGCGCGACGAGGTGCTGACCACCGCCAAGCGGCAGGCCGACGAGATGCGCGCGCAGGCGCAGCGGGTGCTGGAGGAGTCCGAGGCCAAGCGGGCCCAGGACGAGGCCGAGTTCGAGATCCAGCTCGCCGCCCGCCGCGAGGAGGCCGAGCGCCAGGAGGCAGAGCGCCACGCCACCGCCCAGGCCGCCACACAGAAGCTGGTCGCCGAGGCCGAGCAGCGCGCCGCCACCGCCGAGTCGCGGGCCACGAAGGCCACGCAGCAGGCCGAGCAGACCCGCCGCGAGGCCGACCTGCACGCCAAGCAGCTGGTCGCCAACGCCCGCAAGAGCGCCGATACCATCGTGGCCGAGGCCAAGACGAGCGCCGAGACCATCGTCACCGAGGCGAAGAACGAGGCCGAGCGCACCCGCACCGCCATGCAGCGCCAGGTCGACGAGCTGACCCGCCAGCGTGACAGCATCACCAGCCACCTGGCCCAGCTCCGCCAGCTCCTCGGCGGCGCCGCGCTGCCGGGCATGGAGTCCTCCGAGGCCGCGGTCACCGCGGCTCCGCCGAAGCCCGCTCTCGCCGCCGCGGCACCGGCCGCCGAGCCGGCCGCTCCGGCGACGACGCCCGCTCCCAAGGCTGAGGCCAAGGCCGAGGACGACGCGGAGTGGTGGCAGGAGTAACGACCGCGCACGGGGGCTGAACGACGGCTGGGGAGAGCCTGGCGATCACACGGTCGCTAGGCTCTCTCTTTGCCGTCGGGCGTGTACGAACCGGTACGAGCCCGTCATGCTGCGTTGTCACCGAGCCTTTCTGGAGTTCCCCGTTGTCGGCAGACGCCGGACCCGCGACCGAGCGGGACGAAGCCCGCACCCCTTCGGCCGATCCCGTGCCCGACGCGGACGGCGGCTCCCGCGACGGCGGTTCCGGAGGCCCCTGGCACGAGGACTTCGAGCGCTCCCCAGCGCGGAAGCAGGCGCGGGAGCAGGCGCGGGAGCAGGGCGCCGACGGCGGCGAGACGCCGTACGGACTGCCGGGGAAGCCGCTGGCGCGCGGCCCGTTCCTGTTCGGGCTGGTCGGCGGGCTAGGCGTGCTGACGGCGCTCGCGCTCGCCCAGATGATCGTGGCCTCGCTGAGCACGATCATCCTGGTCGTCGTCGCGATGTTCCTGGCCGTCGGGCTCAACCCGGCGGTCGAGGCGCTCCAGCGCCGGGGCCTGGCCAGGCGGGGCGCGATCGCCATCGTGTTCATCGGCGTCATCGTGGCGTTCGTGCTGTTCGGGCTGGCGATCGTGCCGCCCGTCAGCAAGCAGCTCAGCGAGTTCGTCGACGCCGTGCCTGGTTACATCACCGAGCTGAGCAACCATCCGACGTTGCGGCAGCTCGACGCCGACTATCAGATACTCCCCCAGATCCGCACGTTCGTGACGGCCACACTGGGGCCGGCGCTGGCCAGCGGCATCATGGGCGCGGGGCTGGTGGTGCTCAACGGCGTCTTCACCACGGTGACGCTGCTGGTGCTCATGCTGTACTTCCTCGGCTCGCTGCACACGATCAAGGAGTATCTGCTCAAGCTCGTCCCGGCCTCGCGGCGGGCGCGTACGCGGGCGATGAGCGAGGAGATCCTCGGCGGCATCGGCGGTTACGTCGCGGGCAACGTGCTCATCTCCCTGATCGCCGGCGTGCTGGCCTGGATCTTCCTGTCGATCATCGGCGTCCAGTACGCGCTCGCGCTCGCCCTCGTCGTGGCGCTGACGGACCTGATCCCGCTGGTCGGCGCCACGATCGGCGCGGTGATCGTGACCGGGGTCGCGCTGCTCGACTCACTGCCCGCCGGCATCGCCTGCGCCATCTTCTTCGTGGTCTACCAGCAGGTCGAGAACTACTTCGTCTATCCCCGGGTGATGAAGCGCTCGGTCGACGTCACGCCCGCGGTGACCGTGATCGCCGCGTTGTTCGGCGGCGCGCTGCTCGGCATCGTCGGCGCGCTGGTGGCCATCCCGGTGGCGGCGGCCATCGCGCTGGTCATCAGGGAGGTCGTGGTGCCCCGCCAGGACCGCGCCTGACCGGACGGTCGTGGTGCCCCGCCAGGATCTGCCTGACCGGGCGCGCTACCTGGCCGCCTGGTTGATGCGCAGCAGGTTGCCCGCCGGGTCTCGGACGGCGAAGTCGCGCACGCCGTACGGCTGGTCCATCGGCTCCTGCAGCACGTCGCCGCCGGCGTCCCTGATGCGCTCGTACGTGGCGTCGCAGTCGTCGACCTCGAAGATGACCGCCCGCAGCAGGCCCTTGGCCAGCAGCTCCGCCATGGCCTGGCGGTCGGCGGGCGAGGCGTCGGGGTCGGCCAGCGGTGGCTCGAGGACGATGTTGACGTCGGGCTGGGACGGCGAGCCGAGGGTGATCCAGCGCATGCCCTCGAAGCCGACGTCGTTGCGTACCTCCAAGCCGAGGACGTCGCGGTAGAAGGCGAGCGCTTTGTCGTGGTCGTCGACCGCGATGAAGCAGGTGTTGAGTCGGATGTCCATGCCCGTCACGTTACGTGGCGGTCGGCGGTCTTGCCCGGATGACGGCGGACCGGCCGCAGGTAGATCTTCGCGTAGCAGGACGGGACGGCGGCCAGCTCGTGGTGGTCGCGGGCGCGGTAGGCGCTCGGGCTCTCGCCGACCAGCTCGGTGAAGCGCGAGCTGAACGAGCCCAGCGACGTACAGCCGACCGCGAAGCACACCTCGGTCACCGACATGTCGCCGCGCCGCAGCAGCGCCTTGGCCCGCTCGATGCGGCGCGTCATGAGATAGCTGTAGGGGGTCTCCCCGAAGGCCGCGCGGAAACTGCGCGAGAAGTGGCCTGGCGACATGAGGGCGACGCGCGCCAGCGCGGGCACGTCGAGCGGCTCGGCGTAGTCGCGGTTGATCACATCCCGCGCTCGCCGCAACCGAACCAGGTCCTCAAGCGTCACGCCGCCAGCATGCCACACCCCACCGACAACCCCCGGCCCCCGCACCCCGACGTCCTGGGAACAGACCCCGCCGCACAACTGCACGTCCTTCTTGGGGGTGGGCGGATGCACAGCTCCGCACCCGGCCGACGCCACCCACCCCACACCATCCCGCCCCAAAGGGCGATGGGGCAGAGCCCACCCAGGCAGGAGCCACCCGCCCCACAAGCGCACGTCCCGGTCGGGGGCGCGATTCCGCGCGCGGGCCAGGCCGCGCAGCCCCGTGCTCAGGCCAGGCTGCGCGGTTCTGTGCGCACGTCGGGTGGCGCGCAGCCCCGTGCGCGGGCCAGGTCGCGCGGTTCTGTGCGCACGTCGGGGGTGGGCGGAGCGTGACCGCGCAGGTTGGCGGAGATGGGCGGTGCGTATGCCTGGGGTCAGGGGCGGGGGGCGGGGAGTTCTGTGCGGAGGAATTCCGTGACCGCGGTGTTGAAGGCTTCTGGTTGTTCGACGGCGGTCAGGTGGCCGGCCTTCGGGATGATCTCCAAGCGGCCGTCAGGGACTGCCTTGGCCATGGCGGCGGCGTCGGACGGTGGTGAGAGCTCGTCTTCCTCGCCCACGATGACCAGCAGCGGCACCTTCAGCGCGGTCAGGGTGTCGGAGGAGTCGGGGCGGGCGGCCATCGCGCGCTGGGCCCAGGCGACCGCGCCGGGTGGCGCCGACTGGACGAGGCCCTTGACGCGGCCGAACACCATGGCACGGCGTTCCTTGGTCGTCGGCCCGATGAGCGCGGGCAGGACCTCGCTGACCAGCACCTCGCTGCCGGACTCAAGCACGGCCTGCGCGATGCGCTCGCGGTTGTCCCTGGCCGGGGGCGGGTCGGGGCTGGCCTTGGTGTCGGCCAGGATGACGCCGAGCACCCGGTCGGGATGCCGCCGGCAGAACGCCATGGTCACGTAGCCGCCCATCGACAGTCCGCCGATCACGGCCTTGTCGATGCCCTCCGCGTCGAGCAGGGCGGCGACGTCGTCGGCCATCAGGTCGAGTGACGGCTCGTCGTCGCCCAGCCGCGACCCGCCGAAGCCGCGCAGGTCAGGCGTGATGACGCGGCAGACCTTGGCCAGCCCTTCGCGCTGGGCCAGCCACATGGCGGACGAAAGCGGGAACGCGTGAAGCAGCACAAGCGGGATTCCGGTCCCGGCCGATCTCGTGTAGAGCTGCACGGACCTCACGGTAACGCGGTTCACGGCGACATTCACTCAATGGCCCATGCCAAATATCTCGCTAAATGCCGCACACAGCTAATGTCCGCCCTAAAAGTGACATTGCCCGCCGCATAAAACACCCGCACAATCCAGGCACGACCGTCCCGGGCCCCCCGAGGTGAAACCTGGCAGGAAAGCGTCCCGCCCTTCCCGACGCCACCAACGCCGGCCCACCAACGCCGGCTTCCTCCTCGACGCGCTGCACGCGGTCAACGCCCGCCGCGCCGAGGGCCCGGCGGCGTACGAGACGTACCTCGTCTTCGTCTTCGAGCCGCCGGGCCCTCAGATCAGCCGATCACTGGGCGGCGAGCGCGGCGATCTGCTCCGCGCTCAGCGCCCCGTCATACGCACGGACGTCGTCCACGGCCCCCGGCCAGTAGCCGGTGAAGGCGCCCGCCAGCTTCGTCCGCCCGAGTTGCACGGGCCCGGTGGCGTTCCACGTGCTCAGGTGGCTGGTGACGGTGGTGGAGGCCAGCCGCCCGTTGACGTAGACCCGCAGCTGACCGGCGAGCGCGTCGTACACGCCGGCCACGTGCGTCCACTCCATCGGGTTGGGGATGGCGTCGGAGCGCGTCCGTACGAGGGCGGCGGCGTCGGTGTCGGCGGCCGCCATGCCGAGCGTCCATCTGCCCTGCTCCTTGTCGAAGCCGAGCTGGAACCCGGCGGCCCTGCTGCCGGGCTGGGCCACGGCCGCGCTGTCGCGGGCAGGAAGGTAGTCGAGCTGGGTCCAGGCGGTGACGGTGAAGCTCGACCTGGTGTCCACCACGGGACCGCCGGTCTGGGCGTGCCCGTTGACGCCGTCGAGCGCGAGTGCCCCGTCCAGCCAGCCCGACGTCCACGAGGCGGCTCCGGACAGCGACGCGGCGGTCGCCCGGCCCGAGGAGTCGGCCGCCGACGAGCCGGACTCCTCGTCCAGCTTCCAGTGGCCGACCAGCGTGGCAGCGCTGTTGACCAGATCGGCGACCTCGTCGGCGAACAGCGCGCGGTCATAGACGCGCACCTCGTCGACGTCCCCGGGCCAGTGGCCCGAAGCCGCCCCGGCGACCTTTCCGCGGCCGATCGTCAGGGGGCCTGTGGCGTTCCATGCGGTGGTGACGGCGGCGGTGCCCTCCAGCCTGCCGTTCACGTAGAGCGAGATCCGGCCCGCCGCGGAGTCGTGGACGCCGGTCAGGTGGACCCATTCGTTGAGGCGTGGCGCGGCGGCCGACAGGGCACGGGCGGCGGGTGCGCCGTCCGTGTCGGAGCCGGGCGCGACCAGCGCCCAGCGGTTGTCGGCCGTGGCGTACTGCAGCGCGAACGCGCCCGTCCTCGTGCCCTCCTGGGTGAGGACGGTGGCGTCGCCGGCGGTGCCGGTCAGGCGGGCCCACGCGGCGACGGTGTAGTTGCGGGTGGTGTCGACGACCGGCCCTGACGCCTGGGCGTAGGCGCCGGCCAGCCGGAGCGCGCCGCCGGTGCGGCCCGAGGTCCAGGTGGCGCCGTACAGCGTGGCGGGGTGCGCCCCTGTGGCGTCGGCGGCGGCGCCGCCCTGGCCGTCGTCCATCGTCCAGTGGGCGGCGGGCGCCCGCCCAGGGTTGACGTTGAAGACGTAGATGCGGATGGGGCCGAGCTGGCCCGCGCGGTCCTTGCTGCGCACGGCCAGCACGTTGGGGCCGTCGTGCGACGGGGTGAGCCGGATCGTGGCCCGGCCGTCGGCGCCCGCCGCCACCTCGGTCTTCGGCGTGGTGTCCAGGCCGTAGACGTAGGCGACCACGTCGGTGACGCCGTCGGGGTCGAAGGTGAACGCGCCCGCCAGACCGGCGCCGTCGCTCCAGCCGTTCTCCGTGTAGTCCGTGGAGGTGACGACCGGCTCCCTGCCGGGGGCGGTGGCGTCTACGGTGGCCTCGCACCACGGGCTCCACGCGCTGTTGGCCTTGCCGTCCTCGGCCCGCACCCGCCAGCGGACGAGCGCGCCGTCGGCGAAGAGCGCCTGCGGGATCGTGGCGGAGAAGGCGGTGCCCGACGAGCCGGAGGGGGTGACGTACTCGCCGGTCTTGGTGCCGGCCTCGTCGTACCACTCGAAGCGGCCCTTGACCGAGTTGTCGGCGTCCTTCAGCCTGGCCCACAGCTTGGGCGTGGCGGTGCTGATGACCGGCCGGTCGTCACCGGAGACGCAGGGGCCGCCCGGGTCCGACCACACGTCGGCGGCCGCGGGGACGCCGGGGTAGGAGTTGTACTCGATGTTCAGGCTCGGGTTGTTCCTGAACTTCTTCCACGCGTAGACGTCGGTCTCGCTGGTGGCGCGCAGGCCGATCGTGACGTTCGCCCAGTTGTTCGCGGCGGCGTTGACGACCTGCGGCGTGACGTTGAACTCCACGCCGCCGGGCTTGCAGCTCGTGCCCCAGCCCTTGGCGACGTTCTTGGTGTCCAGCTTGGTCACCCAGGAGGGCTGCTTGTTCCAGGTGGTGGACTTGCTGATGGTGTTGGTGGCCCACGCCTCGACCTTGCGGGCGCTGCAGGAGTACGACCACGTCTCGTACGTGCGCAGCGTCGCCGAGATGATCTGCTTGCCGTGGATGGTCGAGCCGGTGTTCATCTGGAAGAACGAGCGGTTCTTCTGCGACTCGACGTGCCCCACGCGGGCGACGTCGCTGGAGTTGAGGTAGTTGGAGTTGGGCCAGTTGCTCCACACGGCCGTCCAGGCGTTGCGCGCGGCCGAGAAGTACGGGTCGAGGTAGATGGGGAACTTCGTGCCGGGATCGGTCATCATCCTGCGATCCGGCCGCAGCCGCAGCTTCTTGTCCTTCAGCTCCACGTCCATGACGGCCTCGCGGGCCTCGGGTGAGCGGCCCTCCTTGAACGCCTTCTGGTCGGGCAGGCCCTTCGAGTCCCACATCTTGGGGGTCGGCGCGATGAACAGCGTGCCGCCGTTGCCGTCGATCGCCTCCAGGTTGCCGGCCGCGTCGGTTTCCAGCTCCAGCCCTTGTGCGGCGAGCGGGTACGCCAGCTCGGTCAGGCTCTCGGCCGCGGCCCGCGACTTGACGACCAGCACGTGGGAGAAGCCGTCCACGTCGGCGGTGACCTGGAGGTCCACGCCGGGCCTGACCTCGGCGTAGGTGGCGGTGTCGCCGCTCAGCGTGGGGGTGGGCAGCGGGCCGGTCCAGCCCAGCTCCATCGACTTGCCGCCGCGCGAGAGGCGGGCGAGCGCGCTGTCGCCGCCGCCGGAGAACGTCAGCCCTACCGCTGCGGCGACCGGCTCGACCGCGCCGTCGGGGCGCAGGTGCAACGTGGTGTCCACGGGCACCCAGCGGTCGTCCTTGCGGACGCGGACCGGGCGCACGTTCAGCTCCATCTTCATGGTGCCGTCGGGCTGGGCGAAGACCGTACGGGTCTCGCTGCGCAGCGCCTCCACCTCGACCGGCAGCCCGTCACGGCGGGCCCGCGCGGCCGCGGCCCGCTCGGGGTCGGCCGGCTGCGGCGGAGCAGCCCGCCCAGCCGGGGGGCTGGGACTTGGTGCCTCTTCCGCCACCGAAGGTGGTGCCACCGCCAGAGTCGTGATCGATAACGCCGCCGCCACCAGCCCGTGCACTAATCGCATACGTGCCTCGCCCATGCTGAGCAGGGATGACGCGCGGACATGCGAACGCCCGGCGTCTCCACGATCTTCACGTGATGATCGGATTTTCACCCGCGTCGATCGCGAACACCAGAGTTCTGCTCATAATGCTCAAAATTCTCTTCAGCGCAGGCGGGCACGATGGAGAGAACCGTCATACCTCCGTGGGCAGCGGCGACGCGGCGGGGTTGACCCGCCGGACGATCTCGTCGAGCACGATCCGTACGTACGGCTCCCCCACCCACAGGTGCTTGGCCCCGTCGACGCCGATCACCTCGGCCTGCGGCACCCGCGCGAAGCGCGCCTTGGCCTCGTCGGGCCGCAGGTAGTCGTCGAACTCCGGCACCAGCGCCACCAGCGGCCGCCCGAACTCCGCCCACTTGTCGAGGTCGGCGTCGGTGGCCCTGTGCAGCGGCGGCGACAGCAGGATCGCCCCCTCGACCAGCGGGTCGTGCGCCCACTTCAGCGTCAGCTCGGTGCCGAACGACCAGCCGACGACCCAGACGCGGGGCAGGTCGTGGAACTCGGCGTATTCGAGGGCCGCCGCCACGTCGAACCGCTCGCCCTCGCCTCCGTCGAACGTGCCTTGTGAGGTGCCGCGCTCGGAGGAGGTGCCGCGCGTGTTGAAGCGCAGCACGGCCAGGTCGGCCAGCGCGGGCAGCCGGTTGGCCGCCTTCTTGTAGACGTGGCTGTCCATGAACCCGCCGTGGGTGGGCAGCGGGTGCAGGGTGACCAGCGTCGCCACCGGCGGCCGGTCGAGGGGCTGGGCCAGCTCGCCGACCAGGGTCAGGCCGTCGGCCGTGTGCAGCTCGATCGGCTCGCGCCGGGCGGGCAGCACGGTCGCCGCGCGAATCTCCACATCGATCCCTTCAGTAGCGGGTGCGGCCCGGGCCGCGGTCGAGTCTCTTACGCCAGCAGGCCTGGTGCCAGTGGCGGCGCTCCTCGTCGCCGCCCGGCCAGTTGGGCCAGGCCACCAGGTGCGGCTGCCCGCTGCGGATCTCCTGATCGCAGCCGGGACAGCGGTAGTTCTTCGTCGAGGAGGCGCCGGTGAGCACGCGGACCTTCCACTCGCCGTCGGGCCACTCCTCCACCTTGTCCAGCCCGGTCGGGAAGCCGAAGGGGCGGGTGGACTCCCTGCGGCGGGCGCGGCGGGGGCTCATGAGCGGGGGAACGTGCTCGCGCCGGCGACGACGAGCTGATCGAGCAGGGGGGCGGGGGCGAAGGCGGGCTCGCGGTACTCGGCGTAGAGGGCGCGCAGGCCGTCGCGTACGCGGGCGAGGCCCATGGTCTCCATGGTCGCGAAGGGCCCGGCGGGGTAGCCGCAGCCCAGGCGCATGGCGGTGTCGATGTCGGCGATGGAGGCGTAGCCGGCGTCGTACATGCGGACGGCGTCGTTGAGGTAGGGCAGCAGCAGCGCGTCGGCGACGAACCCGGCGCGGTCCTTGCACGGCACGGCCGCGAGGCCCAGCACCTTCATCAGGTCGCTCGCGGCGGCCACGGCGGCGGGCGAGGTGAGCGCGGTGACGGCCAGCTCGGCCGCCCGGTCGCCGTGCAACCGCACGCCGACCAGCTTGGCGGGGTCGCGCAGGCGTACGGCGTGCTCGACCACCGGCCGGTCGGCCAGCCGCAGCACGACGTCGGGATCGTCGCCCGACCGCTTGAACCCGGCCGCGCCGAGCCGCTCGGCCAGTTCGTCGGCCCCAGGCCCGGCCACCTCGAACGCCGTCACCCCCGGCCGCGACCCGCCGTCAGGGGCACGTGGCGGCTCGCCGGAGTAGAACCCGGCGCCCGACTTGCGGCCCAGCCGCCCGGCGGTGACCAGCTCGCGCAGCAGCGGCGACGGCGCGTGGCGCCGGTCGCGGGTCTCGTCGTGGAGCACTTCCATGATCTCGTACGCGGTGTCGAGCCCGATCAGGTCGAGCAGCGTGAACGGCCCCATGGGCAGCCCCGCGCCGAGCCGCATGACGGCGTCGATGTCGTCCCGGGTGGCCACGCCCAGCTCCAGCAGCACGGCGGCGTGGTTGAGGTAGGGCAGCAGGAGCCGGTTGACCACGAACCCGGCCCGGTCGCCCACGGTCACGGCGGTCTTGCCGAGCCGGCCCGCCAGCCCGGCGACCTCGTCGACGACGCCGGGCTCGCTCAGCACGGTGCGCACCACCTCGACCAGCCGCATGACCGGCGCGGGGTTGAAGAAGTGCAGGCCGACGACGCGGCCTGGCCGCCCGGTGGCGGCGGCGATCGCCGTCACGGACAGGGACGAGGTGTTGGTGGCGAGCACGGTCTCGGGCTTGCAGATGCGATCGAGGTCGGCGAAGAGCGCGAGCTTGAGGTCGAGGTGCTCGGGGATGGCCTCGATGACGAGATCGGCCTCGCGCAGGTCCTCCCTGGAGGTGGTCAGCGTGACCCGGCCCAGGATCGCGGCGCGTTCTTCCCCGGTGAGCCTGCCCTTGTCGAGCGCCCGCCCAGTGGAGCCCTCCAGCAGCGAGCGGCCGCGCGCGAGCGCCTCTGCGTCGGCCTCGACACCGAGCACGCGCAGCCCCGCCCGTGCGAACACCTCCGCGATGCCGGCCCCCATCGTGCCCAGGCCGACCACACCCACCCGTTCGAACGCCATGCCTTCAGTTTTCCAGAGGCACTAAGGTGGACGGTCATGCGGCTGGTCATCGCGCGCTGCAGCGTGGATTACATCGGACGGCTCACGGCTCACCTGCCGATGGCCCCAAGACTCGTGCTCATCAAGGCCGACGGCAGCGTGAGCATCCACGCCGACGACCGCGCCTTCAAGCCGCTCAACTGGATGAATCCGCCGTGCAAGCTCAAAGAGGACGGCGAGACCTGGACGGTCACCCACGGCAAGACCGGCGAGAAGCTGGTGCTGACGATGGCCGAGATCCTCCACGACTCCAGTCACGAGCTGGGCGTCGACCCGGGCCTGATCAAGGACGGCGTCGAGGCCCACCTGCAGGAGCTGCTCGCCGAGCACATCACGACGCTCGGCCCCGGCTACTCCCTCATCCGCCGCGAATACATGACGGCCATCGGTCCCGTCGACATCCTGTGCCGCGACGCCTCGGGCGCGACGGTGGCGGTGGAGATCAAGCGCCGGGGCGAGATCGACGGGGTCGAGCAGCTCACCCGCTATCTGGAGCTGCTCAACCGCGATCCGCTCCTGGCGCCCGTACGCGGGGTGTTCGCGGCCCAGGAGATCAAGCCGCAGGCCCGCGTCCTCGCCGCCGACCGCGGCATCGGCTGCGTCACCCTCGACTACGACGCCCTGCGCGGCATCGAGCCGGAGAACCCCACGCTGTTCTGAGCTCCCCTGCACGGCGCTGCACGCGCCCCTGCGGGCCGAACGCCCACCGGCCAGGCCCTCTACGGCGGCCCCGCCTTCAGCGGCCGCCACGGACGTCTCCGGACATTCTGGTAAGCGGTGGCTTACCGGATTATCGTGACGCCATGACGACCCTGACGTTCGACTCACTCAACCCGGCGACCGGCGCGGTCGTCGGGAGCCACCCGAAGGCCACTCCCGAGGCCGTGCACGAGGCCGTGGGCCGGGCGGAGACGGCCGCCGCGTGGTGGGCCGCGCTGGGCCACGCCGAGCGCAGGCGCCGGCTGCTCGACTACAAGGCGGTGCTCACCCAGCACATCAGGGAGCTGGCCGCGCTGGTGCACGAGGAGAACGGCAAGCCCGTCGGCGACGCCACGCTGGAGCTGGTCCTGGCCGTCACCCACCTCGACTGGGCGGCCCGCAACGCCGCCAAGGTGCTCGGCCGCCGCCGGGTCAACACCGGCATGATCGGCCTCAACCTGGCCGCCACCCTCGAATACCTGCCGCTCGGCGTCGTCGGCGTCATCGGCCCGTGGAACTACCCGGTCTTCACCCCCATGGGCTCCATCGCGTACGCGCTCGCGGCCGGCAACGCCGTCGTGTTCAAGCCCAGCGAGCTGACCCCCGGCATCGGGGTGCGCCTGGCCGAGCTGTTCAGGGAGTCGGTGCCGGAGCACGACGTCTTCCAGACCGTCACGGGCCTCGGCGAGACCGGCGCGGCGCTGGCCGGCGACCCCCGGGTGAAGAAGGTGGCCTTCACCGGCTCCACCGCGACGGCCAAGCGGGTGATGGCGGCCTGCGCCGAGAACCTCACCCCGATCGTCGCCGAGTGCGGAGGCAAGGACGCCTTCATCGTGGACGCCGACGCCGACCTCGCCGCCGCCGCCGACGCCTGCCTGTGGGGCGCCATGTCGAACGCCGGCCAGACCTGCGTGGGCGTCGAGCGGGTCTACGTGGTGGACGCGGTCTACGACGGCTTCATGCGCGAGCTGACCGGCCGGGCGGCCCGGCTGAAGGCGGGCGAGGACTACGGCCCGATCACCATGCCGGGCCAGGTGGACGTCATCAAGCGGCACATCGACGACGCGGTCAAGGCGGGCAGGACGGTCACCGGCGGCTCCGGCGCGGTCAGGGCGCCGTACGTGGATCCGGTGATCGTCGAGGACGTGCCCGAGGACTCCCCCGCCGTCCGCGAGGAGACCTTCGGCCCGACCATCACCGTCCGCCGCACCCGCGACGCGCAGGAGGCGCTGGAGCTGGCCAACGCCTCGGCGTACGGGCTGGGCGGCACCATCTTCAGCCGCAACGCCCGCCGCGCCACCGAGCTGGCCCGGCTGATGCGCAGCGGCATGACGGCCATCAACTCGGTCATCTCGTTCGCGGGAGTGCCCTCGCTGCCGTTCGGCGGAGTCGGCGACTCGGGGTTCGGCCGCATCCACGGCGCCGACGGATTGCGGGAATTCGCCAGGCCCAAAGCCATCTCGCGGCAGCGCTTCGCGATGCCGGGGATGAACATCACCTCGTTCAACAGGGGCCCCGCCGAACTTGAGCGACTGGTCAGGCTTGTCACGTTCTTGCATGGAAGACGTAAAAGGTAATCTTCTTACCCTTTCCCAGATCCGATCATCCGTCCATAATTGTGTGCTCTGGGGGCCACGATCATGTTGGACGGGTGGAATGTGAACCGGTCTTACCGGGGAATGTCGGCTGAGCAAAGGCTGGCAGACAGACGAGAGCGGCTGATGACGGCCGCGTACACGCTATACGCGAAGCCGGGTTTCGCGGCGACGACCATCGAAAGACTCTGCTCGGAGGCGCGGATCTCCAACAGGGCCTTCTACGAATGTTTCGGCGGCCGCGAAGAGTTGCTGCAGGCGTTGCACGAGCGCTGCGTGGACGAAAGCCTGGCCGTCGTCGCCAAGGCCGTTCAGGACGCGCCTGCCACGCTCGACGGCCGGGTGACGGCCGGCATTCGCGCGTATATCGAGTTCGCCACCGCCGACTGGCGGCGAGCGCGCATCATGCACGTCGAAGTACGCCGATCAGGCGACGTCCTGGCCCTGTCCCGCCAGCGTGCGATCGGCTCCTTCGCCAAGCTCGTCGAGGAGGCGTCCGCCGATTTCCCGCTCGCCGGCGGCCTCAATCGGCGGCTGGTCGCGCTGGGCGCCATAGGGGCCTTACAAGAGCTGCTCATCGAATGGCTGCTGGCCGACGATCAACCGGAGATCGACGAACTCGTCGAGGTCGCGGTGCACATCTTCAACCGCGCACTGGGCCCCACCTGATCGTCCGTTCAATACCATTGCACATTTGCAGCCGGAGTGACCCGGCCGAAATCGCCATTTAGTCAATGCAGAAAAAGAGCGGGCGACGGCTGATCGTCGCCCGCTCCGATATGTCACATCAGGCCACCGCGGCCTCGGGAACCTCCACGTTCAGCACCCGATTCAGCCGGGTCACCGCGAGGATCCGCATGATCCGCGGTGGCACCCCCCGAAGGACGAGGCGGCGTCGCACGCTGATCGCGCGCCGATGAGCGCCCACGAGCACACCGAGCCCGGTCGCGTCGATCATCTCCAGCTTGGAGAGATCGAGGATCAGGTCTCCTTCGCCGGAGTCGAGCGCCTCGTGCAGCCGCTCGCGCACCCCCGCCGACGTGCCGGCGTCGAGCCGGGCACCGATCCTCACCACCTGGGCCCGCGGATTGCCCCGGACGCGCATGCCACCTCCTCAGTCACGCACACGGCGTGGTCACAGCGCTGCGTACAGCGCATGACGAGGTAAAACCTCACCATCTCCCTACCCAGCTATCGGGAGTGACACGACCGCTCGTAGCAGGAAATGTCCGTCTCCTGTCGGCTGGGCGGTCATCGCGCCTCCCACGGCCGCCAGCCGCTCGCTCAGCCCCGCCAGGCCACTGCCCAGGTCGGCCGCCTTCCTGCGGGCCACACCGTCGTTGCGCACGGTCAGCTCGGCCTCGTCCGCAGTGAACCGGAAGGAGATGTCGCAGAAGGTCGCCGTGCTGTGCTTCAGCACGTTCGTCACCGCCTCGCGCACCGCGAACGCGAACACCGGCGCCACTCCGTCCGGTGACTCGCGGTGGGGCAGCGCCACCTCGCAGCGGACCCCCGCCGCTTCGAGCACACTCTTCACGCTATTCAGCTCAGCGGTCAAGTCAAGCTCGCGGTAGCCGCGCACGGCCTGCCGCAACTCCTTGAGCGCCTTCCTGGTCAGCGCGTTCACCTCGGCCATCTCGGCCTTGGCCGCGCCGGCGTCCACGTCCGACAGGCGTACCGCCAGCTCGGTCTTGACCGCGATGGCGGAGAGCTGATGTCCGACGAGGTCGTGCAGGTCGCGGGAGAAGCGCAGCCGCTCCTCGGCCAGCGCCAGCCTGGTGTGCGCCTCCTTGCCCCGGTGCGCCTCGACGGCCAGCCTCCAGATCCACATCCACACCCGGTTGGAGGGCGGGATGATCACACACAGCAGGCCGTACGCCATCGCGTCCAGCAACAACCGCTGGATCAGGGTCATGCCGGAGAACATCTCCGACAGCATCGTCCCGCCGCTGAGCGCCGACAGGCCCACCCCGGTCACCCACGTGCCGGCCGCCACCACGTACGACCAGCGCTTGGGGATCTCCAGCACGGCGATCGACAACCAGCACAGGAGCAGGAAACCCCACCCGACCGGCTCGGCCCCGCCCAGGGCTGCCGCGAGCACGGCGAGGACCGCCGCCATCCCCACCTTCCTGGTGGGGTAGCGGCGGTCCAGGAGCTCGTCCACCACCTGCCAGGCGACCCAGGTGAAGCCGGCCGCGGCGACCGCGCCCAGCGCCACCCGCCACCCGACGAACTGACCGTCGGCGAGTGCGCTCAAGACGGCCAGGCCGATCAGGATCCAGGAGGCGAGGAAGGCGAACCCGAGCACCCTCTTGGTGATCGCACGCGCCTGTTCGATCGTGTCCATCTACCGCGTACGGAGGACTTCGGTGAGCTTGAGCCGCGCCCCCGTCCGCAGCACGGCCCGGCGGTACACCGTCGCCCCGAAGGCCAGCACGCCGGCCACGCCCAGCATCATGAGCCCCATGGACGCGGCCACCTGCCACACCGGCACCTCGGTCGCGGCCATCCGCACCGGCATGATCATCGAGGAGAAGGGCGGGATGAACGACCCGACCGTGGCCAGCGTGCTCGTGGGCTCGTTGCCGGCGTAGAAGGCCACGAAGTACGTGCCCATGATGACCATGGTGAGCGGCGTCATCACGGTGTTGACCTCCTCCTGCCGGGAGACCAGCGAGCCGGAGGCCGCCGCCAGCGTGGCGAAGAAGGCGTAACCGAGCACGAACCAGAGCACGACCGCCACCACGAGCCCGGTCATGCCGGGCGGGAAGTCCGCGGCGAGGCCCGAGGCCGAGGCCGCGACCAGGCCGACGACCAGGATCGTCACCAAATTGATCAGACCGACCACGCCCAGGCCGAGGATCTTGCCGCCGAGCAGCTGCCACGGCCGCACCGAGGCCAGCAGGATCTCGACGATGCGGCTGCCCTTCTCCTCGACCACGCCCATGGCCACCATCACGACCTGACCGATGATCATGAAGAAGAGCACGAAGACGAGGACCGTCGCGATGCCCGTCCTGGCCGCCTCGTAACGCGTGTCCGCGCCCACCGACTGGACCTGCAGCGGCGGGATGTTCACCCCCGCGGCGCCGAGCTTGACCTCCCGGTTCACGCTCTGCATGAGCACGCCGAGCTCCTGGTCGATCTCGCCGTCCGTGAGCACCCTGGTGCCGTCGACCAGCACCGCGTCCACGTCGCCCGCCAGCACGGCGGTCTTGGCCGCCGCCTCGTCGGCGAACTGGCGCCACTCGAACGTGATGTCCGGCGCCGCCCGGTCCAGCGGCAGCTGCTCGGAGTTGACGGTGCCCACCGTGTAGGAGTCCCCGCCGTCGAACAGCTTGGGCGCGTACGACAGCAGCCCCACCAGCACCGCCGTGATGATCAGGCCGATCACGAACCCCTTGGTCCTGACCTGCGTGGTGATCTCACGCCCGGCGACCAGCATCAGTCCGTTCACGCCACGGCCTCCTTGAAGATCTCGGTGAGCGACGGGTGCTCGGCGCCGAAGCGCTCGACCGCGCCCGCCTTCATGGCGCGGCGCAGCAGCTCCTGGCCGTCACCCGTGTTCGTGCGAAGGATGTGCAGATCGCCGTCGACCGTGACCGTGCCGGGCAGGCCGTCGGCCCAGCCGGGCGCCGGGTCCCGGACGGCCACCACCGTCGTGCCGCCCTCGGCCGCGCGCAGCTCCTCCACCGTGCCGGTGGCCACCATGCGGCCGGACGAGACGATGCCCACGGAGTCGCACAGCCGCTCCACCAGCTCCAGCTGGTGGCTGGAGAAGATCACCGGCACGCCGCTCCTGCAGCGCTCCTGCAGCGCCGCGGCGAGCGCGTCCACCGCGATCGGGTCGAGCCCGGAGAACGGCTCGTCGAGGATCAGCACCTCGGGATCGTGCACCAGCGCCACCGCGAGCTGGACCCTTTGCTGGTTGCCCAGCGACAGCGCCTGCACGGCGTCGTTCCTGCGCTCGATCAGTCCCAGGCGCTGCAGCAGGTCGTCGGTGGCCTTCTTGGCGGCCGTGGCGCTCAGGCCGTGCAGCCGGCCGAAGTACTCGATCTGCTGGCCCACCCGCATCTTCTGGTACAGCCCGCGCTCTTCCGGCATGTAGCCGAAGCGCTGGCGGGCGTCGTAGCCGAGCGGCCTGCCCTGCCAGCTCACCGAGCCGGAGTCGGCCTGGAGCACGCCCATCACGATGCGCATCGTCGTGGTCTTGCCGGCGCCGTTCGCGCCGACGAAGCCGTACATCTCGCCCGGCCGTACGCTGAAGCTGACGCCGTCGAGGGCGAGCTTGCCGCCCGGGGCGCCGGGACCACCCGCGAAAGTCTTGCGCAGCTCGCTGATCTCGAGCATCAGGTCATCTCCTTCGTCATGCGTCCATGGTGGCGTTTGCCCCATTGGCCCGGCCAGTCGGAGAAATCACCGGCCCGAGGTGCATCCCGCGTCCGATCCCGATGACATTTGTCATTACGCTGTGCCCATGACGCGCGCCGACAAGGACAAACCGGTCGTACTCTCCCGCATCTACACCCGTACCGGTGACGACGGCACCACGTCGCTGGTCGATGGCAGCCGCACCCACAAGACCGACCCCCGGCTCGTCGCCTACGCCGACGTCGAGGAGGCCAACGCCCACCTGGGCGTCGCGCTGTCACACGGCACGCTGCCCGCCGAGCTGGCGGAGGTGCTGGTCAGGGTGCAGAACGAACTGTTCGACGTGGGGGCGGACCTCGCCACGCCGGTCGTGGCCGAGCCCGAGTTCCCGCCGCTGCGGGTCGAGGCGTCGTACATCGAGTGGCTGGAGGAGCAGTGCGATCGCTTCAACGCCGGCCTCAAGCCGCTGCGGAGCTTCATCCTGCCCGGCGGCGACCCCGCCACGGCCGCCCTGCACGTCGCCCGCGTCACCGTACGCCGTGCCGAGCGCTCGGCGTGGGCGGCCATGCGGGCGCACGACGACACCAACCCGCTGACCGCGAAATACCTCAACCGCCTGTCGGACCTGCTGTTCATCGCCTGCCGCGTCGCCCACGACGGCAGGGAGATCCTCTGGAAGCCAGGCGGCACCCGCTAGGCGACGTCCAGATAAGCGCTCGGCGGCGCCGACTCCAGCCAGGCCAGGAACCCGGTCATGGCGTCGGCGCTCATCGCCAGCGAGATGCCCCGGGTGCTGCCCGAGCAGTCGACCGCGAACAGGCCGCCGTCAACCTCCCTGCGGGCGGTTACGACAAGGCCGCGCCTCGCGATAGCGTGACGCGGCCTGAGTCGGACGCCCAGCAGCGGGATCCAGTGGAGCTCCCCGTCGGCGTAGCGGGCCACCCCGCTCTGCCATCCGCGCTCCCCCACGCGCAGCCGACACGGTACGCTCCCACGCGCGCGGGACAGCATGGCCCCCCGCACGACGATGAGGGCGGCAAGTAGCACTACGAGAATCACAACCGTCGCCACCATGCCGCCCCCCTGAGCCCGCTTGATAGGTGCTATTAAACCTCTTCGCCCGCCGCACGCAGGCGGGCCCTGGCACGCTTGGCCTCGACGGCCGCGTCGGCGTCCTCCTGGTTGGCCTCGATCGAGGCCTGGGCCCGGTCGAGAGCGTCACGAGCCGCCGCCACGTCGACCTCGGAGCCGAGCTCGG
The DNA here is from genome assembly GCF_042428605.1 of Nonomuraea salmonea. Classification (NCBI taxonomy): domain Bacteria; kingdom Bacillati; phylum Actinomycetota; class Actinomycetes; order Streptosporangiales; family Streptosporangiaceae; genus Nonomuraea; species Nonomuraea salmonea. The sequence continues at coordinate 243,084 of NZ_JBHMCF010000003.1, forward strand.
CCACCTCGGCCAGCACGGAGACCTCGTCGTCGGCGACGGAGATGAAGCCCCCGTGCACCGCCGCCACCAGCTCCGGCTCGCCTTCCCGCTTCACGCGCAGCACCCCGCCCTCGACGAGGACGCCGAGCACAGGTGCGTGTTGCGGCATAATACCGATCTCGCCGTCCACGGTCTTGGCAATCACCATGTCGGCCTCGCCCGACCAGATCTCACGCTCGGGTGAGACAACCCCTACGCGTAGCTTCGCCACTTGTGTAGGTTCCTTTCCGATCAGGTGGTGGCACGGCGCTCCTGCCGTACCACCACCGTGGGGCGATTAGCGACGCTCGAGTTCCTTGGCCTTGGCGATGGCCTGCTCGATGCCACCGACCATGAAGAACGCCTGCTCGGGCAGGTGGTCGTACTCGCCGGCGCACAGGCCCTTGAACGAGGCGATGGTCTCGTCCAGCGGCACGGTCTCGCCCGGCTGGCCGGTGAAGGCCTCGGCCGCGTACATCGGGTGCGACAGGAAGCGCTCGATGCGGCGAGCCCGCTGGACGGTGACCTTGTCCTCTTCGGACAGCTCGTCGATACCGAGGATCGCGATGATGTCCTGGAGCTCGCGGTACTTCTGCAGGATCCGCTTGGTCTCCTGGGCCACCGCGTAGTGCTCCTCGCCCACGATCTGCGGGTCGAGGATGCGGGAGGAGGAGTCGAGCGGGTCCACCGCGGGGTAGATGCCCTTCTCGGAGATGGGCCGCGAGAGCACGGTCTGCGCGTCGAGGTGCGCGAACGCGTTGTGCGGCGCCGGGTCGGTGATGTCGTCCGCGGGGACGTAGATCGCCTGCATGGAGGTGATCGAGTGACCACGCGTCGAGGTGATGCGCTCCTGGAGCACACCCATCTCGTCGGCCAGCGTGGGCTGGTAACCCACGGCGGACGGCATACGGCCGAGCAGCGTCGAGACCTCGGAACCGGCCTGCGTGAAGCGGAAGATGTTGTCGATGAACAGCAGCACGTCCTGCTTCTGCACATCGCGGAAGTACTCCGCCATCGTCAGCGCCGACAGGGCGACCCGCAGACGGGTGCCCGGCGGCTCGTCCATCTGGCCGAAGACGAGCGCGGTGTCCTTGAGGACGTCCGCCTCCTCCATCTCCAGCCAGAGGTCGTTGCCCTCACGGGTGCGCTCGCCGACACCGGCGAAGCACGACGTACCGCCGAAGTTACGGGCGACACGGCGGATCATCTCCTGGATGAGCACCGTCTTGCCCACGCCGGCACCGCCGAACAGGCCGATCTTCCCACCCTGCACGTAGGGGGTGAGCAGGTCGATGACCTTGATGCCGGTGACCAGCAGCTCGGTGCGGGACTCGAGCTGGTCGAAGGGGGGCGACGGCCGGTGGATCGGCCAGCGCTCCTCGACCTTCAGCGAGGAGGTCGGCACGTCGAGCGTCTCGCCCAGCGCGTTCCACACGTGGCCCTTGACGACGTCGCCGACCGGCACCGAGATCGGGGCGCCGGAGTCGCTCACCGCCTGGCCGCGGACCAGGCCGTCGGTGGGCTGCATGGAGATGGCGCGCACGAGGTTGTCGCCCAGGTGCTGGGCGACCTCGAGCGTCAGGGTCTTGGTCTCGCCACCGAGGGTCACCTCGACGTTGAGCGCGTTGTAGATGTCGGGCATCGCATCGACGGGGAACTCCACGTCGACGACGGCGCCGGTGACACGTGCCACGCGGCCAGTGCCGGCCGCGGGGGCTTCCACAGTTTCTACAGCCTCTGCAGTCATTTCACTCTTTCCCCGCTGCGGCGTCAGCGAGCGCGTTGGCGCCACCGACGATCTCGCTGATTTCCTGGGTGATCTCGGCCTGGCGAGCCTGGTTCATCTGCTGGGTGAGCACCCGCATCAGCTCGTTGGCGTTGTCGGTCGCCGACTTCATCGCGCGCCGCCGCGCGGCCTCCTCGGAGGCCGCGGACTGCAGCAGCGCCGTGAAGATGCGCGACTCCACGTAGCGCGGCAGCAGCGTCTCCAGCACGTCGCCCGCGGTCGGCTCGAACTCGAAGTACGGCGGGATCACGGTGGACTCCGTCGCCTCGGTCTCCTCGACCTCCAGCGGAAGGACGCGCTTGACCGCGACGTTCTGCGTCAGCATCGAGACGAACTCGGTCGAGACGATGTGGATCTCGTCGATGCCGTTGTCGTCCTTGAACGACTCGATCAGCGTGTTCGCGATCTCCTTGGCGTCGGCGTAGGCCGGCCGGCGGGTGAAGCCGGTCCAGCTGCCGCCCATCTCCCTGTTACGGAAGGTGTGCCAGGTGACGCCCTTGGTGCCGGTCACGAACGGCACGACGTCGAGGCCGCGGCCCTCCAGCAGGCCGCGCAGGGCCTCGGCCTCGCGCAGCACGTTGGCGTTGAAGCCGCCACAGAACCCGCTGTCGCTGGTGACGATGAGCACGCCCGCCTTGGCGGGGTTCTCCTTCGCCACGGTCAGCGGATGGTCGACGCTGGCCGCGTTGCTGACGACGCCGGTGACGGCGCGAGTGATCTCACGCTCGTACGGCAGCGCCGCCTGCATCCGCTGCTGCGCCTTCACGATCCGTGAAGAGGCGATGAGCTCCTGCGCGCGCGTGATCTTCGCGGTGGACTTCACCGAGGTGATCCGCCGGCGCAGCTGCCTTAGCTGGGCACCCATCTGCTACTTCTTCTCCGCCGGACGGACGACCTTCTTGATCTTCTCCTGGCCGACCTCGTCGGCACCCAGCGGAGCGACCGGCTCGTCCTTGACCAGCAGCTCACCCGAGGAGGTGGTGAAGCCCTTCTTGAACTCCGTGATGGCGTCCTTGAGAGCGGTCACCGTGTCGTCGGACATCTCGCGGGTCTCGCGGATGGTGTCGAGGATGCCCTTGTGCGAGGACTGCAGGTAGTCGAGGAACTCGCCCTCGAACCGGCGGATGTCCTCGACCGGCACCTCGTCCAGCTCGCCGCTCGTGCCGGACCACACCGACACGACCTGACGCTCGACGGGGAACGGCGCGTACTGGGGCTGCTTGAGCAGCTCGACCAGCCGCTGACCGCGCTCCAGCTGAGCGAGCGAGGCGGCGTCGAGGTCGGACGCGAACGCGGCGAACGCCTCGAGGTCGCGGTACTGCGACAGCGACAGCTTCAGCGTGCCGGAGACCTTGCGCATGGCCTTGACCTGCGCGGAGCCACCGACTCGGGACACCGAGATACCGACGTTGATCGCCGGGCGGACACCGGCGTTGAACAGGTCGGTCTCCAGGAAGCACTGACCGTCGGTGATGGAGATGACGTTGGTCGGGATGAACGCCGACACGTCGTTGCCCTTGGTCTCGATGACCGGCAGGCCCGTCATCGAGCCACCGCCCATGTCGGCGGAGAGCTTCGCGCAGCGCTCCAGCAGCCGGGAGTGGAGGTAGAAGACGTCGCCGGGGAAGGCCTCACGGCCCGGCGGGCGACGCAGCAGCAGGGACACGGCGCGGTAGGCGTCGGCCTGCTTGGTCAGGTCGTCGAAGACGATCAGAACGTGCTTGCCCTGGTACATCCAGTGCTGGCCGATGGCCGAGCCGGTGTAGGGGGCAAGGTACTTGTAACCGGCCGGGTCGGAGGCCGGGGCGGCGACGATGGTGGTGTACTCCATCGCGCCCGCCTCCTCCAGGCGGGCCTTGACCTGCGCGATCGTCGAGCCCTTCTGGCCGACGGCGACGTAGACGCAGCGGACCTGCTGCTCGGGGTCGCCCGACAGCCAGCCCTCACGCTGGTTGAGGATGGTGTCCACGGCGATCGCGGTCTTGCCGGTGCCACGGTCGCCGATGATCAGCTGGCGCTGGCCGCGGCCGATCGGCGTCATGGCGTCGATCGCCTTGATGCCGGTCTGCAGCGGCTGCTTCACCGGCTGCCTCTGGACGACCGAGGGGGCCTGCAGCTCAAGGGCACGGATGCCCTCGGCCTCGATGGCTCCCTTGCCGTCGAGCGGGTTGCCCAGGGGGTCGACCACGCGGCCGAGGAAGTTGTCGCCGACGGGCACGGACAGGACCTCGCCCGTCCTGCGGACCGTCTGGCCCTCCTCGATGCCGGCGAACTCGCCGAGGACCACGGCACCGATCTCACGGGTGTCGAGGTTGAGTGCCAGGCCGCGCGTACCGTTCTCGAACTCGAGCAGCTCGTTCGCCATCGCCGAGGGAAGGCCGGAGACATGGGCAATGCCGTCGCCGGCGTCGACGACGGTCCCGATCTCCTCGCGCGCGGCGCCTTCCGGTTCGTACGCCTGGACGAAGCGCTCAAGCGCGTCCCGGATCTCGTCCGGCCGGATCGTAAGCTCCGCCATCTCTACTCTGTCTCCCTATTCGCCTAGCCGGCCAACCGGCGGCGGACTTCTTCGATTCGTCCCACAATGGTGGTGTCGATGATCTCGTCGCCGATGCGGACCGAGAACCCACCGAGCACTCGCTTGTCCACCTCGACGTTCAGGTGCACATCACGCCCGTACGAGGAGCGCAGCCACGTGGCCAGGCGCTCCTTCTGCGCATCCGACAGCTCGACCGCGCTGCGCACCACCGCCACGAGGCGCTGGCGCTGCTGGGCCACGAGCTGGCCGACTTCTTCGAGACCGGCTTCCAGACTACGTCCTCGCGGATGCACGACGAGCTGCGTGACCAGGCGCAGGCTGGTCGGCGCGACCTTGCCGTCGAGCAGGTCGTGCAGCAGCGCGCGCTTGCCCTCCTCGGAGGCGCCCGCGTCGGTGAGCGCCCTGCGCAGGTCGGGGTTGGCGGCGACGATGCGGCCGAAGCGGAAGAGCTCGTCCTCCACCTCGTCGAGCCTGGACTGGCCCTCCGCCTCCGCCGCCGCGGCCACGACACCGAGCCGCTCCAGCACGTCGGCCAGGTCGCCCGTGCGCGACCAGCGGGCCGCGACCGCGGCCTCGGCCGTGGCCAGGGCGGCCTCGCCGACCTTGCCCTGCAGCAGCGAGCGCAGCACGCCCGACTTCTGCCCGGCCGGCCTCGCCGGATCGGACAGGGCGCGGCGCAGGCCGTGCTCGCGGTCGAGCAGATCCGCGACCGCGAACAGCTCGTCGGAGAGCGCGCCGAGCTCGGCGCTGCCCGCGACCGCGTTGAACCGCTCTTCGACCTCGGCCAGCGAGGCCCTGCTCAAACCCCTCATCGCGCGCTCACCCGCTCCTCGTTCGCCGCGCGGACGCGCACGCTCGCGTGTCCGCTCCGCTCACCGCGGGGGGTTCGCTCCAGCATCAGCGCACCGCCTGCGCGTTGCTGTTCTCCAGCTCGTCGAGGAACCGGTCCACGATGCGGCTCTGGCGCGCCTCGTCCTCCAGCGACTCGCCGACGATGCGGCCGGCCAGCTCGGTCGACAGGCGGCCGATCTCGGTGCGGAGCTGGGCGAACGCCGCCTGGCGGTCGGCCTCGATCTGGGCGTGCGCGGCCTCGACGAGACGGCGGGCCTCGGCCTGCGCCTCCTCGCGAAGCTCGGCCTTGATCTGCGCGGCCTGCTCACGGGCCTCCTCGCGCAGCCTGGCGGCGTCGCGACGGGCCTCTTCGAGCTGCTCGGAGAAGCGCTTCTGCAGGGCCTGCGCCTCGGCCTGCGCCTCCTCTGCCCGCTTGATGCCACCCTCGATGGCGTCGGTGCGCTCGGCCAGCGTCTTCTGGATGCGCGGGACGAGGATCTTGCCGACGACGAGGAAGACGACGAGGAACGCGAAGATACCGACGACGAGCTCGTACGTGTGCGGAATGAGCGGACTCGATTCCGCCGCAAGGAGCGTAGCTGCCTTGATGATCATATTGCAGCCTTCCGTCAGCTAGGGGCGATCAGATGCCCTGGAAGATGAACGGCGCCACCAGGCCGATCAGGGCGAGGGCCTCGGTGAGGACGAAGCCGAGGAGCATGTTCTGGCGGATCAGGCCGTACGCCTCCGGCTGGCGCGCGATGGCCTGCACGCCCTGACCGAAGATGATGCCGACGCCGATGCCGGGGCCGATGGCGGCGAGACCGTAACCGATGGCGGTGACGTTGCCGGAGACCTCAGCGAGAACGCTCATTGTTCGTATTCCTTTACTTAACGGCCGGTGGACTGGGTATCACCGGTCATGGACATTCCGTGAGTCGTGCGGTGGTTCTCAGTGCTCCGCGTGGAGCGAGTTGCCGATGTACATCGCCGCCAGCATCGCGAACAGGAAGGCCTGCAGGAACTGGATGAACATCTCGAAGCCGGTCAGGATGATCGTCATCACCACGCCGATCACGCCGACGGGCGCGCCCAGCGGGGTCAGCTTCTCGAACAGGAACCAGAAGCCGACCATGCTGAAGAAGGCCAGCAGCATGTGGCCCGCGAACATGTTCGCGAAGAGTCGTACCGCGTGCGTGAAGGGGGCGATGATCAGGTTCGACAGGAACTCGATCGGGGCCAGCAGGACGTAGATGAACTTGGGCAGGCCCGGGGGGAACATCATGTTCTTGAAGTAGCCGACCGCGCCCTGGTGCTTCATGCCGAGATAGATCTTCAGGATGTAGATGATCAGGGCGAGCACGGCGGGGAAGGCGATGTGGGAGGCCACCGGGAACTGCAGCACGGGGATGACGCCCATGAAGTTCCACAGCAGGACCACGAAGAAGATCGAGACGAGCAGACCCATCCACTGGTCGGCGTCCTTGCCCAGGAAGGGCCGGGCGACCTGGTCGCGGACGAACATGTAGCCGTACTCGACGACGTTCTGCAGGCCCCTGGGCACGATCTTCGGGTTACCGAAGGCGCCCCAGCACAGACCGATCACCACGAGCGAGGTGAGGATCGCGAGCAGGACCGGCTTGGTGAACCAGTCGACCCCCGCGATGATGGGGGGCAGATCGAACAGCTCTTCTGGCGTAGGCGCCCCGAACTGATCGCCAGGAGGAGCGAGGACCGTCAGCGCACTCACGCGGCGTTCCCTTCAACGTCGTAGTGGATCACAAGAGTTACCTCGGCGAAGTGATCGCTGCGCCGGGTTAGCGACTGAACTTCCGGTAGGCCAGGTAGCCGGCGAGCACAACCCCCAGAACCACGCCTATGGGGAAGAACGCGGACATGTCCAGCCACCGGTCCAGCAACCACCCGAGACCGCCGTAGATGGCCATCCCCGCGAGAAGATAGCTGGGGACTGACCACATGGCGTCGGCGAAGTCGCGACCGTCTTCTTCCGGTCGGCGTTCCTGTGCGCTCATCGCGGCCCCGACGATAGCAGGCGGACAGAGGGCTAGTCATATCGGGCCCCACCCGGCCACCGGCATCATGAGTCGCCTCTGCCGGGGACCCGGGCTTCGGGGTCGACGTACAGCATCTTGGTCTTCATGAAGGCGCGGACCTCGAAACCGGTCCACACGATGGTGCCGATCACCACCGACCAAGCGAAAGCAAGCGTGTTCCACGCCGTGGTGTCGCGGAACGCGTTGAGCACGAGCATGATGACGACGACCTTGACGAGGTAGCTCAGCATCGCCGCGATGGCCATCACCTGAGGGGAGACCCGGGCGGCGTAGGACACCGCCACCACGCTGATGCTGAAGAAGACCCCGACGAGCAAGGTGCCGAGTGCGGCTCCGAGCGCTCCCTTGCCACCCGCCAGCAGGAGGGACACGAGCACGGCGACCAGCCCGACCGCGAGGGTCGGAATCGCGGCGCTCTTGAGTACGCGCACGTCGTTGGCCTGCATCAATGCTCCATCGGCAAGTTATCAAGCGAGCGTTTGCTACCTCCAGAACCGGTACATCTGGAGGCCCCTGCTCGTGAAAGATATCACAAGCTCACGGAAGGCCGCTTTTACCTGCCGTTTCTAGTTCGCTGTCACGGACGGTGCGGAAATGCGGTGATGACCGGATTGCCCTCTGTGCTCGCGCGTTCGTGCGCGGCGCCGCCCGGCGGCGGCATCTGCCGCCTGACCTGCGGGTCCGGCAGGATCGGCGGCATCGGGCCGGTCGGCGGGCCGTCGTCGTCGGGCTCGTCACGCCGCGACGCCGGGCGCGAGCCGCCCCTGCCGCGCCAGCGCGGAGCCGCCATCAGCACCAGCACGGCCAGCGCCAGCACGATGAAGACCGGGAACAGCAGCACCGGCACACCCTGGCGGGACATCAGCACCACGACGAAGGCGAAAAGGAACGCCCACGCGTACATGATCAGGACCGAGCGGCGCTGCGAGTGGCCGATGTCGAGCAGCCGGTGGTGCAGGTGGCCGCGGTCGGGGGCGAACGGCGACAGGCCCTGCGACGTGCGCCGCACCACCGCGGTGATCAGGTCGACCAGCGGCAGCACCAGCACGGCGGCCGGCAGCATCAGCGGCAGCAGCACCCCGAACTTGTTCATGTCCTCGATGGCCGCCGGGTCGAGCGGCGTCACGGTGACGATCGAGGAGGCCAGCACCAGGCCGATCAGCATGGCGCCGGTGTCGCCCATGAAGATCTTCGCCGGATGGAAATTGTGCGGCAGGAAGCCCACGCACGTGCCGATGAGCACGGCCGCGATGGCGGCGGTCGTGGTGATGTTGCCGACGCTCATGCTCTGGGCGAGGAAGATCGAGTAGGCCCAGGTGGCCATGGCCGCGATGCCGACGATGCCGGCCGCGAGCCCGTCGAGGCCGTCGACGAAGTTGACCGCGTTGATGGTGACGACCACGACCATGATGGTGATGATCGTGCTGAGGGTGTAGTCGAGGCTGGTCGAGCCGCCCCAGTCCTTCGGCAGCGGGATGTAGAGCAGCCGCAGGTCGTAGGCGACCAGCACGCCCGCCGCCGCGATCTGCCCGCCGAGCTTGATGAAGGCGTCCATGCCCCACCAGTCGTCGAGGAAGCCCGTCACCGTGATGAGGCCGCCGGCCACGATGAGCGCCGTGACCGCGTTGGCGTCGGACTCCGACAGCGCCGCGCCGCTGTGGGGCAATCGGCTCGCGCACAGCAGGCCCACCACCAGGCCGCCGTACATCGCCAGGCCGCCGAGCCTCGGCGTCGGCGTGGTGTGCACGTCGCGCTCGCGAACCTCGGGCATGGCGCCGATGCGGATGGCGAAGCGGCGCACCAACGGCACCAGCAGGTAGGTCACCGCCGCTGAGATGAGCGCCATGAACAGGTATTCGCGCACGACCCTAGTTTCCCGGATACACCGGCCAGCTGTGACCGGAAAACGACACAGACCAGCTTAATATCTGCTGAGATATGGGCGATGGATGGCCAGAAGGGCCGCAACTCTTTCCCTGACCTCGGCCGATGCCTCCGGCCCGCGCACCGCCCTGGCCACCAACTTTCCCACTTCCGCCAGGTCCTCCTCGCCCATCCCCTGGGTCGTCACGCACGGCGTGCCCACCCTGATGCCCGACGTCACCGCCGGAGGTTCCGGATCGTACGGGACCGCGTTGCGGTTGAGCGTGATGCCCGCCGCCGCGCACCTGCGCTCCGCCTCGGCGCCCGACACCCCCACCTCGCGCAGGTCGATGAGCGCCAGATGCGTGTCCGTGCCACCCGACACGGGCCGCATCCCCTCCGCCGCCAGCGCCGCCGCCAGCGACCGCGCGTTCGCCACCACCCGGCGCGCGTAACCGGCGAACTCCGGCCGCATCGCCTCCCCGAACGCCACCGCCTTCGCCGCCACCACGTGCATCAGCGGGCCGCCCTGCACGAACGGGAACACCGCGCGGTCGATCCGCTTCGCCAGCTCCGACGTGCACAGGATGGCGCCGCCGCGCGGTCCCCTCAGCGCCTTGTGCGTGGTGAACGTCACGACGTCCGCGTACGGCACCGCCGACGGGATCGCGCCGCCCGCCATCAGCCCGATCGGATGCGCCACGTCCGCCATCAGCCACGCACCCACCTCGTCCGCGATGCCGCGGAAGACCCCGTAGTCGATCAGCCTCGGGTACGCCGTCGCCCCGCACACGATCAGCTTCGGCCGCCGGCGCAGGGCCAGGTCGCGCACCTCGTCGTAGTCGATCAGCTCGGTGTCGCGGCGCACGCCGTACGAGACCACGTCGAACCACCGGCCGGAGAAGTTGACCTTCGAGCCGTGCGTCAGGTGACCGCCGTGCGGCAACGCCATCGCCAGCATCGTGTCGCCCGGCTGGAGCAGGGCGGCATAGGCGGCCAGGTTCGCCGACGCGCCGGAATGCGGCTGCACGTTGGCGTGGTCCGCCCCGAACAACCTCCTGGCCCGCTCCACCGCCAGCCGCTCCGCCCGGTCCACGACCTCGCAGCCGCCGTAGTAGCGCCGGCCCGGGTAGCCCTCGGCGTACTTGTTGGTCAGGGTGGAGCCCAGGGCGGCCATGACGGCGGGCGAGGTGAAGTTCTCGCTGGCGATGAGCTGGATGCCGCCGCGTACCCGGTCCAGCTCGTCGAGCAGCACCTGCGCGATCTCGGGGTCACGCTCACGCAGCTGCCCGAAGTCAGGGCCGTAATAGGGCTCCGCACCCATTTCCCCACTGTACGACCGGATGTCCGTTTTTCCCATACACGATGGCTGCCCCGAAATCCGGCCTCATGACCTCACGACGGGTAGGCGTGCGGAGCGTTCGCCGTCGTCTGGACCCAGCGCGGGGTGTCGGCGGCCTCATCGCTGATCGACGTCAGGACGGCCTGCCGGTAAAGGGCCAGCCTGTTGCGCCACTCCCTGATGTCCTCCACGTACCGCTCGCCCACCGGGGCGTCCCACGTCTGCGGGCTCTTCGCCAGCGCGAACGCCTTGTCCAGCACCACCCTCAGGTCGTCGAGCTGCGGCTTGACCGTCTCCCATGCCGTGACCAGGCGTTCGTAGTCGGGATTGAAGCGCCAGGCGCGCTGCGGGTCCTCCAGCGGGCCCGTGGAGGTGATCGGGGGCGCCTCGTAACGGCCCTTCGCCCTGGGGGCCGGCGGGTCGACGTACATCACGCTCTCCTCTCCGGGGCCACCTCACCGGGCGGGCCGTCCGGCCTGATGTCCTCGGGCGCCCACTCCCCCTTGCCGTACTCGCCCGGCGGCACCTGCACGGACGGCATCTCCTGCGGACGGATGTCGCGGTGGTGCTCGATCACGGTCCCCATGGCCTCCAGGCTCGGCGGCCGCACCCCGGCCGACACGACGTCGTCACCGTCATTCGCCCACCTCCCGCTGTCGGAGCCGGGCGTCACCTCGTAGCCCGGCTCGACGTCGTACGCGATCAACACCTCGTACGCACCGGCCGCACTGACCTGCCGCTCCCCCGCCACCGCCCCAGGCGCATTACCGCCCGAGCCGTCGTGCCGCTCCCCCGCCACCGTCCCAGGCGCATTACCGCCCGAGCCGTCGTGCCGCTCCCCGGTTACCGTCCCGGGCGTGTTACCGCCCGAACCCTCGCGCCGCTCCCCGGCGATCGCCCCAGGTCCGCCACCGCCCGAGCCCTCGTGGCGCTCCCCGGCCACCGTGCCGGACCCACCGGCTCCAGGCTGGGCTCCCCGGTCGGAGCCGGCGGACCCGCCGGCTCCGGGCTGGGCTTCACGGCCGGAGCTCCCGCCGTCGCCCCCGTCGCCCGGAGCGCCGTACGCCGCCTCCGCTCCGTAACCGACCTCCTGCCCTGCGCCGAACGCGTAACCGGCCTCCTGAGCCACCACGGCGCCATTTCCGGCCCCTGGCGGGTTACCGGCCCCCGAGCCCTGTGACGCCCCGACAGGACCGGCACCTTGAGCTCCACCACCGGCGACCCGGTCAGGCGCTGTGGTCGGAGGGTCGGTGGCGGCGCCGTTGGGGGGATCGACGGACGGACTGGTCGGCGGAATCGTGACGGGCCTGCCCCGGCCATCCGCACTCTGGCCGTCGCTCCCGCCACCGGCACCTTGACCACCCGTACCGCCCTGTCCCCCGCCCCCACCGGCACCCTGACCCCCGCCACCACCCGCACCCCGATCCCCATTCCCACCGCCAACGCCACGCTCCCCGCCACCACCGGCCCCCTGCCCCCCTGACCCAGCACCACCCGTGCCCTGACCCCCATCGGACCGATCCCCGGCTCCCGAGCCGGCGTCGCAATCGCCACCTCCGGCGCCCTGACCCCCGGCCCCAGCACCACCGGAACCCTGGCCGCCCGCGCCCCGCTCCCCTGAACCGCTCCCGCCGGCACCTTGATCCCCGGCCCCGCTACCACCTGCACCACGCTCTCCCATGTCCTGGGGTGCGTCCTTGGAGGGTGGGCAGGGTCCGTCGGGTTGGTTGCCGGCACCTGGGTCTGACGGTGTGGCGCCTGTGCCGGGTGCGTCCGGGGTGTAGCCTCCCGCGATCGTGCCTGCGCTGCCCGCTGCGGCGCCGCTCGTCGATGTGACCTGGCCGTCTGTCGTCAGGCCGCCTGAGGTGGCGTCGATCGGTGGGAGGGTCTGGGTGATGCCGGTGATCGGGGCGCCGGGGGCGATCGAGCCGGTGGGGCCGTCGGGGCGGATGTCGCGTTCGGCCCACTGGCCCTGGCCGTATTCGCCGCGCGGGACCTCCACGCCCTGCATCTCCTGGGGGGCTACGTCCCGGTGGTTCTCGATGACCGTCTTGAGGGCGTCCAGGTCCGGTGGGCGGGCCTCGGCCGAGACGACGTCGCTGCCGTCGTTCGCGTAGCCGTTGACGTTCGCGTAGCCGTTGACGTTCGCGGTGCCGGTCGCGTTGGACGAGCCAGTGCCGTTCGGTGAGCCGGTGCCGTTCGGTGAGCCGGTGCCGTTCGGTGAGCCGGTGTCGTTGGTGTTCGGCGGGAGCGTGGCGTGGTCGGCGGGGAGTTTCGGCATGTCGGCCGGTTGGACCTTGTCGGGGTTCCGCAGCATCTCCTCGATGGCTGCGGCGGACGGCGGGTCCAGAGGGACCTGCAGCACCTTCACGCCATCGACCACCACGACCTGGGGCTTGGACGCGTCCTGACCGTCGCCCACAGGCGTTCCGGCCGTCCCGTTGTCCGAGGCTCCGGTGTCCGAGGCCCCGTTGTCCGTAGCGCCGGTGTCCGTGCCTCTGGTGTCGGCGTCGTTGCCGCGGTCGCGGCGGCTGTCCAGGTCGTCGTCCTTGGGCTGGCTCACAGGCTGGTCGCCGGCTCGATCACCGGTCCTGCCGTCGCCCCCGGTCCCGTTGTCCCGACCGGTCTCGTTCCCCTGGCCGGTCCCATTGTCCCGACCGGTTCCATTGTCCCGACCGGTCCCGTTGTCCCGACCCGTCTCGTTCCCCTGGCCGGTGCCCCGGTCGCGGTTGTTCCCGTTGTCCTGGTCGGGGCGGGGGTTCTTGTCGTCGCAGTTCTGGTCGCCCACATCCGGCTTGTCGCCGGTGCCGGTCTTTCCGGATGAGTCGGGTCGCTCGTTCGCGTCAGGCCGCCCGCCGCCGGGCTTGTCACCCACGTCGGGCTTGCCGTCGGAGCCGGGGTTCCCGCCGGTGCCGGTCTTTCCGCCGGTCTCGGCGCGCCCGTTCGACCCGGCCCTGTCGTCGGAACCAGAAGGGGAGCCGGGGCTGCGGGGGTTCTCGTACCGGTCCCGATCCCCACGGGACTCCTTCGGGGTGGAGTTCGCGTCCTCGCCGGCCGAACCCGAGCCCGCCTTCGGCGGCGGATCCACCCGCTTCTCCAGGGTGGCGAGCCGCTTGTCGACGTCGCGCACCATGACGTCCACCGCGTCGGCGACCTGCACGGGACGGTGGGTGCTCTGCAGGGGCAGCCCGGCCTGCTGCATGGCGAGGCGGACGCGCTCCTCCGTCGTACGCATCTGCGCAGCCGCCCGCTTGACCTCGGCCAGCAGGTCACGGACCAGCTTGGGGTCCATGCCGTCGTACTTGCCCATGCGCCACTCCCCGACGTCTAGCCGCTCCGCGCCCACGTAACCACGACGGGAGCGGCTTGGCAGCCGGAATAAGCAGCGGGTATACGACTAGTCGTCAGTCAGTCGTCGGTCAATCGTCGGTGGCGACGTAACCGATGATGCCGCGCAGCTTCTCCACGGGGATCGCGCCGCGCCGCAGCAGCCGCGGCACGGCGGTGGTGAGGTCGAGGATGGTGGACGGGGTGTTGTCGGTGGTCTTGCCCCCGTCGAGATAGACCTCGATGGCGTCGCCGAGCTGCTCTTCGGCCTCGTCCACGGTGGTGGCGGCGGGCGCGCCGGACCGGTTGGCACTGGAGACGGCCATGGGCCCGGTCTCCTTGAGCAGGTCGAGCGCGACGGGGTGGAGCGGCATGCGTACGGCGACCGTCCCCTTCGTGTCGCCCAGGTCCCACGACAGCGCCCTGTTGGCCTTGCAGACGAGTGTCAGCGGCCCGGGCCAGAAGGCGTCGATGAGGTCCTGCCCGTACGGCCCCAAGTCGTCCACCAGCGCGCTCGCCGCGCGTACGGTGCCCACCAGCACGGGCGGCGGCATCTCACGCCCGCGCCCCTTGGCTTCGAGCAGTTTGGTGACGGCTTCTGGTGTGAAGGCGTCGGCGCCGATGCCGTAGACCGTGTCGGTCGGCAGCACCAGGAGATCGCCACGGCGAGCGGCGGCCGCGGCCTCCATCAGCCCGATGGTCCGCTGGTCGGGGTCGGAGCAGTCGAAACGTCGTCCCACGATAGGTTGCCTCGTTCCGCTCAGCGGGTGAACGGCGCTGTCGAGGCCTCCTCCTTCCTCCAAGTACGGTCGCCGCGGCCCCCGGCGGTCAGGAGCAGGTAGCGCCGCTTCGCGTGCATCCTAATCCTGGCCCAGCCTGGCCGTGACGAAGCGGTCTCGTCTGGTGAGGTCTTGGCGCAGGCGTACGTCGCGCCAGCCGTTGTCCTCGGGGAACGTGAGGTAGACGGCCCTGCCCTGCTCGTCGGCGTGCTCGACGGCCACCCACCCGCCGGGCCGCAGCAGCCGGCGCGCGGTGCGCTCGACGGCCCGCACCTCGCCGAGCCCGTCGTCGCCCGAGCCGTAAAGAGCCCGGGTGGGGTCGTAGTCGCGCACCTCGGGGTCGCGCGGGATGGCGCCGGGCGGGATGTAGGGCGGGTTGGAGATGACGAGGTCGACCTTGCCGTTGAGCTCGGGCAGCGCCTCGGCGAGGTCTTCCGGGTGCAGGTGGGTGCGCCCCTGGCCGAGCTCGGAGATGTTGCGCTTGGCCCACGTGTACGCAGCGGGGTCGACCTCGACGGCGTGCACCTCGGCCAGCGCCACCTCCTGGGCGATGGACAGCGCGATGGCGCCGGAGCCGGTGCCGAGGTCGACGACGAGCGGCGCGGTGACGTCCATCTCGCGCAGGGTCTCGATGGCCCAGCCGGCCATCACCTCGGTCTCGGGCCGCGGCACGAACACGCCGGGCCCGACGGCCAGCTCGAGGTAGCGGAAGTAGGCGTGGCCGGTGATGTGCTGCAGCGGCTCGCGGGCCTCACGCCTGGCCACGCCCTCCCAGAAGAGCGCGTCGAAGTCGGAGTCCTTGACGGTGTGCAGCTCGCTTCTGCGCACGCCGTGGACGAAGGCCGCGATCTCCTCGGCGTCGGTGCGCGGCGAAGGAACGCCTGCCTCGGCCAGCCGGGCAGTGGCGAGCGCGATCTCGTCCAGCAGAAATGTCATGAGTGTTGTGCGAGCTTCTCCGCCATCTCGGCGTCGATGAGGGCCTGGGTGACGGCGTTGAGCTCGCCGTCGAGCACCTGGTCGAGGTTATACGCCTTGAAGCCGACGCGGTGGTCGGAGATGCGGTTTTCCGGGAAGTTGTAGGTGCGGACGCGCTCGGAGCGGTCGACGGTGCGGACCTGCGACTTGCGCTCCGCCTGGGCGGCGGCCTCGGCCTCCTCCTGCGCTATGGCCAGCAGCCGGGCGCGCAGGATGCGCAGGGCCGACTCCTTGTTCTGGAGCTGGCTCTTCTCGTTCTGGCAGGAGACGACGACGCCGGTGGGCAGGTGGGTGATGCGCACCGCGGAGTCGGTGGTGTTGACGCTCTGGCCGCCGGGGCCGCTGGAGCGGTAGACGTCGATGCGCAGGTCGTTGGGGTCGATCTGGACGTCGACCTCCTCCGCCTCCGGGTAGACGAGCACGCCCGCGGCGCTGGTGTGGATGCGGCCCTGCGACTCGGTGACGGGCACCCGCTGCACGCGGTGGACGCCGCCCTCGAACTTCAGCCGCGACCACACGCCCTCGTCGCCCTTGGCCCTGATGCCGACCGTGACGTCTTTGTAGCCGCCGAGGTCGGAGGGCTGGCTGTCGATGATCTCGGTCTTCCAGCCGAGCCGCTCGGCGTAGCGGAGGTACATCCGCAGCAGGTCGCCCGCGAACAGCGCGGACTCCTCGCCGCCCTCGCCCGCCTTGATCTCCATGATGATGTCCTTGTCATCGTTGGGATCGCGCGGGATGAGCAGGTGGCGCAGCCGCTCTTCGAGCTGCGGGATGCGGGCTTCCAGCTCGGCGGCCTCGGCCGCGAACGTCTCGTCCTCGCCGGCCAGCTCCTTGGCGGCCGTGAGGTCCTCGCGGACCGACTCGAGCTCGCGGTAGGTGCCGATGACGGGCGTGAGCTGGGAGTAGCGCTTGCCGAGCGTGCGGGCCCTGTTCTGGTTTGCGTGCACGGCGGGGTCGGCGAGCTGCGACTCCAGCTCGGAATACTCCTTGAGCAACTCGTCGAGATTCACCGTGGATCCTTTGTATCGAGAAGTACGGGCCGTTCACCAACAACGCCGACCCGGCGCACGCGTGTGCGTCCGGGCCGGCGTACGTGGAGCTACTTGCCCGAGGCCTTCTTGCCGAAGCGCTTCTCGAAGCGGGCCACCCGGCCGCCGGTGTCGAGGATCTTCTGCTTGCCCGTGTAGAACGGGTGGCAGGCCGAGCACACGTCGGCGTGGATCACGCCGTTCTTCGCGGTGCTGCGGGTGGTGAACGTGTTGCCGCAGGAGCAGGTCACCTGCGTCACGTGGTAGTCAGGGTGGATGTCGCGCTTCATCGCTGTCCTTTCGGGGTGCGGCCGCCGGGTCGCCTTCACGCATGGCGTGAACCGGAACCGCAAAATGGTCAGCTACCAGTGTGCCAGATCGTGAAACCATCCCAGGCCATCGCTCATTCCTCATGAGCCCGGCACGGGAACGCGTGAGGGGTGGCGGACGACACCGCCACCCCTCACGACGCAGCCGCTAGCCGCGGTCGTTGCTCACCGTGGTCGTCTGGACCTGCATGAGGAACTCCGCGTTGGACTTGGTCTCCTTCATCTTCTCCAGGAGCAGCTCCAGCGCCTGCTGCATGTCGAGTGCGTGCAGCACCCTGCGCAGCTTCCAGACGATCTGCAGCTCCTCCTTGGCCATGAGGATCTCTTCCTTACGCGTGCTGGACGCGTCGACGTCGACCGCCGGGAAGATCCGCTTGTCGGCCAGGGACCGGTTGAGCTTGAGCTCCATGTTGCCGGTGCCCTTGAACTCTTCGAAGATGACCTCGTCCATCTTCGACCCGGTCTCGACCAGGGCCGTGGCGAGGATCGTCAGCGAGCCGCCGTTCTCGATGTTGCGGGCGGCGCCGAAGAAGCGCTTGGGCGGGTAGAGCGCCGTGGAGTCGACACCACCCGACAGGATGCGCCCGGACGCGGGGGCCGCGAGGTTGTACGCGCGGCCGAGCCGGGTGATCGAGTCGAGCAGGACGACGACGTCGTGACCCAGCTCCACCAGGCGCTTGGCCCGCTCGATGGCGAGCTCGGCGACCGTGGTGTGGTCTTCGGCGGGACGGTCGAAGGTCGAGTGGATGACCTCGCCCTTGACCGACCGCTGCATGTCGGTGACCTCTTCAGGCCGCTCGTCCACGAGCACGACCATGAGGTGGCACTCGGGGTTGTTGCGGGTGAGCGCGTTGGCGATGGCCTGCAGCACCATCGTCTTACCCGCCTTCGGCGGCGAGACGATGAGACCGCGCTGGCCCTTGCCGATCGGCGAGACGAGATCGATGATCCGCGTGGTGAGGATGTTGGGCTCGGTCTCGAGGCGCAGGCGCTCCTGCGGGTAGAGCGGCGTCAGCTTGTTGAAGTCGGGCCTGTTGCGGGCCTGCTCCGGGTCCATGCCGTTGACGGTGTCGAGGCGGACCAGGGCGTTGAACTTCTCGCGCCGCTCACCCTCGCGCGGCTGCCGGACGGCGCCGGTGATGACGTCGCCCTTGCGCAGGCCGTTGCGGCGGATCTGGGCGAGCGAGACGTAGACGTCGTTGCTGCCGGGCAGGTAGCCGCTGGTCCTGACGAACGCGTAGTTGTCGAGGATGTCGAGGATGCCGGCGATCGGGATGAGCACGTCGTCGTCGCCGATGACGGGCTCGCCGCTGTCGAAGCGGTCGCGGCCACGGCCACGGTTGCGCTCCCTGAAGCGGCCCCTGCGGCTGCGTCCGCCGCGCTCGTCGTCGTCGCCGCCGCGCTGGTCGTTGCGCGGGTCGTTGCGCTGGTCGCCGCGCTGGTCGGAACGGCCGCCCGCGTCGGCTGCGACGCGCTCGCGCTGGTCGCCGCGACCCCCATCGCGACCGCCGTCACGACCACTGTCACGGCCACTGTCACGGCCGCCGTCGCGACCGCTGTCACGACCGCCGTCACTGATGCGGTCGCCACGGTCGCCACGGTCGCCACGGTCACCGCGGTCGCTGTTACGGTCGCTGCCCCGCTCGCCGCGCTCGCGGCGCTCGCCACGGCTGCGGCGCTCGCGCCTGCTCTCGCCGCGCTCGGAGCGCGACTCGCCCTGTCCGGCGTCCGCGGGCTGCGACTGCTGCTCCACGACCGGCTCCGCCACGGCGGCGGCGACCGGCTCAGGCGCTGCGGCCACGGGCTCGGGCGCGGCGGCGGCGGGCTGCTGCGCGGGCTCTTCCACGGTCTTGGCGCGGGAACGTTCCCTGCGTGTACGGGTGGGTCGCTCCGCCGCGGGCGCCGCCTCTGCGGGGGCGGCCGCGGGGGCCTCGGCCACCGGCGCGGCCGTCGCTGCGCCGTCTCCGGAACCGCCACCCTGCTTCTCCTGGATGGCCGCGATGAGCTGGCTCTTCCGCATGCGCCCGGTCCCGCTGATGCCCAGCTCCGCTGCCATCTTCTGCAGCTCGGGCAGCACCTTGGCGGACAGGCCGGTGCCGGAGCGACGCGCACGCGGCTTGGCCGCTGCGCGGGTGGGGGTGTCGCCGGACGCCGGCTCAGCGCCTGATGCGTCGGAGAGGAGTTCGGTGGTGTCGCTCAACTAAAAGGTCCTTCCCAGGGGTCGGGCGCCGGATTTGTTCTTCCGGGCGTCCCGGAGGTGCTTGCGATCCGGCGGGACAGACCGGGTCGGGGTGCACTTTGCGATCTTCGGCTGTCGCTTGAGACGGCCGCCACTCTTGGGGAGGGGTTCGTCCACGCCGCCGATGGCCCTTGGCGCGTGGCTGACACCCCCCAGATTGCTGTCGCCAACCAGATGTCGAGATGATTCGAACGCGCAGATCCCCGTCGTCGCCACCTCGCGTTGCGCCAACCGGGTGTGGGCCAACCGGAGGCAACGGATTCCGGGGAGACAGCCGCGCTGCTCACGCCTCGCGACGTGAAGCATGATGCAGCGATGTATGGCTGACAAGCACGCACCCACCAAGGGGGCATCTGGTGCGGCTATCAGCCTAACATCACCAGCGCACACGGCTATTCCCTGAAGGTCTAAAGAGGCATCAGCGTGTCTCGGGGAACTGAACGTTCGCACCAACCGGGTCGACGTCCATTTGCTGGATGTGCCAGTCATTACCCACTTCTGGCGCGATCAAATCCTGCGAATCCGATGTCGAAAACGCAAGAACCGTGGGACCCGCTCCCGAAACGACCGCGGGCACGCCCACTGCACGGAGACGTTCTACCAGATCCGCACTCTGCCGCATGGCAGGCGCGCGGTATTGCTGGTGGAGCCGATCTTCTGTGGCGGCGAGCAGGAGCCCCGGCTCTGGCCGCTGGGTCAGCGCCGCGATCAGCAGCGCGGCCCGGCCGGCGTTGAAGGAGGCGTCCTCGTGGGGCACGTCCTTCGGCAGCAGCCCCCGGGCGGCCTCCGTCGACAACCGCGTCGAAGGGACGCAGACGACCGGACGGATGCGCTGGTCGGGAACTAGTTTCAGCCTATGCGGCAGCCCGGTGTGGTCGGACCACGAGACCGTCAGCCCACCGGAAAGACAGGGCGCGACGTTGTCGGGATGGCCCTCCATCTCGGTGGCCAGCGCGTAGACGTCGTCGTCGCTCAGCGCGTTCTCCCCCGAGTCCGCGAGTGCGCGCGCGGCCAGAATGCCCGCGCACACCGCGGCCGACGACGACCCGAGCCCCCGTGCGTGCGGGATGCGGTTGCGGCAGTGCAGGTGTATGCCCTCCGGCTGGGGCACGCCCATGCGGTCGTACGCCACCCGCATGGCTTTGACGACCAGATGCCCCTCGCCGGGATCGACCTCCCCCGCCCCCTCGCCCTCCACGACGACGTGGACGCCGCGCTCCCCGGTGAGCGTGGCCGTGACCTCGTCGTGGAGGCTCAGCGCGAGCCCGAGCGCGTCGTAACCCGGCCCCAGGTTGGCCGACGTCGCGGGCACGCGAATGTCAACGGTCCTCATTCGTTCACTTTTCCCTCGTCACTCCCCGTCAGGCGAGGTTGAGCGCCGCAGCGGCGGCGTGGACGTCGATGGGGATGACCACCGGCGCGGGCGCCCCCGAGATCGCCCAGTCAGGGTCCTTCAGCCCGTTGCCCGTCACCGTGCACACGATGCGCTGCCCCGGATCAACCATGCCCTGCGCGTGGGCCTGCAGCAACCCCGCTACGCTGGCGGCGGAAGCGAGCTCGACGAACACGCCCTCCTCCTGCGCCAGCAACTTGTACGCCGCCGCGATCTGCCGGTCGGTCACCGCCTGGATCACGCCGCCCGACTCGTCGCGGGCCGCGGTGGCCAGCGACCACGACGCCGGGTTGCCGATGCGGATGGCCGTGGCGATCGTGTGCGGGTGGGTGACGGGCGCGCCCTGCACGATGGGCGCCGCGCCGCTGGCCTGGAAGCCGAACATGCGCGGCCGCTTCGTCGCCACCCCGTCGTCGGCGTATTCGCCGTAGCCCATCCAGTAGGCCGAGATGTTGCCGGCGTTGCCGACGGGGATGCAGTGGATGTCGGGGGCGTCGCCGAGCGCGTCGACGATCTCGAACGCGGCGGTCTTCTGGCCCTGCAACCTGTACGGGTTGACGGAGTTGACCAGCGCGATCGGATAGTTGGACGACAGCTTGCGCGTCATCTCCAGGCAGTCGTCGAACGACCCCTCGACCTGCAGCAGCGTGGCACCGTGCACGAGCGCCTGGGCCAGCTTGCCCATCGCGATCTTCCCCCGTGGCACCAGCACGGCGCAGGTCAGCCCGGCGCGTACGGCGTAGGCGGCGGCCGAGGCGGAGGTGTTGCCCGTGGAGGCGCAGATGACCGCCTTGGCGCCCTCTTCGACGGCCTTGCTGATGGCCATCGTCATGCCGCGGTCCTTGAAGCTGCCCGTCGGGTTGGCCCCCTCGACCTTCAGGTAGACCTCACACCCCGTGAGCGCCGAGACGCGGTGCGCGGGCACCAGCGGCGTGCCGCCTTCGAGCAGCGTGATGACGGGCGTCTTCGCGGTGACCGGAAGACGCTCGCGGTACTCCTCGATGAGGCCACGCCACGACCTGCTCATGATGACTCCCTACCTGCGCTGTTGGGCACAGAGTGTACGGGGTGCCGGGGACCGTCGCGGAGCGGCGTCCACGGGTCGGACACCCGCCGAACTCCTGCATTGGACAGGAGCACTATTCAGGAAATTCTCAGCATCTCCCGATAAGGTCTCGGCCAGGGGGTCACGACCATGAACGCGCGTCCTGCTCTGAGGCAGAACGACTATTCACCGGTGACGGCACCGCTGCTCGGCGCCTGGTCACCCGCCCTTTCCGTCAGCGTGGTGATACCCGCGCGCGGCGGGCAGGACAAGCTCGACCTGACGCTCGCGGCGCTGGCCGCGCAGACGTACCCGGAGCACCTCATGGAGGTCCTGGTCGTCGACGACGGCAGCGACCCGCCCATCCGCCTGCCCGAGATCCGGCCGTTCAACACCCGTCTCGTACGCGTGCGCGACGGCTGGGGCATCTCCAACGCGGTCAACACCGGGGCGAAGGCCGCCGACGGCGAGATCATCCAGCGGCTCGACTCCGACATGGTGGCCTGCAGGGAGCACATCGAGGCCCTGGCGCGCTGGCACCACCAGACCGACTACCTGGTCACGATCGGCATGAAGAAGTTCGTCGACGCGCCGCCCGTCACCCCCGAGCAGGTCTTCCTGGCGGGACACCTGGGAGAGCTGTTCGACCTGGAGACGGCGGTGGCCAGCTCGACGGAGGCGACGATCGCCAAGACCGACGGGCTGCGCAAGAGCCGCAATCCGTACCACGTGTGCACGGGGCCGACCTTCGCCCTTCCCAGGGAGGTCTTCCACGCCGTGGGCGGGCTCGACCCTACGGTCGCGCGTGGCGAGGACACCGAGTTCTCCTATCGGCTGGCCATGCACGGCGTGGTCTTCGTGCCCGACATGGACGCCCAGGCCGTCCACTTGGGGCTGCCCTCGCAGCATCGCGACAGGGAGCGGGCGGTGCGTGCCGTGGAGCCTTTCCTGGCCCATCGCATCCCGCTCCGCCGTGACCTGCGCAAGGACCGGGGGCGGCGGTGGCTGGTGCCGTACGTGGAGGTCGTCCTCGACGTCTCCGGCGCCTCCGAGACCGCTGTGCGGCAGGCGGTGGCGGCGGCGCTGGACGGCAAGGTGCAGGACGTCGTGGTGACGCTGGTCGGGCCGTGGTCGCGGCTGGCCGACGGGCGCCGCTACTCGCTGTCCGACCCGGACTTCGAGCTGCGGCTGCTGCGTGACCTGTTCGCGCACGACGAACGCATCCGCCTCATCGACGAGCCCGCGTCCACGCCGGCCCCGATCCCGTTCCGCTACCGGGGGCCCGTGGATGTGCCGCTGCACCGGGCGACGCTGGAGCGGATGATCGAATCGGTGCAGAAGGACCTGACGGGCGTGCTGGTGGTGAACCTCCCGGACGGACGCACGGCCCGCCTCGAACGCACCTCCGCGCTGGGCCGGGCCGTGCTGCTCACGGGCGCGGGCGATGACGTGGACGAGGTCATCGCGGCCACGCACGGCGTACGTCACGAGCCGCCCGACCGTTTCTGGCCCGCGCCCGCACAGCCGGACCCGGTCACGATCCCGGCCCCGCAGGCGACCGTGCAGGTCTCATCGGACCCGCCAGACAAAACCCTCCTACGCCGCCTCAAATCAGCCCTCCGCCCCAACTAACCCACCACACCAGCTGGGGGTCCTTTGGGAAAGGAACCCCACGCCGGCTGAGGTCTTTCGGGGAGAAGGGGGAACCCACGCCGGCTGAGGTCCTTCTGAGGAGGGGGAACCCACGCCGGCTGAGGCGCCTTTAGGGAGGAGGGAAACCAGCTACGCCCGCCCCCACCCCACACGGTGATGCCAGCGGCTACGGCGGAGAAGGTGGGTCGGCGGATCCGCCAGCGAAGAGCGCATCCGCTGCGCGCTGAAGGGCCGACTGAGCGTCCGGCCGCTGCCGCCTCGCACCCCGTGGGGTGAGTCACCGTTGAAGGGCTCGCTTGTGGCCCCGCCCCCACCCCCCCTCACACGGTGAGGCCGGCGGCTGCGGAGGAGGTGGGTCGGCGGTTCCGGCCGCGAAGAGCGCGTCCGCGCGCGCTGGAGGGTCGGCTGAGCGTTCGGCCGCTGTCGCCTCACCCGTGAATCTGGCGGTGCTCCCAACCGAGGGCCTGGCTGTGCCCCCAGCCTGTGGGCCCGGCAGTGCCCCCACCCCGTGGTGGCCGGCTGTACCCCCATCCTGTGGTGGCCGGCTTTATCCCCATCCCGTGGTGGCCGGCTTTATCCCCATCCCGTGGTGGCCGGCTGCACCCCCATCCCGCCCCGAGCGGGGTCAGCGGGTGCGGCGGAAGGCGCGTTTTACTGTTGTCGACACCAGCGAGCGGAGGTCTTGTTGGGGGCGGTTGGCGGCGGCTATGCGGCGGCGGAGGGTGCCTACCTCGCGGCGGAGTTCCACGGCCGACTTGCGCCAGGTGCCTGCTTCCTCGCGCCACTTGGCCACCTGGGCGCGCAGGCGTTCGGCCTCCTTGGCCAGCCGGGCCGCCTCCGCCTGCGCGGCCAGTTTCTCCTTGTACGCGCTGCGCCGCCCCTGCGGCGGCTCGGCCTCGGTGGTGAAGCCGTAGGTGGCGCCGTCGGCCCACAGCACGCCGGCGACCTCGTCCACCACGTCGTCCAGGTTCTCGCCAGCGGCGGCCACGATGCGGGCCCTGGCGAAGGCGGAGGCACGTTCGAGCCGGGCCGCCACGACGCCGCCTGAGCTCTCGTCCAGGAGCAGGTTCACCAGGCCGAGGCCCTCGTCGCGGGCCAGGTCGAGCAGGCGGGCGAGCGTGTCGTGGCCGGGGATCCAGCCGGCGGGCAGGTGCAGCGTGTACGGCACCGCCGGGTCGACCGAGGCTGAGGCAGAGACAGAGGCCGAGGCGGAGCCCGAGACAGAGGCAGAGCCCGAGGCGGAGGCGGAGGCGGAGGCGGAGGCGGAGGCGGAGGCCCAGCCCGAGGCGGAGGCCGAGGTCACCAGGTGTACCCGGCCCTCGTGCCGGTAGTGTCCCTCGATCAGCACCAGGTCGAGCGACGGGTCCTTCAGGGGCGCACGGCGGTCGTGGTCGAGGGTGTCCCAGGGGCCGACGAGCAGCACGGACACGTCGGGCACGGTGCCGGCCAGCAGCGCGTCGACGGTGGCCCGCACTTCGTCGTAGCCGGTGGTCGTCGCGGAGACGACGGCGGTGACGTACGGGACCTTCCACTGCCGCCCGGGATGCCCGCGCAGCCACCGGTAGGCCGGGATGCGGTCGGCGACGAACGCGTGGCTGACCCGGTCGATGGGCGCCTTGTCGCGCATGCGCATGGTCGGCCCGAGGTGGTAGCCGCGCGCGGCGGGCTCGGGGACGAAGACCGCGCCCGCCTGCCACAGCCGGTAGCCGAGCTCGGTGTCCTGCCCGAGCACCAGGTCGTCGTCCATGGGCCCGGCGGCTTTGATCAGGGCGGCGTTGACGGAGGTGGCGCCGCCCACGTGCAGGCTGAAGGGCCGCTGGGCGTTGTCGGTGAGCCCGTCGGTGCGCTCGACGAGGTCGACGAGCCAGGCGTGCGGCTCGGCGGGCTCGAAGGCGGCCTCCAGGTCGGACGGCAGCTCGGCGGGCACGGGCGCCTCGGTGAAGCGCAGGTAGCCGGTGACGACGAGGTAGGGGGCGGCGTGGTGCCAGCGCATGTGCGCCTCGATCGCGCCGGGGGTGAGCAGCACGTCGGAATCGAGCCAGTGGATCACTTCGCCGGTGGCGGCTCCCAGTCCGGCGTTGCGGGCGGCGGCGCGTCCTGGGCGCTCGCAGCGCACCAGCCGGGTCAGTTCGGGCCGTTCGGCGGGCAGGCGCAGCGGCGGCTCGCTGCCGTTGTCGACGACGATGACCTCGATGAGCTCGGCCGGGTACGTCTGCCTGGCCAGCGCGGCGAGCACCAGGTCCAGCTTGTCCTGGCCGCCGTACGCGGGCACGACGACGCTGACCGTGAGCCGGGGTTCGAAGGGCTCGCCGGAGGCGAGGACGCGGTAGTCGTTGCCGCGTACGCGGGCGGTCACGCGGCTTCCATCAGCAGGCTCGGGCGGAAGCCCCGCCACTGGTTGGCGGCCACCTTGAGGAAGTGGGCGAGCGGAAGCTGCCAGGTGTGCTCGCCGCTGAGCCCGCGGCGCAGGACGTAGCCGAGGCCGTGGGTGCGGTAGATGCGGGCGTCCGCGCTCTTGGCCGCCTTGAGGAACTCGAGATCGACGGCCCGTGGCAGCGCGGGATATCCGCCTATGTCGTGGAATTTCGACCGGGACACCATGATCGTGCCGCCCGCCACGTGATCGGCGTGGACCTCGCTCGGATAGCTCGCCCCGCTGGCGAACGTCGTGCGCCTGATCGTCGCCTCCAGCGGCTCCAGGTAGAAGAACTCGGCCGTGGTGCCCACCACGTCGGCCCCCGCGTACGTCAGCGCCATGAACAGGTCGGCCAGGTGGCGGGGGCCGTACCAGTCGTCGTCGTCCCACTTCGCCAGATAGTCGCACTCCGCCAGGGCTGCGGCCTGGTTGAGCACCTCGCCGAACGGCACCGAGGCGTCGGCCTCCACGTGGCGCACGGGCAGCGCGCAGGAGCCGACGGCCTCGCGTACCTCGTCGAAGGCCACCCCGTGCAGGCCGAGCAGCACCTCGGCGACGACGTCGCGCTGCCGCTCCATCTGCGCCAGCGCGGCGGGCACCATGGCGGGCCGTTTGGTGGCCATGACGATGCTGACGTGCGGGATGGCCGTGGGGTGGGCCAGGCGGCGCAGGCGTACGCTGTGCTCCTCGCGCCGCAGGTCGGCCAGCGAGCGCGCGGTGCCGTCGGCCGGGTGGGCGAGCCAGTCGCGGTCGGTGAGCAGCGCGGCGAGGCCGGCGGGCACCCACGCGGGCGCGTCGGCGGCGGTCAGCGGCACGCCGGCCGCGGCCAGCCGCATGAGCCCGTCGAGCGGCACCTCGCGCTCGGGCCACTCGACCTCCAGGCCGCGCAGCGGGCGCAGCTCTGGCACCTCGGGCGGCCCGCCCTCGACCGCCCATGCGCCGGTGTTCCAGTGGAGGCGGGCCAGCCCCTTCTCCGGCGTACGCGCGAAGCCACAGGGGGTCTCGGACATCGCAGGCTGCTCCTCGGGCGCAGGGACGGAATCGGCGGCGCCTACCTTACGCCCGTTTCGGGAGCGATCTGGCGATTACCGCCCCTTCAGCCGACCTCGTCGCCCTCCACGCGCATCACGCTGGCGACCGCGCGGACGATGTCGAGCTCGCGCAGCCCCTCCATGGTGGCCGAGAGCGCGGCGTCGGTGGCACGGTGGGTGACGATGACGAGCTGGGCGTCGTCGCCCCTGCCCTCCTGCCGGACGGTCTGGATGGACACGTCGTGCTTGGAGAACAGCTCGGCCACCCGGGCCAGCACGCCCGGCTTGTCGGCGACGTCGAGCGCCACGTGGCAGCGCGTGACGGTCTCGCCCATGGGGTGGACGGTCAGCTCGGCGTAGGTGGACTCCTCGGGGCCGCGGGTGCCGGCCAGGCGGTTGCGCCCGACGGCCACCAGGTCGCCGAGCACGGCGGACGCGGTGGGCGCGCCGCCCGCGCCCTTGCCGTAGAACATGAGCTGCCCCGCCGACTCGGCCTCCACGAAGACCGCGTTGTACGCCTCGCGCACCCCGGCCAGCGGGTGGCTGCGCGGGATCATCGCCGGGTGCACCCGCACGCCGAAGGAGCGGCCGTCGTCGGAGCGCGCGCAGATGGCCAGCAGCTTGATGACGTAGCCCATGGCCTTGGCGGAGGCGACGTCGGTGGCGGTGATCTCGGTGATGCCCTCGCGGTGCACCTCTTCGGCCCGTACCCGGCTGTGGAAGGCGAGCCCGGCGAGGATGGCGGCCTTGGCGGCGGCGTCGAAGCCCTCGACGTCGGCGGTCGGGTCGGCCTCGGCGTAGCCGAGCGTCTGGGCCTCCTCGAGCGCGTCGGTGAAGGAGGCGCCGGTGGAGTCCATCTTGTCGAGGATGTAGTTGGTGGTGCCGTTGACGATGCCGAGCACCCGCTTGACGTGGTCACCGGCCAGCGACTCGCGCAGGGGGCGCAGCAGCGGGATGGCGCCGGCGACGCTGGCCTCGAAGTAGAGGTCGCCGTTGCCGGCCCTGGCCGCCTCGTGGAGGGTGGCGCCGTCTTCGGCCAGCAGCGCCTTGTTGGCGGTGACCACGGACTTGCCCCTCGACAGGGCGGCCGTGATCAGCGAGCGGGCCGGCTCGATGCCGCCGATGACCTCGATGACGATGTCGATGTCGTCGCGGGTGACGAGCGACTCGGCGTCGGTGGTGAGCAGCGCGGGATCGACCTCGACGTCGCGCTTGCGGCCGAGCCTGCGCACGGCGACGCCGGCCAGCTCG
The DNA here is from genome assembly GCF_042428605.1 of Nonomuraea salmonea. Taxonomy (NCBI): domain Bacteria; kingdom Bacillati; phylum Actinomycetota; class Actinomycetes; order Streptosporangiales; family Streptosporangiaceae; genus Nonomuraea; species Nonomuraea salmonea. Next base: position 271,004 of record NZ_JBHMCF010000003.1, read on the forward strand.
AGCGGCGCGCCGACGCGGGCGGCGAGGTCGGGGGCCTGCTCGTGCATGAGCCTGATGACCTGGGAGCCGACCACGCCGCAGCCCAGCAGCGCCACTTTCAGCGGTTTCACAGCTGCCCCCTCAACAGGTCGTCCTCGGTCTCGCCCTGCACGATCACGCGGGAGGCGCCGCCCGAGACGGCGACCACGGCGGGTCTCGGCAGGTAGTTGTAGTTGCTGGCCAGCGAGCGGCAGTAGGCGCCGGTGGCGGCGACGGCGATGAGGTCGCCTGGCGCGAGGTCGCTCGGCAGGTGGAAGTCGCGCACGATGATGTCGCCGCTCTCGCAGTGCTTGCCGACCAGGCGGCTGAGCATGGGCTCCGCCTGGCTCGCGCGGCTGGCCAGGGCGGCGGAGTATTCGGCGCCGTAGAGGGCGGTGCGGACGTTGTCGCTCATGCCGCCGTCGACGCTGACGTAGGTGCGCAGGCCCTCGACGTCCTTGATGGTGCCGACCTCGTAGAGGGTGATGCCGCCGGGGCCGACGATGGTGCGTCCAGGCTCGATGGTGAGGCGGGGCACCGGCAGGCCGGCGTCGGTGCAGACCTTGGTGACGATCTCGCGCAGCCCGTCGGCCAGCTCCTTGATGTCGGGGGCGTCGTCGCCCTCGACGTAGGCGATGCCGTAGCCGCCGCCGAGGTCGAGCTCGGGCAGCACGACGCCGTGCTCCTCCTTGATCTCGACGAGCAGCCCGGCCAGGCGCCGCGCGGCGACCTCGAACCCGGCCGTGTCGACGATCTGGGAGCCGATGTGGGAGTGCAGCCCGACGAGCTGGAGCTGGGGCAGGGCCAGGATGCGGCGTACGGCCTCGGCCGCCGCACCCGAGTTGAGCGACAGCCCGAACTTCTGGTCGTCGTGGGCCGTGGCGATGAACTCGTGGGTGTGGGCCTCGACGCCGGTGGTCACCCGGATCATCACCTTGGGCCGCTTGCCGTGCTCCTGGGCGAGGTGGCCGAGCCGGGCGATCTCGTCGAAGGAGTCGACCACGATGTGGCCGACGCCGGCCTCCAGCGCCCTGCGCAGCTCGGCGGTGGACTTGTTGTTGCCGTGCATGGTGATGCGCTCGGCGGGGAAGCCGACGCTGAGCGCGACGGCCAGCTCGCCGCCGCTGGCGACGTCGAGGCCGAGGCCCTCGTCGAGCAGCCAGCGCACGATCTCCTTGCACAGGAACGCCTTGCCGGCGTAGTGGACCTCGGAGCCGGCGAAGGCCGTGGCGTAGTCGCGCATGCGCGAGCGCACGTCGTCCTCGTCGATGACGTAGAGCGGGGTGCCGTGCTCGCGGGCCAGGTCGCGTACGTCCACCCCGCCCACGGTCAGCGCCCCGTCGGCCCGGCTCGACGTTCGAGGCCAGATCGCGGGGTTGATCCGGTTGAGGTCGGCGGGCGCCTGCGGCGGGCGCTCGTGGGGCAGCATCTCGGCGTGCCGGTCCCCGGCGGGATGGGCGAATCGACTCACCCGATCGAGGCTATCGGAAGCGCAAGTAAGCCATGACCCTGTGACCACGTATCGAGACGCGATCAAGGTCTGGCAGGGTAATTTTTACTCTTTTTCGCCGTTTCACCGGATATTTTCTGCTCACAGCCGGTCTGGGCCGGGAAGCACCGTACGTACCACATCGGCCACCCGCACGCGGGCCGCGTGCGCCGGCGACGGCTCCTCGTCGCCCGCCGGAACGGCGGGCGCCCGCTCGTGCGCGTCGTGGTAGGCCAGCGCCAGCCGCACCAGGTACGCCTCCCACCCGGGGTCCCTGCTCGACCGGCGTCCCGGGAGCTCGGCCAGGACCCTGAGCACGTGCCGGTGCGCCGCGTCGTCGGGCAGGCCCGCCGGGCCGGGCACCCCGAGGTCCGCCGCCCACCTCAGCACGGCGCAGGCGCGCGCGTGCGCGTAGCGCACGACGAAGCCGGGGTTGTCCCAGGTGCGCGGGAAGTCGGGCCAGGACGGCTCGTACGGCACCGGCGCCGCCTCGATGAGCAGGAAGGGGTCGTCCACGACGATCCGCAGGAACCCGGCCCCCGCCACCTCGGCGCGGACCACGCCCCCGAGCGCGCGCACCCGCTCGGCCAGCTCACCGGGCGGGATCCGGCGCCGCAGGGCCGCCGCGGAGACGTAGCGGATCTCGTGCTCCCACGTGCCGTCGGGCACGGGCGGCTCCCCCAGCACGGCGACCAGCTCATCGGACGTCACTCCGAAGACCTTATGCGCATGGCACCCGGCTCGTTCCTCCCCGACGAGCGGACGGGGGCGGCTCAGATGAGCGCGTGGGGCTCGGCGGAGCCGTACTCGACGAGCTGGGCCGCGCCGAGCAGCCAGCGGTCCTCGTCGCGCACCCGTACGTAGCCGAACCGGTCGGCGGAGAAGACCTTGACGCCGTCGGTACGGCACTGCCGCATGAGCACCTCGTCCCAGCCCTCGGTGAGGTCGGCGAAGCCCAGCTCGCGCAGCGCGTTGCGGCGGGCGAGCAGGGTGCCGCCGGCGATCTCGGGCAGGTAGCCGTACTCGGCCTCCGGCTGCTTGAGCAGCGTGGCCTGCGGCTTGCGCAGGTGGGCGTAGAAGGCGGCCTTGCCGACGATGTCGGCGGTGCTGAACAGGAACGCCCTGCGCAGGTCGGACAGGTAGTGGGGGCCGTAGACGTCGCGCGGGTCCATGACCGCGACCAAGTCGGCCTCGCACAGGTCGATGCCGGCGTTGAGCATCGCGCCGACGGTCATGGACGGCGCCGGCCGCCGGTGGATGACCTCGACGTCGGGCAGCACGTCGCGAGCCCGCAGCTCGGCTTCCGGCGGCCCGATGACGATGACCTGGTCGACGCCCGACTGCCGGGCGACCTGCGCCAGCGCGTGCTCCATCGTGTAGGGGTCGACGATGGGCAGCAGCACGGAGGTGTTGAGCGTGGGCCGCGCGCTGGGCAGGCCGATCGCGTCGAGCATCTCGTCGATGCGCTCGCTCATCGTGCCCATCGCGTACGCCCGCCGCAGCGCCACGTGCGCCCGCCGCGAGTCGGCCTCGGTGCCGATGGGCGTGCCGCAGGCGGCGATCTCGGCGAGACGCCACTGCGGGGTGCCCGGCGGGCAGTCGGCGGCGGCCGGCCAGCGGTAGGAGGTCAGCACGTCGGGGTAGGTCAGGTGCTCGGGCAGGAGCTGGTCGAGGGTGAGCACGCGGTCGATGCGGCCACCGGACAGCGGCAGCGGGTTGTGCACCCGGGGCTGCACCCCGAACTGCAGGCGCGGCCACGCCACGGTCAGGTCGGCGGTGAAGCGGTGCTCGAACAGGTCGGCGGCCTGCGCGTACGCGGAGACGTCGCCCTTGGTGTGCCAGAAGACCGTGCGGATGCCGCGCTCGGCGCACCACGCGAGCAGCGACTTCAGCCCTTCGCCCGGCTCGCCGATGATCTCCTCGGCCCACGGGCCCTGCGTGACGGACTCCACGACCAGCAGGTGGGGCACCTCCAGCGGGAGCACCCTGGCGAAGTCGCGGGGCGTGAAGCCGGTGGTCTGCCGCCACTCGTAGCGCAGCAGCGCCTCGGCGTGCGGGTCGGCGATGACGGCGGCGGTCAGGTGCGGCCTGGTGTTGGGGCCGGTGGGCACCCGGAAGGGCTTGAGCTTGAACTGGGCGCCGCCCAGCGTCCTGGTGCTGGTGGTGGCCTGGAAGGCGGCGCCAGGGCGCTCGTCCTGGGCCTTGTTCGCGGTGGCGACGGGCTTGCGCTTGGGCGCCGTGGGGCGCTTGACCGGCTTGGCGGCGCCCTTGAGGCCCCGGGCCAGGCGTACCGGGTTGCTCTTGCCGCTCTTGATGGCGTCGCCCAGCCGGTTCCAGCGGGCGACCTTGATCGACGAGAGCTTCCAGTTGGCCACCTCGGCCTGGAAGCGCTGCTCGGCCAGCTCCTTGCGCAGCTTGTCCGCGGCGGCCTGCTCGGCGGCCAGCCGTTCCTCGGTCTCGCTGAGCTGCTCCGCGAGCGCCTTCGCCTCCTCGGCGCGCTGCTCGGCCTCGGCCAGCCTGGCCTGGGCGGCGTCCAGCAGCCTGGCCAGCTCGGCGGCACGCTCGGCCTGCGCGACGGCGTCACGCAGCGCTCTCCGCGTACTCTCTAGCTCAGTCGACAAACCGGACCTCCACTCTCTCAGCCCGGCAAAGGATACTCTTTTGCGGAAGCGTCTCGAAGGGATGAGATCCGGTGCAGTTCAACGTAAGGCCCTACGTCTGCGGCGCTCTCGGCCGGATCGATACCGCACTGCTCGGCAAGCTCACCGCCGCGGGACCGAAGGTCTGGCCCGCGCTGCAGTCGGCCGACGCGGCGCTGTTCAGCTCCACGCCGCTGCCGCCCTACCACCGCTCCGGTGACGCGTACGCGTTCGCCTGGGGCGAGCGCCGGCCCAAGGCGGCCGAGGACGAGTGGATCACGGTCGCGGAGACGTACGAGACCCCCGGGCTGATCGGCGACGGCGGGCGGGTGGCGCTGCACACGGGCGCGCTCGGCCTGGTGGACGTCTACTACGTGCGGGTGGACGACGCGGTCTACTTCTCGTCGCTGATCCAGCCGCTGCTCACCCTGGTGCCCGTCGCGATCGACTGGTCGGCGTGGGCCTCGATCCTGCAGGTGACGTTCCCGCTGGGCGAGGCGACGCCGTACACGGAGGTGAAACGGCTGCCGGGGGCGAGCGCGCTGGTGTGGGAGCACGGCAGGCTCACCACCGAGCGCCGGTTGCCGCGCTGGCTGCGCACGGAGCCGTACGAGGCGTGGATCAGCCCTCAGGAGATCGTCGAGCTGCTCGACCACGTCTACGCCGACTACGAAGGCCGCCCGCTGCTCGTGCCGGTCAGCGGCGGCTACGACTCCCGGCTGCTGGCCGGCGTGGCCAAGGCCAGGGGCGCGGACGTCGAGTCGTGGACGACCAGCCCCGACGACGGCACCGACACCGACATCGCGTTCGCCAGGGCGATCACCAGGGAGCTGGGCATCCCGCACCGGGTGGTCCCGCAGGACGCCGCCTCCTACCCGGCCGACGCCATGGAGGTGGCGCGCAGGCTGGAGTACCTGACGCCGCACCACGCCTGGTACGCCCCCTTCGCCAAGGAGGTGCACGGCGCGGGCCGGATCCTGGTGGACGGCCTGGCGGGCGGGCCGCTGCTGAAGAACTTCATGGTCAGCGGGGCCGCGCTGGAGGCCAGGACGCAGGCCGAGCGCTCGGCGGCGGTGCTGGGCTCGCTGTCACTGGGGCAGCCGTCGCAGCCGTTCCTGTCGAAGGCGGCCGCGCAGTGGATGGAGGAGACCGTACGCGAGCAGTTCCTCGCGGCCACCTCCATGTTCCACGGCCACCGGGCCGAGCTGCCGCTGTCGGTGCTGCACACCAGGACCGTGCGGGGCATCGCGCGCTCGGCGGTGAACCTGGTGGGCCCCGAGGCGTCGTTCCTGGCGCCGTTCATCCATCCGGAGTTCTTCGACGCGGCGCTGTCGGTCGGGGTGGCCCGCAAGCACCAGGGCCGCTTCTACCGCGAGGTGCTGCACGCGGCCAATCCGAGGGTGGCCGCTCTGCCCTCGACGAACGTGGTCAAGCAGCCGCTCATGAGGGTCCCGCTGCGCTCGACCGCGGCTCCTGCCCGAAATTATGCGCACCGGATGCTGGAGGTCGTGGTGAGCCGGGTGCCGGGGCTGCTGTCGGATGAGCTGCACGAGGTGGTGGCCGGCGGCCCCGATGCTCTGACCAGGTTCAACGGCTGGAACGACCGCTTCTGGGTGCGCGGTCTCGTGCTGTTCGGGCTGTGGCTGAACGACTTCGAGAACGACCTCTCGGACGTCGCTCCACCTTTTTAGTGAACTCTGGGTAACAGGGCGATTACATACGGATCTCTCGGGTATTAACCGTCGCACAGCAGAAGCGGGTTCCGGAAAGCCAACGGGCTGGTAGTGTTCGGCCCGTAAGCGCCGCACAAACGGGCACCAGATCACAAATCCGGTCTCGTTCGAGGGCAGTGGAGTTCGCAGGGATGACGACTCCACGCGGCGCGGTCACCAGATAGTAACGCCGGGGCAACCGGTGACTTCGTCCTGCCCACATCTCTTCCTGTGAGCGACATCATGATCAACGCATCCCCAACGCCGGAGCCGATCTCCGAGGCCTTCGTCTCGGAAGACCCAGCCTGGTACAAGCGGGCGGTGTTTTACGAGGTTCTCGTCCGGGGGTTCAAGGACTCCAACGGCGACGGCACCGGCGACCTACGTGGTCTCATCGAGAAGCTCGGCTACCTCGAGTGGCTCGGTGTCGACTGCCTGTGGTTGCTGCCGTTGTACGAGTCGCCGCTGCGCGACGGCGGGTATGACATCTCGGACTATATGAAGATCCTTCCCGACTTCGGGGACTTGGGGGACTTCGTCCAGCTGATCGAGGCCGCCCACGAACGCGGCCTGCGGATCATCACCGACCTCGTGATGAACCACACCAGCGATCGGCACCCCTGGTTCCAGGCGTCCCGGCACGACCCCGAGGGGCCGTACGGCGACTTCTACGTGTGGTCAGACCATCCCGGCGGCTACCCCGACGCACCGATCATCTTCATCGGCGCCGAGGAGTCCAACTGGACGTACGACCCGGTGCGCAAGCAGTACTACTGGCACCGTTTCTTCCACCACCAGCCGGACCTGAACTATGACAACCCGGCGGTGCAGGAGGCCATGCTGGAGGTGCTGCGGTTCTGGCTGGACCTCGGCATCGACGGTTTCCGTCTTGACGCGGTGCCCTACCTGTTCGAGCGCGAGGGCACGGCCTGCGCCGGGCTGCCCGAGACGCACTCGTACCTGAAGAAGATCAGGGCCGAGGTCGACCGCCTCTACCCCGACCGCGTGCTGCTCGCCGAGGCCAACGGCTGGCCCGAGGACGTCGTCGAATACTTCGGCGACCCCACCACGGGCGGCGACGAGTGCCACATGGCCTTCCACTTCCCGCTGATGCCGCGCATCTACATGGCGGTGAAGAAGGAGACCCGCGAGCCGATCTCCGAGATCATGTCACTCACGCCCAAGCTGCCTGAGCACGCGCAGTGGGGCATCTTCCTGCGGAACCACGACGAGCTGACGCTCGAGACGGTCACCGAGGAAGAGCGCGACTACATGCACAAGGAGTACGCCAAGGACCCGCGCATGCGGGCCTACCTCGGCATCAGGCGGCGCCTGGCCCCGCTGCTCGACAACGACCGTGACCGCATCGAGCTGTTCACGGCGCTGCTGCTGTCGCTGCCCGGCTCGCCGATCATCTACTACGGCGACGAGATCGGCATGGGCGACAACATCTGGCTGGAGGACCGCGACTCGGTCCGCACGCCGATGCAGTGGAGCCCCGACCGCAACGCCGGCTTCTCCTCGGCCGACCCCGGCCGCCTCTACCTGCCCGCCGTCATGGACCCGATCTACGGCTACCAGGCGGTCAACGTGGAGGCCCAGCAGCGCCACGAGGGGTCGCTGCTGCACTTCACCCGCAAGATGCTGGAGATCAGGCGCAAGCACCCGGTGTTCGGCGTCGGGGCGTACACCGAAATGTGGTCGTCCAACCCGTCCGTGCTGACGTACGTGCGCGAGGACGGCGACGACGTGATGCTGTGCGTCAACAACCTGTCGAAGTTCCCGCAGCCGGTGGAGCTCGACCTGCGCCGCTTCGAGGGCATGATCCCGGTCGAGGCGCGCGGCGGCGTGCAGTTCCCGCCCATCGGGGAGCTGCCCTACCTGCTGACGCTGCCCGGCCACGGCTTCTACTGGTTCGCCCTGAAGAAGGACGAGCAGAGCGAGCGCAAGGCGATCAGCGAGACGTGACCGGCACCTGGGCACGGGCCGCGCGGCGCGCTGGGATCAGCGCGACCGCGAGGGCCGTGCCCACGGCTATGAGCACGGTCACCGTCAGGGTCACCGGCGACGGCGCGCGGCCGATGCCCGCGCCGACGCCGCTGGTGTGACCCTGCAGGTCGATCAGGCCGGTGACCACGCTGACCCCCGCCACGGCGCCCACGCCCACACCGAGCACGACCAGCAGGCCCGTGCCGGTCACCAGCGTGGCCATGACCTGACGCGGGGTCAGCCCCATGGCCTTGAGCACGGCCAGGTCGAAGGCGTGGTCGCGCAGGCCGAGCGCGCTGGCGGTGAGCAGGTTGGCCAGGCCGATGAGGGCCAGCACGGCGATCATCGCCACGATCACCACTCTGATGATCGACAGCCGGTCGGCCGGGTTCACCGCGGCCTGCACGTCGAGGCTCTCGCCCGACTCCGCGAGCAGCCTGCCCCGCACCTCGCCGGGGTCCGCGCCCGGCTTGAGCGCCACCGCGTAATACTCCGGCGGCACGGAGTCCTTCGCCGCCAGGCTGTCGATGCCGACCGAGAGCACCTCGCCGTCCTGCTCCGGCTCGACGGTCCTGCCGACGATCCGGACGATCAGCGGGGTGCCGCCCACCGTGAGCCGCACCCGGTCGCCGATCTTCACCCCCAGCAGGTCGAGCAGGCCCTGCCCGGCCACGGCCTCGCCCTGGCGGGTGTACATGCGGCCCTCGACCACCGGGAACGGGTAGGGGTCCGTCGAGCTGCCGATCGCCCGCACCCTCACCGAGCGGGCCTCGCCCGGAGCCAGCGCGTTGACGTCGGTGCCCGCGTAGACGGCTTTGACGTCGCGGTCTCGGCCGGCCAGCTTCTCGGCGGCGGCCGCTTCCAGTTTGCCGGGACGTACGTAGAGGGCGGCGTGCTGGCCGACCTGCTCCGGGTGGGCCAGGAAGTTGTCCAGCGTGGCCCAGACACCGAGCCCGATGGTGATCATCATCATCGGCACGGCCAGGCCGAACGCCGTCAGGAACGCGGGCACCCTGCGAGTGAAGGCGTCGCGGGTGCCGAGCACGAGGGCGGGCGGCAGGCGTACGAGGAGGGCCAGGCGGGCCAGCCTGGACAGGCGGCCACTCGGCGGCGCCGCGGGCGCGGCCGGGATCGGCGGCGTGCGCCCGCCCCGCCAGGCCGGCACCCCGACGGCGGCCAGCACCAGCAGGGCCGTGCCCGCCACGATGGCCAGCACCGGGATGGGCGCCACGGACGTCGGGCCGAGCACGGCCGCCATCACGCCCCAGCCCGCCACCGTACCGATGGCCACGCCCAGCAGGCCGAGCGCGCCGTGCTCGACGAGGAGCAGCAGCGCGAGCTGGCCCCTGGTGAAGCCCATCGACTTGAGGGTGGCGAGGTCGCGCAGCTGCCCCAGCACCCGGCCGCCGGCCGCGTTGGCCAGCGCGAGCGCGGCGGCCACGATGCCGACCACGCCGAACAGCGCGAGCAGCGTGCCCAGCAGCCGGTTGTCCAGCTCCATGGCCGCCCTGACCTCGCGCCAGGTGTAGACGCGCTGCAGGCGGTCCTCCAGCATGACCACGACGCGCTGGGAGACCACCTGGGAGGCCTCGGCGTCGGTCAGGCGCAGCCCGGTCACCCACTCGCTGCGGCCCAGCATGGGCTCGATGCGGTCGAGCATGAGGGGCAGCACGTACGCCAGGCCGGGCGTCCACTCGGGGTAGAAGCCCTGCTCGGCGGAGTCGGCGATGCCGCGTACGTAGAGGGTGTGGCGCTGGCCGCTGAGCGCGATGATCGAGAAGGGCGCGCCGATGCGCAGCCCCAAGGAGTCGGCGAACGACCGCTCGACCACCACCCCGTCGGGCTGGGACGGGTCGAGCCACCTGCCCTCGGCCACCACGGGGTGTGCCACGGCCGGCGGCGTGGCCGGCATGGCGCGCAGCGCGGCCGGCTCCTTCTTGCCGTTCTGAGCCACGGTGACGGGCGCCGAGCGGTAGGGGCCGGCGGTCTGGGTGACGCCCTCGATGCCGCCTAAGGCGACCTGAGGGCTGTCCTTGGTGTAGAGCCAGACGTGGGCGCCGTCGGTCTGGGCGAACAGGCTGCGCCACGGGTTGGTGCCGTCCTCCAGCAGGGTCGCCGCGGTGATCAGCGCGGCGACGATGCCGGCCACGGCCAGCACGGTCAGCGCGGCCTGGCCCCTCCTGGCGCGGAGGTCGGCCCTGATCCACCGGCTGCCGGCCAGAGACGTGCTCATCGGAGGTCGATCACCTCGCCCGCCGTGCGGGTGCGGCGGCGGGCGATGCGGCCGTCGTCGACGATCTCGCCGTCGAACAGCGACACCAGCCGGTCGGCCAGGCTCGCCACGCGGGCGTCGTGGGTGACCATGACGATGGTCTGTCCCTCCTTGTGCACCTTGCTGAGCAGGTTGAGCACGTCGCGGGTGTTGCGGCTGTCGAGGTTGCCGGTGGGCTCGTCGGCCAGCAGCAGGCTGGGCTGGTTGGCCAGCGCCCTGGCCAGCGCGACCCGCTGCTGCTCGCCGCCGGAGAGCTGGGCGGGGGCCGCCTCTGCCCGGTCGGTGAGGTTGAGCGCCTCCAGCAGGCTCTCGCGGCGCTCGCGGGCCACCTTGGGCGAGGCGCCGCTCAGCAGCGCGGGCAGCTCGACGTTGTCGCCGACGGTCATGTTGGCGACCAGGTTGAAGAACTGGAAGACGAAGCCGATCTTCTTGCGCCGCAGCAGCGCCCAGGCGCTCTCCGACAGGGTGTCGACGCGCTTGCCGTCGAGCCAGATCTCCCCGCTCGTCCGCGCGTCGAGCCCGCCCAGCATGTGGACGAGCGTGGACTTCCCCGAGCCGGAAGGACCCATGATCGCGACGAACTCGCCCGGCTCGACCTGGAGATCCACCCCGCGCACGGCGGGCACCGGCACCGCGCCATCCTGGTAGATTTTGACCAGATTGACCGTTTTCACAACCGAGCTCATGCCAGATCCTCCTGGCAGCGCTCGAGCCAGTCAAGATCAGCCTGGAGATGCAGCATGGCTCCTTCGATGAGCAGCATCGCCACGCGGTCCGTCGGCGGGGTGGCGGCCAGGAGTTCGTTGAGATCGCTCATGAGTGACAAGTAGTGGCGGCGCTGACGGCTGATCAGCACCATGCGGTCGGCGATGCCGGTCAGCGGGGCGAGCACGAGCTTCATGAAGAACTCGTCGCGCACCCGGGGACCCTCGGTCGGCTCGTCGACCCAGTCCTCCAGCACCTCCCGGCCCTTGGCGGTCAGATAGTAGACCTTTTTGTTGGGCCGGTTGGACTGCTCGACGTCGACCACCCGGATGAGGCCGTCCTTCTCCAGCCTGCCGAGCGTGACGTAGACCTGCCCGATGTTGGGCGATGGATAGGCACTGCCGAAGGTCTGCTCCAGTGCCTGTTTCAGCTCGTAGCCGTGAGCCGGCTCTTTGGCCAGGAGCGCCAGCAGGTGAAGCCGCACCGCCACCTCCCCGCGTCCTGTTACGTATGCGTTACAGAGCAATCCGTTGACCTACAGATTACAGGTGTGCATAACATGAATGCATCTACCTAACACGTATGTAAAACACTCTGAACACGGAGGAAACAGGGTGCTTCGCTCGCTGCCGCTGCTCCTGGCCGTGACTCTCGCGGCCGGTTGTGCGGCGACGGGCAACGAGGGCGGAGGCGAGACGGGAACGGGCGGAACAGGCCCGATCACGTTCGCCACCGGACGCGACACCACGGCGTACCTGCAACCCCTGCTGGATCGCTGGAACGAGGCCCACCCGGCCGAGAAGGTGACGCTGCTGGAACTGCCCGAGGCCGCCGACGAGCAACGTGCTCAGATGGCGGCCAACCTCCAGGCCCAGAGCAGCCGGTACGACGTGCTCGGGCTTGACGTCTTCTGGACTGCCGAATTCGCGGAGAACGGCTGGATCATCCCCCTGGAGCGCGGGTTGTTCCCGCTCGACAGGTTCCTGCCGCCCGTCGTGGAGACGGCCGTCTACAAGGACAAGCTCTGGGCCGTCCCGTACACCAGTAATGCGGGGCTGCTCTACTACCGGGCCGACCTGGTCAAGAAGCCGCCCAGGACGTGGGCCGAGCTTCGCGCCGAGTCACGCCGAATCACGAAAAAGCACAACATAGGAGGCTATGCCGGGCAGTTCCTGGCCTACGAGGGGCTCACGGTCAACTTCTCAGAAGCCGTGCACTCGGCCGGCGGCGAGATCGTCAGCCGCGACGGCACCGAGGTGACCCTCGACCCGGCCAAGGGCGCGACCGCGATCGAATTCATGCTCCAGGGACTTCGCGAGGGCTGGATCCCGCACGAGTCGCTGAGCTACAAGGAGGAGGAGTCCCGCCTGGCCTTCCAGGAGGGACGGCTGGCCTTCGCCCGCAACTGGCCGCACGCGTACGGACCGGCCAAGGCCAAGCTGGGCAAGAAGCTGGGCGTGACCCGGCTGCCCGGCCTGGACGGCCCCGGCTCCAGCACGCTGGGCGGCGCGAACCTGGCGATCAGCGCCTACTCCAAGCACCAGCAGACCGCGCAGGAGTTCATCCGCTACTTCACGAGCCTGGAGAACGAGCGCCGGGTCCTCACCGAAGGCTCGTTCCCGCCCGTGTGGACCGAGCTCTACGACGATCCCGAGCTGATCAAACGCTTCCCCTACCTGCCCGTGCTCAAAGAGAGCATTCTGGCCGCCCACCCTCGGCCGGTGAGCGCCAACTACACCCAGCTGAGCCTGGTGATCGCGAGTTCGGTCGCCAAGGCGCTCAGCAACCCCTCCCCCGGGGCCGCGCAGGACGTGGCGGCCTCCATGAAGTCCGAACTCCAAGAGATCATCAGAACCCAGTGAGGCAGCCATGCGAAAAGGCAGAGCAGCAGCGATCCTGGCCGGGCTCGCGGTAGCCGTCGCCGCCTGCGGTAACGCGCCGACGACCACCGAGCCCACGGCGTCGGAGTCGGCTCCCGCGTCCGACGGCGCCAAGACGCTCCAGGGCGTGAAGCTCGAAGTCGCCGCCAAGTGGACCGGGGCGGAGCAGAAGAACTTCGAGCAGGTGCTCAAGGCTTTCTCCGACAAGACCGGCGCCGAGGTCACCTACGCCTCCACCGGTGAGGACACCGGCGCCTACCTCGGCCCGCGCATCCAGGGCGGCAGCCCGCCCGACGTGGCCATCCTGCCGCAGCCGGGTCTGGTGCAGCAGTACGCCGAGCAGAACGCGCTCAAGCCGCTGAACGACGACGTGGTCAAGGAGATCGACGCCAACTACACGCCGTACTGGAAGGAGCTCGGCTCCGTCGACGGCAAGGTGTACGGCGTGCTGGTCAAGGCCGCCCACAAGTCGCTGGTCTGGTACCGCTCGCAGGCGTTCGAGGACGCCGGCGTGCAGCCGCCCACCAACTGGGACGAGATGGTCAAGGCCGCTCAGACCATCGCCGACTCCGGCACCCCGCCGTTCTCCTTCTGCGGCGCCTCGGGCTGGACGCTGACCGACCTGTTCGAGAACGTCTACCTGTCCACCGCCGGCCCGGAGAACTACGACAAGCTCTCCAAGCACGAGATCCCGTGGACCGACGACACCGTCAAGGCGGCGCTGGAGAAGATCCAGCAGATCGTCTCCAAGAGCGAGTTCCTGGTCGACGGCACCTCCGGCACCATGCAGACGGACTTCCCGACCTGCGTGAGCAAGGTCTACGGCACCGACAAGGCGGCCATGGTCATCGAGGCCGACTTCGTGGCCGTCGAGGCCGACCAGTCGGGCGCCAAGCTGGGCGAGGAGGCCAAGTACTTCCCGTTCCCCTCGGCCGGTGACACCGCCCCCGTCGTGCTCGGCGGCGACGTCGCCGTGGCGATGAAGGACAACCCCGGCGCGATGGCGCTCGTGCAGTTCCTCGCCTCCAAGGAGGGCGGCGAGGTCTGGGCCAAGCTCCCCGGCTACCTGTCGCCCAACAAGAACGTCTCCCCCGACAACTACCCCGACCCGCTGACGAAGCAGCTCGGCCAGACGATCGTCTCCGCCGGTGACGCGGTCCGCTACGACATGTCCGACCTGGCCCCCAGCGCGTTCGGCGGCACGGACGGCAAGGGCGAGTGGAAGGTCCTGCAGGACTTCCTGCGCGACCCCAGCGATGTCAAGGGCACCCAGGAGGCGCTCGAAGCCGAGGCCAAGAAGGCCTGGAAGTAAAGAGGTAAGGCCGTGACCGAACGGTTGGACGGCCGGCAGGACTCGCCCGCGGCCACCGCGGGCGAGCCCCCCACCGGACCGGCTGAAACCCCCCGTACGAGAAAACGCCTCGGCCCCTCGCCGGCGGTCGCCATCGCCTTCCTCCTCCCAGCCGCGTTGCTGCTGGGCATCTGGGTGGTCTATCCGATCGTCTACTCGATTTTCCGGAGCCTGTTCGACGCGGCGGGCACCGGATTCGTGGGCCTGGGCAACTACGCCACGATCTTCAGTGATCAGGGCATGCTCACCACCATCCGCAACAACCTCATCTGGGTCGTCGTCGCACCGATCATCGTCACCACCCTGGGACTGATCTTCGCGGTGCTGACCGAGCGCATCAGGTGGGCGACCGCGTTCAAGCTGATCGTGTTCATGCCGATGGCCGTCTCCCTGATGGCGGCGGGCGTCATCTTCCGCCTCGTCTACGAGGAGAACCCCGACAAGGGCCTGGCCAACGCCGTCCTCACCACCGTGAGCGACACGTTCTCCTCCTCGCAGGGCTACCCCGAGGCCAGGCCGCGCGAGGGCGACCAGTCGCCCGTGGCCGACGAGGCCGGCTCGGTCGTCACCAAGCAGCCCGTGCAGAGCGGGCAGCCGGTGCTGATCCCGATCGTCGGCGTCAAGCCGGACGTGCTGCCCTCCGGCGCCCAGCCCGCCAAGGCCGCCACCGGTCCTGGACTGTCGGGCACGGTGTGGTTCGACTTCACGCCGGGCGGCGGCGGCCAGAGCGGCGCCGTGGACGGCACGGAGAAGGGCCTGCCCGGCATGACCGTCGAGGCCGTGCAGCAGAACGGCGAGGTCGCGGCCACCACCACGACCGCCGCCGACGGCACGTTCCGCTTCGACGGGCTGGCCGACGGGACCTACACCGTACGGCTGCCGAAGGACAACTTCGAGGCCTCCTACAACGGCCTGACCTGGCTCGGCCCGACCCTCATCACCCCGGCGATCATCGGAGCGTTCGTCTGGGTGTGGGCAGGTTTCGCCATGGTGCTGATCGCGGCGGGCCTCGCGGCCATCCCGCGTGACTCGCTGGAGGCCGCCCGCATCGACGGCGCCACGGAGTGGCAGGTGTTCCGCAGGATCACCGTGCCGCTGCTGTCGCCGGTCCTGCTCGTCGTCTTCGTGACGATGATCATCAATACCTTGAAGGTGTTCGACCTGGTGTTCATCATCGCCCCCGCCTCGGTGCAACCCCAGGCGAACGTGGTCGCGCTGGAGATGTGGCGCGTCTCCTTCGGCGGCGGGAACAACCAGGGGCTGGGCAGTGCGCTGGCCATCTTCCTGCTGATCCTGGTCCTTCCCTTCATGATCATGAACATCCGACGGTTCCGGAGGGGAGACTCATGACCACCGCGACCGCCACCGCATCCTCCGGCGCCTCGTCGGGGCTGGAGTCGGGCACGCCGCGCAGGAGCGTGGTCGGCAAGATCGTCGATCGCGTGGGCGGCGGCGCCGTCCAGGTCGTCATGGTGGTGCTGGGCCTGTTCTGGCTGGTGCCTACCCTGGGCCTGCTGGTCGTCTCCATGCGTACGACGCAGGTCAACAACGCCGAGGGCTGGTGGACCGTCTTCACCAAGCCGGCCGAGCTGACCCTGCAGAACTACGCCAACCTGCTCGGCAGCGGGTTCACCGCCTCGTTCTGGAACACCGTGGCCATCACGGTGCCCACCACGGTCCTGGTGATCGGCATCGCGGCCATGGCGGCGTACGCGTTCGCCTGGATGGACTTCCCCGGCCGTGACGTCAGCTTCCTCGTCGTGGTCGGCCTGCTCATCGTGCCGATCCAGATCGCGCTGATCCCCATCGCGTCCTTCTACGGGTCCACCGGCATCTTCGGCTCGATCCCCGGCGTGGTGCTGTTCCACGTGGCGTTCGGCCTGCCGTTCGCGATCTTCCTGCTGCGGAACTTCTTCGTGGGCATCCCCGCCTCGCTGCTGGAGGCCGCCCGCATGGACGGCGCATCGGAGTGGAAGATCTTCATGTCGGTGGTCTTCCCGCTGGGCAAGCCCGCCATCGCGTCGCTGGGCATCTTCCAGTTCCTGTGGGTGTGGAACGACATGCTCATCGCGCTGGTCTTCGCCAACACCGGCAACCAGCCGATGACCAAGTACCTGCAGTCGCAGATGCGGCAGTTCGGGTCGAACGTCGACATCCTGTCGTCGGGCGCGTTCATGTCGCTGATCATCCCGCTGGTCCTGTTCTTCGCCTTCCAGCGGTACTTCGTCCAGGGCATGATGGCCGGCTCCGTGAAGTGACCGGCCTGATCTGACGGGCGCCCGTTCACCCGAGGGGGTGGGCGGGCGCTCGCCCGCGTAACGGCGGCCGCCGCCGTCCCGATGTGCGTCCATGAAGCGTCTCCTCGCTCTCACCGCAGCGGCCTTCATCACGCTCCCCCTCACCCCGGCGGCCGCCTCCCCCGTGCACGGCGCCCGTCCCGGCGCGCCGGGCGCCGGCGACCCGTACTTCCCCGAGCAGGGCAACGGCGGCTACGACGCCGCCCACTACGACCTCACGCTCGACTACGACCCCGCCACGGGACGCCTGCAGGGCCTCGCCCGCATCACCGCCCGTGCCACGCAGGCGCTCAGCCGCTTCAACCTCGACCTCGTCGACACGCTCACCGTCCGGTCCGTGACCGTGGACGGCCGGGCCGCCGCCCACGCGCAGAGCGGCTCCGAACTCGTCGTCACGCCCGCACGTGCACTCCCCCGCGGCCGCGCCTTCACCACCGCCATCCGGTACGACGGCGAGCCCGTCCACGTCGTGGACCCCGACGGCTCCATGGACGGCTGGATCAAGACCTCCGACGGCGTCTACAACGCCAACGAACCCCAAGGCGCCAAGAGCTGGTTCCCCGGCAACCACCACATGACCGACAAGGCCACCCACCGGTTCACCGTGACCGTGCCGAGCACCCGGGTCGCCGTCGCCAACGGCGACCTCGTACGGCGGACGTCGAGAGCCGGGCGCACCACCTACGTGTGGAACTCCTGCGAGCCCATGGCCAACTACCTCGCCACCGTGACCATCGGCGCGTTCTCCCTCACCGACACCAGGATCGGCCGCTACCGGGTCACCACGGCCGTCGACCCCCAGCAGTCCGCGCCGGGCTTCGCCGAGCGGCACCCGCCGGTGCTCGACTACTTCAGCGGACTGTTCGGGCCGTACCCGTACTCCTCGACCGGGGGCATCGTCGACCACGCGCCCGAGGTCGGCTACGCGCTGGAGACCCAGACCAGGCCCGTCTACCCCGGCGCGCCCGGCGAGTCGCTGCTCGCGCACGAGCTGGCGCACCAGTGGTTCGGCAACTCGGTGACGCCGACCTCATGGCGCGACATCTGGCTCAACGAGGGCTTCGCCACGTACGCCGAATGGCTGTGGTCCGACAAGCTCGGCACCAGGACCGTGCAGGAGTCGTTCGACGAGGCGTACGCGCGGCCCGCCGACGACGACTTCTGGCAAACCCCGACCGCAGACCCCGGCGGCCCCCAGAACCTCTTCCACGCCCCCGTCTACGACCGCGGCGCCATGACCCTGCACGCCCTGCGCGGCACGGTCGGCGACCGCACGTTCTTCGCCATCCTGCGGGCCTGGGCCCGCGAGCACCGCTACGGCAACGCCGACACCGCCGCCTTCGCCTCCCTCGCGGAACGCGTCGCCGGCCGGCGACTCGGCGCTCTCTTCGACGCCTGGCTCCACCAGCCCGGCAAGCCGTCCCTGTGATCATTCTGGTACGGCTCGTCCCCGACGTTTCGGCGGCAAGCCGTACCAGACCTGACTAAGCTCAACACCCATGGCCGGTCGTCCCCTGAACGAAGTCGTCGAAGCCGGATGGGCACGCGCGCTCGAGCCCGTCACCGAGCAGATCTCCCACATGGGCGAGTTCCTGCGCAAGGAGATCTCCGAAGGCAGGCAATACCTGCCCGCGGGCGCGAACGTCCTGCGCGCCTTCAACCAGCCCTTTGACGACGTCAAGGTGCTGATCGTGGGCCAGGACCCCTATCCCACCCCCGGCCACCCGGTCGGGCTGTCGTTCTCCGTCGCCCCCGACGTGCGGCCGCTGCCCGGCAGCCTGGTCAACATCTACAAGGAGATGGAGACCGATCTCGGCCTGCCCCGCCCCTCCAACGGCGACCTCACCCCGTGGGCCGAGCAGGGCGTCCTGCTGCTCAACAGGGTGCTCACCGTCATGCCGGGCAAGCCCGCCTCCCACCGGGGCAAGGGCTGGGAACAGGTCACCGAGCAGGCCATCCGCGCCCTCGTCGCGCGCCAGAAGCCCATGGTCGCCATCCTGTGGGGCCGCGACGCCCGCAACCTCGCCCCCATGCTCGGCGACATCCCGCGCATCGAGTCCGCCCACCCCTCCCCCCTCTCCGCACGCAGCGGTTTCTTCGGCTCGCGGCCCTTCAGCCGCGCCAATGAGCTGCTCGTCCAGCAAGGCGCCGCGCCTGTCGAGTGGAAGCTGCCCTAGCATCGTCGCCATGACTGATGAAGAACCGAAGTTCCTGCGTCTCACGGTCGAGCTGACCGTCGAGGTGCTCGACATGGACGCCCTACAGGCGGCGGCGCTGCGTGAGATCAGGCACCCCGACGCCGACCTGACCGACGAGGAGCGCACGGAGCAGGCCGAACTGGTCGCCTCCGACGACAGCGGCGCCTCCGCCCTGCAGTGGCTGATCGAACCCGACCACGTGCTGCAGCTCGTCGACCACATCGACGAGATCGAACCCCGGGAGGCCGTCCTCGGCGTCGAGCCGTCCGAGGGGCCCAGCGAGGAAGAGGACGAGGAAGAGCACGACCACGCGTGACCCGTACGGCGTCAGCCACGACGTCACCGAACGTCGTGGCTCTCCGCCCTCACCCAACCCCCCATCCCCCCACACCCGCATCTAGGGTCTCTCCACCGCCGACTTCCCAAAGAGGGAACCTCATGATCGTCGCATTCTCCATCACCCCGCTGGGCGTCGGCGAAGGAGTCGCCGAACCCGTCGCCCGCGCCGTCAAGGTCGTCCGCGAAAGCGGCCTCCCGAACCGCACGGACGCCATGTTCACCACCATCGAGGGCGAGTGGGACGAGGTCATGGACGTGGTGAAGCGCGCTGTGGACGCGGTGGCGGAGGTCGCCCCCAGAGTCAGCCTCGTCCTGAAGGCCGACATCAGGGAAGGCGTAACAGACGGCATGACCTCAAAACTCGAATCCCTGGAAAGCCACCTCACCTGACCCTGGGACGTCGCGGCCAGACCACCCAGACCACGCAAGCGACGGCCCGCTCAGCCCACTTCCCTGGGCCAGCACCTCAGCGCCCGGTCGCCAAACCGCTAACAGAAGTGCTCAGCCCTGCGCTCAAGTGGACTGCTCAGACCGGAGACCGCCCCCTGCGTCCAAGGCCGATGGCCGAGACCGAACGTCCACATCAGCTGGCTGGACCGCCTTCTCAGACCGCCTCGTCAGCCCCTTGCTCAGGGCCGGGGTCGGTGAGCTCGTAGCCTGCCTCCTCGACGGCGGCCCGCACCCGCGCAAGATCCAGCTCCCGATCGCTGGTCACCGTGACCCGATCCGCCTCGACGTCCACCCGCACGGCAGTGACGCCGGGGACACGTTCGAGCTCTTCGGTGACGGCGTCCGCACAGTGCCCACACGCCATACCGCTCACCACGTACGTACTGGTGCTCACGCCGGCACCTCCCCACCGGCGCCTCCACCGAAGCGCTCCCCAGAACGATCCTCAGAACGATCCTTTGAACGATCGCCGTAGGGCCCATCCGAGCGCTCACCTGAATCCCCGCCAGGACGCTCGCCGAGCTTTTCGCCGGCCACCCGTGTCACCGAACCGCCCTTCCTCTCCTCGTCAGGAACCGTGCGTGTGAGCATGTGCGCCTCGCGCATCCGCCCATCGCTCGCGAACCGCCCGAAGAAGTACACCTCCATGGCGAACTCCTTCTTCCGCTGCTCCACGTGCATCGTGTAGCGGGCGGCGAGCCGATCTCCATCGGCCACCGCCTCGTGCACCTCCAGGCGGCTGACGGGCCGGTTCTTGCGCACAGGGCGGGTGTGCGCGATCAGCTTCTCCCGATCCATCCGGTGACCGTCGGCTGTCTCGACGATGTCCGCCGTGTGGTAGCGATCCACGATCACCGCCGGATCCTCGTCGTCCCGCAGGAGATCCTCTGTGAAGGAGGCGAAGAACTCGGTGATGAACTCTTTGGGGTCGCTGTCGCTGAGTGGACGCATGCTCACTCCGGTCCGCTGTAGTAACTTTGACAGTACGTCAAAGATACATACGTACTCAACTTTGGCAAGGTGTAAGAATTGAGCTCCCCACCGGCCCGCGCTCGTCGCGCCGACGCCCGACGCAGCCGTGCGGCCATCCTCGACGCCGCGATCAAGCTGCTCGACGCCCGGCCGGACGCCAGCGTCGACGCCATCGCCACCGCGGCAGGCGTGACCCGCCAGACCGTCTACGCCCACTTCCCCTCACGCCAACGGTTGCTGACGGCAGTGCTCGACCGACTCACGGAAGAGGCAGTGGCGGAGATGGACGCCGCCGACCTCGACACCGGCCCAGCCGCCGACGCCCTGCTGCGCCTGATCGACGCCGGCGCCAGAGCCGCCGGCCGCCACACCAAGCTGATGCAACACCTCAGCACTCTGCCCGTCCCTCCGGACGAGGACCAGACCCGCCACACCCCGGTAGCCGACCGGCTGAGACGCGTCATCGAACGCGGCCGACAAGCAGGCGAGTTCGACAACCACCTCCCGGTGGACTGGCTGATCGCAGCCGTCATCACACTGAGCCACACCGCCGGCGAAGAACGCATGGCCGGCCGCCTCCCCGCCGCCGAGGCCGACGAAGCCCTCCGGATCAGCCTCCTCCGCCTCCTCCACCCGTCCTGACCACCCTCCCGCACCAGCGACCGCTTGACCACGCTCCCCCACCAGCGACGATCACCACACCCCGCCGGGACAACATCCCGCCCCGCCTCCGTTGTCGTCGCCGAGAGGCCGGTGTGCGGGCCCATAAGGGTGGTGCTGGGGGCGGCGTGTCCTGAGGGTGGATTTCGAGATATATCTTGACCCGCCCTTAGACGCGACATATCTTGTTGCGTTGTAGACGCGATAGTACGCGACTCGGGAGGTGGGGGCAATGGAGCAGGAGCGGGTGCCGGTTCTTGTTGTTGGTGGGGGGTATGCGGGGCTCAGTGCGGCGGCGCTGCTGGCTTGGCGGGAGGTGCCGGTCATACTGGTTGAGCGGCATGCCAGTACGTCCGTGCAGCCCAAGGCGTTCGGGGTCGGGCCCCAAGCTCTGGAGATGCTGCGGTCCGTGCCCGGCGTCGAGGAGGAGCTGACTGCCATCTGGGCGGGCATCGGGGAGAACATGCGGATCGCGATCGCCGGTAGCCTGGCCGATCCTCAGCCGCGCATGATCGTGCACGATGAGCAGGAGGAGTTCGCCTTCATGGCTGAGCTCACGCCTGTGCCTGCGGTGGGGGCGCCGCAGGCGGAGATCGAGCGGATTCTGCGTACCAAAGCCGAGGATCTGGGCGCTGATCTGCGCTTCTCCACTGAGCTGGTCTCTCTGGAGCAGGACGCCGCCGGGGTCAGTGCGGTGATCAGGGACAAAGATGGTGAGCGGCTCGTACGGGCGGAGTACGTGATCGCCGCCGATGGGTATCGCAGCCCGCTGCGGGCGGCGCTGGACGTTCCTACCTCCGGTAAGGGGTCGCTGGGCGAGCTGTGCTCGATCATGTTCGACGCCGATCTGTCGGGGCTGGTCAGGGAGCGGGAGGTCACTCTCTGGTATCTGCAGAACGACGTCTTCACCGGCGTGATCGTCACCGGCACCGGGACCGGGAGTCACGTGCTCGGCGTCAATCTCAAAGAGGGTGAGAGCGAGGCCGACTTCACCGAGGAGCGCTGTGTCGAACTCGTACGGCTGGCCACTGGGCGGCCTGAGCTCGACGTACGGGTGCTCGACCGGCCCCTGGTCGGGATCTCCCATGTGCTGGCCGACACCTACCGTGCTGGACGGGTGTTCTTCGCCGGGGACGCCGCTCACACCATGCCGCCTACCGGTGGGCAGGGCGGGAGCACCGCGCTCGAGGATGGATGTGAACTGGCGTGGCGGTTGTGGCTCGTGCTCAGCGGCCAGGCAGGGCCGGCCTTCCTCGACACCTACGATGCCGAGCGCCGGCCCATCGGCAGGCTGATGGCCGACTCGCAGCTCGCCAACCTCGGTGTACGCATGCCGCCCGCCGCCCGTGTCGGGTATCCCGAGCCTCTTGAGGATCCGATCGGTGTGCTGCTCGGGCGCCGGTATCACTCCTCCGCCATCATCGATGAGCCCGGCGATGACGGGTCGATCCTGGAAGACCCGCGTGTCCCTACTGGGCGGCCCGGCAGTCGGGCCCCGCACGTCGTTCTCGACTGGGACGGGCAGCTCATCTCCGCCATCGACCTGTTCGGCACAGGGTTCGTCCTGCTGGCCGCCAAGCCCGGTGGTCAGGTGTGGATGGACGCCGGGCGGCTGGTCAAGGATCGGCTCGGGATCCGGCTCACTCGGCTGCTGGTGGGTGACGAGCTTGTCGATGTGGAGGGACGCTTCATGGAGCGGTACGGCGTGCGCGAGGGCGGCGCCGTTCTGGTGCGGCCCGATGGGTACGTCGCCTGGCGGTCCCCCGACGCCGACCCGGACCCGCTGGGGACGCTCGAACGTGTCCTCCGCCGGATCCTCAGCCGCTGACGGCCTACGGGGGCCGGCGGCTGAGCCACGGTGAGGGCAGGCGGTGATCTGCGGGGTGATGGTCATGCGGCCATCCGGGTGGTTTCAAGGGCTCCAAGGTCCCGGGCTCCGAGGCCCGGGGTGGTGTGGCGGGGGGCTTGGGTGGCGCAGAGCCAGCTGTTGAGGGAGCCGGTGAAGCCTGAGGGCGGGCCCACCTTGAGGCAGGTGACCACTCCTGCGCCTGGGGTGGGGCCGATTTTGAGTCGCCGGATGCTGCCCGTGCGGCCCAGCTCGCCGGCGTCCGCGTCGTACGGGGTCAGCTGGACGGCGAACGGGAGGCCGCCGTCGGGCTGGTCGGAGGGGTGGATGCGGAGGAAGTCGTCGATCTTGCGGGTGGCGGCTCCCGGGTGGGCGTTGAGGTAGGACAGGTGGTCGGTCACCAGGCGGTTGGCGACCGTGCGGAGGAGGTTGGTCGCGCAGAGGTTGTGGGCGCAGGCGGCGCCGTCGAGGGTGATTTCGGGGAGGGCGAAGCGGCGCAGGCCCCTCGACGTGACGCGCAGGCAGTCGCAGGCGCCCATGTCGGCAGGGTCCCAAGGTGGGCAGGTGGCGGCGTCGTGGACCTGGACGTCCCAGGACAGCCAGTCGTCGGTGAGGCGGAAGTGGGTGGGCTCGCCCGAGCAGCGGCCGCAGGTGAGGATGGTGGAGGCGGTCAGCGGGTCGATCAGCAGGCCGTCGCACTCCTTGGCCATGGCTCTGGCGGCGGCCCTCGCCACTTGGGCGGCGGTGGGCAGCCGGTGCGGGGGTGCCGCCGAGGTGACCACCAGGTGCTGTTTGGTGCGGCGCAGGCGGCGTCTCTCGTCGTCGGTGAGGCCGGCGCCCGCGGGTCTCCACTGGGTGGTGTGGTGGGTGACCGCCAGCATGCCGGCGGCCGCTGCGCTGATCGCCGCCCGCCTGTAGGGGGAGCCGATGCGCCAGGGAATGAAGGACGTGGGGTCGAACGGCAGGTGTTCCATGGCGACGATGAAGCGGGAGGTCGTGGTGGCCGGCAGGGGGAGGGTGATCTTCATGGGTCGGGGCCTTCGCGGAACTGGGGGTGGATGTTGGCTGCGGCGATCCGGTGAAGCGATGGATCAGGCGGCAACCAGGATGAGCGAAGGCGGGTCGGGTTCGGGGATTGGAATGCGGTTCTGTGGATGGGGGGATCCACGGCGTGCCGGTCTGTGGATAACCTCGCGTGACCGAAGCACAGAGGGCTGAAAGGGCCGGGGGCCGAGAGGCCAAGGGAAGGCCAGGGGGCCGCGGCCTGAAGGCCCAAAGGGCGGCGGGCCGAGGGTGAGGGCTGGAGCCGGGGGCCAGGAACCGAAGGCTAGGGGTCGGAGCCGGGGGCCAGGAACCGAAGGCCAGGAGGTGGGAGCTGGGGGCGCCGGAAGCTCGGCGCCCCCATGAGAGGTCAGGCGGGGCGGGTGATGACCATGGATTGGGCCGGTAGGCGGAGGCCGTCCGTGTCGGTCGATATGGGCTCGTCCGACGCCAGCAGCACCGTTCCCTTGCCCACCGGCACCGTCACCGTCTCCTGCGCGAAGTTCACCGCCACGGCCAGCTCCCCCCTCCACATCACCAGCCACCGCGCCAGCGGATCGACCTCCACCCGCACCCGGTCGAGTCGCGGGTCGGACAGTTCGGGCAGGGCTTTGCGGAGGGCGATCAGGTCGCGGTACCAGCACAGCAGCGACCAGTGCGCCTCCTCCTTGACCTCGCTCCAGTCCAGCTTCGACCGCAGGAACGTCTCCTCATCGGACGGGTCGGGCGCGTCCCAGCGGTAGCCGTACCCGACGAACTCGCGGGCGCGCCGCGTCCCCTCGCTCCCCCGCAGTTCCTGGTCGACGTGGTCGGAGAAGAACAGGAACGGCGAGCGCGACCCCCACTCCTCCCCCATGAACAGCATCGGCGTGAACGGCGAGGTGAGCAGCAGCCCGGCGCCGAGCTTGAGTGCGGGCAGCGGGAGGCGGTCGCCGAGCGGGCGGTTGCCGATCTGGTCGTGGTTCTGCAGGCAGGCGACGAGCCGGTGTCCCGGCACGCCGGCGAAGGAGTGGCCGTGGGAGCGGGCGCGGAAGCTGGAGTACGTCCCGTCGTGCACGACCCCGTGCGTGAGCACCTTGGCCAGCGCGGAGAGGTCGGCGAAGTCCTGGTAGTAGCCGTGGCTCTCGCCGCTGACCGCGCAGTGCAGGGCGTGGTGGACGTCGTCGTTCCACTGCGCGGTCATGCCGAGGCCGCCCGCGTCGAGCGAGCGGACCATGCGCGGGTCGTTCAGGTCGGACTCGGCGATCAGCGACAGGGGACGCCCGACGGCGCAGGCGAGCACGTCCACCTCGGCGGCGAGCTCGGCCAGCAGGTGGGTGGCGCGCCGGTCGTGCAGCGCGTGGACGGCGTCGAGGCGCAGGCCGTCGATGTGGTAGTCGCGCAACCACTGCAGGGCGTTGCCGATGAAGTAGCGGCGTACCTCGTCGGAGTCGGGCCCGTCGAGGTTGACCGCCTCGCCCCAGTAGCTGCCCTCGAAGCCGGCGAAGTACGGGCCGAAGGGCCGCAGGAAGTTCCCCGACGGCCCGAGGTGGTTGTAGACGACGTCGAGGATGACGCCGATCCCGGCCCGGTGGCAGGCGTCCACGAACGACTTGAGCCCGTCGGGCCCTCCGTACGTCTCGTTCACGGCGTACAGATCGACGCCGTCGTACCCCCAGTTGCGCATGCCGGGAACGGGCGCGACCGGCATGATCTCGACGAAGTCCACGCACAGCTCGATGAGGTGCGGCAGCTTCTCGATGGCGGCCGAGAACGTCCCCTCCTGGGTGAAGGTGCCGATGTGCAGCTCGTAGACGACGCCGCCGCGCAGGTCACGGCCCTTCCAGTCGTGGTCTGCCCAGGTGAAGCGGTCGTGCTCGTAGACGGCGCTCGGCCCGAAGATGCCCTCGGGCTGCCGCCGGGAGCGCGGGTCGGGGTAGGGTCCTTCGCCGTCCACCGTGAAGGCGTACCGCGTGCCGTGACCGGCCTCCGCGACCTCCTGCGACCACCACCCTCCGTCGCCGCGTGTCATCGCCCGGCGGGAGCCCATGGTGTCGACCTCGACCGCCGTCGCCTTCGGTGCCCAGACCTCAAAGATCATGTCTCTCCAGGAGTGCGACCGGGTACTGACCGAGCAGGTGTGCGAGGGGGATGCGGCCGCTGTGGCGGCCGCCGGTGAGCAGGTCACGCCAGTTGCCGGGGGGCAGCGTGAGCGTGGTGGCGCCCCAGCCGGTGGCGGCCAGGCGTACGGGCAGCCGGGTCGCGACGGCCACGGCCTGCGGGCGGTCGCCGCGGGCGAAGGCGATCACGTGGCCGGCGCGCTCGCCCTCGGCCCGCAGCGGCAGGTACGCCGCGTCGCCGTCGAGCCGCCGCCGCAGCCGCAGCGCCTGGGTGGTGACGAGCAGCTTGGCGGAGTCCCAAGCGGTCTCCGGTTTGCGTGGGTACGTCACCGGCCGCCGGTTGTCGGGATCGACCAGCGAGAAGTCGGTGGTCTCGTTGCCCTGGTAGACGTCGGGCACCCCGGGCATCATGAGCTGCACCAGCTTGGCGCCGAGCGAGTTCGCCATCGCGTACGGGTCGATGCGCTCGGTGAACCCGCCCACCGGCAGCCGCACGGCGGCCTCGGCGAAGGCCCGCAGCCGCCGCTCGTAGGCGGGGTCGGGGTCGACCCAGGAGATCGCGGTCTTGGCCTCGCGCGCCGCCTTCAGCAGGTAGTCGGTGAACCGCTCGGCGGAGATGGGCCAGGCCGCCATGAGGTTCTGCCAGGCCAGGTAGTCGAGGTGCGGGTCGAAGCTGACCTGCGCCGACCACTCGGCCACGGCCGCCGCCCACTCCCCCGGCATCTCCGCCAGCACCGACAGCCGCGCCCGCACGTCCTCGGAGCGTTTGGTGTCGTGGGTGGACAGCGTGGTCATCGTGTACGGCCACATCCGCCCGCAGAAGTCGTGGAACTCCTCCACCGGGATCCCGAACACGTCCGGCTCGCCGCCCACCTCGTTGAGGCAGGCCAGCGGGAACCACCGGTAGAGCGCCGTGTCCTCGACGCCCTTGGCCATGACGGCACCGCACGCCTGCTGGAAACGCACGATCGACTCGGCGGAGCCGTACAGGACCTCCTGCACGAGCGGCCGGACGGCGGGAGAGCAGGTCGCGGCGGCCCGCTCGACGATCTCGACCGACTCGGGCGGCGGCGGCTCGCCCGGCACCACGTACGCGCGATAGACCGGCATCGCGGCGAGCAGCTCGCGCACGGCGTCAGGCGCGCACGAGGTGATCCTGGCCAGCCGGTCCACCTCGGCGCCGAAGAACAGGTCGAGCACCTCCCGCTTGGCCCGCGCCATCACCGGCCGGTAGTCGGCGGGCTGCCCGGTCAGCCGGGTGAACAGCTCGACCAGCGGCTCCTTGCCTTGGGGGTCGACGAACAGGCCGTTGACCCGGTTGAGCACGTCGTAGCCGGTCGTGCCGTCGCAGGCCCAGTCGGCGGGCAGCCGCTCGGGCCCGATGAGGATCTTCTCGACCACCGTCCAGGCGCCGCCCGTGCGCTCGCGCAGCCGTTCGAGGTAGCCGCGCGGGTCGGCCAGGCCGTCGGGGTGATCGACGCGCAGCCCGTCGACCAGCCCTTCGTCCAGCAGCCAGAAGATCACCTCGTGGGTGGCGAACATCACCGCCTCGTCCTCGACGCGCAGCCCGATCAGCGACGAGACGTCGAAGAAGCGCCGGTAGCCGGGCCCCTCGCGCCAGTCGACCAGGCGGTAGTGGCCGGGGTGGGGGTAGGCGTGCTCGTGGTAGCGCAGCACGTCGCCGTCCACGACGGGCCGCACGTCGTCGCCGATCACGGGCAGCGCGACCGTGCCGTCGGTCCAGTCGATGTCGAACCAGCTCGCGTACCGCGACTCCGGCCCGTCCTTCAGCACCGACCAGAACGCGGCGTTCACGGTGTTCATGTGGTTGGGCACGATGTCGAGCACGATGCCGAGGTCGTGCGCCGCGAGCTGCTGCGCCATCTCCCTGAACCCGGTCGCGCCGCCGAACTCCTCCCTGATCCTGGAGTGGTCGGTGACGTCGTAGCCGTGCCGCGACTCGGGCGTGGCCTGCAGGACCGGCGACAGGTAGACGTGGCTGACGCCGAGGTCGCGGAGCTGGCCCGCGATCTCGGCCACCTCCGCGAAACCGAAGTCGGGGGTGAGCTGCACCCGGTAGGTCGAGGTGGGCCTAGACACGGCGCAGCACCCGTACGCTGCGGCCCGGCACCTCGATGGCGTCCCCCGCCTTCACCATGCGCGCGTCGAGCCTGATCGGCATGGCCGTGTCGATCTCGGTGTGCCACATCTCGCCGTAGTCCTTGGGGATCGTGAAGGTGATCGTGTCGTGGTGGGCGTTGAACAGCAGCAGGAACGAGTCGTCCCTGATCGGCCGGCCGCGCCGGTCGGGCTCGGTGATGGCGTCGCCGTTGAGGAAGACGGCCAGCGACTTCGCGTAGCCGACGTTCCAGTCGCCGTCCGTCATCTCCTCCCCTGACGGGGTGAGCCAGGCGATGTCGTTCAGGCCGCGTACCGGCTTGCCGTAGAAGAAGCGGCGCCGCCGGAAGACCGGATGTTTCTTGCGCAGCTCCGCCAGCGTCTGGGTGAACTCGAGCAGCAGCCAGTTCTCCCTGACGTCGGACCAGTCCACCCAGGTGATCTCGTTGTCCTGGCAGTAGCCGTTGTTGTTGCCGCGCTGCGTGCGGCCCAGCTCGTCGCCGTGGGAGAGCATCGGCACGCCCTGCGACAGGAACAGCGTGGTGAGGAAGTTGCGCTTCTGCTGCTCGCGCAGCGACTCGACGGCGATGCCCGCGGGCCCCTCCTCGCCACAGTTCCAGGACCGGTTGTCGTCGGTGCCGTCGCGGTTGCCCTCCTTGTTCGCCTCGTTGTGCTTGTTGTTGTACGACACCAGATCCTGCAGCGTGAACCCGTCGTGACAGGTCACGAAGTTGATCGAGGCGGCTGGGCGGCGGCTGTCGTCCTTGTAGAGGTCGCTCGATCCGGTGAAGCGGGAGCCGAACTCCGGCAGCGTGGCCGCCTGCCCCCGCCACAGGTCGCGGATGGTGTCGCGGTAGCGGCCGTTCCACTCCGTCCAGCGCGAGGGGAAGTTGCCGACCTGGTAGCCGCCGGGCCCGACGTCCCACGGCTCGGCGATGAGCTTGACCTGCGACAGCACCGGGTCCTGCTGCACCAGGTCGAAGAACGCGCTCAGCCGGTCGACCTCGTGCAGCTCCCTGGCCAGCGTCGAGGCCAGGTCGAACCTGAACCCGTCCACGTGCATCTCGATGACCCAGTAGCGGAGCGAGTCCATGATCATCTGCAGGACGTGCGGCGAGCGCATGAGCAGGCTGTTGCCGGTGCCCGTGGTGTCGACGTAGTAGCGCTTGTCGTTCTCGACCAGCCGGTAGTAGTTGACGTTGTCGATGCCCCTGAAGCCCAGCGTGGGCCCCAGGTGGTTGCCCTCGGCCGTGTGGTTGTAGACGACGTCGAGGATCACCTCGATGCCCGCCTCGTGCAGCGAGCGCACCATCGCCTTGAACTCCAGCACCTGCCCGCCGCGCTGCCCCTGGCTGGAGTAGCGGTTGTGCGGGGCGAAGAAGCCGATCGAGTTGTAGCCCCAGTAGTTGGCCAGGCCGCGCTGCTCAAGGATGTGGTCGGTGACGAACTGGTGCACCGGCATCAGCTCCAGCGCCGTCACGCCGAGCTTGGTGAGGTGGTCGAGGATCTCCGGGTGGCCGAGCGCCGCGTACGTGCCGCGCAGGTGCTTCGGGATCTTGGGATGGCCGATCGTCAGGCCCCGCACGTGGGCCTCGTAGATCACCGTGTCGTGGTACGGCGTCGCCGGCGGCCGGTCGTGGCCCCACCCGAAGAACGGGTTGATCACGATCGAGCGCGGCACGTAAGGGGCCGAGTCGGCGTCGTTCCTGCTGTCGGGCTGGCCGAAGCGGTAGCCGTAGACCGCCTCGTTCCAGTCGACCCCGCCCTCGATGGCCATCGCGTACGGGTCGAGCAGCAGCTTGGCCGGGTTGCAGCGCAGCCCGCTCGCCGGGTCGTTGGGCCCGTGCACCCGGTAGCCGTAGCGCTGGCCTGGCCCGATGCCCGGCAGGTAGCCGTGCCAGATGAACCCGTCGACCTCCGTCAGCGGCACCCGGGACTCGACGTTGTCATCGTCGAACAGGCACAGCTCGACCTTGTCCGCGACCTCGGTGTAGAGCGAGAAGTTCGTGCCGGCCCCGTCGTACGTCGCCCCGAGCGGGTAGGGGTCTCCCGGCCAGATCTCGATCATCGAGGCTCCCTTGCGGTCTTTCCCCATGTTCCGTTCCCCCGCTCCACGCGACAACCCCGCCCCCTGACCACCCTGTTCCTTCCCACGCCACGCCCGTAGTTACTCCGGCCGAGGTCAAAGGGGTGGGCCGTCCCCGACGGCGCGGTATCGGAGACGGCCCACGTCTCCAGCATCGTTTGCCACCGCCTGTTCGGGCTACATGCTGATGTCATGGGCGGTTTCAGACAGTTCTTACTGCGCGGCAACATCGTCGAACTGGCGGTCGCGGTCATCATCGGCGCCACGTTCAGCGGCCTCGTCGAGGCCCTCGTCACCGACCTCGTCACGCCGCTGATCGGCGCCGTGACCGGCGGCCGGCAACCCGACTTCGCCGACTACTCCTTCACGATCAACGGCAGTCGTTTCCTGTACGGCGACTTCCTCAACCACCTGGTCACCTTCCTGATCATCGCGGCCGTCGTCTACTGGCTGATCGTGGCTCCGATGACCCGGCTCGTGAAGCTGTTCGAGCGGGACAAGGCGGCCACCACCAAGCAGTGCCCCGAGTGCCTGTCGGAAATCCCCGCCGAGGCGCGCCGGTGCGCCCACTGCACCGCCCACCTGGTGCCGGATTCGGAAAAACCCAGGTAGTGACGCACGGCACGGGTGCGGGTCCGTCAAGATGGACCGATGAGCGTTGAGTTGATGGTCTGGGACGAACCGGTGCCGATCAGCAGGGACCAGGCGCGCGCGACGTACCTGGCGGTCAAGCGGACCGAGCCCGGCGACGGCCCCACACCCGACGTCGCCAAGGAGCTGCCGGGAGAGGTCACGCTCTATCCCGGCCACGTGCTGGTGACGATGGACCTCGACACCATGGACGAGGTCTCCGCGCAGGTGTTCACGGTGGCCCGCGCGCACGGCATGGTCTGCTACGACCCGCAGCGCGACCTGGTGCACAACGTGGCGCCGCTCGGGGTCTACGAGGGCATGCAGCTCCACACCGGAGACGGCATGACCGTCAACGACCCCGACCTGGGCCTCGTGCACGACGTCCTGGCCACGATGTCCCCGCAGAACCCGTTCGTCGCCCTGGTCAACTTCGGCCGGCACTTCCTCCAGGTGTCGCCGGGGTACGAGCTGGAGTACAAGGAGGGCACGCTGATCCGCACGATGGTCGAGGACCTGTCAGAGGTCCAGCAGTCCTTCCACGACTACGCGACCGGCGACCGCGCCTTCCTCAACCGGCACACCTGGTCTCAGTAGACGACGACTCGCCGGGAGGAATGCGGCAGGATCAGGTCGCATGAGAACTCTGTACCCGCCCATCGACCCGTACGACTCCGGCCTGCTCGACGTGGGAGACGGCAACCAGATCTACTACGAGGTCTGCGGCAACCCCGAGGGCAAGCCCGCGGTCATGCTGCACGGCGGGCCGGGCGGCGGGTGCAACGCCGGGCACCGCCGCCAGTGGGACCCGGAGCGGTACCGGATCGTGCTGTTCGACCAGCGCAACTGCGGCCGCAGCCGCCCGCACGCCTCGGACCCGGCGACCGACCTGAGCACGAACACGACCTGGCACCTGGTCGCCGACATGGAGCGGCTGCGCGAGCACCTGGGCGTCGAGCGGTGGCAGGTGTTCGGCGGGTCGTGGGGCAGCTCGCTGGCCCTCGCGTACGCCCAGACGCACCCGGACAGGACGTCCGAGCTGATCCTGCGCGGCATCTTCACGCTGCGCCCGCAGGAGCTGCGCTGGTTCTACCAGGAGGGCACCTCGTTCCTCTTCCCCGACCTGTGGGAGACGTTCGTGGCGCCGATCCCCGAGGACGAGCGGGACGACCTCATCGGCGCCTTCAGGAAGCGGCTTGAGGGCGACGACGACGCGGCCCGGCTGGCGGCGGCCCGCGCGTGGGCGCAGTGGGAGGGCGGCACGGTCACGCTGATGCCGGACCCCAAGCTGGTCGAGCACTTCGGCGAGGCGGAGACGGCGGTCGCGTTCGCCAGGATCGAGAACCACTACTTCACCCACGGCGGCTGGTTCGAGCCCGACCAGCTCATCAGGAACGCGGACCGGATCCGGCACATCCCGGGCGTGATCGTCCAGGGCCGCCATGACCTCTGTACGCCCATGGCCACGGCCTGGGACCTGCACAAGGCGTGGCCCGAGGCGGAGTTCCACGTCATCCCGGGGGCCGGGCACGCCTACTCGGAGCCGGGCATCCTCGACCGGTTGATCGCCGCCACGGACGGGTTCGCGGACTCGGGGAAGTAGCGCGGCAGGCGGGCGCGCAGCAGCCGTACGGCGGGGGTGATCGCCCCCACCAGGAGCAGCGCGAACAGCGGCGCCAGGGCGAGGCCGAACAGGAAGCCGCCGGCCACGTCGTGCGGGTAGTGCACGCCCACGAACACCCGCGAGAACGCCATGAGCGCGGCCAGCGGGAACACCGCCCAGGCCAGGGCACGCCAGCACAGCACGAGGGTGGCCGCCGCGCCGGCCGCGATCACGGAGTGGTTGCTGGGGAAGGACCAGTCGTCGAGGGGCGGGCACGCGGCGATCGTCGCGATCCCGCCCCGGCACGGCCGGTCCTCCTTCACGAGCACCTTGACGACCTCGCTCAGCACGTACGCGAGCACGATCCCGGCCGGCCCGGCGACGACGAGCGCCAGGTCGCGCGCGGGACCGCGCCAGGCCCGCACCGCCGCCACCACGAAGAGCAGCGCGAACAGGAAGAGCCCCGCGTCCGTGCCGACCTCGGCGACGGTGTGCAGCCATGCGGGTGTGCTGAGAGCGAAGTCGACGATGTCGTGGTACACGCCTGTCCAATCGATGAATGTCCGATGGACAGAACCTTACGAACAGGAAGCCTCTGGCGCCTCCACCATAAGGCGGAAAGTCATCAGGTCAGGAGCTGACGCGCCAATGCGGCCTGTTTCGACTCCAGCTCGGCGCGGGTGATCAGCCCGCGGTCGAACGCCTCGGTGGTGGCGTCGCGCTCGGCGACGTAGTAGGCGGCCATGATCTCGCTGCGCAGCGGGGTGAAGCCGCGCTCGACGCAGTCGGCGAAGACGGTCACCTTCTGCTCCAGGGCGTCGGCGGCGACCGTACAGGCGAGATCCCGTGCCCTGAGCTGCTGAACCGCTTCACGAAGGGTCACGGGGCCGAGAGACCCGTGGAAACGGGTATCAAGAGTGATCTTCACGTTCTTTACGCCTCCGCACGTTGACAACGTTCGGATCAAAGCGGCGTATTCCCTGGTGAGAGTGGGTAAGAGGGCCGTCGTGATCGGAGCGCACGTGATCGTCGGATATGCGAACGACCCAGGCGGGCGGGACGCGCTCGCCCTCGCCGCCGTGATCACCCGTGTCACCGGCGGCGAGCTGACGGTCGCCACGATCTACCCTCCGGGCAGCCCAGGGCTGGCGGTCGAGGCGCAGGCCAACCTCGCGCACGCGGCCGAGGAGCTGGGACCGGTGCCGGCCGAATACCTCACGTTCGAGAGCAGGGGAACGGGACGCGGGCTGTCGGTGCTGGCCAGCCGGATCAAGGCCGATCTGATCGTGGTCGGCTCGGGCGGTGGCGGGCAGCACGGCCGCATCTCCATCGGCGCCACCGCCGACCACCTGCTGCACATGTCACCCGAGGCGGTCATGCTGGCGCCGACCGACTACGTCCCGCCCGACGAGCTGACCAGGCTCACGCTGGCCTACGTGCACCGGCCCCAGTGCGACGCCGCGGTCGAGCAGGTGGCGCAGGCCGCGCTGCGCTTCGGCGTGCCGCTGCGGCTGCTCACGTTCGACCTGCGCACCGAGGACCAGGGCAGGCTCCGCGACGACCTCGCGCTCGCCGTGCGCCTGGCCTGGGAGAGCACCGGCATCGAGGCGGAGGCCGAGGTCGCCGAGGGCCACGACGTCGCCGCCGCGCTCGGCGACGTCGAGTGGCTGGACGGCGAGCTGCTGGTCTGCGCGGCCAGCGAGGACGCGCAGCCGCACCGGGTGTTCCTCGGCGAGCTGGCCATGAAGGTGCTGCGCGCGTCCCCGCGTCCCGTCACCGTGCTGCCGCGCGGCTTCGGCTAACGCCGCTTGATCACCTGCTCGTACAGCTCCAGGTAGCGGTCGGCCATCACCGACGGTGAGAAGCGGCGGCGCGCCTCGCGGCGGCACTCCTCGGGGTCGATCTCGTCGGCCCGCAGCACCCACTCGGCCAGCTCCTCCTCGCTGTCGGCGAGGAAGCCGGTACGTCCGTGGTCGATGATCTCCGGCAGGCAGCCCCTGCGCAGCCCGATCGGGGGCACCCCGAGCGCCAGGGCCTCGACGACGGCGGTGCCGCCCGGCTCGTCCCACTGGATGGGGAACAGGGCGGCGCGGGCGGAGCCGTACAGGTCGTCGCGCTCCTGGCCGCCGACCGCCCCGACCCACTTCACGACCTCGCCGTCGAGGTAGGGGGCCACGTGGTCGAGGTGGTAGCGGACGTCGGGATGGCTGTGCAGCGGGTGGTAGGGGTTCTGGGCGACGATGTCCAGCTCGGCCTGCGAGTCGCGGGCGCTCACCGGACCGGCCAGCACCAGCGGCAGGCCCAGCTTCTGGCAGATCCTGGCGGCCACGTGCTGGCCCTTGAGCCCGCAGATGCGGCCCATCACCACCAGGTGCTCGCCGCGCGGCACCCGCACGTCGCGGGCGGCCAGCGGGGTCGCCAGGTGGATCGCGCCCAGGGAGGCGGCACGCAGCGCCCCGGGGGCGCGGGCGAGCTGCGACTCCGACACGCCGTTGACCGCGATCTCGCCGGGGAAGGCGCCGTAGAAGGCCGGATGCTTGCGCAGGTCCCAGTGCAGGGTGTGCAGGACGGGCGGGCCGCCGTACGCCGAGAGCACCGCGGGGCCGACCACCTCCACGTGGTCGTGCACGAGGTCGATGTCGTCGCGCCGCCGCAGCTCGGCCACGACCCGGGCGAGATGGGCGTGGGTGATGCCCATGACCTGGTTGTACGGCTTCTGCAGCTCGCTGAAGCAGCCCTCGTCGTACGCGGAGACCAGCTCGTCCACCTCCAGCGTGCTGGAGCCGACGGAGGCCAGCACCACGCTCACCCCGCGCTCGCGCAGCGCGGGCACCAGCGTGGCCACCACGTTCTCGATCCCGCCGTAGCCCGCCGGCGGCACCTCCAGCCACGGCCCCGCGTTCATCAGGACTCTCATGCCAGATCCTCCTCCAGGACGAGGGAGGCCAGTGGGGGACGCTCCGCCACGGCCACGTCCACCAGGCCCGCCTGTCCTTCGAGCCCGAACTGCAGCAGCGTGTGCCCCGGAGGCTCCGGGGCGAGCACGCGGCCCTGACGCTCCAGCCGCGACCAGGCGGTCTGCATGATCTGCCCGGCCATCCTGCCGAGCGCGGCCATCGACTGGTGGGTGTGGGTGCGGTGTCCCAGGTCCACCTGGGCCATCGCGTCAAGACCGACGAGGTGCAGCAGGTCGACGAGCAGGCCGAACTCGACGCCGTACTCGGTGACGTAAGGGACCTGCTCCAGCACCTCGCGCCGGGCGGCGTACTCGCCGCCGAGCGGCTGGGAGAAGCCGGCCAGCTCGGGCCAGAACATGTTGAGCAGCGGCCGCGCGACCAGCTCGGTGACCCGCCCGCCGCCGCCGCGCTGGACGACCCCGTCGGCCCCGGTGTAGGGCCGCTCGTACGTCGCCTTGACGAAGTGCGTGTGGGCGTCGACCAGCAACGGGCCGACTAAGCCCGACACGTAGTGGGGGCCGAAGCTGCGCAGGTCCGCGTCGATGTACACGACGATGTCGCCCTTCGAGGCGGCGAGCCCCTTCCACAGGGCCTCGCCCTTGCCGGTGAGCGGTTCGAGGTGGGGCAGCACCTCGTTCTGTGCGACGACGCGGGCGCCCGCCTCGCGTGCGCGCTGGGCGGTCGCGTCGGTGGAGTTGGAGTCGACGACGAGGATCTCGTCGACGAGCGGCACGCGCTCGACGAGGTGGCGGCGGATGGCGGTGACGATGCCGCCCACCGTGCTCTCCTCGTCGCGGGCGGGCAGCACCACGCTCACCGTGGTGTTCCCCTTGGCCATCAGCAGGGCGTCGACCGGCCATTCGGCCGCCGTACTCGAATGCGGTCCGTACCATTCACGGACTCTGGCCAAGGCTCGCAGATCTTTTTCCATGTATCAGCCCCGATCTATAGAGGTCCCGACCTCTGCCCGATCTATAGGCGCTTGAACATGTTTGTTTGATTAAGCCCACAAGTGGCATATGCCGGGTTGTGTCCCCAATGACCCGTGTCGGCATCATAGGTGCCGGAAATGTCGCCGCTCGCCATGCAGATGTCCTGTCC
Organism: Nonomuraea salmonea; assembly: GCF_042428605.1. Classification (NCBI taxonomy): domain Bacteria; kingdom Bacillati; phylum Actinomycetota; class Actinomycetes; order Streptosporangiales; family Streptosporangiaceae; genus Nonomuraea; species Nonomuraea salmonea. The sequence continues at coordinate 307,456 of NZ_JBHMCF010000003.1, forward strand.
GGCTTCCCCGATGTGACCATCGCCGGGATCGCCGACACCGATCCCCACAGGGCCGAGGCTCTGGCCTCGAAGCACGACTCCCCCGCCTATGGCGGCCACGCCGACCTGCTCAGCGCCGGCGGCTTGGACGCTGTCTACGTCTGTGTGCCTCCTTTCGCGCACGGTAACCCGGAACAGGACGTTCTGTCGTGTAATCTCCCGATTTTCGTGGAAAAGCCACTGTCTCTTGACCTCCAGACCGCAGAAAACATCGCATCCGAAATCGAACGGAGATCTCTGCCCTCAGCAGTCGGACATCACTGGCGATATCTAGACATTGTCCGACAGGCGCATGACCTGCTCGCCGGCCGTCCCGTCCACCTCGCGCTCGGCCACTGGCTGGACAAGGTGCCGCCGGTCGCCTGGTGGCTCGACCCCAGCAGGTCGGGCGGCCAGATCGTCGAGCAGGCCGTGCACGTGCTGGACCTGGCGCGGGTGCTGGTGGGCGAGGTGTCCATGGTGCACGCGGTGCCCGGCGGGACCCCCGTGGACGGCGAGATCGACCGGGCCACCTCCGCCGTGCTGCGCTTCTCCGGCGGCGCGGCCGGGCTGCTCGCCACCTCCTGCCTGCTCACCCGCAAGCACCGGGTGGGGCTGGAGGTGTGCGCCGACGGGATCGCGCTGGAGCTGAGCGAGACCCGGCTGCTCGTGGACGGGCACCGCGCCATCGAGGACGACGGGCGGGCGAAGACGCGGGTGGATCGCGAGTTCATCAACGCGGTGCAGGGCAAGGCGGCCGACGTGCGCGTACCGTACGGGGAGGCGCTGCGGACCCACCGCCTGGCGCTGGCACTCGCCCGATCCGCAGCCGAGCAGAGGCCGGTGATGCTCGATGACCAGTGAGACCCTCAGCATCGAGGCGCCTGGGGAGGTGTGCCTGGTCGAGGAGAAGCTGCCCGACCTGCCCGACGGCGGGTTCATGGTCGCCACCGCTCACAGCGGCGTCTCGGCCGGCACCGAGCTGACCTACGTCAAGGGCACCAACCCCTACCTCGGCGCGAGCTGGGACCCGGCGCTCGGGCTGTTCCTCGACGGCGCGCCGTCGGTGGCGTACCCTGTGCGCGGCATCGGCTACATGCAGGTGGGGCTGGTGGTCGAGACGCGGACGCGGGCCGTGCGCGAGGGCGCGCTGGTGGCGATGGCGTACGGGCACCGCACGGCGTACGTGGCCGACCCGATGACCGACCGCTTCGTGGAGCTGCCCGACGACCTCGACCCGCTGCTCGGCATCTACGTCGCCCACATGGGCCCGATCTGCGCCAACGGCCTGCTGCACGCCGCCCATGACCTGCACGGCCCGGCGGTGCGCGACCTGGGCGACGGCGTGCGCGGCCGGCGGGTCGCGGTGGTCGGCGCCGGCGTGGTGGGGCTGCTGACGGCCTGCTTCGCGATGTACGCGGGAGCGGCCGAGGTCGTGGTGGTGGACGAGACGCCGTCCCGGCTGGAGATCGCCGCCGCGCTGGGCGCCGGCACCATGGACGCCGCGCAGGACCCGGCGGTGGAGCTCAAGCGGCGCTGGCGGCACGGGCCCAACGACCGCGGCGCCGACGTCGTCTTCCAGTGCCGCGGCCAGGCCAGGGCGCTGGCGCTCGGCCTGCGCCTGCTGCGCCCCCAGGGCACGCTGATCGACCTGGCCTTCTACACCGGCGGCGCCCCCGAGGTGCGGCTCGGGGAGGAGTTCCACCACAACGGGCTCACCGTGCGCTGCGCCCAGATCGGCCGGGTGCCGCGCGGTCTCGCGCACGCCTGGGACAGGGAGCGCCTGTCGCACGAGACCATCGCGCTGCTGCGGCGGCACGGCCCGGCACTACGCCGGCACGTGGTCACCGATCTGGTCGGATTCGGCGAAGCGCCACGTCTCATGACAGAGCTCGCGGCCGGACGGCTGCAGTGCGTTCAGGCCGTACTCTGCGACGAGGTCGAGGATGAGGGCGGCTGACCAGCTGAAGTCGCGCGAGCCGTGGCCGCGCAGGCTGACCGGGTCGAAATACTCACGAAAGCCCGACCTGCACACCGCGCGCCGCATGGAGTCGGCGAGGTCGGCGGCGAGGTCGGGCCGGCGGTCCTTGAGCCCGTGCCAGACCAGCCAGCCGACGTTGATCCAGCTCGGGCCGCGCCAGTAGCGGGCGGGGTCGAACTCCGCGGCGTCGATGGCGTAGCTGGGCAGCGGCAGCTCCTTGAGCCCGAACCGGTCGAGCGCGGTCCTGACCAGCGTGTCGGCCACCTCGTCCGGCAGCCCCGGCAGCACGAGCGGGGTCAGCCCGGCCGCGCTCGCGGACTCGGTCGGCTTGCCGGTGCGCACGTCGCGGGCCTGGAAGAGCGCGCCGTCCCACAGGTGCTCGACCATGGCTCGGGTGACGGCCGCCGCCTCGCGCTCGTGCGGCTCGGGGTCGAGCCCGAGCGTCCGCGCGATGTCCGCCAGCGTCGACTCGGCCAGCCCGTACGCGGCGTTGAACAGCGGATCCTCGACCTGGAACGCGCCCGGCGCGGTGTAGCCGGACTCGCGGTAGGCCTCGGCCAGCGCGATGTAGAGCTGGTAGTCGCGGTCGGTGGGCCGCTCGTCGGCACTGACGCTCTGCAGATCCCTGCGGACGAACCCGCCGGGCGCCGCCTCGACCGCGGCCAGCGGCACGTCCCAGGCGGGGCTGTTGTCCATGCCCGACTCCCAGGGGTGCACGATCGCGATCAGCCCTTCGGGCGAGCGCCGCTGGGCCCGCAGGAACTCCTGCTGCGCCACCAGCCGGGGGTAGACGCGGTCGAGGAACCCGAGATCGGGCTCGGCGAGGTACGTCTTCCACGCGGCCAGCGCGTGCACGGGCGGCTGGACGATGCCGGAGGTGCGCACGCCCGACGGCGCCCGCGCGGCCCAGAAGGCCGGCCCGGGGAAGTAGGCGCCCTCGGCCACCTCGGGATTGAACACGATGTGCGGCACCCGGCCGTCGCTCCACTGCGCACCGAACAGGGTCAGCAACTCCGACCTGGCCCTTCGCGGCGACAGGCGGGCGTTGCCGATCGCCACGAAGGCGGAGTCCCAGCTCCACTGGTGGGGGTAGAGGCGACGGGAGGGGACCGTGTAGCTGCCGTCCCAGTTGCTCACCAGAACGCGCACGGCGTCGCGAAGGATCATAGATATTTCCTGACGAAGGCGGCGGTCTGGGGGAGGACGATCTCGGGCTCGCCGCGCAGGCGGCATTCGAGGGCGAGATAGCCGTCGTAGCCCACGGCGTCGAGGGTGGCGAGCTGGGCGCCCCAGTCGAGGTGGCCGGTGCCGGGCTGGTGTCTGTTGGACTCGCTGATCTGCATGTGGGCGAGGTAGGGGGCCGCCGCGATGAGGGCGCGGCAGGGGTCGTCCTCCTCGATGTTCATGTGGTAGGTGTCGCCGACGATCCTGATGGAGTCCATCGAGCAGTACGAGACGGCCTCGGCCAGCGTGTTGACCATGTGGTTCTCGTACCGGTTGAGAGGCTCCAGCATGATCAGCACCCCGTTGCGGTGGGCGTGCTCGCCGAGGATGCCGAGCGCCTCGGCCAGCACCTCGCGGTCCTCCTCCGGGCTGCGCGGCGGCTCGAACGGGGGCAGCCGGCGGGAGAACTGACCCCAGGAGGCGGGGGTCATGACGCCGATGCCGCCGAGCTCGCCGATCACGGTGAGCTGCGATCGGAGCTGCTGGATCGCGTCCTTGCGTTTGGCCGGGTCGAAGTCGCCGATGAAGTGGGGCATGTCCACGCAGACCGTCGGCATGACGACGCCGTCGGCCCGCGCGCGCTTGAGCTCCGTGAGCCGGCCCGCGAAGTGGAAATCGCCCTTGCCGCGAAGCTCGATGGCGTCGAAGCCGGCGTCGAGTGCGAAGGCGAACTTCTCCTGCAGGCTGCGGCCAGGCAGCAGCTGCTCCTGTACGGCGAGCTTCACTGTCACTCCTTGAATTCGAAGACGAGCTGAAGCACCTCGGACTGGTGCTTGTCGAGCAGGTCGAAGGCTTCAGGGGCCCGGTCGACGGGCACGACGTGGCTGATGAGAGCGCGCGCGTCGACCTCGCCGCGGTGCACGAGCTCCATGAACGTGCGCTGCAGCCGCTCGACGTCCCAGCGGTGCGCCAGCCACGAGGCGACGCCGCCGATCTGCGAGGAGACGAGCTGGACCTGGTTGTGGTGGAACTCCTCGCCGAGCCGCAGGCCGACGCCGTCGCCCTGGTAGAACCCGGCGGCGACCACCCGGCCGCCCCTGCGCACGGTCCTGATCGCCTCGTGCAGGCCGGCGTTGCTGCCGCTCAGCTCGATGACGCCGTCGGCGCCCTCGACGCGCTTGCGCATGAACTCGGCCACCGAGCCCGAGGCGATGTCGAAGGTCTCGGCGGCGCCGAAGCGCCTGGCCAGCTCCAGCCGGTCGGCGATGGCGTCGGCGGCGACCACGCGGGCGCCGCTGAGCACGGCCATCCGGGTGGCGAGCAGCCCGATGACGCCCTGGCCGAAGACGGCGATCTGGTCACCGAGGTGCACGTCGGCGGCGTGCACGGCGTTGAGCGCGATGGCGCCCACGCGGGCGAAGACACCGGTCAGCGGGTCGGCGCCGGGCGGCAGCACGTGGCCCTCCAGCTTGGCGGCCGGGACGACCGCCTCGGCGCGGTGACCCCAGATGCCCCAGACCAGGCTGCCGAGCGGCGGGTCGGCCACGTCGGGCGCGGCCTCGATGACCTCGCCGACCTCCTGGTAGCCCCACCCGGCCAGCGGGTAGGCATGCGTCTGCCCCTCGACGAAGAGCCGGCGCTCGGTGTCCCATCTGCGATTGAGGTACGGATTGGTGCCGCGGTAGGCGGTGAGTTCGGTGCCCGCTGAGACTCCTGAATAGAGAGTGCGTACGCGCACTGTGCCCGGGACGAGATCGGCGGGCGACTCCAGGCCGACGCGGACATGGCCTGGCTCTTCGAAGGTGATGACGCGCATTCTCCACACTTACGCTTAATGATCAAACAGAAGTCAAAGATTTAGTGATTCTTGGTACGCAGTAGTGGCGTTCGTAACACGCTTAAGTCTACGACTTCTGTCGGAGGTGACTGATGAAATTGGGGTTTCTGACAGCGTGTCTTCCGGAAAGCGACCTTACCGACATTGCCCGGTGGGCCGCGAACCAGGGCTACGAGGCTCTCGAAGTCGCGGGTTGGCCGGCTCCGGATGACCGAAATCACATCAAGGTAGATTGTTTCGACGAGGCAGAAAACGCCCGAGTCCGGCGAATCTTCACGGAGACCGGACTGACGCTTTCCTCGATCGCCTATTACGAGAACAATCTTCACCCTGAGCAAGGACCGCAGGTGAACGCGCACGTGATGCGCTGCGTGGACGCCGCCGCCGCGCTCGGCTGCCCGACGGTCGGCACGTTCATCGGCCGCGACCCGGGGCTGCCGGTCCGCGACAACCTCAAGCGCGCCGAGGACGTCTTCGGCCCGCTCGTCGAGTACGCCACCGCCCGCGGGGTCGAGCTGGTCATCGAGAACTGCGTGATGAAGAGCTGGCACCCCGACGGCTATCCCGGCAACCTCGCCTACTCCCCCGAGCTGTGGGAGTGGATGTTCACGCTCGGGCTCAAGCTCAACTACGACCCGTCCCACCTGGTGGCGCTCGGCATCGACCCGGTGGCCGCGCTCCGGCCGTACATCTCGAACGTCGCGCACGTGCAGGCCAAGGACACCCAGATCCTGCCCGGCGCGATCGACCGGCACGGCTTCTACGGCCCGATCAGCGGCGAGAAGGGCTGGTACCGCTTCCGCGTGCCGGGGCTCGGCCAGGTGGACTGGACGCGGGTGATCGACACGCTGTACGAGGGCGGCTACGACGGGGTGGTCTCCGTCGAGCACGAGGACCCGGTGTGGAGCGGAAGCACGGAGAGGGTACGGACCGGTCTCGGTATCGCCTACCGCACGTTGCGCCATCTCGTGCAGGGGTAAGTGCGGCGTATCCCCAATCGGAGGAGCGTGCCATGCCGACGAAGGTAACCGCCGTCCTCTCCGTCGCCCTGCTGGCCGCCGTCTCGCTGGCGGCCTGCGGCGACGACGGTGGCGAGCAGTCAGCGAACAACGAGATCACGGTCTGGACCGAGGAGAACCTCGAGGACCGGATGGCCGTGCAGAACGCGATCGTCACCGAGTTCACCCAGAAGACCGGGATCAAGGTGAAGCTGGTCGGCGTGGCCGAGGACCAGTTCAGCCAGACCATCACGGCCGCGGCGGCGGCCGACGACCTGCCCGACGTGATCGGGGCGCTGCCGCTGTCGGCCGTCCGCGAGCTGGAGGCCAACGACCTGCTCGACACCGAGACGCCGGGGAAGATCGTCGACGGGCTCGGCCGCGACACGTTCTCGCCGCGCGCTCTGGAGCTCGACAGCTCGGGCGGGACGCTGCTCGCGGTGCCCAGCGACGGATGGGCACAGCTGATCCTCTACCGCAAGGACCTGTTCGACAAGGCCGGGCTGCGCCCGCCGGACACGTACGAGGCGCTGCAGGAGGCCGCCACCAAGCTCAACACCGGCGGCGTCGCCGGCATCACGCTCGCCATCGCGCCGAAGGACTCCTTCACCGCGCAGAGCTTCGAGCACATCGCCCAGGCCAACGGCTGCCAGCTCGTGGACGGCTCGGGCAACGTCACACTGGACTCGCCGCAGTGCGTCAAGGCGTTCGAGTTCTACGCGAACCTGGCCAAGAACCTGTCCGTCAAGGGCAAGCAGGACGTCGACTCGACCAGGGCCACCTACTTCTCAGGCAAGGCGGCCATGACGATCTGGTCGTCGTTCATCCTCGACGAGCTGGCCGGGCTGCGTAAGGACGCGCTGCCGAGCTGCGCGCAGTGCCGCGAGAACCCCGAGTGGCTGGCCGGGAACACCGGTGTGGTCACCGCGCTCAAGGGCCCTGACGGCGCCGCGCCCGCCCAGTACGGCGAGATCGTCTCCTGGGTGATCACCCGCGACGCCGCCAAGGACCCGGCCAGCACATTCGTGTCGTACATGATGAACGAGGGCTACGAGCGCTGGATCGGGATGGCGCCCGAGGGCAAGTTCCCGACCCGCAAGGGCTTCGAGGCGAAGTGGGACGCGCTGCCCGCCGGCGTCGACACCAAGAAGCCGCTCGCCGACGTCTACCCCGCCGACGTGCTCGACGCGCTGCGCAAGAGCCCCGACACCTTCGCCCGCTGGGGCATCCCGCAGGGCCAGGGCAAGCTGGTCGGCGCCACGATGGGCGAGCTGCCCGTGCCCAAGGCGCTCAGCATGGTCGTGGACGGGTCGCTGACCCCGCAGGCCGCCGCCGCGCAGGCCAAGGCCGACGTCGAGAGCATCAAGCGCGGGATCAGGCAGTGACCGCCACCGGCACAGGGGAGCCGCGCACACCGGCCGGCTCCCCGCCCCGCCGGCGGCGCATGGGCACGCTGCGGCAGCAAGAGGGCCGCGCCGGGCTCGTGCTCATCTCGCCGACGCTGATCATCACGCTGGTCGTGGTGGTGCTGCCGCTGCTGTGGGCGATCATGCTGGCGTTCCAGGACGCGCGGCTGATCAACATCAGGCGGGTGGGCGTCTTCGGGCACTACACGCTGGAGAACTTCACGTACGTGATCTCCGAGCCCGGCTTCTGGTCGTCGCTGGTCAACACGCTCGTCTACACCGTCGCGGGGACGGCGCTGTCGATCGCGATCGGGCTGGTGACGGCGCTCGCGCTGCGCGACAGGTTCAAGGGCCGCACGCTGGTCAGGGCCTCGATCCTGATCCCGTACGTGGCCCCGGTGGTGGCTGTGGCGTTCCTGTGGGAGACGATGCTCAACCCGCAGTACGGCATCGTCAACACCTGGCTGGACGAGCCGATCGCGTTCCTCACCCAGGCCAAGGGCGAGATCCTCGGCGTGCAGGTGCCGGTCGCGCTGCTCACCGTGATCGCGTTCGAGGCGTGGCGGTACTTCCCGTTCGCGTTCCTGTTCATCCTGGCCCGGCTGCAGGCGCTGCCAAAAGAGCTGGACGAGGCCGCCGTGGTGGACGGCGCCACGCCCACCCAGCGCTTCCGCTACGTGATCATGCCGCAGCTGTGGCGCATCATCGCGCTGCTGTCGGTGCTGCGCTTCGTCTTCACCTTCACCAAGTTCGACGACGTCTACCTGCTGACCGGCGGCGGCGCCGGCACGGAGGTGGTCAGCGTGCGCGTCTACAACTTCCTGACCTCGCGCGACGACATCGGGGCGGCCGCCGCCCAGGCGATCGTGCTGGCCGTCTTCCTGGTCGTCTTCCTGGCGATCTACCTCAGGTTCTTCGCGGGAGGCGAGCGTGAGCAGGGATAGGTTCGAGCGGGGCCTGTTCAGGGTCCTCAGGCCGCTGGTGATCGCGTTCCTCTTCCTGATCACCGCGTTCCCGTTCCTCTACATGGTGATGCTGTCCGTACGCGACATCCAGGAGCTCATCCTCGACCCAGGCTCGCTGTGGCCGTCGGCGTTCACCCTCGACACGTACGTGAACGTGCTGACCAGGCAGGGCTTCCTGACCTTCCTCAGGAACAGCGCGATCATCGCGGTCGCGTCGGTGGCGGTGACGCTGCTGATCTCGATCCCGGGCGCGTACGCGGTGGCCAGACTGCGCTTCTTCGGCCGCCGCCAGGTGCACTTCCTCTTCCTCGCGGTGTACCTGTTCCCGGCGATCGTGCTGGCCATCCCCCTGTTCGTGCTGTTCACCATGATCGGCCTGCGCGGATCTCTTGTGGGCCTGATCCTCGTCTATATCGCGCAGACGGTGCCGGTCACGGTATACATGCTCCGCAACTACTTCGAGACCGTGCCGCAAAGCGTGGAGGAAGCGGCCGCGATCGACGGGTGCACGAGGTTGTCGACCATCTGGCGGGTGGTGCTGCCGCTCTCCAAACCCGCCCTGATGGCCACCGGCCTCTACGCGTTCATGATCGCGTGGAACGAGTTCCTGTTCGCCCTGCTCTTCCTCGTGGAACGGCGGGAGAGCTGGACGGTGTCCCTGGGGCTCTCGCAGCTCGCGGGGAGCATCGAGATTCCGACGACGGTCCTGATGGCAGGGTCGGTGGTGCTCACGCTGCCCATCGTGATCGTGTTCTTCGCCAGTGAGCGACTGCTGACGGAGGGCCTCACCGCAGGAGCGGAGAAGGGATAGACCCCATGCTGACGGCAGGGCAGATCCTCCAGCTCATCCGCCATGGCTCCTGCCGTACCCGTAAAGAGCTCATCGAGCACACCGGCCTGTCCCGCTCGACCATCACCGAGCGGGTCGACCGGCTGATCGCCGCCGGATACATCCACGAGTCCGGCGTCGGCGCGTCCGGGGGCGGGCGGCCGCCCTCGGTGCTCGACGTGCACGCCGCCAGGCGGCTGATCCTGGTGGCCGACCTGGGCGCCGCCCACGCCAGGGTGGCGCTCACCGACCTCGCCGCCCGCTCCATGGCGGAAGAGCGCACCGAGATGCGCATCGAGCTGGGCCCCGACGCGGTGCTCTCGTGGGTGCGCGAGGCGTTCCAGCGCATGCTGGACCGGGCCGGGCGGCCCGCCGCCGACGTGTGCGGCATCGGGCTCGACGTGCCCGGCTCGGTCGATCACGTCACCGGGCACGTCATCAGGTCGTTCCTCATGCCCGGCTGGGACGACCATCCCGTGCGCGAGGCCATCAGGGCGTCCTACGACGTGCCCATCCTGGTCGAGAACGACGCCAACGCGATGGCGCTCGGCGAGTGGTGGTCGTCGTGGCGCGGCACCGACTCGCTCGTCCTGGTCAAGGTCTCCACCGGCATCGGCACCGGCATCGTGCTCGACGGGCAGGTCTACCGCGGCGTCGAGGACGCGGCGGGCAACATCGGCCACGTACGCCTGCGCGAGACCGACGACCGGGTCTGCACCTGCGGCTCGCGCGGCTGCGTGGCCTCGCTGGCGAGCGGCCACGCGCTGGCCTCCGACCTCGGCGTGTCCTCCAGCCGCGAGGTCGTCAGGCTCGTGCAGAGCGGCGACGCCGCCGCCATCGCCAAGGTGCAGGAGGCGGGGCGCACGCTCGGCGTCGTCCTCGCCACCGCGGTCAGCCTGCTCAACCCCGGCGTGCTGGTGCTGGCCGGCGACATGGCGCGCACCAGGGAGCACTACCTGACCGGCATCAGGGAGACCGTCTACCGGCGCAGCCTGCCGTACACGACCCGCAACCTCGAGATCGTCACCAGCTCGCTCGGCGACCGGGCCGGCATCGTGGGCATGGCGGTGATCGTCATGGAGCGCGTGCTGTCGGCGGCCGCCGTCGACACCGCGCTGGCCGAGGCCAGGCGCGACAAGGTCAGCTGAGCGCCCGGCGCAGCTCGCCGGCCGCTTCCGCCAGCGAAGGGCCGTACCACGTGAGCAGCCGGCCGCTGACGAGCACGCAGCGCAGGCCGGGGAACGCCTCGGGGCCGTCGGTCGCGCTGAAGGCGTAGGGCTCGTCAGGCAGCACCACGAGGTCGGGGCGGCGGCCGGCCAGCTCGTCGAGCGGGATCTTGGGGTAGCGCTCGGGGTGGCCGGCGTACAGGTTGTCGACGCCGAGGCGCCTGAGCACGTCGCCGGTGAAGGTGTCGCGGCCCACGACCATCCAGGGCCGCCGCCAGATCGGGATGATCGCCGTACGCCTCGGGCCCTCCCACGGCGTGCTCCACGCCGCGCGGGCCTCGGCCAGCCACCCAGGCGGGTCCGTACGGCAGGCGTGCGTGAACATCCGCTCCAGCGACGCGAACGCCTCCTCCAGCGTCGCGATCCTGGTCACCCAGACGGCGACGCCTGACCTGCGCAGCGCCTCGATGTCGGACGGGCGGTTCTCCTCGGCGTTGGCGAGCACCACGTCGGGCCGCAGCCGCAGGATCGCGCCGAGGTCGGGGTTCTTGGTGCCGCGCACCCTCGCCACGTCGAGATCGGCCGGATGCGAGCACCACTTCGTGGCCCCGACCAGCGCGTGCGGCACGGTGGCCGCCACCGACTCGGTCAGCGACGGCACCAGCGACACGATCCGCCGCACCTCGCCGGGAATCTTTACGGTCGTCCCGGTGTCATCCACATTGACAGCCTAGATCGACGGCTCGATGATCTCTTTTGTCGGCGCCGGGCCGTAGACTCCAGGCAAAGATCGTTACCTCGATGATCGGGAGAAGACGGTTGGAGCAGGAGTCACTCGGTTTCGACCCCAACACCCCCAGCGTGGCCCGGCTCTACGACTACTACCTCGGCGGGAAGGACCACTTCCCCGCCGATCGCGAGGCGGCCGAGCAGATCCTGAAGGTCGCCCCCGAGCTGCGGGCCGCCGCCAGGGCCAATCGCGCCTTCCTGGGCCGCGCGGTGCGTCACCTGGCCGAGACCGGCATCACGCAGTTCCTCGACATCGGCACCGGGCTGCCCACCCAGGGCAACGTGCACGAGGTGGCCAAGAAGGTCGTGCCCGACGCCAAGGTGGTCTACGTCGACCGCGACCCCGTGGTGCTGGTGCACGCCAGGGCGCTGCTGGCCGACCAGGGCGGCGACACCACCGTGATCGAGGCCGACGTGCGCGACCCCGCGGCCATCCTCGCCCATCCCGAGGTGACGCGGACCATCGACTTCAGCAAGCCCGTGGGGCTGCTGCTGGTCGCGATCCTGCACTTCATCACCGAGGCCGAGCGGCCCGACGAGATTCTCGCCACCCTGCGCGACGCGCTCGCGCCCGGCAGCTACCTCGTGCTGTCCCACGGCACCAGCGACGCCAGGGCCGCCGCCGTCGATCGCGGCACCCAGGTCTACCAGAGCGCCAGCGCCCCGCTCACGCTGCGCGGCAGAGAGCGCGTCCGCGAGCTGTTCGAAGGGTTCACGCTCATCGACCCCGGGCTGGTGTGGCTGCCCGAGTGGCGGCCCGAGCAGGCCGACGTCATCGACTTCGTCGACGACCCCGCCTCCTCGCTCATCCTGTGCGGCGTCGGCAGGAAGGGCTGAGCCATGCGCGTCGGGCTGGCCGTCCCGCAGTACGGCAGGTTCGCCTCGCTCGCCAGCGTGCTGGAGGTGGCGCGGGCGGCCGAGAAGATGGGCTTCCACAGCCTGTGGGCCGGTGACCGGCTGCTGACCCCGCTGCGGCCGAAGGACCGCTACCCCGGCGGCGACGGCTCCATCCCCGAGGCCCACCGGGTCTTCCTCGACCCGTTCGCGGTGCTGTCGGTCGCCGCGTCCGTCACCACGTCCGTACGCCTCGGCACCAGCGCACTCAACGCCTGCTGGTACGCCCCCGCCGTGCTGGCCCGCTCGCTCACCACCATCGACCACCTCAGCGGCGGCCGGCTCGACGCGGGCCTCGGGCTCGGCTGGTCGTCCGACGAATACACCGCCGCCGGTTTGCCGTGGCAGGACCGGGCCCGGCGCTACGACGCCACGCTCGACGCGCTCGAGGCCATCTGGACCACCGACCCCGTCTCGTTCGAGCACGAGCTGTGGACGATCCCGCCCAGCCACATCGAGCCCAAGCCGGCCCGACGGCCGCCGCTCTACCTCGCGGGTTTCGCCGAGCCCGCGCTGCGCCGCATCGGTCGGCGTGGCGACGGCTGGCTGACGGCCACGCTGCCCATCCCCATGCTGACGGCGATGTGGCAGACCGTCTGCCGGGCCGCGGAAGAGGCCGGGCGCGACCCCGGCGCGCTGCGCATGATCCTGCGCGCCAACCCGATCGTCACCGGCGACGGCCGGCCGCCGAGGAGCGGCACCGTCGCCGAGATCAGCGCCTACCTCGCCGAGGCGGTGGAGGCCGGGGCGCACGAGCTGATCCTCGACCTCCAGCACACCGCCACCGACGACCGCCACCTGCTCGACCTCGCCGCGTCCTTCCAGGACGAGCTGACCGCCCGCCTCGGCTGACCGCTTACTTGAGGGCCGCGAGGGCGGCGTCGTAGTCGGGCTCCTGGGTGATCTCCGGCACCAGCTGCGAGTAGACGACCTTGTTGTCGCCGTCGAGCACGACCACCGCGCGGGCGGCGAGCCCGGCCAGCGGGCCCGACTCCTGCGCCACGCCGTAGTCGGCGAGGAACTCGCGGCCGCGCATCATCGACAGCGTGGTGACGTTCTCCAGGCCCTCGGCGCCGCAGAAGCGGCCCTGCGCGAAGGGCAGGTCGGCCGAGATGCAGAGCACGGCCACATCGGGGTGCTCACCGGCGATCTCGTTGAAGCGGCGCACCGAGGCGGCGCACACGCCGGTGTCGAGGCTCGGGAAGATGTTGAGCACCTTGGTCTTCTGGCCGAAGTCGTCGAGCGTGCGCTCGGCGAGGTCGCTGCCCACCAGCCGGAACGCGGGAGCGGTGTCGCCGGCCTTGGGGAAGGTGCCGGCGACGGTGATGGGGTTGCCCTTGAACGTGACGTCGGACATGAAAAGCCTCCTGATGACGATGGTCCCCTGATCTTGCCCAGCAGCGCGATCCTATCGACGCCGGCCCGCCGCCCCGGCCCACCGGGTCGTGCTCAGACGTTGCGCCGGTACTGTCCGCCGGCCTCGAACAGGGCGTCGGTGATCTGGCCGAGCGAGCAGTGCCTGGCCGCCTCCATCAGCACCTCGAAGGCGTTCCCGTCGGACATGGCGGCCTCGCGCAGCCGGGCGAGCTGGGCGGACGCCTCGGAGCGGTGCCGCTCGTGGAAGGCGCGCAGCCGGTCGAGCTGCGACTGCTTCTCCTCCTCCGTGCCCCTCGCGAGCTCCAGCTTGTGCGGGTCGGCGTCGTCGGAGTGCGCGGGGTTGCGGAAGGTGTTGACCCCGATGATGGGCAGCGAGCCGTCGTGCTTGCGCGTCTCGTACAGCATCGACTCGTCCTGGATGCGGCCGCGCTGGTAGCCGGTCTCCATCGCGCCGAGCACGCCGCCGCGGTCCGACAGCCGCTCGAACTCGGCCAGCACCGCCTCCTCGACCAGGTCGGTCAGCTCCTCGATGATGAACGCGCCCTGCAGCGGGTTCTCGTTCTTGGCCAGGCCCCACTCGCGGTTGATGATGAGCTGGATGGCCATGGCCCGGCGCACCGAGTCGGCCGAGGGCGTGGTGACGGCCTCGTCGTAGGCGTTGGTGTGCAGGCTGTTGCAGTTGTCGTAAATGGCGATGAGCGCCTGCAGCGTGGTGCGGATGTCGTTGAAGTGCATCTCCTGGGCGTGCAGCGAGCGCCCAGAGGTCTGGATGTGGTACTTCAGCTTCTGCGAGCGCTCCCCCGCGCCGTAGCGCTCGCGCATGGCGACCGCCCAGATGCGGCGGGCCACCCGGCCGAGCACGCTGTACTCGGGGTCCATGCCGTTGGAGAAGAAGAACGACAGGTTGGGCGCGAAGTCGTCCACCTTCATGCCCCTGGCCAGGTACGCCTCCACGTACGTGAACCCGTTGGCCAGCGTGAACGCGAGCTGGCTGATCGGGTTGGCCCCCGCCTCGGCGATGTGGTAGCCGGAGATGGAGACCGAGTAGAAGTTCCTGACCCCGTGCTGGATGAACCACTCCTGGATGTCGGCCATCATCCGCAGCGAGAACTCGGTGGAGAAGATGCAGGTGTTCTGCCCCTGGTCCTCCTTGAGGATGTCGGCCTGCACGGTGCCCCTGACGGTGGCCAGCGTGCGGGCGCACAGCTCGCGGTCCTCCTGCTCGCCGGGGTCGCGGCCGTGCTCGGCGCGGAAACGGTCCCTCGCCTGGTCGACGGCGGCGTTGAGGTAGAAGGCCAGGATCGTCGGGGCGGGCCCGTTGATCGTCATCGACACCGACGTGTTGGGCGCCGCCAGGTCGAAGCCGTCGTAGAGGACCTTCATGTCGTCGAGCGTGGCGATGGAGACGCCGGAGGTGCCGACCTTGCCGTAGATGTCGGGCCTGGGGTCGGGGTCGTGGCCGTACAGGGTGACGGAGTCGAACGCGGTGGACAGCCGGGTCGCGGGCTGGCCCTCCGAGAGCAGCTTGAAGCGCCTGTTGGTGCGGAACGGGTCGCCCTCGCCGGCGAACATCCTCGTCGGATCCTCGTCGTCACGCTTGAACGGGAACACCCCGGCGGTGAACGGGAACATGCCGGGCAGGTTCTCGCTCCGCAGGAACCGCAGCAGGTCGCCGTGGTCGGTGTAGCGGGGCAGCGCGACCCTGGGGATGCGGTTGCCGGAGAGCGTCTCGCGCCACAGCGGCGTGCGGATCTCGCGGTCGCGGATCCTCACCACCAGCTCGTCGGCGCGGTAGCGCTCCTTGAGCGCGGGCCAGGCGTCGAGCAGCGCGCGGCTCTCGTCGCTCAGCTCCCGCTCGGCCTGCTCGGTCAGCTCGGCGAGCCGCGCCGGCTCCGTGCCCTCCCCTGTGCCCTCCCTCGGGCCCTCCCCCAGCAGGTCGCGTACGGCGGCCAGTTGCTGCCTGCGCCTGGCCACCTCCGCCTGGGCCAGCGTCTCGGCGTGGTAGCCGCGCACGGTCTCGGCGATCTCGGCCAGGTAGCGGGCCCTCGCGGGCGGCACGATGGCCGCCGACACCTTCGACGTCCGCCCCTCGACCGGCGCCAGCAGCCCAGGACCCGTCGTGCCGGTGAACAGCAGCGGCTTGAGGTGGTGGTAGAGGGCGGTGACGCCGCTGTCGTTGTAGCGGGCGGCGATGGTGCCGAAGACCGGCATGTCCTCGGGTGCGACGCCGAACGCCTCGCGGTTGCGTACGAGCTGGCGGCGCACGTCGCGCAGGGCGTCCTCGGCGCCGCGCCGCTCGTACTTGTTGATCACCACGGCCTCGGCGAAGTCGAGCATGTCGATCTTCTCCAGCTGCGAGGCCGCGCCGAACTCGGGCGTCATGACGTAGATCGGCACGTCCACGTGCGGCACGATGCCCGCGTCGCCCTGGCCGATGCCGGGCGTCTCGACGATCACCAGGTCGTAGCCGGCGGCCCGGCAGGCGGCGATGACGTCGTCGAGGCAGGCGGGCACCTCGTTGGGCGCGCCCCTGGTGGCCAGGGAGCGGAAGTAGGTCTGCGGGCTCAGGCTGTTCATCCTGATGCGGTCGCCGAGCAGCGCGCCGCCGCCGCGCCTGCGGGTGGGGTCGATGGCGATGACGGCGATGCGCAGCTTGTCGTCGTGGTCCACGCGGAAGCGTCTGACCAGCTCGTCGGTGAGCGAGGACTTGCCCGAGCCGCCCGTACCGGTGATGCCGAGGACGGGCGCGCGCCGGTCGGTGGCGTTCTTCAAGCCGTCCAGCAGGTCGGCGGGGGCTCTGCCGCCCTCGATGAGGGTGATCGCGCGGGCCAGCGCCGCCTGGTCACCGGCAAGCACGGCCTCGGCGGGGGGCGGGTCGCCCAGCTCGACGTCGCACTCCTGGACGAGCTGGTTGATCATGCCGGGCAGGCCGTAGCGCTGGCCGTCCTCGGGCGAGAAGATGCGCGCGACGCCGCGCGAGTGCAGCAGCTCGATCTCCTCGGGGACGATCACGCCTCCGCCGCCGCCGTACACCTTGACGTGGCCCGCACCGCGCTCGCGCAGCAGGTCGACCAGGTAGCTGAAGAACTCGACGTGCCCGCCCTGGTAGGAGCTGATCGCCACGCCCTGGACGTCCTCCTGGATGGCGGCCGTGACGATCTCGTCGACCGAGCGGTTGTGCCCGAGATGGATGACCTCGGCTCCCTGGGACTGGAGGATGCGCCGCATGATGTTGATCGCCGCGTCGTGCCCGTCGAACAGGGCCGCGGCGGTCACGAAGCGGACGGGGTGTACCGGGACGTGCACGCCTGATCACTCCTTCGTGGAGGCTTCACTTACGAAGATACTAGGACGTCCTACTATTTCCCAAGGGACTCCGGGGTAGGGGCCGTGGCGAGGAGGTGAGGCGATGCGCGCGCTCACGTTCGTGCCGGGCGGCAAGGGCACGCTGGAGGTGCGGGAGGTGCCCGACCCCGAGCCGCGCCAGGGCGAGCTGCTCGTCCAGGGGCTCGCTCTGGGGATCTGCGGGACCGACAGGGAGCTGGAGCAGGGCGACTACGGCTGGCCGCCACCTGGCGAGGAGCGACTGATCATCGGGCACGAGTCGCTCGGCCGGGTGCTGCGGGCCCCCGACGGCTCCGCGTTCTCGCCCGGTGACCTGGTGGTGGGCGTCGTCCGCCGGCCCGACCCCGAGCCGTGCGGCGCGTGCCGGCGCGGCGAGTTCGACATGTGCCGCAACGGCCGCTACACCGAGCGGGGCATCAAGGAGCTGGACGGCTTCGGCAGCGAGCGGTGGACGATCGAGGCCGCCTACGCCGTCCGCGTCGATCCCGCGCTGGACACCCTCGGCGTGCTGGTGGAGCCCGCCTCCGTGGTCGCCAAGGCATGGGAGCAGATCGAGCGCATCGGCGCCAGGGCGTGGTTCGAGCCGCGCACGCTGCTGGTGACGGGCGCCGGGCCGATCGGGCTGCTGGCGGCGCTGTTCGGCCGGCAGCGCGGGCTGGAGACGCACGTGCTCGACCGGTCACCGCCGGGGCTCAAGTCGAGCCTCGTGGAGGAGCTGGGAGGCATCTACCATTCGTCCTCGACGCTGGAGGACTTCCAGCAGGCCAAGCCGGACATCATCATCGAGTGCACGGGCGCGGGGCAGCTCGTCATCGACTCGCTCACGACCACCGCGGCGGTGGGCATCGTGTGCCTGTGCGGGCTGGCTCCCGGCGGGCGCGCGCACCGCGTGGACGCGGGCGTCATCAACCGGGACATCGTGCTGGAGAACGACGTGGTCTTCGGAACGGTCAACGCGAACCTGCGGCACTTCCGCGCGGCGGCCGAGGCGCTGGCGCGGGCCGACCGGGGGTGGCTGGAGCGGCTCATCACCCGGCGGGTGCCGCTGACGCGGGCGCTGGAGGCGTTCGAGCCGGCCAAGGACGTCAAGGCGGTGATCGACCTGACGGCCTAGCCCTCGTCGTACGGCCTGCGCCGCCTCGGGGCGTGCTCGGCGGCGGAACCGGAACCGGCGGGCACCCGCGGACGCGCGGGACGCGCGGGCGCCGCGCCCTGCGCCTTGGCGGGCTGGGGCCGGGCGGGCTTGGAAGGTGCGGGCTGGGAAGGAGCGGGCCTGGGTTGCGGCCTGGCGGGCTTGCGCTCGGCGCCCTTGGCGGCTCCCTCGCCCGCGAACGGGTTCCTGGGAGACGGGACGCGCTGGATGTCAGGGGCGCTGGAAGGGCGGCGGCCGAGCCACGGCCACACGAGGCGGCGATGCGTGCCGCGGCGGCGGGTGACGCGCAGCGAGAGGATGATCGTCGTCAGCACCATCACGGCCAGTAACGCGGGCGGCGTGCCTAAGATGTCGAAGGGCGAGCCGTGCCCGGTCTGCGTCCGCGGCGGCGAGACGAAGGGCTGCTCGGTCGAGCGGATCTCCTCCTCGTCGGCCTTGGCCTTGACCAGGCGCGGGATGCCGTAGCCCACGACCTTGTCGGTCTCTCTGGTCTTGCGTTTGAGCCAGACGCGATCGACGTTCGCCTCGATGGTGTGGATCTTCTTGCCGGCCACCCGCTCGACGACGCCGACGTGGTCGATGCCCTTGTAGCTCTTGCCGCCGCGCCAGTCGAAGAAGACCAGCGCGCCCGGCTCAGGACGCTGGCTCCACGCGTCCTTCTGGATGAACCAGGCCGCGTGAGAGGGCGTCCAGGCGAACTCCCCGACGTAGTCGGAGACGCCGGCCTTGTCCGCGGCCCAGGCGAGGAACATGTCGCACCACGGCGCGTCGCGGTATTGGGTGTCCTGGACACGATCGGCGTACCACTGGCCGAACTTGGTGAACTGGCCGCTCTTCTCCTTGTATCCGAGTTCCTGTCGCACCGTCTTCAGCAGCTTGTCGGCGATCGGGTCCAGCGTGACTCCTCCAAGAAAACCGGCGAATCACGATGGACTGTAGTAGCGCCATCGAGAATGCGCGCGGGTCACCTCGAAAGTGTCACCCTATGAGCCGAAATTTCGGTTGTGTTACTGCTGATGCTGATGAGACGGGCTACTACGTGATTTAGGAGCCGGCGCCCACACGGTAGACGGTCACGTCCCCCGCGCCCGGCGCCACGACGTCGGCCACGATCACGGTGACGTTGTCGGGCGAGCCGCCCTCGTTGGCGAGGTCGATGAGCCGCTGGACGGCCGCCGCCGGGTCTGCCACATTGGTCAGCACCTCGTGCAGGACCTCGGGCCCGAGCACGGTCGTGAGCCCGTCGGAGCAGAGGAGGTAGCGGTCATCAGGCTCGGCTTCGCGCAGCGCCATGTCGGGCTCCGCCCGTCCCTCGCTGCCCAGCACGCGCAGCACCATCGACCGCCGGGGGTGCACGGCGGCCTGGTCCTCCGTGATGCGCCCTTCGTCCACCATCGACTGCACAAGTGTGTGATCCTTGGTCATCTGGTAGAGAGCGCCATCGCGAAGCAGATATCCGCGGGAGTCACCGAGATGAGCCAGGGCGAAGCGGTAGCCGTCCCAGAGCATGGCGGTCACCGTGGTCCCCATCCCCCTGCGAGCGGGGTCGATGTCGGCCAGCTCGACCAGCCTGCGTGCCGCCTCGTGCACGGCGCCCTCCAGGGCTGCCTCGAGGTCGGCGCCCGTCTCGGGAAGCGTGGCATCCAGCTCGCGCATGACGGCGATCGCCGCCGAGCTCGCCAGCTCGCCGGCCGCGTGTCCACCCATCCCGTCAGCCACCACGAGCAACCGGCCGCTCGCGTAGCCAGAATCCTCGTTCTGCTCCCTGCGGCGGCCCACATCTGATCCGGCGGCATAGCGGATGTTGTGCTTCATACCCTGCAGTAAATCATTGGTTGAAAGACTTCACAAGCAGATGCGCTGAAGACTCGTTGTGAACTACTGTGGGCTCCATGAGCCACGACCCGACCGTCAACGCCGGGGACATCGCCCGGCTCGCCGGCGTCGGGCGGGCCGCGGTGAGCAACTGGCGCCGTCGCCACGACGACTTCCCCCAGCCCATCGGCGGCACCGCCAACCAGCCGCTGTTCTCGCTGCGGCAGGTCGAGTCATGGCTGCGTCGCTATGGGAAGTCCTACCAGGTCTCCCTGGGAGATCGGGCGTGGCAACGCCTGAAAGCCGCCGGAGATTTGCGGCTGGGCGAGCTGGTGGCCCGCGCGGGAGCGCTGCTGACCGGCGCGGCCCACGCCGCCGGCGACGGCCGGACTGACGCCCCCGGCCAGGAAACCGCAGGTCATCCGGGGGCGCTCGATCCCGAGCTGACCGGGCTCATCCTGGAGCTGGGTAAGGAGCTGGGGCCGCTGCGTGCGTACGAGTTCCTCTGCGAGCGTTATCTCGAGGCCCACTCGCGCCAGCTCTCGGTCACCCGCGACGACGTCGCCGCGCTCATGGTCCGGCTGGCCGGCGCCGACGGCGCCACCGTGCTCGACCCCGCGTGCGGCGTCGGCACGCTGCTGCTGGCCTCCAGCCGCGCGGGCCGCATCCTCGGCCAGGAGCTCAGCGAGACCTCCGCCGCCATCGCCGCCTCCCGGCTGCGGCTGCGCGGCGTCGAGGCCACGATCGTGGCCGGCGACTCCATGCGGCGCGACGGCTTCGCCGGCGAGCGCGCCGACGCGGTGGTGTGCGACCCGCCGTTCAACGAGCGGGCCTGGGGTTATGAGGAGCTGACCGGCGACCCCCGCTGGGAGTACGGCCTGCCGCCCAGGGGCGAGCCCGAGCTGGCCTGGGTTCAGCACTGCCTCACCCACGTCAAGCCGCGCGGACTGGTGGCCATCCTGATGCCGCCGGCCGCCGCCAGCCGCAAGGCGGGCCGCCGCATCAGGGCCAACCTGCTGCGCGCGGGCGCCCTGCGGGCCGTCGTGGCGCTGCCCGGCAGCGACCTGTGGCTGTTGCGCCGCCCGGCCGCCGGTGAGCGCCCGCCGTCGGAGGTGCTGATCCTCGACGCCACGGCCGACCTGTCGGCGGTGGAGCCGGCCTGGCAGGCGTACGTGGAGGACCGTTCCGACCAGACCGTCCGCATCATCGACCTGCTGGCCGACGAGGTCGACATGACCCCGGCCAGGCACCAGCGGCGCGACGACGTGGGCCGGGCCTTCGCCGAGGCCCGCGACCGCTTCCTGGCCGCCACGGCGGTCCCGCCGGACCTGAAGGTGCTGGAGCAGCCGCTCGACCAGCCCGCCACGACGCTCGGCGACCTCATCAAGGAGGGCCTGGTCACCACCTCGCAGGCGCCGCCCAAAATGGCCGCCGACGGGGGCGACATCCCGGTGCTGACCTCCGACGACCTGCTCAACGGCGGCTCGCCGTCCGGCTCGACCACGATGCAGCAGGGCCTGGTGCCGATCAGGGCGGGCGACGTCGTGGCCTCCTACTCCGCCGTCCGCGTGATCGCCGACGGCGGGGCGGTGCTCGGACCGCACCTGACGCTCTATCGCGTGGACGGGCGCCGGCTCGACCCCGACTTCCTCGCCGGGTTCCTGCGGGCCGCGGGCGGGCGGGTGACGACCGGCTCCAGCAGGTTCGACGTGCGCCGCACCCGGCTGCCCCGGCTGTCGCTGAAGGAGCAGAAGGCGTACGGCGCGGCGTTCCGTCAGCTGGCCGTGCTGGAGGACGCCATCCGCGAGACCTCGACGCTGGGGCAGACGCTGATCCGGCTGGGCCTCGACGGCCTCGCCGACGGCCACCTGCACCCGCAGTCCTGACGGTGTAGTTTTCTCCGGAAGGCTGCGGGAGAGGGGGTTTATGGTCATCGGTGACCGCTACGAGCTCGACGACCTCCCTCTCGGGCAAGGCGGCATGGGCGCCGTCTACGCGGGCCATGACCGCCACCTCGACCGCAGGGTGGCGGTGAAGCTGCTGCGCCTGCCCAGCGGCCCCGATCACGAGCTGGAGCGCCGCTTCATCAGGGAGGCGCGGATCCTCGCCAGGCTGGAGCATCCCGGCGCTCCCGTGCTCTACGACTTCGGCACCCACGAACAGCGGCTCTACCAGGTGATGCAGTTCATCGAGGGCGTCACCGTGGCCGATCTGGTGCACGAGCACGGGCCGCTGCCGGTGCCGTGGGCGGCGGCGATCGCGGCGCAGGCGTGCGCGGTGCTGTCGGCGGCCCACGCGCTGTCGATCTGCCATCGCGACCTCAAGCCGACCAACCTCATGCTCTGCCCCGACGGCAGCGTGAAGGTGCTGGACTTCGGCCTGGCGATGCTCAGGGAGTCCGATGTGACGACGTTCACCAGGATCGGGCAGATCCTGGGCACACCGGCGTACATGGCGCCCGAGCAGATCCAGCACGGCGTCACCGAGCCGCGCAGCGACCTCTACTCCCTCGGCTGCGTGCTGCACGAGATGCTCTCGGGACGACAGCTCTTCACCGGGCCGACCGACTACGTCGTCTTCGAGAAGCAGGTCAAGGAGCGCCCGCCGGACATCCCCGGGCTGCCCGAGCCGCTGGGCGCGCTGCTGGCGCAGCTGCTGGAGAAGCAGCCCGCCGACCGCCCCGCCGACGCCGACGAACTGTACGAGCGCCTCGACCCCTTCGCGGTGGCGCTGCCCATGCTGCCCGGCTTCCTCACCACGGCGCCGAGCCCCGGCCGCATGTACGCCCGCATGGCCGGCCGCGCGCTCACCGGCTGAACCGGTTCCTCTTCCGCACCACCTCGGGAAACAGCCTCTGATCACGTGAGATCGCGCTCTCACGGATAACGCATTCGTTATGTAACTCCCGTTGACAGAGCCCTGTGAGCACCGCGAATCTTCTGAGAGAGCGCTCTCTCACCCAACCCCTTTGCAAGAGACCCAGGAGGGTTTCGATGGCCCCTCGCATCCATCGGCTCGGCCTGCCCCTGCTCACCGCGTCCGTCCTCGCCCTGGCGACGGCCTGTGGCGGAGGCGGCGACGGCACCGCGGCCGAGTCGAGCGCCAAGCCCGGCGAGAAGATCAAGCTGACCGTCGACCTGTTCGGCGACTTCGGCTTCCAGCCGCTCTACGAGGAATACAAGAAGACGCACCCGAACATCGAGATCGTCGAGAACGTCACCCAGTTCAACGACCACCACAGCAACCTGGTCAAGCGGCTGGCGACCAACGCGGGCGCGGGAGACGTCGCCGCGGTCGAGGTCGGCTACATCAGCACCTTCACCGCCCAGCCCGGCAAGTTCGTCGACCTCAAGCAGTACGGCCTCGACAAGCGCCAGCCGGAGTACCTCGGCTGGAAGTGGCAGCAGGGCCTGTCCAAGGACGGCTCGCAGGTCCTCGGCCTCGGCACCGACGTCGGCGGCCTGGCCATGTGCTACCGCAAGGACCTGTTCAAGAAGGCCGGGCTGCCCGACGACCGCGAGAAGGTCTCGGCGCTCTGGCCGACCTGGGAGGAGTACATCGCGACCGGTAAGAAGTTCGCCGCGGCGAACGTGGCCGGCGCCAAGTTCGTGGACTCGCCGGGTGAGATCTTCCGTGCGATGGTCAACCAGGCCCCCGTCGGCCTGTACGACGACCAGGACACCATCATTGTCGAGTCCAACCCCGACGTGAAGAAGGCCTGGGACCTGTCGAACCAGATCACCCAGGAGGGCCTGACCGCCAAGCTGGCCGCCTTCTCCCCGCCGTGGAACACCGGCTTCGCCAAGGGCTCGTTCGCCACGATCATCTGCCCGGCCTGGATGACCGGCTTCATCCAGGAGCAGGCCAAGGACTCGGCCGGCAAGTGGGACATCGCGGCGGTGCCGGGCGGTTCGGGCAACAGCGGCGGCTCGCACCTCATGGTGCCGAAGCAGAGCAAGCACCCGAAGGAGGCGGCCGAGCTGATCGACTTCCTCACCTCCAAGGAGAACCAGGCCAAGGTCTTCAAGGAGGAGGGCACGTTCCCGTCGATCCCCTCGCTGTACGACGACCCGTCGATCCAGACCTTCACCAAGCCGTTCTTCGGTGACGCCCCCATCGGCAAGATCTACTCCGACGCCGCCAAGGCGCTCAAGCCGCAGCACCTCGGCCCGAAGGAGGCCGACGTGCGCACCGCCATCGGCAACGGGCTCGGCCGCGTCGAGCAGGGCAAGCAGACGCCGGACGAGGCGTGGGCGCAGGTGCTCGAGGACGTCAAGAAGATCAAATGAGCTCCCTTCCTCTCGCGGTCACGCAGAGGCGTAGGCGCAGCGTGCGGCACACCCTCGACGTGAGGGTGTCGCCGTACGCCTACGTGGCCCCCTTCTTCCTGCTGTTCTGCGCCTTCGGGCTCTTCCCGCTGGTCTACACGGCCTGGGTGAGCCTGCACGAGTGGACGTTGCTGTCGGAGACGCAGGAGTTCATCGGCCTCGGCAACTATTCGACGCTGCTGGCCGACTCCTACTTCTGGAACGCCACCTTCAACACCCTGTCCATCGGGATCCTGTCCACCGTGCCGCAGCTCGCGCTGGCCATCTGGCTCGCGCACCTGCTGAACCGGCGGCTGCGGTTGCAGACGTTGTTCAGGGTCGCGCTGCTGCTGCCGAACGTCACCAGCGTGGTCGCGGTGGTCGTGATCTTCAGCCAGCTTTTCGGCCGCGACTTCGGCATGATCAACTGGATCCTGTCCTGGTTCGGGGTCGGCCAGATCGACTGGGCGGCGGGCACGGCCAGCTCGCACGTCGCACTCTCGGTGATGATCATGTGGCGCTGGACCGGGTACAACGCGCTGATCTTCCTCGCGGCCATGCAGGCCGTACCGCGCGATCTGTACGAGGCCGCCACCCTCGACGGCGCGAGCAGCTTCACCCAGCTCCGCCGCATCACCATCCCCATGATCCGGCCGACGATCATCTTCGTGGTCATCGTCTCGACGATCGGCGCGATGCAGATCATCGCCGAGCCGATGCTGTTCGGGCAGAGCAGCGGCGGCGGTGGCGGCATCGCCACGGGCGGGCCCGACCGGCAGTTCCAGACGCTGGCGCTGTTCGTCTACGAGCAGGGCTTCGCGAACGCGACGTTCGACTTCGGGTACGCCTCCGCGGCCTCCTGGCTGATGTTCGTGGCCGTGGTGGTCGTCGCCGGCATCAACTTCCTCCTCACCCGTCGCGTGAAGGGCGGTCTGCTGTGAGGCTGCGTTACCTGACCCTGATCGCGGTGGCCTTCTTCTCCGCCTTCCCGCTCTACTACAGCGTCGTGGTGGCCTCCCGGCACAACTCGGCGCTGGCCGAGGTGCCGCCGCCGCTGCTGCCCGGCGGCAACTTCTTCGCCAACGTGGCGCGCGTCTTCGACACCGTGCCGTTCGGGCTGGCGCTGCTCAACTCGGTGATCGTGGCCGGCTCGATCTCGATCGCGGTGATGTTCTTCTCGACGCTGGCCGGGTTCGCCTTCGCCAAGCTGAGTTTCAGGGGCAGGAACATCATGCTGGTGATCACGGTCGCGACCATGATGGTCCCGGCGCAGCTCGGCATCATCCCGCTCTACATGCTCATGGTGAAGCTGGAGTGGACCGGCACGAACTACGCGCTCATCGTGCCCGCGCTGGTCAACGCGTTCGGCGTGTTCTTCATGACGCAGTACCTCCAGCGCGCCCTGCCCACCGAGCTGCTGGAGGCCGGGCGGGTGGACGGCTGCACGACGTGGCGGCTGTTCTGGCACGTCGTGCTGCCCACCGCGCGGCCGGCGGCGGCGGTGCTGGGCATGCTGACGTTCATGTCGGCCTGGAACGACTACTTCTGGCCGCTGGTCGTGCTCACCCCGGACAACCCGACCGTCCAGGTGGCGCTGTCGACCCTGGCCAGCGGTTACGTCAACGACTATGTGCTCGGCCTGGCGGGCACCGCGATCGGCACGCTGCCGCTCGTGGCGGTCTTCGCCCTGTTCGGCAAGCAAATCATCGGCGGAATCATGCAAGGAGCTGTTAAGGGATGATCTTTCCCGAGGACTTCGTCTGGGGAGCCGCCACGGCCTCCTATCAGATCGAGGGGGCGGTCAAGGAGGACGGACGGGGCCAGTCGATCTGGGACATCTTCTCCCACACCCCCGGGAAGGTGGCCGACGGCGACACCGGCGACGTGGCCTGCGATCACTATCACCGCTATCGCGACGACATCGCCCTGATGCGCGAGCTGCGGCTGGCGGCCTACCGGTTCTCGGTGGCCTGGCCGCGCATCCAGCCCGACGGCGAGGGCGAGATCAACCCGCGCGGCCTGGCCTTCTACGACAGGCTCGTGGACGAGCTGCTCACCTCCGGCATTTCGCCTTATGTCACGCTTTATCACTGGGATCTCCCCCAAGCCCTGGAGGACCGGGGCGGCTGGACGAACCGCGACACCGCGTACCGGTTCGCCGACTACGCCCAGGCCGTCCACGACAAGCTCGGCGACCGCGTCACCGACTGGGCCACGCTCAACGAGCCCTGGGTGGCCGCGTTCCTCGGCTACGGCAACGGCGTGCACGCCCCGGGCCGCCGCGATCCTGGCGAGGCGCTGCGCTCGGCCCACCACCTGCTGCTCGGCCACGGCCTCGCGGCCAGGCGGCTGCGCGAGTCCGGCGCGGGCAGCATCATGCTCGTCGTCAACTCCGCGCCCGTGCTCACCCCGGCCCAGGTCAACGACCCGTCGGCGGTGGCGGGCGAGGCCGACGCGGCGGCGGCCCGGCGCATCCACGCGCTGCTGACCCGGCAGTTCCTCGACCCGGCGGTGTACGGGACGTACCCGGAGGAGGTGCTCGCGGCGGCGGAGCGCAACGGCGGCACCGCGCACATCCAGGACGGCGACCTGGAGCTGATCAACGCGCCGCTCGACCTGATCGGCATCAACTACTACAACCCGTGCGTCGTGGAGGCGGGCCCCGGGCTGCCGGCCGACGCCGCCTGGCCGGGCTCGGAGGGCGTCAGGTTCGCCCCCGCCGACGCGCCCACCACCGCCATGGGCTGGCCGATCGTCCCCGACGGCCTGTCCCGCCTGCTGGTCCGGCTCTCCAAGGACTATCCGCAGGTCGGCCTCATGGTCACCGAGAACGGCGCGGCCTTCGACGACGTCGTCGAGGACGGCAGGGTGCACGACGACGACCGGGTGGCGTACCTGGACGGGCACCTGCGCGAGGTGCACCGGGCCATCGAGGCGGGCGCCGACCTGCGCGGATACCTGGTGTGGTCGCTGCTCGACAACTTCGAGTGGGCCGAGGGCTACCGGCGGCGCTTCGGCATCGTGCACGTGGACTACGCGACGCAGGAGCGGATGCCCAAGGACAGCGCGCTCTGGTACAGGGACGTCATCGTCAGGAACGGCCTGTAGATTTTTACCGTGCTCTCCCTTCGTGTGCAGTCATGAGACGCCCGACCCTGGAGGCGGTCGCCGCCCGGGCGGGTGTCTCGCGGGCCACCGCCTCCCGCGTCGTCAACGGGCAGACCACGGTCGCGCCCGACATCCGCGACGCCGTGCTGCGCGCGATCGACGAGCTGGGCTACGTCCCCAACTCGGCCGCGCGCAGCCTCGTCACCCAGCGCACCGACTCGGTCGCCCTGGTCGTGAGCGAGCCCGGCAACCGGGTCTTCTCCGAGGACCCGATGTTCTCCACCGCCATCAGGTCGGCCTCGGTGGAGCTGGAGGCGGTCAACAAGCAGGTCGTGCTCATGCTGGTGTCCTCGCCCAAAAGCCACGCCCGGGTGGAGCGCTACATCTCCGGCGGCCACGTCGACGGCGTGATGCTGCTGTCCATGCACGGCGCCGACCCGCTGCCGTCGGCCCTGTCGCGGCTGCGGGTGCCGGTGGTCTCCTACGGGCGGCCCGCCGTGCCGGTCGAGATCCCGTTCGTCGACAACGACAACGTCGGCGGGGCTGAGTCGGGGGTGCGCCACCTGGTCGAGACCGGGCGGCGCAGGATCGCCACCATCGCGGGGCCGCAGGACATGATCGCCGGGCAGGATCGGCTGACCGGCTACCGCAACGTGCTGCGCGACTCCGACCGGCGCTCCATCGTCGCGGTCGGCGACTTCACCCGCGAGTCGGGGGCCATCGCGATGCGGCAGCTCCTGCGCGACGACCCCGCGCTCGATGCGGTGTTCGTCGCCAACGACCTGATGGCGGTGGGCGCGCTGCAGTCGCTGCGCCAGGCCGGGCGGCGGGTGCCCGACGACGTGGCGGTGGTCGGGTTCGACGACATCGAGGCGGCCAAATACACCGAACCGCCGCTGACCACGCTGCGCCACCCGATCGCGGAGCAGGCGGCGGCCATGGTGCGGCTGCTGCTCAACCTGTTCGAGGGCGGCCCCACCGCCCCGGTCATCCTGCCCACGGAGCTGGTCGTCCGGGAGTCGGCCTGACGTGGGCGGACCCGAGGTCCTGCACGGGATCTCTTGTGCACCCGCCGGAGGCTGACGTGGCCGCGCCGGTGTCCGCCCGTGCGGCCGTGGCGGCGGCCGTCGCGGTGGCCGAGGAGCACGGGGTGCGGGTGCGGGAGCCGGTGGTGCTCAACGACTCGTTCAACGTGCGCGTCCATCTGCGGCCTGCGCCCGTCGTGGCGCGGGTGCCCACGGTCACCGCGCTCGGGCGGGCGCGGCCGGAGAAGGCGCTGGCGCGCGAGCTCGACGTCGTGTCGTTCCTCGCCGGGGCGGGCGCGCCGGTGGTGCCGCCCAGTGACCTGCTGCCGGCCGGGCCGCACGTACGCGACGGGGTGACGCTGTCCTTCTGGGCGTACGCCGAGCACGAGCCGGACCACGTGCCGACGCCCGCCACGTTCGGCGGGATGCTGGCCGAGCTGCACGCCGCCCTGCGCACTCACCCCGGCGGGCTGCCGCTGCTCGGGCCCGTGCTGGACGAGCCGCTGCGGCTGCTCGACCTGCTCGCGGGCACGGTCGAGCCCGACGTCCTGGCCCGGCTGCGCGAGGCGCACGCCGACCTGGCGCGGCGGCTGGACGGCGTGGCGGCGACCGCGCAGGCCGTGCACGGCGACGCGCATCCCGGCAACCTGCTGGCCACGCCGGACGGCCTGCGGTGGAACGACTTCGAGGAGTGCATGGCCGGGCCCGTCGGCTGGGACCTGGCGTGCCTGCTGCGGACGACGCGGATGGACGGCAGGGCCGCCGTCCGCGCCTACGGCGCCGACCCCGGCGATCCCGTGCTGCGGACGTGCCTGGCTGCCCGCGGCCTGCAGGGCACGCTGTGGGTGCTGGTCAGGGCCTTGCGCTTCCCCGAACGCGCGGGCGCGGCCCGCGCGGCGCTGGACGCCTGGCTGGCCGACCCGACCGGCGCCACCCGCTGACCGTCAGACGCGGAAGACGCGGAGCTGGAGTGCCAGGGTCGTGTAGTAGCCGACCAGGGTGGTCAGCTCGAACAGCTCGCGTTCCCCCAGCACCGCGTACTCCTCGTCGTCCAGGTCGCCCTTGGTGACCAGGGCGCGGGCGACGCGGAGCACGGCCCGCTCCCCCGGGTCGTCCAGCTCGGGGGTGTCGCCGGCGCGCAGGGCGGCCAGTTGCTCCTCGGCGAAGCCCAGGTCGCGGGCGATCGGCTCGTGGGCGGACTGCTCGAACGCGCTGTCCTGGTGCCCGGCCACCACCAGGATCGCCAGCTCCCTGGCCCGGTCGGTGAGCGTGGAGCGGTAGCGGATGGCCGCCCCGAGCCGCTGCAGCGGGTCGCCGACCGGCGGGCTGAGCAGCATGGCGTTGAACGGCCCGGTGAGCCCGCCGTGCTCGTCCACCATGAACCGGCCGCGCGGCCCCGAGGTGATGCCGTCGTAGAGCGTCTTCGCCTCGGGGTCGAGTTCGTGCGGTGGGGTGCGTCGCAGGCGTGCCATGCCGCGATCGTAACGGGCCCCTTCGGTCAGGAGGGGGTCACCCAGACCGTGGTGTCGGCGGGCAGCAGGCCGTCGTCCAGCGGGCCGCTGGACAGCAGCACGCGGCCCTCGGGAAGCGGCACCGGGGCGGCGCTCAGGTTCGTGACGCTGGTCAGGCCCGAGTCGCGGGTGAAGGCCAGCACCTCCTCCCCCATCGGCAGCCAGGTCAGCGTCCCGTCACCGAGCAGCTCGCGGCGGATGCCGAGCGCCGAACGGTAGAGGTTGAGCATCGAGCCGAGGTCCGTACGCTGCGCCTCGGCGGTCAGCTTGCGCCAGCTCTCCGGCTGCGGCAGCCACGGCGTGCCCGTGCCGAACCCGAACGGCGGCTCGTCCCCCGACCAGGGCAGCGGGATGCGGCAGCCGTCGCGGCCCGGGTTCGTGCCGCCCGAGCGGGCGTACATCGGGTCCTGGCGCACCTCGTCCGGCAGGTACTCCACCTCGGGCAGCCCCAGCTCCTCGCCCTGGTAGACGTAGACGGAGCCGGGCAGCGCCATCGCGAGCAGCGCGGCGGCGCGGGCGCGGCGGTAGCCGAGCTCCAGGTCCGTCGGGCTGCCGTGCAGGGCGCCGCCGTGGGCGAACGAGGTGTCGGCGCGGCCGTACCTGGTGACCGGCCTGGTCACGTCGTGGTTGGAGAGCACCCACGTCGGCGGGGCGCCGATCGGGGTGTGCGTGGCCAGCGTCAGGTCGATGGACCTGCGCAGGTCGCGCGGGTCCCACGCGCAGGACAGGAAGTCGAAGTTGAAGGCGGTGTGCAGCTCGTCGGGGCGCAGGTAGCGGGCGAAGCGCTCCTGGTCGGGCAGCCAGACCTCGCCGATGAGGATGCGTTCGCCGTACTCGTCGGCCACCTCGCGCCAGCGGCGGTAGACGTCGTGGACCTCGTCGAGATCCTCGTACGCCGTGTCCGACTTGATGAGCAGCGCCGCCGAGTCGATGCGGAAGCCGTCCACCCCGCGCTCGAACCAGAACCGCAGCACGTCCTCGAACTCCCGGTGTACCTCGGGGTTCGTCCAGTTGAGGTCGGGCTGCTCGGGGGCGAACAGGTGCAAATACCACTGCCCGTCGGGCACCTGCGTCCAGGCCGGGCCGCCGAAGATCGACTGCCAGTCGTTGAGCGGCTCGTCGGCGAACCAGAACCGGTCGCGCGCCGCCGGGTCCGCCAGCGCCTCCTTGAACCAGGCGCTCTCGGTCGAGCTGTGGTTGGGCACCACGTCGATGATGACCTTGATGTCGAGGTCGTGCGCCTCCTCGATGAACCGTTCGGCCTCGTCCAGCGTCCCGAAGACCGGCTCGATGTCGCGGTAGTCGGCAACGTCGTAGCCGCCGTCGGCCATCGGCGACGGATACCACGGGTTGAGCCAGATGGCGTCGATCCCGAGCTCTTTCAGGTACGGCAGGCGGGAGCGCAGGCCGGCGAGATCGCCGACGCCGTCACCGTTCCCGTCGGCGAAACTCCGCAGGTAGACCTGGTAGATCGCGGCCCCCCGCCACCACGTTTGCGACATGCGCTCATCCCTTGATGCTTCCGGCGGTCAGGCCCGCCATGATGTGCCGTTGGAAGATGAAGAAAACGATGACCATGGGGATGCTGGTGATCAGCAGTCCTCCCATGACCTGGTTCTGGGTGACGGCTCCGGCCGTCTGCGACAGGCCCACGCTGATCGTCATCTTGTCGCTGTCCGTCATGACCAGCAGCGGCCAGACGAAGTCCTTGAACGAGGTGACGATCGTGAAGATGGAGACCACACCCAGGATGGGCCGGGAGACCGGCAGGACCACAGAACGCAGGATCCGCACCGCCCCCGCCCCGTCGA
Organism: Nonomuraea salmonea; assembly: GCF_042428605.1. Lineage (NCBI taxonomy): Bacteria > Bacillati > Actinomycetota > Actinomycetes > Streptosporangiales > Streptosporangiaceae > Nonomuraea > Nonomuraea salmonea. The sequence goes on from NZ_JBHMCF010000003.1 coordinate 338,955, forward strand.
TCTGCGCCGCCTCGATCAGCTCCCTGGGGATCGAGTCGAAGAAGCGCTTGAGCAGGAAGATGTTGAAGCCGTTGGCGGCGGCCGGCAGCCACAGCGCCCACGGGTTGTTGAGCAGGCCGAGGTCGACGACCGTGACGTACAGCGGGATCAGCACCACCATCGCCGGGATCATCAGCGTGGCGAGCATCATGCCGAGGATGACGTTGCCGAACATCGGCCGCAGCTTCGACAGCGCGTACGCCGCCGACACGTCCACGGCCATGCAGACCACCCAGCCGCCGAGCGAGTAGTAGGCGGTGTTGGCCAGGAGCGTCCCGATGTCGAACAGGTCCCACGCCTCGAAGAACGCCTCGGGCGACGGGTCGGCGGGGAAGAGCGTGGGCGGCATCTGCGCCAGTTCCTCGGGCGTCTTCAGCGCGCCGGTCGCCATCCAGTACAGCGGGAAGACGAACGCCAGCGTGAACAGCACGAGCACCGCGACCAGCACCAGCCAGTAGATGCGCCGGCCCCACCTGCTGTTGAGCTGGTGCGGCGAGACGATCGTGCGGAACTGCACCTCGATCGGCTTCGGCGCGCGCTTCCTGCCCCGGGCGCGGCGGGCGGCCGCCCCGGCTCCGACAGAGATCACGCCTTGTCCTCCCTGGTCAGACGGAGCTGGAAGGCGGCGAAGACGAGCAGCACGAGCATCAGCATCATGCCGAGCGCCCCCGCCGAGCCGTAGTCCTGCAACGTGAAGGCGTTCTGGAACATCAGGTACGCCACCGTGACCGTCGCGTTCTCCGGCCCGCCGCCGGTCAGCATGTACGGCTCGATGAACACCTGCATGGTGGCCACGATCTGCAGCATCAGCATGAGCAGCAGGATCAGCCGGGTCTGCGGGATCGTGACGTGCCTGATCCGCTTCCAGATGCCGGCGCCGTCGAGCTCGGCCGCCTCGTACAGCTCGGGCGGTATGTTCTGCAGCGCGGCCAGGTAGATCAGCGTCGCGCTGCCCATGTTCATCCAGGTCGAGACGATGACCAGGGAGATCAGCGCGGTGGAGGAGCTGTCGAGCCAGGCGAGGCCGGGCAGGCCGAAGAAGTCGAGCACCTGGTTGAACAGCCCGGGCCCCGGGTCGTAGAACCACCGGAACAGCAGCACCGCCACGATCGGCGGCAGCATGACCGGCAGGTAGACCACGAACCGCAGGTAGGCCCGGGCGTGGCGCAGCTCGTTCAGGACGAGCGCGACGACGAACGGCACGGCGTAGCCGCACAGCAGGGCGAGGAGCGTGAACTCCAGGGTGTTGAGCCAGGCTTCGCCGAAGGCCGGATCGAGGAAGGCCGTCGTGAAGTTCTGCAGCCCGACCCAGATCGGCTCGTTGATCAGGTCGGTCTTCTGGAAGCTCAGGATGAACTCCCTGACCATGGGATACCAGGCGAACACCGTGAAGCAGAACAGCGCCGCGCACAAGAACCCGTAGGCCGTCAGGTTGCGCCTCAAGATCTGCATGGAGGTCAACCCTTGGCCGCCAGCAGCGAGTTCACCTTCGACTCGGCGTCGGCGAGCAGCTGGTCGATGTCGGCGTCCTTACGGCTGAGCACGCCCGACATCGGCACGTCGAGGACGGCGTACAGCTCCTGGGCGTGCGCCGGCTCGGCCTTGGGCGGGACGGTGCCGGCGGCCTTGACGTAGGAGTCGTAGTTGGCGACCGGCAGGGTCGCGTTCTTCACCCGGTCCTCCTGGAGCGCCTGGCCGGTGGGCGAGTCGCCGTACACCGCGTTGTCGGGCACGCCGACCGGGTTGCCGATGCTCTTGCCGCGGGCGAAGTCGAAGCGGCCCTTGCCGACGGTGTTGTAGCGGAAGTCGAGCCACTCGAGCGCGGCCTTGGCCTCCTCAGGGGTCGCCTTCGGGTTGATCATGAACGCCTCGCCGCCGCTCAGCGACGCCTTGGCCTCGGGGAAGCCGGTGATGCCGTAGTCGTCGACGTTGCCCTTGAACTTGGTGACGACGTCGGTCACGACGTCGGGGGCGCCGAGCATCATGCCGACCTTGCCGCTGCCCATGGCGACCATCAGCGACTCCCAGCCGACCAGGAGCCTGGTGCCCATGCTGTCGTCCGCCCAGCGCATGTCGTGCAGCGTCTGCAGCACGGCCTTGCCCTCGGGCGAGTTGAAGGCGGCGCTCTTGCCGTCGGGGGTCAGGACGTCGCCGCCGCGGCCGTAGAGCGCCTGGGTGAAGTGCCAGCCGCCGGTGTTGCCGCCGGAGTACTCGCCGTAGCCGATGTGGCCGGCGCCCAGCCCGGCGATCTTCTTCGCGGCCTCGCGCACCTCGGCCCAGGTCTGGGGCGGGGCGTCGGGGTCGAGCCCGGCCTTGGTGAACAGCGCGCGGTTGTAGACCAGGCCCACGCTGTAGTGCACGTTGGGGACGCCGTAGACCTTGCCGTCCTTGGTGAGCAGCTCCTTGTGGTCGGCGCGCAGGTCGTTCCAGTTCTTGATCAGGCTCGTGTACGGCGTGATGTCGAGCGCCTGGCCCTTGGAGATCACGTCGGCGTAGTTCGTCATCGGCACCATGAACGCCGTCTCCATCTGGCCGCCCGCCAGCTTGGGTCCGAACGTCTTGGGGTCGAAGCACGGCTGCTGGTCCGTGCTCTTGACCGTCACGCCGGGGTGTTCCTTCATGAACGTCGCCACGTCGTCGTCCCACGCCTGGCGTTCCTTGGGCGCGGACTTCGCCGGCTGGCAGGCCACCGTGATCGACACGGCCTTGGCGCCGCCGGCGGACGGGGTGGCGGGCTCGCCGCCGGAGCCGCATGCGGTGGCCGTGAGGCTCAGCGCGGTTACGAGCAGGAGTCCGGTGGATCTCTGCATGGTCTGACCCTTCTTGATGCGAGGTGCCCACACCATAGGTTCCTCGACCGAAGGGCGCAAGATTTCGACTTCAAGTTGCAAGATAACGACTGCATCACATGGCAGGTCAGTCCTTGGCGCGGGCCGTGGAGGCGCGGACGACCAGCTCGGGCTCGAACAGCAGCTCGTCGGCCGGGACGACGGCCTTGTCGATCTGCGCGACCAGCAGGTCCACCGCCGCCCGCCCCATGGCGTCGATGGGCTGACGGACGGTGGTGAGCGGCGGCTCTGTGCAGTTCATCAGGGCCGAGTCGTCGAAGCCGATGACCGAGATGTCGGCGGGCACGGCGAGCCCCGCACGGCGCGCGGCGCGTACGGTGCCGAGCGCGAGCAGGTCGCTGGCGCAGACGACGCCGGTGACGCCGCGCCTGACCAGCCGCGCGGCGGCGGCGTGCCCGCCTTCGAGCGAGAACATGGTGTGCTCGACCAGCTCGGCGTCGCCGCCGGACGCGAGGAACGTCTCCAGCTTGCGCCGCGACGGCATGTGGTCCTTCGGCCCGAGCACCATGCCGATGCGCTCGTGGCCGAGGGCTCGCAGGTGGGCGACGGCCATCTCGGCGGCCACCACGTCGTCGCAGGAGACCTGGGGGAAGTCGAGGCGCTCGACGGCGGCGTTGACCAGCACGGTGGGCAGCTTGCGCTCGTGCAGCAGCTCGTAGTGACCGTGGGAGGCGTCGGCCTGGGCGTACAGGCCGCCGGCGAAGACGACGCCGCTGACCTGCTGCTGGAGCAGGAGATCGACGTAGTCGGCCTCGGAGACGCCGCCGACCGTGCGGGTGCACAGCACCGAGGTGAACCCCTGCTGGGCCAGCGCCCCGCCGACGACCTCGGCGAAGGCGGGGAAGATCGGGTTCTGCAGCTCGGGGAGCACCAGGCCGACCAGCCTGGCGCGGTCGCCGCGCAGCTGGGTGGGGCGTTCGTAGCCGAGCACGTCGAGCGCCGTCAGCACCGCCTCGCGGGTCGCGTCGGACACCCCGGGCTTGCCGTTGAGCACGCGGCTCACGGTCGCCTCGCTCACTCCGACTTTCTTGGCCACCTCTGCGAGTCGTCGAGTCATGCGCAAACTATACGGCCTTCAGCGCAAGCGCTTGCAACGGCTTACGTAGACCGTACGTCGTGCGTTGCGCGGCCCTCACGGCGGCTTCACGCCTGTGCTGGTGCGCTGACCAGCGCGGCTTGGCGGAATTCGACAGCGTGAGTCAGTCCATCGTTTGCGCAATGTCGTCGAAATATTGCGGCCACCTGCTCGACATCTTATGGTTCGGCCATCCGCCCCACCCTCGAAGGGCCACCCCTCATGAGAGCACTGTTAGCCGCCCTCACGTTACTCACCGGGCTCCTCGTCGTCCCCCATCCGGCCGCTCAAGCCGCTTCTGAGAGCAACCTCGCCGCCGGCCGGCCCGCCACCGCCAGCAGCCACACCGACGTCTACCGGCCCGCCAACGTCACCGACGGCGACCAGGCCACCTACTGGGAGTCGGCCGGAAACGCCTTCCCCCAGTGGATCCAGGTCGACCTCGGCGCCACGGCCGCCCTCTCCCGCCTGGTGCTCAAGCTCCCCGGCGGCTGGCCGAACCGTACGCAGACGCTCGCCGTCCAGACCGGCACGAACGGCACCACCTTCACCACCGTCGTGCCCCAGACGACCTACGCCGTCAACCCCGCCACCACGATCACCCTCCCCGCCGGCACGACCGCCCGCCACGTGCGGCTGCACATCACGGCCAACAGCGGCTGGCCCGCCGGGCAGCTCTCCGAGCTGGAGGTCTGGGGCACCGCTCCCGACACCCCGCAGGACGGCGCCAACCTCGCGCTCGGCAAGCCGATGACCGCGTCGTCGCACACGCACACGTACGCCGCCGCGAACGCAGGCGACGACAACCTCAGCACCTACTGGGAGAGCGCCGCCTACCCGGCCACCCTCACCGCCCAGCTCGGCGCCGACGCCACGCTGACCTCCGTCACCCTCAAGCTCAACCCCGACGCCGTCTGGGCCCGCCGCACCCAGACGCTCACCGTCCAGGGCCGCGTCCAGGGCGCCACCGCCTTCACCACCCTCGTCCCCCAGGCCGCCTACACCTTCGACCCGGCCACCGGCAACAGCGTCACGATCCCGGTGAGCGGACGGGCGGCCGACGTCCGCCTCCAGGTCACGGCCAACACGGGCGCGCCCGGCGGGCAGATCGCCGAGTTCCAGATCTTCGGCACGCCCGCGCCCAACCCCGACCTCACCATCACCGGCCTGACCTCCTCGCCCGCCTCGCCGGTCGAGACCGACGACGTGCGGCTGTCGGCGACGGTCAGGAACGCGGGCAGCACCGGCTCCGCCGCGACCTCCGTGACCTTCTACGCGGGCGACACCAAGGTCGGCACCGCCGCCGTGGGCGCGCTGGCCGCCGGGGCCTCCGCGACCGTGTCGGCGGACATCGGCGCGCGGGAAGCGGGGACGTACGAGCTGTCGGCCAAGGTGGACGAGGACGGCGAGGTCCCCGAGCAGAACGAGGCCAACAACACCGCCACAGGCACCCTCACGGTCCGGCCGGTCGACACGGCCGACCTCATCGCCTCCCCCGTCTCCTGGACGCCGGGCAACCCGGCGGCGGGCGGCACGGTGACGTTCTCGGTCGCCGTCAAGAACCAGGGCACCGTCGCCTCCGGCGGCGGCTCCCACGGCATCACGCTCACCGTCGCCGACGCGTCGGGCACCGTCGTCAGGACGCTGACCGGCTCCGTGAGCGGCACGATCGCCCCCGGCGCCACCACGAGCCCCGTCAACCTGGGCACGTGGACGGCGGCCGACGGCAGGTACACGGTCAGGACCGTGCTCGCCGCCGACGCCAACGAGCTGCCGGTCAAGCGGGACAACAACACCAGCACGCTGCCGCTGTTCGTCGGGCGGGGGGCGAACATGCCGTACGACACGTACGAGGCCGAGGACGCGGCCATCGGCGGCGGCGCCATCCGCGTCGGCCCCAGCAGGGAGATCGGCACGATCGCCGGCGAGGCGTCGGGACGACGGGCGGTGACGCTCGGCCAGACCGGCGCGTACGTCGAGTTCACCGCGAAGGCCCCGACGAACACCCTGGTCACCCGCTTCTCGATCCCCGACGCGCCGGGCGGAGGCGGCATCGACACCACGCTCAACGTCTACGTGGACGGCACGTTCCGCAAGGCCATCCCCCTGACCTCGCGTCACGCCTGGTTGTACGGCCCCGAGGACAGCCCGACCAACAACCCGGGCGCCGGCCCGCCCCGCCACATCTACGACGAGGCGAACCTGATGCTCGGCACGACCGTCCCGGCGGGGAGCAAGATCAGGTTGCAGAAGGACGCGGCCAACTCCTCGACGTACGCGATCGACTTCGTGGACTTCGAGCAGGTCGCGCAGGTGCCCAACCCGGATCCGGCGAAGTACGCCGTACCGGCCGGCTTCACCCACCAGGACGTGCAGAACGCGCTGGACCGCGCCCGCATGGACACCGACCTCACCGGCGTCTACCTCCCCGCGGGCGACTACCAGACGAGCAGCAAGTTCCAGGTGTACGGCAAGGCGATCAAGGTCGTCGGGGCGGGACCGTGGTTCACCCGCTTCCACGCGCCCGCCGGGCAGCAGAACACCGACGTCGGCTTCCGCGCGGACGCCACCGCGAACGGCTCGTCGTTCACCGGCTTCGCCTACTTCGGCAACTACGTGGACCGCATCAACGGCCCCGGCAAGGTCTTCGACCTCACCAACGTCGCGAACCTCACCATCGACGACATCTGGGTCGAGCATCAGGTCTGCCTGTTGTGGGGCACGAACGTGGACAACCTGACCATCAAGAACTCCAGGATCAGGAACGTGTTCGCCGACGGCCTGAACCTCACCAACGGCAGCACCGGCAACCGCGTCAGCAACATCGAGACCAGGTCCACGGGCGACGACAGCTTCGCGCTGTTCTCGGCCACCGACAACAACCCGGGTGAGCAGTTCGGCAACGTCTACGAGAACCTGACCTCGCTGCTGACCTGGCGGGCGGCCGGCCTCGCGGTGTACGGCGGCTACGACAACACCTTCAGGAACATTTACGTGGCGGACACGCTCGTGTACTCCGGCGTCACGATCTCCTCGCTGGACTTCGGCTACCCGATGCACGGCTTCGGCGCCGGCCCGCCCACGCGGTTCGACAACATCTCGCTGGTCAGGGCGGGCGGTCACTTCTGGGGGCAGCAGACGTTCCCGGCGATGTGGCTGTTCTCCTCCTCGAAGGTGTTCCAGGGCATCCGCGTCAGCAACCTGGACATCGTGGACCCGACGTACAGCGGGATCATGTTCCAGACCGGCTACCAGAACCCGAGCACGCCGCTCAACCCCGTGCAGGACACGGTCTTCACGAACGTGTCGATCAGCGGGGCCAGGAAGAGCGGTGACGCCTTCGACGCCAAGTCCGGCTTCGGGATCTGGGTGAACGAGCTGCCCGAGCCCGGTCAGGGCCCGGCGATCGGGTCGGCCACCTTCAACAACCTGCGCTTCAGCGACAACCACCAGAACGTCAGGAACACGACCTCGACGTTCACCCTCACCATCGACTAGAGCTCGGCCCTGGTGGGCATGCCCTGCCAGTCGCTCACGCTGGTCACCGCGGCGGCGCTCAGCAGCGCCCCGCGGTGCAGGCGTTCCTGCGGGGTGAGGCCGTCGAGCGCGGCGCTGATGTAGCCGGCGGCGAACGCCTCGCCCGCGCCACAGGTGTCCACGATCGGCACCTGCCAGCCCTGGACGTCGTAGCGCATGCGGTCGGCGCGCACGCTCGCGCCCTTCGCGCCCCGGTCCACGATGACCTCGCGCTCGGGGGTGAGCGCGGGCTTGACCAGGTCCAGCTCGTCCTGGCGGAGGAAGAGCAGGTGGGAGGCGCGGGCCAGCTCGCCGAGCACCTCTTCCGCCTCGCGTACGGACGGCCACAGCTCGGGGACGTACTCGACGGCGAAGGAGATCATCACCCCGGCGTTGCGCGCCGCGTTGACGGCCGTGCGCACGGCTTCGAGCGGGTCCCTGCCCAGAGCGGCGGTGATGCCGGTCACGTGCACCATCTTCGCGGCGCCGATCCGGTCGATCGGGACGTTGCCCGGCGCGAGCAGCGAGCCCGCCGAGCCCGCGCGGTAGTGGGAGACGCCTGTCGGCCTGGCCACGCGGGTGTCGCGGAGCAGCATCCCCGTACGCGTGCCGGCCACCACCCGCGTGTCGGCGACGTCCACGCCCTCGCCCCGCAGCACGGTCAGCGCCCTGGCGCCCAGCTCGTCCTCGCCGACCTTGCCCAGGTAGGCGCAGTCGTGGCCGAGCCTGGCGAGTGCGACGGCGAGGGTGAACTCGGGACCGCAGACGTCCAGCCTGGCCTCGCTCTCATGGCGGACTCTGCCGCTGGAGACGACGCCCAGTGGCTCTCCCAGGGTGTAGACGTCCGTCATGGCGCCAGAGCGTAGTCGATCACGTGTCCTAAATCCCATTTTTCCGCATAAGTCCTGGTTAAACCTTGATCGAATTTTTTTCGGAACTTTGGCCCAACCTTTTCCCGATCCCGTGCCTCAAAGTAGTAGAGGGAGCGCGGCACCCCCAGGCCACGCTCTGAAGTCAATACGGGGAGAGGAATCAGCACCCTCATGAGGAAGATCGCAGTAGGCATCCTGACCGCCATGGTCGGCGGCACCATGTTGGTTTCGGGCGCGGGCGTCGCTTCGGCGTCCACCGCCGCGAGGCCCCACACCAAGCTCCACATCCGGGACATCAGCCCGAACCCGGTCCTGGTGAAGAAGGGCTCCGAGACCACGGCGCACTTCAACGTCCTCGCCAGCCGCAACGTCGAGCGCGTCGAGCTCAGCGTGGCCCCCGCGGGCGTGCGCACGCTCGCCGCCAAGGACGTCAAGGGTCTTGAGGGCTGGCGCTTCGCCGTCGCCTTCAACGACAACGACGCCCAGGGCAAGTGGAAGGCCACCGCCGTGGCCTTCGACCGCCGCGGCAACAAGATCGCCACGGACTCGGCCTACTTCTACGTGAAGCAGGTGAAGAGCAAGGACGACACCCGCATCTCGCGCTTCTACGCCAGCCCCGGCAAGGTGCGCAAGGGCAAGACGATCACCTTCACCGGTCGTCTCGAGGCTCGCGACGGCCGTGACTGGGACGGCGTCCGCAACGAGCGGGTGAACATCTACTACAAGGCCTTCGGCTCCAGCACCTGGAAGTACGTCGCCTCCGACCGTACGTCGTGGGGCGGCAAGTTCTACGCCAAGACCCGCGCGTACAAGAGCGGCTCCTTCCGCGCCGTCTTCAGCGGCGACCGCCGTCTTGAGGACACCACGAGCCGTACCGACTACGTGCGCGTCTACACCTGGCACCGTCACTGACCACCTGGGCAGGGCCTGGTGAAGGTCCCGCTCATGTGATCCAGGCCGAGAAGCCCGGTCCCCCTCGTGGGGCCGGGCTTCCGGCTTTTTTTACCGTCCGGGAGGTTTAGCGATCTTGATATCGCCGCATGGGACCACCCATTGCGACGGCCGACCCCTGAAGGAGCTCCCCGGATGCCGCACTCCGTGATCGCCCTCGTCCTGAGCATCACGAGCGCCCTGGGAGCGGCACCCTCACCCGAGGTGTCCGTACGCTACGAGCAGCCCTCCTCCAACAGCGCCGAGCAGGCAGAACGGCTGCTGAAGAAGAGCGAGGCACTCAAGACCGACATCATGCCGCCGCGCGACGTGAAGGTCGTCGCCCGAGACTGCGACTCCCCCGAGGCCACCTGGAGCTCCGGCAAGCGCCGCATCACCATCTGCTACTCGCTGGTCGACAAGGTGCACCGCACGATCAAGGGCATCTCCGAGACCGAGGAGGCCGACGCTAAGGCCACCGGCGCCCGCACCGACGGCGCCCTCGCCATGCTCTTCCACCGCCAGCTCGGCCACGCGCTCACCACGCTTAACGGCCTGCCCGACAGCGTCGCACAGGCCGACCAGTTCGCCGCGCTCACGCTGCTCGCCGACGACCCCGAGCACGTCGTGGCCGCCTCCGAGGCCCGCCACCTGCTCGCCGGCCACGACGGCGCCGAGCACCTGAAGGAGTCCGCCGCGTTCGCCTGCCTGCTCTACGGCTCCGACCCGGCCAGGTACGCCTCCATCGCCAAGGGCGGCTGGGTGCCGCCCGAGCGGGCGCCCTCCTGCCCCGCCGAGTACGAGCGGGTCAGGTCGGCCATCGGGGGCGCCGTCCGTACCGGGCCGTGAATCGTCGGATCTGACGGGTAGCGTCCCCGGTATGTCCGAGGACCTGCTCAAAGACTTCAACCCGTTCGACATCTTCGACGCCGAGGCCGCCAGGCTCGACCGCTTCTTCTCCGGCCTCGACGAGGCCGGCTGGGCGCGGCCGTCGCGCTGCTCCGGCTGGTCGGTCCGCGACGTGCTCGCGCACCTCGCGGGCGAGGAGCTCTACAACCACGCCTGCCTCGACGGGACTGTCCCGGACCTCATGGCGCGGCTGGCCACCGAGGGCGTGAGCGACTACAACGACTTCAACGAGCTGTCCGTACGCCAGCGCAGGAACCTGCCGATCGGGCAGGTGCTGGAGGAGTGGCGCACCAAGAACGGCGAGACCCGGGCGCGCATGCGGGCACTGGGCTACGACGGCACCCTCGACACCCTGGCCGGGCCCTACCCGGTGGGGCACCAGACCTTCCACTACGACTCCGAGTACGCCACCCACGCCGACGACGTGGGCGCGCCCGTCTCGTCCGACGAGGCCGCCGGGCGGACGGCGTGGCGGGTGGCGGTGAGCCGCTTCGTCCTGGCCGAGCAGGAGGCCAAGGTGCGGGTGGAGCCTGCTGACGGGCAGGTCAGGGCGTCCCTGAACGGGGTCAGCGCGACGCTTTCCTCCTCGGACTTCGTGGAGGCCACCGTGGGCCGGCTCCCCACCGGCCACGACCTCGACCCACGGCTGGCGGCCGCCCTGCGCTGCCTGGCCTGAACCCTCACTCGGAGAGGACGGATCCCCATGTGGCTGCGTGATCGCGAGGGCACCGAGCCGGTGACGGCCCGCAGCGCGCTGGGCGTGCGGCGGGTGCTGTCGATCATCGCCTTGGTGCTGGGGGTGGTGGCCGCGGTGTTCTTCACCGTCCAAGCCATGCGGACGGGCGAGCAGGTGTGGGTGTGGGAGGCGGCGATCGCCGCCGCAGTGGCCGTAGTCGCCGCCATCGACCTCCTGATCATCCGCCACCGCCGAGCTTCCCGCCGCCCGAAGACCCACCAACACCGCTGACCAACGCCTCAGAGACCACCCGCCCCCACGCGGGCACACCCCATAACGCCGCCCGTCCCAGAACGCGGCAACTCTGCACGGCGCCGCGCCCCCGCCCACGCCACCCATCCGCGGGAACAGCGCACCCCAGGACGCCCGCCCTTACCAAGTCTCGCGTCCCACCACATCGCCCCTCCCGCTACGCCGCGCGCCCGCCCACGCCACCCATCCCGTCCTCCTAAACCCGTCCTCCGCCGCGCGTCCCACCACGCGCGTCCCTGCGATGCCGCCTGAAGCGTCACAGGCCGTCTCAGGCGGCCGCCCGCCCCGCGCGGACCCCTCCACGCGTGTCCCACGACACCGCGCGTCCCACCACGCGCGTCCCTGCGATGCCGCCTGAAGCGTCACACGTCGTCTCAGGCGGCCGCCCGCCCCGCGCGGACCCCTCCAGGCGCGCCACATCCTCCCCTCCCCCCGAACGCAGTGCGCCCGCGCGTCCTGGGTGTGGCCCAGGGCGCGCGGGCGCCATCACGATTTCTTCGGATATTTCAGGACGTGGCGCGGCCATAGCGCTGCTTGAAGCGCTCGACGCGGCCGGCCGTGTCGAGGATGCGGCCCTTGCCCGTGTAGAAGGGGTGGCTCGCGGACGACACGTCCACGTCGATGACGGGGTAGGTCCTGCCGTCCTCCCACTCGACCGTCCTGTCGCTGGTCAGCGTGGAGCGGGTGAGGAAGGCGTAACCGGCGCTCGGGTCGCGGAAGACGACCGGGCGGTACGCGGGGTGCAGGTTCTTCTTCATGCCCCCTGCAACCCATTGGCAACGGTTTTCATTCCCGAGCTTCAGGGTCGAGCCCCAGCACCGTACGACCCCCGTCCACCGGCACCGTCACCCCGTTGACGAAGGACGCGTCGGGCGAGAGCAGATACGCCACGACCGACGCCACCTCTGCCGGCGTGGCGACCCGCCCCAGCGGATGCAGCCGAGCCAGCTCGGCCTCCACGGCCGCAGCCCCCTCGGGACTCTGCTCCGCCAGGAACCGCTCATACCGTTCGGTCGCCACCGAGCCGGGCGCCACCGCGTTCACCCGGATGCCACGCCGGCCGTACTCCACGGCCAGCGCCCTGGTCAGCCCCTCCGTGGCGGCCTTGGCCGTCGCGTACGGCAGACTGCCGGGCACGGGCCTGGCGGCCTGGTGCGAAGTGACGTTCACGATGGCGCCGGGGGTGCCGGCGGCCAGGAAGTGGCGTACGGCGGTCGCGCACCCCACCACCGCCAGATCGAGATTGGCCGCGATCAAGGCCCTGACCTCGGCGATCGGCGACGAGTCCACGGAGGCGTCACGGAAGATCGCCGCGTTGTTGACCCACCCCGCCAGCGTGCCCGACTCCTGCGCCAGGTCGGCGGCCCACGCGGCGACCTCCTCGTCGGCCGCGTCCCCGATGACCGGCACGATCCGCCGGCCGTCCGCCCAGGACAGCGCCTCCTCGTCACGTTCGACGGCGATCACGGTGGCCTCCTCGTCGCGCAGGAGCCGCTCGGCCACGGCCCTGCCGATGCCTCGTCCGCCACCGGTCACTACGTAGGAAATGCTCATAATGCTTACGCTATGCGGCCATTCGATCATTTGTAGTGCGCGAAGTGACACGCGTCACGCCATTCCCGCAATTCCCGCGAGAATGGCCGGAAACGCACTAGTTCGCGATCACCGGTGGGACGTTCCACAAACGATTGATCGGCACACCGGCGGTCACTCGGACGGCCGGCTACGGCGCGCTCAATCGCATGCATCGACCGGCGCAGGGCGTACGGGAGAGGCGACCGCCTGAGTACGGTAGACGTGCAGCACGATCCCTCGGCCACCCCCGGTCGACAGGTGGGGCCGTACCGCCCCTCGTGACGGTCTCGGCCTCTGGGGAGGTCGAGACCCCCGTATTTGGGCGGTTTCGTAGGCTGCTGCCCGGCTCCGCCGTCGGCGGAACCGGCCATCCGCCCGCCACCGAACACGTAAGGTAGCCGCATGGATACCCCCACCGACGTCCTGCACCGCGTGTTCGGCTACGACTCCTTCCGCGAGGGCCAGCAGGAGATCATCGACCACGTGGTCGCCGGGGGTGACGCGCTCGTCCTGATGCCCACCGGCGGCGGCAAGTCGTTGTGCTACCAGATCCCCGCCCTGGTGCGCCGAGGCGTCGGCGTGGTCATCTCCCCCTTGATCGCCCTGATGCAGGACCAGGTGGACGCGCTCAGAGCGCTGGGCGTACGCGCCGGGTTCCTCAACTCGACGCAGGACTTCGACGAACGCCAGCTCGTCGAGTCGGAGTTCCTGGCCGGCGAGCTCGACCTGCTCTACCTCGCCCCCGAGCGGCTGCGCGTCGAGGCGACGCAGCGGCTGCTGGCCAAGGGCGACATCTCGGTGTTCGCGATCGACGAGGCGCACTGCGTGGCGCAGTGGGGCCACGACTTCCGTCCCGACTATCTGGAGCTTTCCCGGCTGCACGAGCTGTGGCCGGAGGTGCCGCGCATCGCGCTCACCGCCACCGCCACGCCGGCCACCCACCGCGAGATCTCCTCCCGGCTCAACCTCGACCAGGCCCGCCACTTCGTGGCCAGCTTCGACCGCCCCAACATCCACTACCGCATCACCGCCAAGAACGACCCCAAGCGGCAGCTGCTGGAGTTCCTGCGCACCGAGCACGACGGCGACTCCGGCATCGTCTACTGCCTGTCCCGCTCGTCCGTGGAGAAGATCGCGGAGTTCCTGGCCGACAACGGCATCGCCGCCGTCCCCTACCACGCGGGCCTCGACGCGCGCACGCGCGCCCACCACCAGGCTCGCTTCCTGCGCGAAGACGGGCTCGTGGTGGTGGCCACGATCGCGTTCGGCATGGGCATCGACAAGCCTGACGTGCGGTTCGTGGCCCACCTCGACCTGCCGAAGTCGGTGGAGGGCTACTACCAGGAGACCGGGCGGGCGGGGCGCGACGGGCTGCCGGCGACGGCGTGGATGGCGTACGGGCTGCAAGACGTCGTCCAGCACCGGCGCATGGCCATGGAAGGCGACGACGCCCACCGCCGCCGCCAGGTGCTCCACCTCGACGCGATGCTCGCGCTGTGCGAGACGGTCGGCTGCCGCCGCACGATGCTGCTCGACTACTTCGGCCAGGATGGCTCGCAGCCCTGCGGCAACTGCGACACCTGCCAGGCCCCGCCCGAGTCGTGGGACGGCACGGTCCCCGCCCAGAAGGTGCTGTCCACCGTGCTGCGGCTGGCACGTGAACGGCGGCAGAAGTTCGGGGTGGGGCAGGTGGTCGACATCCTGCTCGGCAAGAAGACCGCCAAGGTGATCCAGCACGACCACGACACGCTGACGGTCTTCGGCGTGGGCACCGACCTGGGCAACGCGGAGTGGCACGGCGTCGTACGCCAGCTCCTCGCCCAAGGTCTGCTGGCGGTGGAGTCCGACTACGGCGCCCTGGTGCTCACCGACGCCAGCGCCGACGTGCTGCGCGGCCAGCGCGAGGTGCGGCTGCGCCGCGACACCCTCCGCCCGGCCCGCGCCAAGGTGGCCGGCTCGGCGAAGTCCGCGAAGGCGGCCGTCGAGCTGTCCGCCGAAGCCGCCCCCCTCTTCGAACGCCTCCGCGCATGGCGCGGCGCCACCGCCAAGGAGCAGGGCGTCCCCGCCTACGTCATCTTCCACGACGCGACCCTCCGCGAGATCGCCACCGCCCGTCCCACGTCCCTGGCAGAGTTGAGCAAGGTCAACGGCGTAGGCGAGAACAAACTCGCGAAGTACGGCGAACAAGTCCTGGAAGTCCTGCAGGAGGACACCCCCGCTCCGTAACCGCGAGCGTCCGGAAGCCACGCGGCCACAACACTCGGGGGCCGAGCCCCTAGGCCGACCACCAGCGCATCGCCCAACCAACCGACCCCACCACGGACAGTGACGTGAGGAGCGTTCAGCCACCGGAACCCGGCTGCACAACACCACCCCACACGTCGTACGATCACTTTGTACGGAAATGTCAAACCGCACACCGTGACGCGGCTCTTGGTAGAACCCGACGACGTTCCGACCGATACGGTGAGAAGATCGGTTAAGGTATCCAGCCACGGCTGGAAGGCCACCCAAGCCACACCGTGCCGGAGGGACGGTAACCCGTCCGGTCTGAGTCCGCGAGGCGACCCCTTCGTCCACCGCGGACCGGCCGGCCAACGTGGTGGCGACGACCGTTCTTCGTGCGGCCGTCGCCACCACCACGAGCCCCCTCACCACCCACCGCGCCACAGTCTTCTCGAACGCCCAGCCAGCAAAAACCCGCCACCTTTGGCCCTTCGGAGCAGAGCCCACAAGCGGAACCTTCGGCCCAAACCCGCGCTCTCCAAGCCCGTGGACGAAGCCACTGACGAAGACGCCGCAGCCACGACGGAGACCCTGTGCGCAGGTGGCGAAGGGCTTCGGCGCAGGTGGCAGAGAACGCAGGTGGCGGAGGGCTTCGGCGCAGGTGGTCAGCGGAAAGGGGTCCAGGTGGGGTCGCGGCCGAGGTAGGCGAGGAGGTGGTCCTGGGCGGGGGCGTGCGGAGGGACGGGGAGGGGTAGGGCGAAGCGGGCCGGGCGCTCCTGAGCGGTGACGAACAGCCGGGCCAGGTCGAGCAGTTCTTCGGCCAGGAGAGGCGGAAGCGGGTGGCGTTCACCGCACGCCATGGCCACGTCCCAGCCGTGGACGGCGATCTCGATCGCGCCCACCGCCGCCACCATCGGACGGGTCAACCTGCGGTCGCCGACGGTGATGAGGGCGTCCCCCGACAGAGCGACCCACCGCCCGAGCACCTCGGTGGCGCTGTCCCTCAGCAGCAGAGCCGGGTTGCGAGACCCGGGCGGACATTCATCCCCAAGCCTGTCTCCAGGCTCCAATCCCTGCGCAAACCTGTCTCCAGGCTCCAGTCCCTGCGCAAGCCTGTCTCCAGACTCCTGTCCGTGCGCAAGCCCTGGGCCTTGGCCAGGCCCGGGCTCATAGCCGTGCACGACGCCCAACCCGCGCCCCTCTTCAGGCCCGGCTTGGTGCACAGGGTCAGAGCTGCGACCGGCCCTCGGCCCGTATCCATGCGCTCGACCGAACCCGCGTCCGTCCCCAGGCCCACGCCTGTGCCCGTTCCCGGATGTAGGGCCGGCTCCGAGCCCCGGCCCGAGCTTGGGGCCGAAGCCGGGGGCGGGGAGTGGGGTTGGGCGGTGGGGGGTGGGGGTCAGGGGTGGGCGTTCGTGTTCCTTGCTCTGGGGTGTGAGCGAGACAGAGGTGCCTGCGGCTTCGGCGAGGGTTTGGAAGGAGTCCGTCAGGTGGGTCAGTAGGTGGTGCAGGGTCCAACCTGTGCAGGGGGTGGGGCGGCAGAGGGTGGCCGGGGTGACCAGGCGCAGGCTGCCGAGGGCGTACGTGATGGCTCTTTCCAGCAGTGCCACCCCTGCTTTCAGCGCCTGCTCATGCTCGCTCATATCGCCTCCTCGTAGAGGGAGACCCGTGGCGAGGCCAGAACTCATCGGGGACCGGTCAGGGCGGGTCGTGAGCTCGGCCGGGGCTGGAACCTTGTGGCGGGATTCGGAGTAGTGGGGGTGGTACGAACGACACGGACAGCGAGTAGAGGAGGGCCCAGTGAGAGTGTGGTGCGGGGTTGTGGGCGTTGCGGTCGCCATGGTGGCGGGTGGGTGTGCGGGGCAGGGTCTTGATCCGAAGGGTGAGGTTGGTGGTGGCCCTCCGGCTACGGGGGTGATGGCGGAGGACGGGGAGTCGGAGCGGGTGGTGGCCAGTCCGGCGCGGACTGGGGTGGGGTGTCAGGGGACGCCGGTGTTCCTCGGTAAGGGGTATCCGGAGGTGCGAGGGACCGCTCAGGAGGCTGAGTTGTGGGGGTTGTTGTTCGTGGCCAAGACTCCGTTGAAGCGTGGGGGCGAAGTCAAGATCGTGTGGCGGATGACCGGGGAGGGGCCACTGGAGGTTCGGGCCGGCCTGGGCGACGGTACTCACGCCAAGCTGGTCTGGGGGCCTGAGGAGCATGGCGGGTCCACTTGGCGCAGGCCGGGGCAGGAGTGGGGCACCGGGTTCGTGTTCCCGAAGGCGGGGTGTTGGAAGATCGAGCTCAGCCGCACGCGTGGCTCAGGACATGTCTGGCTTCCGGTGGAATGACACCCCGGCTCCGCCATGCCCGATCGCCTCCGTGTGCCGGCGTGGAGCGGCGCCCCTGGCGTGATGGTGACTGTTCGTACTGGATGTTGATGGTGTTATGACAGGGACTGGTCGATGAATGCGGTGACGTCGTCCAGCACCTCGTCCTTGTTCGTTTCGTTGAAGATCTCGTGGCGGGCGCCTGGGTAGATGCGTTCGGTCAGGTTCGTGCCGCGGATGGCGGTCATGCCGGTGCGGGTGCCTTCCAGGGGGACTAGCTGGTCGTCCTCGCCGTGGGCCCAGAGGGTGGGGAGGTGGCCGAGGGGGGCCGGTCTTGGTGATGACGTCGAGGGTCGTGGCGAGGGCTTCGAGCGTGGCCCGCTTGAACGGGCCGTGCCAGACCAGCGGGTCGGCCGCGTACGCCTCCCCCACCGCCGGGTCGCGGGACAGCGTGGCCGGGTCGATGGGTGTGTCGGGCGGCTCCGGGTAGGCCAGCAACTGCGGCACGACTGCCCACTCCCCGAGCACCGGCCCCGACAGGACGAGCGCGGCCAGGCCGGTGCCGTAGCGCTGGGCGTAGCGGGCCGCGATGAGGCCGCCCATGGAGTGGCCGATCATCACCACCGGTACGTCCGGATGCGCCGCCCTGGCCTGCTCCTCGAGGGTGTGCACGTCGGCCACCACGTCCTCGTAGTCCGCGATGAGCACCCGGTCGCCCTCGGACCTGCCGTGGCCCATGTGGTCGAGCCCGTAGACGGCGGCGCCGTGGCGGACGAGCCGGTCGGCCACGTACTCGTACCGTCCGATGTGCTCGCCGTAGCCGTGCACGAGGAGGGCGACGTAGCGCGGCCGGTCATGGGGCCATTCGCGGACGTGGTTGACGACTCGGGTGCCGGTGAAGGTGTACTCGCGCGACGCGGCCATGCCTACTCCCTGGGTGTTCACTCCTGGGTCCGGAGTGCGGTGAGCGTACGACGTCCGGCCCCCGCGATCAAATAGCCGGGCGCGAGGTCCGAAAACTGCCGAGTTCCGGCGTCGCGGCGGTGTTGGGAAAGGCATGGACATCGTGACGGACGAGCGGCTGGCGCGCGAGCTCGACGCGTACGGCTGCGCGCTGACCCCGCAGGTGCTCACTCCGGAGGAGTGCGAGCAGATCGCCGGCCTGTACGACGAACGCGGGCACTTCCGCGCCACCATCGACATGGAACGGCACCGCTTCGGCGCCGGACAGTACCGATATTTCGGTCACCCGATCCCTCCTGTGATCGCACGGCTGAGGGCCGCGTTCTACGCCCGCTTGCTGCCGATCGCCCGGGATTGGGCGGCCCGGCTGGGGCAGCCCGCGCCCTGGCCAGACGATTTCGGTGAATGGCTGGACATGTGCCACCGCGCTGGGCAGACCAGGCCGACCCCGATCCTGCTCCGCTACCGCGAGAACGACTGGAACGCCCTGCACCGCGACCTCTACGGCGACCTGGTGTTCCCGCTGCAGGTGGTGATCGGGCTCGACCGGCCCGGTCACGACTACACGGGTGGCGAGTTCCTGCTGGTGGAGCAGCGGCCGCGGGCGCAGTCGCGGGGCACGGTGACGCTGCTGCCCCAGGGTCACGGGCTGGTCTTCACCACGCGCGACCGGCCGGTGCGGTCGTCGCGCGGCTGGTCGGCCGCGCCGGTTCGGCACGGCGTCAGCACCGTACGCTCCGGCCTGCGCCACACTCTCGGCCTCGTCCTCCACGACGCCACATAAGCCCCCGTCACGCCTCACGCCAATGGGACGGGCCCCACGAGGCCGAGCGGGTTGCATAGGGCGTCCTCGGGAGAATGGGGGCATGTGGTGCACGAGCCCCCACCGAGTTACGACCCCAGATCAGGAAATATCGTGATCCCGCTGCCGTTCCGAGAGATCGCCCCGGGCGCGGTGCACGTGCCCGGCTGGCTCAGCCTCGACCAGCAACGCCACCTCGTCCAAGCATGCCGGGAATGGGCGAAGGGCCCTGTGCCGATCCGGCACACCGTGCTGCCCGGCGGCGGCGTCATGTCCGTGCGGACGGTCTGCGTCGGCTGGCACTGGCAGCCCTACCGCTACACCCGCCTGGCCCACGACGTGAACGGCCGACGGGTGGCGGAGTTCCCGGCGTGGCTCAAGGAGCTGGGCCGGCGGGCCCTGGCCGACGCGTACGGGAAGGAGATGCCGTACGACCCCGACACCGCCCTGATCAACTTCTACGACGGTCAGGCGCGGATGGGTATGCACCAGGACAAGGACGAGCGCGCGGACGCCCCCGTGGTCTCGCTCAGCGTCGGCGACGCCTGCCTGTTCCGGTTCGGCAACACCGAGACGCGCGGCAAGCCCTACACCGACGTGCGCCTCGAATCGGGTGACCTGTTCGTGTTCGGCGGGCCGTCGCGGCTGGCCTATCACGGGGTGCCGAAGGTCTATCCGGGCACCGGCGACCCGGCCACGGGCCTGGCCGCCGGCCGGCTCAACCTCACGATGCGCGTCACCGGCCTGGGCTGACGCGCCTGGATCACTGGCTCGCCGGGACGTAGCCGAACTCGTCGTCGGAGAAGCGGCGCCGCAGCGTGCGCAGCACCTTCGCGGTGTCGTCGTCGGGGCCCTCGACGTAGAACGGCCTGCCGTCGCGGCCGAACGTGATCGCCGGCTCCTCCTCCCACTTGCCCAGCACGTCGGCGCCGAGCGAGAACAGGTCGTTGGGCTCGAAGCCGAGCGACTGGGCGTAGTCGATGGAGCCGAACACCAGGTGCCTGGCCAGCTCGATCGGGGCCTCCTGCCAGCCGGCGTATTCGCCGAAGAAGTATTCGCGGAAGCGCGCGAGGTCGCGGTCGTCGAGCACGTCGGGGCCGATGACGGCTTTGACGCCCTGGCAGTAGACGTCGGCCAGGTAGCCGCAGACCGTCAGGCGGTCCCAGTTGTAGCGCCGGGCGACCAGCACGCACACGTTGCCGCCACCGCCGGAGCCGGGGGCCTCGTCGACCCACCCGCGGGCCGGGTCGACGCCAAGCCCCTCGCTCCAGCCGACGTTGATCCAGCAGCCCATCACCTCGGCCTCGCCGGGGCCGGTGGCCTGAGCGGTCTCCTCGGCGATGGCGCGCACCAGCGGCGCGACGACCGACGGCGAGACCTTGAGCGCCCGCGCGATCTGCTTGGGCGACATGCCCTGCTCGCGCAGCTCGCGTACCTGGTCCTTCAGTTCCATTGCGGCAGCCTACTGGACCTCGTCTGCGGTGAGGCGGCGGGCGAGCCAGGCAAGGGCAAGTGGATAGCGGTATTCGATGCCCCCGTGACCTGCGTCGAAGAGCTCGAAGGCGACCCGGTCGGCAGGCACGCCCGCCGCCTCGACCGCGCGGCGGAAGGCCACGGCGCCGAAGTCGAGGAAGTATTCGTCGCGGCGGCCCGCGTCGATCCAGATCGCCCGCTGGGAGCGCAGCGCCTCGGCGTGGCGCGGCTCGCCGGCCATCACGACCGGGTCGTGGGTGAGCCAGCGCTGCCACACCTCGGGCACGACCGCGCCGGTGTCGTCGAACGGCAGCCGCACGGTGCCGTCGTCGTCGGCGGAGTAGGCGGCCGCGTAGGCGTACATCTCCAGCAGCTCCAGGTCGCCCTCCTTCGTGCCGGCCGGCCGGCCGCGGAAGTCGGTGAGGAAGGCGTCGTAGGAGCCGTCGTACATGTCGCGCAGCCGCCGCGCCAGCACCGGGAACGTGCGCCGCATGCTGACCTCGAACAGCGCGTCGCCGGCGTGGGTGGCCAGCGCGCCGAACACGTCGGGCGCCAGCATGGCGGTCACCATCGCGCCGTAGCCGCCGCTGGATTTGCCGGTGATCGCGCGGTGGTCGCGGTCGGCGAGCGTGCGGTAATGGGCGTCGACGTAGGGGACGATCTCGTCGCGCAGGTAGGAGTGGTAGCGGCCGGTGGCGGGCGAGTCGAGATATTGGCTGCCGCCGAGCGAGGTCCAGGCGTCGACGTAGACGACGATCGCGGGCGGCACGTCGCCCGCCGCGAACAGGGCGTCGGTCAGCTCGGGGTAGGGCTGGCGGAACGGGGTCCTGTTGAACCACATCGCGACGTGGCCGGTGTAGCCGAGCAGGACGTAGATGGTCGGGTAGCGGCGGTCGGGCGCGTCGTCGTAGCCGGGCGGGACGTAGACGACCAGCGGCCGCTCGTGCGGGTCGCCGAGGGGATTGTCGCGCAGCAGCGCGCTGTCGACGACGTGGTGGTCGAGACGACCGGCGAGGTCGGCGGACCAGGGCAGCATGCGGGCTCTCCTCGGGGAACGTGTGGTGAGATCAGGATGCCGTACGGCACCGACAGTTCAGCCGACCGACAAGGTGGTGGTGTCGACGCCCGCCTGGGTCACGGACCGGCCCGAGACCAGCACGAGCGAGAGGTTGCGCAGGTCGGCGATGCGTTCGAGGGGGTCGCCTGCGACCGCGATGAGGTCGGCCCGCTTGCCGGGGTCGAGGCTGCCGGCCACCTCGCCCACCCCGCAGGCGTCGGCGGCCAGCACGGTGGCCAGCTCGATGATCTCGGCGTTGCGGTAGCCGGCCATCGCGAACACCTCGAGCCCGCCCACGTACCCGTCGGTCGGGTTGGCCACCTCGCCCACCGCGAACCCGGCGTCGGTGCCCGCGATCTGCCGCACCCCCGCCTCCCGCATGCGGGCGACGCCCGACAGCCAGGCGTCGAGCGTCTCCTCCCCGTGCACCCGCCTGAGGCGGTCGAAGACGCCGTGCACGGTCGGGCAGACGTACGTGCCGCTGGCCGCCACCAGCTCCACCAGCTTCGGGTCGTAGCGGTGGCCCGACGGGGTGAAGAACGTGCAGTGCTCGATCGTGGTGACGCCGGCCTCGACCGCGCTGCGGATGGCGGCGTGCGCGTGGGCGTGGGCGGCGACGCCCTTGCCGCGCGTGGCGGCCTCCTCGACGACGGCGCGGAGCTGCTCGGTGCCGTACTGCGGGACCCAGCTCGGCGGCGCGCCCGGCGTCATCTGGCCGCCGGAGGCCATCACCTTGAGGCAGTCGGCGCCGGCCCGCAGATTCTCCCTGGCCACGCGGCGGATGGCGGCCTCGTCGTCGGCCTCGCCGCCCATGTACCAGCAGTGGCCGCCGGTGATGGTGATCGGCCTGGTGGCGGCCACGATGTGCGGGCCGACGGCCAGGCCCTCCTCGACGGCGTCGCGCAGCGCCAGGTCGAGGAAGCCGCGCGCGCCGAGGTCGCGGGCGGTGGTGACGCCGGCGGAGACGAGCTTGCGCGCGTTCTCGGCCATGCGCAGCAGCAGGTGGGCGTCGCTCTCGGCGCTGCGCCGCGTCACCGGGTCGACCTGGGGGTCGAAGCCCAGGTGCACGTGCGCGTCGACCAGTCCTGGCAGGACGGTGTGTCCCGGCAGGTCGAGCACCTCGCCTGCCTCTCCGGCGCTGCCGCGTGGCCCCACGGAGACGATGCGGGGCCCGTCGATGAGGATCTCGCCGTTCTCGATCACCTCTCCTGGACGTCCGGTGAGCACCTTCGCCGCCCGAATGATCCGCATGCGTCCCAGCGTGCCACGGGCCTGAAGGCGGCGAGAAGGGGATCGTAAGAACGGCGTCGCACTCTGGGAGCATCGTCACCTCCGGAGGGCAGAGCGCATGTCCGTGACCGTCGCCTACGACCTCGTCCATCTCCTCGGCGCGCCACGCCCGCTGGTGTGGGCCGCCTGGACCGAGCCCGAGCGGTTCTGCCGCTGGTTCGGGCCCGCCTGGATGGCCACGCCGCTGGGGCGGGTCACCCTCGACGTGCGGGCGGGCGGGGCGTGGGGGGTGACGCTGGTCGGCGAGGAGGGGTTCGAGATGGCGGTGGGCGGGCGCTATCGGGAGGTGGTGGCGCCGGAGCGGCTGGTGTTCACGACCGGTGCGGGCGATCGGGCCGCGTCCGTGGTGACGGTGGTGTTCGTCGCGGCGGGCGCGGGGACCGAGCTGCGGGTACGCGAGATCGGCGTGGGCGTCGGGCGTGAGGGGTGGGAGGAGTTCTGTGCACGGCTGGCCGCGTACCTAGAGCCCTAGCAGGGTGAGTGCGTCTTCCAGCTTGTACGTCTCCCCCTCCGCGTACGCCGCCGCGTACGCCTCCTCCCCCAACGCCTCCCGCGCCCGCGCGGCCGTCCTGCCGACGTCCTCCTGCTCGGCCGGCCACGCGGCCAGCTGGTGGTGCCGGCGGGCGGCGGCGGCCAGCCCCAGCAGCCGCGCCCCCTGCTCAGTGGGCCCGGCCGCGGACGCGGCGGCCTCCACCGCGTTCACCGCCGTCCGCGGGTCACCGATCCTGCGGATCGCGGCCAGCGCCTCGGCGTGCAGCTCCAGCGCCCCCGCCCGGTCGCCGCGCAGCTCCAGCAGCCGGCCCAGCTCGACGAGGACGTCGGGCAGGTGCATCGCGGGCTCGGCGGACGGGTCTCTGGACACGCCGTCGAGCAGGTGGCGCAGGTGCCGCTCGGCCAGGTCGAGCCGGCCCGACCGGCGCGCGGCGAAGGCCAGGCCCATCTCGGCCATCGTCGCGCCCTTGCTGTATCCCTGGGCGGTGGCCTGGGCGAGCGCGCGCTCGCTCAGCTCGATGGCGCGCTCGTACGCGCCGCTCTCCAGCGCGGTCCAGCCCAGCCAGGCGATGTACGTGACCACCTCGGGCCACAGCTCAAGCTCCTCGGCCATCCGCAGGTTCGCGCCGAACAGCCGGTCGGCCTCCTCGGTGTCGTGCTCCATCTGCGCCAGCGAGGCCAGCCACTCGGTGGCGCGCAGCAGCCCCCACCGGTCGCCCAGCTCGGTGAACAGCCGGGCGCTCTCCCCCGCGACGCGCCGCAGCGCCTCGGTGTCGCGCAGGGTGAAGGCGTCCATGGCCTGCCTGGTGAGCGCGGTGGCGACGCCCCAGCGGTCGCCGACCTCCCTGAACGTGGCCAGCGCCCGCTCCCCCAGCTCCTGCCCCGTCGTCATGTCTCCGACGTGCAGGGACATGAACAGCTCCGCCCTGGCCCGCGCCCCGGGGTCGGCGATGGCCGCCACGACCGGCTGCCAGTCGGGCTCCTCGCCCATCATGAGCGCGAAGCCCGCCTCCCAGGCCGCCGCCCTGGCCCGCTCGTCCCCCTGCTCGTCCCCCTGCCCGCCGCCCGGCACGGCGAGCGCCGTCGCCAGGGCCCGCCTGCCCTCGGTGAGCCGGCCGCGCAGGAACCAGTACCAGGTCAGCGCGTTGACCAGCCGGGCCGCGCCGTCCGCGTCGCCCGCCGCCGCGGCGGTGTCGAGCGCCGCGCGCAGGTTGGCCGACTCCGCGTCGAGGCGCAGCAGCCATTCGCGCTGGTCGTGGCCGTACAGCTCGGGCTCGGCGCGCAGGGCCAGCTCCAGGTAGTGGCGCAGGTGCGCCTGGCGTACCCCGTCCAGCTCGCCCGCGTCGGCCAGCCTGGCCAGGCAGTACGCCGACACCGACTCCAGCAGCCGGTAGCGCACCCCGCCGGGGGCGTCCACGACCGTCACCAGCGAGCGGTCGACCAGCCTGGCCAGCAGGTCCAGCACGTCGAGCGGGTCCAGCCCGCAGACGGACTCGGCGGCCTCCAGCGTGCAGCCGTCGGCGTGGACGGCCAGGCGGCGCAGGACCACGCGCTCGTCCTCCGACAGCAGGTCCCAGCTCCAGTCGATGACCGCGGTGAGCGTCTGCTGGCGGGCGGGGGCGCCGCGCTGCCCCGAGGCCAGCAGCCTGAACCGGTCGTCGAGCCTCGCCACCACGCCGTGGACGCCGAGCGCGCGCACCCGGGTGGCGGCCAGCTCCAGCGCCAGTGGGATGCCGTCGAGCCTGCGGCACAGCTGCGCGATGGCGGGGGCGTTGCCGGCGTCGAGGACGAACCCGCGGGCGGAGGCGGCGGCCCTGGTCACGAAGAGGCGTACGGCGTCGGAGCGGGCCATGGCCGCGAGGTCCTCCCCGGTGGGCACGCCGAGCGGCGGCACATTCCACAGCACCTCGCCCTCGACCGCCAGCGGCTCCCTGCTGGTGGCCAGGATCCGCAGGTCGGGGCAGGAGCGCAGCAGCGACTCCGCCAGCTCGGCCACCTGCTCGACCAGGTGCTCGCAGTTGTCCAGCACCAGCAGCGTGCGCCGCTGCCGCAGCACCGTGGCGAGCCTGGCGGGCGCGGCCTCGGGGCCGGCGTCCTCCCTGATGTCCAGCGCGGCCATCACCGCCTCGGCCGGGGTGCGGGACGCCTGGTCGAGCGCCACCAGCCAGGCGCCGCCCGCGAACTCCTCCGCCAGCCGGTTCGCCACCTCAAGCGCGAGCCTGGTCTTGCCGACGCCGCCGCTGCCGGTGAGCGTCACCAGGCGTTCCTCGCCCAGCAGGGCGCCGATCTCGGCCAGCGCCGCGTCACGTCCGATGAGCTTGCTGACCGGGGCGGGCAGGTTGGTGGACGGCCGCTCGGCCGGCACGCTCAGCGCCGGGTCCTGCCGCAGGATCGCCTGGTGCAGCGCCACCAGCTCAGGGCCGGGGTCGAGGCCCAGCTCGTCGGCCAGCCGGTCGCGCAGCTCGGCGTAACCGGCCAGGGCCTCGCTCTGCCTGCCGGCGCGGTACAGGGCCCGCAGGTGCACGGCGCGCAGCCGCTCGCGCAGGGGATGGCGGCGTACGAGGTCGCTCAACTCGCCCACGAGCAGCCCGTGCTCTCCCAGCTCCAGCCGGGCCTCGGCGTGCTGCTCCAGCGCGGACAGCCGCTGCTCCTCCAGGCGGTGCACGGCCGCCCTGGTGAACTCCTCGTCGGCGAAGTCCGCGTACGCCGGGCCGCGCCACAGCGCCAGCGCGTCGGCCAGCAGCCCCGCTTTGGTTTTGGGGCTGTCGGCGGCCTCGGCCCTGGCCAGTAACTCAGCGAACCGTACGGCGTCCACCGCCCCCTCGTCGGCGCGCAGCAGGTAGCCGGGCGCGCGGGAGACGACGAGGTTCTTGCCGCCGCTCTCGGCGTCCTCGAACGCCTTGCGCAGCTGCGACACGCGCACCTGCAGCGCGCCCGCCGGGTTGGCGGGCGGGTCCTCGCCCCACAGGTCGTCGACCAGCCGGTCGACCGACACGGGATGCCCCTCGTGGACCAGCAGGTCCGCGAGGAGCGCGCGTACCTTGAGCCCGGGGATCGTGACGCTCTGCCCGGCATCCGTCCACACGGCCAGCGGGCCGAGCACGCCGAATCGCATGCCCGTCACCCTATGCGGGAGCGGGGGCCGTCAGGTCGTGTCCCCGGGGTCGCGTGACTGCCCGCATCCGTGCGTCTTGGCGGTGGGGTGGCACTCGCGTACCGCCTTGATCTCCTCGCCCGCCTCGACGGTCATGAGCCAGATCGCGCGGCCCTGGGCGTCGTGGTCGGTGGCGTCGGAGGAGAAGGCCACCGCGCCCGTCGCACCGTCGAAGCTGAGGCCGCGCAGGTTGTAGTGCACGCCGGCGCGTACGGCGAGGGCGTCGGGGCTCTGGTCGCGGTAGGTGTTGAACGCCATGGCGACGGCCTGGACGGCGTCGTAGGCGAAGGCGGCGTGCACGTACGAGAAGGTCTTCGACGTCTTGTCCGCCCATCGCCACAGCACCTCCTGGCTCTGGTTGTCGGAGGGGTTCCTGGCGTCGGTCAGGGAGACGAACGACATGGTCACGGTGTGCTTGCCGGGGTTGCTGTGCACGTCGTTCGCGATCGCGCCGGTCACGTCGTCGGACGCCAGCAGCCGTACGCCGCGCCGCTGGCACGCCGTGCCCCAACTGCGCTGGACTATGGCCAGGAAATCGGCTCTGCCGGTGTAGTAGAGCACCTTCGCCTTGGTGCGGCACGCCTTGCGCACCGCCGCTTCGAGCGAGGCGTCGTCGGTGAAGGAGTGCTCGGTCTTCTCCCCCTGGTACGCCGCCCAGAACAGGTCCCGCAGGTCCTTGCTGTAGAGCTCGCCGGGCTGGTTCTGCCAGACGACGGCCACTTCGGGTCTCGTGCCCACCTCAGGGTCGAGCCCGATCTGCTCCAGCCAGTGGACGGTGGCCTTCACCTGCAGCGTGTCCACGACCGCCAGCCGGTAGAAGTAGGGCGAGCGCCTTCCCTTGTCGTCGACCGCGATCTGGTGCACGGTGCTGACCGTGCCGACCATCGGCATGTCGACCTTCGTCAGCCGCGTGATGGCCCGCCGCACCTCGTCCCTGCTCCAGGCGAACCCGACGACGGCTGCCAGGGAGGGATCGTTCTTCGCGTGCCCGGCGATCTCGCCGGCCGCGAGCTCGGCGCCGAGGAAGTCCTGGCCGGTGTTGGCGAACAGCACCTTCATCTTCCAGTCGGACTTGCTCTTGTTGAACTCCGCCTGGTACGCCCCGAGCCCGGTCAGCTCGCCCGCGACCGCCGTCATCTGGCCGTCCTTGAACTGGGCGCCCGGCTGCGTCGTCAGCGGGCCTAGATAGGCGACCTTGATGACCTTGGCGCCGAAGGGGATGGCGGCGTTCTGCTGCTCGATCTTCTCCGTCACCGGCCGCAGGGTCGCGTGCGGGGTGATCTTGTCCAGCGAGCCCAGGCCCACGCACTGGTCGGCCAGCTCGTGCAGGCCGGAGCCACAGCCCAGCGCGTTCGCCGCCGTCACCATCACCGGGGCGGCCACCAGCGTCAGCACGAACGCCCAGAACACCATCGCCCTGACGGGACGCAGCCGCCGTTCGGGACGCCGCCGCACCGTCCCCGGCTCCACCGGACGCGTCGTGTCGATCACGAGGTACGGGCTGGGCTGGAACCGGCGCATGGCCCTGCCCCATTCGGCGTACAGCTCGGCCGGGGCGTCGATGCCCCCGCCGTCGAAGCGGGCATGGTGGGCGGGCGGCGGCACCGACGTGGAGACGACCAGCAGCAGCGGGCCCCGCTGGCCCGTGCCGACCCTGATCTCCTCGACCAGCTCGACGAACCGGCGCCCCGCCGTGCCGGGGTCGGCGTGCTTGATGCCCACCACGGGATAGGTGTGGCGGCCCCAGCCCGGCCACGCCCACGGGAACAGGCGGCGCCGGTAGGCCTGGCGGAGGTCCTCCAGCAGCGCGGCGACGAGCAGGCGTTCTGCCTGCTCCCCGTGCTCGTCCTCGTGCCCAGGCGGGAGCTCGGTGCCCGCGATGCGCATCGCGTAGTCGATGAGCGGCTCGCCCGCCCGGCGCGGCAGGTAGGGCGCCCGGCGGAACCAGCGGTAGGAGAGCAGGCCCCTGACCAGCAGCGTGGCGTGCAGCAGGGCGAGGACGACGGCGACGGCCGGGCTGATCAGCCAGAGCAGCAGATTGACGCCGTCCATGAACTGCTGCAGCCCGAAGGCCGTCAGCCCCGAGGCGGGCAGCCACGTGGTCATGGTGCGGCTGACGTAGTCGGCCCAGCTGCGCAGCGCGGGCCCGGTGAACGTCTCCGCCTTTCGCCACGCGGCATGGGAGCGCGCGTAGTCTTCGCGGGTCGGCGTTTCCCGGTGTTCTCCGCTCGCCGCTGGGTGCGCTTCCCGCCAGGCCCAGAGAATGAATCGGGTCAGCAGAAAACGGGGCGGCGGAAGCAGCGTGCCCCCGACCCACCGTGTCAAAAGGCCGTCGCGAAAGGTCAGCTTCTCGATGACGCCCGCGACGTCGGAGGCGGCCGTCGCCTCTATGCGCGCATGGGGCGCCCAGCGGCCGACTTTGTCGACGTCGTCAACGGCCTCGTCGGCCGCGCGCAGGTCGCCGGTGAAGACCAGGATCGGGCGGCCGTCTTCTCTGGCCAGTGGGGAGGGGCGGCGTACGGCGTCTACTATCAGGGGATATGCGGGGGCATATGCCATGAGCGATCAATCCTCCCCATTGATGCTCGCCTGCGCGACTCGGTGGAACGAGGCTACTCAAGTCGCGCCTCCGCATGTCGCAGCCTTGACGATCGAATATGACTGTCGCACTTATGTGGTCGAGCCTATAGCGCCAAGGTCAGATATATGCCGTAAAAATACCCGTTGGCATAATTGCTCCGTTGGAAGGCAATTCCGGACGGTCACGGACCGCTCGGTGGCGCTTTTCTGGCCGAGCCGCGGTAACGCTCGGCGTCGTAGCGGCGGTCGTTGTCCTCCAGCTTGGCCTGCGCCGCCGCCATCAGATCGACGCCCAGCACGTCGGCCAGGCGTACGAGATAGAGGGTGACGTCGGCCAGCTCCGTACGCATGCGGTCGAGCGTCTCCCGATCGGGGCTCGCCGACTCCTCCGCCGTCAGCCACTGGAACTCGGCCACCAGCTCGCCGACCTCGCCGGCCAGCGCCATCGCGAGGTTCTTCGGCGTGTGGAACTGCTCCCACTCCCTGACCCGGGCGAACTCGCGCAACCGCGCGGCAAGGCACTCCAACTCGCTCGTCACGTCTCAGGACCCTACCGAGCCGTACCTGTATGTTGCTGAGCGTGAATGGGGTGGAATTGTTCCTGTTGGGCCGGGCACTGATGAAGATCGGCGAAGAGGCGATGCCGACGGAGGGGATCGGTGATCAGCCGACGAGCATGCGTACGGTGCTGATCGTGGTGAGCGATCTGCGGGCGCACCCGGACACGACGGTGGGCGAGATCGCCGCGCGTACGGGCCTGCCGCAGAGTGCCGTCTCGGCCGCGATCGCCCGGCTGCGCACGGCGGGCGCCGTGACGACCGCCACCGACCCCCGCGACCGCCGGCGCACGATCATCCGCGAGGCCCCCGAGGTCTCGGAGCGCGTGACCCGGGTCCGCGACACCCCCATCGACCACGCGCTGGCGGCGGCCCTGCGGACGGACGACCCCGAACGCGTGCGCAAGACGGTCGCCACCCTGGAAGCCCTCGCCGACGACCTCATCCCCGACCGCCGCACCTGAGCCCCCGGCCGATCCCCGACCGCCGCACCCGACCTCCGGCCGATCCCCGACCGCCGCGCTGCGCCGGTCGGCACCGCCCGCCCTGGTCGCCTACTGCGTCGCCGCTCGCAGCAGGTCGCGCAGGTGGGCGATCAGCTGCACGTCGCCTGAAACGTTCAGCGAAGAGGCGTCGCCGCGCCCCCACAGCCACAGCAGCGTCTCCTGCGGAGCGCCCGTGACCGACGCCTGCGCCTCCCCGTCGCCCTGGGCGACCTCGACGCCGGACGGAGCCATGCGGACCACCCACCGCCGCCCGCCCGCCTCGATCGCCACCGACCGGCCGTCGACGGCCTTGAGCGCGTCGCCCAGCTCCTCGGGCCAGGAGGCCGAGATGTAGGCCAGGAAGGCCACCAGCACCTCGTCGATGCCGTCGAGCGCCAGGTCGTCGGGGACCGGCGTGACGGGGCCGCCCGCCGCCAGCTCGGCGTCCACCCGGTGCACGACCACCTCCTGCGCCATCCTGCGGATCCAGAACCCGACCGTCTGGTCAGGGTTGTACCAGGTAGGCGTGGCATCCTCGGGCTTGCGCGCGGCGAACTCCGCCTTCAGCTCCCGCACGGCGCGGTCGAAGTATCCGGCGGGCTCGGCGGGGTCGGGCTCCGGCGGCCACGGGTCGGGCCAGGCGCCGGTCCGCATGACCTCGATCTTGTGCAGGAACACCTCCCCCGTGTGGAAGAGCACGTCGGAGGTCGTCCATCCGGGGCAGCACGGCACGGGCGCGGCGAGATCACGCACGGCGGCGGCCCGCAGGAGAGCGCAGTCGGCGTCGAGCAACTCGAGGTATCGCGGGAAGTCCATGCGGAGAATTCAAACACATGATCGAGTCAGCGCGCGACGCTCTCCGCGACACCCGGAAACGGGACTACCCGTGGCGGGCCGTGCTCTCCCTGACGATCAGCTCCGTGGCGAGTTCGACCCGCTTGGTCTCCGGCACCTCTCCATGACCCATGGCGAGCACCGTCTTGGTGGCCAGCGCGGCCATCTCCTGGAGCGGCTGGCGGACGGTGGTGAGCGGCGGCCAGGCGGACTTGGCCAGCGGCAGGTCGTCGAAGCCGACGACGCTCAGGTCTTCGGGGACGCGCAACCCGCGCTGCCGGGCGGCCTCGAAGACGCCGAAGGCCATTAAATCGCTGGCGGCGAAGATGGCGGTGGGCGGCTCGGACAGCGACAGCAGGGCGTGGCCCTCGTCGTGGCCGGACTCGACGAGGAAGGTGCCGCGCCTGATCAGCTCGGGCTCGACGGGCAGCCCGGCGGTCTCGAGCGCGGCGCGGTAGCCGTCGATGCGGGCCTGGCTGCACAGCATGTCGGACGGCCCGCTGATCATGCCGATGCGGCGGTGGCCCAGCTCGATGAGGTGGCGGGTGGCGGCGAGCCCGCCGTTCCAGTTGGTGGCGCCGACGGAGACGACGCCGGGCGCGGGCTCGCCCTCGGGATCGACGACGGCGAACGGCAGCGACCGGGCGCTGAGCTGGGCCTGGATGCCGGTGGACAGCCGGGAGGCGACGATGACGACGCCGTCGGTCCGCCGGGCGGCGAGCCGTTCGAGCCAGTCGCGCCCTGGACCGGCATGGGTGTGCAGAACGGAGATGACGACGCTGGCGCCGGCGTCGTGTGCGGCGCTCTCGGCCCCGCGGACGATCTCCATGGCCCACGGCGACTCGATCTCGGCGAAGACGAGGTCGACCAGGCCGGCCGGGGTGTCGTCCTGGCTGATGCGCCGCTGGTAGCCGTGCTCCTGCAGCAGGCGTTCGACACGATGGCGGGTCGCCGGAGCGACCTCCGGGCGCCCGTTGATGACCTTGGAGACCGTGGGGATGGATACGCCGGCCTCTTCCGCGATCAGTGCGATCGTGACCCGCCTCTTCGCTGACACAAATCGGGAGTGTATCCGAAAGTTTCGGTTTGGGATCGCTCCCAAAGGGGGTGTTGACGCTTTACCTGGCGTTTACCTACGATCACGGCAGCGAAACTATCGGGGGGTTCTCGAAACTTTCAACAGTCAGCTGAGGAAGGAACCCCATGAAACGCAGTCTGGTGGTGATCGCAACCGCCGTGCTCGTGGCCGGTTGCGGTAGCGGTGGAGGGGAGTCCGCTCCTCAGGAGAGTGGCGGAGCTCCCCAGAAGGTGACGCTTGAGTGGTGGCACCTGTCGACGGCCGACCCGCTCAAGACCCTGTGGGCCAAGCGGGCCAAGGAGTTCGAGGCGGCGAACCCGCACGTCACGATCAAGGCGACGGTCCTGGAGAACGAGGCGTACAAGGCCAAGCTCACCACGATCACGCAGTCGGGCAAGGCGCCCGACATCTTCGCCTCCTGGGGCGGTGGCGTGCTCAAGCAGCAGATCGACGCCGGTCTGGTCAAGGACATCTCGGCCGACGTCGCCGACGTCCTGCCGAACTTCACCCCCGCGTCGCTGAGCGCGTACCAGGTGGACGGCAAGACGTACGGGCTGCCGACCGACATCGGCCTGGTCGGCTTCTGGTACAACAAAAAGCATTTCGAGCAGGCGGGCATCACGGAGCCGCCCGCCACCTGGTCGGCGTTCCTTGACGCCGTCAAGAAGCTGAAGGCGGCCGGGATCACCCCGATCGCCCTCGCGGGCAAGGAGAAGTGGCCGGGCCACTACTACTGGGCCTACCTCGCGCTGCGCATCGCCGGCATCGAAGGGCTCAAGCAGGCGGAGACCGACCATGACTTCACCAAGCCCGACTTCATCGCCGCGGGCCAGCAGGCGAAGGCGCTGGCCGACCTGCAGCCGTTCCAGAAGGGCTTCCTCGGCGCGGCCTACTCGACCCCCGACGGCCAGGCCGCGCTGGTCAGCAACGGCAAGGCGGCCATGGAGCTGATGGGCCAGTGGGCGCCCGTCACCCAGGCGGACGCGGGCAAGGGCCTCGGCGACGACCTCGGCTTCTTCCCGTTCCCCGCCGTCGAGGGCGGTAAGGGCTCGATCGACGACGCGTTCGGCGGCGGCGGCGGGCTGGCCGTGGGCGCGGACGCCCCGAAGGAGGCCGTGGACTTCGTCAAGTTCATGACCCAGATGGACAAGCACTCCGAGGCCGTGGAGTCCGGCGCCGTGCTGCCGGTGCTCAAGGGCGAGGAGAGCGCGGTCAAGGACGCGAACCTCAAGGAGGTGGCGACGCAGCTGGCCAGCGCCACCGGCTACCAGCTCTACCTGGACCAGGCTTACCCGCCGGCCGTCGGACAGCAGGTCAATGACAGCGTGGCCGAGCTGTTCGCCGGGACGAAGACACCGGAAGAGGTCGGCGCCGCCATCACCGAAGTGGCCAAGAGCGAAGGATGACGACACTCACGAGAGGGCCGGAAGCGGTCAAGCTTCCGGCCCCCGCCCCTGTCGGGAGGCGCCGCGGGCGCTGGGTGGGCATCATGCTGTTCCTGCTCCCCGCGCTCGTGCTGTTCTTGATGCTGGTCGTGACCCCGATGCTGGTGGCCCTGTACGCCAGCGTCTTCAAGTGGAACGGCTTCGGCGGCCTGCCGACCGACTTCATCGGGCTGGACAACTTCACCCGGCTGCTCACCAGCGAGATCTTCGCCCAGGACCTGTGGCACCTGCTGGTCCTGGTGCTCTTCTCGATCCTCGTCCAGCTGCCGTTCTCGCTGGCCATCGCCATGCTGCTGAACCAGCGCATCCGTGGCAGGGCGCTCTACCGGGTGCTGTTCTTCGCCCCGTACGTGCTCAGCGAGGTCATCACCGGCGTGCTGTTCTCGCTGATCCTCTCGCCCGGCTCGGGCATGGCGAACCAGATCCTGGGACTGGTCGGGCTGGAGTCGGAGTTCCTGGCCAACCCCGACACCGTCATGCCGTCGTTGTTCGTGGTCATGACGTGGAAGTACTTCGGCTTCCACATGATGATCTACCTCGCGGGGCGGCAGAACATCCCGAACGAGCTGATCGAGGCCGCCCAGATCGACGGCGCCACGGGCTGGAAGACCTTCAGGTACGTGACGCTGCCGCTGCTCGGCCCGACGATCAGGATCAGCGTCTTCCTGTCGGTCATCTACACGATCCAGCTGTTCGACCTGGTCTGGATCCTGACCGGCGGCGGCCCGTCGCACTCCTCGGAGACGATGGCGGTCACCATGATGGAGTGGGGCTTCAAGCGTTCCCAGGTCGGCTACGCCAGCGCGATCAGCGTCGTGATGTTCGCGCTCAGCCTCATCTTCGCCCTTCTCTACCAGCGCTTCGTGATGCGCCGTGACCTGGAGGGCGCGACGACCTCGATGGGAGGCCGGCGATGAACCACAGGACCCGCAGACCGCTCAAACGGCGCCGCAACACGCTGCCCCTGCACGTGATCGCGGTGATCGTGGGCGCCTTCATGGTGGCCCCGGTCATCTACGCGCTGCTCGGCGGCTTCAAGGACAACAGCGAGCTGTCGGAGAACCCGTTCGGCCTGCCCGAGGCGTGGATCACCGCGAACTACACCGACGTGCTCGCCTCGGGCGCGTTCTGGCGGCAGGTGTGGAACAGCACGTTCATCGCGGTCGCCACGACCGTGCTGACCGTGGCGGTGTCGGCGCTGGCGGGGTTCGTCTTCGCCCGGTTCGCCTTCCGCGGCAGGGAGCTGTTCTTCATGCTGTTCACGGCGGGGCTGATGTTCCCGTTCGCGGTGGCGATCCTGCCGATCTTCGTCCTGCTGCGCACGCTCGGGCTGCTGGACAGCCCGCTCGGCGTCATCCTCACGCAGGCGGCCTTCGGCCTGCCGCTGACGATCATCATCCTGCGCGGCTTCTTCCGCAGCATCCCGGGTGAGATCGAGGAGGCCGCCACGATCGACGGATGCTCGCCGTTCGGGTTCTTCTGGCGCATCCTGCTGCCGATGGCCAGGCCCGCCATCGCCACCGTCTCCGTGCTGGCCATCGTGGGGAGCTGGAACAACTTCATGCTCCCGCTGGTGGTGTTCAGCGAGGAGGCGAGCTGGACGCTGCCGCTCGGCATCCAGCAGTTCCAGGGCCAGTACGCCTCCGACACCGCGCGCATCCTGGCCTTCCTGATCCTGGCCATGGTGCCCGCGCTCGGTTTCTACGCCATTGCCGAACGACACCTGGTCGGTGGGCTCACCGCCGGCGCGACTAAGGGGTGAGTCCATGCTGCATGTGTCCGGAACCCAGCTCGTCACCGAGGACGACGCACCGGTACGACTGCGGGGGGTGGGTCTCGGGGGCTGGATGAACATGGAGAACTTCATCACCGGCTACCCGGCGAACGAGTCCGCCATGCGGCAGGCCGTGCGCGGCGTGCTCGGCGACGACCGGGCGGAGCTGTTCTTCGACCGGCTGCTGACCTCGTTCTTCACCGAGCGCGACGCCGACCTGCTGGCCGAACTCGGCATGAACTGCGTGCGCATCCCGGTCAACTACCGCCACTGGGAGTCCGACGACCGGCCGATGGAGATCGATCCGCGCGGCTTCCGCCATCTCGACCGGGTGATCGGGCTGCTCGGCGAGCGCGGCATCTACAGCGTGATCGACCTGCACGCACTGCCGGGCTCGCAGAACCAGCACTGGCACAGCGACAATCCCACCCACGTCGCCGCGTTCTGGCAGCACCGGCACTTCCAGGACCGGGCGGTGCATCTGTGGGAGGTCATCGCCGACCACTACCGCGAGAATCCGTGGGTCGCCGGATACAACCCGGTCAACGAGCCGGGTGACGTGTCGGGGAAGGTGATCGGGCCCTTCTACGACCGGCTGGTGAAGGCGATCAGGGCGGCGGATCCGAAGCACGTGCTGTTCCTGGACGGCAACACGTACGCCACCGATTTCTCGATATTTCGGGAGGTGTACGAGAACACGGTTTTCGTCCTGCACGACTACGCGCTGGCCGGCTTCGCGCACGGCGGCCCGTACCCCGGCTACACGCGCGGCGAGTGGTGCGACCGCGACGAGCTGGAGCGCACCTTCGCCAAGCGCTCCCGCTTCCAGCGGGAGACCGGGACGCCGCTGTGGGTGGGCGAGTTCGGGCCGGTCTACACCGGCGACCCCGAGGTGGACGGGCAGCGCTACCAGATCCTGCGCGACCAGCTCGCGATCTACGACGCGCAGGACGTGGGCTGGTCGCTGTGGACGTACAAGGACGTCGGCCTGCAGGGCCTGGTACACGCCTCGGGGGCGTACCTGGACCGGTTCGGCGACGTCATCGCCAAGAAGCGGCGGCTCGGCGTGGACCGCTGGGGCTCCACCATGGAGGAGGCGGCCGACGTGCTGGCTCCGCTGCACACGCTCATCGAGGGCGAGTTCTCCGGCTGGGACCCCTACCCGTGGGGCGCCCGCTACCAGACGGACGACCTGATCAGGCACATCCTGATGGCGCAGGCGCTGCTGCCGGAGTACGCCGAGCGCTTCCGCGGGCTGAGCGACGACGAGCTGGCCGAGCTGGCCGACTCGTTCCTGCTGGAGCGGTGCGTACGCAGGGAGCCGCTGCTCGACCTGCTGTCCGCGAACCTCCAGGGCTGAGCCGATGCGGAATTGTCGGGTGGATCTAGTAGAACAGGAGCCGCTGCATCCCCCCGACATCTAGGACCGTCCGTGACCTTCGACGACCAGCCCAGCCACTACGACACCTACCACGACTCCTACGCCGGGCTGCCGGTGTTCACCGTGCTGTGCGAGGAGAGCGAGGTCGAGGCGCCGCCCCCTGACCCGGGGGCGGTCGCCTGGAAGCTCGAGGCGAGCGAGTGGAACGACGACGCCCCCGAGGAGATCGCCGCGAGTGTCCAGTGGTTCTTCGAGCACGTCGACACCACGAAGGTCACGGCGATCGTCCTCGGCGAGTGGGAGGACAACTACGAGGACAGCTGCGAGCCGGTCATCGCGGCGCTCGCCGGCAACGCCGACCGGCTGCCCGAGCTGCGCTCGGTGTTCCTCGGCGCGATGTCGCCCGAGCAGTCCGAGATCTCCTGGATCCAGCAGGCCGACGTCACCCCGCTGCTGGCCGCCTTCCCCCGGCTGGAGCGGCTGGAGGTGCGCGGCGGTACGGGGCTGGAGTTCCCGGCGGTGCGCCACCAGTCGCTGAGCGTGCTCAGGTTCGAGACCGGCGGGCTGCCCGCCGAGGTCGTCCGCGGGGTCGGCGCCTCCGACCTGCCCGCGCTGGAGCACCTGGAGCTCTGGTTCGGCGTCGACAGATACGGCGGCGACTCGACGGTGGCCGACGTCGCGGGCATCCTCAGCGGTGAGCGCCTGCCTGCTCTGCGTCACCTCGGCCTGCAGAACTGCCCCTACGCCGACGAGCTGGCCGGCGCCGTGGCGGCCGCCCCCGTCGTGGCCCGGCTCCAGACGCTGAGCCTGTCGATGGGCTCGCTCGGCGACGAGGGCGCGACGGCCCTGCTCAGCGGCCAGCCCCTCACCCACCTGCGCCGCCTCGACCTGCACCACAACTACCTGAGCGAAAGCATGGCCGCCCGCCTGCCGGCGGCGCTGCCGGGCGTCGAGCTCCGCCTCGACGACCGCCGCAGCCGCGAAGAGGACTGGCATTACGTCGCGGTGAGCGAGTAACCCCACGTGACCACCGATCCCACCCCCATCACTCCGGGGGCCACATCCCCCACCGCCACGCCCACCGGCCCTGGCCGCACCTCCTCCGGCGGCACGGCCACCGATCCGGGCGTCACCTCCCCCACCGACCCGGGGGCGAGCTTTCTCGCCGATCCCGACCTCTACGGGGGCGATCGGTTCGCCGGTCTGCCGGTCGAGCAGGTGGGTGAGACCGTCCCCTTGTCCCCCGAGCTGGTCGCCTGGGATGTCACCGACTCCGTCGAGCCAGGCGAGCGGGGTGAGAGCGCCCTGCCCGGTGAGCTCGACGCGCTGCTCGACCGCGTGGGGCCCGAGCGTGTGCGGGCCCTGGCGGTGAGCGGCTGCAGCGTGTCCCACGCGCCGGAGATCCTCGCCCGCTACGCCGACCGGTTGCCCGCGCTGC
Organism: Nonomuraea salmonea; assembly: GCF_042428605.1. Taxonomy (NCBI): domain Bacteria; kingdom Bacillati; phylum Actinomycetota; class Actinomycetes; order Streptosporangiales; family Streptosporangiaceae; genus Nonomuraea; species Nonomuraea salmonea. Next base: position 377,044 of record NZ_JBHMCF010000003.1, read on the forward strand.
GCGCCGTCTTCCTGGGGTTCACGCCCACCGAGCGGTGGGAGATCTCCTGGATCGGCCACGGTGACATCACGCCGGTCCTGGAGGCGTACCCGCTGCTGGAGCGCCTGGAGGTGCGCGGCTCCGACGAGCTGGCGCTGCGGCCGGTCGCCCACGACCGCCTCAGGGTGCTGCGCTTCGAGAGCGGCGGCCTGCCCGGCGCCGTGGTGAGGGCGGTGGGCGCGAGCTCGTTCCCCGCGCTGGAACACCTGGAGATGTGGCTCGGCACCCCCGCCTACTTCGGCGACAACACCATCGGCGACCTCGACGAGCCGCTGTCCGGCGCCCGGCTGCCCGCGCTCAGGCGGCTCGGCCTGCGCAACAGCGAATACCAGGACGACATCGCCGCCGCCGTCGCCGCCGCGCCCGTGGTGGCCGGGCTCGACGAGCTCAGCCTGGGCCGGGGCGCGCTCACCGACCACGGCATGGAGGCACTGCTCAGCGGGCAGCCGCTGACCCACCTGCGGGTGCTCGACCTGCACCACCACTTCCTCAGCGACCCCATGGTGGCGCGGGTGCGCCGGGCGCTCCCCGGCGTGACCCTCGATCTGACACGCCCACCCGGCGCCCTCGACCAGCCCTACATCGCGGAGTGGGAATGACGGCGCACGTCGCCCTCGCCGGCACGCCAGACGACCGACGGCGGGACACCCTCCACCTCGCGGAGCGGGCATGACGGTGCGCTTTGCCGTGGTCGGCACGCCGGGCGATCGGCGGGTCACGTTGTTTCGTGACGCGGTCGTGGCGCGGGGGCTTGCGGAGCCGCACGTCGTGCCGTGGCAGGACGTGCTTGCCGGGCGGGAGATCAGCGTGCCCGAGGGGACGCTGCTGCGCATCGACTCGCCAGGGGAGGACGCGCGGGCGGACGAGCTGCTGCGCGGCCCCGGCGATCCGGCGCGGGCAGGAGGTGGCGCGGCCTGGTACGCGTCGTTCTGTGCCGGGCTCGATCGGGTCGCGGCGATCCCCGGCGTGCGGCTGCTGGGAGACGTGGGCGAGATCAAGGTGATGTTCGACAAGCGGCGCTGCCACGCGGTGCTGGCGGCGGCCGGGGTGCCGGTGCCGGAGGCGTTCGAGGCCCGCTCGTACGACGGGCTGCGGGAGGAGATGGCGCGGCGGGGCTGGCAGCGGGTGTTCGTCAAGCCCGCCCACGGCTCGTCGGCGTCAGGCGTGATCGCCTTTCAGACCCATGGCAGCCGGGTCCACGCCGTCACCTCGGCCGTCTGGCTGGACGGTGTGCTGTGCAACTCCCTCCAGGTCAGGACCGTGACCGAGGAGGCCGAGGTGCGGCGGCTGGTGAACGTGCTGGCGCCCGGCGGGCTGCACGTCGAACGGTGGTTTCCGAAGGCGATGACCGGCGGGCGGGCGTTCGACCTGCGGGTGGTGACGGTGGCGGGCCGTCCGACGCACGCCGTCGTCCGCACGAGCCGCTTCCCCATGACGAACCTGCACCTCGGGGGCGCGCGGGGCGACCTCGATGTCGTACGCCGGAGGGCCGGGCTGTGGGAGCGGGTGCTGGAGGTGTGCGCCGCTGCGGCACGGTGCTTTCCGCGGAGTTTGAGTACGGGGGTCGACGTGATGGTGGGGACCGATTGGCGGTCCGTGGTGGTGGCGGAGGTCAACGCGTTCGGCGACCTTCTCCCGAGGCTGGGGGATATTTCCGGACATGGTCGCGACACGTACGCCGAACAGGTCGAGGCGGTCCTGAATGACCACCACTGACCGCGGCGGGCACCTTGCCACCGGCATCGACATGAACGCCGTCGTGGGGACGCACGATCTGCTCATGGTCACCCTCGACACGCTGCGCTACGACGTGGCCGTTGCGCAGGCAGAGGCTGGGCTGTTGCCCGATCTGCTGCCGGACGGTGTGCGGTGGGAGCGGCGGCACAGTCCGGGGAGCTTCACCTATGCGGCCCACGCCGCCATGTTCGCCGGGTTTCTGCCCACGCCGGTCACGCCGGGGCCGCATCCGCGGTTGTTCGCGGCCACCTTCCCCGGGAGCGAGACGACCGGGAAGGGCACGTGGGTGTTCGATGCGCCCGATCTGCCCACCGGGCTGGCGCGGGCGGGCTATCACACCGTCTGCATCGGCGGGGTCGGGTTCTTCAACAAGCTGACCCCGCTCGGGTCGGCGCTGCCCGGCCTGTTCGCGGAGAGTCACTGGGAGCCGGAGTTCGGCGTGACGAACCCCGAGTCGCTGGAGCGCCAGATCGACCGCGCCGCCGAGGTGCTGGCCCGTGTGCCCGGCCCGGTCATGCTCTTTCTCAACGTCTCGGCCCTGCACCAGCCCAACCACTTCTACCTGCCCGGCGCCGGGGAAGACTCCCTCGACAGCCACGCCGCCGCCCTGCGCCACGTCGACCGCCACATCGGCCGCCTCTACGCCCTCATGCGCCGCCGCCGTCCCTGCCTGGCCATCGTCTGCTCCGACCACGGCACCGCGTACGGCGAGGACGGGCACACCGGTCACCGCATCGGCCACGAGGTCGTCTGGACCGTCCCCTACACCCACTTCGTCCTGGAGAGTCATGCGGCCGTATGAGGGCTACGTCTACGCCTACCCGCACAAGACCGCCTACCGCCCCCTCGACCCGCGCCCGCACCTCAAGGAGGTCTGGGCCGGCGAGCGCCCCGGCGCCCTCTACGTGCACATCCCGTTCTGCGAGATGCGCTGCGGCTTCTGCAACTTGTTCACCCGCACCGGCGCCCCCGAGGAGCTGGTGACCGCCTACCTCGACACGCTCGAACGCCAGGCCCGCCAGGTGCGCGAGTGCCTGGAGGAGACCGCGTTCGGCACGGCGGCCTTCGGCGGCGGCACCCCCACCTACCTCAGCGCCCGCGAGCTGACCCGGCTGTTCGACCTGACCGAGCAGGCGATGGGCGTGGACCTGGCGCGGGTGCCGCTGTCGGTCGAGACGTCGCCCGGCACCGCCACCCCTGACCGCCTGTCGGTGCTGGCGGAGCGCGGCACCGCGCGGGTCTCGATCGGCGTGCAGAGCTTTGTACCGGAGGAGGCGCGCTCGGCCGTACGCCCGCAGAAACGGGCCGAGGTGGACGCCGCCCTCGACGCGATCAGGGCCTCCGGCGTGCCCGTCCTGAACATCGACCTCATCTACGGCATCGACCGACAGACGCCGCGATCGTGGCGGTACTCGCTCGACACGGCGCTCGGCTGGCGTCCCGAGGAGATCTACCTCTACCCGCTCTACGTGCGACCGCTGACCGGGCTGGGCAGGCAGGGCCGCGCCTGGGACGACCAGCGGCTGGAGCTCTATCGGGAGGGCCGCGACCACCTCATGGCCGCCGGGTACGAGCAGGTCTCGATGCGCATGTTCCGCCTGCCCGGCACCCCGTCCGCCGGCACCGGCTACTGCTGCCAGACCGACGGCATGGTCGGCCTCGGCTGCGGCGCCCGCTCGTACACCAGTGGCCTGCACTACTCCTTCGAGTACGCCGTCGGCGCCCGCCACGTCCGCTCGATCATCGACGACTACGTGACCAGGACCGACTTCGACGTCGCGAACGTCGGCTTCGCCCTCACTCCCGACGAGCGCAGGCGGCGGCACCTCATCCAGTCGCTGCTGCGCGCCGAGGGCATGTCGCGCCCCCAGTACGCCGCCCGCTTCGGCACCGACGTGCTCGACGACTTCCCGCTCGACGCGTTCGCCTCCTGGCTGACGATCACCGGCGAGACGATCACGCTCACCCCCGAAGGGCTCGCCCACTCCGACGCGATCGGCCCCGCCCTGTTCTCGCCGCGCGTGCGGGCCCTCATGGAGGCGTACGAGGCATGCTGACCATCCTCTATCGCGGTCCCCTGGCCAGCTGCGACTATGACTGCGCCTACTGCCCGTTCGCCAAGCGCCGCGACACCCCCGAGCAGCTGCGCGCCGACCGGGCCGCGCTCGAACGCTTCACCCGCTGGGCGGCCGGGCACGACGGCGAGCTGTCGGTCCTGTTCACGCCGTGGGGCGAGGGGCTGGTCAGGTCGTGGTACCGGCGGGCGCTCGTCGAGCTGTCGTGGCTGCCCAACGTCGCCAGGGTCGCCATCCAGACGAACCTGAGCTGCCGTACCGAGTGGCTGGCCGAGGCGTCGGAGCGGGCCGCGCTGTGGGTGACGTATCACCCGACGCAGGTGCCGTACGAGCGTTTCCTGGCCAAGGTGCGCTCACTCCCGGTGCGCCACAGCGTGGGCATCGTCGGCGACCCCGCCCACCTGCCGGACGCCCGGCGGCTGCGAGCCGACCTGCCGACGGAGACGTACCTGTGGGTCAACGCCGAGGAGGGCCGCCACTACACCGACGAGGAGGCCGCCGACTGGACGGCCATCGACCCCCTCTTCCGCCACAGCCGCTTCCCCCACGCCAGCGCCGGCCTTCCCTGCCGCACCGGCGACACGGTGATCTCGGTGAACGGTGACGGCACCGTCCGCCGCTGCCACTTCGTCCCGGACGTCTTGGGCAACCTGTACGACGACTCATACCGCGCCGCCTTACGCCCCCGCCCCTGCCCCGCGGCCCTGTGCGACTGCCACATCGGCTATGTGCACCTGGAACCGCTGGGCCTGTACGACGTCTTCACGGGCGGCGTCCTCGAACGCATTCCTCACGCCTGGTGAGGATGGTCAGGTCTCTCGTTCGGGGTGGTAGTCGTCCTCGGCGACGCCGAAGGTCCAGGCGACGCCCTGCCGGGCCCGCTCGGTCCACGGCGGGACGCGGAGGAAGTAGGTGCGGCGGGTGCCGTCGGGCTCGGGAGTGGAGTTGACCACCTCGACCATGGTCAGCGGCTCGTCGCCCGCCAGCTCGACCCGCCACAGCACGCCCGTCTCGTCGGAGTGGAGCGGCTCGGCGCCGGACTCGGCGAGGTAGCGTTCGGGGCCGAAGTGCTCCAGCATGGCGCGGCGCAGCTCGGCGTTGGGCTCGGCGCGGATGCGCTCGGGGGTGAGCGCGGTCATCGCGGCGCCGAAGCCGGCCGGCACGGGCATGCCGTGCCAGGCGTGCAGGGCGAACCCGTCGGCGAACGCCAGGGCCGGGCCCTCGGCGCGGTGCAGCCGTCCGAGGTCGTCGAGGTGCAGCTCCACGGGACGCTCGGTGACGACGGCCACCCGTTCGTACGGCCACCACCATCCCGCCTGCTCGGCCACCCGCTTCAGCCCGTCGAGCCCGTCGAGCCCGTCGTGCCCGTCGAAGGCCGACAACCAGGGCGCGTCGTGCTGCCCGAACACGGCGTCGAGCGTCACCTCACGCAACACCGCCCCAAGCTCCCGCCCGCCCTCGCCCTGGGCCGCGCCGTCCTGCTCGCCATGCCCGCTCAGCTCGCCGATCGCGCGGCGAATGTCGTTGATCAGGCGTTGGGCCTGGGGCCAGAGGCGGCCGCCCGTGTCGGCCCAGAGGGCTGCCCAGCCGGCCGGGCCACACTCGGCGTAGACCGCCGCTCTGGCACGCGCCCACGGCTGGGTGCGGAGGTCGTCGCGCACCGAACGTCCGGGGCCGTCGGGCAGCAGGGCGGGCAGGTCCGGGATCGGAAAGGCCCCCGCAGGACTCTCCGGCCCCAGCCCCGCCACAGTGCCGGGTTGAGCACCGGCCCGGCTCGACGGCCCCAGCCCCGCCGCAGTGCCAAGTTGAGCACCGGCCCGGCTCGACGGCCCCAGCCCTGCCGCGGCGAGCGCCGCGCGAGCCTGCGGGTCGCCCGTCAGCCAGGCCGCCGTGACCGCGCCCGCCGCCGGGGACGGCAGCACCAGGATCAGCTCGGGCTCGGCCAGCCCTGCCTCCCTGTACGCCTGACGCACCGCCGCCTCGGCCCCGTCGCCCGGCCCGGTGGCGAGCGCGACCTGCTCCCATGTCAGCGTGGCCATCAGTCGGCCACCACCCGGTAGGAGCCGGGCACGTATTCGCGCTGCCTGACCACGCGGTACCAGCCCTTGGGCAGCGAGATCGCCGCGTGCTCCTCGTGCTCGAGCCGCCCGCCGTCGGGCAGGTGCAGAAACCCGTGGGACAGCGTGCCAGGACCGGGGATGGCGTGCGCGTGCCCGGTCGCCTCGCCGTAGGCCAGCACCAGCCGCCCGCGCGCGTCACGCGGCTCGGGACGCGTCTTGGCGGGCGCGGACGCCTCTGGCACGGGGACGAGCAGGATGTCGCCCTGTCGGTACATCGACCAACCTCCATCGTTCGGGGGGATGATCGAAAACTAGCGGGCCCCACCGACAAAACCCGGGACCCCTCAGGGCATCACGTAGGGGGTGGTGCTGGTGTGGCCGGCCTCGTTCGTGGCGGTGACCGGCGTCCAGGGGGACGTGGGCTCGTAGGGGGCCCAGGCCGTCTCCAGGCGGGAGCGGGCGTACCACTCCTGCTGCACCGACGTCTCACCGAAGGTCAGCGTGCCGCCCCGCAGGTTGTAGCCCTCCACCTGCACGCCTGGCCGCCCGTTCACGGCCTTCCGGTACGCCGCCACGATGATCGGCTGCTGCCACCCGGCCGCGATGTCGTCGGCCAGCGAGGGCGTGTCGTGGCGGGCCTGGCAGGTGAAGAACGGGTCCCAGCCGTACGAGATGATCTTGGCGGGGTGCCGCCCGGCGGCCATGACCTGCTGGTCGAGCCGGGCCTTCGTGGTACGCCCGCGCAGCGGCAGCGGGTCCACCCGGCCGCACTCCCCCGCGGCGGGCGTGGGCTCGAAGCCTTCCACGTTCACCCACAGCTCGACCCCCTCGGGCACCTCGCGGGCCGCCGCCTCCACGTAGGAGGCCGTGGACCCGTAATAGGCCTGCCCATTGCGCACCGCGCCGACGACGGGCACCAGCCGCGCGGCCACCGCGGCCTCGGCCTCGTGCGGGCCGTGCACCGGCACCTTGCCCGTGCCGCGCCCGTCCTGGACGGCGATCGCCATGGGCAGCCCGTGCCGGGTGCCCGCGATGTCCGCGATGCCCTCAGGCACCTGCGACGGCGGGAACCCGCGCCCGCGCCGCGCGTCGATGTACGGGCTGACCACGATCTTCTTGCCCGGCAGCGCATCGGCGACGACGGCGTGCTGGGCGGCGTACAGGGAGATGATCGGATCACGGTCGGACCGGGCCCGCGCGGCCAGCTCGAACGACTGGTACACCCCGCCGAACGCGGCCCCGAACCGCGTCCGGTAGTCGGCGAGCACGCGCGCGGTGAACGCGTTGAGCGCGGCGGTGTGGGCGAGGTCGGGCTCCCACGGCTTGCCCGCGCGCTGCGGCGCGGCGGGCAGCCCGGGGAAGACGGTCATCCCGTACGCGGCCGCCTCCCGCATCAGGTTGCCGAGCCCGTCGCCGTCGGTGGCGACCAGCACCAGGTCGTGCGCGGGAGCGGCGCACGAGCCGGCCAGCGTCAGCCGGTAGAAGATCCGCCCGTCGCTCTCCACCCGCCGGTCGAGGCCGGGGCAGCGCAGCAGCCCTTCGCCGAACTCCTCGCTGGTGACGTACGTGTAGACGCGCCGCACCCCGGGCACCTCGGCGCACGGCCGCCCGTCCACCCGGCAGGCGGCGAAGTCGGGATCGGGCGGCCCGGCCGCGAACCTGGGCCCGAACGTGATCAGCGTGTCGCCCCCGATGGCGTGGATCGCCTCGACCATCCGCCGCGTGACGCACGGGTCGGCGCGCGGCATCACCCAGTAGCCGGTCACCGCGTAGGGGGCGGACACCCGCAGGTCGCGCGGCGGGCACGCGTCGTCCTTCCGCACCGGTTCGTCGGGCACGACCAGGCCGGCCACGAAGGCGGCCGCCACCACCAGCCACAGGATCCGGTGCACCCACACCCCTTCCACGCACCCTCCAGACTACGCAGCACCCCCGCATGCGGGCGATCACCGGCGATCACGGAGAATGGCCGGCAAGGGGGTACACCACAGTGCGCATCGATCTCACAGGCAAAACCGCTCTCGTCACCGGTTCGACCCAGGGCATCGGGGCGGCCATCGCCACCGGGCTCGTGCGGGCCGGCGCCCGCGTAGGGATCAACGGCCGCGGCGAGGGCTCGGTGGCGGCGGCCATCGAACGGATGGACGACGAGCGCATCGACGCCGGGCGCGAAGCCGGCGAGCACCTGCGCTACGACCTGGTGGCCGCGCCGGGCGACGTCTCGACCGACGAGGGCTGCGAGCAGGTGCTGCGGATGCTGCCGCACGTCGACATCCTGGTCAACAACCTCGGCATCTTCGGCGCCAAGCCGCCGCTGGAGATCGAGGACGACGAGTGGCGGCGCTATTTCGAGGTGAACGTGCTGGCCGCGGTCCGGCTGACCCGGGCGTACCTGCCCGGCATGAGGGAGCGGGGCTGGGGCCGCATCCAGTACATCGCGAGCGACTCCGCCGTCGTCATCCCGGCCGAGATGATCCACTACGGCATGTCGAAGACGGCGCTGCTGGCCGTCTCCCGGGGCTTCGCCAAGGAGGCGGCGGGCAGCGGGGTCACGATCAACTCGGTGATCGCGGGGCCGACCCACACCGGCGGCGTCGAGGACTTCGTCTACCAGCTCGTGGACCGCGACCTGCCGTGGGAGGAGGCGCAGCGCGAGTTCATGCGGCTGCACCGGCCGCAGTCGCTGCTCCAGCGCCTGATCGAGCCCGAGGAGATCGCGAACCTGGTCGTCTATCTCAGCTCGCCCTTCGCCTCGGCCACGACGGGGGCGGCCGTGCGGGTGGACGGCGGCTACGTGGACTCGATCATTCCCTGACGATCTCAGTACGACTGCAGCTCGATGAGGGTGCCTTCCGGGTCGCGCAGGTGCGCGGTGCGCAAGGTGGGGCCCCAAGCCGGGCGGTCCTGGGGCGGGGCGGCCACGGTGGCGCCGTGCCGCTCCAGGCAGCCGGCCGCCGTGTCCACGTCGTCCACCTTCATGACCAGCATGGCCCGGTCGCCGTCGCCGTCCGTGAGCACGTCCAGCCGGCTCCTGTCGAACAGGACCAGTCCGGCCTCTCCTGAGATGTCCCAGTTGGCGTAGCCGGGCAGGACCTTGACCGGCTCGACGCCGTGCAGGTCGCGCAGGACGGCCTGGTAGAAGGCGAGGCTCGTGTCGAAGTCGCGGACCAGGAGCCGGGGGTAGAGGGCGTCCATGGGGATCCTCCCGTCTAAATAGTTGGTGAGAACCAATGATTGGTAGAACCCTACACTTGGCCCCATGGACTTTCCTCCCACCCTCATGGCGGCCACGACGTTCGTGCTGCACAAGGTCGGGACGAGCAGCCGGCGGGCGCTGGCCGGGCGGCTGTCGGACGAGGCGGGGGTGAGCTTGTGGGAGTTCGCGGTCCTCGCGGTGCTCGCCGACTTCGGCGCCTCGGCGCAGCGCGAGGTGGGTGACCGGCTGGGGCTCGACCCGAGCGACATGGTGCGGCTGATGGACGGGCTGATCGCGGCGGGGCTGGCCGTACGTGACCGCGACCCCGCCGACCGCCGCCGCTACCGCCTCACCCTCACCCCCGCCGGCCGCGACGCCCTCACCCGGGCACGCGCTCTGGTGACGGAAGTGGAACGCGAGACCCTCGCCCCCCTGACGGACGCGGAACGCCGGCAGCTGCACGCCCTGGTCACCAAGGTCCTCACCCAGTGACAGCGGCGGGGGTCAGCGGCGGGGGTCAGCGGCGGTCGAGGCCGGACAGTTGCCAGGCGAGGCGGCGGCGGACCGCCGGAAGGTGGCCGGCCAGGGCGAGGACGGCGTTGCGCAGGGGGCGGGCGGCGGCGCGGGCGGTGGCCAGCCGGGTAAGGCGGGAGGCCAGGGCGACCACCTTCTCCGCGACCGGGCGCCTGGCCGCCGCGTAGGCGTCGAGCAGTTCGTCCGGGGCGCCGTCCAGAACCTCTGAGAGCGCCTCGCCCACCTGGACGGCGTCCTCGATGCCCAGGTTCATGCCCTGCCCGCCGGCCGGTGAGTGCACGTGGGCCGCGTCGCCGGCGAGCAGGACGCGGCGGTCGCGGTAGGTGCCGGCGATGCGGTGGTGGACGCGGAAGCGGGAGCCCCAGACGATCTCCTCGACGACGGCGGGCTCGGACTCCGGCCCGCGCGTGTCGAGCAGCCGCTGCACGAACGCGACGTCGGGCTCGCGCGGCGCCTCGTCCACGGTGGCGACGATCCGGTACATGCCGTCGGGCAGCGGCGCGACGACCACCAGGCCGTCGGGCGAGAAGTACAGGATGACCTCGCCCTTGGGCACCCCGCCGTGCAGCCGCACGTCGGCGAGGACGAACGACTCGGCGTACGTGCCGCCGGCGAAGCCGATCCCGGCCTGCTCGCGGGCGGTGCTGTGCATCCCGTCGGCCCCGACCAGGTAGGAAGCGCGCAGCGTGCGCCCGTCATCGAGGGTGGCGGTGACGCCGGAGTCGTCCTGGGCGACGGCGGTGACGCGGGCCGGCCGCAGCACCCGCCCGCCCAGCTCCTCGAACCGGGCCAGCAGGTACGCCTCGGTGTCGGCCTGGGAGATCATCAGCGTGTACGGATACCGCGTCGGCAGCCCCTCGAACGGCACCGGCACCAGCACCCGGTCCCGGTCGCGGACGGTGAAGCGCGGCGTGGGCACCCCCCGCGTGACCAGGTCGCCGGTCACCCCGTACGGCTCCAGCAGCTCCAGCGTGCGCGAGTGCACGACGGCGGCGCGCGAGGTGTTCGCACCCTCGGCCTGCCCGTCCACGATGACGACGCGGTGCCCGCGCTGGGTGAGGACCAGAGCGGCGGTGAGCCCGACGGGGCCGGCGCCGACGACGATCACGTCCGTGGCATTCATGTCTCCTCCTCGGAACGTTGCCAACACTTGTTGGCCAACACCTGTTGACACTACGCCGCCACTCCGGGGTGGTCAACACCTGTAGGCCAACACATGTTGGCAACGGCGAAGGCCGATCCTCCGCGCCCCTATGACCACATGTCCCGAGATTTCCTCCGCCGCCGACAATGACCAGCGCAGAAGTCGCCACCGCGATAGAACTTCCCGTTCACCATTTCCGGGAGCTTGACAATGAACAGAAAACCCGAGTAACAGCAGCCTCACAAACCACGACAACAACCTTTGCAGGCCCATTCAGATCATGTTAGAAGGGAGGGAAGCAGAGAGGACCGGGCACCGTGACGGTGATTCTCGACGGCGTCTCCGTGCGTTCGCACGGCGAGGTCTGGCTGGCCGACGTCAACCTCGAATTATCCCCTGGAATGACCACCCTGATCGGCCCGATGACGGCGGGAAAGACGACGTTGATGCGGGTCGCAGCCGGTTTGCTGACCCCCGACGCGGGCCGCGTGCTGGTCAACGGTAAAGACCTCACACGAATGTCGGTGCGCAAACGTTCGGTGGCCTTCGTCTACCAGCAATTCATCAATTATCCGTCGCTCACCGTCTACGAGAACATCGCCTCACCGCTCCGCCTCGACCCCCGTTTCCGGCGCGACGGCGTGGACCGCCGGGTGCGCGAGGTGGCCGAGCTGATGGGCATCGAGAACCTGCTACGGCGCAGGCCCGCCGAGCTGTCGGGCGGCCAGCAGCAGCGCACCGCCATCGCCCGCGCCCTGGCCCGCCCCGTCGACCTGCTGCTGCTCGACGAGCCGCTGGCCAATCTGGACTTCAAGCTGCGCGAGCAGTTGCGCGCCGACCTGAAGAGCATGTTCGCCGGCTCGCCCGGCGTCGTGCTCTACGCCACCGCCGACCCGGCCGAGGCGCTGACGTTCGCCGCGCCGACCGTGGTGCTCGGCGAGGGCAGGGTGCGGCACGTCGGCGACGTCGCCGACATGTACGCCCGCCCGCCCACGCTGGCCGTGGCCGCCACGCTCAGCGACCCGCCGCTCAACGTGCTGCCAGGCGTCGTCAGGGACGGCCGCGTCGAGGTGCTCGGCACCGGCGGCGAGCAGGAGGTCGTGCTCGGCGTACGCCCCCACCAGGTGACGATCGGCCGGGGCCGGCCCGGCGCGCTGGAACTGCCCGCCGAGATCAGGCTCGCCGAGGTGACGGGCAGCGCGACGTTCCTGCACCTGCTTCTCCAGGGCGGCCGCCACCTGGTCGCCCACCTGCCGGGCACCCAGCGGTTCACGCCCGGCGAGACCACGCGCGCCTACATCGATCCGGCCCACGTCCTCGTCTTCGACAAGGACGGCCGGCTGGCCGGCACGAGCACGGCGGAGGTGGGCCGGCATGGCTGACATCCGGCTCGACGGCGTGGGCCACAGCTATGACGGCGGGAAGACCTGGGCGCTGAAGCCGATGACCTGGACGTGGCGCGACGCGCGGGCGTACGCGCTGCTCGGCCCGAGCGGCTGCGGCAAGACGACGCTGCTGAACATCATCTCCGGCCTCATCACCCCCACGGTGGGCCGCGTCTACTTCGACGAGCGCGACGTCACGGGCGTGCCGACGGCTGGCCGCGACATCGCGCAGGTCTTCCAGTTCCCCGTCCTGTACGAGGAGATGTCGGTCTACGACAACCTGGCCTTCCCGCTGCGCAACCGCAAGGTGCCGAAGCAGGAGGTGGACCGGCGGGTCCGGCAGGTCTCGCAGCTGCTCGGCCTCGACCAGGTGCTGGGCCGCAGGTCGCGCCGGCTCGACCCGGGCCGGCAGCAGATCGTCAGCCTGGGCAGGGGCCTCGTCCGCGCCCAGGTGGCCGCGGTGCTGCTGGACGAGCCGCTGACGGTGGTGGACCCGGCGCTGAAGTGGACGCTGCGCAGCAAGCTGAAGGAGATCCACCGCGACACCGGCCACACGCTCATCTACGTCACCCACGACCAGACCGAGGCGCTGACGTTCGCCGACGAGGTGGTGGTGGTCAACGACGGCGAGATCGTGCAGGCCGGGGAGCCGGCGGAGCTGTTCCTGTCGCCGGCGCACGAGTTCGTCGGGCACTTCATCGGCTCGCCCGGCATGAACGTCGTGCCGGCCGAGATCGCCGGCGGCGTGGTCCGCGTGAACGGCGGCGACGTGGGCGCGGCGGACGACGGCCTGCCGCCCGGGCCGGTGCGGATCGGGGTGCGGCCGGAGTTCGTGGAGATCGGCGGGCCTGAGACGTCGCCGGGCGTGCCGGCCAGGGTGACCGAAGTGGACAGGATGGGCGCGTACGACCTCGTCCACACGGTGGCCGGTGAGCACCGCGTAATCGTCAAGACCGAGGCGGGCGCGCCCTACCGGCCGGACGACGGCGTCCACCTGCATTTTCCCGCCGAACGCACATTCCTGTTCAGGGACCAGGTCAGGTGCGGCTCGCTCGCACCCCTGCATGAGAGGGGCCTGGCGTGAGCGAACAGGCGGCGGTCGCGACGGAGGTGGCGGACGAGCCGCGCGTCACCCCCAAGCGCCGCGACAACCGGGCCTGGTGGCTGGTGCTGCCGGTGGTGGTGTCGGTGGCGTTCACGGCGGTGATCCCGCTGATGACCGTGGTCAACTTCTCCGTGCAGGACGTCTTCGGCCCGCACGACCGGGTGTTCGTCGGCCTGGAGTGGTTCCGGTCGATCGCGCGTGACCCGGAGGTGCGCGGGGCGCTGCTGCGCACGCTGCTGTTCTCCGCGCAGGTGCTGCTGCTGGAGATCCCGCTCGGCGTGGCGCTGGCCGTGGTGATGCCGCGCAGGGGCGTCGGCGTGTCGGTGGCGCTGGTGCTGGTCGCGCTGCCGCTGCTCATCCCGTGGAACGTGGTGGGCACGATCTGGCAGATCTTCGCCCGCGGCGACATCGGGCTGGGCGGCTGGGCGGTCAACAACGTGCTCGGCGTCAACTTCAACTACACGCTCGACTCGACCGACGCCTGGATCACGGTGCTGGTCATGGACGTGTGGCACTGGACGCCGCTGGTGGCGCTGCTGGCGTACGCGGGGCTGCGCTCGATCCCCGAGCCGTACTTCCAGGCCGCGCAGATCGACGCGGCCTCGGCGTGGGCCACGTTCCGGCACATCCAGCTTCCCCGGCTGCGCGGGGTGCTGACGATCGCGATCCTGCTCAGGTTCATGGACAGCTTCATGATCTACACCGAGCCGTTCGTGGTGACCGGCGGCGGCCCGGGCAACGCGACGTCGTTCCTCAGCATCCTGCTGTCGAAGATCGCGGTCGGCCAGTTCGACCTGGGCCCCGCGGGCGCGTTCTCGCTGCTCTATTTCCTCATCGTGCAGGTCTTCTGTTACGTCTTCTTCACCGTGCTCACCAGGTCGGGGAGGTGAGGCGAATGGCGCGGACCACCGGCCGGCGGCTCCCCTGGGCGCGCACGGTCTTCTGGTTGTACGTGGCCACGCTCATGCTGCCGCTGCTGTGGATGTTCGGCATGTCGATCAGGCCCAACGAGGACATCCTCGGCAGTTTCTCGCTCATTCCGCAGCGGGTGACGTTCGACAATTACGCCGCCTTCTTCGGCGACCCGGCGTGGTATTCGAGCTACCTCAACTCGATCATCTACACCTCGCTGAACGCGGTGCTGTCGCTGCTGGTGGCGCTGCCCGCGGCGTACGCGTTCTCGCGGTTCCGCTTCGCCGGCGACAAGCATCTGTTCTTCTGGCTGCTGACCAATCGCATGGCGCCGCCGGCGGTTTTCCTGCTGCCGTTCTTCCAGATCTACCAGAGCGTCGGCCTGTTCGACACGCATCTCGGCGTGGCCATCGCGCACATGCTGTTCAACGTCCCGCTGGCGGTGTGGATCCTGGAGGGATTCATGTCCGGAATTCCACGGGAAATAGACGAGACCGCGGCCGTCGACGGTTATTCGCTGCCGCGTTTCTTCATCAGGATCTTCCTGCCGATGATCCGCTCGGCGATCGGCGTCACGCTGTTCTTCTGCTTCATGTTCAGCTGGGTCGAGCTGCTGATCGCGCGGACGATCACCTCGGTCGACGCCAAGCCCATCGCGGCGACGATGACCCGCACGGTGAGCGCGGCCGGCGTGGACTGGGCGCTGCTGGCCGCGGCCGGGGTGCTCACCATCGTGCCGGGCGCGGTCGTCATCTGGTTCGTGCGCAACTACATCGCCAAGGGCTTCGCGCTGGGGAGGGTCTAGATGCTCGAGTGGATGGTCTGGACCGTCCCGACCGCCCTGGTGTTCGCCGGGCTGGCCCTGCTGCTGGTCGTCATGGCGGTGTGGGCGCGCATCTCGCCGCCCGTCGCGAGGCGGGGGTTCCTGCGCATCGAGACCGATCGCGGTGACCGGCTCTACATCGGCCTGATCAGCGCCGCCGTCGTGCTGGCCGGCTGGATCGCGATCACCGACCTGTCCATGTGGCTCGCGCTCGGCTGCGCGGTGCTGGTGGCGGTCGTGATCGGCATATGGGGATGACAGAGAAGGAGCCGAACGATGAGGCATCGGGCAGGCAGGTCGGCGATCGCAGGTCTCACCGCGATGGTGGTGATGGCGGCCGGCTGCACGCAGGGCGCCGAGCGGCCGGCCTCCGACTACACGGAGGCCGGCGGTGAGGCGGCGGCCGAGCGGTGGGTGTCGCAGGAGTTCACCCCCAGCACGCTGAGCAAGGAGCAGCAGCTCGCGGAGATGGACTGGTTCATCAAGGCCGCGGCGCCGTACCGGGGGATGCAGATCAACGTGGTCTCCGAGACGATCACCACCCACGAGTACGAGTCGCGCCGGCTCGCGAAGGCGTTCACCGAGATCACCGGCATCCGCATCAAGCACGACCTGATCCAGGAAGGCGACGTCGTCGAGAAGCTGCAGACCCAGATCCAGGGTGAGCAGAACATCTACGACGCCTACGTCAACGACTCCGACCTGATCGGCACCCACTCGCGCGGCGACTACGTGGTGCCGCTGTCGGACTACATGGCCGGCGAGGGCAGGACCGTCACCTCCCCCACGCTCGACCTCGACGACTTCATCGGCATCAGCTTCACGACCGGCCCGGACAAGAAGATCTACCAGCTGCCCGACCAGCAGTTCGCCAACCTCTACTGGTTCCGCTACGACTGGTTCACCGACCCGGCGATCAAGAAGCAGTTCAAGGACGCCTACGGCTACGACCTGGGCGTCCCGGTCAACTGGGCGGCCTACGAGGACATCGCCGAGTTCTTCACCACCAAGGTCAACGGCAACGGCACGATCGACGGCCAGAAGGTCTACGGCCACATGGACTACGGCCGCAAGGACCCGTCGCTGGGCTGGCGCTTCACCGACGCGTGGCTGTCGATGGCGGGCAACGGCGACCCCGGCATCCCCAACGGCCTGCCGGTGGACGACTGGGGCATCCGGGTGGAGAACTGCCGCCCGGTCGGTTCCTCGGTCACCCGGGGCGGCGACACCAACGGCCCGGCCGCCGTCTACGCGCTCACCAAATACGTGGACTGGCTGAAGAAGTACGCGCCGCGCGAGGCGGCCGGCATGAACTTCAGCGAGGCGGGCCCGGTGCCGGCCCAGGGCAACGTCGCCCAGCAGATCTTCTGGTACACCTCGTTCACCGCCGACATGACCAAGCCGGGCCTGCCGGTGGTCAACGAGGACGGCACGCCGAAGTGGCGCATCGCGCCGAGCCCGCACGGGGCGTACTGGAAGGACGGCCACAAGCTGGGCTACCAGGACGCCGGCTCCTGGACGCTGCTCAAGAGCACCCCGCAGGACCGCCGCGCCGCGGCCTGGCTGTACGCGCAGTTCGTCACCTCGAAGACGGTGTCGCTGAAGAAGTCGATCGTCGGGCTGACCTTCATCCGCGAGTCGGACATCAAGAGCGACTACTTCGCCGACAACGCCGACAAGTACGGCGGCCTGATCGAGTTCTACGGCTCACCGGCCCGCGTGCAGTGGACGCCGACCGGCACGAACGTGCCCGACTACCCGAAGCTGGCGCAGCTGTGGTGGCAGAACGTGGCGACGGCGGTGACCGGCGAGACCACACCGCAGCAGTCGATGGACAACCTGGCCAAGCAGCAGGACGACATCATGGCCCGGCTGGAGCGGCTCTCGCGCGAGCGGGAGGGATACGGCGGCCAGTGCGCGCCCAAGCTGAACCCGGAGCAGCCGGCCCAGTACTGGTTCGACCAGCCCGGCGCGCCCGCGCCGAAGCTGGCCGACGAGCGGGGCAAGCCGGAGACCGTGGACTACGACAAGCTCATCGCGACGTGGAAGCAGGGGAACTAGCGAGGTTGGCGGCCAGCCAGTCGAAGGCCCGCTCCTGCATGGGCACGTCGAAGCTGTGCGGCACGTCGGCGAAGACGGCCTCGTACGCGCCGGGCGCGTCGCGGTAGCGCTCGGCGATGACGGCGTGCGCCCTCCTGATGCCCTGCTCGGGGAAGAGGCGGTCGCGCATGGCGTACTGGACCATGAGCGGCGCGGGCGCGCGGGCGGCCACCAGGTCGGGGTAGTCGCCGAGGCGCGGCAGTCCGGGCGGCCACAACATCCAGGTGTGCTTCTCGACGTGCCCGCCGAGCATGTCGCGGAAGGAGGAGGCCATCGCGGCGACCACGACCGCGCGCATCTCCGGGTCGAACGCGCCGAGCAGCGCGGCCCGCAGCCCGCCGCCCGACAGGCCGGCGCAGCCGACCTCGGTCACGTCGGGGCGCGAGCGCAGGTAGGCGGCCGCCGCGAGGTCCTCGCCCGCGACGACGCCGGTGAACGAGGTGCCGAGCGCGGCGCAGTGCTTGGCCACGACGTGCTCGTGGTCGCGGGCGGCCAGGTCGTAGCGGTCGGCCTCGCTCAGCCCGGCCGCCTCGGGCAGCTCCAGGGGGAAGCGGCGGCTGCCCCACACGAACACGTCGTGGGCCAGCACCGCGAAGCCGCGCCTGGCCAGCTCGTCGGCGAAGGCCCGGCCGCCGTAGAGCTCGTCGCGCAGGCGGCGGACCTCGGGGGCCGGCTCCTCGGGGCCGTCGGCGATCTTGTCCTTGCCCGCCCACTTCATGCCGGCGTGGCAGTGCAGCGCCACCACCCCCGGCAGCGGGCCTTCGGCCTTCGCAGGGCGCAGCAGGTACGCCCGCGTGCGCGGGCCGAAGCCCAACGACCAGGACAGCTCCTCGCCGTACAGGTCGCCCGAGTTCCAGGTGCGCTCGACGCGGACGTCGTCCGCCGTGAGGTCGAGCACGCCGATG
This sequence comes from Nonomuraea salmonea, assembly GCF_042428605.1. Taxonomy (NCBI): domain Bacteria; kingdom Bacillati; phylum Actinomycetota; class Actinomycetes; order Streptosporangiales; family Streptosporangiaceae; genus Nonomuraea; species Nonomuraea salmonea. The sequence continues at coordinate 395,059 of NZ_JBHMCF010000003.1, forward strand.
GCGTCGCGGGCCGCCGCGCGCAGCTCGGGCCCCGGCAGCGCCGGGTAGAGCCCGCGCTGCGCGGCGGCGATGGGGGCCAGCTCAGAGAACACGAGGTGCCTCGCCGATGCGGGCCGGCCCAGCGAGATCCCTGCGGGCCGGCTCAGAGAACACGGGTGCCCTCGTCCCCGAGCAGGACCGGGGCGCCGGTCCTGGCGGAGACGTTGGCGGCGTGGCCGGTCAGCACGCTGCGGATGCCGTCGCGGTAGCCGGCCTGCCGGGCCAGCGGGTCGTCGCCCGGGCCGCGGAAGACGTCGTTCAGCAGCAGGCGGTCGCCGCCGCCGTGGCCGCCCGCGCCGTTCTCGATCGGGATCTCCTCCGGCGGCCCCCAGTGCGGGCGCAGCAGCAGCCGCTCGGACGAGCCGGTGGCGTGCTCCTTGGAGGCGGCGCTCGGGTCGATGGCAGCGTGCACGGGCGTCCACTCCCGCTCCACCACGTCCAGCTCCAGCCGGCCCGCCGTGCCGTTGAAGGCCACCCGGTAGCCCTCCCACGGCGCGTGGGCGTGCAGCGAGTACGTCATGACGGCCCGGTTGGTGTAGCGGACCATGACCGACATGTTGTCGTCGATCGTGATGCCCTCGCCGAAGACGTCCTGGTCGCGCAGGTAGCCGTCCTCGTGCTCGGCGTCGAGGTAGAGCCGCTTGAGCCGCTCGTCGGCGGAGATGTCGAGCAGGAACGGGTCGCTGCCCAGCCCCGGCGCCCCGTGGGCGCGCTCGGGCCGCTCGCCGAGCCCGCGCTTCCCGGCGTTCTCGGCGCCGTAGAAACGCAGCCCGGTCTGCGCGAAGACCATCTCGGGCGCCGCGCCCAGCCACCAGTTGACCAGGTCGAAGTGGTGGGTGGACTTGTGCACCAGCAGGCCGCCCGAGTTGACCCTGTCGCGGTGCCAGCGGCGGAAGTAGTCGGCGCCGTGGATGGTGTCCAGCGTCCACTCGAAGTGCACCGACGTGACCTCGCCGATCGCGCCCCGCTGCAGCAGGCGGCGCACCGCGGAGTTGCGCGGCGAGTAGCGGTAGTTGAAGGTCACGATCAGCTTGCCGCTGCTGCGCTCGGCGGCCGCGGCGATGGCCGCGCAGCCGTCGGCGTCGATGGTGAGCGGCTTCTCCACGATGACGTCACGTCCCGCGTCGAGCGCCGCGCACACGTACGTCGCGTGCGCGGCGTCGACGGTGGTGACGATGACCGCGTCGGCGAGCTCTAGCACCTTGCCGAACTCATCGGGGGCGAAGCACGGCACCTGCTGACCGATCCGCTCGACGTAGTAGTCCATGCGGGTCCGGTTGGTGTCGCACAGGGCGACGATGGTGCCGGCGTCGCGCCACTCCCCGAGCAGCGCGTCGACGTACATCTGCGCGCGGTGCCCGAGCCCGACGAACGCGTACTTCATGACTCTCCTTAGCCGGCGATGGAGGCGTTGGCCTCCGTGATGAACTTCTGCGCGGCGTCATCGGGGGTCATGCGGCCGAACATGACCTCCTCCGAGTAGCGCGTCAGGATGTCCTCCATGGCGCTCGCGCCCTTCGGCGGAGCGGCGGGCGGGTCGGTCAGCTCGCCCTTGGCCTCGTCGAGGAAGGCCAGCGTCTTCTTGTCGGCGTCGGGCAGCTTGTCCTTGACCGCCGCCAGCACCTTCGAGCTGGCCGGCAGGCCGCGGTCGCTGAGGATGATCGCGCCGGCCTCGGGGTCGTTGACCATGAAGTCGATGAACTTGGCGGCCTCGGCGGCGTGCTCGGACTTGGAGGAGGCGGCGTAGAACATGGCGGGCTGCAGGAACATGCCGCCGGTCGTCGCGCCCTCCATCTTCGGCATCCGCAGCAGCTCCAGCTCCTGGCCGGACGCCTTCGCCGCCGCGCCGAGCTGGTTGCTCCACCACATGCCCATCGCGCCGGTGTTGGTGCCGAGCAGCGACTGGTCGATGCTGGTGGCGCCGATCTCGGAGCTCTTGGCCGCCTCGGGCGCGCCCTTAGTGGAGATCAGGTCCTGCATGATCTTCCACCAGTCCTTGATGGTCTGGGGCGACAGACCGAGCTTGTTGCCCTGGTAGAAGGGCTCACCCTTCTGCGCGGCGTAGATCTGCAGGTACGCGGGGTTCCAACTCAGCTGCGTACCGGTGATCTTGCCGCCGCTGCCCGAGGTGATCTTGGCGGACAGGTCGACGTAGTCCTGCCAGGTCCAGTTGGTGTCGTCGGGCATCTCGGCCTTGGCCTCCTTGACCAGGCCGGGGTTGACCAGGAGGGAGAAGGCGTTCACCCCGGTGGGGATGGCGAACTGCTTGCCGTCGATCGCGCCGGTGGCCAGCACCTTGCCGTCGATGTCGGCGGTGTTGACCTTGCTGGCGAGGTCGGCGAGCGTGCCGCGGTCGGCGTACTCGCGCAGGCCGCGGATCTCCAGGCTGATGACGTCGGGGGCGTCGCTGCCGGCGACCTTGGTGGACAGCGTCTCGTAGTAGGAGGCCCAGTCGGAGAACTCGCCCTCGACGTCAATGTTCGGGTTCTTGGCCTCGAACTTCTTGATCGCCTCTTCTGTCATCTTCTGCCGCGCGTCACTGCCCCAGTAGGAGAAGCGCAGCTTGACCTTGCCATCGGCGGCCTCGTCGCCGCTTCCGCTGCCGCAGGCCGCGGTGACCGCCAGCACAGCTGTGGCGAGCAGCGCCGCCGACCACATCTTCTTGCCAGAGCTCACGGCTCTACCTCCTATGGGTGTTCGCTGTCGGGGGGTGGAGGAACTACTTCAGTCCCGTGGTGGCGACACCACGGATCAGGTATTTCTGGCCTGCCAGGAAGAACCCGAAGATAGGACCGAGGGCGATGATCGACATGGCGAACATCGGGCCCCACGACGAGTCGCTACTGGCGTCCAGGAACGTGCGCAACGCTACCGGTACGGTGAAGTTGTCGGGGTTGTTGAGATACAAGAGTTGACTGAGGAAATCGTTCCATGTCCAGATGAAGGTGAAGATCGCCGTCGTGGCCAGCGCGGGCATGCAGAGCGGCATGACGACCCTGATGAAGATGCGCCAATAGCCGGCTCCGTCGATCTCCGCCGCCTCGTCCAGCTCCCTCGGCAGCGTGCGGATGAACTGCACCATCAGGAAGATGAAGAACGCGTCGGTGGCCAGCACCTTCGGCATGATCAGCGGCCAGATCGTGTTGATCATGTCGAGCTTCGAGAACATGATGTACTGCGGCACGATCGTCACGTGCGCCGGCAGCATGATCGTGCCCAGCATGAGCGCGAACCAGAGCTTCTTCAGCGGGAAGTTCAGCCGGGCGAAGGCGTAGGCGGCCAGCGAGCAGGCCACGAGGTTCGCCACCACCGACAGCACGGTGACCACCGCGGAGTTCCACAGGTAATAGCCGAAGGGGTGCTTGAGCGCGTACCAGCCCTCGGTGTAGTTCTCCAGCGTGACCGTGCTCGGCCACAGGCCGGGCTCCCGGAAGATCAGCTCCTCCGGCTTGAGCGAGCTGGAGATCATCCAGAACAGCGGATAGAGCATGATCAGGCCGAAGCCGATCAGCAGGATGTGCTTGACGACCGGCCCGCCGCGGAAGGGGCGGAACAGGACCGGGGTCGGCCTACTTGGTGTCGCCATAGAAGACCCAATACTTGGAAGCGAGGAAGTTCACCCCGGTCAGCCCGGCGATGATCAGCAGCAGGACCCAGGCCATCGCGGCGGCGTAGCCCATGTCGTAGTTCTTGAAGCCGTTGAGGTAGAGGTAGAGCGTGTAGAACAGGGTGGAGTCGGCGGGGCCGCCCCTGCCGCCGCTGACGATGAACGCCTGCGTGAACGACTGGAACGACTTGATGAGCTCCAGCACCAGGTTGAAGAAGATGATGGGCGTCAGCAGCGGCACCGTGATCGACCTGAACTGGCGCAGCGGCCCGGCGCCGTCCACGGCGGCGGCCTCGTAGTAGCTGCTCGGGATCTGCCGCAGACCGGCCAGGAAGATGATCATCGGGGCGCCGAAGGTCCACACGTGCAGGAGGATCAGCGTCGACAGCGCCGTGTCCGGGTCTCCCACCCAGCCGGGGCCCTCGATGCCGAAGATCGCGAGCACCGCGTTCACCAGGCCGTCGGCGCCGAACACCTTGCGCCACAGGATCGCGATCGCGACGCTGCCGCCGAGCAGCGAGGGCAGGTAGAAGATCGAGCGGTAGATCGACAGGCCGCGCAGGCCGCGGTCGAGCACGAGGGCCAGCGCGAGGGCGAAGGCCAGTTGCAGCGGGACCGAGACGACCACGTAGATGGTGGTCACCTTCAGTGAGTTCAGGAACCTCGGGTCCTGCGTGAACATCTTGGCGTAGTTGTCGAACCCGACCCACTTGGCCTCTTCGAGGAGGTTGTAGTCGGTGAACGACAGATACAGGGAGGCGAGGATCGGGCCGACCGTGATGACGAGCAGGCCGGCGAACCAGGGGGCCAGGAAGAGGTAGGCGGCCCGTGCCTCCCGACGGGACCGTTTCGTGGAGCGGTGTCCACCGCGAGGGGCATCAGGCGCCGCCCGCCGGGGTTTCACCGCCACCGAAACTTCAGTCATCACGGACCTTCCGGCGAGTAGTGAACGGATAGCGCTTTCCTATAGCTGGCAGGAAAGTTACGTCAACCCTTTGCAGGCGTTACATAGCCGTTACCGATATATCTTTTCGGCGTTTCTGCAGGTAGCACGCTTGTCCATCGCAGAAGTCTGACGAATTTCGTTACGGTTTAGTACAACCGTTTGCAGACCCCATGTCACCGGGGAGCCGCGGTGGAGTCCCTGATCACGAGCCGGGTCTCCAGCGAGGTCGTGGCGCTCACCTCCTGGATGAGCAGATCGACCGCGAGCCGCCCGGCCGCGGCCGTCGGCATGGCCACCGTGGTGAGCTTCGGCCGGTTGAGCCGCCCCGGCACGATATCGTCAATCCCCACCACGCTGACGTCCTGCGGCACGGACAGCCCGAGGTCGCCGAGGCCCTCGATGAGCCCGATGGCCACCAGGTCGTTGTAGGCCAGCACGCCGGTCACGCCCGAGTCGCGCACCCGCGCCGCCGCCGCGAACCCGCCGCGCTCGGTGGGCGCGTTGGGCCCGACGACGATCAGCTCGACGTCCGGCACCTGCTCGGCCGCCGTACGGATCTCCGCGCTCGTCCACGAACCCGCGGGGCCCGACACCAGCGCGATCCTGCGGTGCCCGAGCCCGGCGAGATGCTCGACCGCCAGCCTGGCGCCGTGGCCGACGTCCATGAGCACGGTGGCCGCGCCGCGCAGCCGCCGGTTGATCACCACGAACGGCACCCGCTCGGCCAAGCGTTCGAGCGCCTTGTTCGACGAGCGCGGGCTGCACAGCACCACGCCGTCCACCTGCTTGGAGAACGCCTGAACCAGCTCCTCCTCCACGGCCGGCTCCTCGTCGGTGTCGGCCACGAACAGGTGGTAGTCGCGCTGCCTGGCCGCCGCGTGCGCGGCCTTGATCAGCGGAGGGAAGAACGGGTTGGCGATGTCGGCCACGATCAGCCCGAGGTTGTGCGTACGCCCGGTCGTCAGCGCCCTGGCCGCCCGGTTGGGCCGGTAGCCCAGCTCCTCGGCCACCGTCAGCACCCTGGTGCGGGTGGCCGCGTTGACCATGTGCGGCGCGGAGAACGTCCGGGAGACCGTCGACACGTGGACGCCGGACGCCCGGGCCACATCGCGAATCGTCACTGTCACAGTCGCCCACCCTAACGCAACCGCTTGCAGGGCCCGCTAGACCGGTGAAAGCGCTTGCCACGCGGCTAGTACGGGAACGCCCGAAGGAATCCGCAGCTAGACGCCCGGTGACGAAATCCCCTCTTGACGCCTCACCCTTCCTGACACAAAGGTTTAGTGCAACTGTTTGCAGTCTTGAAGGAGCCCCACACGGTGAGCAGAGTCCTCGTCACCGGAAGCGCAGGACGCCTCGGCCGCAGCGTGGTCACCACGCTCGCGGCGGCCGGGCACGAGGTCATCGGGGTCGACAGGATCCCAGGGACACCAGAGGAGGCAGCCGCCACGTTACCGGCCGACCTCACCGACACGGGAGAGGCGTTCGAGGTGATGGCGCGGTTCCGTCCTGAGACGGTGATCCACCTGGCCGCCATCGCCACGCCGTTCAGCCATCCCGAGTCGGTGATCTTCAAGGTCAACACGCAGCTCGCGTTCAACGTGTGCGAGGCGTCGGTGGCCCTCGGCGTGGCCGGCGTGGTGGTGGCCAGCAGCCCCACCGTCATGGGGTACGGCGCCCCTGGCGGCTGGGCGCCCCGCTACCTCCCCATCGACGAGGAGCACCCGGTCCTGCCCTGGAACGCCTACAACCTGTCGAAGGTGACCGCCGAGCAGACGATGAAGGCGTTCGCGGCGGCCGGCACGACCAAGCTGGCCGCCGTGCGCCCGTGCTTTGTGATCCCGCCCGAGGAGTGGGCGGGAGCGCCCACGCAGTCCGGCCACACCGTACGCGAGCGGCTCGACCGGCCCGAGCTGGGCGGGGTGTCGCTGTTCAACTACATCGACTCCCGCGACGCCGCCGAGATGATCACCGTGCTCGCCGAGGCGCTGCCCGAGCTGCCGAACGGCGAGGTGTTCTTCGCCGGCGCCGCCGACGCGCTGGCCAGGAAGCCGCTGGCCGACCTGCTCCCCCAGGTGGTGCCCGGCACCGAGGGCTTCGCCGACGGGCTCACCGGCACCACCCCCGCCTTCTCGACCGCCAAGGCAGAGCGCCTGCTCGGCTGGCAGCCCAAGCGCAGCTGGCGTACCGAACTCAAGGATGAGACCTGATGAAACTCAGCGGTGTGCTGTTCTTCCCCGTGACCCCCTTCGACGCCGGCGGCGCGCTGGCCGAGGACGTGCTGGCCGAGCACGTGCGCAAGGGCATGGAGCACGGCCCCGGCGGCGTGTTCGCGGCCTGCGGCACCGGCGAGTTCTCCGCGCTGTCGGAGGACGAGCACGCCCGGGTGGTGCGGGTGAGCACCGAGGTCGTGGCGGGCCGCGCGCCGGTGTTCGCGGGCGCGGGCGGGCCGATCGGCGCGGCGCTGAACCAGGCGCGGGCCGCTCGTGACGCGGGCGCGGACGGGCTGCTGCTCATGCCGCCCTACCTGGCGCAGGGCCCGGGGCACGGCTTCGAGGCGTACGTGCGGGCCGTGGCCGAGGTGCTGCCGGTGATCATCTACCAGCGCGGCTCGGTCGTGCTCGAACCCGAGACCGTGGTCAGGCTGGCGGAGATCCCCGGCGTGATCGGGCTCAAGGACGGCGTCGGCGACATCGACCGCATGCAGCGCATCGTGCTCGCGGTCCGCGAGAGCCACCCCGGCTTCCTGTTCTTCAACGGGCTGCCGACGGCCGAGCTGACCATGCCCGCCTACCGGGGCATCGGCGTGCACCTGTACTCCAGCGCGGTGTTCGCGTTCGCGCCGGAGATCGCGCTGGCGTACCTGAACGGCGACGAGCGGCTGCTCACCGCGTTCTACGCGCCGCTCGTCCGGCTGCGCGGCAAGGTGCCCGGCTATCCCGTGTCGCTGGTCAAGGCCGGCGTACGGCTGCGCGGCCTCGACGTCGGCCGCGTACGCCCGCCGCTGGTCGACGTGACCGACGAGCACCTCGCCGAGCTGGCCGAGCTGATCAAGATCGGGCTGGACCGGGTGGCGTCATGACGATCGCGGAGCTGCGTACCGAGCTGCGCACGGCTCCCCTGCCCCGCCCCTGGGGCGCGGACGTGCCGTACAACCATGTGATCGTCACCCACGTGACGCTCAAGGACGGGCGCACCGGCACCGGGTTCTCATGGACGCCGCAGATCGGCGCGCACGCCGTCAAGGCGCTGCTCGACCACGACATCCGGGAGGCGCTGATCGGCGCGCCCGCCCACCCCGAGGTGGTGTGGGACCTGCTCTGGCGGCACCTGCGCGAGGCCGGGCCCGGCGGGATCACCACGATCGCGCTGGCCGGCGTGGACCTCGCGCTGTGGGACCTGCGCTGCGGCGACGCGGCGCTGCCCGACGTGCTCGGGCGGCGGCGCGACGAGGTGCCGGTCTACGGCAGCGGCGTCAACCTGCACTACCCGATGGAGGAGCTGGTCGAGCAGGCCAGGCGCTGGGTGGCGGCCGGCTTCCGCGGCGTCAAGATCAAGGTGGGCCGCCCCGACCTGGCCGAGGACGTCGCCAGGGTCGCCGCCGTCCGCGAGGTGATCGGCCCCGACCGGCTGCTGATGATCGACGCCAACCAGCGCTGGGACCTGCACAGGGCCCGGCGCGCGATGGCCGCGCTGCGCGAGTTCGGCCCGCACTGGATCGAGGAGCCGCTGCCCGCCGACGACGTGGCCGCCCACGTGGAGCTGCGCCGCTCGATCGACGTGCCGATCGCCGTCGGTGAGAACGTCTACACCACCTACGGCTTCCGCGACCTGCTGGCCGCCGGGGCGTGCGACGTGGTGCAGCCGAACGTGGTGCGGGTCGGCGGCATCACACCGTTCCTGCGGATCGCCGAGCTGGCGCGCACCTACGACGTGCCGGTCTATCCGCACCTGCTGAGCGAGGTGTCGGGGCAGCTCGCGCTCTCGCTGCCGCTGCCGGTCATGGTGGAGGACGTCGAGGACGCCTCCTTCGCCCGGCTCGGGCTGCTGGCGGAGCCGTACCCGGTGGCGGTGTCGGACGGCGTGCTGCGCGCCGGCGGGCACGCCGGGCTCGGGCTGAGGTGGTCGTGATGGCGCCGGCCAAGGTCGTCCTCGCGGGAGCCAACGGGCACGGCCGCCACCACCTCGGCATCCTGCGCGACCTGACCGCGCGCGGGCTGGTCGAGCTGGCGGGCGTGTGCGACCTGCGGCCCGCCGAGGTGGACTTCTGCACCCCACTCCAGTCGCCCGACCTGGGCGAGCTGATCGCCAAGACCGGCGCGGAGTTCACGATCATCTGCACGCCCATCAACACCCACGCCGACCTCGCGATCACGGCGCTGCGCGGCGGCTCGCACGTGCTGCTGGAGAAGCCGCCCGCGCCGAGCATCGAGGAGCAGCGCAGGATCGCCGAGGTCGTCGCCGAGACCGGGCTGGCCTGCCAGGTCGGCTTCCAGTCGCTCGGCTCGGCCGCCGTGCCCGCCCTGCGGCGGCTGATCGCGGGCGGCTCGCTCGGCCGGGTACGCGGCATCGGCGGGTCCGGCGCGTGGGAGCGGCCTTCCGCGTACTTCACCCGCGCCCCCTGGTCGGGGCGGCGCCGGCTGAACGGCGTGGACGTGATGGACGGCGCGCTGACCAACCCGTTCGCGCACGCCACCGCCACCGCGCTGGCCCTCGTGGACGCCCCCATCGCCGCGATCGAGACCGAGCTCTACCACGCCCACCCCATCGAGTCCGACGACACCTCCTGCGTACGGATCCGGCTGGAGGACGGGCTCGTGATCACCATCGCGGTCACGCTGTGCGCGCCCGAGTCGGTGCCACGGCACGAGCCTTACCTGGTGGTGCACGGTGACCGGGGGCGGGCGACGCTGACGTACACCAACGACCGGCTCAAGGTGGAGCTGGCCGACGGCTCGGTCACCACGACCGTGCACGGCCGCGCGGGGCTGCTGGAGAACCTCATCGACCACGTCCGCACCGGCGCCGAGCTGCTGGCGCCGCTGGCCGTGACCGAGCGGTTCACCCAGGTGGTGGACGCGATCAGGCTCTCGCCCGAGCCGGTGCCGATCCCCGAGCGGCACCAGCTCGTCCTCAGGGACGCCGACGGCGAGGTGGCCGGCCGGGTCCTGCCCGGCGTGGTCGAGCTGACCCGGCGCAGCGCCGACGAGCTGGCGCTCTACTCCGAGCTGGACGCGCCGTGGACGCGGGTGGCGCTGCTGGTGCCGGGCGCCGAGGTGGCCGCCTACGACTGGCGTCCCGACCTGCCCGCCACGGACTCGCCGCGCCCCTACCTGCACGACGTCCGTACGCTCGGCGGCGTGGAGGTCACCCAGGTCAGGCCCGACGACCACGTGCACCACCTGGGGGCCGGAGTCGCGATCTCCGACCTCGGCGGGGCCAACTTCTGGGGCGGGCGCACGTACGTCAGGGACCAGGGGCCGACCTGGCTGGACAATCACGGCACCCAGCGGCACCTGGCCTTCACCCGGCTCGACGACGGCGGCTTCACCGAGCTGCTGGAGTGGGCGGGGCCCGGCGGGCCGCTGGTCCGAGAGGAGCGCACGGTGGCCGCCCGGCCGCTGGGCGAGGCGTGGGCGCTGGACTTCGCGTTCACGCTCACCAACCTCACCGGGGCGCCGTTGACGATCGAGAGCTCGGCCACCAAGGGCCGGGCCGGCGCCGGGTACGGCGGCTTCTTCTGGCGGGCGCCCGGCACCTCCGTCGACCGGGTCACGCTGCCCGGCGACGAGCAGGCCGTGCACGGCAGCCGGCAGCCGTGGGTGGCCATGTCGGGCACCACGCCCGACGGACGCGGCTGGACGCTGGTCTTCGTGCAGGCCGACGGGGACCCGTGGTTCGTCCGGGTGGCGGATTATCCGGGGGTGGGTCAGGCGCTGGCCTGGGACACGCCGCTGACCTTCGAGCACACGCTGTCGCGGCGGGTGGTCACGGTCGTGGCGGACGGCCGGCTGACGGCGGGCGAGGCTGGGGAGCTGGCGTCCGCCGTCACCTTCTGACGACCACCTCAGGGCTCCGGCGGCACCTCGCCGGAGCCCTCCACCCGGCACCCCCGCCTCAGCGGCCGAGGCCGGCCGGCTCGGCTGCTTGGGGAGGTCGTCGGGGGTGATGTCGGGGAGCGGGTGGGCCCGCCTCAGCGGCCGAGGTCGGCCGGCTCGGCTGCCCCGGCTGCCCTGCCGCCTCAGCGAGGGCCGCCGCCTTGGGCGGCCCCCGCCTCATCCGGCTCCCCCGCCCCGCCTGACGGGGTTTTGCCGGAGGTGTGGCGAAGGAGGCGGAGGGCGCCGCGGGACAGGGCCGTCAGGATGTCGGCGGCCTCGTCGAGGTCGGGGTAGCGGCCCTCCAGATGGCCCATGGCCAGGGCGTTGGTGGCCGCGTTGATGCCCTCGGCGATCATCTCAAGCCGCCGCCTGTCGCGTTCGTCGTCGGCGGTGTAGCCGAGCGCGGCCAGGTCGGCGGCGTGATGGTCGCGGTAGGCGGCCGCCGTCTCGCGGGCGAAGTCGCGCAGCGATGACGAGGGGTCGTGGCGGGCCCGTAGCTGGATGCGCAGCAGCTCGGGATGGCGGCAGATGGCCTCGAGCGGGATGCGGAACGTCTCGCGGTGACGTTCGAGATCGCCGGGAGCCTCGCGGGCCCTGCGGCGGGCCTCGCGCATGGAGGCGCGCAACCGCTCGCCACCCTCTTCCGCCAGCACCCTGAGCAACTCCTGCATGTCCTTGAAGTGCACGTAGAAGCTGGACTGCGCGATGCCGGCGGCCTTGGCGACCTTGACCGTGGTCAGGCCCGCCTCGCCCTCCTCGTCGAGGATGGTCAAGGCGGCGCGGATGAGCTTGCGCCTGGTCAGGTCTTTGGCCTCGCTCCTGGTGAGCGGCGTGCTCGTCATCGATCCCCTCCCTCCAGTAACGATTGTCTCGCGGGTCTTGTGCGGAATTTCACCGATAGTACTATCGGTGAAATTGCTCTCGGGGGATCAGCCGGGAGGAGGCGTGGATGAGACGCTGGAGGACGCCGGCCGCACTGCTGCTGGCCGCGACGCTGCTCATGGCCTGCAGCGGGCAACGACCGGTCGCAGAAGGACCACCCGGAGGGGAGCCCGCCGCGACCGGGCCGACCCAGGGCGGACGCCTGGTCTACGCACTCAGCGCCGACGCCAACGGGTTCAACCCGGTCACCGACCAGTTCGCGGCGCAGAGCTACAGCATGGTCGGCACCATCATCGAGCCGCTGGTGAGCGTGGCCGAGGACGGCGACTGGAAGCCGTACCTGGCCGAGTCGGTCACGCCGAACAAGACGTACGACGAGTGGACGATCAAGGTGAGATCGGGCATCTCGTTCTCCGACGGCATGTCGCTGACCGGTGACATCGTCAAGGCCAACCTGGAGGCGCAGAAGGCGTCCCCGCTGACGGCCGCGGTGTTCGTGCCGATCACGTCGTTCGAGCTGGCCGACCCCATGACCGTCAAGGTCGTGCTGAACCAGCCCTGGGTGGCCTTCCCCTACTACCTGTCCACCCAGACCGGCATGATGGTCCCGCCCGCCTCGCTCAGCGACCCCAAGGCGGCCAGCCTCAAACCGGTGGGCACCGGGCCGTTCATCTTCAAGGAGTACGTCCCCGACAACCGCATGGTCGTCACCCGCAACCCCCGCTACTGGCGGCAGGGCCTGCCGTACCTCGACGAGATCGAGTTCCGCGTCCTGCCCGACACGCAGACCCGCGCCCAGACCCTCGAAGCGGGCGGCGTGGACGCCATGGGCACCTCACGCGACGAGGACCTCACCAAGTTCGGCGCCATGAAGGACACCTACACCGTGCACCGGGCGGAGGGCATGGCGGTGGCCGAGTACATGTTCCTGCTCAACACCGCCGTCGCGCCGCTCGACGACGTACGGGTGCGCAGGGCACTGGCCCACGCCACCGACCGCGAGACCGTCATCTCCACCCTGCGCGGCGGCCTGACCCAGCCCGCCGACGGCCCCTGGTCGAAGGACTCCAAGTGGTACACCGAGGGCGGCTACCCCGGCTACGACCCCGTCAAGGCCGCCGCCCTGGTCAAGGAGGTCGAGGCGGAGAAGGGCCCGATCCGCTTCGAGCTGATCTCCACCCCCGACCCCAACACCATGCAGGGCGTCGAGCTGGCCCAGGACATGTGGCGCAAGGCCGGCATCGACGTCACGATCAAGCAGGCCGACCAGGCCGACCTGATCAACCGCGCCATCACCGGCAACTTCGCGGCCACCGTCTGGACCCAGTTCTCCTCGCAGGACCCCGACGGCGAGTACATCTGGATGCACCAGGGCTACGCCAAGCCCGTCGGCGAGGTCTCGCTCAACATGACCAGGCTCAAGGACGACGAGCTGAGCGCCGCCTTCGACCGGGGCAGGGCCGTCGCCGACGAGGCCGTGCGCAAGCAGGCGTACGCCACCGTCCAGGAACGCCTGCGCGAGCTGGTGCCGTACGTGTTCATCGACCACCTCGACACCGGCGCCATCGTGGCGCGGAACAAGGTGCGCGGCATCGGCGAGCACCTGCTGCCCGACGGTGAGAAGGGCCTGCCGCTGACCGGCTCGCCCATCCCGTACCACCCGTTCGGCCAGCTCTGGGTCAGCGAGCGGTGATCGTCCTCCACCGGCTGGTCCGGCTCGCGGTGGTGCTGGTCGTGGTGACCTTCCTGTCGTTCGTGCTGCTCAACCTGCTGCCCGGCGACCCGGTCACGCAGATCCTGGGCCTGTCGGCGACCGAGGAGGCCCGCGCCCAGCTCCGCCAGGAGCTCGGGCTCGACCAGCCGCTGCTGGTGCGCTACGCCGACTGGCTGGGCGGGCTCGCCACCGGCGACTTCGGCACCTCGTACATCACCAGGATGCCCGTCGCCGCCGAGCTGGCCGAGCGGCTGCCCGTCACGCTGGAGCTGCTCGTCGCCGCGCAGCTCATCGCGCTCGGCCTCGCCATCCCCGTCGGCGTGGCCGCCGCCCGCCGCGCCGGCCGCGCCCTCGACCAGGCGCTCACCGCGCTCAGCTTCGCGCTGCTGTCCACGCCCGTGTTCGTGCTCGGGGTGCTGCTGATCCTGCTCTTCGCGGTCACCTGGCAGGTGCTGCCGGCGACCGGGTGGACGCCGATCTCGCTCGACCTCGGGTGGAACCTCACCTCCGTGATCCTGCCCGCGGTGACGCTCGGCTGCGGGCAGCTGGCCGTGTACGCGCGGCTGCTGCGTACGGACCTGATCGCCACCCTCCAGGAGGACTACATCACGCTCGCACGGGCCCGCGGCCTGTCGCCGCGGCGCATCCTGTGGCGGCACGCGCTGCGCCCCTCCGCGATCACCCTCATCACCGCCGTCGGGCTCAACCTGGGCGCGCTCATCGGCGGCACGGTGATCATCGAGACCCTGTTCGGTCTGCCCGGCGTCGGGCGGCTCATCGTCGACTCCATCTTTTCCCGCGACTACCTGACGGTTCAGGGAGGCGTCGTGCTGATCTCGGTCGGCTACGTGGTCGTCAACTTCGCGGTGGACCTGGTGTACGCCGCCGTCGACCCCAGGATCCGGCGTGCGTAGGCGGCTCGGTCGGGGGCTCGGTCGGGGGCTCGGTCGGGGGCTCGGTCGGGGGCTCGGTGGGCGGCTCGGGCCCGCCTTCTGGCTGGCGGCCTGCTGGATCGGGCTCGTGCTGCTCGCCGCCGTGCTCGCCGACCTGCTGCCGCTCGCCCGCTACGACGAGACGCTGGCCGGGCCGCCGCAGTCGGGGCCCAGCGCGGCGCACCCGTTCGGCACCGACGGGCTCGGCCGCGACGTGCTCAGCAGGGTCGTGTACGGCGCCCGCGTCTCGCTCGGCGTGGGCGTCGGCGCCGTTCTGCTCGGCCTCGGCATCGGCGCGCCGCTCGGCATCCTGGCCGGCTACCGCCGCAAGGCCGCCGACGCGGTCATCATGGCCGTCAACGACGTGGCGCAGGCGTTCCCCGCCCTGGTGTTCGCGCTGGCCGTGGTCGCCTTCGCCGGGGCGAGCCTGCGGAACGTGCTCATCGTGCTCGGCGTGCTGGGCATCCCCTCGTGGGTGCGGCTCATCAGGGGGGCCACGCTGACGTTCGCGGAGCGGGAGTTCGTGCTGGCCGCGCGCGTCCTCGGCACCCGCGACCGGCGCATCCTGTGGCGGGAGATCATACCAAACGTGGCCGTGCCCGCCGCCTCGTACGCGTTCATCGGCATGGCCGTGGTCGTCGTCGCCGAAGGCAGCCTCGCCTTCCTCGGCCTGTCCGTCCAGGCGCCCACGCCCACCTGGGGCGGGCTCATCAACGAGGGCCGCACGCTGATGGAGACCGCGCCGCACGTGGTGCTGGCTCCCTCGGTGGTGATGTTCCTGACCGTGCTCTCGTTCAACCTGGTCGGGGACCGGTTGCGGTCGCTGACGGACGTCCGCGAGAGCGGCCTGGAGCCGGTGCGCCAGGCTCCCGAGATCGCCGCCCCCGCCCCCATCGCTCCCGTGGGTGACGCGCTGCTCCAGGTCGAGGGGCTGCGCACCCACCTCGTCACCCCGCGCGGCCTCGTCAAGGCCGTGGACGGCGTCTCCTTCGCCCTCGACCGTGGCAGGACCCTCGCCATCGTCGGCGAATCGGGGTCGGGCAAGTCCATGCTGATCCGGTCCATCCTCGGCCTGCTGCCGGGCACCGCCGTACGCGGCGGCCACGTCCTGCTGTCCGGCGACGACCTCACCGCGTACGGGCCCGCCGAGATGCGCTCCGTGCTCGGGTTGCGGCTCGGCACCGTGTTCCAGGACCCCATGACCGCGCTCAACCCCGTCCGCACGATCGGCACCCAGGTCACCGAGCCGCTCCGGGTGCACCTGCGGATGAGCCGGCGCGAGGCCCGCGACGAGGCCGTCCGCCTGCTCGCCTCCGTCGGCATCCCCGACCCCGCCCGCATGCTGCGCCGCTACCCGCATCAGCTCTCGGGCGGGATGCGGCAGCGGGTCACGATCGCGATGGCGCTGTCGTGCCGGCCCGACGTGCTGTTCGCCGACGAGCCCACCACCGCGCTCGACGTCACCATCCAGGACCAGGTGCTGCGGCTGCTGCACCGGCTGCGCGAGGAGCGGGACATGGCGGTGGTGCTGGTCAGCCACGACCTGTCCGTCGTCGCCCAGTGGGCCGACGAGGTCATCGTCATGTACGCGGGGCGGGTCGTCGAGCGCGGGCCCGCCGCCGAGGTGTTCGCGCGGCCCCGCATGCCGTACACCGAAGCCCTCCTCCAGGCCGCGCCCCGCCTGACGGACCCCGTCCACCACCGCCTCCGCGTCATCCCCGGCCGCCCACCCGATCTGGTCGACCTGCCACAGGGCTGCGCCTTCCGCGCCCGCTGCCCGTACGCAACCCCCCGCTGCGCCGAGGACGCACCCCCACTCCTCACCGACCACCCCCACACCTACGCCTGCTGGCACCCCCGCCCCACCCAGAACCCCGCAACGACCACCGCGACCGGGGAAGGGGCCGCCGCCCCTTCCCCCTCCGAAAACGGTGAGCGGGCCGCAGCCGCCCCTCCCCCTACGAGGGTCGGCTCCCCCTCCTCCGCAGAAAGAGGTGAGCAAAGTGGCCGGTAGCGGAAACGCGCACCTCCGCCCCCGTAACGACGTGTTGCTCCCCCTCCCTCCGAAAAGAGGCGAGCCCCTGATGGCCGGTAGTGGAAGTGCGCATCTTCAGGCCCGTGTGTTGCTCCTCCTTCCTCCCGAAAAGAGGCGAGCCCCCGATGGCCGGTAGTGGAAGTGCGCATCTTCAGGCCCGTGTGTTGCTCCTCCTTCCTCCCGAAAAGAGGCGAGCCCCCGATGGCCGGTAGCGGAAACGCGCACCTCCGAGCCCGTGACGACGTGTTGTTGCGGGTGGAGGATTTGGTGGTGGAGTTTCCCGCCGGCCGAGGTCGCACTGTGCGCGCCGTCTCCGGGGTGAGCTTCGACCTGGCGCGCGGCGAGACCCTGGGCATCGTGGGCGAGTCGGGCTGCGGCAAGTCCAGCGCCGCCCGCGCGCTCGTCCAGCTCCCGCCGCCGCGCTCGGGCTCCGTACGGCTCGACGGGGTGGAGCTGACCGAGCTGCGCGGCGAGGCCCTGCGCAGGACCCGCAGGCGCCTCCAGATGATCTTCCAGGACCCGATCTCCTCGCTCAACCCGCGCCGCCGCGTCCGCGACATCGTCGGCGAGGGCCCCCGCGTCTGGAACCTGCCGGGCGACCGCGTGGACGAGGTGCTGGAAGCCGTCGGCCTGGACCCGGAGACGGCGGCGGTCCGCAGGCCGCACGAGTTCTCCGGCGGGCAGTGCCAGCGCGTCTCGATCGCCAGGGCGCTCGTCCTCGACCCCGAGGTGGTGATCTGCGACGAGCCGGTGTCGGCGCTCGACGTCTCCGTGCAGGCGCAGATCCTGGGACTCCTGGAGGATCTCAAGGAGCGTTTCCGGCTCACGCTCGTCTTCATCGCCCACGACCTGGCCGTGGTGAAGAACGTCAGCGACCGGATCCTGGTGATGTACCTGGGCAAGGTGTGCGAGCTGGCGCCCAGCGCCGACCTGATCGGCCGCCCGGCGCACCCGTACACGAAAGCCCTGATCGCCTCCATCCCGGGCGGCGGCCTCGACCTGCCGCCCGCCGACACGTTGATCAGCGGCGAGCCGCCGTCGCCGGTCAGCCCGCCGACGGGGTGCCGCTTCCGTACCCGCTGCCCGCGCGCGGCGGCGCGGTGCGCGCAGGAGGAGCCCCAGATCCGGCGGATCGGCGAGGACCACTGGCTGGCCTGCCACTTCCCCGACTGATCACCCACCGAGAACACTGAGAGGTACGACCGCATGGCCATCGACTTCACCCTCGCCCCCGAGCACGAGGAGATCCGCAAGCGGGTCCGCGCGTTCATCCAGGGCACGGTCATCCCCGCCATGGACGAGGTGCAGGAGGGGGACCGCGACGCGTACCTGCGCACGATCTTCCACCTGCGCTCGCTCGCCCAGGAGCAGGGGCTGTGGCTGCCGCACATGCCGAAGGAGTGGGGCGGCATGGGGCTCGGGCACGTCGAGCTGGCCATGGTGCAGTCGGAGGCGGCCAAGACCCGCATCGGCCCGTGGGTGCTCAACTGCCAGGCCCCCGACGAGGGCAACATGCACACGCTCCTGCACTGGGCGAACGACGAGCAGAAGGAGAAGTACCTCCGGCCGCTCCTGGAAGGCAGGCAGATGTCCTGCTTCGCCATGACCGAGCCTGAGGTGGCCGGTTCCGACCCGACGCTGATCCGTACGGAGGCCGTGCAGGACGGGGACGAATGGATCATTAACGGCCACAAGTGGTTCATCTCGAACGCGCGGCGGGCCAACTTCGCGATCCTCATCGCCCGTACCGAGAAGGACGTCCCGGAGGGGTCGCGGGGCGCCAACACCGCGTTCCTCATCGACCTGCCCAACCCGGGCTGGAACGACGTCCGCGAGGTGGAGACCATGCACGGCTCCACCGGCCACAGCGAGATCGTCATCAAGGACCTGCGCGTGCCGTCCAGCGCCATCCTCGGCGGGCGGGGCAACGGGCACCGGCTGGGGCAGTACCGGCTCGGGCCGGCCCGGCTGGCCCACTGCATGCGCTGGATCTCGCAGGCCGAGACGGCCCTCGACATGATGGTGGACCGCGCACTCAACCGCTACAGCCACGGCTCGCTGCTGGCCGAGAAGCAGGGCATCCAGTGGATGATCGCCGACTCGGCGATGGAGCTGTATCAGTGCAAGCTCATGGTCCTGCACGCCGCTTCGAAGATCGACAAGGGCGAGGACTTCCGTACGGAGGTCTCCATGGCCAAGCACTTCGTCGCCAACAGCCTCAACCGGATCATCGACCGCGCGATCCAGGTGCACGGCGCGCTCGGCTACTCCACGGACACGCCGCTTGCCCACATGTTCCAGCACGCCCGGTGGGCCCGCTTCGCCGACGGGGCCGACGAGATCCACCAGATGCGCATCGCCGAGCGCACCATCGCCGCCTACCAGGCCACCGGCTCCACCTCGGCCGCCACCGGAGACCTGCCGTTGTAGGGCCGCTCCTTCAGACGCTCACCCGGGGCGCCGGCAACGGCACGATCTCCCGGTCGTAATAGGCCCGGAAGTCCTCACCCGCCGCGAACAGCTTGTCCAGCTCGCCGTGGCAGGCCTCGATCACTTCCCGGTCGTCGATCCGCCGCGCCCCGCTGTGCGTCCCAGCCTCGTCGTACGTCACCTCGTACATCACCACGGTCCCCAGCACCACCAGCTCCGGCAGCCGCCGCCCGCCCTCCAGCTCGGCCACCTCGCCCGCGTCGAGCACCCGCACCTGCTCGACGGTCGCCACCCGCAGCGCCAGCACGTGCATCTCCCACTGCAGGTACGGCGTGACCGGCTGCTCCACGATCCTGATGCGGCGGCGCAGGAAGTTCTCGGCCGGGCGCTCGCACTCCCGCATCAACCCGCCCCGGCTGTCGAACACCCCGATGGGCTTGTCGTCGATGAGCTTGAGCGAACGATCCCAGTCGCCCTCCATCATCGCGACCCAGCTCGGCTCCCCGGCCTCCCTGAAGCTCTGAATGCGCTCCAGCTTCCAGAACACATCATCAATTTTCCGGAAATTAGGCCAGAAGTCGTCGAGATATTCATCCGCACTCAGCAAGACGCCCGGTATCTCATGAATGCGCTCAAGCATGAGAAATATCCCTTGTTACGCAAGCAGCCTGCCCACCGAACAACCAGACATCACGCCAGGACCCGGTCACCACTCTCGCAGGCATTCGCTCATATCCGCAGGTCAAGTCCCTGCCTATCACCACGAAGCCCCCTTGTCGAGCTTCCCCACCCACCCCCGGGCAAGTCCCGCCCCTGCCTCCAGGCGCTCCCCGACAACCCCCGCAGCCCTTCTCCAGGCGCACCCCGGCGATCCCCGCAGCCCTTCTTCTGGCGCACCCCGGCGATCCCGGCGGCCCCTTTCAGGCACACTTCCCAAGCCCAGCCGACCGCCTGCTATTACCACTAATCCACCGGAAAGCCGCATTTCCCCAAAAGTCCGGACCTGGGATTTGGCCGGGCATGGAAACTCGCCGGCCGCTGCCGGGCAGGTGCCCACCCCCGGCAGCGGCCGTGCTTCGATCCCCCCAGGCGCCACACCTCAGGCCAGGTCAGCGGCCGTGGCGGGCGCCTTGGCGGCGACGGTCTGGATGGCCTTGACGGCGACCTCGGGCTGGTCGACGTAGATGTAGTGCTCGCTCTTCTTGGCCACGGTCAGGCGGCTCTGCCGGGACAGGGCCAGCCACTTGCGCTGGCCGGCGGTCCACGCCCGCTCCAGCTTCGGCCCGTACGTCGGGAGCGCCGCGAGGTACGGCTTACCGTGCTTGATCACCTCGACCGGGATGTTCCCGGCGTAGCCCACCTTGCCGTCGGGGACGACCAGCATCTCGGGGTTCTGCCCCTGGAAGACCGCGAGGTTCTGCGCCCGCAGCTCGGCCGCCGGGCCCTTGGCCGACGCCGGGATCGCCTTCTTGACGTCGCGCAGCATGGTGGAGGGGGTGGCGTCCAGCAGCACCAGGCCCTTGACCCGGTCGCGGTGCTCGGGGGCGTAGCGAGCGGCGATGAGCCCGCCCAGCGAGTGTCCGGCCAGCACGACCGGCTGCCGGCCCGCGACCCGGTCGAGCACCCCGGTCAGGATCTTGCCCGTGCCGGCGAAGGTCTGCTTCCCGGACGGCTTGTCGCTCGCGCCCTCGCCGAGCCGGTCGTACGAGCAGACCCGGTTCTTCTTGCTCAGCGTCTTCTGCAGCTTGGCCAGCTTGTCCAGCCCGTCACCCATGCCCGCCAGCAGCACGATGACCGGCTTGCGCCCCTTGGCCGGCCGCCCCGAGCACGACACGTTCACCGACTTGCCCGCGACCTTGATCTTCTTGGTGCCGACG
Organism: Nonomuraea salmonea; assembly: GCF_042428605.1. Lineage (NCBI taxonomy): Bacteria > Bacillati > Actinomycetota > Actinomycetes > Streptosporangiales > Streptosporangiaceae > Nonomuraea > Nonomuraea salmonea. The sequence continues at coordinate 415,619 of NZ_JBHMCF010000003.1, forward strand.
AACGGGTCCGCGACGCGCTTGCCCCCGGAGAACGGATCCCAGCTCGCCACGTTGGCGTTCGCGAACGGGTCCCACTCCTCGGCAGCGGCGGCCGGCCCCGCGGCGACCCCCATGCCGACGGCGGTGCACAGGGTGATCACAGCGGCTGCCTTGAACGTCCGGATCATGTCATCCTCCCAAGCGAGTCTCAGTCCGCCGACCTGACCGGCCGACGGTGCCGGCGGCCGCTTAGTCGGCTCGCCCCCGACACCCCAAACGCTATGGATCAGACCCCCTGCCGGTCGTCACCACACGGTGGACAACTGCGCGTAGCTCGCAAGGGGGACAAACCCCGACCACCCCAAGAAACCCGCCCCACGGACCACCCACCGCCTCCCGGCGGCCATCACCCAGACCCACCGGCGAATAACGCATCACCCGACCGCCTCAACACCGCTCGACACGTGGCTGCCCCCGACCGCCGCATCCCCCTTGGCACGTGGTCCGCCCCCGCCCCCACCGCCATAACCCCTCTGGCGGCTGACGTACCTCCCCGCCGCCACCGTCATGCGGCGGGGAGCAAGTAGCGGTGGAGGATGGGGTGCCAGCGGTTGGCGGGTTGGGCTCGGAGGGCGGCGACGGCCAGGCAGTATTTGCTCACGCTGACCGGGCGCACCCCGAGGCCGCGCAGCACCTTGTCGGCCAGCGCGCGGCCGTCCGCCGACTTCGACTCCAGCAGGACCATGTCGCCGCGAGCGGGGGCGCGGCGGTGGCCGTCACGGCACACCAGACCGGTGTCGCAGGTGAGGCGGGCGCCACCCGCCTGGTCGATGAGGGTGACCCGTCTGTAGTCGGTGGCCAGCACCGGTTGCAGCGGCTCGGGTGCGACGAGGTGCAGCTCTCTGAGTAGCGTGTCGCGGGCGAAGTCGAGCGCCTCCTCGGTGAGCGGCTGCCCGGGAGCGCCGTCGTACGGGATGCGGTGTTTGTCGGTGCTGCCCCTTGCGCCGCTCAGCTTGAGCTCCAGCCACTGGCCGCCACCGTCGAGGTAGGTCCTGGTGCGGAGCTTGAACCGGCGCCGGCGATCCTGCCGGTGGTGGTGATAGGTGAGCAGGTCGGGGGTGTCGTAGTAGGTGGAGGTGTAGCGGAACTGGCGGCGGCCGTCGATGCGCAGCACCTGGAACCGGTCGCCCAGCTCGGCGGCCAGGTGGGACATGGTGGCGGCCGGCACGATGTATTTGCGGTCGACCCGGCTCATGAGCTGGGGGACGTCGTCCAGCTCCATGCCCGGCAACCGGGCCGCGACCCCGGCGAGCAACGCGTCGGCGTAGGGCCGCCCGACGAACCCCTCCCCCCGACGTACGTGGACCTGCGTGTCGTCGGCGGACCGGCCGCGCTCGGACGCGGATGCGAGGCTCGCGAACGGCAGGCCCTGATCTCCGGGCGACAGGCCACGGGCCGCAGGTATGCGGCACCCGGTGGACGGCACGTTGGGGGTGGGACCGCAGACGGTGAGGGGCGCTCGGTGGATGGTCGGCATCAGCGGGCTCCTACGCGGACGGACGGGGCGGAGGTGAAGCGGACGTCGACCACCGTCACGTCGCGTACGTAGTCCACCTGCGTCACCTCCCACTGCAGCACCTTCGCCCGCAGCCGGCTCTCCAGGTCGGCACGGAGCAGGTCGGGGTCGGTGTGGACGACGTCGAGGGTGACGACCTGATGGCGGGTGCGGCCGAGGACCTGGGGGTGGTCGCCGACGTAGATGACGGCGAGGAGGACGGCGTTCAGCAGGAGGGCGGTCAACGGCCATGACGCTCCGGCGATGCCGTTGACCAGGCCCAGCACGATCGCGATGAAGTAGTAGGCGATCTCCTGCTGGGTGATCTCGCTCGACCGCAGGCGGATGATGGACAGCACCCCGAACAGGCCGAACCCGACGGCGATGTCGACCCGCTGGACCAGCAGCAGGGACACGACGGCGAAGATGCCCACATTGAGGGCGATGTAGGCGAACAGCAGGTCGCGGCGGTGGTGTCGGCGGTAGTAGAGCCCATAGGCGAGTACGAGGATCGCCACGAGGTCCATCGCCAGTCCGGCTGCCAAGGCTGCTCCTTTCGTTGGCTTCCTGGTGAACAGCTTGGTAGGCGGGGGTGAGGTGGAAGTGAGGCGATGATGAGGCGACTCTCATCCAGCCGTGCTGCGGTCAGGCGACTCTCATCCAGCTACGCTGCGGTCAGGCGACTCGCATGCGGTAGCCGGTGCCGCGGACCGTTTCGATGCGTTCGGGGCCGATCTTGCGGCGGAGGTAGCGGACGTAGACGTCCACGACATTGGAGCCGGGGTCGAAGTCGAAGCCCCACACGTGGCTCAGCAACTGCTCGCGGGTGAGGACCTGGTCGGGGTGGCGGCAGAAGATCTCGGCCAGCGCGAACTCGCGGGTGGACAGGTCGACCGCCCGATCCCCCACATACACCCGCCGCGTCCGCAGATCGAGCGACAAGTCCGACACCCGCAGCACGGTCACCTCAGGCGTACGGTCGGCGCGCAGCCGCAGCCGCACCCGGGCCAGCAGCTCCTCGAAGGCGAAGGGCTTGGCGATGTAGTCGTCGGCCCCGCCCTCCAGCCCGGCCACGGTGTCGCTGACGCTGTCGCGCGCGGTCAGGATGATCACGGGGATGGTGACCATGGCCTCGCGCAGGCGCCGCAGCACGGTGAACCCGTCGCTGCGCGGCAGCCCGATGTCGAGGATGAGCAGGTCGAACCCGCCGGCAGCGGCCAGATCGTACGCCGCCACCCCGTCGCCCACCACGGCCGTCACGAAGCCGTTGGCCCGCAACCCCTTCTCCACGAAGGCGGCGATCCTGGCTTCGTCCTCGGCGATCAAGATGCGGTTCACCCGAGCCTCCACAACTCCCACATCGGCAGGGACATGACAAAGCAGGCGCCACCGCCCGGGGCGTCGGTCACCCGGACGTGGCCGCCGTGGGCCTGGGCGATGGAGCGCACGATGGCGAGGCCCAGCCCGGCCCCGTCGTGCGCGCCGGTGCGGCCGGCCCCGCGGACGAACCGGCCGAAGATGCGCTCGCGCTCGGCGGTCGGGACGCCGGGCCCGCTGTCGCGTACCCACAGCTCGACGCGGCCGTCGCGGACGGCGGAGCCGACGGCGATGAGGTCGCCGTCGGCGGTGTGGCGCACGGCGTTGGCGACGAGCTGCATGAGCGCCTGGGTGAGCCGCTGCCGGTCGGCGGGCAGCTTGGCCTCGGCCACCTCGTCGACCCGCCACGTGCGGGCGCCGAGCGCGCGGGCCTTGGCGACCACGCTGACCGTGAGGTCGGCCAGCTCGACGTTGTCGAGCGCGAGGAAGCCGGGCTGCTCGGCCTTGGCGAGGGTGAGCAGGTCGTCGACGATGCGGTTCATGCGGTCGAGCTCGTCGGTGACGAGGGCGAGGGTCTCGGCGCGGTCGGCGGGGTCGTCGCCCATCAGCTCGAGGTGGCCGCGGATGACGGTGATGGGGGTGCGCAGCTCGTGGCCGGCGTCGTCCATGAAGTGCCGCTGGACCACGAACGCCTGCTCCAGCCGGTCGAGCATGTGGTTGAACGTCGCCGCGACCGCCGCCACGTCGTCGTCGCCGGGCACGTCGAGCCTGCGGGTCAGGTCGGTGGAGTCGCTGATCTGCTCGGCGGTCTGCCTGACCAGCCGGAGCGGCGCGAGCACCTGCCCGGCCACGAGCCAGCCGGCCGCCCCGGCCAGCGCCATCGCCGCGAGCGCGGACAGCCCGAGCACGCGTACGGCGTCGACGATCTCGTCGCGGTGCATGTCGTAGAAGATGGCCACGACGAAGTGCCCCTGACGGGCGTCGCCCGACACGGTGACCGGGATGACCGCGTATTGGACCGTTCCCCGGCTGGTCTCGACCTCGTCGCGCTCGACGCGCGTGGCCTCGGCCATGTCGGCGACCAGCTCCGCGTCGCCGTCGAGCGGGACCGGCGGCGGCACGGAGGTGGCGCGGTCGGCGCGGCCGTCGACGATGCTGAAGAACGTCTCCCAGCGGTCGGGCGCGTTGACCGCGAGGTAGCCGGTCAGCAGGTCGCCCACGTCGGTGACCTTGCGCCCGGTCTGCTGGTCGAGGGCGGTGGCGGCGTAGCGGCGCAGCTTGTCGACCTCGTTGCCGAGCTCGTGGGTCATGCGGTCGTCGAGCCGGGCGAGCAGGATGGTCCAGGTGGCGAAGATCGCGACGGAGAGTGCGAGGCCGACGACTGCGAGCATCCAGCCCACGATCCGGGCACGGGCGCTCACCCGCATGTGGCCTCCTCGTCAGTCGTCACCGGCATCATCACCGGCGTCGTCACCGTCGTCATCATCGCCCCCGTCGTCATCATCGGCGAAACCGCCGCCTCCGCGCCGCGGTGGAGGCGGCGCGACCGGCTCGGCTCTGGACCTGCGCTCGGCGGCGGCCCGCTCGCTCGCCCGCGGCTCCGCATCGGGCGTGCCGTCTCTCGCGGACGGAGGCTGAGCGGATGGAGGCTGAGCGGACGGAGAGGCGGTGGACGGGGAGGCCGTGGACGGCGAGGAGCCCGACGGCGAGGACGAGGAGGAAGGCGACGGCGACGGTGTCGAGGCCCGCGTCGACGAGGTCAGCGACCCCGAGGGCTCGGGCGTGACGACGATGGGCCCACCCAGGTCGGCCCCCTGATCGGCGGCCCGCACCAGCCCCACCGACATGAACCCCACCGCCGCGGCCCCCAGAACGAGGAGGATCACCGTGCCCCGATGTCTCATGCCCCCGACCCTGCCGCCCTTCGAGGAGACCACGCTGAGGCCCAGATGAGAAACCTCTCATCTAAAGCGGGAAAGCGCCGGGTCAAGACGCAACCCTCCCCGCCCCATTGTTGGGAACAAAGTGACAGATGGGGCGTTTGAGGCAGGACTTCCCGGTTACGGGGTAGGGGATGAGCTTGTGGGAGTACGTCGAAGACCGATGGGATCTCATCGTCTTCGAGACGTTGCAGCACGCCAGCATGGTCGCCCAGTGTGTCCTGGTGGCGGCCGTGCTCGGCGTGCTCATCGGCGTGGCCACCTACCGCCGCGCCAGACCGTCGGCCTTCGCGATAGCGGCGGCGGGGGTGCTGTTCACGGTGCCGTCGCTGGCCATGTTGGGCCTGCTGATCCCGCCGCTCGGCCTGGGCGTGGCCCCCGCCGTGACGGCGATCGTCCTGTACGCGCTGCTGCCCATCGTCCGTAACACCGTCGTCGGCCTGCAGGGCGTGGACCCCCTGCTGGTCGACGCCGCCCGCGGCATCGGGATGAGCCGCCGCAGGTCGCTGGCCAGGGTGGAGCTGCCGCTGGCCTGGCCGGTGATCCTGACCGGCATCCGGGTGGCCACGCAGCTCGCGATGGGCATCGGCGCGGTCGCCGCGTTCGTGTCGGGCCCGGGGCTCGGCGAGCAGATCTTCTCCGGCCTGGCCAGGCTCGGCGGCGCGAACGCGGTCAACGCCACGCTGACGGGCACGATCGGCGTGGCGATCCTGGCGCTGATCTTCGACGGCGTCTTCGTGCTCATCGGCCGGCTGACCACGCCGAGCCGGCGGCCCGCGACCGGAGGTGCCCGTGGCTGACCTGCGGCGGCCCGCGACGACCGGCGGAGTGCCGATCGAGCTGCGCAAGGTGACCAAGTCGTTCCCCGGCGGCGGCGAGCCCGCCGTCCAGGAGCTGGACCTCGACATCCAGGCGGGCGAGATCGTGGTCCTGCTGGGCCCGTCGGGCTGCGGCAAGACGACCACGATGCGCATGATCAACCGGCTGATCGAGCCCACCTCGGGCGACATCATCATCAACGGCCAGAACTCCCGCGAGATCGACCCCGACCGGCTGCGCCGCCACATCGGGTACGTGATCCAGCAGGCCGGCCTGTTCCCCCACATGACGGTGGCGGCGAACATCGCCCAGGTGCCGAAGATGCTCGGCTGGGACCGCGCGCGCATCGCCGAGCGCGTGGACGAGCTGCTCACGCTGGTGGGGCTGGAGCCCGAGACGTTCCGCGACAGCTATCCGCGCCGCCTGTCGGGCGGCCAGCAGCAGCGCGTGGGCGTGGCCAGGGCGCTGGCCGCCGACCCGCCGGTGCTGCTGATGGACGAGCCGTTCGGCGCGCTCGACCCCATCACCCGCGAACGCCTCCAGGACGAGCTGCTCCGCCTCCAGGACGACCTGGCCAAGACCATCGTCTTCGTCACGCACGACGTGGACGAGGCGCTCAAGATCGGCGACCACATCGCGATCATGCAGCGGCCCGGCCACATCGTGCAGTACGCCCGCCCCGCCGAGATCCTCACGAATCCGGCCAGCGACTACGTCGAGCAGTTCCTGGGCGCCGGCTCGTCGATGCGCCTGCTGCGGCTGACGAAGGTGGGCGACATCGAGCTGGACCAGGTGCCGTACTTCTCGGAGGACCGCGACTGCGCGGAGCTGCTGCGCGAGATCGAGCTCGACGGCCGCGGCTACGCGCTGATCACCGACGGGATGCGCCGCCCGCTGCGCTGGGTGAGCCAGGCCGACCTCGAAGGCCGCACCGGCCCGGTCGGTACGGCGGGCGACCCGGTCACCGGCACCATCCACCACCGCATGACCTTGCAGGACGCCCTGGAGGCGCTGCTCAACGCCGACACCGACGTGGTGCCGGTGGAGGGCAGACGGCGCTCGTACGCGGGGGCGCTGTCGCTGAGCACGGTGCAGAGCGCGATCCAGACGATCAAGGCGCGCGAACGCGAGCGCCGCCACCGCAGGAGCGGTGCCCGATGACGGTCGGAAGCGCCGCCGACAGGGAGGCGACCACTCCTGAGCCGCGCATCGGGCGGTCGTGGCACGCGATCCTGCCTCCGCTGTGCTACCTCGCCATAGCCGCCGCGATGATCATTTATACGCAGGTCGCGCCGCTGGACAGCATCGAGCGCGGCTCGCTCAACCTGACGTTCCTGATGCGCCGCACGTGGGAGCACATCCAGCTGGTGTTCTTCTCGACCGTGCTGGTGCTGCTGGTGGCGCTGCCGCTGGGCGTGCTGCTGACCAGGCGCGGGCTGCGCAGGGCCACGCCGGTGGTGCTGTCGCTGGTGAACCTGGGCCAGGCCACCCCGGCGGTGGGCCTGGTGGTGCTGCTCGCGGTGGTGTTCCAGATCGGGTTCTGGACGGCGGTGGCGGCGCTGTTCGCCTACAGCCTGCTGCCGACGCTGCGCAACACGATGGTGGGCCTGGAGCAGGTGGACCCGCGCCTGGTGGACGCGGGGCGCGGCATCGGCATGTCGGCGTCAGGGGTGCTGTTCAAGGTCGAGCTGCCGATGGCGGTGCCGGTGATCCTGTCGGGCATCCGTACGACGCTGGTGCTGAACGTGGGCACGGCGGGCATCGCGGCGTTCATCGGCTCGGGCGGCCTGGGCGACCTGATCACCGCGGGGGTGAGCACGCAGCGCAGCCTGATCCTGGTCACCGGCTGCGTGCTGATCGCGGTGCTGGCGCTGCTCATCGACTGGGCGGCGGGCCTGGCGCAGCGGCTGCTGTCGCCGAAGGGGCTCTCATGAGGGCGTTCCTGGCGGCCGTTGCGGTCATGGTCTGCGTCGTGGCCTGCGGGCTGCGGCCGGCGTCGTCGTTCGTGCCGCCGGTGGAGCCGGGCGGCATCCGCCCGGTGCCCGGGCTCGAAGGGCAGCGCGTACGGGTGACGTCCAAGGAGTTCACCGAGCAGCTCGTGCTCGGCAAGATCGCCGTGCTCGCCCTCACCGCGGCGGGCGCGGACGTGGAGGACAGGACGAACGTCCAGGGCAGCGTGAACGCCCGCGCCTCGCTCATCCGCGGCGGCACCGACCTGATGTGGGAGTACACCGGCACCGGCTGGATCACCTACCTGGGGCAGCAGAAGCCCGTCCAGGGCGCGGAGGCGCAGTACGAGGCCGTACGCGACCTCGACCTGCGCGAGAACGGCATCGTGTGGCTGCCGCCCGCCCCGCTGAACAACAGCTACGCCATCGGCGTCACGCGGGCGTCGGCCGAGAAGTGGGGCCTGTCGAAGATCTCCGACATCCCCGAGGTGCCGGTGGCGCAGCGCACGTTCTGCGTGGACCACGAGACGTTCGGCCGCGACGACGGCTTCCTCGGCATGCTCAAGGGCTACGGCCTGACGTACGGCGAGGAGGTGCCGAGGGCGAACGTGCGCAGGGTGTCGGTCGGCGTGCTCTACAACTCGGTGGCCAGCGGCCAGTGCACGCTCGGCATGATGACCACCACCGACGGCCGGGTCAAGGCGCTGGACCTGGTGCTGCTGGAGGACGACCGGCACTTCTTCCCGCAGTACAACGCGGCGGTGACGATGCGCAGGCAGCTCGCCGACGCGCACCCGGAGATCGCGAAGATCTTCGCGCCGATCAGCGCGAAGCTGACCGACGACGTCATGCGGGACCTGAACGCGCAGGTGGACGTGGACGGCGGCATGCCCGCGCTGGTGGCCCGCGACTGGCTCAGGTCGGAGGGGTTCGTCCGATGACGGGCGTTAGCCCCACCTGACCACGGGCAGCCCGCAAGGCATGTCGCACACACCACCACCGCAGAACCAGCCGTACCCGGGCAGCACCGGCGAGATGGCCCCTGAGCCGCGCGACGAGATGCGCGACTACGTCGGCCGCGACCTGCTCGCCGGCAAGAAGGCCCTGATCACGGGCGGCGACTCGGGCATCGGCCGGGCGGTCGCCGTGGCGTTCGCCAAGGAGGGCGCGGACGTCGCGATCGCGTACCTGAGCGAGCACGAGGACGCCGCGCACACCCGCAAGCTGGTCGAGGAGACCGGGCGGCGCTGCGTGACTCTGCCCGGCGACCTGGCCGACCGGGCGCACTGCGCGTCGGTCGTCGAGCAGGCCGTCTCCGAGCTGGGCGGCCTGGACGTGCTGGTCAACAACGTGGCCTACCAGCAGCCGGTGAGCGGCCTCGAGGAGCTGGACGACGAGCAGTGGGAGCACACGTTCGCCGTCAACATCCACAGCTACTTCCGCGTCATGAAGGCCGCGCTCCCGCACCTGCGCGAGGGCGCGGCCATCATCAACACCTCGTCGATCAACGGCCTGCGCGGCAACAAGTCGCTCATCGACTACGCCGCCACGAAGGGCGCGATCAACGCCTTCACCTACTCCATGGCCCAGAACCTGGTCGAGCGGGGCATCCGGGTCAACGCGGTGGCGCCTGGCCCGGTGTGGACGCCGCTCATCCCGGCCACGATGCCGGAGGAGAAGGTGGAGAAGTTCGGCCAGCAGGTGCCGATGGGGCGACCCGCCCATCCGGACGAGATCGCCCCCTCGTACGTGTTCTTCGCCTCCGACCGGCTGTCCTCGTACTACACGGGCGAGGTGCTGGCCCCGATCGGCGGCGAGACGCTCCCCGGCTAGCCGCGGCCTGGGCACTTGGTGGCGTCACTCCACGTAGATCGTGCCGCCGAGGCGACGGAACTCGGCGGCCTTCTCCTCGAAACCGGCCCGCCTGATGTCGTGGCTGATCCGCATCGAGCAGAACTTGGGGCCGCACATCGAGCAGAAGTGCGCGGTCTTGGCGGGCGCGGCGGGCAGCGTCTCGTCGTGGAAGGCGCGGGCCGTGTCGGGGTCGAGCGAGAGGTCGAACTGGTCCTCCCAGCGGAACTCGAAGCGCGCGTCGGACAGCGCGTCGTCCCACTCCTGCGCCTTCGGGTGCCCCTTGGCCAGGTCGGCGGCGTGCGCGGCGATCTTGTACGTGATCACGCCGGTCTTCACGTCGTCCTTGTCCGGCAGGCCGAGGTGCTCCTTGGGGGTGACGTAGCAGAGCATGGCGGTGCCGAACCAGCCGATCATGGCGGCCCCGATGCCCGAGGTGATGTGGTCGTAGCCGGGCGCGACGTCGGTGACGAGCGGGCCGAGGGTGTAGAAGGGGGCGTCGTCGCACAGCTCGCGCTGCAGGTCGACGTTCTCCTTGATCTTGTGCATGGGCACGTGTCCAGGGCCCTCGATCATGACCTGCACGTCGTGCTCGCGCGCGATCACGGTCAGCTCGCCCAGCGTGCGCAGCTCGGCGAACTGGGCCTCGTCGTTGGCGTCGGCGATCGAACCGGGCCGCAGGCCGTCGCCGAGCGAGAACGACACGTCGTAGCGGGCCAGGATCTCGCACATCTCGGCGAAGTTCTCGTACAGGAAGCTCTCGCGGTGGTGCGCGAGGCACCAGGCGGCCATGATCGAGCCGCCGCGCGAGACGATGCCGGTCTTGCGGCGCACGGTGAGCGGCACGTGCGCGAGCCGCACGCCCGCGTGCACGGTCACGTAGTCCACGCCCTGCTCGCACTGCTCGATCAGGGTGTCGCGGAAGACCTCCCACGACAGCTCATCCGGCCGGCCCTTGACCTTCTCCAGCGCCTGGTAGATCGGCACGGTGCCGACCGGGACCGGGGAGTTGCGCAGGATCCACTCGCGGGTCTCGTGGATGTCGTCGCCGGTGGACAGGTCCATGATCGTGTCGGCGCCCCAGCGGGTGGCCCAGGTCATCTTCTCGACCTCCTCCTCGATGGAGGAGGTGACCGCGGAGTTGCCGATGTTGGCGTTGATCTTCACGAGGAAGTTGCGGCCGATGATCATGGGCTCGGTCTCGGGGTGGTTGACGTTCGCGGGGATGATGGCCCGGCCGGCCGCGACCTCGTCCCGTACGAACTCCGGCGAGACGCCCTCGCGGACCGCGACGAACTCCATCTCCTTGGTCACCAGCCCGCGCCGCGCGCAGCCGACCTGGGTGACCGGGTGCCCGGCGGCCCGCCGCTCCTCGATCCACTCGGCCCGGCGGCGCGGCAGGCCCCGCCGCAGGTCGGGCTCGTAGGAGGGGTCGGTGTACGGGCCCGAGGTGTCGTACAGCGTCACCGCCGTGCCGTTCGACAGGTTCACCTGCCGCATCGGCACCCGCAGCTCGCCGCTGTAGATCTTGGAAAAGCGCGCGTCAGTCATCGCGCAAACTCCCTTCGCCGGCATTACCCGGAGCAGGTTCTGGCGGTCGGCGGCTGGCAGCCGTCCTCTCAGCCCGGTCTCCACCGGGCTCCCGCGTTGGACGGCGGTGATCGTACCCACGCGGGGCTGGATCCCAAACCAGGGCGAAAAGGTTTGGCGGGGCTTCTCAGCGGTACGGACCCCATCAGGGGAAACATGATGAGAATCGCCGCTGTCGCAGGACTACTCGTCGTGATGGCCGCATCCGGCGCCACCGCCGCCGCCGGGGACGGCATGCAACAGCACGAGGTCAGCCAGGAGCAGTTCGACACCCTGCTGGCCCAGTGCCGCTACTCCGATACCGGTAAGGCCAAGTGCCGCAAGAACGTCAGAGAGCTCTATCGCGTCGGCCGTACCGATCCGTCGCTCGACTGCCGTACCTACTCCGGCGTGACCGTCTGCGGCACGCTCAAGCTCAGCAAGGCGGAGCGCGCGTGCGTCCGCGACTCCGAGGCCGTGGGACTGTCGTTCCGCCGCGCCGAGGTGGAGTGCTACACCGCGTCCTGAGGAGCCGAGTTGATCATCGTAGGTGTGGACGGCTCCCGTGCCGGCCTGGAGGCGGCCGGCTGGGCCGCCACCGAGGCCGTGCTGCGCCAGGTTCCGCTGACCGTCGCGCACGTCGTGCCCAAGTGGGTGTGCGAGGAGGACCAGCCCGTCCGTTACGCCGAGGTGGCGCGGTGGATGCGCGAGGAAGCGCGCACCGTGCTCACCTCCGCCAAGGACCGCGCGCTGCGCGAGCGGCCCCAGGTGCGTGTGGAGACCGTCCTGCTCCCCGGCGATCCCCGCGCGGCCCTGCTCAAGGCCGCCGCCGACGCCGAGCTGCTGGTCGTCGGCAGCAGCGGCATCGGCGGCGTGCGCGGGCTGCTGGTCGGCTCGGTCGCGTACGGGGTCGTCGCGCACGCCGAGACGAACGTCGTCCTCGTCCGCGACCGCCCCGCCACGCCCGGCGAGGTGGTGGCGGGCACCGACCTGTCCGAGTGCGCCGAGCAGGCCCTGGAGTTCGCCTTCGCCGAGGCCGAGCTGCGCGGGGCGCGGCTGCGGGTGGTCCAGGCGTGGGCCTGGCCCCAGCCGGGCGGCTTCGGGCCGGCCGACCCCGAGAGCGAGCAGGGCCACCTGCGGGCGCTGCACGAGGCGCTGTCGCCGTACCGCGCCCGGCATCCCCGCGTCGAGGCCGTCGCCGAGATCGTGCACGGACATCCTGTGGACGTGCTGAAGGAGGCGGCGGCCGGGGCCGAGCTGCTGGTGGTGGGCTCGCGCGGGCGCGGACAGCTCGCCGGCATGCTCATCGGATCCATCAGCCAGGCCATGCTGCACCATGCGCCCTGCCCGCTGGCGGTGGTACGCGCCGCCGCCTGAAAGTTACATGCGTCCCCGCAGCTCATGCCCGCGGTCCTGACCTTCAGCTTCCCCGTTCCGCCTGCCGCTCCTTACGATCTGCGCAGGCTGACGACGGGAGATCGGACGATGCGCGCAATCGGCGCCGTGCTGGCGGGGATGGTGACCGTGATCGCGGCCGTGCTGTTCGCGACGACGCCGGCCGAGGCGGCGGCCGTACGCATCATGCCGCTCGGCGACTCGATCACCGGCTCCCCCGGCTGCTGGCGGGCGATGCTGTGGAACCGGCTGCAGAGCACCGGCCACACGAACATCGACTTCGTCGGCACGCTGCCGCCGCAGGGCTGCGGGGTGGCGCACGACGGCGACAACGAAGGCCACGGCGGCTATCTCGCCACCAACATCGCGAACCAGAACATGCTGCCCGGCTGGCTCGCGGCCACCCGGCCCGACGTCGTGCTCATGCACCTGGGCACCAACGACGTGTGGAGCAACATCGCGCCCGCGACGATCCTCGGCGCGTTCACCACGCTGGTGAACCAGATGCGGGCGAGCAACCCGAACATGCGGATCCTGGTCGCTGAGATCATCCCGATGAACCCGGCCACCTGCCCCGACTGCGGCCGGCGCACCGTGGCCCTCAACGACGCCATCCCCGCCTGGGCCGCCGCGACCTCCACCGGCCAGTCGCCGATCACCGTGGTCGACCAGTGGACGGGCTTCAACACCGCCACCGACACCTACGACGGCGTGCACCCGAACGCGGCCGGTGACCAGAAGATGTCCGACAAGTGGTACCCGGCCCTGGTCGAGGCGCTCGCGGGCACCCCGACCCCCACCGTCACGCCCACCGTCACACCCACCGTGACACCCACCGTGCCGGCCGGTGACTGCGCGGCCGCGTACAAGACGACCGGGCAGTGGCAGGGCGGCTTCCAGGGCGAGGTGACCGTCACCAACACCGGCGCCGCGCCGATGAGCGGCTGGACGGTGAGCTGGACGTACGCCGACGGTCAGCGCGTCACCCAGCTCTGGGGCGGCACACTGAGCGCGAACGGCTCGTCCGTGACCGTGCGGAACGCGGCATGGAACGGCTCGCTGGCGCCGGGGGCGTCCACCACGTTCGGCTTCCTCGGCTCGTCCACCGGGGCCGGCACCGCCCCGACGCCCACCTGCGCGATCTAGGACTGCGCCTTGATCACCGGGGCGCCCTCGCTGGCCTGCACCAGCACGAACCCCTGACCCCTGAACGCGAGCTGCATCGCCTCACCGCTCCCCCGGCCGATCAGCGCGCCCACCTTCATCGTCCGGTTGACCCCGACCTGCAGGGAGGTGCTCCAGCACACCGCCGACTGCCCGTCCGCGAACGTCGGCATGCGCGCCGCGTCGAGCAGCACCGGCGTGCCGTGGGTGGTCACCGCCACCCACCCCGTGCCGGTGATCGTCGTGTTGAACAGCCCGCCGGCCGCCATGCCCGCGCCCTGGACCCGCTTGATGTCCCAGGACAGCTGCGGCTGGAAGGCCAGCAGATTACGGCCGTTGACCGTGATGCCCTCGTTCTCCAGGTAGAACAGGTGGATGTCGTCGGCGTTGTCGGCGAGGTAGAGCAGGCCCTGGCCGCGTACGCGCATCAGCGCGGCGCCCTCGCCCGTGACTGCCTTCTTGAACAGCTTCCCGAGCCCGCCGCCCTCGTAGTCGAAGTCCATCTCCCCCTGGAAGGCGACCATCGACCCCTGCTTGGCCAGCACGTCGTCGGGGAGCTGGACGCGCAGCATCTTGCCGTTCTCCAGGGCGAACCCCGGCGGCAGCTGCTGGGAGCCGAGATTGCCGAACACCGAACTGCGCACGTCCTCATGACCTTTCGCCTGCGGGCACCGTATGGAAGGACCAACGCCCGCCGCCGTCCGCCGGTTCCCCCGCGACGCCGGGCAGGGTAAGCGCCGAGTGGGCCGGCCGCTCCATCGGGACGGGGTCGGCGGTGAGGTCGCGCAGCATCGCGTCGCGCCGGTCCATCGCCTCCTGCGTCGCGGGGAACATCACGCTGCCGCCGCCGTCCACGTGCGCCTGGTTGAGGGTGACGAACTCGCGGGTGTCCCGCTCGTACGCGGCGAACGCCTCCTCGTGCCCCGGGTGCACGGCCAGCGAACGGGCCAGCATGTACGCCCCGACCAGCGCGAGGCTGGTGCCCTGCCCGGTCAGGAACGACGGCGCGTACGCCGCGTCGCCCACCAGCGCCACCCGCCCGCTCGACCAGGCCGGCATGCGGATCTGGCTGACCGTGTCGAAGAACAGGTCGTCCGCCTCCCGCATGGCCGCCACCAGGTCGGGCACCCGCCAGCCCGCGTCCGCGAAGGTCGCGGCCACCAGGTCGCGCTGCGCGGCAGGGTCGCGGAAGGCGCCGAACGGCGGGTCCTCACGCGCGAAGTTGAGGAACCCGTGCACCTCGTCGCCGTCGCCCGCCGCGTAGAGCACGGCGGCCCGGCCCGGCGTGCTCCACAGCACCCCCTCGTGGGCGAGCCCGAGGATGTTCGGCATGGTGAAGCCGGCGAAGCAGTGGCCGAGGTAGTGGTGGAAGCGATCCTCGGGGCCGAACACGGACTCCCTGGTGCGCGAGTGCAGCCCGTCCGCGCCGATCACCACCTCGTACGTCCGCCGCCTGCCGCTCGCGAACGTGACGTCCACGCCCTGCCCGGTCTCGGTCATGGTCGCGATGGAGTCGCCGAACACGAACTCCACGTCGTCGCCGACGGCCGCGTGCAGCGCCTCGGCGAGGTCGCCGCGGCGTACCTCCAGGTCCTGGCCCGCCACGCTGCCGTCGATGAGCCGCGGATCGACCACCGCCACCTCGTCGCCCGCGACGTCGAGGAACGTGAACTTGTGCATGTCCACGTGCGCCGCGCGCAGCCGCGGCAGGATCCCCATGCGGCGCACCACCTCAAGCGCGGTGCCGCGCACGTCGATCGGGTAGCCGCCGCCGCGCAGCCCGCCGGCCTTCTCGACGAGGGTGACGGCGAAGCCGTAGCGGCCGAGCCAGTACGCGAGCGCCGGGCCCGCGATGCCGCCGCCGGAGATCAGTACTTCACGCTTCGATGTCATGCCTGGACTTCCTTTCGCCTGAACGTGTGAACGAGGAGGGACGTGGCGGTCACGACGCCGGCCAGGACGAACCCGAGCACGAAGCCCGACTCCCCCGGCACGCCGGAGACCGGGTCGGTGCCCGCGGTGAGCAGCACGGCGCTCGCCTGGATGCCGAGCGCCGATCCGACGACTCTGGCCACCAGGACGAGGCCGGTGGCGATGCCGGTGTCCGCCTGGGCGACGGCGCCGGTCGTACCGGTGAGCATGGCCGTGACGCAGAGGCCCGCGGCCAGCGCGATCACCGCCTTGCCGACGACGAGCTGCCAGAGCTCGGCGTGCGCGGCGGCGAGGACGAGCAGCGTGGCCGCCATGACGGCGATCCCGGCGACGGCCACGGGACGCGAGCCGTACCGCCGCACCGCGAACCCGGCGATCGGGCCGCTCGCCGCCGAGGTGATGAGGCTGGGCAGCAGGAGCAGGCCGGTCGCGGTGGCGCTGATGCCGAAGCCGTAACCGTCGCCCGACACCCCGAAGAGCTGCGGGACGAGGTACGTCGCGGACGCCGACCCCACGCAGACGACCAGCGTCATCACGCAGGAGGTCCACATGCCGGGCGCGGTCAGCATCGCGAGGTCCACCATCGGCGCCGCCGCCCTGCGCTCGACCAGCACGAACGCCGTCCCGAACCCGATCGTGACGATGACCACCGCGACGATGACGACCGGCCGGGCGCCGATCTCGGGCAGGATCGCCAGACCGGCCATCAGGGAGAGCATGGTGCCGCTCAGCAGGGCGAGGCCGGGCCAGTCGACGCCCGCGCCGGGCCGTCCGGCCGGGTCACGCGGCATCACCCTGGCCACGGTCACCGTGGCCGCGACGATCACCAGCGTCGGCAGCCCGAACATCGCATGCCGGGACAACCCCTCCGCCAGCGGCCCTGCGATGAGCGTCCCGACCATGCCGCCGCCGATGAACAGCCCCGTGACCAGCCCGATCGCCACCTGCGCGTCCCCCGGCGGCAGGTATTTGCGGACCAGGATGAACGACAGCGGCAGCACGCCCATCATGGCGCCCTGCAACACCTGCCCCACCAGCAACACCGGCAGGTTGGGCGCCAGCGCGGAGACCAGCCCGCCCGCGGCGACCACCGCCATCAGCCGCATCAGCACCAGCTTCGCGCCGTAGCGGTCGCCCAGCTTGCCGGCGACCGGGGTGACGAGCGCGCCGGCGATGAGCGTGGTGATGGGCAGCAGGGCCGCGACGGCGGGGCTGACGTCCAGCTCGCGCTGGAGGAGCGGGAGCGCCGGCGCCATCACCGACTCCAGCACGCTGGTGGCGACGGCCAGCGTGCCGAGCGCGGCCATCGCGGGTCTTCCGATGCGGATGGGCGGTGCCAAGGTCTGCGTCATGAACGTCCTTCCCCCGTGGATGTGCGGCACTACACTACAACGTGCAGTGTAGTCATTGCTACAACGGCCAGTGTAGTTCGGCTACGATCGGCACCATGCAGACCACGAAGACCCTGCGTGAGGGCTCCCCGCACAAGCGGGCCGCCATCCTCGCGGCGGCCAGGGAGCTGTTCCTCACCGACGGCTTCGACCGTTCCAGCATCGGGGCCATCGCCGCCAAGGCCGGCGTGTCCACGCGCACGGTCTACGACTACTTCGGCGACAAGCAGACCCTGTTGCGGGCCGTCGTCGAGGCCATCGGCCAGTCACTGGTGACCGCCGTCCAGCACACTCTCGACGCCACCCTCACCGGCCTCACCCGGCCGGACGAGCTGGAGGACGCGTTGGTGGCGTTCGCGATGCGGATAGCGACCGACATGCTCGACTCGGCCGAGTACGCCACCCTGCAACGCCTCGTCGTGACCGAGTCCGGCCACCTGCCCGACCGCGCCGACCAGCCCATCTCCTACGCCCCCGACGATGCGCTGGGCGAACGCCTCGCGGCTCTGGGTCGCGCCGGCCTCCTGTCCGTTCCCGACGCCCGGCTCGCCGCCGACCACTTCATCGCGCTGACCTTCGGAGTCGCGCTGAGCCGGCTGGGCTCGGCGAACGCGGCGGAGGACACCCGCGTCCGCCCCCTGATCGAGGAAGGCGTCCGCGCCTTCCTCCGCGCCTACCGCCCCACCTGAGGGCTCACCTGCGGGACCGTCCGCGCCGCAGAGGCACGGGCCCGCCCTCACCTGCGGGAGAGTGCTCGCCGCAGACGCACGGGTTTGCCCTCATTTGCGGGAATGCAGCACCGCGAGCTCTGGGGCGGGGTCGAAGCCGTGCTCGATCAGCCAGTGCACCGCCTGCAGGCTGCGCACCGACCACCACCCGCGGATCGCGTCGACATCGACGTCCACCCCATAACCGGCGATCACGTCGGCGAGCCGGTCCTCATGGTTGAGCGTCAGGATGGCGAGGTCGAACATCGCATCGCCCTGCCCCGCCTCGGACCAGTCGATCACGCCCGTGACCTCGTCACCCTCGACGAACACGTGGGAGAGCTGCAGATCACCGTGGACGAACACGGGCGTCCACGGCCGCAACGCGGCCTCGGCCACGCGGCGGTTCCGCGCGACCACGTCGGCACCGACCACCCCGTTCGCGACCAGCCACGCGCACTCGGCGTCGAGCTCCCGCACGACGTCGTCGAGGCTCCGCCCACCCCACGGCGGCAGCGGCGCCCCGTGCAGCTTCCGCACGGCGGCCCCCGCCGCGACCCAAGCCGCCGACGACGCCGTGGACGGCTCGCTGAGCCGGCCGAGCGCCTTTCCAGGAAGCGCGGCGAGCGCGAGCACCGGCGGCTTTCGCCAGAGAATCTCCGGAGTGGGAACGGGCGCCCAAGCCATCGCCGCGACCTCGGCCTCGGCCCGCTCCTGATCGGCATCGATCTTCAGGAACACGTCCCCGACGCGCAAGGTCGCCCGCTCCCGATGAGCGACGATGACCTCGATCCCGTTCACGCGAGCCATTATCACCACGAGATCGACGACACGTCGCCGGGTTTTCCGTAGGCTGAGCCGGTGTCCTGGACCCTCGAAACCCCCGACGGCACCTCGCTGAGAGTCAACGCGTGGAACTGGCGCCCGACCCTGGAACTGCTGGAAAGCGCCGGTGTGCTCGACGAGGAAACGGCCGGACTCCTGGGATACAACAGCGCCATGGACCTGACCGCCTACCAGGCCCACCAGATCGCCACGTTCCTGGACACGTACCTGGCAAGCCTCCCTGACGAAGCCCGCGTCATGCTGGACGGCTCCACCACCACGGAGCCCGACACGAACGAGTTCCACCGCGACGATCTCAGTCTGAACTACTCCGCCTCGACCGCCTGGCTACGGCGCTTCCGCGACTTCTGCCACACCGCAAAAACCGGCTTCACCGCCTCCTGACCCGAAGCGCGTCCGTCTCGGCGAAGAGATCGTCCATGGTGTCGAAGGAACGAGTCCGGCCCTCCCGGATGTCCGCATCGGCCTCGGCCTCAGCCACCTGCCATCCGGGAGTCCAGTACCAGGCCTCGTCCGCAGGGACGATGGCGGCGACACGGCGACCTTGATCGGTCAGGTACGCGATGGTGTGTCGCTGTGCCGCAGCGTTGATGACGTCGGGCAGATGGCCATCGGCCTCGTCCAGCGGCACCTCGAACGCGTCATCGCTCATGACGCGAGTGTAGGTCGTGGCTTGCACGGGGGTCACATGCCAGAGAGTAACGTATCATCTACGTCTAGTCATCATGCATCCATCCCACCTCGGCACCTTGTTCGAAACACCAAAACGCATGGGGATCCTGGCCGATCAGCCGATGAAGTGCTCGATGCCGATCCCTGCGGCCGCGAGGGCGGCGGAGGCGGAGGTGAGGGCGAGCACGACGAGGGCGCACCCGCTGGAGGATGAATTCGAGTTCATTTTGGCAGCGGTTTCGCGGTAGAGCTTTACCGCGGGGTCATTTTCGTCGTCGTAATCTCCGTCGTGATAGGCGACCATCTTCGCGGCGCACAAGGCGCATAGCCTGCCCTCCGACACCTCACCACCGCAACCGTTGCACTTCGCCATACCCTCAAGCCTCCGCGTGGTCTGCTCGTCGGTTGGTATCGATCCACGCGAACTTTACAGGGCGGACCGCGCCATTTGTCGTGCATTGTCAATTCGCATATAAGACACCCGCCATGTCCCGGCGCCGGCTCACAGGAACGTGGCACAGTTTCGCGAGCGGCGCCACGGCGGGACGCTCAACTTACGAGCCCGTCCGCTGCGTCCGGCGCCGGCGGGATGGCCCGGACGCCCGCCACCGCACCGGCCGATTCCCCGAGCTCGGGGGTGCCGAGCGGGCGCGTGCTCTGTTCGACTGCCTTGAGCTCGACCAGCCGGCCTTCCACGACCTTGAGTGTGTGGAATTTCCGCGCGGTCACCATGACCCTCCTTTCCATGGATCCGACCGTGTCGTTGTACGCCTTGACCGACCGGTCCAGGGATTTGCCCAAGCCGTTGAGGTGATCACCCATGGTCGAGAGCCGCTCGTACAATTCGCGGCCCAGCTCGTAGACCTGCTTGAGATTGTCCTGGAGCGCCGCCTGCGTCCACGCGAACGCCACGGTGCGGAGCAGGGCGATGAGTGAGGTCGGCGTCGCGATCAGGACGTTCTTGGCGCTCGCGTACTCGAGCAGCGTCGGCTCCTTCTCCAGCGCCGGCTGGAGGAAGGCGTCGCTGGGCACGAAGAGCACGACGAACTCCGGCGAAAGGACCTTCCGGAAATACTCCTTGCCTCCGAGCGCATCCACGTGCTGCCGCAACTGCCGGGCGTGATCGGCCCAGTGCTTGTCCGCCTCAGCGTCGTCCACGGCCTCGATCGCCGACATGAACGCGGCCATCGGCACCTTGGAGTCCACGACGACGTGCTTGCCCCCTGACAGGTGGATCAGCATGTCAGGCCGGAGTGCGCCCTCGCTGTCGGCGAAGTGGACCTGGGTGTCGAAGTCGCACCGCTCGACCAGACCCGCCTGTTCCACGGCCCTCTTGAGATGCATCTCGCCCCAGGACCCGCGGACCTGCGGCTTCTTGAGCGCCTCCACGAGCGCCCGGGTTTCCTTCCTGGTCCGCTGTCCTTCCTCGGTCAGGGTGAGCAGTTGCCGGTTGAGCGAGGCTTCGGCGGCGACCCGGCTCGTGGAGAACTCCTTGAGTTGCCGGTCCATCTCGGCCAGCTGTTCATGGACCGGCCTGCTGGCCGCGCTGAGGGTCGCCTCGGCCTTGGTGACCAGCTCGGCCTGAGACTGCTTCAGCATCTCCTTGGTCGCCGCGCGCAGCGTCTCCTCCAGGAGCCGGTTGTTGTCCAGGCGAGTCTGGTCGAGCTCCGCGCGGACCGCCTGCACCGTCGCAGCCTGCTCCAGCAGCGCCTGCTTCTGCATGGCCAACTCGGCGAGCTGCGTCTTCAGGTCGTGGACCTCCGAGCGCAGAACCGCTTCCTTCGCCCGCAGCTCGGTGATCGCGAGTTCGCCGCCGCGGAGCCGAGTGCCCGCTTCCGCTCCTCGCGCCTGCTCCGCCTGGAGTTCCGCTCGCAGACGCTCCGCATCGGCCGCCTTGCGCTGGAGGTTGTTCCGAGTCGCGTCCAGCTCGGCGGCGAGCCGGCCGAGTCGCTCGTCCAGCGTCCTGCGCTCGGTCAGCGCGGCGGTGTACGCCTGGTTGAAGTCGGCCAGTTGTCTCTGGAGCTTGTCCCGTTCGGCGCGCAGCGCGGCCGACTGCTCGGCCGCCTGGGTGCGCCGCTCCTCGGCGAGCCTCAACGCGAGGCGCTCGTCCGCCACGCGGCTACGGGCGATCAGATAGGTGATCGTGGCGGTGACCAGCATGAGCACGATCGCCAGTACGACATGGAACAAGGTCATCTCAGGCCACCCGCTTCCAGTCCTGGCACCCGCTGGTCTCGAAGAACTCGCCCTTCTTGAGCGCGGGCCCGGCAGACTGCCGGCCGGGCTCGCTGAACGGCTGCTGGTGTGTGGGCTGCGGGTGGGGAGCCGCGCCGAGGTGGTGCTTGGTCACATCACGTCCTCTCGTGGTCGGACTTCTGAGCCCAATGGGGTTGACGAGAGAACTGTGATCCGAGCGCCTTGCTGCCCGCTGAATTCAAGCCGATAAGCCCATTTATCGCCTTTTTCGTGGCCAGCATTGCGAGCGGCTTGCCGAACGAAGGGCCGGTGGCCGCCGCCAGTCCGGTGTTCGCCGGCTGGCGTCGCGAGAATCAGTCGCGCACGGTGACCGTCAAGGTGCTGGTCGCTTCGGAGCGGTCAGGGGCGCGGACCGTCAGGGTGCCGGCGTACGTTCCCGGTTCGCTGAACGATCTCGTGGACGTCACCGTGAAAACGCCGTTGAGGCGCATGTCCGGGATGCTGCCCTCCTGGTCCGTGGTCGGGGTCGGGTGCTCCTCGGTGCCGTCGTTCCACGTGATGACCGTGGAGAGGCCGGTTGTGGACTGGCCGGGGGCGGTGACGGTCCAGGTGGCGCCGGCGGGGTGGGCGACGCCCAGGGCCTCCAGGCGCCAGGGCACGTCGGCGGTGGGGAAGAAGTTGGTGCCCTGGACGGTCAGCCGGCCGCCCACCTTCGACAGCCGGTTCTTGAAGTCGTCGTAGTCGCGCTGGTCCTGCGGCGTCCAGCCGACCTCGGCGGTGGCGATGAGCCGGGGGTAGGAGTAGTACTCGGCCTGGCTGACGCGGCGGATGAACTCACCCCACAGCGCCGACTCCACCCCCAGCACGCTGCTCTCCTGGATGCCGGGGACGAAGCGTCCCGGATCCCAGTTGTAGTGGCGGTCGAGGCCGCAGACCCCGCCGCACGCCCAGGTGCCGCCCTCGGGCTGGCGCGGGTCCTGCTTCTGCGGCACGTACGCGTGCGGCGCCGGCGACAGCACGACCTTGGCGCCGCGACCGTTCACGGCGGCGGCCACGGCGGCGGTTGAGCCGTTCCAGAACTGCACCACGGCGTTGTCCTGGGGCAGGGCGGTGCCCGCGTACTCGTTCCAGCCGACGACGGTCTTACCGAGAGCGTTCACGTGAGCGGTGAAGGCGTCCACCATGCGCACGTAGTCGTCGTGGCCGGTGACGTGCGCCTCGTCGCCGCCGATGTGCAGGTACGGCCCCGGCGTCATGGCGGCGAGTTCGGCCAGCACGTGCTCGACGAACTCGTAGGTGACCGCGCTGTCCGCGTCGAAGGAGGAGTAGCCGACGGCGCCGGTGCCGTTGTGCGGGACGGTGGTCCCGCCCGGTGCGGGCTTGGGCTGCGCGCCCGGCGTGTTGAGCTGCGGTACGGAGTGCAGCGCCGAGTTGACGTGGCCGGGCATGTCGATCTCGGGGATCACGGTCATGCCGTTCTCCCCGGCATAGCGGACGATCTCCGCGTAGTCGGCCTTGGTGTAGTAACCGGTGACGCCGGGCTCGGTGCCCCGCTCGGTCATCGCGGTGCCGCCGCCGACCCGGGTGAGCAGGCCGTAGTCGATGCCGGACGGGTTCGTGGCGGGGTCGTCGATGACGATGCGCCAGCCCTGGTCATCGGTCAGGTGGAGGTGCAGCCGGTTGATCTTGAACTGGGCGGCGGCGTCGATGTACCGCTTGACCTCGTCCACCGGGTAGAAGCTGCGGGCGACGTCGAGCATCATGCCGCGATGCGCGAAGCGGGGGTAGTCGGTGATCTGCACGGCCGGTACCGTCCACGCGGCATCGACGACGCCGTCCGACTCGACCCACTGGGGGAAGAGCTGGCGGAGCGTCTGGACACCGTTCAGCGCTCCGTTCGAGGTGGCGGCCTTGAGGCGGATCACGGCGGCCGTCACCGACAGCGTGTAGCCCTCCTCCTCGTGGCCCTGAGGACCCTTGCCAGGACCGACCTCGATGACGATGGGCGCGGGGCCGCGGCCGTGGGCGGCGGTCTTCAG
The DNA here is from genome assembly GCF_042428605.1 of Nonomuraea salmonea. NCBI lineage: Bacteria > Bacillati > Actinomycetota > Actinomycetes > Streptosporangiales > Streptosporangiaceae > Nonomuraea > Nonomuraea salmonea. The sequence continues at coordinate 438,940 of NZ_JBHMCF010000003.1, forward strand.
CGGCAGGCCGGTGGAGCGGCGCAGGAGCCCGGCGAGCCGGCCGGCCGGCGCCTGCGCGCCGTCGCCCTCGGCCAGGATGCGGGTGTTCTTGTGCAGGGTGAACGGCGCCGCGCCGGTCTCCGTGACGGACACCGGCCGCGGGATCAGCCCCAGCGTCGGCTCGGGCGCGGCGGGCGGCCCGTCCCAGATCTCGAACTCCGCGATGGAGTAGCCGTACGCGGCCCAGCGCTCGCGGCCCTGCATGCGCACGTACCCGACGGGCTCGTCGGAGCTCAGGGCGATGACGTCGGTACGCGGGCACGTGTCGCGTTGCAGTGAGGCGACGTCGGTCCAGGCGGCGCCGTCGACCGAGGTCTGCAGGACGAAGTCGCGGGCGCAGGCGTTCGGCCAGCGGAGGGTCACGTGGTCGACCTTGGACGGCCGGGCGAGCTGGACCTGCACCCAGTTGTCGTCCTCGTACATGGAGGACCAGCGGGTGGCGGTGTCGCCGTCGTTCACGTGAGCGGCCACGAAGTCGGCGCGGTCCAGTTCGACGCTGGAGGCGGTGGCCGTGCCGGTCAGGGCGAGGTTGACGGGCGGGTCGGCGGCGCCGGCGGCGGGGGCCGGGGCCAGGAACACGGTGGTGAGCGCGGCAGCCACGAAGGCCGTGAGGGGGCGGCGCATCGAACTCCTTTTCTAGGGGCGTCAGGCGCTCAGTTTGATCGAGGCGGCCGATTTAGGTCAATAGATGGGACTAAAAACCCCGCCCACACCCCTTGCCGAGGCAGCGAAGAGCCATTTAACGTAAAGGCTCTGGACTTAATGGCGATCGGAGTATGAGTGACCAGTCCACGCAACGTCCTGTTCCTGATGACCGACCAGCATCGGGTGGACACCCTCGGCTGCTACGGCAACCCGGTGATACGCACCCCAGCGCTGGACGGCCTGGCGGCGGAGGGCGCGCGCTTCGACCGGTTCTACACACCGACGGCCATCTGCACGCCGGCGCGGGCCTCGCTGTTCACCGGCCTCCACCCGTTCAGGCACGGCCTGCTCGTCAACCCCGAGCGCAACGGCGGCGGCCGCGACGAGGTCGCCGAGCACCACCCCGTGCTGTCCGCGCCACTTCAGGCGGCGGGCTACAACATGGGACATGTCGGCAAATGGCACATCGGCAGGGAACGTGGCCCCGAGCACTACGGCATCGACGGCGAGCACCTCCCCGGCGCCCTGAACCCCTTCCACCACCCCTCCTACCAGCAGTGGCTCAAGGAGCAGGGCCATCCGCCGTTCGCGGTGGAGCGCCCCGTCTTCGGCAAGGCCCCCAACGGCACCGGCCGCGGCCACCTCATCGCCGGCCGCCTCAGGCAGCCGCCGGAGGCCACGATCGAGACCTTCCTCGCCGACCGGACACTGGAGCTGCTGGACCGGTACGCCCGCGACTTCCACGACGACGGCCGCCCGTTCATGCTGTCCTGCCACTGGTACGGCCCCCACCTGCCGTACCTGATCCCCGATGAGTACTACGGCTTGTACGCCCCGGAGCAGGTCCCGCTGCCGGAGTCCATGGCCGAGACCTTCGACGGCAAACCGGAGGTGCAGCGCCGCTACTCGGAGTACTGGTCGGCCGACCACTTCGACGCGGACGCCTGGCGCCGGCTGATCGCCGCCTACTGGGGCTACGTGACCATGATCGACGTACAGATCGGGCGGCTGCTGTCCGCGCTGCGCGAGCTTGACCTGTGGGACGACACGGCGGTGATCTTCACGGCCGACCACGGCGAGTTCACCGGCGCCCACCGGCTCAACGACAAGGGCCCGGCGATGTACGAGGACATCTACCGCATCCCCGGCATCGTCCGGGTGCCGGGCGCACCACCGCGTACCGTGGACGCCTTCGCCACCCTCATCGACCTCAACCCCACGATCCTGGAGCTGGCGGGCCTGCCGCCCCAGGAGCCGTGCGACGGCACGAGCCTGCTGCCGCTGCTCTCCGGCGCCCCCTCCGAGGGCCGCGACGAGGGCCGCGACGAGGGCCGCGACGAGGTGGTCACCGAGTTCCACGGCCACCACTTCCCCTACTCCCAGCGCATGATCAGGGACCGCCGCCACAAGCTGGTGTTCAACCCGGAAGGCGTCCACGAGCTGTACGACCTGGACGGCGACCCGCACGAGCTGCGCAACCTCTACGCCGTGCCCGCCTACGCGGAGGTGCGCAGGGACCTGACCGTACGGCTCTACCGCGAGCTGCTGCGCCGCGGCGACCCCGCGTACACCTGGATGAGCTACATGGCCGACATCGGCGAAGGACGCGCTCCCGACGTGGACGGCGTCGCGGACGACGTGACCTGAAGGCCACCCGTCACCCCCTTCAGAACGAGAAAGGATCCGCCGATGAGGCGTCCTCGCATCCTGGCCACCGCCCTCGTGGCGCTGGCCGTCCTCCCGCTCGCCGCCGGGTGCGGCACCTCCGACGGCGACGGCGCCGGGGCGACGAAGGTGCGCTTCGGCTACATCGCCGACTTCGCCGGCGCGGCCGTGCTCGCCGCCGCCGACCAGCAGGACCTGTGGGCCAAGCACGGGCTGGAGCCCGAGCTGAAGGTGTTCACCAACGGCCCGGTGCAGATTCAGGCGCTGGGCGCGGGCGACATCGACTTCGGTTACATCGGCTCAGGCGCCACATGGCTGCCCGCGAGCGGCAAGGCCAAGATCATCGCGCCCAACATGCTGGGCCAGGCCGACCGCGTGATCACCCATCCCGGCACCGGCATCTCCTCCATCACCGACCTCAAGGGCAAGAAGGTGGGGGTGCCCGAGGGGACGTCCGGCGACATGATCCTGGAGCTGGCGCTGAAGGAGGCCGGCCTGTCCGGCAAGGACGTGCAGAAGGTCAACATGGACCCGAGCACGGTCGTCACGGCCTTCAGCGGCAAGCAGATCGACGCGGCGGCCATCTGGTACCCGCTGATCGACACCATCAAGAAGAACGTCCCCGACACGGTCGAGCTGACCAAGAGCGAGGACTACTACCCCAAGCTGAGCTTCCCCAGCTCGTTCGTGGCCCGCAACGAGCTGGTCGCGGAGGACCCCGAGACGGTCACCAAGGTGCTCAAGGTGCTGCAGGAGGGCAACGACTGGGTCGCCGCGCACCTCGGCGAGGCCGAGACGCTGACGGCGACGTTCCTGAAGGTGCCCGCCGAGCAGTTCAAGGGCGCCTCCGCCGTCACGAAGGTGGTGCCGACGAGCGAGCTGAAGCAGCTCGTCGCGGACGGCTCGGTGGCCGGCTGGTACAAGGGCCTGGCCGACCTGTTCGTCACCATGGGCAAGCTGCCCTCGTCCCCCGACCCCGCCACCTATCTGACGGCCGATCTGTACCAGGCGGCGGCCGGATGACCATCTTCGTCCCACCATCATGTAGCCATGTCGAGTCCGACTGACGCCCTGCAGCGGCTGCGCCGCGTGCACGAGGACGCCGTCCTGTCCACGTTGCGCGCCGCGGGCGCACTGAGCCGCGCTCAGCTCACCGAGCGCACCGGCCTGTCCCGTACGACCATGTTCGCGATCGTCTCCGGCCTCCTGGAGCGGAGCGTGCTGATCGAGACCGAGGGCTCGGCGGCCGAGCCGCGCGGGCGCGGCAGGCCGGCGGCCCTGGTCTCGCTCAACCCCGACGCGGGTCTGCTGCTGGGCCTGGACCTGGGACGCAACCGCGTACGCCTCGCCGTGGCCAACGCGGCGCACCAGGTGGTCGCCACCGCCTCCGCCGACCTGCCCGGCGACGCCGGCCCCGAGGAGGAGGCGGAGACCGCGGTCCGCCTGGTCCGCGAAGGCGCCGCCGAGCGCGGCCTGAGCCTGGGCGCCCTGGAGGCGATCGGGCTCGGCCTCGTCGGCGTGGTCGACGACCCGCCGCCGCAGGTGGCGGCCGTTCCCGCGCGCTACGAGCCGCTCGCCCGCAGGCTGGAGGACGAGTTCGGCGTACGGCTCGCGGTCGACAACAACGCTCGCCTCGCGGCGCTCGCCGAGGCGACCTGGGGCGTCGGCAGGTCGGTGCGCGACATGGTGTACGTACGCTGGTCGATCGGCATCGGCGGCGGCTTCATCACCGGCGGACGGCTGCTGCGCGGCGCGCACGGCGCCGGCGGCGAGGTCGGCCACGTCTCGCTCGACCCGGAAGGACCGCCCTGCCACTGCGGCTCGCGCGGCTGCCTGGAAGGGCGCGCCGGCGGGCGGGGCCTGCTGGAGGCGTGCGCCGCGCGCGGCCTCTCCCTGCCCGCCCTGGACGCGCTGGTCGCCGCGGCGCAGGACCGCGTACCCGTCGTGTGCGACGTCGTGGCCTCGGCCGCCGCCGACCTCGGGCGCGTGCTGGCGGGCACCGTCACCCAGCTCGACCCCGCGCTGGTCGTGATCGGAGGCGAGCTGGCCGGGCTGGGCAGCCTCGTCCTCGACCCGATCCGCGACGCCATCGCCCGGCAGGCGCTGCCGCGCTCGCCCCGCGAGATCGCCGTGGTGCCCGCCGACCTCGGGGTGAACGCGTCCGCGATGGGCGCGATCGCCCTCCTCCTGCACGAGGAGCCCTCGATCCCCGCCCACCTCCGCCCCGCCGTCCCCTAGCCGCCGAGAGGCCCGCCCCACCATGAACGGCCCGCGCCCATGACCGCGACGACCATGACCAAGCCCCCCGCATCCCCCAGACAACGCCCCAGCCGCACCGCCGTGCTCAACGTGACGGCCGTGATCGCCGGGCTCGGCATCTGGACCGCGCTGTCCCGCCTCGGCGTCCAGAGCCTGCCCGGCCCGGTCGAGGTGATCGGCCGCGGCGCCGAACTCGTCACCGACGGCACCCTCACCAGCGACGTCCTGGCCAGCCTGCGCCGCGTCTTCATCGGGTTCGCGCTGGGCACGGTCCTGGCGATCCCGATCGGCTTCCTCATGGGCTGGTACGCGACCGCCCGCGCCCTGATCGAGCCGTACGTCCAGTTCTTCAGGACGATCCCGCCCCTGGCGATCATCCCGCTGGCCATCCTGCTGATGGGCATCGGCGAGACGCCCAAGGTGTTCGTGATCTTCCTGGCCGCGTTCCTGTCCAGCGTCGTCTCCACCTTCCAGGGCGTGCTGGACGTGGACAAGACCCTCATCAACGCCGCCCGTGTGCTGGGCGCGTCCGACCGGACGATCTTCGTCAAGGTGGTGGTGCCCGCCTCGACGCCATTCATCATCGTCGGCATGCGCATCGGCCTCGGCGCCGCCTGGGGCACCCTGGTGGCGGCCGAGCTGATCGCCGCCCAGGAGGGGCTGGGCTACCGCATGCAGCAGGCCCAGCTCTACTACGACCTTCCCACGATCTTCGTCGGCCTGATCAGCATCGGAGTGCTCGGCCTGGTCATGGACCGGCTCCTCCTGCTGGCCGAGCGCCGGCTCACCGGATGGCAGGAGCGCCGATGACCCCCAAGATCTCGTTCAGGAACGTCTCGAAGACGTTCGCCCTCGCCAGCGGGGACTTCCTCGCCCTCGATCGCGTGGACCTCGACATCGCCGACCGCGAGTTCGTCACCGTCGTGGGCCCGTCAGGCTGCGGCAAGAGCACGCTGATGAGCATGGCCGCGGGCCTGCTGGAGCCGGGCACGGGCCAGATCCTGCTGGACGGCGCCCCGGTGACCGGCCCTGGCCCCGACCGCGGCGTGATCTTCCAGCAGTACGCGCTGTTCCCGTGGCTGACCGTGCGCAAGAACGTCGAGTTCGGGCTGAAGCTCCAGCCGATCCCCCCGGAGGAGCGCCGCCGGCGCGCCCAGCACGCGATCGACCTGGTCGGATTGACCGACTTCGCCGACGCCCTCCCCAAGACGCTGTCCGGCGGGATGAAACAGCGCTGCGCGATCGCCCGCGCGTACGCGGTCGGCCCGCAGGTCCTGCTCATGGACGAACCGTTCGGCGCACTGGACGCGCTCACCCGCGTGCAGCTGCAGGACCAGCTCCTGGACACGTGGAGCCGGGAACGGCGCACGGTCATGTTCATCACGCATGACGTGGACGAGGCCGTCTACCTGGCGAATCGCGTCGTGGTGATGGCCGCCCGCCCCGGCCGCATCCACCGGGTCGTGGACGTCGACCTGCCGTACCCGCGTACGGAGGAGGTGCGCCTGTCCCCGGAGTTCGGCCGCATCCGCAACGAGGTCTGGCACGCGGTCTACCACCAGCCGGCCGCTGCGTGACGTCTCAGGCCTGGCCTCCAGGGGAGCGCCGGACGAAGGGCAGGGCGCGGCGGGGGCCGGTCATCCGCTCCAGGCCCTGGCCGATGTCGGCGGCCGCCTTGTCGGTGAGGCCCGTGCCGAGCTGGTCGGCCGCACGCTGGGCGAGCCAGTAGAGCAGCTCCCGAGCCGTTCCCGGGCCGCTCTCCGCCATGATCGCGAGCAGTCCCTCCAGCCGGAGGGGGCGGCCGAGCCCGTTGAGCGCCGCATTGACCTCGTGCTCGGTGAGCGGGGTGGGGAAGCGCCGGCGGAGCCCCTCCCGGACCGACTGGATCGTGCCGATCGAGGAGGACGCCGTCTCCGGGAGCCGGCCGCCGAAGAGCCTGCGCGGGCTGCGCAGCGCGCGGACGAGCGCGGGGGCGGTCATCCTGGTGAGGCCGTCCTCGATGTCCCGTTTGATCGGGCCGTCCAGCCGCAGCTCGCGCAGCGCGTGCGCGGCCAGCCCGGACAGCAGGGCCGCACTCGTGCCCCAGCCGCTCTCCGCCATGATCGCGAGCAGGAACGCCTGCGGCGGAGCCCCGTCCAGGGCTTCGAGGATCTCCTTGACGTCACCGGGCAGGAGCAGGCGGCCCCGGCTGAGCCGCAGGATGCGGCGGTGACGCTCCAGGCTGTCGTCCTGGAAACAGTCGGAGATCGGCCTGACCAGGTAGCGGCGGCGGTGGAGCTGCTCGGCGACGTCCTTCCCGCCGCCGCGGCCCTCCAGCTCACGCAGGACACCGTCCAGTACGTGGCGCTCGCGGGAGCGCTCGATCAGGTTCAGCAGCTCCTCGACGGGCAGGCCCGACAGGATCCGCCGAACCATCCCGCCGTCGCCTGTGAGGAAGGCGATCCGCAGTTTGGCCAGGGGCTCGCAGCCGGCGGACACCGCCTTGAGCGCCTTGGCGAGCGGGCCGGGAAGGGCTCCGAGCGGGCTGAAGTCGCCGCGGAGGTCGTCGATGTCCTGAGGGCGGAGGACAGGGCCGTACAGGAGGCTCAGGAGGATGCGGAAGAAGGTCTCCGCGGCGGGAGAGCCGGTCAGCCCGTCGGGCAGCGGGGTCAGGTTCCGCTGGACGATGACGCGGTAGGCCCGGCGGTCGGCGTCGGTGACGCGGTCGAGAGCCTGCGACAGCCGGCCGTTGAGCTCGTGCAGCCGCGCCTCGTCGGCGCGGGCGAGACCGGCCAGCGACTCGGGGAGCAGCTGCCGCACGGAGGAGGCCAGCCTGATCGCGGCGTGCTCGCGTACGCGCATGAGGGCCTCGGCGCGGTCGGCCACGTTGTCGAGGTCGAGCGGGCGGTCGAGACCGGCCAGGCGGCTGATCAGACCGGTGAGACCGTCGGCGTCGTACTGTGCGAGCTCCTGCACGTAGTGGCGGGCCTCGGCGGGGAGATCGTGCGCGACATCTCGCTCCCATGGCAGCTCCCAGGCGCCGTGGGCGGGCGCGACCTCGGCGAAGGAGAGCCTGATGCGATGCCTGGAGGCGCTGTTGGTCCAGGTGGAGACGGCGAGCCGGCTGCGCATGCCGTACGGGAGGAGCGCCGCGACGCAGTCGAGGAAGTCGAGCCGCTGCTCCAGCGGGAGCTCGGCGCGGACCACGCAGACGGGCCGGCCGGTGAGCAGGAGCGCCGCCGCCCGGCGCGCGGTGGCGTTGGCCGCGGCGGCGAGCCTGGGCGGGTCGTAGTCGTGCAGGCTGAGCCGGAACGGGCTCTCGCCGGAGAAGTCCTTGCGCTGCAGCGCCTCGTACAGCGCGCGGTAGGAGAGCGGGATCTTCGCGACCTGTTCCCAGCGCAGGCAGATGTGCCAGGTCATCGTGTACGGCCGGTGGAAGCCGTCCTGGGACTCCGGCTTCGTCTGCAGCGACAGGCCGAGCCAGGACTCGCCGCCCCGGTCGAAGGGGCTGGCCGCCACCCGCGGCAGCGCCTTGGGCTCCACGGTGCCCGAGGCGAACGACTTGAGCCAGTCGGAGAACTCGGCCCTGCTCAGCGCTCCCGTACTGGACCCGATGACGTCGTAGTCGTCCAGGCTCTGTGGCGTCTTGCCGAGGACCGCCCAGTGGGCGGTCGGCCGTACCGCCATCACCCGCTCCTCATCGAACGTGAGCTCAACATGTCGCCGAGCCAGATCACCGGCTCCATGACGTTGATGGGACGGACGGCGCCGCGGATCATGAGGCCCTTCTGGGGATCGTCGATGACGTTGAGGAAGTCGTCGGGGTCGAACCGGCGGCGGCGCTCGTCGATGTACATCCCCACCGACGAGGTCACGAAGAACCGCACGCGGTCCTTGTGGAAGTACGTCTCGATCAGATCGACGATCATCTCCGCGTTGTGGCTGCGCCCGTGCCGGCAGAGCCGGTGGAAGAACTCCCTGGCCCGGTCCTCGTCCACGCGCGGGATGCGCAGATCGTCGTTGACGTCGGGCTCGGCGAGCTTCCACCGGTCGGCCAGCATCAGCACCCGCGGATCGTCATATTTCGTGATGCAGACCGCTATGTAGTGGGGTAGCTTGCCGTCGGCGAACTCGTCGCCCACCAGCATCTGCCCGGCGACCTCGTTCAGGGCCTGGTCGAGGTGCTTGAAGGCGTCGCCGACCCGGCTCTCCCTGTCGGGGTCGAACATGTAGATCAGCCCGCGGCTCCTGACCAGGCTGGCCACCAGGGCCTCCTTGTCGACGCTCGCCTGCTCTTCGGCGTACAGGCCGCCGCGCGGATCCAGGAAGTCGAGCCTGATCCGCGGCGCCCTGCCCGGCAGGGTCCGCCACGGCCGCCACCACTGCCGCCGGCTCTCGGCCGCGCCGATCAGCAGCCAGTTGTAGTACGTCAGGGACTCGGTCGAGTCGGGGAACATGCGATCGTCCAGCAGCCTGTTGCGGAGCCTGATCAGCTCGGCGCCCGACGCCTGGTTCTCGCCGACCAGCCTCCAGCTCGTCCCGGCCCTGTTCAGCGCGATGCTCAGGGCCGCGAGGAAGGCGGTCTTGCCGCTACCCGAGGCGCCCCACATCGCAATGTCGGGCGCGGGTTCTGCATCGGTCACGCGGGGTCCTCATTTCAGCTGACGAAGGGAAGGGTGAGCGAGCCCCCGGCGGACGTCAGGTCGAGGCGGGCGGCGAGCTCCTCGACGTCCACCGCGTCCACCTGGTACAGCGCCGCCGAGCCGAGCCGCTCCCAGGCCGGCGAGGCGGCGTCGCAGATCGCCGCGAACCTGGTGCCGTGGCGCCGCTCCAGCTCCTGCAGCAGCGCCTGCCAGTCGTGCCGGTGCGGGCAGGGCGGCACGCGGTCCCTGCCGACCCTGCGGGGGTGCGGCGGGCGCGCGCCGATCGTGAGCAGCGCGGTACGGGCGCGGTCCTGCGGCAGCAGGCCGCGCAGCTCGGCCAGGACGTCCTCCACCTGGGCGGCGTTCGGGTACGTCGGCGGAGTGGGACGCAGCGAGTCGAGCGCCAGCCTGGCCTGGGCCGCCGAGCCGGCCCAGAGGGCCACGCGGGGCGGGACGTGGGTGGGGTGGCGCTCGCCGAAGACGTGGGTGCCGTAGCTGATGACCGAGAACTGGGTGGGGCTGTCGGCCAGCAGGTCGATGAGGTAGGCGGGCCAGTGGCAGCGGGCCTCCAGCTCGTCTTGGGCGCCGGTGGTCTCGATCGCGCAGATCAGGTGGGCGGGGCGGGAGGAAGGGGGACGCAGCCGCGCGGGCAGCCCGGCGACCACCTCCGCCCAGGAACCGGTGTGCGGCCGCAGGTCCGCGACGCCGGGGAAGCCGACCCGGCCCGGGGCCTCCAGCACCGCCCTGAGGGTGTGCCGGCCAGGGGGCAGCGGCGCGTGGTCGACCGAGACCAGGCCCGAGGGTTCGAGCGGGCCCGACCATGCCGAGACCGCCAGGAGCATGCCGCCGGGGCCGGTGCAGGTCACGGCGACGTGGGCGTCCTGTCCCGGCAGCGTGCCCGCGGCGAAGAGCGGCTGCCCGGCCAGCTCCAGCCGCCCGTCCGCGGCCCGTTCCCTGACCACGACCAGGTCGTACGACTGCCGCAGCGGAGCCTGGGCGGCCAGGTCGCGCAGCAGGTCGGCCGCCTTGACCCCGAGCGGCCGCATGACCTGGGCGGCGGGGCACCACGCGGTGATCGCGCGCAGGCTCGCCTCCTGCTCGGGGCCGTCGGCGGCGGGCAGCACGACGACCGCGTCCCGGCCCTCCGGGGAGATCAGCTCGCGGGCGACGTCGCCCACCGCGTCCGCCACCTCGTCCCCGGTGGCGGTGAGGGTGGACCACTTGGCGGCGGCCCTGCGGACGACGTACGGGGTGCCGACCTCGTCCGCGCGGACCTCGAAGAACCTGATGCCGGCGATGTCGATCTCCACGACGGTGAGCTTCTCCGCGAACGACGCGATGAGGTCGTGAATGGACGCGCTCATAGGGCGGAAATGTGAAGTTTGAGGGAAATTGTCAATATTGCGCCCGTTCCTGGTTATTCGGATGTGGCCGTGCCCGGTCAAAGTGTCAGACGCGGTTGGTTACCCCGTCGTTGCCGATTGTTGATGCTAATAAGTACTCTGCCGAGAGGGTAGCGGCGGGACACGAGGGAGCGGCGTGTGATCGGTAGATGGTTGATCATCCTGTCCGGCGCCCGCCAGGACGTGCTGGAGAGATACGACGGCGAACGCGCCAGGTTCATCGGCCTCGGCGGGGCCATCCTCACGACCGCCTGCTTGGCCGCGCTGGCCATGACGTTCGCGCTGTCCTCGGCGCTCAAGGTCTTCCTGCCGCTCGCCATCGCCATCGGCCTGGTCTGGGGCGTGATCATCCTGGGCCTCGACCGCTGGCTCGCCACCTCGCTGCCGGTCAGGGGCCGGCGGCGGTTCTGGCTCGCGCTGCCCCGCGTCCTCCTGGCGCTCCTCCTCGGCGCGGTCATCTCCACGCCGCTCGTGCTGCAGATCTTCAAGCCGGAGATCGACGCCACCATCCTCGACATCAAGCAGGAGCGCCTCGACGCCTTCACCCGCGCCCAGCAGACCGGCGAGACGGGCAGGCGCGTCGCCACCCTGGAGACGACGGTGACGGAGCTCGAAGCCGTCATCGCTTCCCGCGGGGAGACGGCCCTCGACCCCGCCTCCGACCAGCGGATCCAGGAGCTGGAGAAATCCCGCAAAGAAGCGGTGAAACAGCGCGACACCTTCTACGACGAATGGCAGTGCCAGCTTTACGTGGGCCCGCCGAAATGCGCGAAGAAGGGCCCGGGGCCGCTGGCGCGGGCGGCCGAACGAGCCTACCGGCGCGCCGCCACCCGGGTCGGCGACATCGAGCGGCAGATCGAGCAGCGCCGCGAGCAGCTCGGCACCACCCAGGCCACCGGGCGGGCCAGGCGGTTGCAGGCGGCGGAGGAGGAGCTGCCGAAGGTGCGGGCCGAGCTGGATCGCCTGAACGCCCAGCAGGCCGAGCTCCGCGGCCAGTTCGTCGATGAGAACCTCGACTCCGACGGCCTGCTGCTCCGGCTGGAGGCGCTCGGCCGGGTCTCCCAGGACAACGCCTCGCTCACCATGGCGCGGCTGCTGCTCTTCCTGTTCATCCTGGTCATCGAGTGCCTGCCGGTGCTGGTCAAGCTGATGCAGCGGCCCGGGTCGTACGACAAGATCGAAGAGAAGCTGGACGCGAAGCGGCTGCGCGACGCGCTGGACGACATCCGCGACGAGCCTGCCGAGACCCGGCGTTACTCCTCCGCCACCTCCTCCTACGAGCCGACCGAACGCGACGACTCCGGCTCGTACCCCACGGAGAGCCACGGGACGCGCAGTTTCGAGGACGACGCGCTGCGCACCCTGCGCGACACCCGATCCGGCGGCGGGCGCTACGAGCACGCCGGGCGGCTGAACGATGATTGGTGACCGCGTCGCCGGCCGATTCGTCATCGAGGCGCCCCTGGGCAGGGGCGGCATGGGACGGGTCTGGCGGGCCAGGGACAGCGCGCTCGACCGTACGGTGGCGCTCAAACAGATCCGCCCCGACATGGGGCCGGCGCCCGAACTGGCGGCGCGCGCCAGGCGGGAGGCGCAGGCACTGGCCAGGGTCATCCATCCCGGCATCGTCAGGGTGCACGACATCCTGGACACCCAGGACGGGCCGTGGATCGTGATGGACCACGTACGCGGCGACCCGCTCGGCACGCTGATCGGCCGGGCGCCGCTGCCGGAGCTCGAAACGGCCAGGATCGGGGCCCGGGTGCTCGACGCGCTGACGGCGGCGCACGCCGTCGGGGTCTACCACCGCGATGTGAAGCCGGACAACATCCTCATCACCGCCCCCGGCGAGGTGGTGCTGGTGGACTTCGGCATCGCCGCCATCGAGGGCAGCTCCTCGCTCACCAGGCTCGGGCAGCTCGTCGGAACGCTCGACTTCATGGCGCCCGAGCGGCTGCACGGCGACCCTGCCGGAGAGGCGGCCGATCTGTGGTCGCTCGGCGCCACGCTCTACACGGCGCTGCAGGGTCGGCCGCCGTTCCGCAGGAGCAACGCCGAGGCGGTCAAGTTCGCGATACTCACCGCCGAGCCCGACCCCCTGCGCGAGCCCGGCAGGCTCGGCCCGACGATCAGCCGCCTGCTGGACAAGAAGCCGGGCACCCGGATGAAGGCCGCCGAACTGGCCCACGACCTCAACCGCCTCCTCCAACCGCCCCGCCCGCGGAAACCGCCCCGCTCTCAGGAACCGCCTCAGCCTCAGGAACCGCTCCGTCTTCAGCAACCGCCTCAGCCTCAGAAACCGCCCCGCCTTCAGCAACCGCCTCACCCGCAGAAACCGCCTCACCCTCGGAAACCGCCCGAAGGCGGAGCGATCAGGCGCGATCGAGAGGGTCCCGTCGTGCGGAAGGCCCGGCCGCCGATGGCGCACCAGGGGGAACACCTGCTCGCGCTCCCCGCCGCCGAGGCCGCGGCGATGCTCGGCGAACAGTGGCAGGACCTCACGGCCGACGCCGTGGAGGAGATGTGCCGGCAGGCCGCCAAGGGCGCCAAGATCCTGCAGATGCTGCTCCCCCGCCGCGCGTGCCGGCTCTTGGATCAGGTACGCGACCCCGCCCTGGTCGCGGACGTGGTGCTGGCCATGGACCCCCGCCACCGCGGGCGCATGCTCGGCGGCATGCACGACAGGAACTCCGCCGCCGCCATCGGCGCGATGGCCGCCGCCGATCCCCGCCAGACGGGCCTCGTGGTCGCCGCCATGCCGGAGGATCCGGCCGTACGCGCCCTGAACCGGCTCCTGCCCGCCACCATCGCGGACGCCCTCAGGCACTGTCCCCGCTCCACCCGCGACCACCTGCTCTCCCGCCTCCCCGACACCACCCGCGCCGCCGTCCGGAGCAGACTCACGAACTGACGGTGATCACCAGCTTGCCCGTGGTGCGGCCCGTCTCCCCCAGAGCGTGGGCCCGCGCGCCCTCGGCGAGGGGGAAGGTGGCGGAGACGTGGGCGCGGAGCCTGCCCCGGTCGGCCAGGTCGGCGATGGCGCGCATCCCGGCCTGGTCGTGCTCGACGATCAGCGTGACGGCGCGGACCTGCGCCTTCTCGGCCGCCGCCCGGGTGTCCTCGGCGCCCGGCACCAGGGAGACGAGGACACCGCCGGGGCGGAGCACGCTCACGGAGCGGGTGGCCGTCTCCCCGCCGAGGGTGTCGAGGACGACGTCGTAGCGCTCGCCGGTTTCAGCGAAGTCCTCGGAGCGGTGGTCGATGCAGGCGTCCGCGCCGAGCTCGCGCAGGAAGGCATGCTTGGGGGCGCTCGCCGTACCGGTGACGTGGGCTCCGCGTTCCTTGGCGATCTGTACGGCGAGGTGCCCGACACCGCCGGCCGCGGCGTGGATCAGCACCCGCTGCCCCTTCTCCAGCTTCGCCGTCTCTACCAGGGCCTGCCAGGCGGTGAGCGCGGCCAGCGGCAGAGCGGCCGCCTGGACGTGGTCGATCCCGGCGGGCTTGGGGACGAAGGCGCGGGCGGGGCCGGCCACGTACTCGGCGTGGGAGCCTGCTCCGTACGGGTAGGGCAGCATGCCGAACACCTCGTCACCCGGCTCGAAGAGGGTGACGCCGGGGCCGGTCGCCGTCACGGTGCCGGAGACGTCCCAGCCCAGGGTCAGCGGCGGGGGTGGCAGGAAGATGCTCGTGGCGCGGTGCTTGACGTCGGTGGGGTTGAGCCCGGCCGCGTGCACGGCGACGAGGATCTCCCCGAGTCCGGGCTCGGGGCGCGGCAGCTCGGTCAGTCGCAGCACGTCGGGGCCGCCGAGGGTCGTCTGGTGCAGGGCGAGCATCGTAGGGGTGTCCGTCGAAGTCATGCCCCGATCCTGGCCCCGCGGTCGGGGCCGGGGCGATGGCAAGAACGTCATCCTCCGATACATTCCTGCCATGCCCCTCGACCTTGCCGCCGGCCACGTTCCCCTGGGCCTTGCCGATCGGGCGGCCGAACTCGACCCGCCCCCACGGCCCGGCGCCCACAAGGTCGTCGTCCTCGCCCTCGACGGCGTCTACCCGTTCGAGCTGGGCATCCCGCACCGGGTCCTGGGCTCCGCCGACGGCCGCTACGAGGTGCTGTCCGCAAGCGTGGACGGAGGCCCGGTACGCACCGACGCGGACCTGACCATCACCCCCGGCCACGGCCCCGAAGTGCTGGCCGAGGCGGACACCGTGATCATCCCTCCGTACGGCATCACGCCGGCCTCCGCCGCTGTCCCCGACCCGCCGGCCCTGGCCGCCCTGTCCCGCGTGCGCCCCGGCACCCGCCTGGTCTCCATCTGCACCGGCGCCTTCCTGCTGGCCGCCGCCGGCCTCCTGGACGGACGCCGCGCCACCACCCACTGGGCGCTCACCGACATCTTCCAGGCCCTGTTCCCCCGGGTGGAGCTGGACGCCGGCGTGCTCTTCGTCGACCACGGCGACGTCCTGACCTCGGCGGGAGCGGCGAGCGGCGTCGACATCTGCCTCCACCTGGTACGCAAGGACCACGGCAGCGACGTCGCCAACCAGGTAGCCCGCCGCTGCGTCGTACCCCCGTACCGGGACGGCGGTCAGGCCCAATACATCGAACGCCCACTCCCGCCGGGCGGCGAAACCGGCACAGGCCCAACCCGCGACTGGGCCCTGCAACGCCTGAACCTGCCCCTGTCCTTGGAGGAGCTGGCCACCCACGCCGCCATGAGCCCCCGCACCTTCGCCCGCCGCTTCCAGCAGGAGACCGGCATGAGCCCCGGCCGCTGGCTCACCCAGCAACGCCTGAGACGAGCCCGCCACCTGCTGGAATCCACCGACCTGCCCGTGGAACGAATCGCCCACGAGGTCGGCTTCGCCACCGCCACGTCCCTACGCCGCCACCTGGCCGCAGAAACAGGCGTCGCCCCCTCGACCTACCGCCGCACCTTCCGGGCCTCGGATCCGACCGCGAGCGACGTCAGCGCACCAAGGCGGGTTTGTGAGCCGACACCACAAGCGGCCCTGTGACAGGGGCCGTCATAGCCACTTTTGTACGAAGTCATCGTCATAGTCGAGGTCGCCATTCATCATTTGTATTGCAGCACCCAGGTTCATGTTTGATTCCCTGTCCGGCATGGCGCAGTTAGCGCATATTGCTCCGCCATGTTCTTCGTCATAATCGCTCTCTCCGTCGAACGTCTCGTTGTACTCATCTCGAACGTCTGAGACATCGAATTCCGTTTTGCAGTTCGAACACTTCTGCATGCGCCAAGCCTAGTACGAAACCCACCGCTTGAGAGAGGCAGTAGAAAGTGGTTGGGCCAGAGGCGTCGGAAAGTATCGTGGAGCAACGTCGAGATCTTCCGGGTGGCGAGCGAGAGGGCTTCCGTCCTGAAGAGTCTCGACCCAATCGGGACACCGCCGCGCTCCGGCCCCCTACACTCTCAACTGCGAAGAGCCCGTCATGGTTCGAGTGGTAGCCGCTGCAGCTACAGCGCGTCTGCGATCGCGAACTGACCACGTCAGCGAAGACTGCCCCATGTTCCAGGCGGGTCGGCGCGGCAGCGAAAGCCAGGGTAACCGCCTGCATAATCTCTTGCGAATGCCCGCAGCAGAAGCGCGGGCCGGCGGCTGGACGCCATGCCCCGGATGCGTCGACAGCGGAGATATGTGAACACCCAAGCAGCCAAGCAGTTCGAGGCCCCTTCGCCACCCTGACCATCCAACTCCTCATCGAGCGCGGTCTATTACTTCCCGCACTTGTGGCACGTCCCGGTACGGCACGAGCCGGTCGAGGACGACACGCTGACGACGCGCTGTTCTGTCGCTGGCCACGTCCTTCGAAAGGTCGAACATCCGCCAGGCGGCACGAGCCGCTTCCTCTGGCTCGTTGGCATCTGCGAGCGCGACGACGAGCCACGACAGGTACAGGGCGAGCTCGCGGGCGTGAGTGGCGTCGTAACGGTCCAGTACGTCGGTGAGCAGCGGCACCGTGCGAAGCGGTCGGCGCAGTTCAGTGAAGGCACGTGCCTCCATGATCTGCAGCTCGCTCGCGTCCACCCAGTACAAGTACGCGGGCTCGTACTCGCCGCTGCGTTGTTCAAGGGCGGCCCTGGCCTCCTCCAGCGCTCGCATGGCAGGCTCGGCTTCCTCAACTTTGACATACGCCCAGGCGAGGCGGTCCCAGGCGAGGGCGCGCGCTCGCGCCGGCGCGTGCGGCCCGGCCGCGTCGAGTGCCGCGTGGGCGAGCGTCACCCCCTCTTGAGGATCGCCGAGATTGGCGGTTTGGTAGGCCAGGGAGCCGAGGAGATTCGATTCCAAGGTCTCGTCCCGGGCCTCTCGGGCGGCGCGGATACCGAGTAGGTAAACGTTGGCTGCTTGCTCGTGTCGTCCGGCGTCACTGGCGATCCATCCGCTGATCTGCGCGAGTTCCCCGATCACCGCGAGCAGGGCGCGGCTTGTGTGCTCGGTGCAGGTGGCTTCGCGGTACAGCCGTGTGACGGCGTCGAGTTCGCGGAACGCGGGCTGCAGGAGATCGCCGCCGGCCAGCACATCGTCAGCCAGGCGCAGACGATGGACTCTCGCGGACAGATCAGCGATGGTGCTCATCCCGATGCGCCGCCCAGCGCGAGTAGGGAGCGGGGTGAGGGCATCGCTGCCAGGCAACTTGGCGAAAACATCGTCAAGGGTCGGGCGGCAAGGAGCCTGCGGCATGTCGAACAATTCGCCTTCGCTGGTCCCGAATGCCCGGGTATACAGCAGGCGGTAGGGATCACGCGGCTGGTTGTGTCCGGCTTCGTACGCCTTGATTCGGCGGACGATCGTCTCCCGAGCGGGGAGACACTTGCGCGTCTCCTCGTCAGCGGCGGCGACGAGACGGCGGGCCATCTCTTTTTTGCTCCAGAACCGGTTGCGGCGCTCGGCGCGCAGCCGTACCGCCCATGCGGGGAGTTCGGTGACCATCGTGAGCACCTCGCTGTCAGACGTGGGGGGCGTCGTGGTCGTGCTACCGGGAACGGAGAGGCGCGGTCAGCCAGTCCCGGCTCGTGCCGGTTGTTACTACGTTTCGAGCGGATCCGGGCGTCGGTGCGTCCGTTGCAGGCGTCCAAGTGCACGACGGGATGAGCCTTGATGCCCTCGGCGAGGAGAAGTAGCGCAAGTCATAGGTGTCATAGGGAAGGATGATCTGCGGCTTCGTCATGAAGGCTGGGCGGCAGGCGCGCAGAGCTCGCGGTACGCCTCGCGCAACTCGGCAGTCTCTGGTGCCCGCATTGTTTCCATGCCTCCTACCACCTCGGCTGCCCGCCAGTAGTTGGAGGGAACGAGGAGTCCGCTGGTCATCGCGGTGAGAGCCAGGTGTCCCGCCTCGTCGGGTTGGTCGGCGGCCAGGAGCGCGAGAGCCAGGTCGAGCCGCGCGGCCACGGCCCTGCGTGGCCGGGGCGGGCCGTCGGTCGTCGACTCCAATCGGGCGAGCACTCCTCGGGAGTACGGCTCGGCCGATGGATCACCGAGCCAGCACAAGGTGGTCGCGATGTAGGCGTCGGACTTGGCGGGATCGTAGCGGTAGTGATGTTCGGGCCGGTCGGGGACATGCAGAGGCGCGACGAGCCGCATCACCCGGTTCAGCGTCTCGTGCGTCTCCCGGGCCTCGCCGAGGCGTGCCCAGGCCCGGCCCTCCTGCGCGGTCGCCTGGATATACGCCGAGCTTCCGCCGGGCGCGACTCGTTGCGCTGCCTGGGCAAGGGTGAGGGCCCGCCCGAAGTCGCCTTCGGTGAGGACCTGCCACGCCTCCGTCTCCAGACACCAGGCGGCGATCTCACGATGCTCTGTTTCCTTGGCGAGTTGGGCAGCTGTCCGAAGCCGCGCGGCGGCGGCCGGAAACCAGCGCAGGTCGATGAGACAGGTCGCGGCCAGAAGCGAGAGCCAGCCGCCGGCCACCAGGAGCCGCCGATGCTCGGTGAGCGTCTTCTTGGAGTCCAGCAGTTGGGACACGTAGTAGAGGTGACGGCGCACCCGAGTCAGCAACTCACGGGGCGGCGTTCCGGCGTAGGCCACGGCCAGGTCATCGACCGCCAGCTCCAGCCGTTCGAGTGTCTCCTGCCCGACCTCGGTTGCTGCGGCGCGACGAGCAAGTTCCAGAGCGTCCCACTCGTCGTCACCATCACACCCAAGGTTTCCAGGGCTGTGCTCGAACAGCTCGTCCTCGGTGAGGTCGAAGGCGCGGGCGTACAGGAGGCGGTAGGGGTCGTCGGGCTGGTTGTGTCCGGCTTCGTACGCTTTGATCCGGCGCACGATGCTCTCCCGGGAAGGGAGCCGGGCTCGTACGTCGTCGTCGGCGGCCTCGACCAGGCGTCGGGCCATGTCCTTCTGGCTCCAGAATCGGCTGCGGCGTTCGGCGCGCAGCCGTACGGCCCATGCGGGGAGTTCGGTGACCATTGTGAGCACCTCGCTGTCAGACGTGGGGGCGTCGTGGTCGTGGTATCGGGACCGAAGGGGCGCGGTCAGCCGGTCCCGGCTCGTGCCGGTGGTTACTACGTTTCGAGCAGATCCAGCTTGCGCTTGAGGTCGTTCCCGTTCCTGTAGGGCCATCGCCGGGGGTGTTCTCGTTGCAGGCGTCCAATGACTATCCCCGGAGCGATACCGATCTCCTCGGCGAAGGCTCGCACAGCCGCCTTTGATGTCAGCCCGGCCAGTCGGGAAGCATACTGAGGCGGTATGAGGGTGTCCGCCGAGAACCGGTCCGCTTCCAGCTCTTTCGGGTCTTCGATGTCGGTTCTCCCCGCGATCTCGATACGCATTTCGTCGTCACCGTTCAGAACATGGTGGATCTCGTGGAAGAAGCTGAACCAGAGCTGATCATCGGTGCGGTACCGCTGGCTGAGCTGGATTACGCGCTTGGTTCCGATCTTGCGCGTGACACCGCTCACGCGCGCACCCTTGACTTCCTCGATGAAGACGACGGCGACCCCGCTGGCAGAGCAGATTTTCTGCAGCCGCGGCCGGAACTCCTGGGCGGGCAGCACGGTAAGGGCCCGCAGTTCAGGGAGCGAGGCTCGAAGAGCGGTCGCGTCGAACGAGCCGCACAGCATCGCCTGCGCCTCGATCTCGCCGAGGCGCAGCCACGTGGCCAAGGGGCCGAGCTTCGAGTCCTGGACCTTCGACTTTCTGAACGCGTACGCCGCCGGTTGCTCGTACAGTTCTCGCCACACATCGACCGAGGCGACGGCGAAGAACGCGAGAAGCTGATCGATACGCGAAATCTTGTCGCTCGGCTCTTCGGGGAGGATCTTGCGCTTCACCAGCTCGGACACCGGAAGTTCCTTGAGCCATCCGGCGTGTTGCTCCAGGTTTCTGACGGAGCGCAGCCGTGCCATTGTGGACTGGTAGTCCGCCTCAAGCCGGTTCCAAAGCTTCGCCGGCGTCCCGACTACTCGTTCCAGCGATTCCGCCACCTCGGGGGTGAGGCGTACGAGTCCGTGAATCAACTGGTTGACATGCTTCGGAGACAAACCGACCCGCTCGGCCAGCTCACGCTGAGTCATCCCCTTCTCTTCGAGAAGCTCTCGCAGGGTCTCCCCCGGCGGCACCGCGTAGTCGAGATCTCCAGCCGCGTACAGCGTGCGCGTGGTTTTGGCCCTGGCCATTGCTCTCCCTCCTCACGGTGTTGTACCGCTTGTCGTTCAGCCCGCTGGTGCGGCGTCAGTGGTAGTCCACGATCTCGATGAGCACGACCGAAGTGATGGCCGTCCAATCGAGCGAGCCCTGATCGTCCGCGATCCACTCCTCAGGTTCGAAAATGAGCCGGTAGTTGGCGTCAATCCGGACAGACAGCTGGCCCTTACGGTCTCCTGCCAGCTCCTCACAACGGCCGCCGAGATGACGCACTTCATCGAGCGTCTCGGCTTGCTGAAAGTGCTGAATGCGCCTCGCCAAGGCGATGGCCCGGTTATGGCCGAAGTGTCGGCGCCGCTCCCTGTCGGACTCACACTTCTTCCTGAACTTCGCTCGTAGTACACCTCCAACCTACCCACGCCTCCCACCTGCGAGATTTACCTAGTAGGTAAAGATGGCATCACCGTACCGGAGGCACCATGGGTTTGCACACAGATAGTGTCTGAATGATTACTCTTGGCGAAGAATGAGAAGGAAGTCCTTGGCGGAGGCCGGTAGTGAGTGACTCGGCATTACGTCGCACAGTCGTACGGTCATCCCGGAAGTCCGGTCATCATCGTGAGCCCCTCGCCGTCAGACCTGGGGACGTTCTGACCGCCCTTGATATCCCCCGATCACACCTGTGATCGAAGGATTGCTCATTGTTGTAATCGGAGGTGACGCGATCGAAACCGGGGTCCGCAGGCGCTTGCACCGCCGTACGGACCCCTTGATCAGGATGGTGGTCCTGACCCATGACACACGATAGGGCTGTAACCGCCGCTGGTCCGGTGTTCGCCGGGTGGCGGATCATGCGCAGCGACGCCGGGCTGTTCTGGGCGACCCGCGAGCGACCGTTCCCCCGGGCCGTCGAGGACGCGGGCGCGCACCGCACGGTCGACGCCGACGATCTGGCAGGGTTGTGCCAGGTCATCGCGGAGCAGGAGGGCATCGCCGAGCAGAAGTGCCGGATCGTACGGACGACGCGGTGACCGCATCCGCCGTCGATCTCGCTCCACCTGACGCCTACACGGACGAGGACTGCCCGGGGATCTCGCCGCATCCGGCCGTGCCGCGCCCCGGGTGTACAGCGCTGCGGTGGATCGGGCAGGGCCTCGGGCCCGGCCGGGTCGTCGCGTACACCTGCTCATGCCAGATGACCGCCTATGGGCTGGTCTCCTGCGTCGGCATCTACCAGTTCCACCGCCGGACCCTTCCCCGCCTGGGCGTGCCGCCCGTGTCCTGGACGGCTGAGTGGTGGCGCCGTGGGGAGGCGCATGAGTGGTGGCGCCGCCTGCTCGCCGGCCAGGCCCGATGAGCCGCCCCGCCGACCGGACGTCGAGCCGGGCCGGCGGGGCCGCGGGCGGCCTGACGTACACCCAGGGGTTCAGGCCGCCCGCCTGTAAGACCCGCCCGCACACCGCCTTCCGGCTGAGACGGCAGGCGGTCACATCGGCGGGATTGTCGGTGGCGGAGGATACGGTTGACCGGTGGAACTCTCCCCCCAACAGGTGCTCGGCCTGCGGATGTCCAGCCTGCTGCTCCGAGTGGCGCCCGGCGATGCCAGGCGGGCGACGGGCGTGGCCGAGGTGGTGACCTGGCTCGGGGCGATGCAGGCGCAAGACCTGGCCAGCGGTTTGTGGTCGTTCGGCGTACGCCTGCCCGGACTCACCGCCGCCGATGTCACCGACGCGCTGGAGCGGCGTGAGGCGCTGCGCACCTGGCCGATGCGCGGCACCATCCATTTCGTCCCGTCCCGCGACGCCCGCTGGATGGTCGAACTCATGGGCGTCCGGGTGCTGAACGGCGCGGCGAAGCGACGGGAACAACTCGGCCTCTCGGAGGAGACCGCCGTTCAGGCCATGGAGGTGCTGGGCGCGGCCCTGGCTGGCGGCGGGCGGCTGACCCGGTCGGAGTGCCTGGCCGTGCTGTCCGACAAGGGCATCGACACCGGCGGCCAGCGCGGCTACCACCTGCTGTGGTACGCCAGCCAGCGCGGCCTGCTGTGCATCGCCCCCAACATCGGCAACGAGCAGAGCTTCGTCCTGCTCGACGAGTGGGTTCCCGACCCGCACCGGCCGGAGCGCGACGAGGCGCTGGGCACCATCGCCCTGCGCTACTTCCGCGGCCGTGGACCGACCACAAGGCAAGACTTCGCGGGCTGGACCGGCCTGACCGCGGCCGACGCCAAACGCGGCATCGCCGTAGCCGGCGACGCGCTGGCCCGGGTGACCGTCGGCGGGGTGGAGACCTACCTCGACGCCGCGCTCCTCGACACCACCCCTCTCCCGGCCGGCGACGACGAGCTGCTCGTGCTGCCCGGGTTCGACGAATACCTGCTGGGCTACAAGGACCGCTCGCTCATGGTCGCCGACGAGCACAAGGCGGCCATCATCCCCGGCGGCAACGGGATCTTCCAGTCCACCGTGGTACGCGCCGGCCGGGTCGTGGCCATCTGGAAACGCACTCTCACGAAGAACCAGGTACGGATCGCCGTGCACCCACTCACGCCGCTCCACGGAAGCGACCGGGCAGAGGTCGAGCGGGCGTTCGAGCGGTACGCGCAGTTTCTGGAACGCACCCCGGACGTGCGCTGGCCGTGACCCGCCGGCCGAGCTCCGACTAACCTGATGGGGAAGGTGAGGAGTCGTGATGACCGAACATCATCGGGACGCCGCGCTCTCCCCCTCCGAGCAGGCGACCATACGCGAACTACTCGACGCCGACCGCCGCAGAACCACGGACCGCATCGCCCTGCTGGGCCGCGACCGGGACGAGATCGTCACATCGTCGGCGCTGACGGCCTCCGACGACGAGCATGACCCCGAAGGCACGTCCACAGCGTTCGAGCGGGCCCACGTTCAGGCCCTTCTCGATCAGGCCCTGACACACCTCGCCGAACTGGACCTCGCTTCCGAGCGGCTACGCGACGGCACCTACGGGACCTGCGCGAGGTGCGGGCAACGCATCCCCATCGAGCGTCTGCAGATCCTTCCGGCCATCAAGACCTGCGTGAACTGCGCCTCCCGCCGCCGCTCCCGATGAACCCACAGGAGTCGACTCCGTGCTCGGCGATCTCGCCTACCGCGCTCGTCGAGGCGATCATCTTGAACGATCGCCCGCTCCTGCGCGTCTCCCACCGCGTCAACGGCCGCACCTACCTGCGCCGGATACTGCGCCACCGTCGCCGAGCTCGGCGAGCACGGCGTGGACCTCGCCGAACTCGTGGAACGCACGGAAGACAGGCCGCTTGACCATTTGTGGACCCCTGCCCGCCACTGTCGATCGAGCGGGCGGGGTACCGCATGCACCATGGTCCGGCTCGCCTCGGCAGCGAGACCTTCGACCGGGCCAGATCGGTGACGGGCATGCTCTCCAGCGGCATCGCTGAGCGAGCGCTCCGCCGGCGCGGTGACGACGAAGCAGACTGAGTGCCGGCCTTTCGCCGCCTCAACACATCCTCAACACGCCTTCAACATGGCGCGGCTCAGACTCGGCATGACGTTCGGCCCATACCTCGAATCTGGGAGTGACCATGCACATCGCTCGTGCGATCAAGGCTCCGCTGTCCGGCCTGGCCTGTGCGGCAACGCTCATGCTGGGTGTCGCCTCGTTCTCGACGCCTGCGAGCGCGACTGTTCAGGCGAGCGCCTCCATCACCACCACGCAGCCGACCGTTACCCGAGCGCAGGCTGCTTCGGCGTCCGTGGCCGCCTCCAGAGTCACGGCACCGGCTTGCATCGAGCGGGAAGTGAACAAGAAGCAGAAAATAGCCTGGATCACCAACACCTGCGGCAAGACGAGGAAGGTGAAGGTCGTCATTAACAATGGCCCCGACACCTACTGCCGCACCCTGAAGAACCACGAGAGGATCTACCACCGCTGGCCCTTCGGCAGCTATGACCGCACCGTGAACTGCTAGCCTCGGCCCCGGCCGCACCGAGCGCGTTCGCCGGGTGATCCGGGGGGTCGGCGATGGCCTCGTACGGGCTTCCTTCGACGCTGCGTGTCGCAGGACGGCGGAACCGTATTCCGCTGCCGCCATGAGAAAAGCCAGGTCAGACGGCGTCTGACCTGGCTGTCGATTGGTGCCCCCTGCAGGATTCGAACCTGCGCACCCGGCTCCGGAGGCCGGTGCTCTATCCCCTGAGCTAAGGGGGCTCAACAGGTGACAAGGCTACCAGTACCCGGGGACCACTACGCACCAGATAACACTCCATGAACGCATCCCGCGAAAACCACCCGTGACCGCCCAGCTACGGGTTAGCTTGGCGGCCGTGGGTGAGGCTCTTGGGAAAGTACTGGTCGTAGACGATGACGAGGTCATCAGGCAGCTGATCGCGGTCAACCTCGACCTGGAGGGGTTCGAGGTGGTGACCGCCACCGATGGGCAGGACTGCCTTGATCGGGTGCTGGATGTCATGCCGGATGTCATCACGCTCGATGTGATGATGCCGCGCCTGGACGGTTGGACCGCGGCGCAGCGGCTGCGGACGGATGACGCCACCCGGCATATCAAGGTGGTGCTCATCACGGCTCGGGCTCAGGATGATGACAAGGTGCGGGGTCGGGGGATCGGGGTGGATGCGTACCTGACGAAGCCGTTTGATCCGGCTGAGTTGATCCAGGTGGTGCGGGATCTGGCGGCTGGGGCGGCTAAGACGTTCTGAGCAAGGTGACCCCCAGTCCCCGAAGTCGCTTGGGTCGGGAAGGGGCGGCCTGTCAGCCCTCGCGTAGGCAGAAGGGGTGGCCGGAGGGGCTCTTATAGACGTTGGACGTCACGTGGTGGGCGCCGGCGTCGAGGGCCCGTTGGGTGACCCCAGCGAGGTCGTCCGTCCTGAGGTCCAGGTGCAGTTGCTGGGGGATCTCCGGGGTCGGCCAGGTCGGTGGTACGTGGTCGGGGGCCAGCTGGAGGACGATCACCGGGAAGCCCTCTGCCTGGAGGAAGTGGTGGGTGGGGGTGCGGGTGAGGGTGCCGCCCAGCAGGTGGTGCCAGAACGTGCTCTCCCCCTCCAGGTCCGCCGTGTCGATGAGGATCGAGGCCAGGGTGAAGGGCATGGTCACACCACCGGGATGATGCCGCCGTCGACGCGGAACTGGGCGCCCGTCAGCCATTTCGCGCGGCGGGAGGCGAGGAAGGCGATCAGTTCGGCGGCGTCCTCGGGGTCGCCGGGGTGGCCCATGGGGATGTTGAGGTGGTCGGCTATCTGTTGCTGCACCTGCTTCAAAGTGATGCCTTGCGTGTCGGCGATCTCCTGGTGGTGGGCGATGGCGCCTTCTGTGGCGATGAAGCCGGGCAGGACGCACACCACCCGTACGCCGCTCCGGCCCACCTCGGCGGCGAGGCCGCGGCTGTAGGCGTTGAGTGCGGCCTTCGCGGCCGCGTACGAGATGTCGCCGTTCTGGGGTGTGCGGCTGGCGATGGAGGAGACGTGCACCACCACGCCTGAGCCGCGTTCTGCCATGCCCTGGACGAGGGCGCGGTCGAGGCGGACGGCGCTGAGCAGGTTGATGTCCAGGTCCTTGCGCCAGTACTCGTCGGGGCGCTCCAACGTGGGCGTCAGCGGGGTGGTGGCGCCGGCGTTGTTCACCAGGACGTCCACGCCGCCCACGGTGTCGATGACCTGCCGGGCGAGGGCGGTCACGCCCTGTTCCGTGGCGAGGTCGGCGCGGATGAAGGTGGCGGGGAGGTCCTCGGTGGGTTCGGTGCGGGAGGCGGTGAGGACGGTCGCGCCCGCGGCGGCGAAGCGGCGGGCGGTGGCGGCGCCCAGGCCGCGGCTGCCGCCGGTGATCAGGACGCGCAGGCCGTTCAGGCCCTCGTCGACGGTCATGGGGTTGCTCCTCGGCTAAGGTGAATCCGACTCCGGTAACAGTACACAACAAGCGGAGTCCGATTCACCTTAGGGAGGTGCTGGTGACGTCCTCACGTCCGATGCGCGCGGATGCGCGGCGCAACCGCGAGGCGCTCCTGACCGCGGCGCGCGAGGCGTTCCTCGGCGGGGAGGCCGAGATCCAGGTCGAGGAGATCGCGCGGCGGGCCGGGGTGGCGGTCGGTACGCTCTACCGCCACTTCGAGACCCGCGAGGCCCTGGTGGAGGAGGTCTATCGCGACGAGGTCGCCAAGCTGTGCGGCGCGGCCGACGAGCACCTAGGCCGGTACGCCCCCGAGGAGGCCCTGCGGCGGTTCCTGCTGCTGCTCGTGGAGCACGCGGCGGTGAGCAAGGGCATGGCCGTGGCGCTGGAGAGCATCATGGCGACCGATTCGCCGGTCTTCGACGACGCTCGTACGCAGATGGCGCAGGCTCTCGATCGGCTGCTTGAGGCGGGGGTGGCGGCGGGGACGCTGCGTGAGGGGGTCGGCGGGCGTACGGTGCTGCGCGCGCTCGGCGCAGTCTGCGGGATGCGGGCCACAGCGGGGTGGAAGGACGAGGCCGTACGCATCACGACGATCTTCTTCGACGGCCTGCGCCGCTGACCCATCAGGGCGCGGGGGTCCAGGCGCGGAGTTTGTGGGGGTTGCGTACGGCCCAGATGTTCGTGATGCGGTCCCCCGCCACCTCGAACGCCATCACCGCCACCGTCCGGCCCTCCCGCTCGGTCACCAGCCCGGGCCGGCCGTTGACCATCCGTTCCGCCAGCGACAGCGCGGGGATCATCTCCGTGAGCTCCAGGGCGTAGCGGGCGATCGCGGCGGCGCCGCGGATCGGCTCGAGGACTGCGGGCACCAGGCCGCCGCCGTCGGCGGTGAGCGTGGCGGCGGGGTCGAGGATGCCGATGAGGGCGGCGATGTCCTGGGACTCCCAGGCCCGCTTGAAGGTCCGGACGACGCCGGCGCGCTGCGCGTTCGAGGTCTCGGGCGGCTGGGCGGCGGTGATGCGGCGGCGGGCGGAGGAGGCGAGCTGACGGCAGGCGGCGGGCGTGCGGCCGACGATCTCGGCCACCTCGGCGAAGGGGTAGCGGAAGACGTCGTGCAGGATGAACGCCACGCGCTCGGCCGGGGTCATCGACTCGACCACGACGAGGAAGGCCATGCTGAGCGACTCGTCGAGGGTGACGCGATCAGCCGGGTCGGCGGGGTCGGCGGTGATCCAGTCCGTACGTTCGGGCAGCGGCTCCGGGATCCACTCCCCCACGTAGCGCTCGCGCCTGGCCCTGGCCGAGCCGAGCAGGTCGAGGCAGATGCGGCCGGCGACCTTGGTGAGCCACGCGGCCGGCACCTCGATGGCCTGCCGTTCCTCGTCCGGCATGGCGTACCAGCGGGCGTAGGTCTCCTGGACGACGTCCTCGGCGTCGGCCAGGGAGCCGAGCAGGCGGTAGGCGAGGCTGATGAGCTGGCGTCGTTCGCCGATCAGGCTCGGGTCGGGCGTGGTCATGTCGTGGCCGGTCCCCTCGTGTGCCGCGGGTCTTCACCAAGGATGACGACGTAGGGGGCGGAGATGTGAGGCTCACATTTCGCCCGGCTGCGTCGTCGGAGTCCCGTACGAACATCCGAGGAGAGGAATGCTGTGATGTCCGAATCGCGACTGCCCGATCCCGCCCGGTTCATCCCCGAGGTGGGCGAGATCGCCGGCGCGATGGCGAAGGCCGTCATGAAAGGGACGATTCCCCAGACCACCGTGCACCTGGTGCAGCTGCGCGCCGGGCAACTGGTCGGCAACACGTACCACGCGGTGCGGCAGACCGGCGAGCTGCGGGCGGCCGGGGAGGCGGAGGAGCGGATCACGGCGGTGGCGTCGTGGCGGGACGCCCCCCATTTCACGGACGCGGAACGGGTCGCGCTGGAGCTGGTCGAGGCCGTGCTCACTCCGAACCCGTACGGGGAGCGCGTCCCCGACGAGCTGTTCGCCAGGGCGGCCGTCCACTACGACGAGAAGGCGCTGTGGACGCTGACCATGGCGATCGCCCAGATGTGCTTCTTCATCCCGGTCGCGCTCATCGCCAAGCCGGTGCCCGGCAAGCCACTGGGCCAGAACTACACCGGCTGATATAACCGCGTCATGCACTGCCTCCGGCCGGC
Organism: Nonomuraea salmonea; assembly: GCF_042428605.1. Classification (NCBI taxonomy): domain Bacteria; kingdom Bacillati; phylum Actinomycetota; class Actinomycetes; order Streptosporangiales; family Streptosporangiaceae; genus Nonomuraea; species Nonomuraea salmonea. Next base: position 467,229 of record NZ_JBHMCF010000003.1, read on the forward strand.
CCTGGCGACGGCGCTGCTGCTGGCGACGGTCGCCTGCGCGAGCGAGCCGGCCGGATGCGCGTTCCGGGTGGTCAGGGGCGAGCCGCCGGAGTGGGCGCGGACCGGGTTCACGCCGGGGGCGCAGATCCATTACGCCACCAGCGGGCGGGGCGACATGCTCGCCCTGATCTTCGGCTATCCGCTGTTCAGCCCGCCCGCGCCGGACCGGAGCAACAAGATCCTGTGGCGGTCCCGGGTGCCGGTGGAGCCGGGGCCGCTGCGCATCGAAGCCCGGCTGAACGGCACCGGTGCGCCGGAGCGCGTCACCGTCGGCGAAGGGCCGGGGCCGTCGATCGTCGATCTGCCGCGCCCCGGCTGCTGGCGGCTGGAGCTGGCGTGGGGCTCGCACACGGACTCCATCGACCTGGAGTACGTCCGGCCGCGCGATAGTGTGCCCGGATGATCCGCATTCCAGAGGGGTTGGCGCAGGGCACCGTCGCGCGTGAGGGCGAGGCTGGGGCGGCGTGGATCGCCGAGCTGCCCGCGATCGTGACCGAGCTGACAAACCGGTGGGGGTGTGTGCCGGACGGTGAGGTGCTGCACGGCGGGGTCGGTGTGATCGTGCCTGTGCGGCGTCCCGGCGGCGGGGCCGCGGTGATGAAGGTGTCGTTCCCGCATCCGGGCAACGTGCACGAGCCGGACGCGTTCGCGGCGTGGGGCGGGCGGGGTGCGGTCATGCTGTACGAGCGGGCCGACGACCGCTACGCCATGCTGCTCGAACGTGCCGACACCAGGACCCTGGCGACGGCCGGGGACGTGGAGGAGATGGTGACGGTGGCGGGCGGGCTGAGCCGCCGCCTCGCCGTCCCCGCGCCGGAGCACCTGCCGCGCCTGCACGACCGGGCCGGCGCCTGGGAGGAGGAGCTGCGCAGGGACGCGGCCGAGCTGCCGCACACCATGCCGGCGTACGTGGTGGACGCCGCCGTGGCCACCGTCCGCGAGGTGGGGGTGGCGCAGCCCGGCATCCTCATCCACGGTGACCTGCATCCGGGCAACATCCTGCGGGCCGAGCGGGAGCCGTGGCTGGCCGTCGATCCCAAGGGCTACGCGGGCGACCCCGCCTATGACGTGGGGCCGCTGGTCAAGTCGCTGGTGCTGAAGCTGCTTGAGTCGGGCGACCTGGGCAAGGCGCTGCTGCGTACGCTGGACGTCTTCGCCGAGACGGCCGAGCTGGACCGCGAGCGGGTGCGGCGGTGGGCCCAGTTCCACGCGGTGCAGGGGGCGTTCCACGGGCGCAGGCACGGCTTCAGGGTGTCCAGGGCGGGCGAGGTGGACGACCTGGCGCCGCTCCTCGATCTGGCCGATCAGCTGGCGGCGCTGCTCACGGAGTGAGCCCAGGTCACCAGGGTGTCGTACTGGCGTTCCAGGCCGTGCTCGCGCGTCCCCAGCGGGTCCTTGAAGAAGAACGCCAGCTCCGCGAGCGGCCCGTGCAGACCGGCGCGGTGGGCGGCGGCGGTGAGGCGGGCGAGGTCGAGCACCAGCGGGGCGGCCAGCGCGGAGTCGCAGCCCTGCCAGGTGAACTGCAGGGTCATCCGCGCGCCGAGAAAGCCCTCGAACGTGACGTGGTCCCAGGCCGTCTTCCAGTCGCCGAGGTCGGGCACGTGGTGGATGTGCACGGCGTCGTGGACGTCCTCGCCGAGGGTCTCGGCGAGCATGCGGCGCTTGGAGCGGATCTTGCTGTCGGCGCGGTCGGGCTCGGCCAGGGTGGCGCCGTCGCCGCCGCCGAGCAGGTTGGTGCCCGACCAGGACAGCGGGCGCAGCGCCCGCCTGGCGAACATCGGCGCGAGCACCGACTTGACCAGGGTCTCGCCGGTCTTGCCGTCGTGGCCCGCGTACGGCACCCGCCGCTCCTCGGCGAGCTCGGCCAGGGCGGGCAGCCTGGCTCCCGTGGAGGGCGTGAAGTCGACGTAGGGGCAGCCGGCCGTGAACGCCGCCATGGCGTACAGCGAGCTGGGCGGCAGCTCGGCGGTGTCCGTGCCGAGCGCGTGCCGCAGCGCGTCGAGGGTGGTGTGCTGCGGCAGTTCGTACGGCAGCGGCGCCTCGGTCGAGGAGACGTTGACCACGACGACGGTGTCCAGGCCGTTCCTGTGGCGGAAGCCGGCCAGGTGGGCGGCCACCTGCTCGACGGCGGTGCGCTGGTCGGGCGCGGTGGCGAGCGGGCTGGGCCGGATCTCCTCCTCCGCCGCCCGCAGGTCGCGCTCGACGAGCGCGGGCAGCCCCGGGGGCACCACGCGGGCGTCGACGAGCTGTTCGGCGCGCTTGAGCAGCGGAGTGTCCACCAGCTCGTGCCCGCCGAACACCAGGTCGCCGAATTCCGTGAGGGGCACGGAGGCGAAGTCGGGCCGCGCGGTGACGCACCCCGTGGGCGCCACCAGACCCGCGCGCATGGCGGCGGCTCCCAGCGTCGCCGTCGTGCCCACCGACCCCCGTGCTCCTATGAGCCAGATCCCCGTCCGCACCGTCCGTCTCCCGTCCCCCGTGTGGCTTGGTCAGGGGGAACCTAGGCGGCGCGGCCATACCTCAGCTATATCTCCAGCGGCTCCGCCCCCGTCAGGCGGCGCCTCGCAAATTGAGCACGTCCGGGTGGTCGAGCCCGGAGTCTCCGGTCAGGATCGCCTGGTGCACGCGCCGCAGCTCCTCCCCCGGCGCGACGCCCAGGTGCTCGGCGAGGATCTCCCGTCCCTGCTGGTAGACCTGGAGCGCGTCGGCCGGCCGGCCGCAGCGGTAGAGCGCGATCATGAGCTGGGTCCTGAGCCCCTCCCTGAGCGCGTCCTCGCTCACGAGGCCGGTCAGCTCGGGTACGAGCTCCACGTGCATGCCCAGGGCCAGCCTGGCGTCGATGTGCCGCTCCAGCACCGTCCTGCGGCTCTCCTCCAGGCCGGGGAGCTCCGCAGCCGACAGTTGCCCGGTCACGTCGCAGAGGGCGGGGCCGCGCCACAGCGCGAGCGCCCTCCTGAGCGTGCTCTCCGCCTGGATGAATTCTCCGGCGCCGAGCTGGCGGGCGCCCTGGTCGGCCAGGGTCTGGAATTTTCGGTGGTCCACTTCCCATTGTCCGGTGACCAGCTGATAACCACTCCCTTCACGAGTGATTTCCAGGCTGCCTTTCCGCAGCCGGTGCCGGAGCCGCGACACGTACGTGCAGATCTGCGCGCCCGGTGTCGTGGGCGGCTGCTCACCCCACAACAGGTAGCTCATTCTCTGATCAGAAAGCGGCCTGCCCTCGGCGAACAGCAACGCAGCCAGCACGGTGCGTAGCTTGGCCCCGTCCAGCGGAACGGTACGCCTGCCACTCCAGGCCTCGACCGGCCCCAGGAGCCGGAACTCCATGTGGCACCCCCTTGTTTACCGGAATGCTCCAACACTCCAAGATTGCCATCTTCCGATAAGGAATGCTGTAATCGCGGACAACCTTTTACTTGACAGCTGAAAATCACGAAAAAAGGTCGCCATCACACGGAGCGACGGCTCGTCGGATAAGCGTGACCGGCATTCTTGAAATGTACCGGAATTATATTCCGGCAGGGGTGGTGAAACCGCAGGCCATCGGAGAATATGACGTTGACTCATCTCCGGCGATGGCCCGCGGCTTTCTGACAGGTGAAGTCAGGAGGGCGACGGTGGTGAAACCGCCACCCGAATTCGGGGGCATCGGCCTACGCCGGGGGTAGGTCTAGGCCCCCCTTCCGCGCGCCAGGGCCCGCTCAGCCGGCGCCCCACCCGAGCATGAGCCGCTGCTCCTCCTCGGTCAGCATGGGCAGCCGGGACAGCGGCGCGTCGGGGTCGGCGGCGGCCGCCGCCAGCAGCACCCGCAGGTTGCTCACCAGGCGTTCGACGGTCGCCCGGTCGAACAGGTCGGTGTCGTACGTCAGCGCGCCCGCGATCGTCCCGTCCGTCTCGTGCAGTTGGAGGTCGAGGTCGTAGCGGGAGGTCGGGTGCGACAGCGGATGCGGCGCCAGCACGAGGTCGCCGAGGTCGAGCACGAGCGCGTCCGCCGAGCGCAGCCCGAACAGCGACACCCCTTCCGGCCCGCGCGCCTGCCGGAACCTGACGCGGTGGGACTTCTGCATGCCGAAGCTGACCTCGCACAGCGGCGGGCGGCTCGGGTCACGCTCGGGGTTGAGCAGGTCCACCAGCACCGCGAACGGCAGGTCCTGGTGGTCGAGCGCGTCGAGCACGCCGTCGCGTACGCGCCGCACGAGCACGCGGAACGACGGCGGCCCCGCGAGGTCGGCGCGCAGCACCACCGAGTCCGCGAAGTAGCCGACGACCTGGCTGAAGGCGGCCTGCTCCCGGTGCGCGGTCGGGGTCGCCACCCGCAGGTCGGCCTGCCCGGTGTGCCGGTAGAGCAGGGTGTAGAAGCCGGCCAGCAGCACCACGAACAGCGTCGCCGCCTCGGCGTCGGCCAGACGGCGCAGCGCGGCCGACAACTCGGCGTCGAACGACATCGGGCACCGGTCGCCGCGCCGGCGGCGGACGCGGGGGCGCGGCCGGTCCGTACGCAGCCCCAGGTCGGGCAGCGGCCCGGCGAGCCTGCTACGCCAGTAGGCGGCCAGCCGCGCGCCCTCGGGACCGCCCAGCAGGGCCGCCTGCCGGCGGACGTAGTCGGTGTAGCGGGCCCCCACCTCCGGCAGGTCCGGCGGCTCGCCGCGCAGCCTGGCGGTGTAGAGCACGCCCAGCTCGTCCAGGCACTGGAAGGCCGACCAGGCGTCCAGGGCGATGTGGTGGCCGTTGAGCAGCAGGACCTGCCCGCCGTCGCCGCGCTCGTACAGGTGCCAGCGCAGCACCGGGCCCTCCGCCAGGTCGAACGGGCGCATCGCCTCGCGGGTGAGCAGCGCGGCGAAGGCGTCCTCGTCGAGGTCACGGGCGTCGTACGACTCCAGCCGCACCTGCCCGGCCGGCGGGTGCACGCGCTGGAACGGGATGCCCTCCAGCGCCACGTACGTCGTCCGCAGCATCGGGTGCCGGGCGGCCAGGTCGGCGAGCGCGCCATCGAAGGCCGCCCGGTCCAGCCGGGTCAGCACCCGCCACGCGGACGGGACGTTGTAGGCGGGATTGCCGGGATCGACGTGATGCATGAACCACATGGCCTGCTGGCCGTGCGAGAGCGGGAACAGCTCGTCGCCCTTCGCACGGCGCAGCAGCAGGTCGCGTACGAGCGCGCGTTTCTCCTCCGGCGCGAGCCGCTCGAGCAGGTCGGCGATGCCCGTCACGCGGTGCTCTCCCCACCGGCCAGCAACTGGCCGAGCACGGCGTCGAGGTCGCCGTCCGACAGCTCGTCGACCTGCTCGGGGCGCAGCTCCGGCACGGTCACCGGCTGGGCGGGGGTGCGTGCCTCGGCACGACCGGACTCGGCCGCCTGCGCCGGAGCGTGCGCCTCGGCGAGACCGGACTCGACGTATTTCGCGATCTCCACGATGGTCGCGCCGCCGAGCAACCGGGCCGTCGAGACGACCACGCCCGTGCTGGACTCGATGGCCTGGCGCAGCTCCATCGCCATGAGCGAGTCCACCCCCAGCGACGTGGCCGACGCCTCCGGGTCGAGCAGCGCGGGATCCGTCCTGGTGATCTTGGCGATCTGCCGGGTGACGTGCTCGACGAGCAGGCCGGCGCGGCGGTCCGGCGCGGCGGCGAGCAGCTCGTCCTTGAGCCCCTTGCCGTCGTGGCCGGCCCGGTCCGCGCCGGAGTCGTCGGGGACGGCCAGCAGGTCGCGCAACAGCGAGCCGCGCCCGGCCGAGGGCAGCAGCTCAGCCCAGCGGCCCGGCTCGAACCGGGTGATCGCCACCTGCGCGGGCCCGCCCGCCGCCAGCTCCCGCATGAGCGCGTCGAAGCCCTCGTCGGGGGTGCAGCTCGGCAGGCCGCGGTCCTCCAGCCGGCCGCCGCGGTCGGGGCGGGCCGCGAGCCCGATGTCCGACCAGGGGCCCCAGTTGATCGTGGTGGCGGGCATGCCGTGGGCGCGCCGGTGGTGGGCAAGCGCGTCCATGGCGGTGTTGCCCGCCGCGTAGTTGGCCTGGCCCGGGTTGCCGAGCAGGGCCGCGACGGAGGAGAACAGCACGAAGAAGTCGAGCGGCGCGCCGGCCGCGAGCCGGTGCAGGTTCCAGGAGCCGAGCGCCTTCGGGCCGAGCACGGTCGTGAAGTCCTCCCAGGTGAGCTGGGCCAGCGTGCGATCGGCCAGCACACCCGCCGCGTGCACGACGCCGCGCAGCGGGGGCGCGCCCGCCAGGGCCGAGGTGACGGCGCGGGCCAGGTCCGCGTGCCTGGCGACGTCGGCGCGTACCACGGTGACGGCGGTGCCGGCCGCGCGCAGCACGTCCAGCTCGGCGGCCGTCTCCGGGCTCGGCGCGCGCCTGCCGAGCAGGATCAGGTGTCCCGCGCCCTCGCGGGCCAGGGCGCGCGCGGTGCCGAGGCCGAGCGCGCCCAGGCCGCCGGTGACCAGGTAGCTGCCGTCCGCGCGGACCGGCAGGTCGCCCGACGGCTTCCGCTCCATGGACACCAGCACCTTGCCGACGTGCCTGGCCCTGGCGAGGCGGCGGAAGGCGGCGCCGGCCGCCCGTACGGGGTGCACCTCCCTGGGCAGCGGGCTCAGCCGGCCGTCCGCGAGGCGGCCCATCAGCTCCCGCAGCGCCGCGCCGACCTGCTCGGGCCGGTGCAGGAACAGCGCCTCGACGTCGAGCGAGCAGAACGACAGGCCCCTGCCGAAGTGCGCGAGCCCGACCTGGGTGTTCTCCTCGATGTCGCGCTTGCCCAGCTCCACGAACCGGCCGCCGGGGCGCAGCGCCGCCAGGCCCGCCTCGATGGCGTCGCCGGACAGCGAGTTCAGCACGATGTCCACGCCCTCGCCGCCGGTCAGCTCCCGCACCTGCGCGGCGAAGTCCACGGAACGGGAGTCCATGACGTGCTCGATGCCCAGCTCGTCGCGCAGGTAGGCGCGCTTCTCCTCGCTCCCGGCGGTGGCGAACACCTCGGCGCCGGCCGCGCGGGCGAGCTGCACGGCCGCGAGGCCCACGCCGCCGCTCGCCGAGTGGATCAGCACCCTGTCGCCCGCGCCCATGCCGGCCAGCCGTTCCAGCCCGAAGTACGCGGTCAGGAAGACGATCGGCGCGGTCACGGCGTCCTCGAAGCTCAGCGTGTCGGGCAGCGGCACGACCACGCGGGCGTCGGCGTGCACGTGGGAGGCCACGCAGCCGCGCGAGGAGTCGGTGATGGCGACCACCCGCTGCCCCACCGAGAGCCCTTCGACGCCCTGGCCGAGTGCCGTGACGCGGCCCGCGCACTCGATGCCGAGCGGCAGGGCGGCGGTCGTGGCGGCGGGCAGCACGCCCATGGCGCGCAGCACGTCCTTGAAGTTCAGCGCCGCGACCGCCACCCCGACCTCGACCTCGCCGGGCGCGGGCGGCTCCGCCTCCGCGGGGGTGAGGCGGAGCCGGTCCAGCGGGCCCGGCGCGGGCATCTCCAGCCGGAACCTGCCGCCGCCGCGCAGCAGCTCGGCGCCGCGCACGGTCTCGTCATCCTCCTGTACGGGGTACGGCAGGCGGCGCATCCTGGCCGCGTACCGCTCGCCGTGCCGCCAGGCCACCTGGTCCTCGTCCTCGGCCGCCAGCTCGTCGGCGAGCGCGCCGGGGCTGCCCTGTTCGAGGTCCACGAGGGTGCAGCGCAGCTCGGGGTGCTCGTGGGCGACGGTCCTGCCGAATCCCCACAGGGACGCCGGCACGATGTCGGGCAGCTCGCCCTGCCTGACGGCGGCGGCTCCCGTGGTGACGATCCACAGCCGGGTCGATGTGGCGGCCAGCGCCTGCACCAGGTGCAGCGCGCCGCCACAGGCCAGGGCGAGCGCCCCGGCCAGCACGTCCGCGTCCGACGTCGCCGCGTCCTGGGCGGTGGCCGCTCCCATGGAAGCGGCGCGGTCCTGCTCCCCCGTCCTCCCCGTGTCGCCGGGGAGCAGGGCCCAGGCGTGGATGACGCCGTCCAGGTCGTGGTCGGCGGCGACGTCGGTGAGCAGGCGGGCGAAGTCGGCGGGGGCGGCCGGGTCGATGACGTAGTGGTCGGGAGCCAGACGCTCGTACGTCTGGCCGGGGTGGACCCTGACGCAGGTGTGGCCGCGGGCGGTCAGCGTCTCGTGCAGCGTGCCGCCGGGGGCGTCGAGGAGCAGGAGGCGGCGGGTGGTCTCCTCGCGGGGCGGGGCGGGCAGCGGCTGCCAGGCGATCTCGTAGCGGGCCTCGGTCATCTTCTCCGTGGCGTCGTCCGTGCCGCCCAGGCGGCGCATCGCCAGGCCGTCCACCTCCAGGACGAGCGTGCCGTCCGGGTTCCACACCTTGAGGTCGGCGCGGCCGTCGGCGCCGAGGCTCGCGTGGGCGAGGCAACCGTCGGCGGGCGCGCCGTGCAGGCGCAGGCGCGTGAGGCTGACCGGCAGGTACGTGTCCGTGCCGTCCGGCAGCGTGGCGAGGACGGTCTGCAGGCAGGCGTCGAGGATCGCCGGGTGCACCACGTGCGGGTCTCCGGGGGCGGTCACCGTGCCGAAGCCGGACAGCTCCGCCCACGCCTCGCTGCCCGCGCGGTGCACGCGCTGGATCCGCTGGAACCTCGGCCCGTAGCGCAGGCCGCGCGCGGCGCACTCCCGGTAGAAGTCGTCCGCGCCGATGACCGCACAACCCTCGGGCACCGCCGGCGCCTGCGCGGCTTCTGTGGCCGGTTCCGTGGCTGGGGCTGGGCGGAGGCGGCCCTTCGCGTGCAGGGTCCAGGCGCCGTCGCCCTGGTCGCTGTAGATCTGGAAGGCGCGCTGCTCCCCCGTGCCGGCCAGCGCCAGCTGGACCTGGGTGGTGCGCTGGTCGGGCAGGGTCAGGGCGGCGGCGAAGATCAGGTCGGTCAGCTCCACCGGCTCGCCGCCCGAAGCCGCGAGGGCCATCTCCGCGTAGCCGGCCGCGGGGAAGACGGCCATGTCGTCCACGCGGTGCTCGGCCAGGTACGGCGTGGTGCGGACGTCCTGCCACGACTCCCAGAACTCGGTGCCGGGGTGCGCGGCGAGCTGCATGCGGGCGCCGAGGATCGGGTGGCCGGCCGTGCCGTGCCGGGGACGCCCTGCCGTGGCCGAGTCCTTCCACGGGAAGCTGGTGTGCTGCCACGGGTAGCGCGGCAGGTCCACGTGCGCGCCCCGGCCGGGGAAGAGGGCGGGCCAGTCGGGCTCGTGGCCCGCCACGTACAGGTGGGCGAGCGAGCCGAGCGCCACCTCCACGCCCTCGTCGCGCCGCATCGACGGCAGCAGGAGCAGGTCGGCCTCGATGCCGCGGCCGATCGCGCCGAGCACCACCGGGTGGGGGCTGATCTCCACGAACGTGTCGTGCCCCTCGGCCACCAGCCGCTCGACGGCCGGCCAGAACCGAACCGGCTCGCGCAGGTTCCGCACCCAGTAGGCGGCGTCCAGCCGCTCCGCCTCAGGGTCGGCGGTCGAGTGGAACGCGGTCCCACCCGTGACGGCCCCGCCGCCGACGCCGGTGATCTCCGTGCGCAGCAGGTCGCGCAGGGCGTCCATGTGGGGGCTGTGGGCGGCGACGTCGATGTCGATGCGGCGGCAGAACACCTCGCCGCCCTCCAGCTCGCCCACGATCTTGTCGATCGCGGCCCGGTCACCGGAGACGACCGTGGTGGACGGGCCGTTGAGCGCCGCCACCGAGACCTGCCCCGCGTACGGCTCCACCAGCGCGCGGGCCTCCTCGTGCGCCAAGCCCACCACGGCCATGCCGCCCCGGCCCGCCGTGGTCGCCATCAGCCGGCTTCTGGCGCAGATGACGCGGGCGCCGTCGTCCAGCGAGAGCCGGCCGGCCGCGCAGGCCGCCGCCAGCTCGCCCATGCTGTGCCCGATCACGGTGTCGGGCACGATGCCCCACGACCGCCAGAGCGCGGCCAGCGCCACCTGCACCGAGAACAGCACCGGCTGCACCACGTCGATCGGCAGCGCCGTCATCCGCTCCGGCGGGCCGGACAGCAGCTCCAGCACCGACCAGCCGCTCCACCGGCGCACGGCCGCGTCGCACCGCTCGATCTCGGCGCGGAAGACCGGCTCGGACGCGAGCAGCTCCGCGCCCATGCCGGGCCACTCGGAGCCCTGCCCGGGGAAGACGAACGCCACCTTGCCCGGCCGCGCGGGGACCCGGCCGGTGACCGTGCCCGCCTTGGCCCGGCCCTCCTTGAACGCGGCCAGCGCCTCGCGCAGCTCGGCGGCCGACCCGGCGTGCACGACCAGCCGGTGCGGCTCGTGGCTGCGGCGGGTGGCCGCCGCCCGGCACACGTCCGGCGCGGCGGGGCCGTCCGGCCTGGCCAGCAGCTCCTCGTACGCGCCCGCCGCGTCGGCCAGCGCCTGCTTGGACCGCGTGGACAGGGCGAGCAGCAGCCCGCGCGAGGTGACCGCCGACTCGGACGCGACCGCGGCGGAGGCCGCAGCAGGGGCCGTGGCGGAGGCGGCGGAGGGGGCCATGGCGGAAGCGGCGGGTTCGGGGGCGGGGGCGGCTTCCAGGACGACGTGGGCGTTCGTGCCGGTGATGCCGAACGAGCTGACCCCGACCGCGGCGGGCGCGTCCTCTGGCCACGGCTCCAGCTCCCGCTGCACCCGGACGGCGTGCCGGTCCCAGGCGAAGGCGGGGGTGGGCTCGGCGCAGTGCAGGGACGGCGGCAGCGTCCTGTGGTGCAGGCTGAGCGCGGCCTTGATGACGCCGGCGATGCCCGCGGTGCCCTCGGTGTGCCCGATGTTGGTCTTGACCGAGCCGACCTTCACCGGCCGGTCCGCCGGGCGGCCCGCCGCGAAGACCGCCGCGATGGCGGACAGCTCGACGGGGTCGCCGACGGCCGTGCCGGTGCCGTGCGCCTCCACGTAGTGGACCCGGTCGGGGGTCAGGCCGGCGTCGGCGTACGCGGCGCGCAGCACCTGCTCCTGCCCCGACTGGCTGGGCGTGCCGGCGGAGGCGCCGGTCTGGCCGTCGTTGTTGACCGCGCCGCCGCGTACCACGGCATAGACGCGGTCGCCGTCGGCCAGGGCCGCCGACAGGGGCTTGAGCACGACCACGCCGAACCCGTCGCTGCGCACGAACCCGTTGGCCGAGGCGTCGAACGCCTTGCAGCGCCCGTCGGGCGCCAGCATGTTGCCCCGCGAGAACGACACGCTGATGCCGGGGTCGAGCAGCACGTTCGCGCCGGCGGCCAGCGCCAGGTCGGCCTCGCCGCGCCGGATGCTCTGGCAGGCGAGGTGCAGCGCCACCAGCGAGGAGCAGCAGGCGGCGTCGATGACCATGCTGGGGCCCTGGAGGGCCAGCGCGTGTGACAGGCGGCCGGCGATGACGCTGCGGGCGGTGCCGCGCATCGAGTACAGGTCGTTGTCGTGGGAGTCGGCCGACTCCATGCACTCGTAGTCGCTGAAGTGCACGCCCGCGAAGACGCCCGTACGCGAGCCGGCCAGCAGGTGCGCGGGCAGCCCCGCGTCTTCGAGCGCCTCCCAGGCGACCTCCAGCAGGACGCGCTGCTGCGGGTCGGTACGCGCGGCCTCGCGCGGCGAGTGCCGGAAGAACTCGGCGTCGAACTCGTCCACGCCGTCGATGAAGCCGCCCAGCCGGTTGTTGATCCGGCCCGGCGTGGCGGGCGTCGGGTCGTAGTAGGCGCCGGCGTCCCATCGGTCGGCGGGCACCTCGCCGATGGCGTCGCGGCCGTCGCGGAGCAGCCGCCAGAATTCCTCCGGTCCGCGCCCGCCGGGAAGCCTGCAGCCGATTCCGATGATCGCGACGAATTCTTCGTTGGAACGCACCGGTGCCCCTTTTCCGTCGTTATCGAGGTCCGCTCGGCATTCTGTGCGGGCCCGCAATATGCCGCCTATACGCGCCGTTCCGCGCTTTCCTGGTACGCCACCAGCTCGACGAGGAACGCGGCGGGGCGGGGGACGTACATGAAGGCCACGGTCATTCCGGGGCGGGCGCCTCTGCACGGGGAGGCGTCCACCGGGGACAGCCCGCTCCCGCGCAGCCGGCTCAGCTCGGCCTCGACGTCGTCCACGACGAACGCGACGTGGTAGAGCCCTGGGCCCTGACCGGCGAGCCTGCCCTCGATCGCCGAGTTCGGGCGGGCGGGTGAGACCAGCTCGATGTCGGGTCCCTGGCCGGGCAGGCGCCAGAACTCACAGGTGACGCCGTAGTCGTCGGCGACGCCGCCGTCCACCGGGGACAGCCCGAGCGTCTCCAGGAACGCGCCGGTCCGCAGCGGTTCCGGGGTGGCCAGGCCGATGTGGTCGATGCCGAGGATCATGCGGCCGTCGTCCGGCCGACCAGCTCGGTGAGGTCGCCGACGGTCCGTACGGCGTGGAACTCGCGCAGGTCGAGCGTGACCCGCAGCCGGCTTTCGAGCTGGGCCAGCGCTTCGAGGGAGCTGATGCTGTCCCAGTCGCGCTCGGCCAGGACGTCCTCGTGGCGCAGCCGCCCGGCGTCCTCGCCGAGTATCTCGGCGAGGACCTCGGTCACGACCCTGCTGACCTGCTCACTCATGTCCGCTCCGCTCGCTCGTCGTGATCCAGCCGGGCAGATCCACCGTGCCGGTGGTCAGGTCGAGGACGAACGTGCCGTCCCCGTCGCCATCCCCGTCACCGTCCCCGTCGCCGTCCCCGTCCCTGGTGAAGCCGGCCTGCGTCCAGAAGGCGGCGGCGACCCGGTTGCGCTTCGTGGGGACGTACCGGCCGACCAGGGTCCGCGCGCCGCTCCCGGCGGCCTGCTCGGACAGCCAGGCGGCGATCGCCGTCTCGATGCCGCGTCCCAGCACCCGGCAGCTCAGCACCAGGTTGAGCACCCGCCACGTACGCGTGCCGCGCTCGGCCCACAGCGCGCCCACGATGCCGTCGGAGCCGAACCTGTCGGACACCGTCACGGTCGCCACCAGGTGGTCGGGGCGCGCGGCCAGCTCGGCCGTCTCGGCCTCGCCGAACCTGACGCCGGTGAGGTTGAACTGGTTCGTCCGCGCGGCGAGCTGCGCCGCCCGCGCCACCGTGTACGGCGTGACCGGCGCGATCTCCACCTCGATCTTCAGCGCCCGCAGGTAGTCGGCGGCCGCCTCGAACCCGTCGGAGAACTCGGCCCGCTCCGCCCGCGCCCGGTAGAGGTCGGCGCGCCGCAGGTCGGCGTCGGTGAGCGACAGCGCGTCGAACCAGCCGGTCCGCAGCAGCCTCCTGACCAGGTGGGCGGGGTCGCCGGCGGCCGAGACGACGCCGATCTCGGGAAAGCGGTCGGCCACCTCGGCGCGTTCGACCTCGGTGTCGTCCACGAAGACGAACGCGGACGGCGGCAGGCCGAGCGCGTCGGCCACCCTGCTCAGGTTCTCCGCCTTCGACGACCAGTTGACCGCCCGCGCCGCGAACGCGTCGGCGCGCAGCAGCATCTCGGGGTGCCCGCTCAGCGCCTCCTCGACGGGCTCGGCGTCGTTCTTGCTGGCCAGGACGAGGATGACGCCCTGCTCGCGCAGCCGCAGCACGGCCCGCTGGAACGCGCTGTAGCAGTTGCCCGGGTAGAGGCCGCCCAGCTGCACGCCGCCGGCGCCGGCCTCGCCGAGCACCCCGCCCCACAGCGTGCCGTCCAGGTCGAGGGCGAGCACCTTGCGCGACAGGCCGAGTCCGGCCTGGACGACGCGGCGCACCTCGCGGGCCAGCACCAGCAGCGCGCCGTCGGTGTAGGGCAGGTCGCCGTAGCGGTGCGTGCGGTCGTCGCGGGCCGCGTACGGCTCCTCGGCCAGCAGCCCGGCCAGGTCCACGACCTCGACGGCGGCGTGCTGCTCGGCGAGGGCGAGGAGGGCGGCGTTCAGCTCGTACCAGAGCTTCGTGACCTGGGTGCGGGCCTGCCGGCTCACCAGGCCGTCGCGCAGCTCGGCGGGCATGGGGACGGTGTGCAGGATCAGCGTGGGGCCGCCGGTGGGCAGGTTTCGGGTGAGTGCGGCCAGCCTGGCGCGTACGTGCTCCTCCAGGGCCGAGACGCCGGCGGCGGACCAGTCGCGGGGCAGGAAGAAGGACTCGTCCATGAGCGCGCTGACGAACCGCGGCGACGAGCGGGCGAACGACCCCGTGGCGAGCTCCCTGTCCAGCGAGCCGTGCTCCCCCACGGTCAGCTCGGGCAGCACGCCGGCGGCCACGAGCTGGGCCCGCAGGATCTGCTCGTACGGGCCGATCGTGGCCGTCGCCAGCACGGTCACCGGCACGACGGGCGCGTCCTCCGCGCTCGGCGGTGGCAGTGTCGCCAGCAGGCGTCCCGCGCGGCGGGCCAGCGCGGGGTCGGCCGTCTCCAGCAGCGCCAGGCGGGTGCGCGGCGGCGGCATGCGGCGCTCGGCGACGGCAGTCCGCAGCTCCTGCAGCAGTGCGTCCATGATCACCTTTCCCCCGAAACGTCCGGTCAGACCCTGATGAGGCTGCAGTACCAGCGCATGCCGATCGAGGTGCCGGTCAGCGCGGCGAGGTCGCCCGGCGTCAGCTCGGCCGCGTCCCAGCGCTGCCCCAGCGCGAGGAGCTGGTCGGCGGCGCCCATGTGCCCGTGCGCGGCGGCCAGGCCGGCGTTGGTGCGCTCGGGCGGGATGCCGAACGGGCGGGCGACGTCGGCGATGGCGTCCTCGCTCTCGTTCAGCGCGAAGACATGCGTCAGCTCGCCCGGGTCCACGCCGGCCCGCTCGCAGGCCCGCTCGATCACCTCGGCCGAGCGGGCGGCCAGCGCGTCCACGAAGGCGCGCAGCCGGCGCGGGCTCTTGTCGAAGTGGGCGTGCACCCGCTCGGTGCCGGCCGGGGCCGTGGCGGCCGACCAGCCGGGCGGCGGCACGGGGGCGAGCGCGCCGCCGTAGTCCGTGCGGAACCAGTCGCAGAACTCGGGGTCGGTGAACTGGTGGGTGGCCAGCCACCGGTTGCGGGGATGGCCGCGCCGCAGCACCGCCGCGACCGCCCCGTCGCTGTGCACGGCGGTGTTGACCGTCATCCGGTTGCGATGGAACTCGCTCACCCGGTTCACCGCGACGAACAGCACGGTCTCGATCTCCGGCTGGACGGCCAGCGTGCCCGCCACCGTGCCGAGGCCGGTCACGCCGCACGCGCAGCCCTCGGTGAGCAGCAGCGTCTGGACGCGGTCGATCTTCAGTTCCCTGGCCAGCGCCGCCGAGGAGTCCCAGTGCAGGTATTCGGGCAGCTCCGACACCGCCACCACCAGCAGGTCGAGGTCGGCGGGGGCGAGCCCGACCCGGTCGAGCGCCGCCCGGCCGGCCCGCGCGGCGAGCTCGGTGCCCGTGACGCCGTCCTCGGCCCGGTGGAAGGTGCGGTAACCCATGCGCAGAATGCGTTCGGGGTCGGGCACGTAGTCGGCGGCGACCTCCCGCACGTCCTCGTCCGCTCCGAACGCGTAACCGAAACCGGCGATCCCGAACATCTTCCTCCCGCGCGCTCGTGCCGTCGCCGCCGATTATGGAAAATGCGTCTATACATCTCCGATAAATCGGCGCCATACGCGGTCACCGCACCCTGACGATTTCCGGGAACGAAGTTAGGCTTTCCAGCCGGAATTGTTTTTTTCGACACCGGGAAACGGATGGCATCATGTTGCCGAGCGAGCTCGAACGCGCCGTATACGGGGTCGTCGCGACCCCGGCCCTCCACGTGGCCGACCGGCACGGCGTCTTCACCCACCTGATCCGCCACGGCGGCGCCACGGCCCCTGAGCTGGCCGCCGCCCTGGGCGTCGACGCCGACACCCTCGAACGGGTGCTGCTGGTCCTCGTGGCCTTCGGCGTCCTCGGCAAGACGCCGGACGAGCAGTACGTCGTGCCCGAGCCGATGCGGCCGTACCTCGACAGGGACGACCCGCGCTACCTCGGCGGGTTCGTGGAGCACCTGGCCACCGAGACCGTGGCGCGGATGGGGCGGCTCGACGCCTACCTGCGCGAGGGAAAGGCGGCGGTCGACCGGGACCTGCCGTCACCGTTCGAGACCCTCTACCGCGACGAGGCCGCCACCCGCGACTTCCTGCGGGCCATGTGGGACCTCAGCTACGCGCCCTCGCAGGAGATCGCCGCCCTGGCCGGGCTCGGTGACGTCACGCGGCTGGTGGACGTGGGCGGCGCGACGGGGCCGTTCGCCACGGCGGCGCTGCGGCACGCGCCCGCGCTGCACGCCGTGATCTTCGACCTGCCGCAGGTGGAGCCGTACCTGCGCGAATCGGCTCAGCGGCACGGTCTGATCGGGCGGCTGGCGTTCAAGGGGGGTGACTTCTTCGCCGACGAGCTGCCCCAGGGCGACTGCATCGCCTTCGGGTACGTGCTGTCGGACTGGACGGACGCGACGTGCGCGATGCTGCTGGAGAAGGCGTACCGGGCCTGCACGCCGCCGGGGCGGGTGCTCATCATGGAACGGCTCTTCGACGACGCCCGTACGGGGCCGCTGCCCACGTCCGTCATGAACCTGACCATGCACGTCGAGACCGAGGGCCGGCACCGCACCGCCGCCGAGTACTGCGCGCTGCTGGAGGCGGCCGGCTTCACGAACTGCGAGGTGCACAGGACCGGCGGCGAGAAGCACCTCGTCATCGGCCACCGCAAGTGACAGGAACGGCCGGCCCCTCGGGGCCGGCCGCTCCCGCCGGGGGCTACTCGGCGCCGAAGCGCTGAGTGCCCGACAGCTCGGTGATGAACGCCGCCACCCCGCGACCGCCGTCGCCGTTCGCCAGCAGGACGAAGCCGTCACCGCCGGTGACCCGGCACATCGTCATCGCCCAGTAGCCGGTGAACTCGCCGACCGCGCCGAAGTCCAGCTCCTTCTCCGACCGGTCCACCACCATGGACAGGCCGTAGAGGCTGCCCGGCGTGGCCGTGAGCATCTGCCCGGCCAGCTCCCGCGTGATCAGGGCAGGCTCGCCCAGGTACGCGCGCCGGATCTCCAGCTGCACCCGGGCCAGGTCCGCCGCCGTCGTCCACAGCCCGCCCGCGGCCGTCGCCGGGTGGATCAGGCCGAAGCCGTCGATCGGCGTGCCGAACGTGTCGTGGCCGTGCGCGATCGGGCGTCCTGAGCCGTGCGGGAAGCCGGCCTCGTAGCCGCTGCCCGTCATGCCCAGCGGGTCGAGCACCGTCTCCCGTGCCAGGGCCGGGAAGTCGGCGCCGGTGACGTCCGTCAGGAGCTGCTCCAGCACCAGGTAGTTGACCACGTTCTTCTCGAACGTCCCCACCGGGCGGTCCTGGCGGACCGCCGGGGTGCGCGCCGGCGCCCGGCCCAGCAGCGCGTCCAGCACCGTGGGGACCGGCTCGCCGTCGCGGTACGGCGGATACTCGGGGTCCCTGGCCAGGCCCGAGGTGTTGGCCAGCAGGTGCCGTACGGTGATCGGCGCGCCCTCCGCCCCCGGCACCCGCCAGGAGGTGAGGAGGTCGTTGACGTCGGCGTCCAGGTCCAGCCGGCCGCGCGCGGCCAGCGTGAGCGTGACCAGCGACGTCACCTGCTTGCTCACCGACGCCACCCGGAACACCGTGTCAGGCGTCACGGGGTCGCCGCGCCTGGCGTCGAGGCGGCCGTACGCGCTGATCCCGGCGATCCTGCCGTCCCTGATCACGGCCAGGCTGACACCGGGCACGTGGTGCCGCTCCATGGTCGGCACCGGCGACGGGATCGCCGCCCCGCCGAGCTCCGCGACGACCTGCTCGGCCAGGGAGCGGATCGTCGCCTCGTCGTGGAGCGCGTACGTCCACGTCAGCCGGGGGCCGGTGACGTCGATCTCCAGGACGTACTCGCGGGGGGCGAGCGGGTCGCGGACCGCCGTGATCCGCTCCGGGACGAAGGCGCCCGGTGTGCCCGGCTCGTACCCGAACCTGATCTGGGGTGCGGGCAGTGCGGCGAGCACGTCGGCGACGGGGCCAGCCTGGCGCAGCAGCTCGTACCCCAGGCCCTCGTCCGGGACGGCGGCGAGCTGGCCCGCCACCGAGGCGAGCACCGACGCGCGCTGCGGCGGCACCCACAGGCTCACCGGGAACCGGTGCGCGAACGGCCCGGCCGCGTCCTGCGGCGCGTGCCCCGCCCTGGTCTCCACGTCGAGCAGCACGCGGTCGCCGCCGCTCCAGCGGGCGAGCACGACCGCCAGCGCGGCCAGCACCTCCTCCCGCGACGGCACCGGCTCTGGCAGCGGCACGCTCAGCGACCGCGCGGTCCCCGTGCCGGACGGGTGGTCCAGCGGGATCGGGGGCGCGGGCGTCCTGGTGAGCCAGTGGTGGGCCTGGGCCATCAGGTCGTCAGGCTCCGGCAGCGCGGCGGCCCACCGCCGCAGCGTCCCGCCGTCCCCTTCCGGCAGCGCGCAGCCGCGGCAGGCGCTCTCCAGGTCACGCAGGAGGATGGGCAGGGAGGCGCGGTCGGCGGCGAGCTCGTGGACAGCGAGGATCAGCACCGGCCGGTCCGCTCCCGTCGTGGCGAGCACGGCGCTGAGCAGCGGCCCGTGCTCCGGGTCGAGCCGCTCGTACGCGGCCGCCGCCGCCTGGTCGTCGCCCTCGACCTGGCGGAACGACACCGGGATCGCGTGGTGGGCGGCGACGGCGTGCAGGGCGTCCGCCAGCGTCGCCGTGTCGATCTGCTCGGGGACGGGGACGCGGAGCTGCCAGTGGTCGTAGCGGTGCCCGCCCGGCCTGGACAGGACCCGGCGCTGTGCCGGTGTCAGGGCGGGTCCTGCCCCCGGCTCGCCGGCGCCGTCGAGGGCGGTGGCCAGCTCGGCGATGGAGCCGTGCTGGTAGAGCAGGCGCAGCGTCACCGGCAGGCCGGCCTCCCTGGCCTGGGTCATGGCCTTGAGTATCGTCAGCGAGTCGCCGCCGAGGTCGAAGAACCGGTCGTGCGCCCCCACCGGGTCCACGCCCAGCAGCCGCGACCAGATCCCGGCCAGCGTGCGCTCGGCCGGGGTGCGCGGCGCCACGAAGTCCCGCTCCGACGACCACAGGGCGGCCCGGTCGGGGGCGGGCAGCGCGCGCTGGTCGAGCTTGCCGTTGACGGTCAGCGGGACCGCCTCCAGCGGCACGAACGCGGCCGGCACCATGTAGTCGGGCAGCCGCTCCCCGCAGTACGCGGCCAGGTCGGCGGCCGGCGGCAGCTTCCCGCCGTCGGGCACGCAGTACGCCACCAGCCGCCGCGCGGGCCCGTCGCCGCGCGCCACGACCACGCTCTCCCGCACGGCGGGATGGGCGGCCAGCACGGCCTGGATCTCCCCTGGCTCGATGCGGTGCCCGCGTACCTTGACCTGGTCGTCCACCCGGCCGAGGAAGTGCAGCGCGCCGTCGGCCCTGCGGCGTACCAGGTCGCCGGTGCGGTAGCAGCGCGCGCCGGGCGGCCCGAACGGGTCGGGCACGAAGCGCTCCGCGGTCAGGCCGGGACGGCCGAGGTAGCCGCGGGCCACGCCGGCGCCGCCGACGTACAGCTCGCCAGGCGCCCCTTCCGGGACCTCGTGCCCGTACGGGTCCAGCACATACGTGCGGACGTCGTCGAGCGGCCGGCCGATCGGCACGCCGTCCACCGTGCCCAGGTCGGTGGCGGCGAGGGCCTGGTACGTGACGTGGATGGTGCACTCGGTCGGCCCGTACGCGTGCGCCAGGTCGCACCGGTCGAGCCCCCAGGCGTCGAGGTCGGACGGTTCGAGCCGGTCGCCGCCGAACACCACCTCGCGCAGCGACAGCCGCGCCAGCGTGGCCTCGTCGCCGTCCGCCGCCCCGATCATCGAGCGGAACGCCACCGGCGACAGCGACAGCGTCGTCACCCGCTCGGCGATGAGCAGGTCGAGCAGGTCGCGGGGCGAGCGGGCGGTCTCGGTCGGGACGATCACCAGCCGGCCGCCGTGCAGCAGCGCGCCCCACAGCTCCCACACCGACACGTCGAAGGCGTAGGAGTGCAGCAGCGCCCAGGTCCTGTCGGAGCCGAGGGCGACCTGACCCGACAGGGCCGCGTAGAGGCGCAGCACGTTGGCGTGGGTGACGGCGACGCCCTTGGGGCGGCCGGTCGAGCCCGAGGTGTAGCACACGTACGCCAGGTGGCCAGGCTCGGTCCCGCTCTCCGGGGGTGTCGCGGGGAGCGCGGCGATGCGGGCGGCATCGGTGTCGAGCAGCACCTGCTCGACGCCCTCGGCGGTCACCGACGGCGCGAGGCCGGCGGCGGTGACGGCCACGGCCGCCCCGGAGTCGGCCAGCATGAACCGCAGCCGGTCGGCCGGCGACGTGGGCGGCAGCGGCAGGTACGCGGCGCCGGCCTTGAGCACGGCCAGCAGCGTGACCACGAGGTCGGCGCCGGGTTCGAGACAGACCCCGACCAGCGTCTCCGGGCCCGCGCCCAGCTCACGCAGCCGGTGCGCGAGCCGGTTGGCCCGCACGTCCAGCTCCCCGTAGGTCAGCCGCCCGCCGGGGTCTCCACGGTGCACGACCGCGACGGCGTCCGGGGTCTCGTGGGCGCGCCGCTCGAACACCTCGTGCAGGCTGCGGGGCAGCGGGTGCTCGACCGCCGGGACGCTCTCGCGCGAGGTGCGCTCGGCCGGCGGCAGGCAGGTGGCGCGGGCGTCGCCGTCCGGGTCGGCCACCATGGCCTCCAGCACCGCGCGGTGCATCGCGGCCAGCCGGTCGGCGTTGCGCCGGCTCATGGCGTGCGTGTTGGAGCGCAGGATGAGGTACGTCGGCGTGGCCGGCACCCCGAGCGCGAACTCGGTCGGGTCCTCGCCCTCGGTGGCGGTGACGTCGATCAGGCCGGTGTCCACCTGGTCGAAGTCCTGGTAGCTGAACGCCGTGCCGATGAGCCTGCGCCCGTCGCCCAGCTCCCGCTGGATGACCGGCATGGGGAACCTGCGGTGCGGCCACAGGGCCAGCTCGCCGTCGAAGGTCCGCCGGATGAGGTCCAGCCAGGTCCTGGCACCCCTGTCGTACGCGAACGGCAGCGTGTTGAGGTGCATGCCGTAGACGCGCTCGCCGCCCTGGGCCTCCAGCCGCCCGTTGCACACCAGGCCGGTGACGAACTCGGGCTCCGAGGTGAGCATGCCGAGCACCTTGAGGTGGGCGGCGAGCAGCACGCTCTTCAGCGAGGCGCCGGCCTGGGCCGCCAGGGCGCGCAGGCGTTCCTCGAGGTCTGCGTACATGAGGACGACGTGGTAGTCCTCACGCGGCAGGTGCGGCTCGCCCCAGGCGGCGGGCAGCGCGAAGCCGGGCCTGCCGGTGACGACCTCGCGCCAGTAGGCGCGGTCATCGGCCGATTCGAGCGCGCGCAGCTCGGCGGCGATGAAGTCGGCGTAGCGGACGGACGGCGGCTCGACGCGGGGCGGCCCGGCGCCGTCCCTGAGCGCGCGGTAGTCGTCGAGCAGCTCCATGAGCAGGCCGTGGAAGCTCCAGCCCTCGCTGACGGCGTGCAGCACGGTGAACGACAGCCACCACGACGCGTCGTCCTTGAGCAGCGCGGTGATCCTGATCAGCGGCGCCCGTTCCAGGTCGAAGCGGTGGGCGCGCTCCTGGGCGCGGAAGTTCCGCATGGCCAGCTCGCGACCGCCGTCGTCGAGGCCGCGCAGGTCGAGCACGCGGACCGGGATCTCGGCGCTCTCGTGGACGAGCTGCATGGGCACGGAGTGCCCGGACAGCCGGATGGAGGTCCGCAGCGCCTCGTGGCGGGCGGCGGCGATCCCGGCGGCGGCGCGCAGCGCGTCGAGCGAGAACGGGCGCGGGTCGCGGACGAGGAACGACATGGTGTTGTGGTAGTAGCCGTGCTCCTGCCCGGCCAGCATCTCCACGATCATCCCGCGCTGCACCTCGGACAGCGGGTAGGCGTCGGTGATACCGCCGGGGAGCGTGGCCAGGTCCGCGGCGGGCACCAGCGCGAACGGCTCGACCGCGCGCCGCTCCTCGCCGGCCTTCTCGCGCCCGGCCAGCGTGGCGGCCAGCTCGGCGACCGTGCGGTGCTCGAAGACGTCCTGGACGGAGACGTCCAGGCCCTGCTCCTGCAGCGCGCCCACCACGGTGACGGCCCTGATGGAGTGGCCGCCGCGCTCGAAGAAGTTGTCGTGCACGCCGATGCGCTCGTGCCCGAGCACCGTCCGCCACACCTCGGCGATCAGCGTCTCCAGCTCGTTGCGCGGCTCCACGTGGGCGGAGCCGCTCTGGCCGCGCGGGTCGGGGTCGGGCAGCGCGGCCCTGTCCACCTTGCCGTTGGCGTTGAGCGGGATGCGGTCGAGCGGCACGAACAGCGCGGGCACCATGTAGTCGGGCAGCCGGGTGCCGCAGTGCGCGGCCAGCTCGGCGGCGGACGGCAGGGCGGCGTCGGCGGGCACGCAGTACGCGACCAGCGACCGGTCCCCCGCCTCGCCCGCGCGGACGACGACCACGGCGTCCCTGACGCCAGGATGGTCGAGCAGCACGACGCGGATCTCGCCCGGCTCGACCCGGTAGCCGCGCACCTTGACCTGGTCGTCCACCCGCCCGGCGAAGCAGACCGCGCCGTCGCCGCGCACCCAGGCCCGGTCGCCGGTGCGGTAGAGGCGGCCCCCTGGCGGCCCGAACGGGTCGGGCACGAACCTGTCGGCGGTCAGCCCAGGACGTCCCGCGTAGCCGCGGGCGACGCCGGTGCCGCCGACGTACAGCTCGCCGGTGACGCCGAAGGGCGCCGGCCGCATGTGCTCGTCGAGGACGTACATGGTCATGCCGGGCAGCGGGCGGCCGATGGGGACGATCTCGTCCCGCTCCCGCTTCATGATCGGGTAGGTGCAGGTGCCGACCGTCGCCTCGGTGGGCCCGTACTCGTTGACCAGGCCGCCGGGACCGAGCACGCGCAGCCAGTGCTGGGCGGTGCTGCCCGGCAGCGCCTCGCCCGCCACCACGATCATCTCGGCCAGCCTGGCCGCCTGGGCGCCCTTGAGCTGGCCGGCGAGCACGTCGAGGTGGCCGGGGGTGAGCTTGATGAAGCTGTAGGGGCCGTGCTCGGCCAGCTCGCGGCCGAGCCTGGACAGGTCGAGGTCGGCGGGCAGCAGCCGGACCGGCTGGCCGGTGGCGAGCGGCGCCCAGACGTTCGGGACGACGAGGTCGAAGGCCACCGAGGAGAACAGCGGCGCGCCCGTGGTGCCCTGCGCGGCCAGCTCCTCCGCCGCCCAGCGGACGTGGTTGGCCAGGCCGCGATGGGTGACGAGCACGCCCTTCGGCCGGCCGGTCGAGCCCGAGGTGAAGATGATCTGCGCGACGCCGTCCAGGTCCGTGCGGACGCCGGGCGAGGTGGCGGGCAGCCCGTCGAGGCTCGCGTCGGCGAGGTCCACGACCTCGACCCCGACCCCGACCCCGACCCCGGCCTCGACCTCGATCTCGGTGAACGCGTCGGGCGTGTCGGTGACGACCGCCCGCGCGCCGGCGTCGGCCAGCATCGTCGCCATGCGCCCCGCCGGGAACGACGGGTCGAGCGGCACGAACGCGGCGCCCGACTTCCACACCCCGATGAGGCTCGCGAGCAGGTCGGGGCCGCGGGCGGCGAGCACGCCGACCGCGCTCTCCGGCCCGGCGCCGAGCGCGCGCAGCCGGTGCGCGACGCGGCTGGCCCTGGCGTCCAGCTCGGCGTACGTCCACGAGCCGCCGTCGAAGGCCGCCGCCACCGCGCCCGGGTTGCGGGCCGCCTGCCGCTCGAACAGGTCGAGCACGCTCGCGTCCACGGGGCGGGTGCGGGTGACGTTCAGCTCGGTGACGAGCCGGTCGTACTCGCCGGGCGGCAGCAGCACCGCGTCGGCGTCCCCGTCCGGACCCTCGACGATGGACTCCAGCGCGGCCCGGTACATCGCGCCCAGCCGGTCCACCGCCTCCTCCGAGACGTGCTGCACGTTGGCGGTGACCATGAGATGGCCGGCCAGGATGTGCACGCCCAGGCCGAACTCCGTCGGGCTGTCGTCGATGACCGAGTCGCCGTCGAACAGGTCGGTGTCCACCTGGTGGAAGTCCAGGTAGACGAAGCGGGTGTCGATCAGCCGCTCGGGGCCCGCGTCGCGCTGGATCTCCGGCATGGGGAAGCGCTGGTGCGACCAGAGCTCGGTCTCCTGCTCGAACAGCCGGCGCGCCAGCTCGCCCCAGGTGCGGGCGCCCCGCTCGTACGGGAAGGGCAGCGTGTTGAGGTAGAGGCCGTGCACCCGGTCCGCGCCCGGCGCCTCCAGCCTGGCGTGGAAGACCAGGCCGGTGAAGAACGCGCGCTGGTCGGTGAGCGTGCTCATGACCTTCATGTGCGCGGCGAGCAGCATGCTCTTCAGCGGGACGCCCGCCGCGCTCGCCGCCGCCCGCAGCCCCTCCTCGTAGCCGGCCAGCGGGATGCGGATGCGGTACTCCCGCCTGGGCGCGTCCTGGCCCGCCCCGAGCCCGGCGGGCAGCGCGAACTTGGGGACGGAGGTGACGATCGAGCGCCAGTACGCCCGTTCCGCGTCGTCGGCGAGCACGGCCTGCTCGGCGGCGATGAAGTCGGCGTACCTGATGGCGGGCAGGTCGGCGAGCGTCGCCTCGGTCCCGTCACGCAGCGCGCGGTAGACGGTGAGGATCTCCATGAGCAGCGAGTGGTAGCTCCAGCCCTCCAGGACGGCGTGGCACTCGGTGATGGTGATCCACCAGCCCTCGGCGGCGCAGCGGTGCGCGGAGACCCGGATCAGCGGCGGTTTCGCCAGGTCGAACAGCCGGGTGCGCTCGTTGGTGACGAACGCGCGCACGGCCGCGCGCTGCCCGTCCAGGTCGAGGTCGCCGAGGTCGGCGACCGGCACGTTCACCTCGACGTCCTCCGGGCGGTGCACGAGCTGCATCGGCGCCGAGTAGCCGGTGAGCGCGAGCGACGTGCGCAGCGCCTCGTGCCGGCCGACGACCGTGCGGGTCGCCTCGCGCAGCAGGTCGGGCTCCAGGGGCCGGTCGTCGAGCACGCGGAAGGCGGTGGCGTTGAGGTAGAGGTTCAGGTCGCCGTCCGAGAGCATCTCGACGACCATGCCGGTCTGCAGCCGCGACATCGGGTACGCGTCCAGCACCCCGCCGGGGACCTTGGCCCGGTCCTGCTCCGTGAGCAGCGCGAACGGCCGCACCGGGGTCAGGCCGCCCGAACGGCTCTCCTCCTCACCGCCGCGCTCGTCCAGCCGGGCCGCCAGCGTGGCCACGGTCCGCGTCTCGAACAGATCGGCGACCCTGACGTCCAGGCCCGCGTCGCGCAGGCCGCCCGCCAGCACGACGGCCAGGATGGAGTCGCCGCCGAGCTCGAAGAAGTCGTCATGCACGCCGACGCGGCCGGTGGGCAGCGTCTCCGTCCACACGGTGGCGATGAGCTCCTCGATCGCCGTGCGCGGCGCCACGTACCCGGCTCCGGCGGGCAGCGCCGCGTCGCCCGGCGCGGGCAGGGCGCGGCGGTCCACCTTGCCCTGCGCGGTCAGCGGGATCTCGGCCACCGGCACGAACACGGCGGGCACCATGTAGTCGGGCAGCGACCCGGCCAGCGTCGCGCGCAGCTCACCGGGGTCGAAGGCGGCGGGGTCGGCCGGCACGACGTACGCGATGAGCCTGGCCGCGCCCGGCACGTCCTCGCGGGCCACGACCACGGCGTCGCGCAGCCGGTCGTCGGCCCGCAGCCGGGCCTGGATCTCGCCCGGCTCGACCCGGTAGCCGCGGATCTTCACCTGGTCGTCGATGCGGCCCAGGTATTCGAGGCCGCCGTCCGGCCGCCGCCGCGCGAGGTCGCCGCTGCGGTAGAGCCGCGAGCCCGGCGGGCCGTACGGGTCGGGCACGAACCGCTGCGCGGTCAGCCCGGGCCGGTCGAGGTAGCCGCGGCCGACGCCCGCGCCGCCCACGCAGATCTCGCCGGTCGCGCCGAGCGGCACGACGTTGCCGCGCTCGTCCAGCAGCACCACCCACAGGTCGTCGATGGGCCGCCCGACGGGGGACGCCTCGGCGGGTTCGAGGTCCCGTTCCGTCACCTCGTAGTGGGTGACGTGCACGGTCGTCTCGGTGATGCCGTACATGTTGACCAGGGCGGGCGCGGTGAGGCCGCGCCGGTCGGTCCACGGGCGCAGGTCGGGCATCTCCAGCCGCTCGCCGGCGAAGATCACCAGGCGCAGCGCGAGCCGGTCCACGCGGGGGTCGTCCTGCGCGGCCAGGCGCACCAGCCGGTAGAAGGCGCCAGGCGTCTGGTTCAGCACCGTCACCCGCTGCTCGACCAGCAGGTCCATCAGGTCGTCCGGCGATCTCGCCGTGTCGAACGGCACGATCACCAGCCGGCCGCCGTGCAGCAGCGCGCCCCACAGCTCCCACACCGACACGTCGAAGGCGTAGGAGTGGAACATCGGCCACACGTCGTCAGGGCCGAACCCGAACCGCTCGCGGGTGGCCGTCAGCAGGCGCAGCACGTTGGCGTGCGTCAGGCACATGCCCTTCGGCCGGCCCGTGGACCCCGAGGTGTAGATCACGTAGATGAGGTCGCCCGGGACGGAGGCGGGGCCGAGGTCGGTGTCCGGGTGGCTCTCGATGGCGGCGGCGTCCCGGTCGAGGACGATCACCTCGCCGCCGTGCACCCGCTCGACCAGCTCCAGGTGCTCCGAGCGGGTGACGACGACGGGCGCGCCCGCGTCCGACACCATGAACGCCAGCCGGTCCGCCGGGTACGCCGGATCCAGCGGCAGGTACGCCCCGCCCGCCTTCAGCACTGCCAGCAGCGTCACCACCAGCTCGGCGCTGCGGTCGAGGCAGACGCCCACGAGCGACCCCGCGCCGACGCCGGCGCCGCGCAGCCGGTGCGCCAGCCGGTTGGCCCGCGCGTTCAGCTCGGCGTAGGTCAGGTGACGGCCGCCGTCGGTGACCGCGACCGCGCCCGGCGTGGCCGCGACCTGCTCAAGGAACGCCTCGGGCAGCGTACGCGAGTCGGCGGGCCCAGGCCGCACGGGGCCGGTGGCGACCGCCAGCTCGTCAGGACCGAGCAGGTCCAGGCGGTCGACCGGGGTGTCGGGGGCGGCGGCGATGCCGGCCAGCAGGCGCACCAGGTTCGCGGCCGTGCGCTCGACCGTCTCCCGGTCGAACAGCGCGGTGGAGTACTCGACCTGCCCGATCAGCGACCCGTCGGGCGTCTCCTGGAGCTGGAGCGTGAGGTCGAACTTGGAGATCCGCCAGGGCGCCTCCAGCGACTCGGCCCGCACGCCCGGCAGGTCGAGCGCGGCGGCCTTGGGCTCGTGCATGGTGAACGCCACCCGGAACAGCGGCGTGCGCGAGCGGTCGCGGGCCGGCTCCAGCTCGTCCACCAGCCGGGAGAACGGCATGTCCTGGTGGTCGAGCGCGTCGAGCACCGCCGCCTGCGTGCCGGCCAGCAGGCCCGCGAACGTCTCGCCGGGCCGCCACCGGCCGCGCATGACGAGGCTGTTGATGCCGTAGCCGAACATGCCCTGCAGCTCGGGCCTGTTGCGGTCGGAGACCACGGTGCCGACGGTGACGTCGGTCCTGCCGGTGTAGCGGGCGAGCAGCGCCTGGAAGCCGGCCAGCAGGACGGTGAACAGCGTCGTCTCGCGGCCCCTGGCGATCTCGCGCAGCGCCGCGCCGAGCCTGGCGTCCACCTCGATGGGGACCGCCGCGCCGCGCCAGTCCCGTACGTCGGGGCGCGGCCGGTCGGCGGGCGGCTCGGTCGGGACGAGGTCGGCCAGCTGCTCGCGCCAGTAGCTCAAGGTGCCGTCGAAGGCGCCGTCGGCGGCCCTGGCCCGCTGGTGGGCGGCGTAGTCGGCGTACTGGAGCGGCGGCTGCGGCAGCGAGCCTGGAGCGCGGTAGAGGGCGCTCAGCTCCTCCTCGAACAGGCGCAGCGACCACTCGTCGCACGCGATGTGGTGGAAGACCACCACCAGCAGGCTCAGCTCGTCGCCGACGCGCACCAGGCGGACCCTGACCGGCCACTCCTCGGCCAGGTCCATGCCGCGGGCCACCTCGTCCTCGGCGATCCGCAGGGCACGTTCCTCGTCGCCGCCGCGCAGGTCGTCCACTTTGAAGGGGACCTCGCCCGGCGGGTCAACGAGCTGCACCGGCTCGGCCCCCGCCACCGCGTAGCGGGTGCGCAGGATCTCGTGCCGGGCGGCGATCTCGTCGATCGCGCGGCGCAGCGCCGCCA
This sequence comes from Nonomuraea salmonea, assembly GCF_042428605.1. Classification (NCBI taxonomy): domain Bacteria; kingdom Bacillati; phylum Actinomycetota; class Actinomycetes; order Streptosporangiales; family Streptosporangiaceae; genus Nonomuraea; species Nonomuraea salmonea. Next base: position 495,358 of record NZ_JBHMCF010000003.1, read on the forward strand.
CGTCCACCGGGCCGGTGAGCCGCAGGATCATGGGGACGAGGTATTCGGGGCTGTCCGGTTCGAGGCGGTTGAGGAACCACATCTGCTGCTGCCCGTACGACAGCGGCAGCGGCACCCCGCGGTCGGCCCGCGGGATCCGCGACCGGCCGCCGGCCCGGCGGCGCAGCAGGGCCTCCTCGCGCTCGATGTCGATCTGCGTCATGCCCGCTGCTCCTCTACTACCGTCGGTTGCTGGTCCGGTCCCGCGCCGGCGAGCGCGCGGACGGCCTCGGCCAGCCGCGCGACCGAGGGGCGCTCGAAGATCAGCCGGACCGGCAGGTCGAGATCGAAGTCCTCCTGCACGTGCGCCATCAGCGTGAGCGCCAGCCGGGACGTGCCGCCCAGGTGGAAGAAGTTCTGCATCACGCCGACCTCGCGGCCGAGCAGCTCCGAGCAGCGCTCGGCGAGCAGCCGCTCGATGGGGCCGCGCGGCGCGTCGGCGTGCGCGCCCAGCTCGCGCAGCGTCGCTCCGCCCGGTGCCGCCGCCAGCACGCGCAGGTAGTGCTCGGCCATCCTGGCGATCGTGGGCTCGTCGAACAGGGAGGTGGCGTACTCGATGATGCCCTTCACGCTCCCGTCGGGAGCCGTGTGCAGGAACAGGGTCAGGTCGGTCTTGGCGACCCCCCAGACGTCCCGGAGCGGGTCGAGGTCGCCGCCGCCCGAGACGGTGACGCCCTCCTCCATGAAGTTGAACATCACCTGGTAGAGCGGGGTCCGCGACAGGTCGCGCGCCGGGGCCAGCGCCTCCACGACCCGCTCGAACGGCACGTCGCGGTGAGCCAGCGCGCGCCTGTTGCGCTCCCACACGGCGTCCATCGCGGACGCGAAGCTCATCTCGGGCTCCAGCGCGCACCGCACGACGAGCGTGTTGTGGAACGGGCCCGCGACCCCGGCCAGCTCCGGCCTGGTCCTGCCCGCCGTGGGCACGCCGAGCGGCACGTCCCACTGGCCGCTCCAGCGGGCCAGCAGCGTGCAGAACGCCGTCAGGTACGCCGCCAGCGGGGTCGTGCCCCTGCGGCGGCTCAGCTCCGAGAGGCCGTCCGAGCAGGCGCGCGGCACCTCGAAGGTGAGCGTGGCGCCGCGCGGGTCGCGGACGGCCGGGCGCGGGTGGTCCGCGGGCAGGTCGAGCCTGGGCAGGCCGGCCAGCTCCTCCCGCCAGAAGGCGAGCTGCGGCTCCAGGAACGCCTCTGTCATGCGGTCGCGCTGCCAGACGGCGTAGTCGGCGTACTGGACGGGCAGCGGCGCCAGCCCGGGCTCCCGGCCGGCGGCGAGTGCGGCGCACAGCTCCCTGATCTCGGCGCCGAGCAGCACCGACGACTGTCCGTCCGAGGCGATGTGATGCACGGCCAGCGCCAGCACGTGGCCCCCGCTGCCCTGGTCCCCCAGCGATGCGGCCTCTCCGGCCGGGGCTGCGTCCTGGCCGCGGACCAGGAGGGCGCGCCAGACGGGGCCGCGGACCAGGTCGAAGCCCTCGCGGAAGGTGCCGGCGAGCAGCTCGGCCAGTGCGGCGGGGTCGTCCGGGCGGTCGGCCACGGGGAGGGTGACCGGGGCGGGGTCGTCGACGACCTGCCGGGGCTCGCCGCCCTCCATGCGGTAGCGGGTGCGCAGCACCTCGTGCCGGGCGACGAGCGCCGTCATGGCGCGTTCGACCGTCGCCGTGCCGAGGTCGGCGGGCAGCGGGACCAGCAGCGGCGTCACCCACTCAGGGTTGCCCGGGTCCATCCTGTCGAGGAACCAGAGCTGGTGCTGCTCGACGGAGAGCGGCAGCGGCCGGTCCCTGGGCGCGCGCGGCACCGTGGCGACCGGCTCGGCGGCCTCCTCGACGAGCCGCGCCTGCTCGGCCACCGTGCCGGCGGCGAACAGCCGGTGCACGGCCACCTCGCGGCCCACGGCGGCGCTCAGCCTGGCTGCCAGCCTGGCCAGCAGCAGCGAGGAGCCGCCGCGCTGGAAGAAGTCGTCGTCGGCGCGCACGCCGGTGACGCCGAGCAGGTCCTGCCAGACGCGGGCGACGGTCTGCTCGGCGTTCGTGAGCGGCCTGGCCGGGCCGTCGGACGTCGCGTCGAAGTCAGGCGCGGGCAACGCGGCCCTGTCCACCTTGCCGCTGGTCGTCAGCGGCAGCGCGGCGAGCGGCACGAACAGGGACGGCACCAGCGCGTCGGGCAGCCGGTCACGCAGGTACGCGCGCAGCGCGGCGGCCTGCGGCGGTTCGCCGTCCCGGCCCACGACGTACGCGACCAGCCTGGCCGCGCCGTCGGCCCCTGGACCGGCCGTCACGGCGGCCCCGCGCAGGCCGGGATGCGTCAGCAGGACCGACTCCACCTCGCCCGGCTCGATCCGCACGCCGTTGACCTTGACCTGCGCGTCGATGCGGCCGTCGTAGTCGAGCGTGCCGTCGGGCCGCCACCTGACCAGGTCGCCGGTGCGGTACATGCGGCTGCCGGGCGGGCCGTACGGGTCGGGCAGGAAGCGTTCGGCGGTCAGGGCGGGCCTGCCCAGGTAGCCGCGAGCCAGGCCGACGCCGCCCGCGTGCAGCTCGCCGGGGGCTCCGAGTGGCGCGAGCGCGCCGCCCTCGTCGAGCACGCGCAGCCTGATGCCGTCGATCGGCCGCCCGATCGGCACCCGGCCCGCGTTCTGCTCCGGGTCGGCCAGGTGGGCGGTCACGTCGATGGCGCACTCGGTGGGGCCGTAGGTGTTCCAGATCGTCACGGGGAGCCGCTTGCGTACGAGCTCGCACAGCTCGGCGTCCAGCGGCTCGCCGGCCGAGAAGAGCAGCCGCAGCGCCCCGCACTCCCGCCAGCCCGGCTCGTCCACCAGCAGCCGCAGCAGCGAGGGCACGACCTGGAGCACGGACACGTCGTACGCGGCGACCGCGCGCAGCAGCGCCGCCGGGTCGCGCTCGGCGCCGTGTGGGGCGAGCACCACGGCGCCGCCGCTGACGAGCGGCGCGAAGATCTCCCACCCGGCCGCGTCGAACGTCAGCGTCGTCTTCTGCAACACCCGGTCTGCTGGGCCGAGCCCGTGCTCCCGTACCGTCCACGTGACCCGGTTGGCGATGGCGCCGTGCCCGATCAGCACCCCCTTGGGCCGGCCGGTCGAGCCGGAGGTGTAGATCACGTAGGCGAGCCGGTCGGGGTCGGCGGCGACGTCCGGCGACGTGCCGGGCTCACCGTCGAAGGCGTCCATGGCGACCCGCACCGCACCGTCCGGCAGCACCAGGTCCCAGTCGGGGCCGGTGCCGGAAGCGGTGGTGGGGTCAGGGTCGGGGTCGGTGAGGACGAGCGGGGTGGCGGTGTCGGTCAGGATCCAGTGCGTGCGGTCGGCGGGGTGGCCGGGGTCGAGGGGGACGTACGCCGCCCCCGCCTTCCACACGCCGAGCAGGGCGGCCACCAGGCCGGCGCCGCGCCGCAGGCAGACGCCGACCGGCGTCTCCGGCCGCACGCCCCTGGCGAGCAGCCCGTTGGCGACCTGGTTGGCGCGGCGCTCCAGCGTCGCGTAGTCCAGCTCCCGCCCGCCGTCCACGACGGCCACGGCCCCGGGGGTCCGCGCCGCCTGGGCGGCGAACAGGCCGGGAAGCAGGCCCATAGACAGGCCCATAGACAGGCCCGGAGACAGGCCCGGAGACAGGCGCGGCTCGACGTCGCTCATTTCACCTCGGCCTCGTCCATGCGGGTACGCAGGCTGAGCGGGCGCATGTCGGTCCATACGCGCTCGATGTGGGCCAGGCACTCCTCGCGGGGCCCCCGCGTGCCTTCCTGACGCCACCCGGCGGGCACCTCACGGTCGGCCCACCAGATCGAGTACTGCTCCTCGTCGTTGACGACGACGAGGTAGGTGTCGTTCTGCTCGCCGGACACCGGCTCACCTCTTCCGATCGTGACGGATGTCAGCCCAATGGCGTCACGATCGGGTACGACCCAATATCTGCCCTATACGCGGTGCGGCTCAGGCGTTGAGGTAGGCGAGCACGGCCAGCACCCGGCGGTTGTCGTCCTCCGACACCGGCAGGTCCAGCTTGGCGAAGATGCTGGTGGTGTATTTGCTGATGGCCTTCTCGCTGATGAACAGCCGCTGCGCGATCGCGCTGTTGGAGCGGCCCTCGGCCATCAGGGAGAGGATCTCGCGCTCGCGGGCGGTCAGCCGGGCGACGGGCGTGTCGGCGCCCCTGCCGCCGAGCAGCTTGGCGACCACCTCGGGGTCGAGCGCGGTGCCGCCGGCGGCGACCCTGCGGATGGCCTCGACGAACTGGTCCTCGTCGAACACCTGGTCCTTGAGCAGGTAGCCGACGCCGCCCGCCTGGTCGGCGAGCAGTTCGCGGGCGTAGAGCTGCTCGACGTACTGGGACAGGACGAGCACGGGCAGGCCAGGCACCCGCCGCCTGGCCTCGATGGCGGCGCGCAGCCCTTCGTCGGTGAAGGTCGGCGGCAGCCGCACGTCGACGATGGCGACGTCGGGCCGCAGCTCGGTCAGCGCCCTGAGCGTGCCGGGGCCGTTGTCGACGACCTCGACGACGTCGAAGCCGTGGGCCGTCAGCAACCGGGTCAGGCCGTCGCGTAACAGGAACTGATCCTCGGCTACGACAACACGCACGGAACCTCCAGCACCACGATCGTGGGACCACCCGGGGGGCTGCTCACGACCACGATGCCGTCGAACGCCGACAGCCGTCTCTCCACCCCGCGCAGCCCCGACCCCGCCGAGGCGTCGGCCCCGCCGATGCCGTCATCGGTGATCTCGGCGCGCAACACGCCGCGGTCGTACCGTATCCGAACGGCGACCCGGCTCGCCACGGCATGTTTGATCACGTTGGTGAGCGCCTCGGAGACCGCGAAGTAGACGGCCGACTCGACCGGCGCGGGGGCGCGGCCGGGCAGCTCGACGTCGGTCTCGGCGCGCAGCGGCAGGTCCATGGCGAGCGCGCGCACGGCGTCGGCGAGCCCGCGGTCGGCCAGCACCGGCGGGTGGATGCCGCGGACGAGGTCGCGCAGCTCGGTGAGCGCCTTGCCGGAGCTTTCGCGGGTCTCCATCAGCAGCGCCTCGGCGGCCTCCGGGTCCTCGCGGATGAGCCGCTGGATCGCGGTCAGGTTCATGCCCAGGGCGAGCAGCCTGACCTGGACGCCGTCGTGCAGGTCGCGCTCGATGCGGCGCAGGTCGGCGGCGTTGAAGTCGACGGCCTCGCTGCGCGACTCGGTCACCGCGGCCAGCCGCCGCTCCAGCTGCCCGCGGGTGGGGCCGAGCAGCGCGGCGGTCAGGCGGGCGTGCGCGTCGAGCGTCCAGGGGGCCGCCCAGAGCCCGGCTCCGAGCACGGCCAGGCCGAGCGGGACGGCGAGGAACGCGCTCGGCACGTCGGCCACGGTCAGCAGCAGGAAGTGCGCGGGCCCGGCGCCGACCTGCTGGTCGATCAGGGGGTAGGTGATGGGCAGCAGGACGCCGTACAGGCCGTAGAGGACGAGCAGCGGCGACAGGGCGGCCAGGGGTACGCCGAGCAGCACGTTCAGCGGCAGCCACGCCAGGTCGCGCCACGTCGCCCGGTCGGTGACGATCCAGCCGAACAGCCTGACCTGGCGCAGCGGCCAGAACTCACCTGTCATGCCGGGACGCGGCAGGTACGGGCTCTCCACCGCGGCCCCGAGCCGCTCGCCCGCGGACCTGCGGAAGAACCCGGCGAGCGCGCGTACGGCGATCATGACGAGCGGGACGAGCAGCAGCCCGAGCCCGCCCGCCAGGATGGCGGCGAACGCGCCCACGCACAGGCCGGCCAGGATGAGCCCCGACAGTCCTGCCAGCGCGCGGACCCCGGCCCGCCGCACCTCGATCCACCGGTGACGTAACGCCTCCCGCACGGCGCTCACCCCGTTCCCGTGTGTTCCCGTGTCGCACGACGGCCGTCGCCGCCCTGACACCAGTCTGCGCGGCGAGGCCGCCGCGCACAGGCCGGGCAGACCCCTTTTCCCGGTGGGTCCAGTCCTACCGCACGGTCTTCCCGGTGAAGAGCTGCGCCTGCGTCTCCGCCGGGTTTCCGCCCGGGTTGTCCTCCGGGTACGGCTGCGACAGGAAGGCCCGGTCGAGCTCTCTCGGGCTCCGCCTGAGCCACTTGCGGCTCTGCTCGCGCACGACGTGGCGGGGCAGCGGCGGGTTCCACTCCTTCTGGGACGGCTTCGCGATCGACTGCAGCCCCCAGCCGAGCCCCACCATGGGGTCGATGATCTGCCACTTCCACGCGTCGATGCCGAGGAACGTCTGCGCCCGCAGGATCGCGTGCCAGATGTGGTAGCCGGCCGGCGCGGGCTGGCCGTTCATGGAGTGCACGCCCTCGATGCGCGGGTCGTACAGGACGCCCTGGCCGAAGTCGGCGAACGCGCTCGCCAGCCGGTCGCGGCTGTGCGGGTGGTGCAGCGGGTAGAAGCGGTCGAAGACTTCGAGCTGGATGCGGGAGACGACGCGCAGCGGCTCCTTGATGGGCTTGACGAGGTTGACGTAGCCGGCCGGGTACGACGGGGACTGCATGTCCTCCATCCACGCCAGCACCATGGCCAGCTCGGCGTCACCACCGTCGAAGTACGCCTTCACCGCCGCCCAGGCGTCCTTGAACTCCTGGCTGGCCTCGTGCCAGGTGGCCTGGTCGAAGGCGTACCAGAACTCGTTGGCCACCCGGTCGCCCTTCATGCCGGGGACCGGAGGCAGCCGGTGCCCGGGGGTGGCCGCAGCCTGCCCGGCGGTCGCCGCGCCGACCACGGTGGCCGCCGCCGCGCCCGCCGACACGCCCAGCATGCGCCGCCTGTCCATCATGCCTGCCATGGAGTTTCCTTTCGGTATGTCGGCCCGACGGGCCGTCCTGATCGCTCAGTTGAGCGGGGAGAAGACGGAGCGGGCCCTGACCCGCTCGTCGATCGGCGGCATCGCGAGCGGCACGGGATGCGGGAACAGCCGGCCCTCCGCGTCGAAGATCCGATCGTGGTAGAACCCCGACAGGTACGGCGCCCCCACCGTGCCGCCGGACCCCATCACGTCCTTGGGGAGATAGCGGTGCGCGAGCCCGAGGTGCAGCCGCCGCCACCGGAACAACGCCTCGTCGAGCTCCCGCGCGGCGGCGAACACCGGCCGCGTCTCGTCCGTCTCCTCCAGCCGCTGCAGCAGCGACCTGAGCGGCTGGAAGTGGCGGTTGAGGTAGAGCAGCAGGAAGGCGTTCTCCTCGATGCCGCCGAGCGCCTCGACCTTGCGGGGGTGCACGCCGAGCAGGTGGATCTGCAGCGTCTGTGCGGAGGCCATCTGGATGGCGCTGGCGTTCTCGGTGTCCTTGCGGAAGCCGAGGAAGCTCTCCACCGACATCGTGCGCCGCAGCACCAGCATGATGTCGATCTGCAGCAGGGCCAGCTCCGTCGCGAGCGCCAGGCAGCGCACCGCGGCGCCGTAGCCGCCGGACTCCAGCCAGGCGTTGGCGGCGACCGTACGCGCGAGGATGCCCGACGTGGCCGCCTCCGTGAGGTGGATGACGCGCAGGAAGACGTTCTCCTCGTGCTTGCTGCTCTGCGGCAGGTTGATGAGGTATTCGAGGATCCGCGCCCGGCCCGCCTCGCCCAGGTAGTCCTCCCAGCGCGGCGGCGGCGCGGGCCCGGGGTCGAGCAGCGCGGGCCACGGACGCATGGCCGCGCGCAGCGCCTCCAGCCGGCTCAGCCGCTCCTCCGACTCGCGTGGCGTGGGCAGGTCGAGCTGGCCCCACGTCTCCTCGCCGCGCACCGTGCGGCGCTCGTAGCCGAGCCAGGAGTCCACCAGGTACTTCAGCGCCTGGCGGCAGTGCCGCTCCACCACCGCGTCGCTGGCGTGCCTGCGGGTGCCGAGCGCGTGGTTGAGCAGTCTGACGTTGCTGTACGGCTGGTAGCGGGTGCCTCTGGGGCCCTCGGGCCCGCCGGGCTCGACGCCTTCGCCCGTCCGCGCGGCCAGCTTCCACTCGCTCTGCAGGGCCAGCTCGGCCAGCCTGAGCACGCGCAGCTCCCGGCGGTCCAGCGTGGCCGGCGAGCCGGTCAGCAGGGCGTGCAGGTCGACGTACAGGTCGGCCATCCGTCCGCGCAGCGCGGGGTCCAGGTGGCGGCGTCCCGCGACGCGGGCGGCCGTGACGTATTCGGCCACGTCGAAGTCGAGGACGGTCTTGACGATCGTGGAAGTCTTCACGAAGCCTCCGGAGCAGGAGAAGCGGGATGGGTGTCGCCGAGGTCGTGGAAGGCCTCGATGCGCTGCTCGCATTCGAGCGACACCAGCCGGGCCCCCTCGCGCAGCAGCCGCGCGGCCGTCCCCCCTGCGGGCGGCGGCCCCGCGGGGGCGCCGTTCGCGGGCGGGGCGGGCAGCGGTTTCGGGGTGGGCAGCTCGCCGCGGCCCAGCGCGCCGTTCAGCTGCGTCGCGGTCGCGGCGGCCCGCTCGATGACGTCCCGGCCGAACCCGGCCGTCTCGGTCGCCCCCACCGCGAGCACCTCGGCCACCTCCATCCAGTACGCCTCCGAGGCGGCGCCGTCCGGGCGGGCGGTGCGCCAGGTCGTCTCGGCGAGCCTGGCCAGCTCGGCCAGCTCGGGCACCAGGTGCGGCTGGTAGAAGGTGACCAGCCGCCCGACGCATCCGGCCGCGAGGAACATCTCGACCAGCTCGGCCGGCTCCCCTTTCGCCCCCACCGACACGAACACCGCCCCGATGTACGCCTCCTGCCACCGGGCGCAGTGCCCGGCCAGCGCGCGGGCGCCTGGGTCGGCCCGCACCAGGAAGCGCCGCTGGTGCGCGGCCGGCGGCTGCCCAGGCTCACCGTCACCGTTTCGTGCCGGCTGCGCTGACTGCGCTGGCTGCGGCTCTTCCACGTCTCCCGCCCTCCGACGGCCGATCCGTCAATCTCGCAGGAACGATAGGAAGGACCCCCATACCTGCCCTATACGCCCGGATCTCGTCAGGCTCCGGTCAGCGCGGCCTCGACGTCGTAGCTCTGGATCCAGCCGACGTCCTCGACCATCGAGCCGAGCCCGTCGCCGCGCGGCGCGGCGGGCCTGGGCAGCGGGGTCGAGCAGGGCACCCTGGCCGGCTCCGGCGCGTGCAGCCGCAGGGAGCCGCCGCCGCGCGAGCCGAGCTGCACCCGGGTGGTGTGCGGGCGGCGTACCTGCTCGTAGCGGCGCAGGGCCGCCTCGGGCCAGCCGGGGCCGCGCGGCTCCTGGCCGAGGCAGAGCGCGAGCGCGGCGGCGTCCTCGATGGCCTGGTTGGCGCCCTGGCCGTGGTGCGGCAGCATCGGATGGGCGGCGTCGCCGAGCAGCGTCGTACGCGCCGTGCTCCACCGCTCCAGGGGCGCCCTGTCGCGCAGCACCCACCGGCCCACCGCGTCGATCGCGCTCACGATGCGCCGCACGTCGGGCTCCCAGCCGGTCAGTGCCCGGGCCACGGCCCGCGCGTCGCCGTACGCGCTCCACGACTCGGCCTCGCCGTCGCCGTCCTCGGGCACGATCGAGACGAACGTGAGCAGCCGCCCGCCGGCCACGGGATAGCCGAGCAGCCGCGAGGACGGCCCGAGCCAGACGAACATGGTGTCGCGGGCCAGCCCGGGCAGCGCGTCGAACGGCACGACCCCGCGATAGGCGACGGAGCCCGACGAGACGGGCGTCTCGGGCCCGGCGACGGCGCGCCTGACCACCGAGTGCACGCCGTCCGCGCCGATGAGCACGTCCGCCTCGGCGGCCGGCCCCCGCTCGAAGCTCAGCCGCACGCCGTCCGCGTCCTCGGCGAAGCCGGTGCAGCGCCGCCCGAGGTGCAGGTGCCGCTCGGGGACCAGCCCCGCGAGCAGCCCGAGCAGGTCGGAGCGCTGGACGGTGTAGTAAGGGGCCCCGTGCTCGTCCGCCCACGCCGCCCCCATCGGCTGCCTGGCGAAGACCCGGCCGTCGTCGAAGCCGCGCACCTCCAGCGCGGCGGGCCGCACCGCGACCGCGTCCAGCCCGGCGGCCAGGCCGAGCCTGTGCAGGATGCGGCTGCCGTTGGAGCCCAGGTGCAGGCCCACGCCCGCCTCCCGCAGCGTGGTCGCCTGCTCGTAGACGTCCACGTCGAAGCCCTGCCGCAGGAGGGTCGCGGCGGCGGTGAGCCCGCCGATCCCGGCCCCCAGGACGGCTATGCGTGGTGTTCTTACCGACATCACTTTCCCCTTCTGTTCTGTGCGCGAGCCGTGGGCTCACCGCGTAGCGCAGGGCTCAGCGCGGCCACCGCTGCGAGCAGCGCCATGACCGCGCTCATGCCGAGCACGGTGCGCGTGGTCCCCGCCGCGTCCAGGAGCAGGCCGGCCGCCAGCGAGCCGGCGGCGGCCGGGCCCATCCCGACCAGCAGGGCGACGCTGGTCACCCGCCCGAGCAGCGCGTCGGGGGTGACCTGGACCAGCCGGACGTGAGCGGAGACGTTGATCGCGCCGCCCGCGTACCCGATGAGCGTGTAGAGCAGCGCGAGCACGGGCGGCGACGTGCTGACGGCGAGCGCGGCGATCACCAGGGACCACAGCGCGAAGGCGCCGATCACCAGCGGGCGCAGGCCCGCCCTGCGCGCCCACCAGCTCCCGGTGAGCGCGCCCGCCATGCCGCCGAGCCCGCTCAGCGCGGTGATCACGCCGACGAGCGCGACCGAGCCGTGCCCGCGCACCACGATCTCCATCAGCGCCAGCGTGACGGCCTGGAAGACGACGTTGGACGCCGACAGCAGCAGCACCAGCGTGCGCAGGAACGGCCGGGCGAACAGCCACGCGGCGCCGGCCCGCACCGCGCGCAGCGGCGGCTCGGCCGCCGGGCCGCGGCTCTCCTGAAGGTCCCTTCTGATCGTGAGCAGCAGCAGGAGCGAGGCCAGATGGGCGGCGGCGGCGACTAGGAACGGCAGCGTGCGCCCGGCCGCGAGCAGCACACTGCCGACGGGCTGGCCGAGCAGCGCGGCGCCGCGTGACCTGGCCTCGTTCCTGCCGAGCGCGACGGGCAGCTCGCCCGCGCTGACCACGTGACGCACCGCCGCCTGCTCGGCCAGCGCGTGGACGACGCAGAGCGCGCCGTGCAGGAAACCCGCCACGGCGAGGTGCGCCGTCCAGTACGCGCCCGCCAGCAGCGCCCCGCCGACCGAGCCGGTCACGAGCACGCAGCCCACGTCGCACCAGAGCATCAGCCGGCGCCGGTCGAGCCGGTCGACCAGCACCCCTGCGGGCAGCTGGACGACCAGGTTGGGCAGCAGCACGGCGGCCATCACCAGCCCGGCCACGCCGGGCGAGCCCGAGTGCCAGAGCGCCAGCAGCGGATACGTGATGGCGCCCACCCGCACCGCCAGGTGGTTCAGGCCCGCCCCGGCCCACAGCTTCAGGAAGTCGGGGTTGCGCACGCCGCCGCGGGCGCTCACCCCGCCCGACACCACTCCAGCACCGCCATCGCGCTGTGCAGCTTGCCCGCGGCCTGCTCGAAGGCGATGGAGGCGGGGCCGTCGAGCACCTCGGCGGTGACCTCCTCGCCGCGGTGCGCCGGCAGGTCGTGCATGAAGACCGCCTCCGGGTTGCCCTCCCACAGGCGTTCCGTCACCTGGAACGGCTGGAAGATCCGCCGCCAGTCGGGGTCGGGCTTGCTGGTCCCCGTCGTCTGCCAGCGCGTGGTGTAGACGACGTCGAAGCCCTTGGCGGTGCCCTCGTCCATGTCGTGCCGCTCGGTCACCGACGAGCCGGTGCGCCGCGCCCGCTCCGCCGCGCGGCCGAGCAGCTCCTCGGGCAGGCCGTAGCCGGGCGGGGTGCGGAACTCCAGCTCGACGTCAGAGAAGCGGGCCAGCGCGAGCGCCAGGGCGGTGGCGGTGTTGTTGCCCTCACCGACGTACAGCACGCGCAGGCCGTCCACGGCGCCGAAGCGGCGCTGCAACGTGACCAGGTCGGCCAGCGCCTGCGTGGGGTGCTCGTCGGAGCTCATCGCGTTGATCACCGACATGCGGTCCTGGTCGGCCCAGCCGCGCATCTCGGCCGGGTCGTCCGCCGTGCGCGCCACCAGGGCGTCCAGCATCAGGGCGAACACCTTGCCGGTGTCCTGCGTGGTCTCGCCGGTGTTGGTCTGCAGGTCGTCCGGCCCGTACGCGATGAGGTGCGCGCCGAGGCGCATGGCGCCGCTGGAGAACGCGGTCCTGGTCCTGGTGGAGGTGCGGCGGAAGTACACGCCGACCACCTGGCCCGCCAGCGGCCGGGCGGCGCCGTTGCGGCCGGTCGCGAAGCCGACGCCGCGCTCGACGATGTGCCGCAGCTGGTCGTCGGTGAGGTCGTCGATCGAGATCAGATGCCGCATGCGGCCTCCCCTCCTCCGGGGGCGACCGCGTCGTCCGCGCCGGGGGCCGCCCTGTCTGGGCTCTTCCACAGGTGGGCCACCTCGCCGAAGTGCTCGGTGACCCATGCGTCCGAATAGACGGTGTCCAGGTAGCGGTCGCCGCCGTCCGGGAAGATCAGCACGCAGTTGGCCCCGCGCGGCAGGTGCGGGCCGCGCTTCTCCAGCGCCGCGACCGTCGCCCCCGACGAGCCGCCGGCCAGGATCGCCTCCCGCAGGATCAGCCGCCGGCAGCCGACCACGCATTCGAGGTCGGAGACGTGCACGACCTCGTCGGCGAGCCGCCGGTCCAGCAGCGCGGGCGCGACGGATGCGCCGTGGCCCGAGATCAGCCGGGGCTCAGGCTCGCCGTCGAAGATGGCGCTGCCGACCGCGTCCACGCCGACGACGGTGGTGCCCAGCGCGTTGCCGCGGGCGTACTCGGCGCAGCCGCGCAGCGTGCCGAAGGTGCTGACCGAGCAGAACAGGTAGTCGACCCGCCCGTCCAGCGCGTCGGCGATCTCCCGCATGGTCGTCGCGTGGGCCTGCGGGTTGAGCGGGTTGGCGTACTGGTTGGGCCAGAAGGCGTGCTGCTCGGCGGCCATGATCTCGCGCACCCTGCGCAGCCGCGTGGGCAGGTACTCGCCGGTCTCGCGGTCGCGCTCGGTGACCACCTCGACGCACGCCTCGTACGCCTTGAGTATCTCGATGTTCTGCCGGGTCGTCTTCGGGTCGACCACGCACACGAAACGCAGGCCGAAATAGCGGCAGATCTGCGCCAGCCCGATGCCGAGATTTCCCGAACTGGATTCGACGACCACCGACCGGCCCGGCACGATTTCTCCGCTGTATATCTTCCCGACGACCATGTTGAGTGCGGTGCGGTCCTTGATGCTGCCGCCCGGATTGAACCGTTCGAGTTTGGCGAACAGGTTCACACCCGTGTCCGCGGACAATCGGTCCAGTCTGATCAGCGGCGTGTTCCCGATGGTTCCGAGTATTCCGTTCACCCCGCGGCTCTGCTCTCTCAGCACAATTCCATCGTGCCGGGGCGAGCTATACGCGGCTTATATATCCCGCGCCATCCCCGCGCCGAGCTGCGGTGACGCGTCGCCGGCGGATTCGGAAAGAATCGGATGTGATAAATGGCAGCGACATTATGTGACACGCCGCTATATGGCGTCTATATTTGCGGCGACCCTGGACAGGCCAGAGCCGCACACCTAGTCTCGGAAGCCATGGGCGGCGAACGGGGGCGACTGCCGGTGCCCGGGCGTCGCGCCGGTCAAAACAACCCGCGATCGCGGTCGTGCAGACCGTAACAGAGTCCGCGCGCAAGACCGGCGGCCGCCCGTACATCCACCCACGACAAGGGGGATCCATGTTCACGAATCGACGTGGGTTGCATGACATGGAAAATTCGCGACTGGAGTTCAGGGTTCTCGGTCCCGTGACCGCGTGGCAGGGGGATCGCGAGATCGCGCTGCAGGGGTCGAAGCAGCGCACGATGTTCGCGGCCCTGCTGTTCCAGCGGGGCCAGGTGGTGTCGGATCTGCGGCTCGGTGAGCTGCTGTGGGGTGACCGGCCGCCGGCCACCGCCAGCGCCCAGATCCATACCTACGCGTCGCGGCTGCGCAAGCAACTCGCGCCCGCCGTGACGATCCGGCGGCACCACCCCGGCTATCTGCTGCAGGTTTGTCACGGTCACCTCGATCTGGAGCTGTTCGAGTCCAGGGTCAGGTTCGGGCACAGCGCGCTGCGCCTGGGCGGCTACGAGGAGAGCGTCAACTGGTTCCGCTCGGCGTTACGCCTGTGGCATGGCCCTGCGCTGTCGAACGTCACGGAACACCTCATCCAGATCGAACGCCCGCGCCTCGAAGAGGCCCGCCTGACTGCGCTGTCTTCGCTCATCGACGCGGAGCTGGCGCTCGGCCGGCACGCCCGGCTGATCCCCGAACTCGTCGACCTGGTCATCCAGCACCCCCTGCAGGAACGCTTCCGCGCCCAGCTCATGATGGCCCTCGACCAGGAGGGCTGCCGCGAGGAGGCGCTGTCGGTCTATCAGGAGGGCCGGCGGCTGCTCGCCGAGGAGCTCGGCGTGGACCCGAGCCCCACCCTGCGCTCGGTCTACCAGGCGCTGCTGTCCGGGGAGAGCCCGAAGGTCGCCGTCCCCACCGGCGCGGAAGCCTCCTAACGGATCATCACACGTCACCCAGGAGCCGACATGGATCACGAATTACGCTATCTGCACGCCAACGCCATCATCGAACCGCTGGTGGACCGCTTCTACGCCTGGATGCACACGTTCACGCCGGTCCAGGCGTCGATGAACCTGGCCTTCCTCCAGGTGCCGCTGCTGGAGTCGTACCTGGAGTCGCCTCCCGCGCACGTCGCCGCCTGCGCCAACCCTGAGCTGCGCGGCGGCTACTTCGTCAACGTGCCGGAGAGCCGGGCGGACGAGGTGAAGGCGCTGGTCGCGGCGATCAGGTCGGAGCGCGCGGCGATGCTGGACTTCGCCGAGTCGATCGCGCAGGCCGAGCAGCTGCTGGAGGAGAACGCCACCGGCTTCGACCTCACCCCGCTCTACGCCAAGCTGCCGCCCGCCCTGTCGGGCCTGGTCGAGCTGGTCTACGACACCTACAACCAGCCGTCGCTGCGCTTCCTCGAGCCGCTGATCTACCACAGCCCGGCCTTCATCGAGGCGCGCCAGTCGGTGCAGCTGTCGCTGGAGACCGGGATCGAGCGGCCGTTCATCCTCAGCACGCCGCGCCTGCCGAACCCCGGCGTGGTGGACCTGCCGCTGCCCTTCCGGCACCGGGGCATCGACGCGCTGTTCGACGCCCGGCTGCGGCCCACCACGCTGGCCGCGCTGCGCGAGGCGCTGGAGATCTCCGACGACGAGACCGCCGCGGGCCTCGCCCGGCTGCTCGCGCCCGAGCCTCCCGGACGGCCGGAGCGGCACATCGAGTCGGGCGGGCGGGTCCGCTACTTCGGCCACGCCTGCCTGGTGCTGCAGTCGCCCGAGGCGGCGATCATCACCGACCCGTTCATCAGCGGCGACTCCACGGCGTCCGGCCGCTACACCTACGACGACCTGCCCGACCACATCGACCTCGCGCTGATCACGCACGGCCACCAGGACCACATCGTGCTGGAGTCGCTGCTGCAGCTGCGCGGCCGCATCGGCACGGTCGTGGTGCCGCGCTCCTCCGGCGGCAACCTGTCCGACCCGTCGCTCGCGCTCTACCTGCGGCAGCTCGGCATGGACGTCACCGAGGTCGACACCTTCGACGAGGTGGCCTTCCCCGGCGGCGAGGTGGTGGCCGCGCCGTTCCTCGGTGAGCACGCCAGCCTCGACATCCGCGCCAAGTCCACCTACTGGATCCGCCTGGCCGGCCGGTCCGTCTTCGTCGGGGCCGACTCCTCCGGCGTGGACCCGGCGCTCTACCGGCACGTCCGCTCCCACCTGGGGACGGCCGACATGGCCTTCCTCGGCATGGAGTGCGACGGCGCGCCGCTGACCTGGCTCTACCAGGCGCTGCTGACCCGGCCGGTGCCCAAGCGGATGAGCGACTCGCGCAAGCTCTCCGGCTCCGACGCCGCGCAGGCGGCCGACATCGTGACCGAGCTGGGCACCCGCGAGGCGTACATCTACGCCATGGGCGAGGAGAGCTGGCTGGGGCACGTCATGGCGACCAGCTACAACGAGAGCTCGTACCAGCTGCAGCAGATCGACGAGTTCCTGAGCTGGGCGAAGGCGCACGGCGTCACCGCCGAGCACCTGCTCGACCAGCGCGAATGGCGCTGGTGACCGGTGTGGTCCGCCGGCCGTCCGGCCGGCGGACCCCGCGTGTGCGGCCACCTCAGTCCCCTGTCCGCGCCGACTGACCGACCTCGATGAGCGGGCGCGGCGCGGGCTCCGCCTCCCGCAGCCCGAACCGGGCGTGCAGGCGGCGCAGCGGCGCCGGCGCCCACCAGTTGGCCCGGCCCATCAGCGTCATCACCGACGGCACCAGCAGGCACCTGACGAGGGTGGCGTCCACCAGCACGGCCACGAACAGCCCGATGCCGATCTGCTCGATGTCGCCCATCCTGGCCATGCCGAACGTGCCGAACACCACCAGCATCAGCAGCGCGGCCGAGGTGATGATCCGCCCGGTGTCGCGCACGCCGGCCCGGACCGCCGCGCGGGTGCCGAGACCCTCGTCCACGTGCTCCCTGATCCGGCCCAGCAGGAACACCTCGTAGTCGATCGAGAGACCGAACGCGAAGGCGAAGATGACCGCGAGAGCGAACGGATCCAGCCCTCCGACGGTCAGCGTGTCCAGCGCCCCGGACAGCCAGCCGTCCTGGAAGACCAGCACGAGCACCCCGAACGTGGCGCCTAGCGAGACCACCGCCATGGCGACCGCGGTCAGCGGCACCAGGATCGACCCGCTGAGCAGGAAGAGCAGCACCAGCATCGCGGCGGCGGTGACGCTCAGCGCCACCGGCATGCCGTCGCGCAGCAGCGCGTTGACGTCCACCAGCTCGGCGGCCTGGCCGGCGACCCAGATGCGGAAGTCGCCTGGCCGGTCCGCGCGGACCCGCTCGACCAGCTCGCGGGCCGGCGGCCCCTGGGTGTCGCCGCGCACGGCCAGCGCCACGGACGACAGTCCGGGGCCGTCGGGCCGCGCGGTCTCCACGCGGACGACCGCCGGATCGCCCTTCCAGCGCTCCGCCCACTGCTGCAGCCGCTCCGGCTCGGTCCGCGCCAGCACGAGCACGGCCGGCCGGTCGGTACGCCCGTATTTGGCCGCCAGCACGTTCGACACCTGCACCGACTCCAGGTCGGGCGGCAGGATCTTGGTGCCCGACAGGGCGAGCTTGGCGCTCAGCATCGGCGCCCCGAGCGCCACCAGCACGACCACGATGCCCACCGCGACCAGCACGGGGAAGCGCTGCACCCGGCTGATCAGCCGCTCGAAGAACCCGCCGACGCGGTCCTCGCCGCGCAGCGCCCGCCGCGAGGGGTGGATGCGCCCGCCGAACAGCCGCATCAGCGCGGCCACCATGGTCAGCGCGGTCAGCATGGCGACCAGCGAGACGGCGGCGCCGCCCGCGGCGACCGCGCGCAGGCCGACGGCGTTGAACGCCATGAGCCCGGTCAGCGCCGCCGCGACCGTCAGCGCGCTGAACATCACCGTGCGCCCGGCCGTGGCCCAGGTCCGCTCGACCGCCTTGGCGCGCTCCTCCAGGCTGATCCGCGTGCCCCCGGCCGCCGCGGCCCGCCGGTACGGGCGTACCAGCTCCTCGCGGTACCGGCCGACGAGCAGGAGGCCGTAGTCGATGCACAGGCCGAGCCCGAGCAGGGTGACCACGGTGGTGACGTTGCCGTCCAGCGGAATCACCTGCGAGATGGCCAGCAGCACCGCGAAGGCCGCGCCGACGCTGACGATGGTGGTGATCAGCGGCAGCCCGGCCGCGACCACCCCGCCGAAGACGATCACCAGGGCCACGAACGTCAGCGGCAGCGCCTTGAACTCGGCGTCCCGCATGTCGGTCTGCGCGGCCATCTTGGTCTGGTACCGCAGCCAGGCGTCACCGCCGATGCGCACCCGTGCTCCCGGCAGGCCGTCGCCGGCGCTCCTGAGGGCGTCGGCGACGCGTAGGGCGGTCGCCTCCTCCCCCGTTTTGGAGATCCCGGCGGCCAGCATGACGCCGCTGCCGTCGGAGGCGGTGCGCGGCTCGTCCACGCCGGTGACGCCCTCCAGGCCGCGGACGGCCTCGGCCGTACGGGCCAGCGCGGCCCTGGTCGCCTCCGCCTGCGGGTCCACACCCTCGACCAGCAGCACGACCTGCGAGCCGCCCTCGCCCAGCAGCTGCCTGGCCTGCAACGACTCGGGGACGTTCTGCTGCTGCACCGCGGACATCCCGCCGACGACCGACCCGGCCGCGGCGAAGCCCGCCACCATCAACAGGAGGGAGGCGATGACCACCTTCCAGCGGTGCTGGAAGCAGAACTTCCCTATCGATCTCGTCATGCACCCACGATGCCCGCGCCCGGCAGGGCCGTCAGTGGAGCGATGCCCTGACTTCCGGTGGGCCTAGACCTATTTCCCTCTCATGTCCCTCTCAAGAACAGGAGCCCCGCACATGGATGCGTCACCGTCCTTCGCCGTCATCCCGGGAGCGCAGGTGCACCGCGCGCTGTCGGGCGACGAGACCGTGGTGATCGACGTGGTGCGCCGCGCGTACGAGCTGCACGGCGCCGGCGCCACCGTCAACCCCGACTCCTTCTTCCTGCGCTTCCCCGACCGGCCCTCCTCGCGCATCATCGGCCTGCCCGCGTCGGTGGCGGGCGACGTCGGCGTGCACGGCATCAAGTGGATCTCCAGCTTCCCCGGCAACGTCGCCGCCGGGCTGCCCAGGGCGTCGGCGGTGCTGGTGCTCAACGACGCGGAGACCGGGTATCCGTTCGCCTGCCTGGAGAGCTCGATCATCAGCGCTTCGCGTACGGCGGCGTCGGCGGCCCTGGCGGCGGCCGAGCTGAGCGCGGCGCGGGGGCGGCTCCCTGCCCGGGTGGGGTTCGTGGGCACGGGGCTGATCGCCCGGTACATCCACACCTATCTGGTGGCGGGCGGGTTCTCCTTCGACGAGGTGGGCGTGCACGATCTGGTGGCGGGGCACGCGCGGGGGTTCTGCGACTATCTGGAGCGCGCCGGGGCCGGCAAGGTCCGGGTCTGCGACACGGCCGAGGAGCTGATCCGCTCGTACGACCTGGTCGTCTTCGCCACCGTCGCCGGCGAGCCGCACGTCACCGACCCCGCCTGGCTGGCGCACGACCCGCTGGTGCTGCACGTCTCGCTGCGCGACCTGTCGCCGGAGATCATCCTGTCGGCGTGGAACGTCGTGGACGACGTCGAGCACTGCATGAAGGCCGGCACCTCGCCGCACCTCGCCGAGCAGCTGACCGGGCACCGGGACTTCGTGGCGGGCACGCTGTACGACGTGCTCACCGGCGCGCTGCGGCCGCCCGCCGACCGGCCGGTGATCTTCTCGCCGTTCGGTCTGGGCGTGCTGGACCTGGCCGTCGCCAAGCACGTCTACGACACCGTCCGCGACGCGCGGGAGCTGGCCACCGTCCCCGATTTCTTCCACGAGCTGACGCGCTACGGCTGACCTCAGTCGTTCGGCTCACGGCCGTCGCCGGAGACCCCTCCGGCGCTCCGAGTGAGGGCTGGGACGGAATAGGCTCATGCGGTAAGTCTGGCCGGGGCGAAGGTTAGGGGACCGGGTGAGCAAGTCCTTCGTGCACCTGCACGTACACACCGAATACAGCATGCTCGACGGCGCGGCGAAGCTGAAGCCGCTGTTCAAGGAGGCCGAGCGGCTGGAGATGCCGGCGATCGCGATGAGCGACCACGGCAACATGTTCGGCGCGTACGAGTTCCAGAAGGTCGCCTCGGGCTCCCCGGTCAAGCCGATCATCGGCATCGAGGCGTACGTCGCGCCGGAGAACCGGTTCGTCAAGAAGCCGGTCTTCTGGGGGCAGCGGGCCGAGACCGGCGTGGCCGACGGCGAGGGCGGGAAAGACGTCTCGGGCGGCGGCCGGTTCACGCACATGACGATGTGGGCCAAGGACGCCGACGGGTTGCGCAATCTGTTCCGGTTGTCGTCGCTGGCGAGCTTCGAGGGCTACTACTCCAAGCCCCGCATGGACAAAGACCTCATCTCGCAGTACGCCTCGGGCATCGTCGCCACCACCGGCTGTCCGTCGGGCGCGGTGCAGACCCGCATCCGCCTCGGCCAATACGACGAGGCCGTGCGGGTGGCCGGCGAGTACCAGGAGATCTTCGGCAAGGAGAACTACTTCCTTGAGCTGATGGACCACGGCATCGACATCGAGCGCGAGGTGCGCCAGGACCTGCTGCGGCTGGCCAAGCAGCTCGACATCCCGTTGCTGGTCACCAACGACTCCCACTACGTCACCGAGGACCAGGCCGACGCGCACGACAGCCTCCTGTGCGTCGGCGTGGGCAAGAACAAGGACGACCCCAACCGCTTCCGCTTCAACGGCTCCGGCTACTACCTCAAGCCGGCCGAGGAGATGTACCGCCTGTTCCCCGAGCTGCCCGAGGCGTGCGACAACACGCTGCTGGTCGCGGAGATGATCGGCGACTACGGCGACGTGTTCGCCCACGTCGACCGCATGCCCGACTACCCCGACGTGCCCGAGGGCGAGACGCAGGAGTCGTGGCTGCGCAAGGAGGTCGAGCGCGGCCTGGAGGAGCGCTACGGCACGCCCGTCCCCGCCGAGGTGACGGAGCGCTACGAGACGGAGATGAAGGTCATCGGCCCGATGGGCTTCTCCTCCTACTTCCTCGTGGTGGCCGACATCTGCCGCTACGCGCGCGAGAACGGCATCCCGGTCGGCCCCGGCCGAGGCAGCGCCACCGGCTCGATCGTGGCCTACGCCACCCGCATCACCGAGCTCGACCCGCTGGAGCACGGCCTGCTGTTCGAGCGGTTCCTCAACCCCGAGCGCATCAACCCGCCCGACATCGACCTCGACTTCGACGACCGCCAGCGCGACCGCATGGTGGCCTACGTCACCCAGAAGTACGGCAGCGAGTACACCGCTCAGGTCAACACGTTCGGCACGATCAAGGCGAAGGCCGCCGTGAAGGACGCCAGCCGCATCCTCGGCTACCCCTTCGCCATGGGCGACAAGATCACCAAGGCGATGCCGCCGGACGTCATGGGCAAGGGCGTGCCGCTGGCCGACCTGTTCAACGACGAGCACCCCCGCTACGTCGAGGGCACCGAAATCCGCGCCCTCTACGACTCCGACCCCGACGTCCGCAAGGTGATCGACACCGGGCGCGGCATCGAGGGCCTGATCCGCGGCACCGGCGTGCACGCGGCGGCGGTCATCCTGTCCTCCACGCCGCTGCTCGACCTGATCCCCATGCACATGCGTGACAAGGACGGCGTCGTCATCACCGGGTTCGACTACCCGTCGTGTGAGGACATGGGCCTGGTCAAGATGGACTTCCTGGGTCTGCGGAACCTGGGCATCATCGACCACGCCATCAAGATCATCAAGCAGAACCGCGGCATCGAGCTCGACACGCTCACCATCCCGCTCGACGACGCCACCACCTACCAGCTCATGGCCAGGGGTGACACGCTGGGCGTGTTCCAGCTCGACGGCGGGCCCATGCGCTCGCTGCTCAAGCTCATGGAGCCGACCCGGTTCGAGGACATCGCGGCAGTCCTCGCCCTCTACCGGCCGGGCCCGATGGCGGCCAACGCCCACACCAACTACGCCCACCGCAAGAACGGCCGCCAGGACATCGAGCCGATCCACCCCGAGCTGAAAGAGGCGCTCGAGCCGATCCTCGGCCCCACCTTCCACCTGCTCGTCTACCAGGAGCAGATCATGGCGGTGGCCCGTGAGCTGGCCGGCTACTCGCTCGGCGGCGCCGACCTGCTGCGCCGCGCCATGGGTAAGAAGAAGCCCGAGATCCTGGCCAAGGAGTTCGAGAACTTCCAGGCCGGCATGCGCGGCAACGGCTACTCCGACGCGGCCATCCAGGCGCTCTGGGACGTCATGCTGCCGTTCTCCGGCTACGCCTTCAACAAGTCCCACACCGCCGGCTACGGCCTCGTCGCCTACTGGACGGCCTACCTCAAGGCCAACTACCCCGCCGAGTACATGGCCGCCCTGCTCACCTCCGTCGGCGACGACAAGGACAAGGCGGCCGTCTACCTCGCCGAGTGCCGCAAGATGGGCATCCAGGTGCTCCCGCCCGACGTCAACGACTCCCAGCTCGACTTCGTCGCCGTCGGTGACACGCAGGTCCGCTTCGGCATGGGCGCCGTACGCAACGTCGGCGAGAACGTCGTGGACGGCATCGTCAAGGCCCGCACCGAGAAGGGCCGCTTCACCGACTTCAACGACTTCCTCGCCAAGGTGCCGCTGACCGCCTGCAACAAGAGGGTCATCGAGTCGCTGATCAAGGCGGGCGGATACGACTCGCTCGACCACCCGCGCAAGGGCCTGCTGATGATCCACGAGCAGGCCGTCGAGTCCGTCATCGACATCAAGAAGAACGAGGCCCACGGCCAGGACTCCCTGTTCGGCGGCCTGGCCGACGACGGCGACGACGAGGTGTTCTCCATCGCGGTGCCCGAGGGCGAGTGGGACAAGAAGACCAAGCTCGACTTCGAACGCGAGATGCTCGGCCTCTACGTCTCCGACCATCCGCTGGCCGGCACCGAGCGCCTGCTCGCGCGCAACCGCGACACCACCATCGCCGACCTGCTCGACAGCGGCCGCGAGGACCGCGGCGACGTCCAGGTCGCGGGGCTCGTCACCAAGGTCGACCGGCGGGTCAACAAGGCCGGCAACACCTGGGCGATCATCACCGTCGAGGACATGGACGCCGCCGTCGAGTGCCTGTTCTTCCCGCGTAACTACGAGCTGTACGGGCCCGAGCTGCGGCCCGACATCGTGGTGTCCGTACGCGGCCAGATCAACAACCGCGACGGCGCGATCAGCATCTTCGCCCAGGACATGACGCTCATCGACGTCTCCGGCGTCAACAGCGAGAACGGCGCCCCGATCACCTTGCAGCTGCGCGAGGAACGCATCACGCCGAGCCTCCTCGACGAGCTCCGCCAGGTCCTGAAGACCCACCAGGGCCAGGTGCCGCTCCAGATCAACCTGCGCCGGCCGGCGGGCAAGACGATGGTGATGGCCCTGCCGGAGTGGCCGGTCAACGCCGCACCCAGCTTCGCCGCCGACATCAAGGCCCTCCTGGGCCCTGAGGCCATCTCCCTGTAGCGGGTTCTCGCCGCCGCCGCCCTCACGAAGGGCGGCGGCCCGGCTCTTCAGCCGGTCTTCGCCAGGAGGGCGAGGATGTCGGCCGTGGTGCCCGTCTCGCCCAGGCGGGGGAAGACGCGCTCCACGCTGTTGCGGTGGGCGTCGGCGTTCAGGTCGGTCATCGCGTCCACGGCCAGCGTGACGTGGTAGCCGTGCTCGTACGCCGCCCGCGCCGTCGACTCCACGCCGATGCTCGTGGCCACGCCCGTGAGCACGATCTGCGTCACGCCCCGGCGGCGGAGCTGCAGGTCGAGGTCGGTGCCGTAGAAGGCGCCCCAGTTCCGCTTGGTCACCACCACGTCATCAGGGCGGGTCAGCTCGGGGGCCAGCTCGTCCCAGCCCTCCGGTCGCGGGCCGGTGGCGCCGCCCGCCTCCGTACGGCCCGGGGCGGCGTCGGAGCCGTCGGCCGCGACGGACACGCGTACCAGGACGACCGGCAGCTTGTTCGCACGGAACGCCTCGGCCAGCTCGACCGTGCGCGCCAGCACGTCGGCCCCGCTGTACGGGGTGCCGGGCAGCGCGAGGACGCCCTGCTGCAGATCGATGACGACCAGCGCGGTACGCGGGTCGAGGGTGGTGACGGCCATGATGGTTACCTTTCCGCGGTGCCGACGCGGCGCAACGACCGGTCGGCGAGGGTGAGTGCGAGCAGCAGGACGGCGACCACCGCGAGCAGCACGCTCAGGCCGTGCAGCCCTGCGGTCGTGGCGCCGTCGCGAAAGAAGGTGGCGTTGGCGGCGGCGGCCAGCAGCGCGCCGATGTACATGAAGGTGCGCAGCAGCCCGGCGGACGAGCCCATGCGGTCGGGGTCGGCCTGGGCGTACAGCGCGTTCTGGTTGCCGAGGCCGATCAGGCCCTGGGAGATGCCGAGGACGCCGCCGATGAGCACGAGCAGCCAGACCGGGCTCGTGGCGTGCAGGCTCAGCATGGAGACGCAGCCCACCACCTGGACGGCGGCACCGATCACGAGCTTGCCGCGCACCCTCGCGTTCCTGCTGGCGATGGCGGTGGCGATGATCGCGGTCACCGACAGGGGCAGCAGGAGCAGGCCCGCCTGCGACGGGCTCAGCTCGCGGCTCTCCTCCAGCCACTGGCTGAAGCCGTAGAGGAAGGCGTAGCTGGTGGTGAAGGCCAGCACCTGGCGTCCGTACGTGGCCAGCAGCGCGGCGTTGCCCCGCAGCACCCGCAGGTCGATGAACGGCTCCGGGCGTCGCAGCTCCCACCAGGCGAACGCGGCGCCCAGCACGGCTCCGACCCCGACCAGGTAGAGGTGGCCGACGCCCGGCTCCATCAGGAACAGCATGAACGCGGTGAGCATGCCGGCGAACGTCAGCATCCCCGGCAGGTCCACGCCCCCGCCCGCCTGGGTGCGTACGGTGGAGCGGCGGGGCAGCCGCAGCGCGCCCAGGACCAGGCAGGCGAGGGCCAGCGGCACGTTGACGGCGAAGATGAGGTGCCAGCCGCCCAGCCCGATCAGCAGCCCGCCGAACGTCGGCCCGACGACCGCGATGACCTGGTTGGAGATGGACAGCAGCGCCAGCACGCCGCCGGGGTTGCGCATCCCGGTGCGCTCGGCCTCGCTGCGCAGCAGGAACATCGAGGCCGGGTACGCGGCACACGTGCCGAAGCCGAGCAGCACCCGGGAGACGATCAGCAGGCCGAGGTCGGGCGCGAACAACGCCATCGCCCCCGCGATGCCGACCAGCGCCGTGCCCAGCAGGTAGAGCAGGCGCGGGCCGTACATGTCCACCAGCCGCCCGATCACCGGCTGCCCGACGGCGGTGGCCAGGTAGAGCCCGGACACCAGCCACGCCGTCTCCGACGGCGGCGCCCCGAACGCCGCGCCGATCGGGATCAGCGCGACCGCGAGCATCGAGGAGTTGATCGGATTCAGGATCGACCCGAGGATCATCGGCGCGATGAGCCGCCGATCAAACCCCTGAGCATGGTCTTCGTCATCCCCGCCCGGCACCCCCGGCGACCGACGCCACGGCAGCACCCACCCGGCACCGCCGCCCGGCGACCTGCGCCACCGCACCCACCCGGCGCCCCCGCCCGGCGGCTCCTGGGGTCGGCGGCGGCGTAGCCAGTCGGTGGGGCGGGTCACGAGTGTGCGACCTCGTCCAGGAGGGCCATGGCTGTGATCACCGCGCGGATCTGCTCCTCGCTGCCCCGCTCGCGCAGGGTCGCGGCGAGCCAGGCCTGGCGGGCCTCGCGGTCGCCCTGGCGGCGGGCCGCGCCCTGCTCGGTCAGCGTGATGACCTGGCGGCGGCCGTCCTCGGGGTCGGGGTTGCGTTCGACCAGCCCGGCCTGCTCCAGCGAGACGACGACCTTGGCCATCGACTGCGGCCTGACGCGTTCCGCGGCGGCGAGTTCGCTGGCGGAGGCGGGGCCGTGCTTGCTGAGCCGGGTGAGCACGGACGCCTGCGCCGGGGACAGCCCGCCCTCCGACGGCAGGGACTCCAGCCTGCGGCGCAGCCGGCCCAGCACCACCCAGGTCTCGGTCGCGGCCCGCGTCGCCAGAAGTGCTTCGTCCTCATCCATCACCTTTTCACCCTAAAAAGGACAGCCTGAACTGTGCAACCCAGGGTGAACAGTTCAGGCTGTGCGATGCGTCTCAACCACAAAGACGGCCGCCGCTGAGGTGCGGGAGGTGACGTGTCGTGTGCCCGCCGGGCGAGACGTTGTCCCGCAGCTAGACCGCGCCCGGCCCGGCGGGGGCCACGGTGATCCTGTGGGCGGGCGCGGTCGCCCCGGCTCGTGAGGGCGCGGTCCCGTGCTCAGGATCGTGCTCTCGTAGAGGGGGCAACTGTCCGGAGAAATACCTCTTTTGGGTCATCCTCTCAGCGGCTGCAGCGCGGCTCCCCACTCCAGCAGCTGGTCGAGCATGGTGTTCAGCCGTTCCTCGTGCGCGGCGGCGGGCCTGAAGTCGGAGAAGTTCTCGAAGTCGGTGGCGACCGAGAGCGCGACGTGCATCTGCACGGTCGCCACCCGCACCGTGGACAGGATGTCCCGCAGGTGGCCGACGGACCGCACCCCACCGTCCACCCCATAGCTGACGAACCCGGCCGCCTTGTTCGCCCACTCCTCGTACAGGAAGTCGATCGCGTCCTTCAGCGCGCCGGGGATCGAGTGGTTGTACTCGGGCGTCACGAACACGAACGCGTCCAGCGGCGCCACGGCCGCCGCCCAGCTCTTGGTGTGGTCGTGGTGGTAGACCCCGGCGGCCGCGGGGGTCGGCTCGTCCAGGTGACGCAGGTCGTAGTCCTGCAGATCGAGCACCTGGTAGTCGGCGTCGCCGCGCTTGGCCGCCAGCTCGTGCACCCAGCGCGCCACCGCCTCGCCGTTGCGTCCGGGACGGGTGCTGCCCAAAATGATGCCCACCTTCGGCATGTCAACGATCCTTCCGAAACACGGTTTTCAGTCCGCTGACCACCGTAGGCACTGGGCCTGAGATGGTGAATGCGCTGGTGTCCACGTTTTATACGTCAGCGTCTACGCCCTTAGACTGCATGCATGGATCTCCTGAGCGACGTCGTCGCCCTCATGCGGACCGGCCGCCCGATCTCGGCCCGCATCTCCTGGCGCGCCCCCTGGAGCCACGCGTTCCCTTCGGCCCCCGGCTCGGCCAGCTTCCACATCGTGCTGCGCGGTTCCTGCTGGTTCGTCCCGAGCACGGGCGAGCCCGTCCCGCTCAGCGTCGGCGACGTGCTGTTCCTGCCGCACGGCGACGCGTACGGGCTGGCCGACGACCCGGACGAGCCCCTGCCGCCGCCCGTCGGCTGCAGCCATGACGATCCCGAGCTGTTCGCCTCGGCGGGCGTGGGCGGCTCGGGCGCCGAGACCGTCACCTTGACCTGCGGCTACCGGCTGCATCCCCGCGTGTCGCACCCCATCCTGCGTTCGCTGCCGCCCGTGATCCACCTGCCCGCGACCCTCGGCTGCCACCCCGAGCTGCGCGCGGCCGTCGAGCTGCTGGCCGGCGAGATCGACAACCCGCGCCCAGGCGCCGACACGATCGTGACCTCCCTGCTCGACGCCGTGCAGCTCTACGTCCTGCGCGCCTGGTTCAGCTCCGACGAGCTCTGCACGTGCGGAGGCTGGGCCGCCGCGCTCTCCGACCCGGCCATCGGGCCCGCGCTCGACGCCATGCACCGCGCCCCCGACCGCCGCTGGACCGTCGAGTCGCTCGGCGCCCAGGCGGGCCTGTCGCGGGCCGGCTTCGCCCGCCGCTTCACCGAGCTGGTGGGGACGCCGCCGCTGGCGTACCTGACGTCGTGGCGGCTCGCGACGGCGGCGCGGCTGCTGCTCGAGTCGGACGCGCCGGTCTCCGAGGTGGCCGAGCGGGTCGGTTACGGCTCGGAGTTCGCGTTCGGCAACGCCTTCAAGCGCGAGTACGGCGTCGCGCCAGGCAGGTTCCGCCGCCAGGCGCTAGCTCCAGGTGGTGACGCGGCGTAGGACGTACTCGACGGGGCCGTAGTGGTGGGTGCGCAGCCAGCGGGCGCTCGCCCAGAGCAGCACCGAGTACATCACCAGGGCGATGCCCATCACGGCGATCGGCGGCAGCGTGCCCGCGAGCGACAGGCCGTACCCGGTGAAGATCAGGCAGGCCAGCAGCGACTGGCCGACGTAGTTCGAGGCCGCCACGCGTCCGGCCGGCGCCAGCGCGCGGCCGACGGCGGGGAAGCGCCGCACGGTCCTGAGCAGGGTGGCGACGTACGCGGCGGCCAGCAGGATCGAGGTGAGGAAGTTCGTGGTGGTGCCCACCAGCTCCAGCGGGCCCGGCTCGTTCGCCGTCCAGGCGAGCAGCACGCCGCCAGGCAGGCCCACGCCGAAGCCCACGGCCTGGACGCGTGGCAGCAGGTGCCACCAGCGGTCGGTCTCCTCCAGCAGCCGCGCCTTGCCCGCCGCCAGGCCGAACAGGAACATCGCCATCGCCACCGGTCCCTGGAACGCCCAGATGAGCGCGACCAGCGCCGGATAGGTTTCGAGCTGCAGGGTCAGGAAGTCGAGCGGGCCGCCGGTGGCCAGCGCGAGCGCGCGCTCGGCCACCCCGGGGTCGGCCGCGGACGGCTCGCCGGCCGCGGGATCGACGGTGGACAGCGCCGCCAGCGCACCCATCAGCAGGGTGGGCACGCCTATGACGACCGATCCGATGATCACGGCCGTCCGCGGCTTGATGCCGCGCAGGGCCAGCAGGATCAGGCCGAGTACGGCGTACAGGGTGAGGATGTCGCCCACCCACAGCAGGATCCCGTGCAGCACGCCGATCACCAGCAGTGCTAGGCACCTGCGCACGGTCCGCGCCGTCACGCTCGCGCCCGCCCGCTCGGCCGCGCGCATCTGGAGCGTGAACGAGTACCCGAACAGGAACGAGAAGATGATGTAGAACTTCGTCAGCACCAGCGCGGTGATGGCCGAGGCCACCGGACCGTCGGGGATCGGCATGGTGCCTGACTGGGCGTAGCCGGGATCGGAGAAGTAGCCGATGTTGGCGACCAGGATGCCCGCGAGGGCGAACCCGCGTACGACGTCCACCTCATGGACTCGGCGGGTGGTCGGGGTGCTCACGTCCGTCATACCTGGCGACGCTAGATTTCGGCGTTCGCCCCTGGCATCCGACCTTGGTCGCCTGCCGCGCCGACCAAAGCATGCCGTGGCATCACAATTGGTGGGGTCTTTGGGGCAGAAGGTGAGGGGCTGCCCCACAATGGGGGGATGGCATACCCTCCGCAGCCGCAGCCCCCACAGCCTGGCCCGTGGGGCGGCGCGCCAGGCCAGGGCGCGCCGCAAGGGTACGGCCCCCCACAGCCCTACGGCCCACCCCACCCGAACCAGCCGGGCCAGCCGGGCCAGCCGGAGTACGGCCAGTCGCCCTACGGCCCCCCGCAGGGCCAGGGTCAGGGCCGGCCACCGCAGGACGGCCCCCAGCCGGGCCATGGCCGGCCCCAGCCTGATCACGGCCAGCCCGGCTACGGCCAGCAGGGCTACGGGCAGCAGGGCTACGGCCAGCAGCAGGGTTATGGGCAGCCCGGCCCGGGTGCCACGCAGCCCGGTCACAACCAGGGCGCCTACACCCAGCCCGCCTACCAGCAGCAGGGCTACGGCCAGCCGCCCTACGGCCAGGGCGGGCCTCCCTACGGCCCTCCAGCCGGTTCGAGCAGCGGCAAGGGCGTCCTCATCGCCGTCCTGAGCCTGGTCAGCCTCATCGTGCTGGCTCTGGCCGGCATCGGCACCTACCTCTACCTGAACCGCGACAACCCCGCCGACAAGGTGGCTCTGCCCACGACCTCGTCCACCCCGAAGCCCTCGAAGACCGAGGAGAAGACGCCCGGCCCGTCCCCGTCCCCCACCACGACCTCGTCCAAGAGGCAGGTCCAGCCCGGCTCCCCCATCACCGACGACGAGTTCGACGACTGGAACTTCGCGATGGGCACGGTCAAGTTCAGGGCGAACAAGGTCGCCGGCTGGACCTACGACACGTGCACCCCGGTGGACGGCAAGGGCGGCGTCCTGCGCAAGAACAAGTGCGAGCGCGCGGTCCAGCTCGCGTACTCGGCCTACAGCGGCCACCTCAAGGCGGTCCAGCTGATCATGGAGTTCCCCAGCGACCAGGCCGCGAAGACCACCGCCGACCGCCTGTCGAAGCTCTCGTCGGACGCGGTCACGTGGCGCCAGGACAAGGCGCACTCCGACTACGTGTACGGCAAGATCCTCTCGGGCGCGTCCAGGAAGTACGTGGTGGTGACCATCGTCACCGCCGACAAGACGGCCGGGGAGAAGGCGCCGGGCTTCCACGCGTACCTGCAGACCGACCACACGTCCTACTTCAGGATCCGTGACGCCACGATCACGAGCTGACGACTCCGCCCCGTCGTCATAGATCCACTTTCGCGCCGATAACGTCGGCTTCATGTTCGACCACCTCCCCCGCACCGAGGGGCGTCCATGATCGGCGCCATCGCCGACGACTTCACCGGCGCCACCGACGTGGCCGTGGCGATGCGCCGCCGTGGCCTGCGTACCGTCCTTTACTTCGGGCTGCCGCCCCAGGGCAGCGAGCCGCCCGAGCACGACGCCGTCGTGATCGCGCTGAAGACCCGTACGATCCCCAAGGCCGACGCGGTGGCGCGGTCGCTGCGCGCGCTGCGGTGGCTGCGGGCGCACGGCGCGGCGCGGCAGGTCTACTTCAAGTACTGCTCGACGTTCGACTCCACCCGCGACGGCAACATCGGGCCGGTGCTGGACGCGCTGGCCGACGCCATGGACGTGCCGCTGGTCGCGATGACGCCCAGCTCGCCCGAGCACGGCCGCACGCAGTACAACGGCTACCTGTTCGTCGGTGACGTGCTGCTGGGCGAGTCGCACATGCGCGACCATCCGCTCACGCCGATGACCGACTCGTACCTGCCGCGGCTGCTGGAGGCGCAGAGCGCGTACCGGTCGGGGGTGGTGACGCTCGGCCAGGTACGCGGCCACGCGGTCGAGCAGCGGCTGGCCGAGCTGCGCGAGCACGGCGTGCGCTACGTCTTCGTGGACGCCCTGGAGGACTCCGACCTGGAGGTGTCGGGGCGGGCGCTGGCGGGGGCGCGGCTGGTGGCGGGCGCGGCGGGCCTGGCCGGCGGGCTGGCGGCGGCGCACGCGCGGGCCGAGGGCGGCGAGCCGCCCGCGCCTGATCCTTTCGGGCCGGCCGCGGTGCTCGCCGGCAGTTGCTCGGCCCGTACGCTGGAGCAGGTCGCCGTCATGATCGAGGCGGGCAGGCCGGCGTACCGGCTGGACGCGCTGGCCGACCGCGACCCCGCCTCGCTGGCCCGCGGCGCCCTGGCCTGGTACGACCGGCTGCCGCCCGGCACGGGCGCGCCCCTCATCTACTCCTCGCTGGAGCCGGTGGCGCTGCGCCGCGTGCAGCAGGCGCTCGGCACGGAACGCTCGGCCGGCATCCTGGAGCAGGCGCTCGGCGCCGTCGCCCGCGGCCTGGTGGAGCGGGGTGTCACCCGGGTGATCTCGGCCGGGGGCGAGACCTCGGGCGCCGTGGTGAGCGCGCTCGGCGTGCCGGGCGGCGTGATCGGCGCGGAGGCGGCGCGCGGCGTGCCGTGGATCCACACCCCGAACGGTTTCTCGCTGCTGCTGAAGTCCGGCAACTTCGGCGAGCCCGGCCTGCTGCTGGAGGCGTCCCGATGACCTTCGAGAATGAACGCCTGAGCATCGTGGCCGCCGCCCGCTCGCTGTTCGCGCGCGGCCTGACCCACGGCAGCACC
Organism: Nonomuraea salmonea; assembly: GCF_042428605.1. Lineage (NCBI taxonomy): Bacteria > Bacillati > Actinomycetota > Actinomycetes > Streptosporangiales > Streptosporangiaceae > Nonomuraea > Nonomuraea salmonea. Next base: position 526,833 of record NZ_JBHMCF010000003.1, read on the forward strand.
GGCAACCTGTCCGTACGCGTCGGCGACCGCGTCCTCGTCACCCCCACCGGCTCCAGCCTGGGCACGGTCGAGGCCGCCGACCTGTCGCTGATCGACCTGACCGGCGCGCACGTGGGCGGGCCGAAGCCGTCGAAGGAGGCGTTCCTGCACGCCGCGCTGCTGCGGGCCAGGCCGGACGCGCAGGCGGTGGTGCACACGCACTCCACGTACGCGGCCGCCGTGTCCTGCATGGACGGCCTCGACCGGGACGACGCGCTGCCGCCGCTGACCGCGTACTTCGCGATGCGGGTCGGCCGGCTGCCGCTGCTGCCCTACTACGCGCCGGGCGACGCGGCGCTGGGCCCGGCAGCGGAGGAGAAGGCGCGCACGCACCGGGCGCTGCTGCTGAGCAACCACGGCCCGATCGTCGCGGGCGCGAGCCTCGGCGCGGCCCTGGACGCCGTGGAGGAGCTGGAGGAGACCGCCAAGCTCTTCCTCCTCCTGCGCGGTGTGCCGACCCGCCCGCTCACCCCGGAGCAGCGCGCGGCACTGGGCGGGTGACCGTCTAGGGCAGCAGGCCGAGGCGGCGGGCGGTGGCGGCGGCCTGGGTGCGGGTGGAGACGCCGAGCTTGCCGAGGATGTTGGACACGTGGACGCTGACCGTCTTCTGGGCGATGAACAGCCGCTCGGCGATCTCCCTGTTGGTCAGCCCCTCGGCCACCAGCCGCAGCACCTCGGCCTCCCGGGCCGTCAGCTCACCCTGCGGGACGGAGGTCTGCCCGCCGGATGAGCCGAAGCGGGCGCGGCGCCCGAAGTCGAGCAGCGCGCTCTCCAGCGGCACGGCCCGCAGCTTGCCCGCCGCCTCCCTGGCCTGCTCCCACTCCGCCTGGGCCGCGTGGCGCTCGCCCGCCGCGAGCAGCGCCTCGGCCAGCCGCCAGCGGGCCCGCGCGGCCTCGTAGACGAAGCCGTAGCCGAACGCCTCGGTCACCCGCCGGCACAGCTCGACGTCGAGCCGGCCGTGCACGCGGTGCCACTCGGCCTCGACGCGCAGCGCCCACGCGCGACCCTCGGGCCCGAGGTGGCCGCCTGCGCCGGTGGGGCCTGACTCGACGGCCAGCCTGGCCTGGGCGCGCAGCTCGTCGGCGCCCTCGGTGGTGCCGAGCTCGGCCAGGGCCCACAGGCCGATGGCGGCCATGCGGACGTTGCCCGAATCGCCGGGCACCTGCGCCGCGAGAACCGCGCGTACGTGGTCGAGCGCCGTTGCGGGGTCGCCGTGCCACAGCGCGTGCTCGGCCGCGAGCCCCCGCGACATGTAGGAGGCGAGCGGGTCGGACCAGAACGGCCGCAGCCAGCTCAGCCGCGACTCGACCACGGGCAGGCCGCGTGCCACCTCGACGAACAGCGCGAACGACGACAGGATCGCCTCCGGCACCGTGCCCACCCTGGCGCCGAACCCGGCCGCCATCGTCTCCGCCGCGTCCCACTCGCCGGCGACGTAGTGGATGAGGAAGCGCAGGAACCGCAGGTCGGTGCCGTAGGTGCTCCACATGAGCCCGGCGTCGGAGGCCAGGCGGATGCCGTCGTCGGCCACCTCGGCGGCGTGTTCGAGCACGCCCTGCTCGTAGTGGATGCGGGCGTGGTGGAAGCGGGCCCGCAGGTCCATCGCGAGGTCGCCGGTGGGCCCTGCCATGGCCTTCTCGACCAGCTCGTGCGCGCGGTGCATGTCGCCGCGCAGCTCGACGGACGTGGCCAGCGTGAGCAGCGCCCCGACCTCGGCGTCTCTGGCGCCGGCCGTGCGGGCCAGCTCGAGCGCCTTCGTGGCCAGCTCTTCGACCTCCTGGTGGCGCGGGCCCCACAGCAGCGTGCGGGCGTGGGTGGCCATGGCGCGGGAGAGCGCCGCCGGCTCGTCCGCGCTCTCGACCGCGCGCTCGGCCACCTCGGCCGCGGCGGCCTCGTCGTCCGTCTCGTAGAGGTAGTAGGCGAGCCGCTCGCTCACCTCGGACGTCTGCGGCAGCACCCGGAGTTGCGCCACGGCGCGGTGCTTGTCGCCGCTGTCGGCGGCCATGACCGCGCTGCGGAAGGCCAGCTCGGCCCGGCTCGTCCCGGCCAGCCGCGCGGCGTCGTCGACCCGCTCCCACAGGGACAGCGCGCGGTCGTAGTGGCTGTGGGCCTCTGCGGGCGCGCCGACCCGCTCGGCCGCCCTGCCCGCCTCGATCGAGGCGGCGAACGCGCCCGCCAGGTCGTGGCTGGCCAGGTGGTGGTGGGCCAGCTCGGCCGGCGAGGTGAGCAGCCGGGCGAACGCGGCGTGCAGCCGGGTGCGCTCGCCCGGCAGCAGGTCGGTGTAGACGGCCTCCTGGAGCAGGGCGTGGCGGAAGGCGTAGCCGTGGCCGCGCACTTTGAGCAGGCCGCGCGAGACGATCTCCCTGACCGCCTCCTCGAACTCGGCGAGCGGCAGCCCCGACACCTCGCGCAGCAGGTCGTCCTCGACCCGGCGGCCGGCCACGGCGGCGGCCCGCAGCACCTGCTGCCCGGCCTCCGACAGCACCTCGACCCTGGACAGCAGCAGGCTGGCCAGCTCGTCGGGCAGGCTGTCGCCCTCGGCCATGGCGGCGTGGAGCTCCTCGGCGTAGAACGGGTTGCCGTCGGCGCGGGAGACGACGAGCCCGAGGCTCTGTGCGTCGATCTCGCCCAGCGTGGCGACGTAGTCGGCCATCTCGCCCGCGCCCAGCGGCCCCAGCTCCACGCTCGTCACCGTGGGCAGCCGCTTGAGCTCGGCGAGGACGGGCCTGAGCGGGTGGCGGCGGTGCAGGTCGTCGGTGCGGTAGGTGCCGACCACGCAGACCCGCTCGCTCTGCAGCATGCGGCTGAGGAAGACCAGCAGGTCACGGGTGGAGCGGTCGGCCCAGTGGAGGTCCTCGATGACGAACAGCACCGGCTGCACGTCGGCCAGCAGCCCGAGCAGCGAGCCGAACAGCCGCTGCTGGGTGAGCCCGGCGGACGGCGCGCTCTCCGTGCCGGGCAGCAGCTGGCCCAGCATGGGATGGGCGGCGGCGGCCTCGCGCACGGCGGGCTCGGCGCCGCGCAGCGCGTCGGCCAGCGGCAGGTAGGGCAGCGCGTCGCCCAGCTCGGCGCACTGGCCGACCAGGACGTTGAAGCCGCGCGTGCGGGCCTCGGCGGCCAGCTCGGCGGCGAGCCGGGTCTTGCCGATGCCGGCGTCTCCACCGACGAGCGCCACGCCGGCCACGCCATCGGCGGCGGAGCTCAGCGCCCGCAGGAGTCCGGCCAGCTCAGCAGAGCGCCCGACGAGTAGACCATTCACGTCTGCAAACTATGCCACGCTCGCCCGACAACAGATTGGTCCACGGAACCCCCACGGGATTGGCCCTCCTGGACGGACCAAACCCGGCCTAGATTGCTCTTCCGTGATAGCTCCCTCCACGTTCGCCATCTTCGTGACGGCCAGCCTCGCCCTGGTCCTCATCCCCGGCCCCAACCACCTCTACATCACCGCGCGCGGCCTCTCCCAAGGCCGGGCGGCCGGCCTGGCCAGCGCGTTCGGTGTGGAGGCCGGCACGCTCGTGCACATCGCGGCCGCCGCGCTGGGCCTGTCGTACGTCATCGCGCAGTCCGCCACGCTGTTCGCCGTCGTCAAGTGGGCCGGCGTCGCCTACCTCGTCTACCTGGGCATCCGCGCGTTCACCGCCAAGGACCAGCAGGCCGGCCCGCCTGAGCCGCAGCCGCTGCGCAAGGTGTTCCTCGAAGGCGTGCTGGTCAACGTGCTGAACCCGAAGGTGGCGCTGTTCTTCCTGGCGTTCCTGCCGCACTTCGTGGACCCGGACGCGGGCTCGCCCGCACTCCAGGTCGTGGTGTTCGGCCTCACGCTGCTGCTGCTCGGCCTGATCTCCGACCTCCTGTACGCCGTCACCGCCGGCGCCCTCGCCCGCCGCCTCACCCGCGCCGCCAAGACCCTGAAGTACGTCAGCGGCACCGTCTACCTGGGCCTGGGCGTCCTCACCGCGTTCGCGGCGAGAGAATGACCTCCATGGCGCCCAGGAAACAGCGGGAGATCTTCGACGCGACGCTGCGGCTGGTGGCCGAGCGGGGCTATGACGGGCTGACCGTCGAGGGGGTCGCCGAGCGGTCGGGGGTCAACAAGACCACGATCTACCGGTGGTGGCCGTCGAAGGCGGCGCTGCTGGGGGCGGCGCTGGTGGAGTCCGACGTGCTGGGCTTCACCGTGCCCGACACAGGGAGCCTGCGGGGTGACCTGGTCGCGCTGGTCGAGGGGGTGCGGCGGCTGCTGACCGAGCCGCCGGGCAGCGACATCGCGGTGGCCGCGCTGGCCGCCGCCGTACGCCATCCCGAGCTGGACGGGCGGCGGTTCTTCGCCGACCGGTTCGCCAGGGAGCGCGCGGTCTTCGAGCGGGCCGCGCGCAGGGGCGAGCTGCCCGGCTCCGCCGACCCGCTGCTCATCATGGACCTGCTGGCCGGGGCGGTGTGGATGCGGGCCGTCCTGCGCGGCATGAAGGTCGGCGACGACTTCGCCACCCAAGCCGTCGCCCTGGTGCTCGACGGCGTGCACCGGCCAGGCTGACCCCGCAACGCGCGCCGGTCAGGCCGACTCGCGGCGTGCGCCGGCGCGGACGCGCGTGACCCTCATGCCCCTGGGCCGGGCAGGCGACTGAGGCCCGGTCAGGGCGCTTCGGCCAGCGCGGACGGGATGCGGTCGAGCACCGGGTACGGCACCAGCCCGTACGCGTAGAAGTCGACCGCCATCGCCCCCGCCGCCTTGGCCCCGCGCGCCTTGGCCACCAGCCGGTCGGTGGAGTCGCTGTCGGGGTGACCGGGCCGCAGCACCGCACGCACCTCGCGGTCCTTGCCCACGGACCGCAGGTAGGCGCCGACGTCGTCGGCCACCCGCGCCGCGTCCCGCGCGTACGCCAGCACCCCGAACGCCGGCACGAGGTCGCCGAGCGCCACCAGGTCGACGCCGAACTGCCAGGCGTCGTGGGCGGCCAGGCCGGGGGTGGGCAGCCCGTCGGTGTATCCCTTGACCGCCCCCGTCGAGTCGATGAAGACCAGCTTCGAGCCCTCGCCGGCCACCGCCGACGCCACCTCGGAGACCAGCGTGGTGACGGTCTCGGAGCGGGCGCGGGCGTAGGCCACCACGTCGGGCCCCGCGTACGCGGTGAGCGCCGCCCTGGTGACCTCGCCCTGCGCGGGAGGGTCGCCGTCGAAGACGCCGCCCACGATGCGGGCGCACTCCTCCCGCGCCACCTCGGCGTCCACGCCCAGGTCGGTGGCCCGGCGCAGGCAGTAGTCGCAGAAGCAGAGCCCGAACAGGTAGGCGTCCATCGGCCCGAGCGGCACGAACGAGCGCTGCGGCTTGAGCGGCCTGAAGTGCAGCGACTCGGCCACCACGCTGTCGGCCCCGAGCCGCGCCACCGCCCTGGCCAGCGCCGCGGCGTAGTCGCGCACGTCGGGGTGCGCCGGGCACAGGTCGGTGAGCGAGCCGCGGTCGCCGAAGCAGTCGCGTACGGTCACGTCGGGATGGGCGGTGCCGAGGGTGGCGTTGCGCAGGAAGACCGTCCAGGCGTGCAGCTTCATCGACCGCTTCGCGCACGCCTCGGCCAGCCCGTCGAGCGCGTCGGTGTAGCCGGGCACGGGCCGCAGCCGCAGCCCGTCGAACAGCTCGGGCGGCGGCGTGAAGTGGGCGCCGTCGTGGCGCAGGGTCAGCCGGGACAGCCCGTGGGGGGTGACGTCGCGTGAGGCGTGGTGGACGGCGCCGACGGTGACGCCGGACACGCCGTAGCCGCTGAGCCTGTCGAGCACCCGCTCGACGCCCTCGCCGCGCAGGTCCTCGACGAAGACGTACACCGAACTGTCCACGGCCGCACCTCAGGCGCTCTTGTGCGCGACGAAGTCGATCTCGACCAGGATGTCCATCAGCTCGGAGCCCACCGTGGTGCGCACCGGGTAGGGCTGGTTGAAGTAGGACTTGTAGACCTCGTTGTAGGCGGCGAAGTCGCGCTTGACGTGCTGGAGGTGCACGGTGGCCTTGATGACGTCGTCGTAGCCGAGCCCGTGGGCGGCGAGGATGGCGCCGAGGTTGCGCATCACCTGGTGGGTCTGGGTGGCGACGTCGTCGCCGACGAGTTCGCCGGTGTGGGGGTCGAGCGGGCCCATGCCGGAGGTGAAGACGAAGTCGCCGACCACGAGCCCCTGGGAGTAGGCGCCGACCGGGGCAGCGCCCTCTGTGGTCCTGAGCTCCTTTTTCACGAGATCTCCCTAGAAGTTGGTGCGTATCGTGCCAACGACACGGTAATCCCGGTCCACCAGCGGCAGCACGCGCCACTTGTCGAAGGCGGTGCAGGGGTGGGAGATGCCGAAGGCCAGCAGGTCGCCCGGCTTGAGCCCGGCGGCGCGGACCACGGTGTGCTGGTCCTGCATCTTCATGATGGTGACGCCGCCGCGGCGCGGGATCGGCAGGCCCTCGTCGTAGGGGGCGTCGCGCTTGCCCATGCCGACGATGGCCAGGCCGGGCTCGGGAGTGGACAGCACGTGCGCCCACACCTCCAGCGCCGGGCGCAGCTCGCCGTCGATGCGGTTGAACGGGGTGCGCTCGCGGTAGAAGCCGTCGTCGTGGGTGACGTACGCGCCGCTGCGCAGCAGGATCCGCGCCTGGGTGGCGACCAGCTCGCGGCCGATCACGTCGAACCACTGGCTGCCGCCGACGGTCAGGATGGGACGCTTGAGCCGGACGTACTCGACGGCGTCCTGCAGCGCCGCCAGATATTTCCGGACGTCTTCCGCGCTCTTCAGCCCGCCCTCGTAGCCCGCCACCCCGGCCAGCTCCACGCCGGGGGTGCGCTGCGCGTACGCGGCCACCTCAAACAGCCGCTCCAGCGACCGGCAGCCGGCCCGGCCGCCCTCGTGACCCAGCTCGACCAGCACCCGGAAAGGCCGCCTCCCCGCGTGCCCGGCGAGCAGGTCGAGCCCCGCCTCGGAGTCGGCGAAGCTCAGCAGCTCGAACTCGGGGTCGCGGTCCAGCTCGGCCGCCGCCCAGGCGAGCCCCGCGGGATCGACCACCTGGTTGGCCACCATGACGCGGCCCACGCCGAAGCCCCTGACGGTCGCGGCCTGCCGCAGCGTCGCCACCGTGAGCCCCCACGCACCGGCGGACAGCTGCATCGCGGCGATCTCCGCCGACATGTGCGTCTTGGCGTGCGGCGCCAGCTCCAGGCCGTGATCGCGGGCGAAGGCCGCCATCGTGGCGACGTTGTGCTCCAGCGCGTCGCGGTGCACCACCATCGCGGGAAACTCGACGCCGCCGTCGAAGACCGACTGACCGAGGATCGCCGGCACCACACCCCCTTCGTCCGGGTCCGACCCTATCCCAACCAGGCTCTCCGGCCGCGCGCTCACGGGCGCAGCGCCCGGCCGGGGGTGGCCCCGGTCAGCTCGCCGCGCGCCAGCACGGGCACGCCCGAGACCAGCACGTCGTCCACACCCTCGGCGAGCGTGCGCGGCGCCGGGTAGGTGGCGAGGTCGGTCACCGTGGCCGGGTCGAACACCACGACGTCCGCCGCGCAGCCCTGCCGCAGCAAACCCCGGTCGAGCAGGCCGAAGCGGCGCGCCGGGTGGGCCGACAGGTGCGTCACCGCCTGCTCCCACGTCCAGTCGCCCAGCTCCCTGACGTGCCTGCCCAGGAACCTGGCGAACGCGCCGTGGCCGCGCGGATGCGGGTGGCCGCCCACGTAGATGCCGTCGGAGCCGCCGGTCTGCGAGGGGTGGCGGAGCATGCGGCGTACGGACTGCTCGCCCTGCGGCCCCTCGTCGGGGCGGGCCGTGACCACGCCCGCCTCCAGCCGCGTCTCCGTCAGCAGCCGCCGGCAGAACTCCGCGGGCGGGACCTCCGCCCGCTCGGCCGCCGCGACCATCGTCAGACCCTCGGCCCACTCCAGCCCCGGCGCGTGCGAGACGGTCAGGCGCGGCCAGACGGCGTCCAGCGTCGGCCACCAGTCGTCCAGCACGCCCGAGCCGATCATCTCCATCGCCGCTTCCGGCTCCGCGCCCGGCACCGACGGCGGCAGCACGACCATCGCCAGGATCGTGTTGCCGCGCAGGTAGGGGTAGGTGTCGAAGGTGAGGTCGACGCCCTTGCCGAGCGCCTGCTCGACCAGCGGCAGCAGCACGTCGGCGGGACCGTGCAGGTGGGAGACGTGGACCGCGGCCCCCGACAGCTCGGCGATCTCCATCACCTCCGTCATGCCCGTCTCGGCCCGCTGGCCGTAGGCGCGCATGTGGGTGACGTACGGGAGCCCGCCCAGCGGCGCGCACAGCGCGGCCAGCTCCGCCGCGTCGGCGTAGCGGCCCGGCAGGTATTCGAGGCCGCTGGACAGCCCCACCGCGCCCTCCGACAGGCCCTGCTCGACACGGCGCACCATCGCGTCGAGGTCGGCGGGCGCGGCCCTGTCGGGCGACGGGCCCATGACGTCGTAGCGGATCGTGCCGTGCGGCAGCAGGTACGCGGTGTTCAGCGCCACCGCCCCGTCATAGCCGTCGAGCAGCTCGCGCACGCTCAGCGGCCCGTCGGTCAGCGCCCCGTTGACCGCGGCGAAGTAACGCGAGGCGTAGGCCACCGTGGCCGCCGAGCCCGGCGCGAACGACAGCCCGTCCTGGCCCAGCACGAACGTCGTCACCCCCTGCCGCAACGCCGCCCGCTGCACCGCCGGATCGAACACGGCGGCGTCACCGTGGGCGTGGCAGTCGACGAACCCCGGCGCCACGAAGCGCCCGGTCGCGTCGATCACCGCGCCCGCCCCTGCCGGGTCGATCCTGCCGACCGTCGCGATGCGATCACCCGAGATCGCCACGTCCGCGCGGAACGGCGGGGCGCCCGTGCCGTCGAGCACCCGGCCGCCGCTGATCACTACGTCGAAGGTCACTCCAGGATTCAATCAGAGCCGCCGGCCCGCACCGCTCCGCAGTCCGGGTGGTGCAGCACAGGGCGCTCGGCCAGCAGCGCCCGCGCCTGGGAGCGGGCCAGGTTCCAGCCGTTCCACGGCTCGGGGTGATACAGGCCGTTGGCCTGGACGACGTCGTGCAGCACGCAGCTGCGCTGCGGCTCGGGCAGCCGGTCCAGCGCCGGCACCGCCTCCGCGCCCAGGTCGCCCAGGTAGTCGGAGTCGAGGTTGGTGACGCCGCGGATGTCGACCTGCGTACGCGCGACCTGGAGGTCGGGGTTCGCGAGCGAGAACAGGCCCAGGCTCAGGCCCGTGACCAGCACGATCGTCCGGGGCAGCCAGCCCGACCTGCGGCCCGCCAGCCGCGCCGCGCCCGCCACCAGCACCAGCGCGAACAGCGCGCCCAGCCAGTACACCGTCGCCTGCACCGACAGCCGCAGCCGGGACAGGCCGTACGCGTCGGTGTAGAGGTTCATCCGGTGCAGCGCCGAGGCCAGCACCACCATGGTCAGCCCGCACAGCACGCCGAGCAGCGCCGCCAGCAACCAGCGCTCGCGCCGGTCCACCTTCAGCAGGCCCGCCGCCACGGCCACGATGCCCAGCACGAACACGCTGACCACCACGAGCTGGAAGAAGCCCTGCCTGGCGTACTCGGCGTAGGTCAGGCCCGCCGTCCGCAGCACCAGCGTGTCGCCGCCGAACAGGACCCTGATCTGCACCGCCACGAACGCCGCGAACAGCAGGTTCACCGCCGTCAGCGGCACCAGCCAGATGCTCGTGCTGACCCGGAACTTGGTCCCCGGCCCCACCGGGTCCGCCACCGGCCGCAGCGCCACCAGCACGACCGCGGCCAGCAGCACGCCGAACAGCGCGAACAGGAAGATCCGCAGCGGGATCGTCTCCGCCCAGGCCGGGGTGGCGGTCAGGCGGTCCACGTACGAGGCGAACACCGCGTCGGCCGACGCGAACAGCAGCCCGAACACCAGCAGCAGCACCGCCGTGATGCCCAGCGCGGCCAGCATCGGCAGCACCCTGCGCCGCGCCGTGAGCCGTTTCATCGGCACCGCCAGGAACCACGGCACCGGGCCCAGCGCCAGCAGCACCGAGAAGCCGCCCCTGATCACGCCCAGCCAGCCCGCTCCCGCGCCCGACACGGCCAGCGCGCCCAGCCCCGCGCCCGCGATCAGGAGGAGCGCGACCAGCCAGTCCGCGTCGCGCACCGCCGCCATGGAGATCAGCCAGTACGCCGTCACGCCGAACGCCACCGTCCACGGCGTCATACGCCGCAGCACCGCCGGCAGCGCCGCCCCGCCCAGCACGACCGACACCAGCACCAGCCCCAGCCCCACCTGCGCCTCAGGCAGCGCCACCGCCGCGAACACCCCGGCCCCGGCCGCCGCCGGCACCATCCAGCCGGGCGGCTCAGGCAGCTCGGGCCGCGGGAACAGCGGCGGCGGCACGTACGGCGGCACATGAGGCGGCCCCCCGCCCTGCCCCACAAGCACCTGCCCCGCCACAACCTGCCCTTGCCCCAACTCCCGCGCACCCACCTGCCCCGCCACAACCTGCCCTTGCCCCAACTCCCGCCCGCCCACTTGCCCAGCAGCGGCCGCGTGTCCCGCCTCGGCGGACCCCTTGAGGCCCGCCTGCCCCACGCCGCCAGCCGCCCCCGCACCCTGCCCACTCCCCACGCCGGGTTGTGCCGCGTCCTTCTGGCCTCCCGCGCCGGGCTGGGTCGCGTCCTGCTCATCCCCCGCATCGGACCGGCTCGTCGCACCGGCCGTCGCGGCCGGCCGGCTCGCGGAGGCCGAGGGCTGTGGGGTGCTCTGGTGGTAGGCGACGTGACGCCGGTGATACTCCGCCACGGCCGCACGCCGCCCCGACCCAGCGCCCAGGGCCGCACCGACGGCGCCCAGCAGCGCAGTGCAGCCGATGAGCGTGACCAGCGCCGCCATGTCACCAATGGCCACACTGGCCAGCACGGCGGCGAACATCCCCACCATGAACCCGACCAGCACCCCGATGACCCCACCCGCGATCATCCGCACCAGCCCCCCGGCCCCACCCCCGAATCCCGCCGCCAGGGCCCCCGCCCCCGAGTACGGCCCACCGGCATCGCTGCCCGCCGCGACACCGGCCCCCTTCACAGGCACCGCCCCCTCGACATCAGCACGTGCGCCTTCCGCATGCGCTTCCCGCCCGCCCAAGCCCGCCTCAGCGCGAACAGCGGTGTCAGCGCGGTCTCCTGCCGCCGGCAGTCCCGCTCCGGCCGGGACCACGTCCTGCGCGGACTCGCTCACGGCCCCGCCCACATCGGGGGTCTGGGCACCGGTGCCGCCCGCATCGGGGGTCTGAGCACCGGTGCCGACGGCACGCACATCCGCCTCGCCGTCCCCAGCGGCCAGGCCATCGGCATGCGCGGCCGCTGCGTCGGCCGGCTGCGGATCGCTCATCAGCGGGCCTTCTCCGCCCCCGGTGGCCGGGAGCGCGGGGCCGGGCGCGGGTGCGACGCCTCGGGGGAGGTCGGGGGCGTCGGAAGGCAGGGGGGTGTGGGCCATCGTGGTTCTCCCTGGTAAGTCGACGACCATGCGGCAGCCCGCGCAGTCGTCGATGCGGATGGCGCCCCCGTGCAGCTCCACGATCTCCTTGACGATGGCCAGCCCCAGCCCCGCGCCTCCGGAGTCGGCGGCGCGGCCGGTGTCGAGGCGGGAGAAGCGTTCGAAGACGCGTGCACGGGCGGAGGCGGGGATGCCGGGCCCCTGGTCCTCGACGGTGAGCCGGACGCCGGGCCCGACGGCGGCCCCGCGTACGGTGACCGTGCCGCCGGGCGGGCTGTGCCGTACGGCGTTGTCGAGGAGGTTGGCCAGCACCTGCGCCAGCAGGTCGGGGTCGGCCCGCAGGACGAGGTCGTCAGGGACGGACGGCCGGATGGAGACGTCCTCGCGGGGCAGCGCCGCCTCGCGTACGGCCTGCTCGACGAGCGGCGCGAGCGCGACGGCCTCGGCCTCGATGAGGCGCACGCCGGAGTCGAGCCGCGACAGGTCGAGGAGCTGGGCGACGAGGCGGCCGAGCCGCTCGGTCTGGGCGAGCGCGGTGCGCATGGTGACGGGGTCGGCGGCGGAGACGCCGTCCACGACGTTCTCGAGCACGGCCCGCAGCCCGGTGATGGGCGTGCGCAGCTCGTGGCTGACGTTGGCGACCAGCTCGCGCCGCTGCCGGTCGACCTCGCCGAGGTCGGCGGCCATCGCGTTGAACGCGCGGGCCAGCTCGCCGACCTCGTCCCGTGAGGTGGCGCTGACGCGCAGGCTGTAGCCGCCCTTGGCGATGGTCTGGGCGGCGCGGGCCATCTGGCGCAGCGGTTTGGTCATGCCCATGGCGAGGACCTGCACCATGATGAGGGCGAGGACGACGGCGACGGCGATGCGCAGCTCGCGGGAGAGCCCGGAGTTGATGCCGACCTCGTTCACGACGAACGCGGTGCCGACGGCCAGCACGATCACGATGCCGAGCTTGACCTTGATGCGGCCGAGGAAGTCGAGGGGGTTCATCGGCCGACCAGGGCGTAGCCGACGCCGTGCACGGTGCGCACGACGTCGGAGCCGAGTTTGCGGCGCAGCGCGCGGACGTGGCTGTCCACGGTCCTGGTGGCGGCGGCCTCGGAAAAGCCCCAGACGTCCGACAGCAGCCGGTCGCGCTCGAAGACGTGCCCCGGCCGCTCGGCGAGGCGGCGCAGCAGGTCGAACTCGGTCCTGGTGAGCTGGGCCTCGGCGCCGCGCACGAAGACGCGGCGGGCGGCGGTGTCGATCTCGACCTCGCCGACCCTGATCACGGTGTCCTCGGCGGCGAGCTGGGCGGCGCGTTCGACGCGGCGCAGCAGGGCGTGGATGCGGGCGACGAGCTCGCGCATGCTGAACGGCTTGGCCAGGTAGTCGTCGGCGCCGACGCCGAGCCCGACGAGCACGTCGGTCTCCTCGCCGAGCGCGGTGAGCATCAGCACGGGCACGGGCCGCGCGGCCTGCATGCGGCGGCACACCTCCAGCCCGTCGAGGCCGGGCAACAGCCGGTCGAGGATGACCAGGTCGGGTTCCGCCCTGCCGTACTGGATGAGGGCGTCCTGCCCGTCGCCCGCCACCCTGACGTCGAACCCTTCGGCGGCCAGCCTGTTCCGTACGGCCAGCGCGATCGTCACGTCGTCCTCGACCACGAGGATGCGTCGCTGCTCTGCCACGTACGAAAGCCTAGAAGCGGGCTGTGCAGACGACACTGCCGAAGTCGTGCACAATCCGTGCAGAATTGCCGGATGGAAACCACTGCTTACCTCGCCCGTCTCGGCCTGCCCTCGTTGCTCGGCGCTCCCCCCACCCCGGAGGCGCTGCGGGCGTTGCACGCCGCGCACGTCGAGCGGGTGCCTTACGAGGCTTTGGAGATCTGGCTGGGCCGGTCCACGACGGTCGATCCCCTTGATTCGGCCGCGCGCATCATCAGGGGGCGCGGCGGCTACTGCTACCACTTGAACGGCGCGTTCTCGGCGCTGCTCGCGGCACTGGGTTACCGGGTGACGCGGCACGTCGGCGGGGTGCAGATGCGGAACTCCGAGCCGGGGATCACCGCCAACCATCTGGTGCTGACCGTGAGCGGCCTGCCCTCTGTGGACAATCCGGGCGGCGAGTGGCTGGTGGACGTGGGGTTGGGTGACGCTCTGCACGAGCCGCTGCCGCTCATCGAGGGCTCGTACAAGCAGGGGCCTTTCACGTACGGGCTGCGGCGTTCTGAGGTGGCGCCCGGCGGGTGGCGGCTGGACCACGACCCGAGTGGCTCGTTCCAGGGCATGGACTTGGCGCCGGAACCGGCGGAGATGTCGGCGTTCGCTGCGATGCACACGCATTTGACGACGTCACCGACGTCCGGGTTCGTGCGGGTCGCGGTGGTGCAGCGGCGCGACGCGTACGGAGTGGACTGTCTGCGCGGCCTGACCCTGACCCGCTACGGCAACACGTCGCTGTCGGTGACGCTCGACTCGGCGCGCGACTACTACGCGGCGCTGTCCGACATCTTCGGCCTGCCGCTCGACGACGTGAGCGCGCAGGAGAAGGACGCTCTGTGGAGCAAGGTGCACGCCGCGCAGGAGGCCTGGCTGTCGGCCGGCGCCTCGTGATGGCCGAGCCCAGCTCCTGGCGCTATCGTGCAGCTAGACATGCGTGAGACCAGGAAGCTGAACGGTCGCTACCGCCTGCTCAATCCGCTTGGCACGGGCTCCCTGCGCCTGGCCTTCGACGAGGCGGAGCACCGCGACGTCGCGGTCAGGCAGGTGCGGGTGCCGCCGGAGCTGCGTGAGGCCGCCCTGTTCGAGGCGCGCAGGGCGAGCGGGCTGCGGCACCCCTTCGTGGTGCGGGTGCTCGACGTGCTGATCGAGGACGGCGTGCCGTGGCTGGTCATGGAGTTCGTCTCCGGCACGTCGCTGGAGCAGGTCGTACGCTCCCGCCGCCCGCTCCCCGTCGCCCAGGCGGCCAGGGTGGGCGTGTGCCTGCTGTCGGCGCTGACCGCCGCCCACGCGGCCGGCATCGTGCACGGCCGGGTCGATCCCGGCAACGTGCTGCTCACCACGACGGGGCGGGCGGTGCTGAGCGGGTTCGGCTATCCCAGCCTGAGCATGCTGCCGTCGGCGGACCTGTGGTCGCTGGCGGCCACGCTGCACTTCGCGGTGGAGGGCCGCCCGCCCGGCCAGGTGCCGGCGGAGGGCGCCGACCCGTTCAGGTCGCTGCTGCGGGCCATGCTGCACCCGTCGGGGCCGCCGTCCATGGAGGTGGTGCGCGAGACGCTCGACCGGCTGGCGGTGGATCGCCCGCTGGACGTCGTGGTCGCCGCCTCGGGCCCGCTGCCGCCTGTCCAGGTGGCGGCGATCGGGCTCGACGTGCTCGACCGGCTGGCGGCGTGGGGCGAGTTCCACGGCGGGGTGCAGCCGGGCAACGTGCTGATCGACGCGTTCGGCCGGGCCAGGCTGATGCCGTTGCTGCGGGCGGGAACGCTCCCGGCGTACTCGGCTCCCGAGGGCGCGGCGACTCAGGCGGCGGATCTGTGGTCGCTCGGCGCGACGCTCTTCATGGCCGTCGAGGGCGCGCCGCCCGCGCCCGGCGCGGCGCTGACCCGGGCGGGACCGCTGGCTCCCGTGCTGTTCCGGCTGCTCGCCGGCAACCCGTTGGAACGTCCCACTGTGGACGAACTGCGCCGCGACCTGCGCGAGATCACCGGCGCGCGCCCGTGAGGCGCGTTGCGCAACGATTGCGATACATCGCGAACGGAACCATGTCGGCGGGTTCACACGTTGGACAGGCGACGCAGAATGTGGATGAGGCGGGGCGTGCGCTCCGCGTTGGAGGGTTGTGAGGGATGTCGCCATTCAAGAAATACGCGATCGGCGCGGGCGCCGCGATCCTGCTCTCGCTGTTCTTCCTTGACGGATGGCTGATGTGGCTGGTCATCCTCGGCGTGATCGGCCTGCCGGTGGTGGGCTACCTGATGCTCGACCCGTCGCAGCGCGAGCGCCTGAAGAGGTCACGCAGGCGCGGCATCGGCCGCTGAGAGTCACCCGCTGAGTCACCGCCGGGCGGCGGAGGCCGTCATGCCTCCGCCGCGGCCGGCGCGTTCAGCACGCGCTGGGTCACCCTTCGCTCCACGTAGAAGGACAGGAACGGCACCGTGCCGCCGAGCATGACGCCCAGCAGGTACGGCCACGACCAGCGGGCCTTCATGCCCAGGTTCATCGCGGCGATGAGGTAGATCATGTAGAGCCCGCCGTGAATGGGCGCGACGATCTTCGACATCGCCTCCTGGCCGAAGCCGTAGCGCAGGACCATGCCGACGCAGAGCACGAGCAGCATGACGCCGACGATGTAGGCGAGCACCCGGAAGGGTTTGAGAGCCGATTCCACCGTTAACCTTCCAGAACCATCTCAGGGGACGACGTGCCGCGGTCCCTGTCGCGCCGCACCGCGTCGCGCACGAAGTGGAACCACATGAAGACGGCGAATCCAGCGAAGATCCACCAGTTGGCGGCATAAGCCAGATTACGCCAGGTCAGCTCTCCTCCGACCACCGGCGGATCGACCTTGACCTGGGTGAGCGGGCCCGAGGGCGGCTGGGCCACGACGTAGCCGGTGCGGACCTGCTGGCCTGACCACAGGTTGACCAGCTCGCCCGTGGAGACCGTCTGCACCTGGCCCTGCGGCAGCCCTTCGGCCCGCCGCTGCACGCTGTCGGTGCCCTGCTGGGGGCGCAGCCGGCCGGACACCGTGACCCGGCCCTCCGGCACGGACGCGATCGCGGGGTCGCTGTCCTTCGCCACCCAGCCGCGTACGACGGGCATGAGCGTGCCGTCGTCGAGCCTGAGCGGCGTCAGCACCCAGTAGCCGTGGCCGCGCGAGACGTTGCCGCCCGGCGCGTCGACGTCGGCCCGCCGGTCGGCGACCAGGAGCTGCCTGCCGGCCTCGTAGACGCCCTCGGCGGTGACCTTGCGGCCCACCGACTCGCCGCTCATCTGGGCGCCCACCTGGGCGAGCGTGGCGACCGCGACGGGCGCGGGATCGATGGCGGACTGCGGTTCGCCGGAGTCCTGGAACACGCCGAGCTGCCAGCGCCCGAGCAGGATGAACGCGACGAGGACCCCGATGGTGAGCAGGTGCAACCCCAGGAGACGGGGCGACAGCAGGGTCCGCAGCATGCTTCAAAGCTATCTGCCGGGTGGGGCGGTCCCCTAATCAGCCTGGCCCAATGGATCCCACCAAAAGCCGCAAACGACGCAGGGGATCACGCTAGGCTGCTGCCCATGTCTGACCAGCACATCGATCCGGCGGGCAACACCCAGGCCTTCCGCGCGTTCGCGAACGCGCGCGAGCAGGAGGCCGCAGCCAAGCCGAAGAAGTCGCCGCTCGTCCCCATCATCGCGGTCGTCGCCGCCATCGTCGTCGTCGGCGTCGTCGCCTTCCTGCTGCTCCAGTAGTCAGCCGGCCGCATCACCCGCCGCGGAGGCCGTGGCGGGGATTCGTCGTTCCCGGACGTTCGGCCCATAGTCTGGACCCGGCCAGGACATCCTCTCTATGTTGGATGCACAGTCCAATAGGCGGACCCGCCGGGAGGGCCAGTGAGCGGACCAGGCATCGTCATCGTGGGTTCCGGCTTCGCCGGGATCTGCATGGCCATCAAGCTCAAAGAGGCCGGCTACCACGACTTCGTCATCCTGGAGAAGGCCGGCGAACCGGGCGGCACCTGGCGCGACAACACCTACCCCGGCTGCGCGTGCGACGTCCCTTCGCACATGTACTCCTACTCCTTCGCCCTCAATCCGGGCTGGTCGCGGATGTTCTCGCCGCAGGAGGAGATCCGCCGCTACCTGCGCGCCTGCGCCGCCGCGTACGGCGTCACCCCGCACATCCGCTACGGCCGGCGCGTCACCACCCTGGCGTACGACGACGCCACCCGCACCTGGACGGTCACCACGGAGGACGGCGAGACGCTGCGCCCGCACGCGGTCGTCTCCGCCATCGGCGCCCTCCACATCCCGAAATTTCCGGACATCCCCGGGCGCGCGTCCTTCACCGGCCCCGCCTTCCACTCCGCCCAGTGGGACCACTCGATCGACCTGACCGGCAAGCGCGTCGCCGTCATCGGCACCGGCGCCTCAGCCGTCCAGTTCATCCCCAAACTCGCCGGCGCCGCCCGCCACCTCACCGTCTTCCAGCGCACGGCCCCCTGGGTGCACCCCAAGCCGGACTTCGCCTTCCCGCCCACGGCGCGCCGCCTGCTGCGCCTGCCAGGAGCCGCCAGGGCCCTGCGGTACGCCATCTACTGGGCCCTGGAGACCAGGGCGCTCGGCTTCGCCGTGCATCCGCGCCTGATGAAGGCGCAGGAACGGCTCGCGCTGCGCCACCTGCGCGAGCAGGTCCCCGACCCCGGGCTGCGCCGCGCCCTGACCCCCGACTACGTCATCGGCTGCAAGCGCATCCTGCTCGCCGACGACTACTACCCGGCCCTGACCAGGCCGGACGTCTCCCTGGTCACCGACGCCATCACCGAGATCAGGCCGGGTTCGCTGGTGGACGCGGCCGGGGCCGAGCACCCGGCCGACGCGATCGTCTACGGCACCGGCTTCAAGGTCGTGGACGCGCTGACCGAGCAGCACATCACCGGCCGCGACGGGGTGAGCATCCAGGACGCGTGGAAGGACGGCGTCGAGGCGTACCTGGGCGTCGCCACCGCCGGGTTCCCCAACCTGTTCTTCCTGCTCGGCCCCAACACCGGGCTCGGACACAACTCGGTGGTCTTCATGATCGAGGCGCAGGTCCGCTACGTGCTGCAGTGCCTGCGCCTGCTCTCCCGCACCGGCGCCAGGGCCATCGAGGTGCGGCCCGAGGCGCAGCGCGCCTTCAACGAGCGGCTGCGCCGCCGGCTCGACCCCCTGGTCTGGAACGCCGGCGGCTGCCACTCCTGGTACCTGGACGTGCACGGGGTGAACCGGACGATCTGGCCGGGTTTCAGCTTCGAGTACTGGGCGCGTACGAAGCGGATGAAACCCGGCGCTTTCCAGCTCATCCCGTGACTCAGCGGCGCGTGGAGACCACCATCGCGCTGCCGCCGCCGCGCCTGGTCGGCTCGGCCACCGCCTGGACACGGCCCCTGCCGAGGAACTCGAGCGCCGTGGCGGCTCCGATCTCCGGGTTCGGCGCGAACGTGTGCCCCTGAGCCTCCAGCTCGGCCTGGTGCGCGGCCAGGAACGCGGGCTCGGCCTGCGTCTGCGCGGTGTTGCGCTGCGTGGCGCGCGGCGCGGCCAGCGCCTCGGGCAGGTTCATGCCGAAGTCGTAGCGGTTGAGCAGGATCTGCAGCACGGTCGTGATGATCGTGGAGCCGCCGGGCGAGCCGACCGCCAGCACCGGCCTGCCGTCGTCGAACACCAGCGTCGGCGCCATCGACGAGCGCGGCCGCTTGCCGGGGCCGGGCAGGTTGGGGTCGCCGGGTGCGGGGCCGAAGGTGAAGTCGGTCAGCTCGTTGTTGAGCAGCACGCCGCGGCCGGGCACCACGATGCCGTTGCCGCCGGTGGACTCGATGGTCAGGTTGTAGGCGAGCACGTTGCCCCAGCGGTCGGCCACCACGAGGTGGGTGGTCTCGGGGCCCTCCTTGGCGATCGGGGTCGCGGCGCCGGTCGGCTGCTCGCAGGCGCCGTAGCGGCCGTCGGGGTTGCCCGGCGCGGCCGGGTGGGCCATCGCGGTCTGGCCGATCAGGCAGGCACGCTCCTTGGCGAAGCCGTCCGACAGCAGCTCCTTGAGCGGGACGCGGGGGATGTCGCCGACGTACGCGCCGCGGTCGGCGAAGGCCAGCCGCGACGCCTCCAGGTATTCGTGCAGGCCGACCTGCGGCAGCGCCTCCAGGATGTTGAGCGCCTCGCCGACCGTGGAGCCGCCCGAGGACGGGGGCGCCATGCCGTACACGTCCAGGCCCTTGTACGAGACCTTCGTCGGCTCGCGCAGCGGAGCCCGGTAGGCGCGCAGGTCCGACAGCTCCATCAGGCCGGGCCTGACGTTACGGGTGGTGCCCGGCGTGACGGGCGGCTTCTTGACCGTGGCCACGATCTCCTGGCCCAGCCTGCCGCCGTACAGCCAGCCGGGGCCCCGCTTGCCCAGCTCCCGGTAGGTGGCGGCCAGCTCGGGATTCCTGAACACCGAGCCGACCGGCGGCGGGGCGCCGTTCGGCAGGTAGAGGCGGGCGGTGGAGGTGAAGTCCTTGAAGCGGTCGGCGTTGGCCGCCGTCTGGTCGTGGAAGGTCTGGTCGACCACGAAGCCCTTGGACGCCACCTCGATGGCCGGCTGCAGCGCCTGCTTGAGCGAGAGCGTCCCGAACTTCTTGAGTGCGACGTCCCAGTTGGCCACCGTGCCGGGCACGCCCGCCGACAGGCCGCTCGTGACGGCCTCGTCGAACGGGATGCCCTCCAGCGACCTGCTGGTCATGGCGCGCGGCGCGGTCTCCCGGCCGTCGATGGTGAAGACCTTACGTTTTTCGGCGTCGTAGTAGACCATGAAGCCGCCGCCGGCCAGGCCCGCCGAGTACGGCTCCGTGACGCCCAGCACGGCGCCCGCGGCGACCGCGGCGTCCACCGCGTTGCCGCCCTTCCTGAGCACGGAGATGGCGGCCTTGGTGGCGTCGAGGTCGACGGTCGCGACGGCGCCGCCGTACCCCTCGGCGACGGGCGCCTTCTGGGGCTGGTGGGGCTGCTGTTGAGCCGCCGCGGCGGGCGCGGACGCGAGGGAGAGGAGGACTGCTGCTGCGGAGAAGATCGCACGGCGCATGGTTCCCACGATGACCCAGCTACGCCCGTTGTGGTAGGGCCTGGTCACACATCAGGGTGATGCGCTGGTCAGAAGCTTGACTTAGCGTGGTCCCGTGCGTAGGAAGTCCGGCTTCGACCCCTATCTCGCCCTGATCGTGGCCGTGGCCCAGATGGTGATCGCCAGGGGCGCGTCCTGGGGGCAGGCCGGCTGGCGCGAGCCGCTCGACGGCCGCGCGTTCGCGCTGCTCGCGGTCGGTCCCGTCATGGTGCTGCTGCACCGCCGGTTCCCGCTGCTCACCACGATCGGCGCGCTGGCGGCGTGCGACGCGTTCCTCGTCGCCGGTTACGCCTACGGGCCGACCTTCATCAGCCCGTCCGTCCTGCTGTTCCTCCTCGTCGTACGGGGCCGGCGGACGATGGCCTGGAGCATGGCAGGGCTGACGCTGCTGTCCTTCATCGGCTACGCCTGGACGACCGGCACCAGGGACTTCTTCCACAGCGGCGCCATCATCACCGCGGTCATGCTGCTGATGGTCGTGGCCGAGCTGGTCAGGATCGTGAACGAGCGGCGGCTCGAACGCGAGCGCACCGCCGAGGAGGAGGCCAGGCGGCAGGCCAGCGAGGAGCGCCTGACCATGGCGCAGGAGCTGCACGACGTGCTCGCGCACAACATCTCGCTCATCCACGTCCAGGCCAGCACCGCGCTGCACCTCATCGACGCCAACCCCGAGCAGGCGAGGACCGCGCTGGCCACCATCAAGACGGCCTCCAAGGAGGTGCTCGGCGAGATGCGCTCAGTGCTGAACGTGCTGCGTGAGGGCGCGCCCCGCTCGCCCACCGCCGGGCTCGACCGGCTCGACGAGCTGGTCGAGCGCTCGGGGCAGCGGGTGACGCTCGAACGTGACGGCGCCAGGCCGCTGCCTCCGCAGGTGGAGCGGGCGGCGTACCGGATCGTGCAGGAGTCGCTCACCAACGCGGGCCGGCACGCGCCGGGCGCGGACGTGCGGGTGCGGCTCGAATACGGTCAGGACGAGCTGGTCATCCGGGTCACCGACACCGGCGCCACCAGCCCCGCCCCGCTGTCCGACGAGGGCAGCGGCAACGGCATCCCCGGCATGCGCGAGCGGGCCTCCGCGCTCGGCGGCACCCTCGTCGCCGGTCCCAGCGGAGCCGGGTTCCAGGTCGAGGCCCGGCTGCCCCTACCCGAGGAGAGTTCATGATCAAGGTGCTGCTGGCGGACGACCAGGCGCTGGTCCGCGCGGGTTTCAAGGCGCTGCTCGACGCCCAGCCCGACATGACCGTGGTGGCCGAGGCGTCCGACGGCGCGGAGGCCGTCAGCCTGGCCGCCGAGCACCGCCCCGACGTGGTGCTCATGGACATCCGCATGCCGGGCACCGACGGCCTGACCGCCACCCGCCGCATGCCGCAGGGGCCGCGCATCATCATCCTGACCACGTTCGAGCTGGACGAGTACGTCTTCGAGGCGCTGCGCGGCGGCGCGAGCGGCTTCCTGGTCAAGGACACCGAGCCCGCCGAGCTGATCCAGGCCGTGCGGGTGGTGGCGGCCGGCGAGGCGCTGCTGTCGCCCAGCGTGACCCGCCGGCTCATCGCCGAGTACGCCTCCCGCGCCAAGGAGCCGGTCGTCGCCGACGGCCTCGACCAGCTCACCGAGCGCGAACGCGAGGTGCTCGCCCTCGTCGGCACCGGCATGACGAACGACGAGATCGCGGCCAAGCTGTTCATGTCGCCCGCGACGGCCAAGACGCACGTGAGCCGGGCCATGATGAAGCTCCACGCCCGCGACCGGGCCCAGCTCGTCGTGATCGCCTACGAGTCCGGCCTGGTCAAACCCGGCTGGCTCTGACGGCGCCGGCCCCGAACCAGCGCTCGGCCGCCTCCTCGGCCCCGGCGGCGCCCGCCCAGGCCACGTAGCCGTCGGGGCGGATGAGCAGCGTGTCGGCGGGCGGGTCGTCGCAGGTCGCCTTGACGACGCGCACCCAGTCGTCGTCCACCGCAGCGCCGCCGCCCAGGTCGAGCAGCACCGGCCGAGCCTCGCGCATCAGCTCGGCCACCCGCGTGCCGCCGTGCAGCGCCAGGTCCGGCACGAACCGCCCCACCAGCGGATGTGCCTCCGGCGGGCCCGGGTAGCGGACGCCGGCGTCGTGGAGCAGGGTGGCCAGGTGGCGGGCCGGCGCCTCGAAGGCGAAGACCTCGGCGAGCAGCGCCCGCAGCGCCTCGCCCGCCTCGCCCTCCGCCCTGTCGACGGCGGCCTGCGCCCTGGTCTGCAGCAGCGTGCGCGCCCCTACCGCCGTGCGCTCGCTCTCGTACGTGTCCAGCACCTCCTCCATCACCCGCCCGCGCAGCCGGCCCGCCAGCTTCCAGGCGAGGTTCGCCGCGTCGGTCAGGCCGGCGTTGAGCGCCGAGCCGCCGGCGGGGAACAGGTGGGCCGCGTCGCCCGCCAGGAACACCCGGCCCGCCCGGTAGTGCTCGGCCAGCCTGGCCTGCGCGGCCGTGCGCGACAGCCAGATCGGCTCGCCCAGCGGCAGGTCGCGGCCGAGCACCCGGCGTACGGCGGCCTGGAAGTCGGCGAGGCTCACGGGGCCGTACCCGGATGCGCGGCCCTCCCGCACTCCCGCGATGAGCACGCCCTCGCGCAGCGAGGTGAACAGCACGCGGCCGTGCGGGCGGCGGTTCCAGCCCTGTTGCAGGCCCGCGGCCTCCAGCGCGGCGAACACCTCGGGGCCCGCCGTGAAGTGGCCGATCAGCAGGCTCTCGCCATCGGTGGTGCCGGGGAAGGCGATGCCGGCCTGGTCGCGGACGAGGCTGCCCGCGCCGTCGCAGCCGACCGCGTACCTCGCCGTGACCGGCCCTTGCGAGGTGTCGAGCGTCACCCCGTCGGCGTCCTGCGTGAGCGCGCGCACCTCGCAGCCGCGCCTGATCTCGGCGCCGAGCTCGCGCGCCCGCTCAGCGAGCAGCCGTTCGAGGTGCGGCTGCTGGATGAGCAGCAGCCGCAGCGGGATGTCGTCGATGCCGGCGAAGCGCAGCGGCACCTCGCCGAACGGGAATCCCGGCGCGCGCCCGGCGAACGGGCTGCCCGCGCTGAAGCGCTCCAGCAGCCCTCGGTGGTCGAGCAACTCGACGATCTGCCCGCCGAGGCCGTTGGCCTTGGGCAGCTCGCCGGGCTCGGCGCGTTTCTCCAGCACGATCGGGCGGGCGCCGGCCAGCCGCAGCTCGCACGCGAGCATCAGCCCAACAGGGCCCGCTCCTACGATCAGCACATCTTCCATGCTTGTCAGGCTAGGTTGACATATCTCCGGCTGTCAATCTAGCCTGACAGCGTGGACGTAACAGAGCTGTCCGAGCGGATCAGGGCCGATGACCCGGCCATGGGGCTGCGCGCGGTCGGGGCGCTGCACCGGCTGGCCGAGCAGGTCGAGGCGGTGTCCGTGGCCTTGGCCAGGGAGCAGGGCTGGACCTGGGAGCAGATCGGCGACGCGCTCGGCATGTCGCGGCAGTCCGTACACGCCAAATACGGCAAGTGAGGAGCTGACGATGTTCGGCAAGCAGAAAGGCGCGGTGACGGTCATCGTCAAGGCCGCGTTCGAGGAGGCGCGGCTGCGCGGCGACCGGCGGCTCGGCACCGAGCACCTGCTGCTCGGCCTGCTCCACCACGAGCAGTCCGCGCGGGCGCTCGGCGTCGACCTCGCCGCCGCCCGCGCCGCGCTGGACGAGCTCGACCGGGCGGCGCTGCGGATGCTCGGCCTGGAGGTCGGCGATCTGCCGGCGACGCCGCGCAAGCACCCGGCCGTCCCCGCCACGGCGCTCACGTCGAGCGCCCGCGCCGCGCTCAACCAGGCCGTCAAGGCCACGACCGCGAAGGCCAGGAACGCGGAGATGCCCCGCCATCTGGCGCTCACCCTGCTCGGCCGGCGCCACCCCGACCCGGTGGCGCACCTCATCGACCACCTGGCCCTGGACCGCTCCGCCCTCCGCGCCAAGCTCACCTGACGACCCGCCCCTGCGCCCGCGACCGGACCTCCGGCAACGGCGCCCGCACGGAAGGAGATATTGGGTTGAGCGGGGGCCGTGGCGTTGAGAAGGTCGAGGGATGGGGCGCAGCTTTGACGACTTGGTGCAGGAAGCCGGAACCGTCTCCGTGGCCGGGTGGGACTTCTCCTGGCTCGACGGCAGGGCCAGCGAAGAACGGCCGTCCTGGGGCTACTCGCGGCTGCTCGGCGAGCGCATGGCCACGGTCAGGAGCGCGCTCGACGTGCAGACCGGCGGCGGTGAGGTGCTGGCCGGCGTGCCCACCCTGCCGCCGGTGACCGTGGCCACCGAGTCGTGGCCGCCCAACCTCAGGCTGGCCGCCGCCCGGCTGCGACCGCGCGGCGCGTGGGTGGTGCACGACGACGACGAGCCGCGCCTGCCGTTCGCCGACGCCGTCTTCGACCTGGTCGTCAGCCGTCACCCCGTGCAGACGTGGTGGACGGAGATCGCCCGCGTGCTCCGGCCCGGCGGCGCGTACTTCTCCCAGCAGATCGGCCCGCGCACCGTCGGCGAGCTGACCGAGTTCTTCCTCGGCCCGCAGCGCTCCCACACCCGCGACGTCGGCGCGGCCAGGGCGGCGGCCGAGGCGGCCGGGCTGGAGGTCGTCGACCTGCGTTCCGAGCGGCTCCGCATGGAGTTCCGCGACGTCGGGGCGGTGATCTACTTCCTGCGCAAGGTGATCTGGACCGTGCCCGGCTTCTCCGTCGAGCGCTACCACGACCGGCTGCGCGAGCTGCACGAGCTGATCGAGGCGCAGGGGCCGTTCGTGGCCCACTCGGCCCGCTTCCTCATCGACGCCCGCAAACCGATCGGTTGAGGCGCGCCCCCGGCCTACCCCCGGCGTCGTACGCGACCGCGGCCTGACCACTCCCCCGGGCGCAGTCGCGACAGAGCCCGGCGTGCGATTCGCCATGGCCTCCCGCGCAGGACCCTTGAGTCACAGCGTTCGAAGGAGGAGAACATGCACACCATCGCCATGTCGGCGCCCCACTGGGGTCCCGCCGCGGGTTTCTGGCCGATCTTCCCCCTCGCCTGGGGGCTGCTGTGGGTGGCGGTCATCGCGCTCGCCGTCACGGGGTTCCGCAAGGGCTGGTGGGGGCCCAGGCGCGCGGCCGCCGCAACCCCGGGCGCGCCCACCGAGCCGACCGCCACCGCGGAGCGGATCCTCGCCGAGAGGTACGCCCGCGGGGAGATGACGGACGACGAGTACTTCGAGAAGATGTCCGTGCTCCGCGGCGGAGCTGCATAAACCTCACCTGGAGGCAAAGAACTGTCACTGGTCGCGTTCATGGCGTCGCGTTACGTTTCGTATACGCCTTCATCGGAAGTGGGGACAAGCATGCGGTCCATCGCCAAGTTCTGCGGCCAGTGCAGCTGCGGCTGCCCCGAGCTGTTCGTCGATCACACGGCGCCTGAGGAACGCCAGGTGGTCATCGTCGACGACTTCGGGCAGCGCGTGGAGATGAGCCTCGACCAGTTCGAATCGATCGTGGAGGCCGCCAAGAGCGGGTCTCTGGACAGCCTGGCGCTCGTACCCTGAGCGCGCAGGTCCTGACCCTGCTGGCCGGCGGGGCGGCCGCCGGTCTGCTCGCGGGCACCGCGACCTGTACGGCGGCGCAGGGCGGGCTGCTCATCGGGCTCGCCGACGGGCCTCGCGGGCGTGATCCCGCGCTGGTCGGCTGGTTCCTCGCGGGGCGTCTGGCCTCGCACACGGCGGCGGGGGCGCTGCTCGGGCTGCTCGGCTCGGCCGTCACCCTGCCGCCGCAGGCGCGGGCGGTGCTGCTCGTCGCGGCCGGCCTCACGGTCATCGCCCTCGCCGTCCGCCTGATCCGGCGCGACCGGACACCCTGCGCGAACCCGCCGTCAGACGCGGAGCCCGCGGCCGGCACGGAGCCGGCGGCGGGCGCGGAACTCCAAGAGGAGCCGACAGCGGGCGCGGAACTCCAAGAGGAGCCGACGGCCTGCGGCGAATGCGGCCCTGCCACCGCCGAGCCCCGTCCCACCGCCGAGCCCCGTCCCGCCTCCGGGCGGCGGGCGGCGCTGCTGGGGGCGGTCACCGTCCTCGTGCCCTGCGGGGTCACGCTCGGCATGGAGATGGTCGCGATCACCAGCGGCTCGCCGCTCGCGGGTGCGGCGGTCATGGCGGGGTTCGTGGCGGGCACCGCGCCGGCGTTCGCGCTCCTCGGGTACGTCCTGCGGCGCGTCTCCAGGACCCGCCTGGCCCGGCTGGCCGGAGTGGTGGCGATCGCCGCCGGCCTGTGGACGGCGGGGACCGGCGTCAACCTCGGCGGCTGGCTGACCGCCCCCGCCCCCGCCCAGGCCACCTCGCAGGGCAGCAGGCCCACGTCGGTGACCGTGTGGGCGACGCGCGAGGGCTACCGCCCCGCCATGGTCGACGCCCGGGCGAACGCCCCGGTCGAGGTGGTCTTCAAGGTGCTCGACCAGGGCTGCACCGGCACCGTCGTCATCGAGGGGCGCGACGTGGCGCTGCCCGCCACCGTACGCCTGCCGCCCCGGCCCCCGGGCACCCTGCGGTACGTCTGCGGGATGGGCATGTACGCGGGCTTCATCAACTTCTCGTGAAGCCTTAGGGCGATTACGGTTCGCGATCGGCTGATCACGTGCCAGTCTGTCGCCATGGCCTGGCGAGGAGAGGTGGCGGTACCAGCGCCGCGCGCAGGAGACGAGCCCGAGTTGCTGGCCGCCGCGCGGGCGGGTGACGCCCGCGCCGCGCACCGGCTGGGCAAGCTCTACGCCCAGCACGGCGAGCGGGCGGCGGCCAAGCACTGGTGGGAGCGGGCGGCCGCGGGCGGCAACGTCGACAGCGCGTACAACCTGGGCATCTGGCACGAGAAGCACGGCAGCCTGGAGGAGGCCGTCACCTGGTACGAGGCGGCGGCCAGCACCGGCGACGCCGAGGCGGCGACGCACCTCGCGACCCTGCTGCTGGAGCAGCGCGGCGACCCGGGGGCGGCGAGGGTGTGGTTCGAGAGCGCGGCGACGGCCGGGTCCCGGGCGGCGGCCCGGCGGCTGGCGCTGATGTGCGAGGAGACGGGCGAGCTGGGCGCGGCCCGCGAGTGGCATCGCAGGGCGGCGGCCGACGGCGACGTGGCCTCGGCCCACGACCTGGGGTTCCTGGCGTACTGCGGGGGCGACGACGCCGAGACCCTGCACTGGTGGGAGTACGCGGCCAGGGGCGGCCACGCCGAGTCCGCGTACTGCCTGGGTCTCTATCTCGACGCGAGCCGCGACCCCGAGGGCGCGGAGGCGTACTACCGGCTGGCCGCGCGCAGCGAGCATCCCGGCGCGGCGTCGCGCCTGGGCGGGGTGGCGCTGTCGCGGGGCGACCTGCGCACAGCGCGGGGCTGGTTCGAGCAGGCGGCCGCCGCCGGGCGGGCGTGCGACCAGCGGATGGCCGGGTTCGTCTGCGTGGAGCTGGGCGACACGGCGGCGGCCAGCCACTGGTTCGGCCGGGCGGCGGCGGGCGGCGACGCCGAGGCCGCCTACAACTACGGGTTGCTGCTGATAGCCGAGTTCGGCGACCTGGCGGGCGGGCGCCACTGGTTCCGCCAGGCCGCGCAGGCGGGGCACCACGAGGCCGCCGTCGAGCTGGGCGGCCTGCTGTCGGTTGCGGGCGAGCACGGCGAGGCGCAGGCGTGGCTGTCGGACCCGCCGCCGCCCGCGTGGGCGCGACCGGCCGAGCCCGAGCTGACGGCCAGGGCCGAGCTGGCCGCGGCGGCGATCGGGCGCGGCGGCGGTGAGCCGCCGGCCGTGGCCGACCTGGCCGAGGTGCTGAGCACGTGGGACGTCGTCACCCGGCCGCTGCACGACCACTCCGACGTGGTGGCGTGGCTGGTGGCGCGCAGCGGCGTGCATCTCAGCGCGGTGGAGCACCTGGCGTCGGTGCGCGGCACGCTGCTGCGTCCCGGCAGCTCGCCGTGGCCGGGGCAGGGCGAGCTGCAGCACGTCCTGACCACGGCCCGCGACCTGCGCCGCCGCCTCGGGGTCCGCTGACTCAGAGAACCTCGGAGACCGGCGTGTACGGCAGGCCGAGCGCCTGCGCGACCGGCTCGTTCGTGAGCCGCCCGCCGTGCGTGTTGAGCCCGCCCGCGAGCCCCGGGTCGCTCTTGAGCGCGTCGCGCCAGCCCAGGTTGGCCAGCTTGACCGCGTACGGCAGGGTCGCGTTGGTCAGCGCGTACGTCGAGGTGTTGGCCACCGAGCCGGGCATGTTGGCCACGCAGTAGAAGACCGACTCGTGCACCTTGTAGGTGGGCTCGGCGTGCGTGGTGGGCCGCGAGTCCTCGAAGCAGCCGCCCTGGTCGATGGCGATGTCCACGAGCACGGAGCCGGGCTTCATCCGGGAGACGAGGTCGTTGGAGACCAGCGTCGGGGCCTTGGCGCCGGGGATGAGCACCGCGCCGATGACGAGGTCGGCCCGCAGGACCTCCTGCTCGATCGCGTACGAGGTGGACACGACCGTCTTGAGCCGGCCCTGGTAGATGGCGTCGATCTGGCGCAGCCGGTCGATGTTGGTGTCGAGCACGGTGACGTCGGCGCCCATGCCGACGGCGACCTGCGCGGCGTTCAGGCCCGAGACGCCGCCGCCGATGACGACGACCTTCGCGGGTGCGACGCCGGGCACGCCGCCCGGCAGGATGCCCCTGCCGCCGTTGAAGCGCATCAGGTTGTACGCCCCCACCTGCGGCGCCAGCCGCCCGGCGACCTCGGACATCGGGGCGAGCAGCGGCAGGGCGTTGCCCACCTGCACGGTCTCGTACGCGATGCCGGTCGTGCGGGCCTCGAGCAGCGCGTCGGTGCACGGCTTGGAGGCGGCGAGGTGCAGGTACGTGAACAGCACCAGCCCCTCGCGCAGCCGGTGGTACTCCTCGGCGATGGGCTCCTTCACCTTGAGCACCATGTCGGACTCGGCCCACACGGCGTCGGCGGAGTCGATGATCTTGGCGCCCGCGGCCAGATACTCCTCGTCGGTGATCTGCGAACCCAGGCCGGCGCCCCGCTGTACGGAGACGTCGTGCCCGTTGCGCACCAGCTCGTGCACACCCGCCGGAGTTGCGGCGACACGGTATTCGTGGTTTTTGACCTCGGCTGGGACGCCGATCTTCATTGCGGTGGTTCCTTTCGGGAACCGGCACGTCGTCGTACCGGATGGAAGGGTGTCATAGCCGTGCCCACGCCTCCGTGAGCACGCCGCGCAGGATCTCGCCGATCTCGTCGAACTCCTTCTGCCCGGCGATCAGTGGCGGCGCGAGCTGGATGACCGGGTCGCCGCGGTCGTCGGCCCGGCAGTAGAGGCCGGCGTCGAACAGCGCCTTCGACAAGAAGCCGCGCAGCAGCCGCTCAGACTCCTCGGCGTCGAACGTCTCCTTCGTCGCCTTGTCCTTGACCAGCTCGATGCCCCAGAAGTAGCCGGAGCCGCGCACGTCGCCGACGATCGGCAGGTCGCGCAGGTCGTCGAGGGTCTGGCGGAAGCGGGGCTCATTGGCGGTGACGTGGCCGAGCAGGTCTTCGCGCTCGAAGATGTCGAGGTTGGCCAGCGCGACGGCGGCGGAGACGGGGTGGCCGCCGAAGGTGTAGCCGTGGGCGAACATGGTGTCGCCGTCCTTGAACGGCTCGAACAGCCGCTCGTGCGCGATCATGGCGCCGATCGGGGAATAGCCGCTGGTCATGCCCTTGGCGCAGGTGATGATGTCGGGCACGTAGTCGAACTTCTCGCCGCCGAACATGGTGCCGAGGCGGCCGAAGGCGCAGATGACCTCGTCGGAGACGAGCAGCACGTCGTACTCGTCGCAGATCTCGCGCAGCCGCTGGAAGTAGCCGGGAGGGGGCGGGAAGCAGCCGCCGGCGTTCTGGACGGGCTCGGCGAAGACGGCGGCCACCGTGTCGGGGCCCTCCATCTCGATGGCGCGGGCCACCCGGTCGGCGGCCCACCGGCCGTACTGCTCGGGGGTCATGCCGGGGACGCCGGTGATCTCGTCGGCGCGGTAGTGGTTGGTGTTGGGCACCCTGACCGAGCCCGGCACGAGCGGCTCGAACATCTGCTTGAACGCCGGGATGCCGGTGATCGACAGCGCGCCCTGCGGGGTGCCGTGGTAGGCGATCTGCCGGCTGATGACCTTGTGCTTGAGGGGCTTGCCGACGAGCTTGTAGTACTGCTTGGCGAGTTTCCAGGCGGTCTCGACCGCCTCGCCGCCGCCGGTGGTGAAGAAGACGCGGTTCAGCTCGCCCGGGGTGTGAGCGGCCAGCCGCTGGGCCAGCTCGGCCGCCTTGGGGTGGGCGTAGGACCAGAGCGGGAAGAACGCCAGCTCCTGTGCCTGCTTGGCGGCGGCCTCGGCCAGCTCCTGCCGGCCGTGACCCACCTGGACGACGAAGAGCCCCGCCAGACCGTCGAGGTAGCGCTTGCCGTGGATGTCGTAGATGTAGGACCCCTCACCGCGCACGATGGTGGGGATCTCGGACTGCTCGTAGGCGCTGTGTCGGGTGAAGTGCAACCACAGGTTGTCCTGCGCGGCTCTCAGGACGTCGAGTTCCGGCTGCGTCATGGTTATCTTCCCTCGTGTCTGAACTCCCCACAGTCTGCACGTTCACCTGCGGAGTTGCCAAGCGAATCGGTCGCAGCAATATGCAGGAAAATCGGGATCCGCAGAACCCATATGTAACCACGACGAAATCCGCAGGTAGATTAGCCCGCGGGTCAGGACCGCGACCTGTCCTGTTTCCGCAGGACAGGACCGGTTGTGGTCCAATGAGACCGAAACTGCCGTGAGCGCCCGGTGACGGGCGCGACTGTTGAGAACGACCCCCGGGGGACCGTCCCGTGACTCCTGAACAGATCGAGAACGCTGTCTCCGCCGCGATGCCGCAGGCCGTCGAGGAGCTCAAGCGGCTGGCCGCCATTCCCTCCGTGGCCTTCCCCGGGCACCCGCAGGAGCCGGTGTTCGCCGCCGCCAAGATGACGGAGGAGCTGCTGCGCTCCACCGGGTTGCCGCGCGTGCAGCAGGTGCCCGTCGAAGGCAGCTTCCCGGCCGTCTACGGCGAGGCCCCCGCCCCGCCCGGCATGCCGACCGTGCTGCTGTACGCCCACTACGACGTGCAGCCCGCCGGCGACCCCGCCGCGTGGCGCACGCCGCCGTTCGAGCCGACGCTGATCGACGGCCGCCTCTACGGCCGCGGCACCGCCGACGACAAGTCAGGCGTCATCTCCCACGTCACCGCCCTGCGCGCCTTCCAGGGGAACTTCCCCGTCGGCATCAAGGTGATCATCGAGGGCCAGGAGGAATACGCCGGCGACCGCCTCGAGGCGTTCGTCGAGCGCAACCCCGAGCTGCTGCGCGCCGACACCATCGTGGTCGCCGACACCGGCAACCCGCGCGTCGCCGACCCGGCGGTCACCACCTCGCTGCGCGGCATGGCCGCGTTCACCATCGAGGTGCGCACGCTGCGCGAGCCCGTGCACAGCGGGTCCTTCGGCGGCGCCGCGCCCGACGCGCTGGCCGCCCTCATGCGCATGCTGACCGCGCTGCACGACGAGAACGGCGACGTGCGCGTGCCCGGCCTGCCCCGCGGGTCGTTCCTCGGGCAGGGGCCGTCGGAGGAGGAGTTCAGGAGGACGGCCGGAGTGCTCGACGGCGTCTCGCTCGTGGGGTCGGGGTCGCTGGCCGACCGGCTCTGGTCGTCGTACGCGATCACCGTCACCGGCCTCGACGTGCCGACCGTCTCCGGCGCCATCAACGCCGTCCAGCCCGTCGCGCGGGCCAGGGTGACCGTCCGCGTGCCTCCGGCGAGCGACCCCAAGACCGCGATCGACGCCGTGGCCGACTTCCTGCGCCAGGTGGCGCCGTGGGGCGTGCGGGTGTCGTTCGGCGACCACACCGTGGGCGCCGGCTTCCAGGCCGACTCCGGCGGCAAGGCCCGCTCGGCGCTCAACCGCGCCATGGAGCGCGCCTTCGGCCGCCCGCCCAGGGACGTCGGCGCCGGCGGCTCGATCCCGCTGGTCAGCACCCTGCTCAAGCAGTTCCCCGCGGCCGAGATCCTGCTGTTCGGGGCGGAGGACGAGGAGGCCGCCATCCACGCGCCCAACGAGCGGGTCGATCTTGAGGAGCTGCGCCGGGTCGCCACGACGGAGGCGTTGTTCCTGCACGAGCTGAGCCTGCCGTCGGCGCTCGGGGTCTAACGCACGGGTAGGTCGTACACGCGGCGGACGCTGCTGCCCAGCCTGGCCACGTCCGCCCCGTACACGTGCAGCGACACCCCCACCTCGTCGCTGGTGTTGCGCACCCTGTGGATGTCGCCGGGCGGGGCGAACCCGCTGACCTCGCCCGGGTCGTTGGCGGCCCGGCCGATCTCGATCAGGTGGTCGCCCATGTCGCGGTAGAGGATCTCGTACTCGATGCCGCTCAGGATGCCGAACGTGCACCACGACACGTGGTCGTGCACCGGGGTCTCCTGGCCGGGGCGCCAGACGACGCCACAGATCGAGAAGCGGTCCTCGGCGTGCAGGACGTGCGAGACGTAGCCGCCGGGCGAGCCCTCGCGTTCGTCCGGCGTGAGCACGTCGAGACCGGGCAGGTGGTCGCGGAGCAGGTCGGCGACCGCGAAGGCGGTCGGCCTGGCGCCCAGGCCGCGGGCGACGATGCGCGACACGCCCCTCACGAGGACGTCCAGACCTGGTCTGGTGATGGTTGCGGTCTTCATGGTGAACCCCCTGCCGAGGTCCGTCCGCTGCCTTCCCTTCCACGGTCCCTCACCTCGACTGATAGGTCCAACAGATGTCTTGTGGTTGATCGATAGATATGCTTGATGAATGCTGGATGTCGCTCGTCTGCGCGTCCTCCTCGCGGTCGCCCGCAAGGGCTCGCTGACCGAAGCCGCCAAGGAGCTGCACTACTCCCAGCCCTCCGTCAGCCACCACCTGGCCAGGCTGGAGGCCGAGACCGGCGCCAAGCTCATCCAGCGCGCCGGGCGCGGCATCCGGCTCACCGAGGCGGGCCGGCTGCTCGCCGAGCGGGCCGCCGACATCATCGAACGCCTCGACGCCACCGCCGAGGAGCTCGCCGCGCACGTGGGGCTGCGGTCCGGGCGGGTCCGGCTGGCGTCCTTCCCCTCCGCGCTCGGCACGTTCATCCCCAAGGCCGCCACACTGCTCGCCGACGCCCATCCCGGGCTGCGGCTCCAGCTCACCGAGGTGGAGCCGCCCGAGGCGCTGCGGCTGCTGCGGGCCGGGCGGGTCGACGTCGCCGTCATCTTCCGGTACGACGACACCGCTCCGGAGGACAACGGCCTCCACCTCGTCCACCTGCTCGACGACCCCAGCTTCCTGCTGGCCGCCGACGAGCCCGGCGCGCCCGCCGACCACGCCGGGTCCTCCTGGATCGCGGGCTGCGACCGGTGCCGCAGCCACCTGCTCGACGTGTGCGCGAAGGCCGGCTTCGAGCCGCGCATCGGGTTCACCAGCGACGACATCGTGGCCGTACAGGCGCTGGTGGCCGCCGGGCTGGGCGTGACGCTGCTGCCCGGCCTCGCGCTCGCCGCCCACCGCCATCCCGAGGTGCGGGCGCGCGAGGTGCCCGGCTCGGTGCGACACGTGTACGCCGCCGTCTACGGCGAACCACCCCACCCGCCCGCCACGCAGGCCCTCCTCACCGCCCTCACCCAGAGCCTCTGAAAAGTCGTTGACGCCGTTCCTACGATGGCCTCATGCCGGACATCACCACCCTCGCCCTCTTCTGCGCGGCCACCCTCGGGCTGCTGATCGTCCCGGGACCGGCGGTGCTCTACATCGTCACCAGGAGCGTCGCCCAAGGCCGGGGCGCGGGCATCATCTCGGTGCTCGGCGTGCACGCCGGCTCCCTCGTCCACGTGGCCGCCGCCGCGCTCGGCATCAGCGCCCTGCTGGCCGCGTCGGCCACCGCGTTCACCGTGGTCAAGTACGTCGGCGTGGCCTACCTGCTCTGGCTCGGCGTCCGCAAGCTCATGCGCAAGGGCTCCACCGGCGACACGCCGGTGGAGCTGCCGGTGCAGACGCGGCGGCGGCTGTTCTGGGAGGGGTTCGTGGTGAACGTGCTCAACCCCAAGACGGCCATCTTCTTCCTGGCGTTCCTGCCGCAGTTCGTGCACCCGGAGGCCGGGCCGGTGGGGCCGCAGATCCTGCTGCTCGGGCTGCTGTGGGTGGTGCTCGGGGTGGCGTCCGACGGTGCGTACGCGCTGCTGTCCTCCGCCCTCGCCGGCCGGCTGCGCGGGTCGGCCCGTGCCCGGCGGCGGCTGGACGTGGGCAGCGGGCTCGTGTACCTGGGGATGGCGGCGTGGCTCACGACGGAGAAGGCGTGACAAGCCGGGAAATTTCCGGGCCATAGTGCGATAGTGAGTTAGATCAGCCGCTGATCAGGGGGAAGGCACGCCGGGACGTAGCTGATAGGCGGACCCATGCACACGCCACCGCACAGCCTCGGGCTCGAACGGGTCGCCGAGGTCTTCTCCGGTCATGACGACGTCGTCGGCGTGACCGGCTCGGGGTACGCGATCGGTGCCGATCTCGTGCTGACCTCCGGGCAGGTCGTGGACGCGGGCGGGCCGTGCCACGTACGCCCGGCGTGGTCGGACCGCTGGCTGCCGGCCGAGCCGGTGTGGCGGGGCCGGCGCGGCGCGGACGCGGTGCTGCTGCGCGTACCGGAACCGGCCTGGGCGACCCTGGCCGACATCGAGCACACGCGCTGGGGCCGCGTCACGGGGGCGACGGCGCGCTGCGCGGCGTCCGGCTACGGGCAGGCCGGGGAGCGGGGCGGGGCCCGCGCGCCTGAGACGGTGTCCGGGCTGGTGGAGCCGCCCGCGAGCGCCGTGTCCAAGACGTTGACGGCCCGCGTGGTCAGCCCCGGCTTCGAGACCCGCCCGGCGGCGCTCTGGCACGGACTGCCCGGCGCCGCGCTGCTCGCCGAACCGGCCGGGCAGATCGTCGGCGTGGTCATCGGGTACGCGCCGCGCCGCCTCGACGTCGTCCCGGTGACCGCGTTGCTCGCCGACGAACGCTTCCGCGACCTGACCGGCGTCGCCCCCTGGCGCCTCGAAACCATCCCCGGCCCTCCCGCCGTGGCCCTTGCCACCCTGCTGACCCCCGCCGTAGCCCTCCCCGCACCACCGCCCCCTGCCCGCAACCCCTCACCGGCACCGCCTGTCCCGGACGTCCTGGCCGCACCGGTCGTCCCCCCGCCTGCCTCGGTGCGCGGCCACGGCCACTGGGCGGACTTGATGGCTCGGCACGCCGTGGTGCCGTTCCTGGGCCGGGAGGCGCCGCTCGCGGAGTTGCACGCGTGGGCCGCGGAGGCGGCGGCGTTGTCGATCGCCGTACTGACCGGGCGAGGCGGCACGGGAAAGACCCGGCTGGCCGCCGAGCTGTGCGCGGAGCTGGGCTCGGCCGGATGGGACGCGGGCTTCCTCCCACGGGACACCCTCGCAGCCATACTCTCCGCACCACCACCCAGCGACCTGAGAACACCTCCGTCCGGACAGGTGCTCCGCCTGGAGGCTTCGAGACCGACACTCGTCGTCCTGGACGGCCCGGAGCCATCGGCCCCGCTGGTGGGCGAGCTGATCCGCCGCCTGGCCCAACACGGCCGCAACCCCCGCATACGACTCCTGCTGGTGGCCCGCGAACCCGGCGACCCCGACTGGTGGCGCCGCCTCGACACAGCAGCCGGCGGCCGTCTGAGACGCCTCAACACCACGAGAATCCAGCTCAACACCCACCCGCTGACGCTCCCCGAGCGGGAAGACCACGCCCTGGCCGCCATGCGCGCCTTCGCCCCAGGCCAAGCCGCACTCCCCACCCCACCCCGCCTCGACGACCCGGAATACGGCCTCCCCCTCCACGTCCACCTGGCGGCCTTACTACATCTGGACGGCGACTCCCCGGTCAGCGGCGCAACCCTGATCGACCGCTTCCTGACCCGAGAGTCGGCCCGCTGGTCCCAGCTATGGCAGCCCCGCCCCGAGGACGATCAGCCGACCGCTCCCCAACCCCAGCTGGACGAGCACGGTGACGCGATCGCCCCTCCATGGGAGAGGTTCGAGTGGTTCGGCGACCTGGGCGACCAGCGGCCGGGCGGGCCAGAGCGGCTCGGCCACTCGGCAAGACGACAGGCGGTGGCCGTCCTGCTGCTCACCACCCCCCGCCCCGACGAACTCCCCGCCCTGCTGACCACCGTCCCCAGCATCCGCGCCCGCACCCCCTCCACAGCCTCAGCACACCCCAGCGCCGCCGCAGACACGACAAGCCCTGACACCACCACCCACATCGGTGGCGCGGCCACCGCGCACGCCGCCTCTGTGGACCGGCAGGGCGGGGTGGCCGAGGAGGTGGCGCGGTGGTCGGGGCGCGTGGGGGTGCCGGCCCACGGGTTCGATGTGGTGGGTGAGCAGCTGCTGGACGGGACGGAGGATCTTGACGCGCTCGTCCTCGCCGTCCACGATCACGAGGCACGGACGACGGCGCATCTCGTACGGATGCTCGACGTGCTGCGGCTCGCCGCCGGCCGCGAACGGGTCAGGGCGGCGCTGTGGTCGCTGATCGCCAGCCGCATCGGCCGGCTGGTCGCGGCGGCCGTGGGCGATCCCGGCGGCGGGCTGGGCGACGCGGTCAACGCGGCGCTGGTCCTGTTCGGCGGGGACCGGCAGCTCGCCGAGGCGGTGGCCGCCCTCCCCGTGGCGCAACCGGGGAACGCCGGCCCTGGGCTGCGCAACGGCGGGCTCGGCCTGCGGGCGCTGGACGTCACCCTCGCCGAGCTGACCGTGCGGCACCGGCGCGCGACCGGGGAACGGGTCGCGCTGGCCGGTGCCCTGGCGTGGTGGTCGCGGGGGCTGGCGGCCGTCGGCAGGGTGGGCGAGGCGGTCGCGGCGGCGGCGGAGGCCGTGGAGCTGTACGCCGGCGCTCCCCCGTACGAGGACGCGGTGGGGCAGGCGGAGGCGCTGTTCGGGCTGGGGGCGTACCTGCTGCTGGGCGGCGAGGCGGGCGGGGCGATCAAGCCCGCGAAGGAGGCGGCGACCCGCTTCCATCTCCTCGCCGAGGACGACCCCCGCTACGCGGGGCCTGCCGCCCGAGCCCAGTACAACGTGGCCTGCGCGCTGCTGGAGAGCGGCCGCCTGGAGGAGGCGGTGACGGCGTTCGAAGGCGCCGGCGGCCACCCCGGCTTCGCCTCCCACCTGACCACCCTCCTCACCCTCGCCAAAACCGGGACGAGCACAGGCCCTCAGCCCAGCCCCACCTGGAACGCCCACGCCGGCCCAGGCGGCCTCGCCACCCCAGGCACCAGCGGCATGACGCACGCGGACAGCGAGAGGGCTTTCACCGGGTCAGGTGGAAGTGCCCCCGGTGGGGCGGGCGAAAGTCGGGCAGTTCGGGGCGGGCTCATGGGGGCCGATGCGGGCGGGTTTGCCAGGGCAGGTTCGGACGGCCTCGTGGGAGCCGGGCGGGGCGGATTTCTGGGGACCGCCGCGGGTGGGCTTGCCGGGGCAGGGGCGGGTGAGCTGGGTGGGGCCGGGCGGGGCGGGCTCACCGGGACCGGTGCGGGCGGGTCGGGGTGGGGTGCGGGGGCGGGGCATGAGGCAGTGGCGGGGCCGGAGCCGCTGATGCCGTTCGACCAGGTCGGTACGGCTGAGGTGCTGCCTGAGCTGGCCGCCTGCCTGGCGGTGGCGGTCACCTCGGCGGTCAGGGGCGTCGCGCCGACGCATCGGGATGTGGCGCAGCGGCTGCACCTTGTCGCCGCCTGGCTGGAGGGCAACGGCAGGCCGGCCGAAGCGCTCGTTCCGGCGGGTGAGGCGGTGGCGCGGCTGCGGGGGCTGGCGGGTGAGGAGCCGGGGCTGCGGGCGATGCTGGCGTCGGCGGCCGGCCTGGTGGCGAGGTTGCACGCCGGGCTCGACGATCTGGACGCGGCCATCAGGGCGGCGGCGGAGGCCGTACGGAACCTGCGGGCCCTCGTGACGCTCGACCCCGCCGAGCACCGGCCCGCCCTGGCCGACCGGCTGCTCGACCTGGGCGAGCTGCTGCTGACCGACGACCGCCCTGAGGACGCGCTCGGGCCGTTGCAGGAGGCCATGGCCGTGCCGGTGGAGGCGTCCGAGGGGCACATGGCGGCCCAGGCGAGGGGGCGGCGGCTGCTCGGCCTCTGCCTGGACGGTCTGGGCCGGACGGCCGACGGGCCGGCGCAACTGGAGATGGCGGCCGAACTGTACGACGTGCTGAGCGTCGAGGACCCCTCCTACCGCCGGTACGGCCCCGAGATGCGGGCCCGGCTGCGCAGGGGCGGAGAGGCGGACCGGCCCGCCGACGAGCCGTGGCTGCTGCGGATGGTGCTCGACCGGCCAGAGGAGGCGGTGGCCAGGGCGGAGCGGCGGCTCGCCGAGTGCAGGGAGGCGGTGGAACGCGCCGGTACGCCGGAGATCGAGCGCATCCATGCGTACCTGTCGGCGCAGGCGGACCTTGCCCGGGTCTGGGCGGACACGGGGCGAGCCGGGGAGGGGTTCGCGCTGGCCATGCAGGCGGCCGAGCTGCTCGAACGTCATGCCGCGCCCGCCGCCCCGCACGCCATCGCCGTGGGCATGGTGGCGGCGGCGCTGGGCCGTTCGCTGGTGGGTCTTGGACGGTACAAAGAGGCCATCCCGCACCTGCTCACCGCCATCGAGGCGAGCCGCCCGCAGGCGGGC
This sequence comes from Nonomuraea salmonea, assembly GCF_042428605.1. Taxonomy (NCBI): domain Bacteria; kingdom Bacillati; phylum Actinomycetota; class Actinomycetes; order Streptosporangiales; family Streptosporangiaceae; genus Nonomuraea; species Nonomuraea salmonea. Next base: position 565,848 of record NZ_JBHMCF010000003.1, read on the forward strand.
GCCCAGGCCGAGCTGGGCGAACTGCTCATCCTCGAAGCCGTCGCCCTGTCCCGCGCGGACTGCCCCTCGGACGCGGAGGCGGCGGCCGACCGCCTGGTCGACCTGTACACGTCCCTGGTGGCCGAAGGCGCGGCCCGCCCGTCGGCTTTGGCCGGCGCCCTGCGGCTGCAGGCCGGAATCCGCTTCGCCCGCCAGAACGCGGAGGGCGCCCTGGCCTCCGTCGACCGCGCACTCGGCCTCCTTCCCGCGCCTGGCGGCGACGACGAACGACTCCTCTCCGCCGCCTGCCTGGAGCTGGCCGGCCTGTGCCTCGCCGACCTGCACGAACCCGACGCCGCCGAAGCCCGCCTGGCCGAGGGCACCACCGCGATGGCAACCCTCACCGCTCAGACCCCGGACGCGACCTTCAGGGGGAGCCCCGCCGGGCGGGTGCCGGATGAGTTCATGGGTGTGCATGTGCTGGCGCTGGTGCGGTTGGCGCGGTTGCGGGTGGAGGAGGAGGGGCCGGCAGCGGGGGTTGTGTTGTATGCGCGGATTCTCGGTATTCGTCCGCTGCCCGGGGCGGATGCGCTCGATGCGCTCATCGGGGCGCTTTCCGGGTTCGCGGGTGAGGTGCTGGCGGCTGCCGGTCGGTTCGCCGACGGGGACGATCATGACCTTGTGGACGTCGGCGGGCTGGTGGGGCCGCTGACCGCGTTCACCGAGGCGCTTGAACGTGAGGTGCCGCTCAGCGCGGAAGGCGGGACGGACGCCCACGACCGGTACGGCCGGTGCCTGACGGCGTTCGGCGCGGCGGCGGCGCGGGCGGGCGACGTCGCGAGCGCGGTGCAGGTGGCCGAGCTGTGTGTACGCGTCCATCGAGGGCTCGCCGCCGTCTCCCCCGCCCACCGCGAACCTCTCGGCCACGCCCTCGCCACCCTCGCCGCCGCTGGGGTACCGCGTGGCCACGGCCTCGCCGCCGCCGCGCGGCCCGCACTGCCCGTGCTTGAGCAGGCCATTGCGTTGCTCGATGAGCGCGATTCGCGTCCGCTGGCCGAGACGTTGCACCACTACGCCGGTGCGCTTCTCGATCAGGGGCGGGCGGTGGAGGCGTTGGCGCATTGCGAGCGGGCCGCTGATCTGTGCGATGAGCTGGATGATCCGGGTGTCGCGGCGGCGGTGTTCGCGCGGCTCGGGTCCACGTTGGCCGCGCTCGACCGGCCGCAGGCGGCGCTGGAGGCGATCGCGTGGGCACTGGCCGAGGTGGACCGTGCCGAGGAGGCGGGTGGAGAGCTGCCGCTGGTGCGGGCGCGGGCGATCCAGGTGCGCGGGCGGGTGCTGAGGGTGTTCGGGCGGGAGCGGGAGGCTTTGGCGCACCTCGTGGAGGCACTGACGTTGTTCAGGCGGTTGCCGGAGCCGCAGGCCGCCGCCGAGACGGCCGCGCTCATCGCGGACGACCTGCTGGCGGAGGGACGGCCTGAGGAGGCCACCAAGTACGCTCGGATCGCCGCAGATCACCACGAGCCGGGCACCGTCCAGCAGGTGCTCGCCACCCAGCGGCTGATCAGGTGCCACATGATGCTGGGCGCGCTGGCCGAGGCGAACACGCTGGTCGAGGGCCTGATCCCGGCGGCCAGGAAGATGCCTGGCGACCTGACGTACCGGGCGATTCTGGCGGACTCGCTGGCGCAGAGCTCCGAGCTGCTGCCCCTGCTCGGCCTGGACGACGGCGCCGAGGCGGAGGCCAGGGCGCGTGAGGCGATCACCATCTACGACCAGTTGCTGGCCACGGGCACGAACGCGCAGGCCCTGCACACCAGCAGGGCGGGCGCGTGCCTGACGCTGGCCGGGGCGCTCAGGATGCGGGAGCGGTCGGCCGAGGCGGTGCAGCCGCTGCGGGAGGCGGTGGCGGCGCTCGAACGGTTCTCGCCCGGTAACCCCATGCAGGCCGGGCTGCTGTCCAGGGCGATGCTCATGCTGGGCGACGCGCTCATGGAGGCGGGCCGGGCGCTGGAGGCCGGGCTGGTCTTCCATCGGGGTACGCAGGTGACCCGCGACCCGCTGTCACGGGCGGTAGCGCACGCCCGGCTCGGCATGTGCCAGCAGGAGCTGGGCCGGAACGACGCCGCCGACGCCGCGCTGCGCGTCTCCGCCGACCTGCTGCGCGGCCTCCCCGATGACGACGCCCCCGCCGGCCTGCTCCGTGACGTTCTGCGGCGCAGGCTGACCCTCCTGGAGAAAGCCGGCGGGACGGCCGAAGCCCAGGCCCTCCAGGACGAACTACGCCACACGACCTGAGCCGAGCCAGTCGCGCCGCCTGAGCCAGGCCGAGCGCCCCCGGGCCCAGCTCAGGCGAAGGTTTTCAGGCGTTTTCTGCGGTTTCCCGAGCCCACCGATAGTCGGCCTTACCGGCCGGAGAGCGGACCATTTCGTCCACGAACGCGTACGTCCGAGGCACCTTGTACCCCGACAGCAGCGTCCGGCAGTGCGCGTCCAGCTCCTCAGGCGTCACCGGCACCCCGTGCCGCGGCTCGATGACGGCGGCCACGCGGTTGCCCCAGCGCTCGTCCGGCACCCCGGTCACCACCGCGTCGAACACGCCGGGATGCCCCTTGAGCACCGCCTCCACCTCCTCGGGGAACACCTTCTCGCCGCCGGTGTTGATGCACTGGGAGCCGCGCCCGAAGACGTTCACCGTGCCGTCCTTCTCGACGGTGGCGAGGTCGCCGGTGAGCAGCCACCGGGTGCCGTCGTCGGAGGTGACGAACGTGCGCGCGGTCTTGTCGGGGTCGTTGTAGTAGCCGAACGCCACCCAGCCCGACCGCGCGACGGTGCCGAGCTGCCCTGAGCCGGGCTCGACGGGCCGGTTCTCCTCGTCGAGGACGGCCAGCCTGACGACGGAGTTGGGCTGGTAGCGCAGGCCCTTCTCGGGTGAGGAGCCGGCCACGCCGGAGGCGGTGTAGCCGGACTCGGTGGAGCCGAAGTTGTCGAGGATCATGACGTTCGGCAGCAGTTCCTGGAGGCGGTCGCGGACGGCGCCGGACAGGATCGCCCCGGTCGAGCTGATCACGAACAGCGAGGAGACGTCGTACGAGCCGGTCGCCAGCTCATCGGTGAGCGGCCTGGCCATGGCGTCGCCGGTGATGTTCACGGTGGTGACGCGCTCCCGCTCGATCGTCCGCAGGACATCGGCGGCGTCGAACTTGCGGACGTACACCATGGTCGAGCCCATCCAGAACGCGATGAATGTGGCCATCTGCGCGGCCCCGTGCATGAGCGGCGGCGCGGCCATCATCACCATCGGGTTGGCCTTGACCGCCTCGTCGATGACCTCCTGCGGCGTGGCGCGCGGCTCGCCGTACGGGTTGCCGCCGCCGAACCCCATGAACAGGTCCTCGACGTGCCACATCGCGCCCTTCGGGAAGCCGGTGGTGCCGCCGGTGTAGATGATGTAGAGGTCCTGGCCGGAGCGGGCGGGGAAGCCGCGGTCCGGCCGGCCGCGCTCCAGAGCGGCGCCGTACGTCACGGCCCCGCCGATCGAGGGCGGCCCGCCCACGGCGATGAGGTGGTCGAGCAGCGGCGCCTGCCCGGCGACAGCGGCGACCCGGGGCTCGAACTCGACGTCGTAGACCAGCGCCCGCAGGTCGGCGTCGCGGTAGAGGTACAGCAGCTCGGCCTCGACGTAGCGGTAGTTGACGTTGATCGGCACCGCCCGGATCTTGAGCGCGGCGAGCAGCCCGGCGACGTACTCGACGCCGTTGCAGAGGTGCAGGCCGACGTGCTGTCCCGGCTGGATGCCGAGGTCCATGAGGTAGTGGGCGAGCCGGTTGGCCTCGGCCTCGAGCTCGGCGTACGTGCGCCGCTCAGCGCCGCAGACGATGGCCGTGCGTTCCCCGATCGTGTCCGCGAGCCCCTCGAACAGGTCAGCGTGGTTGAACTCCATCAGGGTCTCTCCCGTCCGACGATCCACATCGCGAAGAACTGGGCTCCCCCGCCGTAGGCGTGGCCGAGCGCCGTGCGGGCGCCGTCCACCTGGTGTTCGCCGGCCATGCCGCGCACCTGCAGCACCGCCTCGGCGAACCTGATGAGTCCCGACGCCCCGATGGGGTTGCTGGACAGCACCCCGCCCGAGGCGTTCCACGGGATGTCGCCGTCGAGTGCGGTGGCGCCCGACTCGGTGAGCTTCCAGCCCTCGCCCTCGGCGGCGAAGCCGAGGTTCTCCAGCCACATGGGCTCGTACCAGGAGAACGGCACGTAGACCTCGGCCACGTCGATCTCCCTGCGCGGGTCGGTGATGCCGGCCTGGCGGTAGACGTCGGCGGCGCAGTCCTTGCCGGCCTGCGGGCTGACGGTGTCGCGCCCGGCGCGGAAGATCGGCTCGGAACGCATGGCGGTGCCGTGCACCCAGGCGGGCGTGCCGGTGACGGCCGATTCCGAGGCCAGCACGAGCGCGCAGGCGCCGTCGCTGGAGGGGCAGGTCTCCAGGTAGCGGATGGGCTCCCAGAGCATGGGCGTCGACTCGACCATCTTCTGGTCGATGCCGGGGATCTTGAGGTGCGCGTAGGGGTTCTTCAGCGCGTTCAGCCGGTCCTTGACCGCGACGAGCGTGCCGATGTGCCCGGGTGCGCCGGTTCTGCGCATGTACTCGCGGATGTGCGGCGCGAAGTAGCCGCCCGCGCCGACCACGAGGGACGAGCTGAAGGGCAGGTGGGTGGACAGGGCCCAGGTGGCGTTCGACTCCGACTGCTTCTCGAAGGCGACGACGAGCACCCGGTCGTGCACGCCGCCCTGGACGAGCGAGGCGCCGACGATGGCGGTGGAGCCGCCGACGCTGCCCGCGGTGTGCACCCGCATCAGCGGCTTGCCGGCCGCGCCGAGCGCGTCGGCGAGGTACACCTCCGGCATCATCACGCCCTCGAACAGGTCGGGCGCCTTGCCGACCACCACGGCGTCGATGTCCTTGAACGTCAGCCCGGCGTCGTCGAGCGCCCGCTGCGCCGCCTCGCGGACGAGCCCGGCGAGCGAGACGTCGCGCCGCTTGGTCGTGTAGCGGGTCTGGCCGACGCCGATGACCGCGCACCTGTTCATCGGGCCTCCAGGACGGTCACGAGGTTCTGTTGCAGGCAGGGGCCGGCGGCGGCGTGCGCGACGGTGCGGCGGGCGGCGCCGTCGTGGATGCGGCGCGCGGCCTCGCCGATGCGGATGAGGCCGGTGGCCATGACGGGGTTGGCGGCGAGCGGCCCGCCCGAGGGGTTGATGAGGGTGTCGCCGCCGAGCTCCAGTGCCTCGCGCAGGATGACCTCCTCGTGCGGGAACTGGGCGTGCAGCTCGGCCACCTCGACCGGGCCCTTGGCGACCCCGGCGGCACGGGCGGCGTCGGCCGCCGAGCCGGATCGCGCGAGGTCGCGCAGGCCGAGGTAGTGGGGCTCGATGCGGTGGGCGATGCCCGTGATGTAGGCAGGGCTGGGGCACAGCTGCCTGGCCAGGTCGCCGGCGGCGAGCACGACGGCCGCCGCGCCGTCGGTGACGGGCGGCACGTCGATCTTCCTGAGCGGCCGCACGGCGTGGTCCTCGCCGCCCGGCTCTGGCTCGGGCAGATCCAGCGCGTACGGGTTGCCGCGCCCGTCCGCCCTGCTCCGCCGGACGATCTCGTCCAGCTCCCCGGGGTCGGCACCGACGGCGGCGGCCTGGAGCGCGGCGTAGGAGAGCTGGTCGAGGCCGAGCGGAGCCAGGTAGTAGGGGTCGAGCTGCAGGGTCATGATCGTGCGCAGGTCGCCGAGCGACGACTTGCCGAAGCCGTAGACCAGCGCCGAGTCGACGTCGCCGTGCTGGAGGCGGACCCACGCCTCGTACAGGGCCCAGGCGCCGTCCATCTCGACGTGGCTCTCGGAGATCGGCGGCCAGGCGGCGAGCGCGTCGAGCGCCGACACGAACGAGAACGGCGCTCCCGCGAGGTAGTCGCAGCTGCCCGAGCAGGTGAAGCCGAACCTGGTGAGCCCGGTGCGCTCCTTGACCTCGTTGATGACCGGGGTGATCAGCTCGGGCTCGCTCAGGCCGGTGTCGTGATCGGTGTGCCGCGTCTGGGCGAACGCGACGATGGCCACATCTCTCATGACAGCTCCACATCGGGCTCGCCGGTGGGGGCGAACCAGCGGATGTTCGCCATGGACGCCGTGCGCTCGCTCTCGGGCACCCAGACCGCCCTGACCCGCATGCCCTGGCGTACCTCGTGGGCGGGCACGTCGCCGACCAGCGCGATCATGGGGATGTCGGTGCCGTCGAGCAGGATGTACGCCGACACGAACGGCACCTGCGGGGCCCGGGGGTCGGGCAGGTTGTTGATGGCGAACGTGGTGATCGTCCCGGTGTCGGGCACTTCGAAGGTGTCCGGGAGGGCGCTGCCGCATTCGGGGCACGCCGCCCGGTACGGCACGTACACCTTGGCGCAGCGCTCGCAGCGCCCGCCGAGGAGGACGCCGCGCTCGACCCCTTCGAGGAAGACCCGCAGCGCGCCGCCGGCCTGGAGGCGGTATTCGGCGCGCACGTCGGAGACGATCTGGGTGACCTCGGGGACGAAGTGCGACAGGTCGGTGATGTGGCCCTTGGGCTGCTCGCGCCAGACCGGCCAGACCCGCATGCCCTGCCGCAGCGCCTTGGGGTTGCCGGGGTCGAGGGCGTGCACGAGGTCGGTGTCGGCGCCGTCGAGGCGGATCAGCGCCCAGGCGAAGGGGCGGTCGAGCGGGTGTCCAGGGAGCGGCTCGTCCACCCAGGCCCACGTGGTGACCGTGCCGGCCGGGCCGACCTCGACGTACTCGCCGGTGACGGCTTCGCCGGTGGCGGGGTCGTACTCGAGGGGCGGCACCAGGACGCGGCCCTCCGCCGTACGCACGCCGACCAGGCGGCGGGCGCGTAACTCGCTGAGGAACCGGCCGATCACCGGCCCCGTCGTACGCGTGTAGCCGCCGGGGAACTCCAGGACGTGCTGCGCGACCAGCGGATCAGATGGCACGGTCGTGTCCCTCCCAGTACGGGGCGCGGAGCTTGCGTTTGAGCAGCTTGCCGTTGGGCTCGCGGGGCATCTCGGCGATGAAGTCGATGCTCTTGGGCCACTTCATCCTGGCCAGGCGGCCCTCCAGCGAGGCCAGCAGCTCGGCCGCCAGCTCGGGGCCCGGCTCGGCGTCCTGCGCGGGCTCGACGACGGCCTTGATCTGCTCGCCCCACTCCTCATCGGGGATGCCGAACACGGCCACGTCGGCCACCTTGGGGTGGACCATGAGCTCGTTCTCGATCTCGGCCGGGTAGATGTTGGCCCCGCCTGAGATGATCATGTCGGCTTTGCGGTCGCACAGGTAGAGGAAGCCGTCCTCGTCCAGGTAACCGATGTCGCCGACGGTGAAGTGGTCTTTGAGGCGGTTCGCGGCGGTCTTGTCGGGGTCGCCTTTGTACTCGAACGTGGCGCCCATCATCTTCATGTAGATCGTGCCGGGGGTGCCGGTGGGCACCGGTTCGCCCTGGTCGTCCACGATGAGCAGCTCGCTGATCGGCCAGGCCTTGCCGACCGTGCCGGGGTGGGCCTTCCAGTCCTCGGGCGTGGCGATGGTGCCGCCGCCCTCGGTGGCCGCGTAGTACTCGTACACGCAGTCGCCCCACCAGTCGAGCATCGCCCACTTCACCGGTACGGGACAGGGCGCGGCGGCGTGGATCATCCAGCGCAGCGAGGACAGGTCGTACGCGGTGCGCGTCTTGTCCGGCAGCGCCAGCAGCCGCTTGAAGTGGGTGGGCACCAGGTGCGAGTTGGTGACGCGATGCCGCTCGCACAGCCGCAGCATCTCCTCGGCGTCCCACTTGTCCATGTAGACGAGCGTGTGCCCCATGTGCAGGGCGGAGCCGCCGAACTGGGTCACCGCCGTGTGGTAGCTCGGCGAGGTGACCAGGTGCGCGTTCGGCCGGCCCGGCGTCATGCCGAACAACGTGAGAAGGAACGTCATCAGCTCGGCAGCGTCGTCCGGATCCATCCCGCTGAGCGGCCTTCTGACGCCTTTAGGCTTGCCGGTGGTGCCCGAGGTGTAGTGCATGGTGGCGCCGGCGGTGCGGCCTTCCGGCGCGGTGTCCGGCTGCCCGCCGGTCAGCTCGCTCATCGGACGGAACCCGCCGGCCTCGCCCTCTGTCAGGAACCGCCGCTCGGGCGCGATGGCCTCGGCGCCGCGAATGCCCTCGGCGAGGAAGCGCGGGTGCACGAAGAACGCCTTGGCCTCGCTGTCGGAGACGATGTACGCGATCTCCGGCCCGGTCAGGTGCCAGTTGACCGGCGTGTAGTACCAGCCCGCCTGCAGCGCCGCCAGGTAGAGGACGAGGCCGTCGGCGCCGTTGGGCACCAGGCCGCAGATACCGTCGCCCGGCTGGAGACCGAGCGCGCGCAGCCCGTGCACGAGGCGGTTGGAGCGGGCGAGGAGGTCGCCCGCGCGGTGCTGGGTGCCGTCGGGGTCCACGGCCGCGATCCACTCGGGATCCGCCTGCGCGAGCCTCCAGAAACCGAGCGTGCCCATCTGATCTCCTCAGCTGTGGGCGGGCAAAACAGGAACCTGTTCTCGTTTGCTGGTGGGAGCGTATCCTGGGCCAAAGTTCGTAGCAAGCGCTTGATCTAGCGACTTCGGAGGCACCCGTGGAGCTCCTGCCGATCAGCACGCCGCACTGCCGGATCGAACGCGACGGGCACGTCCTGACCGTCACCATGAACCGGCCGGAGGCCCGCAACGCGCTCTCCTCCGACATGCTGATCGGCCTGGCGTCGGCGTGGGCGTACGCCTCCGAGGAGCCCGGCATCCGGGTGGCGATCCTGACCGGCGCCGAGGGCACGTTCTGCGCCGGCGCCGACCTCAAGGCCATGGGACAACCCTCCACCGACCCGGACGTCCAGGCCAGGGCCGCCCAGATCCCGAACTTCCACTGGAAGGGCCTGCTCCGCGAGGACCTGCCGACCAAGCCCATCATCTGCGCGGTCGAGGGCTACGCCGTCGCCGGAGGCACCGAACTCCTGGTGGGCACCGACCTGCGCGTGGTCGCCGAGTCCGCCACCCTGGGCCTCTTCGAGGCCAAGCGCGCCCTGTTCCCGATGGGCGGCAGCGCCGTCCGCCTCCCCCGACAGATCCCGTACTGCCACGCCATGGACCTCCTGCTGACCGGCCGCGCCGTCACGGCCGCAGAGGCTCTGTCGATGGGCCTGGTGAACCGCGTGGTCCCCGACGGCCAGGCACTGGCGGTGGCCCGCGAACTGGCGGACGACGTGGCAAGCTCGGGCCCCCTGGCCGTCCAAGCCATCCTCCGCACCTACCGCGACACTTCGGGCCTCCCGGAACCGGAGGCCCTGAAGGTCTCGGACGAGCTGGGCTGGCCGGTCATCGGCTCAGAAGACGCCAAGGAAGGCACCCGCGCCTTCCGCGAAAAGCGCCCCGCTTTCTACCAAGGCCACTGATGCTCTTATACTGATGTGAGTAGCACACCGAGCTACGCGGGGCTACAGTGAGGTGCATGTTGAAGATCATCAGTCAGCGTGAGCTCCGCAACAACTCCGCCGCCGTCATGGACGAGGTCGAAGCGGGTGAAGTTTTCCACATCACCCGCAACGGCATCGAGATCGCAGAGCTGCGTCCGCTTCCGCGTAGGCGCCGGCTCAGTGCGGAGGAGCTTGTTGCCAAGCACCGTCTCCTGCCAAAGGTGGACTACGCCGAGATGCGCCGCGAGGCCGACGAGTTCTTCGACGGCGAGGACCGCATGGGCGACGACCCGTGGGAGCGGCACCATGGCTGATCACCGTGCCATGGGCGTCATCGATACGTGCGTGTTCATCGACCTCGCGGAAATTTCACCCGAGGCCCTTCCGAAGCAGCCGGAACTCACGACCGTCACGCTCGCTGAGCTGCACCAGGGCGTGGCCATGGCGAAGAACGAAGCGTCCCGAGCCGCCCGCATGGAGAAGCTCGGCATGGCCGCCGTCGATTTCGAGCCGCTGCCCTTCGACTCCAAGGCCGCGGCGCGTTATGGCAGCCTGGTCGCACTCACCCTCGCAGCCAAGCGAGATCCGAGGCCGCGGCGGATGGACCTCATGATCGCCGCAATCGCCTCCAGCCGGGGACTCCCCCTCTACACCCGCAACACGGACGACTTCGTCGGACTAGAGAGCATGGTCACCGTCGTGCCGGTGTGAGGTCAGTCGGAGGTGAGGTTGTGGAGGCGGTCCAACGCTTCGGTGTACTCCGAGATCAGGTCGTAGACGACGTCCTTGGCCGGTTTGACCTGGTTCATGACGCCGATGATCTGGCCGGCGGGGAAGGTGGCCAGTTCGGCGGCGTCCGAGCGGCCGATGCGGCGCAGAGCGTCTGAGACGAGCATGAACTGCAACGGCATCGGGAGGGTGCCGGGCGACTCCTCCGACTCCCATGCCTCGGTCCACTCGTTCTTGAGCAGGCGGGCGGGCTTGCCGGTCCAGCTGCGGGAGCGGACGGTGTCGCGGGAGGTGGCGGCGAGGATGCGGCGCCGGGCCATCTCCGGGGTGTCGGCCTCCTCGACGGTGAGCCAGATCGAGCCCGTCCAGACGCCCTCGGCCCCGAGCGCCATCCCGGCGGCCATCTGGCGGCCGTTGCCGATGCCGCCCGCCGCCAGCACCGGTACGTCCACCGCGTCCACGACCTGCGGGATGAGCACCATGGTGGAGATCTCACCGGTGTGCCCGCCGGCCTCGGTGCCCTGGGCGACCACCACGTCCACCCCGACCTCGACCTGCTTGAGCGCGTGGCGCGGGGTGGAGGCGAGGGCGGCGACCTTGACGCCGTGGGCGTGGGCGAGCTCGACCACGTCGGCGGGCGGCGGCCCGAGCGCGTTGGCGAGCAGCGCGATGGGGTGACGCAGCGCGACCTCGACCTGGGGGCGGGCCGTGGCGTCGGTCCAGCCGAGCAGCACCCGGCCAGGGTCGGCGTCCGAGGACAGGGGCGGCACGCCGTGCTTGGCCAGGAGGCCCTCGACGAACGCCCGATGCCCGTCGGGGATCATGGTCTGGAGCCGGCCGACCAGCTCCTCCGGCGCGAAGTCGGCCCCCTCGTACGAGGCCGGCATGACGACGTCCACCCCGTACGGCCGGCCGTCCACGTGGTCGTCGATCCACTTGAGCTCCATCTCGAGCTCTTCCGGGGTGAAGTAGAGCGCGCCGAGCACGCCCATGCCGCCGGCCTTGCTGACGGCGGCGACCACATCCCGGCAGTGGCTGAACGCGAAGATCGGGAGCTCGATTCCGAACATGTCCGTGACGCGTGTCCGCATGGCCCGACAATACGTCTGGAAAGCGGCGAACTGCAACGTGTTCTAGACCAGAACCTTTCGTCTGGTACTGGCGAGTAACCTATATATGAAACGCGTTCCAGTCGGGGTGTCGAGTCAATAAAAAGGGGCCCGTTCGCACGGGCCCCGAAAACACCGCGAACGTCACCCGGCGTCGGCCGGGGCGCGGCGTCCCACGATGACGCCGGCCACGACGAGCACGACGCCGATCACGAGCAGCACGAGCGGGATGGTGTTCCGCAGCAGGTTGATCATGTTCTTACCGTCCTGGGCGCCCTTGACCAGGTCGTCGACCGTCTTCTCGGTCATCTTCGCGGTCGCGATGAAGGCCGCCGAGCGCTCGACGCCGTCCTGCGTCTTCAGCACCTCGTGCCGCTGCACCTCCTGCCGGACCGGCGACCCGGTGACCGGCTCGATCCAGAACGTCGTCTTGCCGTCGTACCAGCGGTCGACCTGCACGTCACCGGTGGTGCCCGTGATGCCGAGCACGTTGGCGGGCGCGCTGCGGGTCTCGGTCTTGGTCGGGGGCACGGTCTGCTCGAAGACGTAGACCGGCAGGCCGTTGACCTTGTCCTCGCGGACGAACGTGGCGTCGAACGCCTTCTGCGCGGTGGCGTTGAACACCTTGTACGTCTTCTTCTCCACGTCGAAGGGGAACTTGTAGACCTGCCCCTCCAGCGTGACCGGCGCCTTCTCGACGCTGGACCCGCAGCAGTTGAGCGCCACCCCGGTGTAGCGGTCGAAGGCGCTGCGCCGCTCGGAGATGTCGATCTGGGGCCGCTTGTTGGTCACGTCGTTGACGACCGTGGCCTCGTCCCAGACCACCCGGTCACTGGTGGCCTCCTTCACATCACCGCGGGTGGTGACGATGATGTCGAGGTCACCGGTGAGCACCTTGAGGTCCTGCAGCGAGAAGTACTGGGCGTTCTTGGCCTCCAGCCGCGAGATGCCGAACTGGTCGGCCGGCGCGGAGATGATCTGGTCCGCCGCCCAGAATCTCAGCAGCGGAGCCAGCGCGATGAAGAAAGCCCCGAACCCGATGAGGACGAGCGTTGAGATGCGACCCATCGAGGCCTCCGCATTGTAGAACATGTTGTCGTTCGGTGCGATCGTCGAGCATCAAAGTATGACAGGGGGTGACGCCCGTCAGCGGCGGGCAAACCACCGCAACCAAATCGATAGAAACAGGTTCTATCGTGGTTGCCGCAATCGGCGACGGGACATTGGAGCAGCGATGAAGGGCAGGGACGCGGCACTCGACGGCATCCGCGCGGTGGCCGCGCTCGGCGTCTGGCTGCTGCACGTCGGGAGCAACACCGGCGTGATGTACCGCGACGGCATGCTCCACTGGCTGATGAGCCGCCTGGGCATCGCGGTCCCCATCTTCTTCCTCCTGTCGGGCCTGCTCCTCTACCGCCCGTGGGCGCGCGCGATGATCGAGGATACGCCACGGCCCCGGCCGCTCGGCTACCTGTGGCGCCGGGTGCTGCGCGTCATGCCCGTCTACTGGCTGGTGAGCGCGCTCGCCCTGTGGGCGTGGGCGTCGTACGACTGGACCGGCTGGCTGAAGTGGATGCTGCTCGCGCAGAACTTCTTCCCCGCCGACCCGACGCCCGACGGCCTCTACCAGATGTGGACGCTGCCCATCGAGATGTCCTTCTACGTGCTGCTCCCCGTGCTGGGCTGGGCGCTGCACCGGTGGGCGCGCGGCGGCAACCGTCCGGTGCGCCTGCTCGCCGGCATCGCGGTGCTGCCGCTCATCTCGGTGGTCACCGTGGTCGTCGCCCGGCTGTCCGGGCAGCCCGACCTGGCCCTGCTGCTGCCGTACCACCTGGCGTTCTTCGGCTGCGGCATGGCGATGGCGGTGCTGTCGGTGTGGATCGGGCACAGCCGCGTGATCGACTCGCTGGCCCCGCAGCTGCTGGTGCTGGCCGGCTTGCTGTACGCGCTGCTCAGCACCGACCTGGCCGGCCCGCGCACGCTCGTGCTGCCCACCCTGGGGCAGTCGCTGTGGCGGCTCAGCCTGGAGACGGCGGTCGCGGTGCTGCTGGTGGCGCCGTTCGCGCTGGCCTCCAGGCCCGGCTCGCTGCGCAACCGGGTGCTCGGCAACCCCGTCGCGAGCTACCTGGGCCGCATCTCCTACAGCTTCTTCCTCTGGCACGCGCCGGTGATCACGCTGCAGCTCAAGCTGACCGGCGCGCAGCCGTTCCAGGCCGACTTCACCAGCGTCGCGGTGATCTCGTTCATCGTGACGATGCTGCTCAGCGTCGGCAGCTACCACCTGATCGAGGTGAGCGCGCTCAAGCTCAGCCGACACCGGTCAGCACCTGCCTCGCCGCCGGCAGCTCGCGCGGCGCTGCCGGCCGCGCCGGCTCCGTGACGAGCTGGCCGAACAGCACGCCGACCGCCGCGCATGACGCGAGCTGCGGCACGTGGTCCATAAGCGGGTCCATCAGCACCTCCACGTCGATCCCGTAGTCCCGCAGCGTCATGCCGGCGGCCAGGGACAGCGCCGCCACGCAGAACGCGCCGGCCGCCGCCCAATGCGCGGGCCACCGCCTGGCCCGCAGCAGCAGGGTCACCAGCACCGCGCCGAGCACCGCCAGCATGCCGGGCCAGCTCGCCGTCCAGCCGCCGAACGCCAGCGCCGCCACCACCACGAGCGGCGCACGCGGCCGCGACAGCCGGGCGGCCGAGGCGGGGGCGGTCTCGCGTACGTGCTCGGGCCGCGGCCCCCGCAGCACCAGGGCGGCCAGCGCCAGCAGCGCGATCCCGGCCAGCCCCAGCAGGAGCGCGAGCCGGTAGAGCCGGTCGGGCAGGTAGTCGAGCCGTACGGTGCCCGAGGTGCCGGCGGGCAGCTCCCACGCCTGCTTCCAGCCGTCGATCCTGACCGGTTTGAGCGTCTCGCCACCGATGCTGGCCCGCCAGCCGGCGTTGAAGTTCTCGTTGACGACGAGGAAGGCGTCCTTGGGCGCGCTGACGGCGACCTCGCGCTGCGACGGCGTCCACGTGCTCGGCACGGCCGACCCCTCCACGCCGGCGGGCCGCTCGGGCAGCGCCCCGACCACCAGCGCGTCGATCGCGTACGGGTCCCAGCCCGCCACCCGCACCCGGTTGTCCCCGGCGGCGAGCGGCGCCCTCGTGCAGCCCGTGATCCGCACCGGCCGCTGTTCGAGCAGGTCGGCGTGGGTGCCGGTGACCCGGGTGGGGACGCTGCGGCCGTTCACCTCGATGGTCGGGCCGAACCCGCACGCCAGCCGCAGCGGCACGTCGGCGGGCCGCCCCACCGGGTCCACGCCGGGGATGACCAGCTCGGTCACCTGCAGCCGCTGGGAGAAGGGGGTGAAGCGGAGCTTGAGCCGGCTCGTCTTCATCGCCTTGAACGTCAGGAGGCCGTGCTCGTCCACCCGCCCGCCGCGCACGGCCCCGCCGTCGCCGGTGACGATCACGTCGAGCGGCGCCTGATCGCCGCCTGGGCGGCCGATCTGGACGCGGGAGATCGTCTTCCTGCCCTTCCACGCCACGGTGAGCGTGGGCTCCTTGTCGTCGGCGTCGGGGATCCAGGTCGTGCTGTCGTCGGCGTCGAACGCCGATCTGGGCGCGACCACGGCGTCATCGCTGAGCTGGGACGAGCCGGTCACCGTGGTCAGGTCCGCACGGATGCGGGTGTAGCGGTCGATCAGCTCAGAGTCCCGCAGGACCGCTGTTCCGCGCACGGTCACGCTCGAAGCCGCATCGGCGCGGAAGGTCCGGTCGAAACCGGTCTCCTCGCTCTGCTCGGCCAGCGCGACCTCGTTGCAGACCCAGCGCTGCGGGTTGCGCATGCAGGCGGGCCGCTCGTCGAGGCCGCGGTCCATGACGTACGCGTCGCCGCCCTGGCCGGGCAGCCGGATCGTGCGACCGGCCGTGACGCCGGGGATCGACAGCTCGACCACGCCGATGCGCTGGCCGTACGTCCACGTCTCCGACGCCGTGCCAGCCACCTTGAGCCGCACCCAGCTCGTCGGCCCGTCCGGCACGCGCAGCCGCTGCGGGTCCGTCGTACGGGCGACGTCCTGCACCAGGCTGCCCGACTCGGTCTCCACCGCCACCCGCGAGACCGCCTGGCCGAGCAGCAGGTCGGGCGCGAACATGACGTTCACGTACGGGATGCGCATCCGTCCCCGCAGGTCAACCCGCAGCCACTCGCCCTGCGAGGTTTTGGTGCCATCGCTCTCCCAGCCGGTCTTCGTGTTGCCGTCCATGGCCGCGTACGGGCCGCGTCCCGCGCTGCTGATCCCGGCCGGCGCGTACGGGTCCGCGACCGAGGAGGAGGCGCTGATGCCGGCGATGCCGTCGTACTCGGCGACCGCGGCCTCGTCGAGCCAGCCCTTCTCCAGCAGGTCCAGCGCCTTGACCCCGTCGAAGTCGCGTTTCTTGTCGGCCGTGAGGGTCGGTGACCAGTTCGTCCGCAACTCGCCGAACGAGCGCTCGCGCAGCCGCAGCGCGTCGCTGACCACGGAGGGCGCCTCGCGGGTGCCCGCGTCGCCGTTGACCAGCACCGGCTCGTCGCCCAGCAGGCCGAGGTCGCCCATCGCGAGCAGCGAGTCGGGCCCGCCGCGCACGGCCAGGGCGTCGGCCGCCGGGCGCACGGTGACCAGGCCGGCGGCATCCGACACCTCGTACAGGTCGAGCGCGGGGAAGGCGGGGTCGAGCGCGTTGACCGCGTCGTCGGTCTCCCTGTCGCCGACCGGCTCGCCGAACGAGCGCACCTTCGTGATGCCCGGCGACTCGCGCAGCGCCTCGTAGACGCGCGACGGCCAGGCGCCCTGGAGGTTCTGGCGGATGAGATCGTTCCTGACGAGCAGGTAGCGCACGCCGAGCCGCCGCAGCACGGCGGTCACGCCCGCTGAGCCGTGGCCGGAGGTCAGGCGCTGGTCGATGGCGTCGAGCAGCCGGGTCAGTCCGACCGAGCCGGGCGGCTCGATCTTCCTGGTGGTCCAGCGGGCCGTGGTCAGCGCCTGGAGCGGCTCGTCCATCGGGCGGCCCCAGACGTACTCGCCGAACTTGGCGCCCGGCACGAGCAGCACGCCGTCGTCGCCCGCGTTCGTGTCCAGCCAGGCGGCGGCCTCGCGCCAGTGGGCGGGCACGTCCTCGAAGTCGCCGGGGGCGGCCAGGCCCTGGTTGAAGACGGGCACGACGAGCGCTGCGCAGGCGGCGACGGCCACCGTACGGACCGGCATCCTGACCTTGACCAGCAGGTGCGCCAGGCCGAGGGCGAGCGCGAGCCGGACCAGCGGGTCGAACTTGCGCAGGTTGCGCAGCGGCGCGAGCGGCCCGTCGAGCAGCCAGCGCACCGGCTCGGCGGTGACCGGCTCCAGCGCGCCCGCGTGCCCGGCGACCAGCGCCACCACGCCGACCACGAACACCGCCACCAGGAACCCCCTGGCCGGCAGGTCGCGGCGGGCCAGCCCGGCGAGCCCGAGCGCCGCGATCACGCCCGTGACGACGACCATCGAGGCCGCGGTCGCGATCCTGAACCCCGGCGGCTGCTCCAGGACGCCGTTCAGCGGCAGGTAACGCACCCAGTCGGAGGCGCCGCGCAGCACGTTCGTGAGCGAGGTGACGGCCGTCGTGGTCCCCGCGGTCTCGGTGTACGGCAGGAACGAGAACGCGTACCGGCCGACCAGCAGCAGCGGCAGCGACCAGAACAGGGTGGCCACCGCCACCGCGCCCGACCACCAGCCGAGCAGCCGCCAGCGCGGCACGGGACGCGGCCTGGTGAGGATGTAGAGCACGGGCGCGACCAGCACGGCCAGCACCGCGACCGCGTTGACGCCGCCGCACAGCGCCACCGCCAGCGCCGACCTGATGGCGCCGCGCGCCCGCTGGCCGGTCTCCGACGCGGTGAGCAGCGGCAGCAGGATCCACGGCAGCATCGCGGCGGGCAGCCACTCGACGGAGATCTCGCCGATGATCGACAGCGTGCGCGGAGCCAGCGCGTACGCCAGCGCCCCCGCGATCCTGGTGCCCGGCGAGCCGATGCCGAGCCGCCCCGCCAGCCGTTCGACGCCGAGGAAGGCCACGGACATGAGCAGCGTCAGCCAGAGCCGCTGCGTCACCCACGGCTCGACGCCGGCCAGCTCGCCCAGCGCGAAGAACGGCCCCATCGGGAAGATGTAGCCGGCCACCTGGTTCTGGAGCTGGCCGAAGTGCTGCAGGTCCCACAGGTGGGCGGCGCGCTCCAGCCAGCCGACGGGGTTGAGCGCGAGGTCCATCTTGGTGTCGGAGATGAGGTGGCCCGGCCGGGTGGTGAAGGCGAGCAGGCCGAAGCCGAAGCAGCACAACAGCAGCCACAGGCGGCGCCGCGCGGCCTCCCCGACCGGCCGCCCCGCCCCGGTCCGCCGCCCGGCCACCAGCTTGTCGGTGGGCAGCCGGGTGGGCAGCAGCGTCCTCATCCGCCCGGTCGCGGGCGGCCTGGCGGCCGGGGTCATGGCCGCTCCCAGCCGGAGCCGGGCTCGCCACCGCGCCTCTCGCGCGGGGCGCCACCGCCGGCGCCGGGGCCACCGCTCAGCCCGCCGAAGGCGGGGTCGGCGCCGGGGTCGTCGCCGCGCAGGAGGGCGGTGAGGCGGTCGGCGGTGCGGTCCCAGGAGAAGCGGTCAGCCCATTCCCGACATTTCACGGCATAAGTGTGGTCCAGCTCGTCGAGTGCGGCGGCGATCCCCTTGTCCAGCCCGGTCCCCTCGGGCAGCAGCCACCCGGTCTCACCAGGCCGTACGGCATCACGCAACCCGTCCACGTCGAACGCCACGGTCGGCACGCCCAGCGCGGCGGCCTCCAGCACGCTCAGCCCCCAGCCCTCCCCCTGGGAGGCGCTGACGTGCAGCCACGCCCGCGCGACCAGCCGCGCCTTGTCGTCCTCGGGCAGGTAGCCGTGCAGCGTGACGCCCTCGGGCAGCCGGGCCCGCAGAGCGTCCTCCT
Source organism: Nonomuraea salmonea (assembly GCF_042428605.1). Lineage (NCBI taxonomy): Bacteria > Bacillati > Actinomycetota > Actinomycetes > Streptosporangiales > Streptosporangiaceae > Nonomuraea > Nonomuraea salmonea. The sequence goes on from NZ_JBHMCF010000003.1 coordinate 584,118, forward strand.
CAGGTCCCCTGCCGATGACGTCCACGACCAGACCGGGCCGATGCGAGCGCAACTCGGCGACGGCGTCCAGCAGCAGGGGCACCCGCTTGTGGGCGACCAGCCGCCCGAGGCAGACCACCCGCGGCTCAGGGCTCTTCGCGACCGGCCCGGGTCGAGCGACACTGACCCCGTTCGGGATGACGTGCACCGGCCCGCGCCACCCGAGCCGCTCGCGCATGGCGAGCGCGGTGGACGGCGAGACGGCGACGCTCGCGTGCCGCCGGTAGCTCCACCGCGACACCGGCCCCTCCAGGAACCGCCCGAACGCCGCCAGCCACCCCGGCATGTGCACCCCGAACTGCCGGTCGTGCACGTGGTGCACCACGCACACCACCCGCGTCCGCCGCCGCACCGCCCAGGGGGTGAAGAACGGGATGCCGTTCTGGCAGTCGAGCACCGCGTCGAAGTGCCCCCTGCGCAGCAGCAACCAGGCCAGCACCAGCGGATAGACGGTGAAGACCCCGCCCATCCGCACGAAGGACACGCCTTCCACCCGCTCGCGGCGGCGCTGCCCTGGAGCGCGCGCGGTGACGTACCACACCTGATGGCCGGCCCGCGCGAAACGGCGGGCCGACTCCCAGGCGAAGGTCTCGGCGCCACCCGCCTGGGGATGCCAGGGGTCACGCCAGTTGACGACGGCGATCTTCACGGATATCCGACGGGGTCGAGCGGCGGCTCCCACGCCGGCCGGGCGGCGGAGCCGGGTTTCGTGCGCAGCCGCAGCCAGATCCGGCCCAGCTCCAGCACGATGCCGAAGGTGTGCCGGGCCGGGGAGAAGCGGGACCCCGGCATGTCGCGCCAGCGTACGGGGATCTCCCTGACCCGGCCGCCCGCCTCGACGCAGCGCGCGAGCAGTTCGACGTCGAAGGCGAAGCCGGGCGTGCGCAGCAGGCCGGCGGTCTCGCGGGCGAGCACGCCGTCGAAGAACTTGAACCCGCACTGGGTGTCGCTGACGCCGCGCACGAGCGCGCCGGCCAGTGCGCGGAAGCCGTACGCGCCCAGCTCGCGGATCCGGCTGTGCCGGTTCTCCACGCGCGAGTCGCGGTGCGCCCGCGAGCCGATCACCACGCGCTCGCCGGACAGCAGCAGCCCGAGCGCATGGTCGATGGCGTCGAGGTCGGTGGCCATGTCGGCGTCGCAGAAGCCGACGAAGGGCGCGGTGGTGCCGAGCAGCCCGGCCCGGACGGCGGCGCCCTTACCGGGGGTCGCGCACCGGACGAGCCGGACGGGAACGGGGCCGCGCGGCCAGTCCGAGACGATCTCGGCCGTCCGGTCGGTGCTGGCGTTGTCCACGACGATGACGGAGGTGGGGAACGGCATGCGGGCAAGCTTCGCGCACAGCTGCAGGAGCCCCCCGGGTAGTCGTCCTTCCTCGTTGTACGCGGGAATGACGATCTCGAGCAGTGGTCGCCGGCTCGCCCCCTCGCCCCCAAGCGGAGAGGGTGCCATGGCGCTTGGGGTTACCGGTCGCCGTAGTTGTAGAGCGGCTGGTTGACCGGCGTGGCCGTGGCGCCGGTGAAGGAGACCGTGGTGACCGTGGCCACGAGTGCCGCCACGGCGACGCCGATGATCGCTGCTAAGAGGATCTTGATCACGGGGGTTCCTCCTGAAGCGGGCGGGTGGTGCGGGCGTCCCCAAACTTAGAACCAATTCTTGCTACTGGGAAGTAGCTAGGCGAAACTCTAACAAAGCCATTGACGAGGGTACCGATCGAGGTCAGCGGGCCGCCACCTGGCCGTCGAACCGATACAAGCGCAGGTCACCGGTATCGACCAGGACCTTCGCGCTCCGTAGCCACACGTCGAAACGATGGCGCTCCCCAACTGTCCCCGCGTCGACTATCACGTAGCGAAATCCTGCTGCGCGGAGGTCCGGCGAAGGTCCTACTAGTACGCGTTCTACCTCCTGGGCACGGGGATCCTCGCTGCCGACGACCAGGCCGCCGACCCGTACGGCGTCGTTGGTCACCACCCGCCGCCCCGCCACCGCGAAGAAGCGCTGGGCCGGGTCGAGCACCGCCCGGTGCCCGTTCCACGGGAAGCGCCGGTACGACTCGAACGGCAGCACCAGCACCTCGCCCGGCTCCGGGTCCCGCCTGATCACCTCGCGCGCGGCCGTCCAGCCGTCGGGATAGCGCACGGCGTCCAGCCGCCCGAGCGCGCCCCACGCGAGGGTCGGCAGCACCGCGACCGGCACCAGCACCAGCGCGCCCACCCACGCCTTGCGGCCCGCCACGTGCTCGGTCAGCAGCCCCAGCCCGAGCGCCGCCACGAGGGCCAGCGGCGCCACGTACTGCTGGGCGTCCCTGAACACCCCGAACCCGCCCCACACGCCGATCAGCCACTCGAACGCCGCCCGCCCTGGCCCGCTCACCCCCACCGACGCCACCGCCAGCCCGACGGCGGCGGCCCCGGCCAGCCCCCACTTGTCCGGCAACCGGCTGCGCAGGAACGCGACCACCCCCACCAGCGTGAGCACCAGCCTGGCCACCGCGCCGACGAGGCTCTCGTAGCCGGGCGGCACCGCGTACGCGTTCCAGATCCCGCCCAGCGACAGCAGGCTGCCCACCGCGCCGAACGGCGTGTCCGCCCTGGCCGCGAACGCCGCGACCCCCACCGGGTCACCCTCGATCCCGTACGGCCGCAGCGCCGTCACCACCAGCCACGGCAGGCTGAACAGCGCCAGCACCACGGCCACCTTGGCGACCACTCGCGGGCGCGGCACGGCGGCGGGCAGCGCGGTGATCGCCGTCACCGTCATCGCCGCGAACCCGCCCACGGCGGCGGGCAGCATCGCCAGGGCGAGCCGCCGCCCCGACCACACCGCCCGCACCACCCAGGGCAGCCCGGCGTACCCGAGCAGCAGCGCCCACTGCCCGATGAGCAGCCGCTCGGCGACGTACGGGTTCCACACGTAGAAGGCGCCCGCCACCAGGCGCGGCCCGAGCGAGTCCGACGGCACCAGCAGCGCCGTCCCCGAGCAGCCGAGCACGAAGATCCCGAGCAGGATCGCCTTCTGCACCAGCTCGGCCGGCAGCACCTGCGCCAGCGCGGTCACCACGGCGTCGCTCGGCACCACCCGCGCCGCCCCGCCCGCCAGCCCGAACGTGAAGCGCGAGAACTCCGGCTCAGGCACGAACACCATGTCCTGGACCAGCACGAACCCCCAGCCCAGCGCCGGGCCGAGCGCCACGCAGCCGAGCACCAGCCCGAGCAGGGCGGCGGAAAGCCCGGCACGGGCGGGGTGAGACATCCCGCTATGACATCACAACCGGGACACGATCATTCCTTCGCGGCCGGTCCCGTGCTTACGCTGCGCCCGGGGGAGGACGGGGATGACGACCATGTGGCAGCGGTTGCGCGAGCGCGACGCCGTGCTGACCGCCGGCCTGGTGATGGTCGCCGTGCAGCTCGTGTGGAAGTACGAGCTGGTCAGGCGGACGTTCTTCCGCCAGGACGACTTCCACTACATCATGCGCGGCCAGGAGAGCGGCCTCACCTGGGACTACCTGATGTGGGTGGACGTCGGCCACCTGCTGCCCGGCGGCTTCGGCATCTCGTGGGCGATGGCCAGGCTCGGCGGCTACAACGAGCTGCTCGCCCACGCCACCACGATGACGCTGCAGGCCGGGGCGAGCCTGGCGATGCTGCGGCTCCTCTGGGTGCTGTTCGGTCCGCGGCCGGCGATCCTCGTGCCGCTCGGGCTCTACCTGATCACGCCGATGACCGTACCGTCGCTGTCGTGGTGGGCGGCGGTGCTGGAGACGCTGCCGCTGCAGCTCGCGCTGCCGATGGCGCTGGCCTCCCACGTGCTCTACGTGCGTCATGGGCGTGCCCGGCAGCTGCTGGCGGCGTGCGCGTGGACGGTGTTCGGGCTGCTGTTCTTCGTCAAGGCCGCGTTCATCCCCGTGCTGATGCTGGTGGTGACCGTCTTCTGGCTGGCGCCGCGCGGATGGTGGCGGCTGTGGCGGGCCTGGGTGCCGTACGCGGTGATCCTCTCCGCGTACGCGGCCGTCTTCTTCACCGGCCTCTACGGCTCCGTGCAGCTCAACGACGCCACCCAGACGCCCGAGCTGCCCGATGCGGGGACGGCGGCCGAGTTCGCGTGGGTGCTCGGCGTCCGCGCGCTGGTGCCGTCGGCGCTGGGCGGGCCCTGGCAGTGGCGGCCGATCGGCGACGACTACGCGATGGCGGCCACGCCGGAGCCGCTCGTCTGGGCCGGGTCGGCGGTCGCCGCGATCGTGGTGGCGGTGTCGCTGCGGCATCGGCGGCGGGCCTGGGCCGCCTGGCTGACGCTGCTCTTCTACTTCCTGCTGGCCGACGTGGTGCCGGTGCTGCTCGGCCGGATCGAGGTGCTCGGGCCCAGCGTGCTCGGCCACGAGCTGCGCTACCTCGCCGCGACCGCCACCGTCATGGCGCTCGCCGCCGGGCTCGCCTTCATCCCGCTCGACGGCGAGGAACGTCCCTGGTCACGGCCCCTGCCCCGGTGGCGGCTCGGCTGGGTGCCGCTGGCCGCCGTCGTCGCCGCCGGCTCGGTCTGGTCCGTCGCCGCGTACGCCGACCGGCCGCTCGGCCGGACCGTGCGCGACTACCTGCGGACGGCCGAGCGGGCGCTGTCCCAGGTGCCCTCGGGGACGGTGGTGCTGGACACGTACGTGCCGCCCGAGGTCGCCGCGCCCGTCTTCTTCCACGAGTACGCCCGGCACTCCAAGCTCCTCGGCGTGCCCCGCCCGTGGCCGGTCACCTGGGTCGACGCGCTGAACGGGCCGCTGCGCGAGCCGCTGACCTTCGACGCGCGCGGTCGGCTGCGGCCGGTCACCGTGCGCGGGCTGCGGGTGCCGCAGCGCACGTGCGTACCGGTAGGGGCCGATGAGGTGCGCTTCCGGCTGCCCGCGCCGCTGCCCGGCGGCGTCCACACCGCCCAGATCTCCTACCTGAACGCCGCCCCGACCACCCTCGCGGTCCGGCTCGGCGGCCCGGGCCACGCGCAGGCCGCCGCCGGCAAGGACCTGGGCACGACGTACGCCCAGGTCCACGGCCAGGGAGCCGACCTGTTCCTGCGCGCGCTCGGCCCCGACGCCTGCGTAGGCGAGATCAGGATCGGCCGCCCCGCCCCCGACGAGGACGGCCCGGCCATCCCCCTGGGTTGACCGGGCGTCTCCCCCACTACTTGCCGGGCTCGGGGTCCCTCGGCAGGCCCAGCATGCGCTCGCCGATGATGTTGAGCTGCACCTCCGTGGTGCCGCCGTAGATCGTCATGGCGCGGGTCGCGAGCACCGCCCTGTTCCAGTAGCCGGCGTCGCCCAGCTTCATGTCCGCGGCGACCACGGCGGACGTCCCGAGCAGCTCGACCGCCGTCTCCGACACGTGCTGCGCATGCGAGGTGGACAGCAGCTTCCGTACGGAGGCGTCCGCGCCCGGCTCGCTGCCGGCGAGCTGCTTGAGCGTCACCCGCAGCGACAGCGCGTTGATCGAGTGGCCCTCGCAGACCACCTCGGCCACCCGCTGCTTCTCGGCCGGCGTCAGCTCCCTGCCCAGCCGCCCGGCCAGGCCCAGCAGGTCGGGCACCGACGCGCCCGTGCCGCCCGAGCCGGACGACAGCGACACGCGCTCGTTGGACAGCGTGTTGCGCGCCACCTTCCAGCCCTGGCCCACCTCGCCCACGACCAGGTCGTCCGGCACGAACACGTCGTCGAGGAACACCTCGTTGAACAGGTTCTCGCCGGTCATCTCCGTCAGCGGCCTGACCGTCACGCCCGGCGCCTTCATGTCCACCAGGAAGTACGTGATGCCCTCGTGCTTGGAACCCTCGCTGGAGTTGCGGGCGATGCAGATGCCCCACTCGGCGACGTGCGCGACCGACGTCCAGATCTTCTGGCCGTTGAGCTTCCAGCCGCCCTCGACCTTCTCCGCCTTCATCTGCAGCGAGGCCAGGTCGGAGCCCGCGCCCGGCTCGGAGAACAGCTGGCACCAGATCATCTCGCCGCTGAGCGTCTTGGGCAGGAAGCGCTGCTGCTGCTCAGGCGTCCCGTACGCGACGATGGACGGCACCACCCAGGCACCGATGATCATGTTGGGCAGACGTACCTTGGCGGCCTTGAGCTCCTGCGCGAGCAGCACCTGCTCCAGCGGCTTGGCGCCGCGGCCCCACGGCTTCGGCAGGTGCGACATCACGAAGCCGCGCTCGGCCAGCGCCCGCTTCTGCTCCTTGCCCTCCAGCCCGGCGATCTCCGCGATCTCGGCCCGGATCGACTCGCGCAGCTCCTCCGCGCCCTCCGGCAGGTCGATCTCCGTCTCCCGCGACACGCCCGCCAGCGCCAGCTCCGCCACCGTGCCCGCCCACTCGGCCGACGAGCCGAGCAGGGCGCGCAGGGTGAGCGCGCGGCGGTAGTAGAGGTGCACGTCGTGCTCGAAGGTGTAGCCGATGCCGCCGAACGTCTGGACGGCGTCCTTCGCGCACCGCACGGCCGCGTCGGGGGCCATCACCCCGGCGACGGCGCCGGCGAACTCCAGCTCCTTGCCCTCGGCGCGGGTGGCGTCCCAGACCGTGGCGCGCGCCTGCTCCAGCGCGACCAGCATGCGCGACAGCTTGTGCTTGATGCCCTGGAACTGGCCGATCGGGCGGCCGAACTGGACGCGTACCTTGGCGTACTCGGAGGCGGCCGTCACGCACCACGATGCCAGGCCCGCCGCCTCGGCCCCCAGCAGGATCGCCGCGATGCCGCGCACGTCGGAGCGCTGCACGCCGCCCAGGATGCCCGACGCGGGCACCCTGACGCCGTCCAGCTCGACCTTGGCGGCCGGCCTGGTGAGGTCGAGCGACTTCAGCTCGGTGACGGTGGCCGACGCGGCCTCGACCAGCACCCACTCCTCACCGTCGTCGGTGGTGACGGGCAGCACGAGCGAGTCGGCCAGCGAGCCGCCCAGCACGGGCTCGGCGGTGCCGGAGACGACCAGCGAGCCGTCCTCCGTGCGCGTGCCGGTCAGATTGCCGGTCAGTGCGACGGCGGCGGTCAGGGTGCCGTCGGCGTACTGCTCCAGGTGCTCGGGGCGCTTCGAGGCACCGATGACCGCGCTGGCCAGCACGGTCGGGACGTACGGGCCCGGCGCCATCCGCTCGGCCAGCGCCTCGATCGCGACGGCCGCCTCCAGCAGGCCGTAGCCGGAGCCGCCGTGCTCCTCGGGCACGTGCAGGCCGAGCAGCCCCTGCTCGGCGAGGCCCGCCCAGAACGGCGGACGCCCCTCGCTGCCCGCGCGCAGCAGCTCCGAGGGGATGTTCCGCTCGGCCCAGCCGCTCACCGACTCGCGGAGCGCCTCGTGCTCCTCGCTCAAACCGATCGCCATTACTCATCCTCCAGCCAGGTCCGAGTCATGCCCAGAACCATATTCTAGAGGATGCTTCTGCCTCTCGGTCAGAGTGGACGAACCTGCTCCGCGAGCGTGTTCAGATCGCGCCAGCGGGCCTTGTTCGCCTCCGGGATCGACGCCATCAGCATCGCCGGCTTCGTCTTGCCCACCTCGACCACCGTCACCATCGCCTGCGCCACCTGCTTCTTGCCGCCCGACGTGAACGTCACCTTGTAGCCCAGCGTCCAGCCCTTGCCCACCGGGATCTTCTTCGACGCCGTCCACTCGTCCAGCGTCGCGCCCTTCGGATACTGGGTGCGGATCGTCCAGCGGGCCGCCTGCGTCGCGATCGCCCGGTAGTCGGCGTTCGACGACGGCTTCTTCGCCGGCGCGTCACCCGGGAGCATCGCCGAGGCGACCACCGTGTGCGGCACCGCGACCTTGCCGATGCGCTGGGCGATCGAGAACGGCGAGAACGACTTCGCCGCCCACGGCGCGGCCAGCCTCGGGTAGCTGATGCCCGACTTCTTGTCGGTGATCGTCCCCGTGACCGCGGACGCCGTGCCGGAGAACGCGGCGTACTTCTTGCTCGCCGGGACGGGCGGCAACACGATCGGCGTCTCGGTCGCCGTCGGGCTCGCGGACGCGGACGGCGTCGGCGTCGTAGGCACCGGCGCCACCTGCACGACCTGCTCCTGCTCCCGGTTCGGCACATCCCCGGAGAACACCACGAACACCAGCAGAACAGCCAGAACCGTCGCGAGAATGGCCCCGAACAGGTAGATCACCTTGATCGGAATATCCCCGAGCCCGCGCCGCTTGGGCGGCGGGGGCACCAACGCCCGCACCCCCGGCTGCCCGAACCGCTGCTCCTGCCCACCAACGGCCGCGCCCCCCGGCCCCGCAGGCGGCACGGGATTGGGCCCTGAGCCCGGCATCGGCCCCGCATAAGGACCCGGCGGCGGCACCGGATTTGCTCCCGAATGCGGCCCAGGTCCGATGTGAAGAGCCGCCCCCTGCTGCGGGACGGGATTGCCCCCCGAGTGCGGCTGAGACCCGGAATACGGCCCAGCCCCGGGCGGCGGCACAGGATTCGGCCCCGACACGGGCGGCACAGGATTCGGCCCCGACGCGGGCGGCGGCACGAGATTCGGCCCTGACTGCGGCCCGGGCCCTGCATAGGGCCCCACCCCCGGCGGCGGACCCGCATGAGGCCCTGACTGCGGCCCCGCCCCAGGCAGCGGAACCGGATGGGCCCCTGACTGGGGCCCAGACCCCGGCGGCGGCCCCGGATAGGGCCCCGAGCGCGGCCCAGACCCGACATTCGGCCCAGCACCCGGCGGCACTGGATGAGACCCGACACCCGGCGGCACCGGATTCGGCCCGACACCCGGCGGCACGGGGGTAGGTCCGGCACCGGGCGGCACCGGATTCGGCCCCGAGCCCGGCCTAGGCGGCGCATAAGGCGGCACACCCTGCACCGGCTTGGCATCGGGCTTGGTGATGGGCGCAACCTTCCGCCCAAGATCCTGCGAGGGCACCGAACGCGGCGCCAAACGCCGCCCCAAATCCTCCTCAGCCGCAGCCCCTTGCCCGGCCTCAGCCCCCGCCGCAACACCCTGCGACGCAGCCGAACCACCAGCCCCCTGCCCGGACCCGGTCCCCTTGCCCGCCCCAGCGCTCTGCCCGGAGCCAGCACCCTTGGCGGGGGCCGTGCCTGGCTCGGGACCGCTCGGCCGTCCTCCATCAGAGCCCGCGGCCTTACCCGCCGCAGCACCCTGAGCCGACCCGGCCCCAGAGGCCGCACCCGTGCCCGCCGCAGCACCCTGAGCCGACCCCGCGCCACCGCCCGAGACCGTGCTCTTGCCCGGCATCGCACCCTTAGTGTCCTTAGCGGGCCTGCCACCCTTGCCCGGCCCGCCCTCCTTGCCTGGCGTGGCACCCTTAGCCGGTGCGGCGCCCTTGGCCGCTCCAGCTCCAGCGCTCTGCCCAAAACCAGCGCCCTTGGCCGGGGCGGCAGCCCCACCCGACGCCGTGCCCTTACTCGGTGCCGTGCCCTTACTCGGTGCCGTGCCCTTACTCGGTGCCGCGCCCTTCGCCGAAGCGGCGCTCTTGCCCGGAGTCGCATCCCTCGCCGGCCCGGAGTCCTTGGCGGAGGACTTGGGGTCCTTGGTGGGGGCGGGGGGCTTGGTGTCGGGGGTCGGGAGGGGGATTTTTACCGTTTCCTCGGCGGGCAGGACGATCTTGCGGAACGGGGTGGTGGGTGGGTCATACGTAGGTGTCTGCTCGCCGTCGTCCGCCATGGCCATGAGGTTACGTCACCGACGAGCACGATATTTCCTCTATTCCCCCAGCAGAATCTAATTCTGTAATGTCAGCGAACATGAGGGGTTTCTACGAGATCGCCGCCCACGACCCAGAACGCCCCGCCCTCCTCGGCGACCAGGGCACGACCTACGGCGCGCTGCTGGACCGCGTCAACCGCGCCTCCAACGGCCTGACCTCGCGCGGCGCGGGACCGGGCGACTGCGTGGTGACCGTGCTGAAGAACGGGCTCGACGCCCTGACGATGATGCTGGCGACGTACCAGATCGGCGTCTACCTCGTCCCCGTCAACTGGCACTTCACCACCGAGGAGATCGACTACATCGTGGCCGACTGCCAGGCCAAGGCGGTGATCTCCCCGGACGCGCTCACGGTGCCCGAGCTGATCGAAGGCCGGCCCGCCACGCCACCGCCGCTCCGCAAGGCGGGCTCGATGATGCTCTACACCTCCGGTACGACAGGCCGCCCCAAAGGCGTCCGCCGCCGCCTGCTGGACCTGACGCCGGAGGAGCTCTATCCGATCCTCATGCGCAAGAGCTGGCGCCACTTCGATCTCCCGATGGACGGCGTCCACCTGGTGTGCTCGCAGCTCTACCACTCGGCCCCGTACGGCCAGGCGATGATGGCGCTGCAGTTCGGGCACGCGATCGTGGCGCCGGAGCGGTTCGAGGCCGCCGCCACGCTGGAGCTGATCGAGCGGCACCGGGTGACGAACGCGTTCATGGTGCCCACCATGTTCCACCGCATGCTGGACGTACCGGACAGGGAGAAGTACGACCTGTCGTCCCTCACCCACCTCTACCACGGCGCCGCCCCCTGCCCGCCGGCCACGAAGAAGGCGATGATCGACTGGCTGGGCCCGGTGCTGTGGGAGTACTACGGCTCCACGGAGGCCGCGGTGGCGACCATGGTCTCGTCGGAGGAGTGGCTGGCCAGGCCGGGCACGGTGGGCAGGGCGCTGGACGGGATGACGTTCACGATCATCGGCGAGGACGGCGAGGAGCAGCCGCCGGGCTCCCCCGGCCTGGTCTACATCGGCGGCATCAACCGGTTCGAGTACCACGGCGACCCGGGCAAGACGGCCTCGACGATGCGCGGACGCGCGTACACGCCGGGCGACATCGGCTACCTGGACGAGGACGGCTACCTGTTCCTGCTGGACCGGCGTACCGACCTGATCATCTCCGGCGGGGTCAACATCTACCCGGCGGAGGTCGAGGCGGCGCTGCTCGAACACCCCTCGGTGGCCGACGTCGCGGTGATCGGGGTGCCCGACCCGGAGTGGGGGCACAAAGTGGTGGCCCTGGTACAGCCGGCCGCCGGGGTGAGCGCGGGGGACGAGCTCACGGCCGAGCTGCTGCGCCACTGCGCGCCCCGTCTGGCCAGGCTCAAGCACCCCCGGGTGATCGAGTACCGCGAGTCGCTGCCCCGCACCCCGACCGGCAAGCTCAGCAGGAGAAACGTCAGGGAGGCGTATCTTTCGGGGTGAGCTGGGCAGTTCACCTTGTCATGAGGGAGATCGCCGCAGGACTGGCCGCCGCAGCAGTGCTGCTGACAGGCTGCGGCCCTCCCCCGTCCACGACGGGCGCCACCACCCCCACCGCGACCATGCCCACGTCGCCGTCCCCGACGACGTCCCCTCCCGTCTCGCCGCAGAGCCTGGAGGCGGCGTACGAGAAGGTGATCGCGGACGTCCTGCCGTCCATCGTGCAGATCAACACGAAGGTCGGGCTCGGCTCGGGCATCGTGCTCGACCGCAGCGGACACATCGTCACGAACGCCCACGTCGTCGGCCAGGCCACGCAGATGACCGTCACCATCGCCACGGGCGGGGCGCCGCGGTCGGCCCGGCTGGTCAAGTCGTTCGCCGCGGGCGACCTCGCGGTGATCAAGGTGGACAAGGCGGACGGGCTGCGGCCGGCCAGGTTCGGCGACTCGTCCAAAGTGCGGGTCGGACAGATCGTGCTGGCCATGGGCAACCCGCTCGGGCTGTCCGGCAGCGTGACGGACGGCATCGTCTCCGCACTCGGCCGTACGGTCAGCGAACCCCAGGACCCCGGCTCGCCCGGGGCCACCATCGCCGGCGCCATCCAGACCTCAGCCGCCATCAACCCGGGCAACAGCGGGGGCGCGCTCGTCGACCTGTCGGGCAGCGTGATCGGCATCCCGACCCTCGCCGCCACCGACCCGCAACTGGGCGGCGGCGCCGCGCCCGGCATCGGCTTCGCCATCCCGAGCAACACGGCCACCGACATCGCCCGCCAGATCATCAAGAACGGCAAGGTCACCAACAGCCACCGCGCCGCCCTTGGCATCCGCGGCAGCACGGTCATCGGCTCGGACGGCCAGCCGGCCGGGGTCGGGGTGGCGAGCGTCGAACGCGGCGGCGGCGCCGAGAAGGCCGGCATCCGGCCCGGCGACGTGATCACCTCGATCAACGGCAAGCCCACGAACACCATGGCCGCCCTGGCGGAGATCATCACCACCCTCCGGCCCGGCGCCCGCGCCAAGGTGACCCTGATCCGCGCCGACGGCACCGACCAAACCGTCACCGTCACCCTCGGCGAACTCCAAGCCGACTGAGCCCGGACCACCGGGGGTGCGGCGCAGGAGGGGGTGCGGCGCAGGAGGGGGTGCGGCGCAGCGGAGGGAGTGCGGCGTGGAGAGGGGGTGCGGCGTGGAGAGGGGGTGCGGCGTGGAGAGGGGGTGCGGCGTGGAGAGGGGGTGCGGCGTGGAGAGGGGGTGCGGCGTGGAGAGGGGGTGCGGCGCAGGAGAGGGGTGTGGTGTCCAGCGATCCCGCCATGCGCGAGCCCGCCGAGTGACTCGGGAGAGTCACTGTTCGGCGGTGAAGATGATCTCGACGCGGCGGTTCTTGGCGCGGTTGGCCTCCACCGGCTTGCCGTCCACCACATTCGGCAGCTTGGGGCGGCTCTCGCCGTACCCGTGCGCCTGGAGGGTCACGCCGGCGTCGGTGAGCAGCCCGCGCATGGCCCGCTCGACCGACTGGGCGCGGCGCAGCGACAGCCTACGGTTGTAGGCGTCGGTGCCCTGGTCGTCCGTGTGCCCCTCGATCTTGACGACCCCGCCGGCCCCCTCCGTCCGCACCTTGCGCGCCACCTCGGCGAGCCGGTCGCGCGCCTTGGCGGCGAGCTGCCACTTGTCGAGCGCGAACAGCACGTCGCTGGTCACCGCCACGGTCACCTGGCGCCCTTGGGTGGTCTCGCTCTCGGTGCCGTCCATGGACTCGACCTCGCCGATGATGTCCTCGACGGGCAGCACGAGGTCCTCGACGACGCCTGTGGCGTCGGCGGGCACGCTGGGCGGGGGCGTCGCCGGGTGCGTCGGCGACAGCGCGGGCAGCAGGGTGACGGCGAGCGCGACGCTAAGAGATCGGAACATCGCTGAGCACGCCGATCATCGGCATCTCGACGTTGACCTTGGTGACGTCGGGCGGCGGTGCGGCGAAGACGGCGTACAGCGTGGACGCCTCGCCCGACTCCAGGAACTGCCCCTGCGTGCCCGAGCACACGCACTCGGCGTCCTCGCTGGTGCCGTTGCGCGCCACCCGGTAGCGCTTGGCGTTGACGGGGTCGATCAGGGAGACGTTGGAGACGGTGAAGTCGAGCGCCGATCTGCCCATGCCGTTGTGCAGGTTGACCTTGCCGTCGGTCGCGGTGACGGTCCAGGTGAGGCTGACGGTCTTGCCCTGGCGGCGCAGGGAGGTGATGTCGACCCGGGCGGCGCCGTACATGTCGCCCGCGCCCGTCTTGGCCTCGCGGGTGGCGATCACGGTGGTGTCCTGGGCGGGCGCCTGCTGGGCCGACCCGGTCGACGTCTGGGCCGGCGCCTGGGTGGGCGTCTGGGTCGGCTGGGCCTGCTGGGCGGGCTCCTGGGCGGCGGTCTGCGTCTGCCGCTCCTCGCCGCCACCGGCGCCGGGCGGGCCGGGGATCATGCCGCAGCCCGCCAGCGCGAGAGCCGCGACAGCCGGCGCGAACAACTTTCGCATCGTGTGGTCACCTTCGTCGTCGGGGGTTGTGGGCCTCACCTTAGGGAGGCGGCGTTCAGTATCCGCATAGTCGCGTCATCTGCGTAGTTCACGCCGCTTCTGAAGCTCGTGTGCGAGCCGTTCCGCCTCGGCCCTGCCCTGGCCATCGCCAAGGGCGTCAAACTCTGCCATAGCTCTCATAACGGTCTCAACCGCCGCGTCGAAGTCGCCCGCGGCCGTCAGCACCTCGGCCAGCACCAGCAGCGCCACCGCCTCGGGCAGCCGGTCGCCCAGCCGCCGGTTGACGCGCAACCGCCGCTCCACGCACTCGCGCGCCCGCGCGATCCGCCCCTCCCGCAGGTGCAGCCTGCCCAGGTCGAGCAGCGCCTCCCCCGCACCGCGCGGATCACCCAGCTCCTCGTACGCCGCCAGCCCCGCCCCCAGCATCCCCTCGTCCCCGCGCAGGGCGCCGAGCGCGCGCAACGCGTCCGCCCGTCCCCGCCGGTCGCCGTGCTCCTCGAAGACCTGCAACGCCCGGACGAACGCCCGCTCCGCCTCGCCGCCCCCGCCGGGACGCGCCGCGTGCACCAGGCCGAGCCTGAGCGTGACCCGGGCCAGTTCCAGCCCTTCGACCAGCGGCTGGGCCGCCCGCAACGCCGCCGCGGCCGCCTCCGTACGCCCCTCGGCCCTGTGCAGGTCGGCCAGGCCGCGCAGCAGCAGCGCCTCGCCCTCCCGATGCCCGGCGGCCCTCGCCGCGTCGAGGCCGGTGGCGGTGGTGGCGTGCCAGTCGTCGTGGTGGGCGTTCAGCGCGAACAGCGGCGTCAGGTAGAAGGCCAGGCGCCAGGCGGCCTCGTACAGACCGGACCGGAAGAAGTCGTGCACGGTCGCCACCAGGAAGCGGCGCTCGGCGCTCAGCCACCGCGCCTCCTGCCGCAGCCGGCCCGTCTCCAGGCCGGCGGCGGGCGGGCGCACCTCGGTACGGCCGGTGCCCGGCTCCGCCGGGAGCAGCGCGGCCCTGGCCTGCCTGGTGCGCTCCAGGATCTCGCCCGCCAGCGAGGCCAGCACCGGGCCTGGACCGCCGTCCTCCCCGGCCAGGCGTTCCGCGGCGTACAGGCGGGTGAGGTCGTGCCAGCCGTACCGCTCCTGGCCCGCCTCGTCGAGCCCGCGCGACTGCAGCAGCCCGGCCTCCACCAGCGGTTCCAGGTCGGCGCCCGCCACCCAGGGCGCGAAGTCCCGCGCCGACAGGGCGCCCAGGCGGCGCAGCAGCAGCCGTTCGGGGTCGGGCAGGCCGCGGTAGCCCAGGGCGAGGCTTCCGCGTACGGCGAGGTCGCCCGCGCTCAGCTCGTCGAGCCTGCGCCGCTCGTCGCCGAGCCGCCCGGCCAGGTGGTCGAGCGTCCAGCCCGGCCTCCTCGCCAGCCGCGAGCCGGCGATGCGCAGCGCCAGCGGCAGGTGACCGCAGAGCCTGACGATGCGCAGCGCGGCCTCAGGCTCGGCCTGTACGCGCTCTGCCCCTGCCACGCCGGCGAGCATCGCGACGGCCTCATTCTCGTCGAGCAGGCCCAGCTCGTACGCCCGCGCCGCCTCCAGCCCGGCCAGCGGCGACCGGCTGGTGACCAGGGTGATGCTGCCCGGCCCTGTGGGCAGCAGGGGGCGCACCTGGGCCTCGTCGGCGGCGTCGTCCAGCACGACGAGCAGTCTGCGGCGGGCGGTCGTGCTGCGGTAGAGGCGAACCCGGTCGTCCAGCCCCGGCGGCACCGCGCCGTCGGGGCAGCCGAGCGAGCGCAGCAGATCCTCCAGCACCGCACTGGGCGGGCGGGAGCCGAGCGCGGCGTACAGGCGACCGTGGGGCCGGTCGAGCGCGGAGGCCGCATGCACGGCCACCGCTGACTTCCCACACCCCGGCGGACCGTGCAGCACGAGGTGGACGGGCGCGCCGGCGCTATCGGCGGCCGTCCGCGCAATCCAGTCGAGCACCTGCCGCCGCCCAGCAAAGTCCGAAATATCCGGCGGCAACTCATCCACCCACCCGCCACCCGGACCCACAGGAAAGCCCATATGTCCGACGGGAAACCCGCCCTGACCAGCGGGGAAGCCGCCCTGACCGCCGGGAAACCCGCCCTGACCAGCGGGGAAGCCGCCTTGACCGCCAGGAAACCCGCCCTGACCAGCCGGGAAGCCGCCCTGACCCACCGGATGATCGCCATTGAGGACCCGCCGGTGGGCGGCCACCAGCTCGTCGCCCGGCTCCAGCCCCAGCTCGTCCACCAGCGTCCGCCGCGCCTCCTGGTACGCCCCCAGCGCCTCCGACCTGCGCCCCGCCTGGTGCAACGCGTCGATGAGCCGCACCCACGCCCGCTCCCGCAACGGATGGGCACCCGTCAGCGCCCGCAGCTCCCCCACCACCTCGGCGCCCCTGCCAAGCTGCAGGTCCAGCTCGACTCGCTCCTCCACGGCGGTCAGCCGCAGCTCCTCCAGCGGCACCCCGTACGCCCGGCGCAGCACCGACGACTCCACCCCGGCCAGCGCCTCCCCACGCCAGAGCCCGAGCGCCGTACGGAACACCTCGGCCGCCCCCGCCACCTGCCCCGCCGCCCGCGCCCGCCGCGCCTCGGCGACCAGCCGCTCGAACCGGTGACAGTCCACGTCGTCCGGCTCGACGTCGAGCAGGTAACCACCGGCCACCGTACGGATCCCGGTCACCAGCTTGCGCAAGGCGCTGACGTACACCCTGAGCACCGACTCCGCCGAAGCCGGCGGCCGGTCGTCCCACACCGCCGACAGCAGCCGCTCGACCGGCACCTGCTCGCCCGCCGACAGCAGCAGGGCGGCCAGCAGCGTACGGTGCTTGGCCGGACCCGGCGGCTGCCCACCGTCGATCCGCAGCGGCCCCAGCAGGCCGAAGCGCACGCTCACGTGCCGGCCACCGGCCTGGCGGCGAACGACTCGAAGCTCACGTGGACGGTCTGGCCGGGCGCGGACGCCGCATGCACACCCGCCTCCCCAGGCCCGTACGGGGAGTCGCCGTCGGACACCTGCGCGACCAACTGCTCGTTCACCCAGAGCCGCAGCCCGACCGCGTCCCCACCGCTCCCGCACTCGGCGACGACCCGGTAGGCGGCCGTCTTCGGCACGGCAGCGGGCCCATAGAGGGTGACGCCGTCGGTGCCCGTACGGCGCTTGACGATCGACACCTTGCCCGTGCCGTCGACCCCGAACTCGTACCGATCACCCGACCGAGCCGACCCATGACACCACACGCCATACGCACCGGCCCCACCTCGAAGCCTGGCGGTGGCGCTGACGACCACACCCTCCTGCGGCTCCGCCACGGGCGCCGACTTCCACAACCGCCACCCGGGCTTGACGCTCAACTCATAACCGGACCCGGCCTGCCGAGCACTCCCGCCCTCGGACACCCCGGTGTCCCAAGCCTCGAACCCGGCCTCATACGGCCACCGAGGCGCAGCAAGCACCCCAGGCAGCATCACGCCCGCAACGACCCCGGCAACCACCGCCCCACCAGCCACCACCCAGGGCCACCGCCGCCTCCGCGCTCGCCCAGAGAGCGCGCCGGCCTTGAGGACCGGAGAGCCTCCGGCACCACCATCCCCGGCGCCCAGCGGCTCAGCATCACCCCATCGGCCGGCGGCATCGCCAGCGGCCTCCGTGGCCGGGTGCATGGGGACGGAGCCGGTCCATGTGCGTTCCACGACCTCGGTGGCCGCCGCCAGCCGCGTCCCCCCGACCAGATCAGCCAGCAGCTCCTGAGCGGATGGCCGCACCCGGGGATCCTTGGCGAGGGCCCGCCGCACCACCCCCTGGATCCCCTCGTCCAGCCCGTCCAGCCGGACCTCATCCTGCGTGATCCGGTACAGCGCCTCCGCCGGGGCCCCGCCGCCGAACGGCAGCCGTCCCGTACCGGCGAACACGATCACCCCGCCCCACGCGAACACGTCCGCGGCAGGCGTGAGAGGCTCGCCGCGCACCTGCTCGGGCGACATGAACGCGGGCGTCCCGAGCATCGCCTGGCTGGCCAGGCTGTCGTGCCCGGCGAGCTGCGCGATGCCGAAGTCGATCACTTTGGGCCCGAGCGGCGACAGCAGCACGTTGGCCGGCTTGAGGTCGCGGTGGATGACCCCGGCCCCGTGGATGGCGCTCAGCGCGGTGGCGATGCCGACGGCCAGCGCCTCCAGGTTGCCGCCGGACAGCGGCCCCTGCTCACGCACGGCCCGCGCCAGATCGGGCCCTTTGACGTATTCGGTGACGAGGTAGGCCACGTCGCCGTCGAGGCCGGCGTCCAGCACGGGCGCGGTGCAGAACCGCGCCACCCGCCGCGCCGCCGCCACCTCGCGCTCGAAGCGCCGCCGGAAGGCCGGATCCCTGGCCAGGGCGGGGTCGATGAGCTTGATCGCGGCCAGGCCGCCGGTCGGCGTGGTGGCGAGGTGGACCTCGCCCATGCCGCCCCGGCCGAGCAGGCGCCGCAGCGCGTACCCGCCTATGACCCGGTCGTCGTTCATCGCAGACACATTAGCCAGATCCGGGCACTCACCCGGCGGCTTGGGACAGGCGGTAGCGGGACGGCGAGATGCCGTACCGGTCGATGAAGGCCTGCCGCAGCGTCTCCGCCGAGTTGAACCCGCAGCGCGTGGCGACGGCGGCCATCGGCAGCGACGTGGTGGCGAGCAGGTGGGCGGCGGCCTCGGTGCGAGTCTGGCGGACGTACCGGCCGGGGGTCTGGCCGAGGTGCTTGAGGAAGAGCCGGGTGAGGTGCCGCTCGCTGACCCCGGCCTCGGCCGCGAGGGTCGCGGTGGCGAGGTCGTCGCGCAGGTGGGTGGAGATGTGCTGGACGATCCGCCTGACCAGGCTGTTGGCGGGCGAGGGCGGCTCGACGAACATGCTCATCTGGGCCTGGTTGCCGGGCCGCTGGAGGTAGGTGACCATGTTCCTGGCGACGGTCCTCGCCAGCTCGGGGCCGTTGTCCTCCTCGACGAAGGCGAGGGTGAGGTCGAGCGCGGCGGTGATGCCGGCGGAGGTCGAGACGTTGCCGTCGCGGATGAAGATCGGGTCGGGGTCGACGGTCACCCGGGGGAAGCGGCCGGCCAGCACGTGCGCCTCCTTCCAGTGGGTGGTGGCGCGCCGGCCGTCGAGCAGCCCGGCGGCGGCCAGCACGTACGCCCCGGTGCAGACCGAGGCCACCCGTCTGCTCTCCCTGGCCAGCCGCCTGACGTGGGCGACGACGAGGGGGTTGGCGGCGGCGTCCTCGTGGCCGATGCCGCCGGAGACCAGCAGCGTGTCGAGCGGCCCGGTGACGCGTTCGAGGGCGAGCTGCGCGTCGAGCCGGAGGGCGGTGCCGGTGGTGATGGGATGGCCCCCGGGGGTGGCGACGCGGTATTCGTAGTACGGTAACGCGCCGTGCCAGTTGGCGCTCTCCAGCGTCGAGGTGACGCAGGCGATGTCGAGCAGCTCGGCCGCCTCGTACGCCACCACGACGAACCGTCGTCGATCCATGGCACGACTGTAGGTCCGAAGGACAAGGAACCCAAGTATCCGGACCTGCCGGACGGCTTCCCTTGGGCCCCGCCACCGCTGAGGGCGACAGTCGAGGCATGACGACGACCACCACCACCACGCCCACGGGGCGCCGCTGGGGCAGGTTCGCCCTCCACTACGTCGAGATGATCATCGCCATGTTCGCCGGCATGTTCCTCATCGGCATGCTCCGCTCCGCCGCCGGCCTCGGCGTCTCCCTCGCCGAGCAGCCCGAGCTCTGGTACCTGGCGATGGCGTTCGACATGTCCGTCGGCATGGGCGCCTGGATGCGGGTGCGCGGGCACCGCTGGGCGCCCACACTGGAGATGTGCGCGATCATGTTCGCCCCGGCCGTGCCGCTCTTCCCGCTGCTGTGGACGGGCGTCATCGACGGGGACGTGCTCATGCTCGTCTCGCACGTCGGCATGTTCCCGCTCATGCTGGCGGCGATGCTGCTCCGCCTCGACGAGTACGCCGGGTGCCGTCATTGAGCGCCTTGCGGTAGCCGTCCAGCACGTCCTGCCGCAGCAGGTGCCCGAACCCGGCCCGCCGCAGCCGCATCCCCAGCAATGGCTCGCTGACGCCCAGCGCGGCGGCGGTCTCGCCCATGTGCCAGCCGTGCGCGGCCAGCTCGCTCAGCAGGTGGCCGCGCCTGACCTGCGCCTCCGACAGCCGGAACGTCTTCAGATACGCCGTACGCCCCTCGCCGTCGCTGATCATCTCGCCGATGTGGTTCTCGGCCTTGCGCTCGAACGCGGGCAGGAACCGGCTCAGCGTGAACCGGCCCATCCGGTACACCTCCTGCACCCGCGCGGGGGCGCGGAGCAGCCCGGCCGCCATCACGGAGTCGTGGAAACCGGCCCACTCCCGCTCGACGCGGACGGCCGCGGCCCGCAGATCGGCCAGTGAGGAGATCGCGGCGGCGTCGAGCGTGCCGGTGAAGTCGCGCGCCGGGAAGAACAGGGCGTACTCGTGGATGAGGTCGCCGTACATGTCGCGGACAAGCGTGGGGTGCAGCGCCCGGTAGTCCTCGGGATGCGGCACCACGAACGCCGAGGCCAGCGTGTCACCGGCGTAGAGCAGCAGCCCGCACTGACCGGGATGGATCTCGAACACCTTGAGCGCGTCCTCCAGGCCGCGCACCTCGGCCCCGCTGTAGGCCTCCTCGATCCGCGGCGACAGGCCGTGCCGCAGCGACTCGCGCGACCACTCCTCCCACGCCAGCTCGGGGCCGCCGAAGCAGAGCGCGAGGAAACCCTCCATGGCCAGGTGCAGCGGCAGGAAGCGCAGGCGGTTCCCGTCGGCCCTGCGGGCCATCCTGCGCCTGATCCTGATCGGCACGTGCCGCAGCGGCTGCCCGAGCTGGGTGCCGTACGCCGCCGCGGGGGTGCCGTCGCCGGTCCACGACGCGACGAACGCGTGCGGCACGTACGCGGTGTAGAGCGACCTGTCGGGCAGCGCGACCACGGTGGGCTCGTCACCGTACACCTTGGCGTGCAGCCGCAGGTCCTCGATGGGCGTGCGGCGGACGAGCGGCACCAGCCGCAGGGCACCCCAGGTCTGGGCGGGCCGCGTCTCCAGCCCGGTGAGGTCGATCATCGTGCCTCCAGCGCGGGTGCCGCCCGCTCCGCCAGGTACGCCCGCAGCTCGGCCGCCCCGCTCCGCCCCTCCGCGAACCTGGCCAGCTCCACCAGCGCGGGCAGGTCTTCGGCGTCCCTGATGCCGGCGGTCGGCACGACCCGGGACAGCCGCCGTACCTCGAAGTGCTCGGCGTCGTAGACGGGGTTGAGGTGCACGATGCCGACCTCGCCGGCCGGGTCGAGCTTGCGCCGCCACACCCGCAGCACCTCGGAGGCGAGGCCGGGCGGCGCGTTGTCCCAGCCGTCGGAGACGATGACGAGCAGGTCGGGCCGCTGCTCAAGGGCGTCGATGACGCGCCGCCCGAGCGGGGTGGGCCCGGACGGGCGGACCTTGAGCGGGTCGGCGCGGCCGTACAGCCACAGGGCGCGGTAGTCGCCGGCCAGCGCCTCCAGCAGGTGGTGGCAGGCCAGCGCGACCGCGAGCGGCCGGCGGCGCTTCTCGGGCGAGCCGAAGGAGGAGAAGCTGTCGTCCAGCACCGCGGCCACCTTCCCCCAGGTGCCGGCGCGCGACCCCGCCGCCCCGGCCGCCGACGCCCGCAGCGCCGCGACCAACTCGTCGCGCCGCCGCTCGCGGACGTCCGCCGCCAGCGACAGCACGTAGGAGGCCACCCTGACCAGCGGCAGCGCGGCCAGATCAGCGTCGGTGCCGGTGCCGGCGCGCTCGGCGGCCCCGCTCAGCCGCAACCGCTCCAAGCGGGTCAGCCGGGGCGCGATCGCCTCCAGGAACGCGGCCCTGTCGATGCCGTGGCGGGCGGCGAAGCCCTCGGCCACCGTGTACGGCAGCTCGTACAGGGCGTTCTTGTCGTAGTGGGCCCGCCGCCACGCCTCCAGCACGGGCGTGTCGTAGTGAGCCCGGCGGAACGGCGTGAACAGGAAGTCGCCCAGCTCCCCCGGCAGCTCGAGGTGCGCGTGCCGGACCGCGGCCCTGACACCCGCCCGGTACTTCACCGCGTCGAAGGCCAGGTCGGGCCGGGCGGCCAGCCAGTCGCGGACGAGCGCGCGGGTGCGCCGGTTGTTGACGCCCGCCCGCCGCAGCTCCCTGAAGAGCCGGTAGACGCGGGGCGGGCTCATCCGGCCGAGCCGCCAGGCGATCAGCCGCGCCTCGTGGCCCACGCCGCCCTTGCGCCGCAGCAGCCCCGCGATGATGAGGGCGGCGTTGTGGTCGTTGATGTCGAGGGCGAGGGTGGCGGCGTACAGATCGGGATAGTTGGTGTGGATGTAGTCGTGCAGGAAGCTCAGGGAGAGGCGCTGCCGGCCCGCCTCGCTGTGGAACTCGCGCTGGCCGGTCGCGGTCATCGCGGCGTTGGCGAAGAGCAGCACGTCCTCGCACTCGATCAGGTCGGCGTAGGTCTCCATGGCTCCCCGGGGCGGTCGCGGAGCTGGCCGGGGAATGGGGGCGCGAGCTGCGAAGAGTCGCGGTATAGGCGGTTTCCGGAAGTCGCACCGGAGTCCCGCGGCCAGCCCGTCCGGAACCCTACTACCGATCCGGCGTGTATCTCGCCTTGATTTCTCCGAGCTTGGCCTGCCTGTCGCGGATGTCGGTGATCAGCACGTACGCGACCAGCAGCAGCCCCAGGCAGAGCACGTCGGCCGCCCACCACGGGATCTCGGCGAGCAGCAGGTAGCCCTGCCCGTCACTGAGCTCCCTGATCACCACCGTGACCACCGCCACCACGACGGTCACCAGCGCCCAGGTCCACCAGCGCGGCAGGTTGCCCTTGTTCCACAGCCGCACCCGCCAGTTCATGAACACCGTGAGCACGCCCAGCAGCGCGCAGAACCCGATCAGCCACCACGGCAGCGCGAACGCGGTCTGCTCGGAGATCTGCTCCTTGGTGGCGCGCAGCTCCGCCTCGGCGGCCCGCCGCGCCTGCTCCGACTCCTCAAGCTTGCGTTCGAGCTGCGCGATGGTCTGCTGGCGGCGCGGCGGCTGCGCGGACTCCTCAGTGGGCAGCATCCGCGCGACGACCGTCAGCATGATCGCCACGAAGGACAATGCCAGCACGATCGCCATGAACAGGTCGATGAACCGCAGGTCGAGCGGCGGCGCGAACGACCGGCTGGCCTGCTTCCTCACTGCTCCCTCACCAGCGTGTACTTCTGCGGCTTGCTCTCGGCGGCGCTCTGCCGCTCGACCGCCGTGCGCAGCGCGTCCAGCCCCTTGATCAGCTCCTCGGTCCTGTCCCGCGACTGCGCCAGCTCCTGCGTCAGGCCGCGCAGCTCGGACCCGGCGGGCGCGGCCGGCGCCGCGCCCTTGCCGCCGGGCAGCCGGGCCAGGTAGATGAGGAACACCTCGTCGGCCGCCGCCACGCTGGCCCGCTCCGACCGCTCGATCAGCGTCATCGCGCCGAACGCGAGCACGCTCAGGAACAACGCGATCATGGTGACGCCGAACGCGGAGGCCAGCTCGGGCAGCACGTGCTGCTTGAGCGCGGTGATCAGCACGCCGGGGTCGCCACGGCTGTCGAGGGCGCTGGAGAACGACCCGACCATCGCGGCCATGGTGAGGGCCGTGCCGATGAAGCCGAAGACCGGCAGTGCCCAGATGAGCGCGTGGTCGATGTGGTGCTTGTTGGCCATCTCACCGTCGTCGAGCGCGGAGCGGGCGGTCAGCACCGCCTCGGCGTCGCCACCGGCCTCCGCAGCCTCTCTGAACAGCCGCAGCCGCTTGCCGACCAGCGTGTCATCGCTCGGCCGCACCGACTGCACGCTGGCCTCGGCGCGCGCCGTCGCGGCCGCCTCGCGGCGGATGTCCGGCACGGCCCGCACGATCCGCAGCACGGTGGTGAAGAACACCGCGAAGATCAGCGTCACCACCAGCTCTGCCGCCCCCGGCGCCGTGGTCGCCCCCACGAACTGCAGCAGCTGCCGGACCATCCCCGTCATCAGCAAAACCGCTGACACCAGCAGCCCCACCAGCGGCGCGAACACCGAATGGCGCCAGTCGAACCTTGACACGCTTCAACCCCACTCCAGCACAGGAAAATGTCAGAGCAACACCTTGGCACACGTAGTGCAATGAGTAGTGACGGAGTGGCAGATCTGTGACCAGACCGGTCCTTAAACGCACGAAAGCCCGGCTCCCTACGGGAACCGGGCCTGTCGCGAGACTGGTGGAGGTGGCGGGAATCGAACCCGCGTCCTTCAACCCCAAGTCAGGGCTTCTCCGGGCGCAGCCTGCTGTGCTTTTCTCAGCCCCGGCGATCACGCAGGCGAGTCGCCGACGGGCTCAGCCACTGTTTGATTTCCCGCTCTTCCCCGTGGCCGGGTCGAGCGGTGGAGCCTTCTAGCGATGCCAGACCCCGGGCCGAAGGCGCTCCCGGGCTGACAGTGGTTTCGCTGCTTAGGCAGCGAGCGCCAGGGAGTCCCTGGCAGCCACAGTGCTCTTGGAATTGGCACTTGTTGTTTGCGGTCACAGGATTAACGAGGTTATGTCCGCAGTCCTCGGCCCGCTTCACCTGGCTTGCAAGGCCAAAGTCGAAGCCAGTCACCCCCTGTGCAGTTGTCAACCGTCACCGCCGACCCCGCGAGGGACGGCGCAACAGGAATGTACATCGGACAACACCCTCGGCGCCAACTTAATTCCCACGGCGCCCCCACCCCCATACATGCCGAAACCCCCGGGAGCCCGGCACTGAGGCACGTGCTCCCGGGGGCCGACCGGCAGGGTCGAGCCGGTCCGGACGGCAGGACTTCCCCCGAGATGAAGTCCTGTCTCATCACGGCGACTGGGACCGCAACCCCCCGAGCGGGCCCAGTCACTCAGTAAGACGCGACCGGCCACCCGGATGGTTGCTCACCGTCCGGACATTTTCACACTCAGTCCGCAACACCGCCGACAGCGCCGCTCACAGCACCGCTCGCAGCGCCGTGAGCGGCACTCTTCACAGCGTCATCCGGCGGCGACATCCGGCGGCGTCAGTTCGCGAGGCCCGCGAAGAAGTCGCCCGCCACGGCCCTGGCGTCGTGGTTCTTCGCCAGCACCGCGATCGCCACGTTGCCCTGCCAGCCGACCCACCAGGTCATGCCCTCGGGGGCGGTGGCCGCGATGCCGTAGACCTTGCCCTTGCCCGCCTGCGCGGGCGTGCCGGCCGCACCGGCCCGCATCATCGTCTGCAGGGTCGCGCGGACCTTCGGGTCGAGCTGCTGCGGCGCGGGCTGGGTGACCGGCGGCGCCGTGGCGGTCGCGTCGGGCGTCTTGGGCTCGGTCACCAGCACGGGAGGCCGCCAGGTGCCCGAGGCCACCGCCGCGGCCACCAGAGCCATGCTGAGCGGGCTCACCTGGACGTTCTGGCCCGCGATGGCCTTGGCCTTGTCGGCGTCGCTGGACAGCTTCGGCAGCTTGCCGCTGAACGACTTCAGCGGCAGCCGCCACGGCTGCTCCAGGCCCAGCGTCTGCGCGCTCTTGAGCAGCCCCTCGGCCGAGACGCGGCGGGCCAGCGAGGCCAGCGCGGTCACGCAGCCCTTCGCGAAGTTCTCCTGGAACGTGGCCGACGCCGGCAGCGGCGTGCTGTGGGCGGCGTTGGCGAACTTGGCGCCGCCCACCGTGCGCTCCTGCGGGCAGGCCAGCCGCTGCTTGGGGCTCACCTGCTCCTTCAGCAGCGCGTCGGCGGCCACGATGGAGAACGCCGTGCCGGCCGGGAACTTGCCCGCCAGCGCGTGGCGCTCCTGGTGCAGCCCCTTGGTGCCGACCGCGAGGATCTCGCCGGTGTCGCGCTGCACCGCCACCAGCGCGCTGGTCTGGGTCTCGGCCACGGCCTGCTCGGCCGACGCCTGCGCGGTGCGGTCGATCGTGGTCTTGACCGAGACGTTCTGCCGCCCGGGCCACTCCTCGAGCTGCGCGACCTGCCGGCCGGTCTTGAGGTCGAGGGTGATCACCTTCGTCTCGGTGGACCCCGTCAGATAGTCCTGGTACGCCTGCTGCAGCCCGCTCCTGCCCACCGAGTCGCCGGCCCGCTGCGGCCCGCCGAGCTTCTGCTCGGTCTCGGGCGTGAGCGCGCTGACCGTGCCGACGATCTGGCGGGGCGCGTCGGGGTTGACCGGCTGCTCCTGCGCGTCGATCTCGATGCCGTCGATCGCGCCCAGCTTGGCCTGCATCGACTGGTAGCGCGAGCGTCCGAACGTCACCAGCGGCACGAACTTGTCGGGCGGCGACGACCTGACCCGGCTCAGCAGCCGGTCCTGGGCGTAGCCGGTGACGTCGGACAGCTTGGCGACGACCTCTTCTGCCCGCTCGCCCAGCTTGTCGGGGACGACCCCGGCGACGTAGAGGACGGTGTCGCTCTGCAGCGGGTCGTTGGCCCGGTCGAGGACGGGCTGGCGCGGCTTGGGCTCGGTGTCGACCGCGAAGCGCTGGCCCTCCTTGAGCTGAGGGTGCAGCACCGAGGGCGACCAGCGGACCTTCCACGCGCCGTCGACCAGGTGGAGCGGAAGCTTGCTCTCGTACTCCCAGAGGGGGTTGTTCTCCCCCAGGTCGACCTCGGCGTGGAAGTCGGCCGTGGACTCGTCGCCGGCGACGCTGATGCCCGTGATCTTGAAGCGGAAGGAGGCGGCGTCGAGCTCGAGCTTGGCGTCCTCGAGCGCCTTGCGCACCTTGGCGGGATCGCCGTCGGTGCGGCCGGCGGCCAGCTCGTAGTCCTCCGACTGCCACCCGACGAGGAAGTCGCGCACCGCGTCGTGCGGCGACGACTCCTCGAAGCAGCCGGTCAGGGTGGTGCTCGCGACCGCCAGCGTGGCGGTCGCGGCCAGGATGCGGCGGGCGCGCCGCATCGGTCGGCCTCTCATCGATCGCATCGGTCGCAGTGCCGCCGTCTCATCGGTTGCGGTAGCGCAGCGCGCGGGCCA
This sequence comes from Nonomuraea salmonea, assembly GCF_042428605.1. NCBI lineage: Bacteria > Bacillati > Actinomycetota > Actinomycetes > Streptosporangiales > Streptosporangiaceae > Nonomuraea > Nonomuraea salmonea. The sequence goes on from NZ_JBHMCF010000003.1 coordinate 610,826, forward strand.
TCTCCCGCTTGGCCTGCTGCTCCGCCAGCGACTGCCGCTTGTCCCAGTCTTTCTTGCCGCGCGCGAGGCCGATCTCGACCTTCGCCCTGCCGTCCTTGAAGTAGAGGGTCAGCGGCACGATCGTCAGCCCGCCCTCCTTGGTCTTGGCGGCGAGCTTGTCGATCTCTTTCCTGTGCAGCAGCAGCTTGCGCTTGCGCCGGGCCGTGTGGTTGGTCCACGTGCCCTGCGAGTATTCGGGAATGTGCACGTTGAGCAGCCACGCTTCGTTGCCGTCGATCATGGCGTAGCCGTCGACGAGCGAGGCGCGGCCCTCGCGTAGCGACTTCACCTCGGTGCCCTGCAGCACGAGACCCGCCTCGAAAGTGTCCTCGACGTGGTAGTCGTGCCGAGCACGTTTGTTCTGGGCGATGACCTTCCGCCCGGTCTCACGTGGCATGCTTCGACTTTACCGGCGACCGGGGCGCCCGGCGCCCATGCGCACCGCTACACCCTCAGATAGCGACGTAGCGTCACGAACGAGGCCAGGATACAGATCACGACACCGATGATCATGGTGATGGTGATCGTCTGGGCCAGGTCGTTCCAGCCGAGCTGAGCCGTCGCGCCACCGAAGAAGCCGACGATCTCCTCGAACAGGAACACCTTCGCGCAGATCAGGATGACCGCCGCGAACACCCCGCCGACGAGGCCGGCGATGACGCCCTCCATGACGAAGGGCAACTGGATGTAGAGGTTGGAGGCGCCGACCAGCCGCATGATGCCCGTCTCACGGCGCCGGTTGAACGCCGACAGCCGCACCGTGTTGCCGATCAGCAGCGCCGCCGCGAGCACCAGGATGATGGCGACCGTCAGCGCCGCGAAGGCGAGCTTGTCGAGCATGGCGAAGAACGGGGCGATGAGCTGTTTCTGGTCCATCACCTGGGCCACGCCCGGCTGGCCCGTCACGGCCTGGATCACCGGCTGGTAGTTGTCGGGGTCCTGGAGCTTGATCCGGAAGGACTGCGGCAGGTCCTCGACCTTGGTCGCGTCGACCAGCGCCTTGTTCGTGGACGAGAACGACTGCTTGAAGTTCTGGTAGGCGTCGGCCTCGTCCTCGAAGAACACCTCCTTGACGCCCTTGGTGCCCTTGATGTGCGTCTCGAGCGCCTTGATCTGCGCGGGCGTGACCGCCTTGCCCTTGCAGTCCGGTATGGCCGTCCCCTTCTTGCACAGGAAGACGGAGATCTCGACCTTGTCGTCCCAGTAGCCCTTCATCAGGCCGATCTGGGTGTTGATCATCAGACCGACGCCCAGCATCGCCATGCCGACCGCCACCGTGATGATCACGGCGATCGTCATGGTCAGGTTGCGACGGAGGCCGATCCAGACCTCGGAGAAGATGAAATTCGCCCGCATGTCTTGTCTGCAGCTCCCTGTCAGTACGCCTGGCCGTACACGCCACGCGACTGGTCACGGACGATCTTGCCGTCCTCCAGCTCCACGACACGCTTACGCATGGAGTCGACGATGGCCGCGTCGTGCGTGGCCATGACGACCGTGGTGCCAGTCCTGTTGATGCGGTCGAGCACCTTCATGATGCCGATGCTCGTCGCGGGGTCGATGTTGCCCGTGGGCTCGTCGGCCAGCAGGATCATCGGCCGATTGACGAAGGCGCGGGCCATGGCGACGCGCTGCTGCTCGCCGCCGGACAGCTCGTCGGGCATGCGGTGCGCCTTGCCTTCGAGGCCGACCAGCTCGATGACCTCGGGCACCACCTTGCGGATGAACCGCCGCGGCTTACCGATGACCTCGAGGGCGAACGCCACGTTCTCGTAGACGTTCTTGTTCGGGAGCAGCCTGAAGTCCTGGAAGACGCAGCCGATGCGGCGGCGCAGGTGCGGCACCTTGAAGTTGGAGAGGCGGGCCAGGTCTTTGCCGGCGACGTGGATCGCGCCGGAGTTGGGCCGCTCCTCCTTCAGGACCAGACGCAGGAACGTGGACTTGCCTGATCCCGAGGGACCGACGAGGAACACGAACTCACCCTTGTCCACGTCAACGGATACGTGGTCGAGGGCGGGCCGGTTCTGGTTCGCGTAGACCTTGGTGACATTATCGAAATGGATCACGAGAGCATCACGGCATGCCAGTCTAGGGGTCAGGACGGAAGCGAGGGTGGCATATGCCCACTTCCCGCCGGGCGACCATCGGTTACGTCTTCTTTACTGATGATCGACGTTCCGATTGGCCAGACGACAGTCTAGGGGGAAGACTGGCATGGAACGTCCATAACGGAAACAAAACGATTGTGCGGCTAGACTTGGGGCTGTCATGAGTTGCGAACACCTCGTATGCGCGCAGTGCGCCCACCCCGTGATCGAGGGACGCTGCCCCCTGTGCCGCGCCAACCGGGAGCGGATGCACAACCACGGCTTCGCCGGGCTGTCACCCGCTCTCATCGGCCTGCTGCTCGTCGCCCTGCTCCTGCTGACGCTGGCGGCCGAGCACCTATTGCTCGGCGCCTGACTCCTGGCGCCGCATCCACCGGATCTCCGACTCGATGAACTCGTCGAGGTCGCCGTCGAGCACCGCTGACGGGTTGCCGGCCTCGGTGCCGGTGCGCAGGTCCTTCACGATCTGGTAAGGGTGCAGCACGTAGTTGCGGATCTGCGTGCCCCACGAGGTGGTGGAGGCGCCGCGCAGCTCCGACATCTTCTCGGCCTCCTCCTGCCGCTTGCGCTCCAGCAGCTTGGCCTGCAGGACGTTCATCGCCGTGGCGCGGTTCTGCAGCTGGGAGCGCTCGTTCTGGCAGGAGACCACGATGCCGGACGGCAGGTGGGTGATGCGCACCGCGGAGTCGGTGGTGTTGACGCCCTGGCCGCCCGGGCCGCTCGACCGGTAGACGTCGACGCGGATCTCGTCCTCGTTGATGTCGATGTGGTCGGTCTGCTCGACGACGGGCACGATGTCGACCCCGGCGAACGAGGTCTGCCGCCGCCCCTGGTTGTCGAAGGGGCTGATGCGGACCAGCCGGTGGGTGCCGTGCTCGCCGCGCAGCGTGCCGTAGGCGTAGGGGGCCTTGATCGTGAACGTGGCCGACTTGATGCCGGCCTCCTCCGCGTAGGAGGTGTCGTAGACCTCGGTCGCGTAGTTCTTGCGCTCGGCCCAGCGGAGGTACATGCGCAGCAGCATCTCCGCCCAGTCGGCCGCGTCGACGCCGCCGGCCTGGGAGTTGATCGTGATGAGCGCCTCGCGGGCGTCGTATTCGCCCGACAGCAGCGTGCGGACCTCAAGGGCGCCGATGTCGGAGCGCAGCGACTCGAGCTCCTTGTCGGCCTCGGCGCGCGTGTCGTCGTCGGCCTCCTCGGCCGCCAGCTCATAGAGGACCGCCAGGTCGTCGAGGCGCCTGGCGACGCCGTCGACCCTGTTGAGCTCACCCTGGAGGTGGGAGAGCCGGCTCGTCACCTTCTGGGCCTGCTCGGGGTCGTCCCACAGGTCGGGGGCGGCAACCTGCTGCTCCAGCTCCTCGATCTGCTTGCGCATCGCGTCGAGGTCGAGCACGTCCTGGATGCTGCGGAGCGTGCCCCGAAGCTCGTTGATCTCTTCTGCCGGATCGATGCCTGCCACGTCTCCCAAGGGTACGCGACCCACGCGGGCCCGAATAACATGGCGAGGTGCGTGCATACGGTCGGCGGAAGGTGCTGGCGCTCGCCGCCGGCCTCCTCGCCGCGGTGACCGCCTGCTCCGGCGATGCCCGCCCGGCCCCTTCCACCCCTGCCGCGGCCACCTCCACGCCGTCGAAGTCGCCCGAGCCGCCGGCCGTCACCCAGGCCGAGGCGGCCGAGGAGTTCGCCGCCTACATCCGCACCGACGACCTGCTGCGCAACGTGCCCGGCGACTTCCAGGGGCGGCTGCTGCAGGTGCAGGACATCACGACGGGCGGTCAGTGGCAGCTCATCCAGGCCGCCTACCTCTCCTCCGGCTACACCCCGCCACGCCACCAGTGGGGCTCGCCCACGTTCTACGTCCCCCGCTTCGACGAGGGCGCGGGCTCGCCCTGGTTCAGCGTGCTGGTGACGCGCGACGACGCGCCGACGCTGCTGACGTTCGTCAAGTTCGACCGCTGGCGGCTCAGCTCGGCGGCCGAGCTGCTGCCCGGCCAGGAGCTGCCGCCGATCGAGCTCGACGACGAGGGCTACGCCACGGCCGTGGCCGCCGACGACAAGAGCGTCACCATCAGCCCGCAGTTCATCGGCCCCGTCCACGCCAGCGTGGCCGAGACGGGCAAGGCGGGCGTCACCGACGGCCTGCTCGCGGCCGGCCCCTACACCACCGAGGTGGCCGAGCAGATCGCCGAGCGCCGCGAGAGCGCCAAGAGCGACGGGTTCAGCTACGACTCGATCTTCAGCGCCGACAACTTCCCGGTCTACGCCCTGCGCACCGAGGACGGCGGCGCGCTGATCCAATACTCGCTGTCGCGCACCACGTCCACCCAGACGAAGACGGCCGAGGACGACTACATCCCGGTGCCCGACTCGGCGCGCTGGGCGATCAGCTCGCCGGTGCTGCGCCGCTCGCTCAAGCTGACCGAGACCCACCAATACGCCACGGCAGTGCCGCCGCTGACGAAGCCGGCGCCCGCGCCCGTGATCGCCCACGACGGGGCGCTCACCCGCGCGTCAGGGCAGTAGGCGGGGGCGGGCCGGCGAGCCCGCCCCCGCGCTTCTCAGGCCTCCGTGTGGGGCAGGTTGCTGGCGGCCACCAGCGTACGGATGGCGCGCAGCGCGACCGACAGCGTGGCGAGGTCGAAGTTGTCGCTCTCCCAGATCTCCGACAGCGTCTGCCTGGCCCTGGCGACCGCCGCCGAGTTGCCCTCGGTCCAGCGGGCCAGCCGCTCCTCGGGAGACAGCCCGGGGCGGCTGTGGGCCAGCACGTCGCGGGTCAGCGAGGCGTGCGCGGCGTACAGGTCGTCGCGCAGCGCCGAGCGGGCCATCGAGTTCCACCGGTTGTCGCGGGGCAGCGCGATGATGCGCTCGCGCAGCCGGGAGAGCTGCAGCCGGTCGGCCAGGTCGAAGTAGACCTCGCCCACCTCGTTGACCGGGCGTCCCGTCAGCGACGAGATCTCCACCAGGTCGAGCGTCGAGTACGCGGGCACCATCGCGGCCACCCGCTCGGCCAGGTCGTCCGGCACCCCGCGGGCCACGAACGCGTCGCGGCGCTCCTCGAAGGCGGCCAGGTCGGGCCCGGTGAGCAGCTTGGGTATGTGCCCGATGATCCCGTTGACGCCCTTGTCGAAGAAGCTGACCGACCCGGCGAGGTCGAGTGGCGGCCGCCGGTTGACCAGCAGCCACCGGGCGCCCCGCTCGGCCAGCTTGCGTGCCTCCAGCAGCATGGCGATCTGGGTGGCGGTGTCGACCTCGTTGTCCAGCGACTCCACCGCCCGGTGGAAGCCGGGCAGGTCGAACACCTCGCGCGCGACCAGGTAGGCCCGCACGATGTCGGGCGTGGACGCGCCGGTCTCCTCGCCGAAGCGGTACATGAACGTGGTGCCCGCCGAGTTGACCAGCTCGTTCACCACGCGGGTGGTGATGATCTCGCGGCGCAGCGGATGCTTGTCCATGTACGGCCTGAACCGCTCGCGCAGCGCGGAGGGGAAGTAGTCGACCAGCCACGACGCCAGGTAGGGGTCGTCGGGGAGGTCGGAGCCGAGCAGCTCGGCGTCGGCCACCAGCTTGGTGTAGGCGAGCAGCACCGAGAACTCGGGCGAGGTCAGCCCCAGCCTGGCCTGGCGCCGCTCGGCGAGCGTCTTGTCCGACGGCAGGAACTCCAGCTCCCGGTTGACCAGCCCGTCGCGTTCGAGCTTGCGCAGGTAGCGGGCGTGGATGTGGAGCATGTCGACGGCCTGCGTACGGGCCGCGTCGAGCACCACGTTCTGGGCCTTGTTGTCGCGCAGCACCAGCTCGGCGACCTCGTCGGTCATCGAGGTGAAGACCTGGTTGCGCTGCTTGTCGGTCAGCTCGCCGTCGCGGACGACCTGGTCGAGCAGGATCTTGATGTTGACCTCGTGGTCGGAGGTGTCGACGCCGGCCGAGTTGTCGATGAAGTCGGTGTTGACCAGCCCGCCGTTGAGCGCGAACTCGATGCGGGCGAGCTGGGTGAAGCCGAGGTTGCCGCCCTCGCCGACGACCTTGCAGCGCAGCTCGGACGCGTTGACCCTGAGCCCGTCGTTGCCCTTGTCGCCGACGTCGGTGTGGGACTCGGAGCTGGCCTTGACGTAGGTGCCGATGCCGCCGTTCCACAGCAGGTCGACGGGGGCCCGCAGGATGGCGCTGATGAGGTCGTTGGGCGCCATGGACGCGATGCCGGCGGGGATGCCGAGCGCCTCGCGCATCTGCGGGGTGATCTGGATGGACTTGGCGGTGCGCGGGAAGACGCCGCCGCCCGGGGAGATCAGCTTGGCGTCGTAGTCCTCCCACGAGCTGCGCGGCAGCTCGAACAGGCGGCGGCGCTCGGCGTAGGAGCGGGCGGCGTCGGGCGAGGGGTCGACGAAGATGTGCCGGTGGTCGAAGGCGGCCACGAGCCGGATGTGCTGCGACAGCAGCATGCCGTTGCCGAACACGTCGCCCGACATGTCGCCGATGCCGGCCACGGTGAAGTCGGTCGTCTGGACGTCCACGCCCATCGTGCGGAAGTGGTATTTGACCGACTCCCACGCGCCGCGGGCGGTGATGCCCATGGCCTTGTGGTCGTAGCCGATGGAGCCGCCGGAGGCGAAGGCGTCGCCGAGCCAGAAGCCGTACTCCTTGGCCACGCCGTTGGCGATGTCGGAGAACGTCGCGGTGCCCTTGTCGGCGGCGACGACGAGGTAGGTGTCGTCACCGTCGTGCCTGACGACGTCGGGCGGCGGCACGACCTTGCCGTCCACGAGGTTGTCGGTGACGTCGAGCAGGCCGGAGATGAACATCCGGTAGCACGCCACGCCTTCGGCGAGCAGGTCCTCCCGCTTGCTCGACTTGGGCGGCCGCTTGACGACGAATCCGCCCTTGGAGCCGGTGGGCACGATGACGGTGTTCTTCACCATCTGCGCCTTCACCAGGCCGAGGATCTCCGTACGGAAGTCCTCCATCCGGTCCGACCAGCGCAGGCCGCCGCGCGCGACCTTGCCGAAGCGCAGGTGCACGCCCTCGACGCGGGGCGAGTAGACGAAGATCTCGTACTTCGGCCTGGGCAGCGGCAGCACGCTGATGGCCTGCGGGTCGAACTTCAGCGAGATGTACGGCTTGCGCACGCCGTCGACGGTCTGGAAGTAGTTGGTGCGCAGCGTGGCCTGGATCATCTCCAGGTACGCCCGCAGGATGCGGTCCTCGTCCAGCGAGGCCACCTCGTCCAGCGCCCCGAGTATCTCCTCGTTGAGCGCCTCCACGAGATCGACCCTGACGTCCTCGCCGCGCCGCGGGTCGTGCTTGGCCTCGAACAGCCGCACCAGCAGCCTGGCCACCCTGACGTTGCCCTTGAGCACGTCCTCCATGTACGGCTGCGAGAACGTGCTGCCGGCCTGCCTCAGGTATTTGGCGTAGGCCCGCAGGATCTCGACCTGCTCCCAGGTCAGCCCGGCGCTGAGGATGAGCGCGTTGAAGTCGTCGGCCTGCACCCGGCCGGTCCACAGGGCGTTGAGGCCGTCCTGGAAGAGCCGCTTGAACTCGTCCCTGCCGACGCCGTCGGCCGGCGTGTAGCGCAGCCCGAAGTCGTAGATCCAGGCGTTCTTGGTGCGCGGGTCGTTGTCGCGGTCGACCTCGTACGGCCGCTCGTCCACGACCTCGACCCCGAGCCGCTGGATCAGCGGCAGGGCGCGGGACAGCGAGATGGGCGAGCCGATCTTGTAGATCTTCAGCCGCCGCTCGCCCTCGACCGCGTCGTACGGCTCATAGAGGTTGATGCCGACCTTGTCGCCGTCGCCCGCCTCGACGAGCTCTTCGAGCCGCCGCAGGTCGACCACGGCCACCTTGGGCGGGAAGTCCGCCTTGTAGCCCTCGGGGAAGGCGGAGGCGTAGCGCTTGATGAGCGTGGGCGCCTCCTCCTCCGAGGTCATCTCGGTCAGCGCGGAGGCGAGGTCGTCCTCCCAGGAGCGGGTGATGGCGGCGAGGCGGGCCTCCAGCTCCTCGACGTCGACGCTGGGCGCGGGCAGCTGCCTGCCGCGCTCGCCGCGAATCACGACGTGCAGCCGGGCCAGCACGGACTCGCCGATCATGGCGCTGTAGTCGAGCGACGTGCCGCCGAGCGCCTTGAGCAGCACCTCCTGCATCTTCAGCCGGACCTTGGTGGTGTAGCGGTCACGCGGCAGGTAGACCAGGCAGGAGATGTAGCGGCCGTAGTCGTCGCGGCGCAGGAACAGCTTGACCTGCTTGCGCTCGCGCAGCCGCAGCACTCCGAGCGCGATCGGCAGCAGCTGGTCGATGGAGGTCTGGAACAGCTCGTCGCGCGGGAAGGTCTCCAGGATCTCGATGAGGTCCTTGCCGTCGTGGCTGTCGGGCGCGAGCCCGGCCTGGTCGAGTACGTCGGCCAGCTTGCGGCGCAGCACCGGGATGCGGGAGATCGACTCGTTGTAGGCCACGTGGGTGAACAGGCCGAGGAAGCGCCGCTCACCGATCACCTCGCCGTCGGGCGAGAACAGCTTCACGCCGATGTAGTCGAGGTAGTTGGCGCGGTGCACGGTGGCCTTGGAGTTGGCCTTCGTGATGATCATGAGCTGCTTCTCGCGCGCCTTGGCCCGCACCTCGGGGGGCAGCGCGGCAAAGCTCTCCGACCCGGCCTTGTCGTCGCGCAGGATGCCGAGCGCCGCTCCGGGCAGCGCCCGGAGCATCTCGCCCTCGTCGGTGTGCTCCAGCCGGTATTCGCGGTAGCCGAGGAAGGTGAAGTGCCCGTCGGCGAGCCAGCGCAGCAGGTCGAGGCTGTCCTCGACCTCGGCGGGCTCCAGCGGCGGCGGGTTCATGCTCAGGTCTTCCGCGGTCTGTACGGCCAGCGCCCGCATCTTCGCGAAGTCCTCGACCGTGTGGCGCACGTCGGCGAGCACCTTCAGCAGGCCGGCCTCGAGCCGCTTGAGCACCTCGGGGTCGGACTGCCGGTCGATCTCCATGTGGATCCAGGACTCGACCAGCATCTGGCCGGTGACGTCCTCCTGGCCGCGGCCGAGCATGCGGCCGGTCATGTCGCGGCGCACCCGCATCTGGGGATGGACGACCAGGTGGGTGCCGAGGTCGTGGCGGTCGAGCTCCATCGCGACGGAGTCGACCAGGAACGGCATGTCGTCGGTCACCACTTCGACCACGGAGTGGCCAGGGTCCCAGCCGTTCTGCTCGATCGTGGGGGTGTAGGCACGGACCACCGCCCTGCCCTGGGGGCGGACCTCCGCGAGCTGCCTCTGGGACATCGCGGGGCCGTAGACGTCAACGGGGTTGCGGTCGAGCAGGTCCTCCGGCGCGACGTGTCGGTAGTAGAGCCGCAGGAAGGACAGCGCCTCCTCGGCGCTCATGTGCCCACTGCTCGCCGCGCATCTTTCCGCGGCTCGCTGGAGCAGCTCATCCTTGGCCTCGTCGAGCGGCATTTCGCTCTCACTCCTTTGTGAGGGTTCGCCATGGCTGTTCATAGCCAGGCCCTGAGTTCCCACAGCAGCGGGAAGTAGTGCAGGCGGGTTCTGCCGCGCAGGTAGGGAGCACCGGTCGAGCCGCCTGTGCCCGATTTGGTGCCGATCTGGCGTTCGACCATCTGGACGTGACGCATCCGCCACAGCGCGGCGGTCTCGTCGTGTGTCAGCAGGTCTTCGGCCAGTTGCCACAGGTCGTCGTAAGACCCGCGGTCCCTCGCCACGGCCAGCAGCGAGTCCATGATCTCGCTGTCGGAGACCGGCAGGCCACGCTGGGAGAGGGCGGTCAGATAAGCATCCCACAGCGTGGGCTCCGTGAGCCTGCGGCGCAGCCGGGCGAGCTCGTCCTCGCTCGCGTGCCTGAAGGAGTTGAGATAGCGCTCGTCCTTCAGCCCCGACAGGAACTCCAGCTCCCTGAACTGGACCGACTGGAACCCGCTCGCGGGCGCCAGGCCGGCCCTGAAGGCCAGGAAGTCCTGCGGGGTCATCGTCTCCAGGACCTCGATCTGCTCGACCATCACCCGCTCGACCGCGTGCACCCGCCTGAACAGGTGCCTGGCCAGCCACAGCTCGCCCGCGAACATGGCGGAGCGCACCGACTCCAGCTCGTGGAGCAGCAGCTTGAACCACAGCTCGTGGACCTGGTGGGTGGTGATGAAGAGCAACTCGTCAGGGGCCGCGGACTGCGGCCGCTGCTGGTCGAGGAGCTCGGGCAGGCGGAGGTAGTCGCCGTAGGAGAGCAGACCGCCCTCCTCGCCGAACCGCCGGCGTGGAGGGCCGGGCGCATCACCGTCGATGCCCACCGAACACCTCCCCTGACCGCCCGGCCACGTGCTGCCGGGCGTGACGCCTTGCCCTACCGATATCACCCGAAAAGGGGATAAACGTCAACGTGACATGGAGGACATCGGCGGGTCGTCGCCGGAGGCCGAAGAGGGGTCGTTCTTGAGCTCGTCGAGTTGCCCTGGCACCTCGGCGAGCTCGACCAGCTCCGCCTGACAGCGCTCGCACGTTTCGAGGTGGCGTTCGAACGCCTCGTGCTCCTCCTCATCGAGGACGCCGAGGACGTAGGCGGCCACCTCTTCGTGCATCAGCCGGCTACCCCCTTGTCCCGCAGCAGCTCACGGAGAGCCCGGATCCCGTAGTAGAGCCGGGACTTCACCGTGCCCGGCGGGATCCCCAGAATCTCCGCCGCCTCACTTATCGTACGGTCTCGGAGGTAGGTCTGCTCAATGACTTCGCGGTGTTCCGGAGACAGGGACCGCAGCGCGTCAGCGACGACCATCGCCGATAACGCTCGCTCCGATCCATCCGGAACCGACATCATGTCGACTTCAGGCGGCTCGACCTCCTGCGGCCGGACGCTCTTCCGCCGACGACCATCAATGACTATGCGACGGGCCACGGTCAGCAGCCACGCCCATATGAGGCTCGGTTCCCATTGCAGTCTTGCCGAGTTTCGCCAGGCCCTGACGATCGTCTCCTGCACGACGTCTTCAGCCCACTGAAGGTCGTTACCTGTTGATTTGCGTACGTGGCGCAGCAGAGGGCCGCCGAACTCCTGGTAAAGCACCGCGATGCGGTGCTCCGCCTCGGCATCCGCACTCTCGAACCTGCCGTCGAGGTGACCTAGCACGGGGCACATCTTTACACCTTCGTTATCCAAGCGGTAGCCACTCCGATAACTCCAGTCATTTCTAACTATCTCCGACCATACGTGAACCTTGGCGGGTACGCCCGCGTATCTCCGACCATGCACAGGCTTTTGCGCGGCGAGTTGTTCATGCTCGGCGGCTTCGTGGTTGCCGCCGCCGCGACGATCGCGCTGGTCATGCCCCCGGCGATCGACCCCGCGTCCGCCCAGTGGACGCAACGGTCGTCGGGCCCGCTCACGGCCGCCGACGTCGATCTGCTCATCAAGGTACGCCAGGCGGGCCTCTGGGAGATGCCCGTCGGCGAGTACGCCCAGACCCGCGCCGAGTCCCAGCGTGTGAAGGAAGTCGGGAAGCTGCTCAAGGACGAGCACAAGGAGCTCGACCTGATGGTCCGCCAGGCCGCCAAGAAGCTCGGCGTGGCCCTGCCCGACGAGCCCAACCCCGACCAGCAGCGCTGGATGGCCCAGCTGGCGGCGGAGAGCGGCCCCGCCTTCGACAAGGACTTCGCCAACCTGTTGCGTGACGCGCACGGAAAGGTGTTCTCCGTCGTGGCGGGCGTGCGGTCCGGGACCCGCAATGCCGAGGTACGCAAGCTGGCCCAGGAAGGCATCAACTACGTGATGCGCCACATGGCGTACCTGGAGTCCACGGGTCTGGTGGATCATCAGCGGCTTCCGGAAGCCCCCACGCCCTCACCCGCTCCACCCGTCGTCAATGGCGGTTGAAAAGAGGAAACGCACATGAGGAGATCCAGACGCATGGCCGCGGCCGTGTCCGCGCTGGCCGTGGCGGCGACCGGCCTGGTGTCCGCGGCCGTCATCGGCGTAGGGCCGGCGGTCGCCGCGCCCTGCGACCCCGCACAGAGTGGCCAGTCACCTCAGGGGCGGCAGTCCCAGCAGCCGGGCAGGAACCAGCAGGGCAGGGACCAGCAGGCGCCGCAGGGCGGCAGCGTCGCGGTGGACCCGCAGTCCCCCGACGACCAGGACAACCCCACCACTTTCTCGCGCCGCCGCCAGCCGACCAGATCGACCAGCCCGACCCCTAGCCCGACCGGAAACCAGGGCAACCCGGACAATGGCGACAATAGCGGAGACAATGGCGACAACGGCAGCGGAAATAACGATGGAGCCGACAATGGGAACAACAACGGCGACAACGGGAATGGCGGTAACAACGGGGACAACGGCGGAAACAACGGCAACGACCCGGGCAACGGGAACGGCAACGACAACGGAACCGGGAACGACAACGGGAATGGCAACGGCGGCGACGACGGCGGTGACGACGGCGGTGGCAACGGCGATGCCGACCCGTCACAGAGCCCCTCTCCCTCCCCGACCGCCGATGACCCCTGCGCCGGCCTAGGCCCGTTCGTGCAGGACTTCGTGGACATCCGCCAGGTCCAGCCGCGCCGCCTCGACGCGGGCATCGGCAGGGGCGGCTCGCGCGGCACGTTCGCCGCGCAGTGCGGCACCAACCGCGACGGCCACAACAACCCCGACAACTTCATCGTCGCCCCAGGCGTGAGCAACGGGGCGCACCACCTGCACGACTACGTGGGCAACCTCTCGACCGACGCGTTCTCGACCGACGAGAGCCTGGCGGCGGCGGGCACCACCTGCCGGCTGAACGACCAGTCCACGTACTTCTGGCCGGTCATCAGGGACCGCAGGTCTGAGGCGAACGCCGATGACCCGGACGGCAACGTCGGCCAGGTACTGCGGGCCCGCTCGGTGCAGCTGCAGTTCCGCGGCAACGCGAACTCCAGGGTCGTGGCCATGCCGAGGTTCCTGCGGATCATCACCGGCGACGCCAAGGCGGCCACCAACGGCACCGCCAACGCCCGCTCGGCCTGGACCTGCACGGGATTCCAAAATCGCATAGCTACCGACAAATATCCGCTTTGCCCGCGCGGCAGCCAGGTCGTTCGTATCCTGGACTTCCCCAGTTGCTGGGACGGTCAGAACACCGACAGCGCCAACCACCGCACGCACATCGTCTTCCCTGACCAGAATGGCGCCTGCCCGCAGGGCACCAGGGCGGTACCCGCACTCCGCATGACCCTCACGTACGCGGTGCCGCAGGGACCCTCGTTCGCCCTGGACGCCTTCCCGGAGCAGAAGCACAACCCGGTCACCGACCACGCTGACTTCGTCAACGTGATGCCCGACAGACTGATGCAGAACGTCGTCAACTGCATCAACCAGGGCCGCCGGTGCTGATCTGACCGTCCGCCCGGATCATCGGGCTCCCAGCCTTCCGAGTCGCACCCTCACCCGACCTTGGAGGGAAATAGATGCTCCACAGACGACACCCCAGGCACGCCCCCACTCTGCTGGACACCAGGAAGGTCCGGCTGGGGGCGAGCGCCTCGATCGCGGCCGTCCTGTTATCGGCGTTCGCGCTGACCAGGACGGAACGCGGCATCGCGCTGCTCGGCCAAGGGGTGGGCTTCCTCGAGTTCTACGCGGGCGTGTTCGCCCTGGTGCTGCTGACCGCGACCGTCGCGCTCGGCCTGCTCACCACCGAACGCGTCTTCCTGTCCCCGGCGAACCGGGTCAGGGCCCAGCTCGCGCACCGCGCCACCGCGCTCATCGGGCTGGCGTACCTGATCACGCACATCTCGCTGATGATCAGCCTGGGACACGTGCCGCCGGGGGCGGCGGTCGTGCCCATCGCCGGGATCTGGGTGGGATTCGGCACCCTGGCCTTCGACCTCATGGTCGTGGCCGTGGCGACGGGGATGCTGAGAGGTCGCTTCGCCGTACGGAGCAGGCCATGGATGTGGCGGATCCTCCATTCCGCCGCGTACCTGGCCTGGCCCATCGGCATCATGCACGGATTGACGGCCGGCCGCCCGCCGGCCGGTTGGGTGGCCTGGTCGTACGTGGCCAGCATGGCGGCGGTCGGCGGTGCGCTGGTCGTGCGCGTGCTCGCCACGGTCCGCAGGCCGCCGGTCGTACCGGAAAGAATCGAGGGGCCCGCCGTGACCTCCGCCGCGCCCATGGGCGTGCCCGCGGAACGGCCCGCCGCCAAGGCCCCCGGCAAGAGCAGGCAGCCCGCCGCGGCGGCGGCCCGCGCCGACGCGCCGGTCAGCCTCGCCGAGGCCAGGCGCAGGTACCGGGAGGCGGGATGACCCTGTTCGCACTCGTCCAGGAGGCTTCGTGATTCCCGCCCGCGTCCCACGGGTGCTGCGCATGGGTCCGGCCCGGCTGACCGCCGGGCTGGACCATTGCCGCCGTCTCGACCTGCCCGCCCACCGCACGCTCCACGGTCTCGTGGAGCCACGCGAACTGGGCGAGCTCATCTCGTACGCCAACGAGGTGGACATGCGGGGCCGGGGCGGCGCGGCCTTCCCCTTCGCCAGGAAACTGCGGGCGGTGGCCGACTCGGCCGGCACCGGCGAGAGCGTCGTCCTGGTCAACGGCGCGGAAGGGGAGCCGGCCAGCTCCAAGGACGCCATGCTGCTGACCCGCAACCCGCACCTCGTGCTGGACGGCGCGGTGCTGGCGGCCGAGGCGCTGGGCGCCCGGGAGGTGGTCGTCGCCACGGCCGGCGGCGAGGTCGCCGAGGCGTCCGTCGCCGCCGCCGTGGCCGAGCGCCGCGCCGCCAACGTCTCGGGAGGCGCCGAGAGCCGGGTCCCGATCAGAGTGGTCGGGATCAAGGAACGGTTCATCTCCGGCGAGGGCGGCGCGCTCGTCCGCGCGGTCAACGGGGAGGAGGGCATCCCGCCGGGCAGGAAGAAGCGGGCCGCGCAGAGCGGCGTGGACGGGCTGCCGACCCTGCTGTCCAACACGGAGACGTACGCGCAGTTCGCGCTGCTGGCCGAGTACGGCCCCCAGAAGTACGCGGAAGTGGGCACCACCAAGGAGCCCGGCACGATCCTGCTCACCGTGAGCGGCGGCGCCGCCAACGGCGCGGTGATCGAGGCGCCCACCGGCACCCTGCTGGCCGACGTGCTCGCCCTGTGCGAGGCGGAGGCCGGCGACGGGGTGCTGATCGGCGGCTATCACGGCGCGTGGCTGTCGGCCGAGGCGGTCGAGACGGCCGTCATCTCCCGCGAGGGCATGAAAGCGGCGGGGGCGACCCTGGGGGCAGGGATCATCGTGCCGCTCGGCGAGTCCACGTGCCCGCTGGGCGAGGCGGCCAGGGTCGCCTCGTACCTGGCGGCCGAGTCGGCCGGCCAGTGCGGCCCCTGCCGGCTCGGGCTGCCCGACGTCGCCAGGGCCATCTGCGCGCTGGCCGAGGGCACCGGCTCCGTGGACGCGGTCCGCCGCGCCGTACGCGTCGTGGAGCGCCGCGGCGCCTGCTTCCACCCCGATGGGACGGCCAAGTTCGTGCTGTCGGCGCTGGACGCGTTCGAGGACGAGATCGCCATCCACCTGGAGCACGGCTCCTGCGGCCGTCCGGTACGCGGCGTGCTGCCGATGCCGGAGCGCGAGCCGGAGCCCGAGTACCGGCTGGAGGTCGACTGGTCACGCTGCCAGGGTCATGGCCTGTGCGCGCATCTGCTGCCCGAGTTCGTGGACCTGGACGACTACGGTTTCCCGTCGTTCAGGAAGATCCCCGGCTTCATGGCCAAGGACGCCAGGCGGGCGGTCGACATGTGCCCGGCGCTGGCGTTGCGCCTGGCGCAGACCACCGGCGACGGCCCCAAGCCGGTCGGTTCGCCGCTGCGGCTGGTCAAGGACGGCGTGCTGAAGAAGGCAGGGGACAGCGTGCCGCGCCTGGGCCGCGTGGGCGGCATCCCGCGCATCTCGCGGGTGGGCGGCACGGCGTGAGCTGACGAGCCCGGCGGGTTTCACGCCTCTCAATCGGGAACGCACCCGAGAAAGGCGCGGCGCCCCGCCGGGCTTCGCCTTGCCCGGACGTCCGCGCCGGGAATGGCGCGATGACTCGGGGAAGAATAGCCCGATATTTCGAGAAATTTCACCGTAAGGCGGGTCACATAATCTTTCCCCGGACGTGCACCGGCTCGCCGATCTTCACCATCTGGTACAGCCGCTTGGACGTCTCCAGCGGCACCCGCACGCACCCGTGCGAGGCCGGCCGCAGCGGCACCTTCGTCGAGCCGTGCATGGCGATGGCCCCGGTGAAGTACAGGGAGTTGTACATCGACCCCAGCGGCCCCGTCGTCCAGCCGGGCGCGCGGCGCAGCACGCGGAAGTCCCCGGTCGGCGTGATGGCGTTGCCGCACCGCCCGTTCTCGCAGTAGCGCACCTCGGCGCCGGTGGAGACGTGCGAGATCAGCGCGGGCCTGCGGTCGCGATAGACGGTCAGCAACTGGTTGCGCAGGTCGATCTCCACCCGGTCGGGCGCGCCGCCCGGCACCAGCACCTTGTGCCTGACGGGCTTGTCCAGCGCCGCCAGCATCTTCGGCCCGACCTCCTTCCTCGGCATCATGCGCTTGTGTTTCTGGAACGCCCAGACGGCGAACTTGGTCTGCTCGTCGTACACGCCGTTGATCCGGCCGAAGTAGTAGCGCCCCCTGTGCAGCTTGCGCTGGAGCGAGCGGACGGCCTCGCCCCTGTGCCCCGGGCGCAGCAGCACCGGCTTGCTCTTGACCTCCTCCACCTTCTCGACCTTCTCCGTCTCCTCGCTCGCCGGCCGCTCGGCGCTCTCCGCGGGTGGCGGGGCGGCGGGACGGACGGTGACGGCGGCGGCGGGCGGCGGGGTCGCGATGAAGGGAAGGACGCCGGCGGACAGAGCGAGAACGGTGAATGTCTGAAGCTTTATCGTCATAAATCGACGCCTACCCAGACAGCAGAGAATTCATGGTTTTGTTGAGGAAAAGACGTGGCTAATATCGAGATTCAGGAAAATACCCTTTTGTCGGAAAAATGAGTCGCGCGGCCGCCAGGGCGTCTGGCACCATCCCGTGCCATGCGCAACTGGCCGCTCTTCGAGCTCTCGATCGCCACGCCCCACCTCACCCTCCGCGTCCCGTCCCTCGATGACCTCGACGAGCTGGGCGACCGCGCCGCAGAGGGCGTCCACGACGAGGGGCAGATGCCGTTCCTCTTCCCGTGGACCGAGGGCGAGCCGGCCGAGCGGGCCAGGCGCACGATCCAGTTCCACTTCGGCACGTGGAACCGCTTCAGCGAGGACGACTGGGCGATCGAGTTCGTCGTCGTCCGCGAGGGCCAGGTCATCGGCACCCAGGGCGTCATGGCCTCCGACTTCCCCGTGCTCGGCGAGGTCAAGACCGGTTCCTGGCTGGGCAGGCGCTTCCAAGGGCAGGGCGTGGGCACCGAGATGCGCAAGGCCGTGCTGCACTTCGCCTTCGCCGGTCTGGGCGCGAGGTCGGCGGTGACGGAGGCGTTCGAGGACAACCCTTCCTCGCTGGCCGTCACGCGCAAGCTCGGCTACCGGGAGGACGGCACGACCCTGCACAACCGCAAGGGCAAGCCGGTCGTCACCCGCCGCTTCCGCATGGGCAGGGAGGACTGGCGGGAGGAGCCCGGTTTCGAGCTCCACAACCTGGAGGCGTGCCTGCCCCTGTTCGGCCTCAAGAGCCGGTGAAGTGGCGCAGCACCTCGGGGTTGGCCATGGCGTCGGGGTTGGCGGCCTGCTCGACGGGCGTGCCGAGGAGGATCTTGCGTACCGGCACCTCCAGCTTCTTGCCCGACAGCGTCCGCGGGATGCCGGGCACCACCCGGATCTCGTCGGGCACGTGGCGCGGCGACAGCTCCCTGCGCAGGGTGGCGCGCAGCTCGCGTTCGAGCGGCTCGGTCAGCTCGGCCCCTTCGGCCAGCGTGACGTAGAGCAGCAGCCGGCCCTCCCGCCCGAGCTGGCCGGTGTCGATGACGAGGCTGTCGACGATCTCCTCGAAGCGCTCGACCACCCGGTAGAACTCGCTGGTGCCCATGCGGACGCCGCCCCGGTTGAGCGTGGAGTCGGAGCGCCCGTAGATGACGCAGCCGCCATCCTCGTTGATCTTGATCCAGTCGCCGTGCCGCCAGACGCCGGGGTAGACGTCGAAGTAGCTCTCGGCGTAGCGCCGCCCCTCGGGGTCGTTCCAGAAGCGGACCGGCATCGACGGCATCGGCTGGGTCAGCACCAGCTCCCCCACCTCGCCGATCACCGGCTCGCCCGCCGGATCGTACGCCTCCACCTTCGCCCCCAGCGACCGGCACGGGATGATGCCGGCCCTGATGGGATGCAGCAGCGTGGCGCCGACGAACCCCGTGCACACGTCGGTGCCGCCGGAGAACGACCCCAGCGGCGTGCCGGGAAGCTGCCCGGCCAGCCAGGCGAAGCCCTCGGGCGGCAGCGGCGAGCCGGTCGAGCCGACCCCGCGCAGCCGCTCAAGCCCCTCCAGCCGCAGCCCCGCCTTCAGTGAGGCCATGATGTACGGCGCCCCCACCCCGAAGTACGTCACCTCCTCCGAGGCGGCGATGCGCCACAGGGCGGCCGGCGACGGATGCGTGGCCGAGCCGTCGTAGAGCACGGGCGTGGCCCCCACCAGCAGCGCGCCGATGAGGTAGTTCCACATCATCCAGCCCGTGGTGGTGTACCAGAAGAACACGTCACCGGGGCCGAGGTCCTGGTGGAAGGTGAGCGCCTTGAGGTGCTCGAGCACCACGCCGCCGTGCCCGTGCACGATCGGCTTGGGCAGCCCGGTCGTGCCGCTGGAGTAGAGGATCCACAGCGGGTGGCCGAACGGCACCTGCTCGAACTCCAGCGGCCCCTCCTCGGCCCGCAGCCCTTCCCAGCCGATCACCTGGCCGTGCGGCACCTCGGCGGCGTGACCGCCGATCGGCTCGGCCTGCTGCGGCGCCCTGCCCTCCTCCGCGGCGGCCAGGTAGGGCATCCACACGGTCGCCCGCAGCGAGGGCAGCGCGGCGGCGATCTCGTTGACCGCGGCCGAGCGGTCGAAGCTCTTGCCGTTGTAGTGGTAGCCGTCGACGGCGATGAGCACCTTCGGCTCGATCTGCTTGAACCGGTCGACGATGGACGGCACGCCGAAGTCGGGCGAGCCCGCCGACCAGACGGCGCCCAGCGAGGCGGTGGCGAGGAACGCGATCAGCGCCTGCGGAATGTTGGGCAGGTAGCCGGCCACCCGGTCGCCGCGGCCGACACCGAGCCTGACCAGCCCGGCCCGCACCCGCGCGACCTCCTCACGCAGCTCGGCCCTGCTCAGCTCCTGCCGGCCGCCGTCCTCGCTGACGAAGATCAGGCCGGGGCCCTCATCGTGGCGCAGGGCGTTCTCGGCGTAGTTGAGCGAGGCGCCCTCGAACCAGGTCACCCCGGGCATCGTGCCCGACAGCACGGGGCCGTCGCCGCGCTCGCCGATCACCTCGAAGTAGTCCCAGATCGACGTCCAGAACGCGCCGGGGTGCTCGACCGACCACCGCCACGCGTCCTCGTAACCGCCTGACCTGCCCAGCCACCTCAGATAGCGGGTCAGCCTGGCCGACGCGACCACCTCGTCGCCCGGCTCCCAGAGAAGCTCGCCCTCAGCAACCATGTCATCATCCTGTCGCCCGTACGGAGGAATGTCATACCCGGCGTTCCCCATAACTTGCTACCTCCGTAGGTGGTCCACCGCCATACGCGCGGCCGTGCCGATCACCGCGTCGGCGCGCGGCTGGATCAGGGCCGTGCTGAACGACCGGGTGAAGACCGACACCGCGTACCGGTGGCCGTCGGGGTACTCCACGACGCCCGACTCGCAGCGCAGCGTCGGGTAGGTGCCGGTCTTGCCGCTGACGGCGACGTCGTCGTACGGGAAGCCGGAGGCCAGCCGGTGCGGCCACACCTGCATGTTGAGCACGCTGCGCATCCACGCGCACGACTCGGCGGAGGCGGCCTCGTCGCGCCAGATCAGCTCGAACAGCCGGACCATCTCGCGCGGCGTGCTGCGGTTGGTGTGCGCCGGGTCGAGCGCGCTGAGCCGGGCGATGTCCTCGGGATCGAGGTACGGCCACCCGTGCCCGGTGTCGTCCCGCATGCGCGCGTTGCCCTCCCCCGCCCCCTGCACGACCCGGGTCCGTGTCAGCCCGAGCCCGTCGAGCATGGCGTTGACGGCGTCGCACCCGATCAGGTCGAGCAGCGTGTCGGCCGAGGTGTTGTCGCTGACCGCGATCATCAGGTACGCGAGGTCGCGCAGCGAGATCGTCACGTCGTCGAGCATCGCGGCGATCCCGGTGGGCCCGGGGATGCGCCCCTCAGCGGGCACCGTGACCTGAGTGGCGGGGTCGAGCAGCCCGGCGTCGGCCTGCCGGCAGAACTCCACCAGCAGCGGCACCTTGAACATGGACGCCGTCGGCAGCAGCTCGTCGGGCCCGTGGCCGAGCTCGTGGCCGGTGTCGACGTCGGCGGCGCACAGCCAGCCGGTCACCCCGGCGCGGGTGAACAGGGCGTCGAAGTCGGGCGGGGTCATGCCAGCATCCCCGGTCTGCGGCTGACCCGCCGCTGGGGCGCGGAGCCCTGCTCGGTCATCCCGGCGCTCTCCTTCAACGTCCGTACGGCCACGGCCGCGAAGTCGGTGGTCGCGGCCGTCGCCGTGCGCCAGGCCGTGGAGACCCGGCTCGCGATCGGCGAGCCTAGCAGCGGCCGCCAGGCCAGCCCCGGGAGCTCCACCTTCGGCCCGAACGCCACCGCCGCCCCGGCCAGCACCAGCCCGAGTCCTGCGCCGTCATGGACCTGGGCGGGCACGTACCCGTGGCGGCGGCACTCGGCCAGCACCTCGCCCCGCCAGCCGGGCTCGCCCTCCTGGGGCGGCAGCAGCAGCTCGCGGCCCGCCAGGTCGGCCAGGTGCACCTCGCCCACGGCGGCCAGCGGGTCGCTGTCGGCCAGCAGCACGCCCTGGGGCTGCACGAGCACTTGCCCGAAGCGCAGACCTGGCGCGGTGATCGGATGGCGGACGAGCCCGACGTCGATCGTGCCGTCGGCCAGGGCCGCCACCTGGTCGGCGGTCCAGATCTCGGCGGGCGCGACGCGTACGTCGGGGCTGGCCGCGCGGAAGGCGGCGATCAGGGCGGCCAGCACGGACGCGGCCAGGTCGGGCGGCACGCCGACCTTCAGCACGGCGCCGCCGCCCTGCCTGGCCAGCTCGTGCAGCCGGTCGACGCGGGTGACGATCGCGCGGGCCTCGCCCAGCAGCAGCCTGCCCTGCTCGGTGAGGCGTACCTGGCGGGCCGAGCGGTCGAACAGCCGTACGCCGAGCTCCTCCTCCAACCGCTTGATGCGCTGGCTGAGCGGCGGCTGGGCCATGCCGAGCCGGATCGCCGCGTTGCCGAAGTGCAGTTCCTCCGCCACCACGATGAAGTAGCGCAGATGCCGGACAAGGTCCATGACCAGCCAATATATCCACTTTTATAACTACGCGTCCCTCATATCAATATTGGACACCGTTACTTCCCATCTGGTGTTCTCTGCGGCATGGCACCACAAACGGGGAGAATTTACGGCAGGCGTCGCCGCAGGCGATGGCCCTGGATCGTGGCCGGGCTGCTGGTCCCGGTCGTCGTGGCGGGCGGCGTCGTCTGGATGATGCGGACCCAGGGCTCGCCCGAGGAGACCGCCGACCACTACCTGGCCGCCTGGAGCGCCCAGGACTACGCCACCATGCGCAACCTGGTCGCCGACCCGCCCGCCGACTTCGAGCGCGCCCACCGCGACTTCCGCACCGGGCTGAAGCTGACCGCCGCGCACTTCGAGCGCCGCGGCCCGAGCGAGGGCAAGGAGGTCATCGCCTTCCGCGCCGCGCTGTCCGGGCCGCGCGACCTCGCCTACACCGGGCGGCTGCGCCTGGTCGAGCGCGACCGTACGTGGAAGGTGGCCTGGACGCCCGCCACCATGCACCCGCAGCTTCGCAAGGGCCTGTCGCTGCGGGCCGTCAAGCGCGACGGCGAGCCGGTACGCGTACTCGCCGCCGACGGCACCCAGGTCAACGACCCGTCGGCGCCCGGCTCCGTGCAGCAGCTCGTCGAGGGCATGAAGCAGACCTTTCCCGACCGGTTCACGGCGCGCGGGAACACTGTCATCGGGCTCTACCGGGGCGATGAGCTGCTGCGGAACGTGGCCGGGGAGACGGGCGGCGAGCAGCCGATCCAGACCACGCTCGACCTCAAGGTGCACCGGGCCGGCGCGCAGGCGCTCAAGGGCGTGGACAAGCCCGTCTCGCTGGTCGCGCTGCGGGCCTCGACCGGGGAGATCCTGGCCGTGGTCAACGCCCCGGGCGGGTTCAACAGGGCGCTCATGGGCAAGTATCCGCCCGGCTCGACGTTCAAGGTGGTCACCGCCTCCGCGCTGGTCGCCGGCGGCATCCAGCCGGGGCAGCGGGTCACCTGCCCGGCCGAGCAGAACATCGGCGGCTTCCCGTTCCACAACGCCGGCTACGAGGACTTCGGGACGCTGACCTTCCAGAACGCGTTCGCGCACTCATGCAACACCACGTTCGGGCAGCTCAGCGTGGACCGGCTGAACGGCGGCCGGCTCGCCGAGGTGGCCAGGAGCTTCGGCTTCGGCACGCCGATCACGCCGGGCGTGCCCGCCGTACGCGCCGAGTTCCCCGACCCCAAGGACGACACCGACCTCGCCTCCGCCGCCATCGGGCAGGGCAGGGTGCTGGCCAGCCCGCTCAACATGGCCTCGGTGGCCGCCGCGATCGCCTCGGGCGCGTGGATCCCGCCCCGGCTGGTCACCGGCGAGCGCATCCCCGGCGAGCAGCCCGACACACCGCGCCCGCTGGAGAAGGGCGTCGTGAACGCGCTGCGCGCCCTCATGCCCGCCGTGGTCACCGACGGCACCGCGCACGGCGTCAGCTTCCCGTCGGGGACGGCCGGCAAGACCGGCACCGCGGAGTACGGCTCGGGCAAGGAGCCGCCCGCGCACTCATGGTTCATCGGCTACAAGGGGGACGTGGCGTTCTCGGTGATCGTGGAGGGCGGCGGCGCCGGATCGGCGGTCGCCGCCCCGATCGCCGCCCGCTTCCTCGAAGCCCTCGATTGACCCCGGCACGCACGGACCCCGCCGGCTCCGGGATCAGCCGGTCTTCCCATGCCGCGTGGGACGCTCAGACCGCGCGGCTGTCCAGGGGCGCGGTCAGGGCCGCGACCGCCGCCACCACCTCGGAGGCGTCGGACAGGTCGGGCAGCACCACGTCGGCCCCGGCCTCGCGCAGCTCGGACGCCATCGACCGGCCCGACGCGACGCCGATCATCGCCGCCCCGCCGATCTTGGCGGCCTGCACGTCACGCGTGGAGTCGCCGATCACGACGGTGTTGGCCGCGGTGAACGGCGTGCCGAGCCGCTGCTTGGCCCGCGACTGGGCGACCTGGAGCAGCGTCGCCTTGGGGTAGACCTCCTCGCCGTAGCCGCCGAGCTCGAAGTCGATGTGCTTGTCGAGCCCGAACGCCTTGAGCTTGAGCACGGCGTTGCTCTTGATCGTGCCGGTGAGCACGGTCTGGGCGACGCCGTCGAGCCTGGAGACGGCCTTGAGCGCGGCCTTGGCCCCGGCCATCATGCGCCCCTCCTTCGCCAGCCGACCACGCCGGTCGGCGAAGGCGGTGGCCAGCGCCGCGAGGAACCTGGGCAGATGGTCGTCCTCGGCCACGATCCCGTTGACGGCGAGCGTCTCGAAGACGATCTCGGAGTCGGGGCGGCCGAGCGGAGGGACGAGCTTGACGAGCGGACGCCCGGTCACGACGCGGAACGCCTCGGCGTAGGCGTCTCTGGTCACGATGGCGACGTCGACCAGCGTCAGGTCGACGTTCCACAGCACAAGGCGATTGATGGCGGCCTCCTGAAGGATCTCTGCAGCAGAGTAGGCCATCACGGCGTCCGGCATCCTCACCACGTGGATTCCGGCATGACCGGCCGCCGAAGACGGCCGGCCAGACGGCCGGCCTTCAGGGACGGCGAGACGGCCCGCCTTCAGGGACGGGCCTTCAGGGACGGGCCATCGGGGAGGGGCCGTCAGATGTGGTCGAGCGCGTCGGCGAGCCGATCGACCACCGGGAACCCGGTGCTCTCCAACTCCTGCCTGGTCGTCATGCCGCCGGTGTAGAGCACGGCCCTGGCGCCGACGTGGCGGGCGGCCAGCCCGTCGTCCACGCTGTCGCCGATCACGAGGACCTGGGCGGGATCGACGTCCAGCGCGCTGATGTGCTCCTCCATGTGCGCGGCCTTCTCGCCGCCGGTGGCGCCGTGCAGGCCGTCGATCCTGGTGAAGTGCCGGGTGATGCCGAACGAGTCCACCTTGGGCACCAGGTGGGCGTGCGGGGCCATCGAGCAGAGCGACTGGCTGCCGGTCCAGGCCGCGAGCATCGTCTCGGCGCCGGTGGCCAGCCGGCACACCTCGGCCAGCCGGAAGTAGTGCTCGTGGAAACCCTGGTCGAGCCGCTCCCACTCGCCCTCGGTGAGCGGGCGGCCGAGCATGCGCTCGTAGGCGACCCAGATGGGGCGGGTGTAGACCGCGCGGAAGCCGTCGGCGGTGAGTGCGGGCAGCGCGTACGGCTTGAAGACCTCGTTGGTGGCCCCTACGACGGCGTCGATGTCGTGGAAAAGGGTGCCGTTCCAGTCCCAGATGATGTGCTGTGTCATGTCGGACCCAAGCCTAAATGCCCGCTATGACATTCCGATGCTGCCCCTCCCCGAAACGACGGCGCCCGCACGGGGCGGGCCGCGCCTCCGAAGGGAAGCACCGGCCCGGCCCGTACGGGCGAAGCAAGCGGGTCATCGACCGGCGAAGCCGATCAGCCCGGTGTCCTGCCGGTCGGCCCGGCGTTTCGCCGGTCGACCGCGCGTCCCGCAGGTCAGCCTCAGATCAGCCGCAGGCCTTGCTGGTCGTGCCCTGGGCGTTCTGGCCGCCCCTGCCGCCGTTCCACTGGACGCTCACGCTGCCCCAGGCGCAGATGCCCCTGGCCTTCAGCATGTTGCCCCAGTGGCGGCCGCCGTTGCCCTTCTTGAAGCGGAAGGAGTCGGTGCGGCCGTCGGCGGTGTAGACCTTGACGGTGCCGGTCATGGACGTGCCGGTCTTGACCTCCGTCCAGTTCGTCTGGCACCTGCTCGACCACATGAGCTTGATCGTGCCCACCTCGCCGTTGACCCGGCTGACGATCTTGGCCGACCGGACGGCGCGTGCCGTGCTGCCGCACCCCGACTTGTACGGGTCCTTGTGGTCGTAGGACGCTGCCTGGACTGCTGCGGGTGAGCTGGCCAGGACGGCCATCGCTCCGATGGCGACCGCCAAGACTCGACGCTTCACGTGGAACCGACTCCTTCAGTGCGACATACCGTGCTGCGTCGTGACCTTAGCGTGATGTGACGACACATAGGCGCGAGCCGCACGAGCCGTGATCTTCCCGTTATCAACCGAGAAGGTCAGGAATCTCCTGGGTCGCGTACCACATGAGCTCGTGGGCCTCGGCGCCGTCCACGGTGAAACGGGCGTCGTCGTCGCCCGCGTCGGAGGCGGGCAGCGCGGCGATGGCCGCCTCGATGTCGGGCTCCGCGTCGTGGTCGTCGATGTGCACGGCGGCCACCTTGGTCATCGGCACCGGCTGCGCGAGACGTACGCGCCCGCGCTCCTCCAGGGCGGCGCCCGCGGAGACGGCGCCCTCGGGCACCTCGGCGGCGATCACCACCCGCCGGGCGGGGGCGTCGACGCCGTCGGCGCGGTCGGCGGCCAGCATCCGCAGCGAGGCGCGGGCGGCCTCGGTGAGCGCGACGTACTCCAGTTCCTCGGTGTCGCCCGATGCGTACCACTCGATCAGCGCGGGGGTCACCGCGTAGCCGGTCAGCGGGGCCGGGCCCACCTCTCCTGCCTTCAGCACCGAGGCCAGCGCCGGGAGAGTAGACGGCAGATAGACGCGCATGACGAACCTTTCCAAACGTGCGGGGCTCGCTCAGGCGGGAGCCCGATCGCCACCTTACTCATGGTCCTGGTCACAACGGTGGTGATGGGCTACTTCCGCAAGGTGAGACGCAGCAGGCCCTCCAGGTGCCCGATGGTGGTGGCGGCGTCGCGGTGGTGGATGCCGTTGATGCCGAGCGCGCGGGCGGCGGTGATGTTGGCCTCGATGTCGTCGATGAACACGCAGTCGGCGCCGGTCAGGCCGACGAGGTCGAGCGCGTGGCGGAAGATGCGCTCCTCCGGCTTGCGCATGCCGACCTCGCCGGAGATGACGACGGCGTCGAAGAGGTCGTCCCAGTCGTCGCGGGGATAGGTGTTGGCCCACGAGTTGGACAGCAGGCAGGTCTTCACGCCGTTGCCGCGGACGTCGCGGAGCATGTCGTACATGGCCTCGACCCGGTCGAAGCCCGCGAACATGCGCTCCAGCAGCCCTTCGGCGACCGGCGGCACGCCGTCGACGGTGAGCAGGCGGGCGGCCAGGTCGCGCTCGAAGGCGGCGCCGTCGATCTCGCCCCTTTCGAGGGCGTGGACGACGTTGTCGCCGTTCCCGCCCCGGTAGGCGTGGTCGATGAGCTCGCGCATCACCGTGTAGTAGCGGTCGGCGTCGATGCGGTCGGCGGCGATCCAGCGCGCGATGGAGTCGGACAGGCTGGTGGTCAGCACCCCACCCCAGTCGATGAGCACACCCGTAACCATCGTTCTAGGGTAGAGCGTCCGGAAAAGCCCGATAACTCCGGTCAGCCGCCTGCCTTGGCGGCCAGCTTGCGGTGCGCGGACGAGCGCAGCACGTCGGACGCCTTCGCCGCCGAGGCCACCGGCGCCTCGGTCAGGAAGCCGCGCTTGTGCCTGAGCGTCAGCAGCCGGGTGACCGACTGGTCGAGTCGCTGCTCGGAGATGCGGCCCGACTTCACCGCCGCCAGCACCGCCTTGTAGGCCTTGGGCAGGTCGTTGGGCATGAGCAGCAGGTCGGCCCCAGCCAGCACGGCCCGCACGGCGACCTCGCCGTCGTCGTACTTCTTGCGCGCCCCCGCCATGTTGAGCGCGTCGGTGGAGATCACGCCCTTGAAGCCGAGCTTCTCGCGCAGCAGGCCGGTCAGGATCGGCTTGGACAGCGTGGCAGGGTCGCCCGACGGGTCGAGCTTGGGGAAGACGATGTGGGCGCTCATCACCGCGTCGACGCCCGCGTCGATCGCGGCCTCGAACGGCGGCGCGTCGAGGCGCTCCCACTGCGCCTTGGTGTGCTTGATGATCGGCAGCCCGGTGTGGCTGTCGACGCTGGTGTCGCCGTGGCCGGGGAAGTGCTTGGCGGTGGCCGCGATCTTCGCCTCGCCGAAGCCCTTGACCGCCGCCGCGACCATCTTGGCCGCCCGCTTGGGGTCGTCGTCATAGGCGCGGCGGCCGATGACGGGGTTGCGCGGGTTGACGTTGACGTCGGCGACGGGCGCGAAGTCGAGGTTGACCCCGAGCGCCCGCAGCTCCTCGCCGGTGGCCTTGGCCACCTGGCGGGCCAGGCCGGTGTCCTTGGTGTCGCCGATGTCGCCCGCGCCGGGGAACTTCGTCATCAGCGCCGACATGCGCGACACCAGACCGTTTTCCTGGTCGGTGCCGATGATCAGCGGCACCTTCGCCGAGGCGCGCTGCAGGCCGTTGGTCAGGCCGACGACCTGGCTCGCGCTCTTGACGTTGTGGGGGAAGAGGATCACGCCGCCCAGATGGTATTTCGCGATCACCTTGGCCGGGGTGCGCGCGGAGTAGCGCGCCTGGTTCTCGCCCGAGGCGGAGCCGGCCGTGGTGCCGTAGAGGACGGGCATGAAGAGCTGGCCGACCTTTTCCTCGGTGGTCAGCCGCGCCAGCACCCGCTGGACCTCGCTCTGAGCGGGCGTCGGGGCCGCCGACGGGACCGCGGACGTGGTGGTGCGCGCGGGCGGGGCGGCCTTGCCTCCGGTCGGCTCGGCCCCCGCCGTTCCGCCGCCACCGCCGCACGCGGTGAGCGCGATCACCAGGAGCCCTGTCGTACCGATCCGTCGAAGCATGACTCCAAAGGTATCCATCGGACGACGCGCCCGAACCCCGCGCTCGCTCTCAGCGCAGCTACAACCCGAGCCTGGCGAGCCCCGGCAGGTGCACGCGGGCCGCCGCTCGGGCGTCGGCCGCCGACGGCTGCGCCCTGGCCGCCTGCGCCGCCGTACGGCACTGCTCCAGCGTGTGCGCGGCCAGCCCGGCGCGTACGCCGGCCAGCGCCGACGGCGCCATGGACAGCGTCGAGGCCCCCAGCCCGGCCAGGACGCAGGCCAGCGCCGCGTCGGCGGCTGCCTCCCCGCACACCCCGCACGGCTTGCCCGCCCGCGAGGCCGCCTCGGCGACCAGCGCGACGAGGTCGAGCAACCCCGGCTGCCAGGGGTCGTGCAGCCCACTGACGGCGCCCAGGCCGCGGTCGGCGGCGAAGGCGTACTGGCTGAGGTCGTTGGTGCCGACGGAGACGAAGTCGACCTGGGAGATCACGTCGGCGGCGCGCAGCGCGGCCGCCGGGATCTCGATCATCACGCCGACGTCGAGCAGGCCCTTGTCGGCGCACTCCCTGGCGAACCAGGTGGCCTCCTCGGCCGTTGCCACCATCGGCGCCATCACCTGCAGCTCGGGGACGGCCACCGTGGCCAGGGCGCGGAGCTGGACGTCCATCACCTCGGGCGCGCGCCTGAACAGGCGCAGGCCCCGCTCACCGAGCGCCGGGTTCTGCTCGGCCGGCGTGGGCAGGAACCGCAGCGGCTTGTCCGCGCCGCCGTCAAGCGTGCGCACCACGACCCTGCCGCCGGGGAAGGCGTCGAGCGCGGCCCGGTAGGCCCGCTCCTGCTCCTCGATCGACGGCGGCTCGGCGCGGTCGAGGAAGAGGAACTCGGTGCGGTAGAGGCCGATGCCCTCGGCCCCCGCGGCCAGCGCGGCGTCGATCTCGGCCGGGCCGCCGATGTTCGCCAGCAGCGGCACGGGGTGGCCGTCGGCGGTGGCGCCTGGACCGGTCCAGGTCGCGAGCGCGGCCTGGCGGGCGGAGGCGGCGCCGACCGCGTCGGCCACGTCCGCCTCTTCCGGCGCCACGCGGACCTCGCCGGAGGTGCCGTCCACCATCACCTCGACGCCCGGCGGGATGCGGGTCGCGCCGGGGCAGGCCACGACCGCGGGCACCCCCATCGACCTGGCCATGATCGCGGTGTGGCTGGTCGGGCCGCCCTCCTCGGTGACGAACGCGACCACGTCGTCCCTGGACAGCAGCGCCGTGTCGGCGGGCGCGAGGTCCCTGGCGACCAGCACGTACGGCTCCTCCGGCGCCACCGGCAACCCGGGCAACGCCTGCCCGTAGAGCAGCGCGATCACGCGGTCCCTGATGTCACTCAGGTCGGCGGCCCGCTCGCCCAGGTATCCGCCGGACCCCGCGAGCACGTCCCGGTATTTCGAGAAGGCCTCGAAGACCGCTCTGGGGGCGGCCAGGCCGCGGTCGATCAGTGAGCGCACCTTCACGACCAGCCCGGGGTCCTCGGCCATCAGCGCCTGGGCCTTGAGTATCTCCTCCGCCTCGCCGCCCGCCTGGTTGCCGCGGGCCTCCAGCTCGCCCGCGACCTGCTGGAGCGCGACCATGGCACGCTCCTTCTCCTGTTCCGCCTCACCGGTGTAGGTGGCGCCCTCGGGGGGTTCGGGCACGGAGACGGTCAGAACGAAAGAGGGTCCGTGCCCGATGCCCGGGCTGACCCCCACCCCCCGCAGGTTCATGGCGTACTGGCGATCGTGGCCAACTCGTCGAGCACCTCTTCCGATCCCTCGCCCTCGGCGGAGATCACCACGGTCTCGCCCTGCCTGACGTCGAGGGCCATGATCGCGAGAATGCTCTTGCCGTTGACCGGCCCGCCACCGTGCGGCTTCTCGACCGTGATGTCCATCGGCGCCTGCTTGGCCCGCTGGACGAACGTCGCCGCGGGCCGGGCGTGCAGCCCTACCTCCGCCGCCACGGTGACCTTGCGTTCACCCATTGTCGTCGTTCCTCCTTCTGTGCCGGTCCAGACCAGCCGGACCTTCGTACGATCGCCACCAAAACGGACGACCGACAATATTGTGACGGGTCCGGCGACCCCGCCGACGACCGTTCATCCCCCCGGACCGCTCTTATTCCCCCATCGGGCACGAAACTGCGCTTAAAGTCGGAAACCGCGCGCTCAGGCCCATTCGAAGAGCTGGTCCCCGGCGTGCACCGCCCCCAGCGTGACCCCGGTGACCGCGCCGGACAGCGCGTCGAGCGCGACGACCGGGCAGACCGGCGACCGGCCG
The DNA here is from genome assembly GCF_042428605.1 of Nonomuraea salmonea. NCBI lineage: Bacteria > Bacillati > Actinomycetota > Actinomycetes > Streptosporangiales > Streptosporangiaceae > Nonomuraea > Nonomuraea salmonea. The sequence continues at coordinate 641,271 of NZ_JBHMCF010000003.1, forward strand.
CCCGCCTCGACGACCGCGGGATCCCAGGCCACCACGGGCTGACCGGCCGCGACCCGGTCGCCCTCCGACGCCAGCAGCTCGAAACCCTCGCCCTTGAGCTGCACGGTGTCGATGCCCAGGTGCACCAGCACGCCCTTGCCGTCGTCGCCGACGATGACGTACGCGTGCGGATGCAGTTTCATGATTTTTCCGGCTATGGGGGCCAGGGCCTCGCCCGGCCCCCTGAGCGGGTCGATCGCCGTTCCCGGGCCGACCATGCCCGCCGAGAACACCGGATCGGGCACGGCTGCCAGCCCCACGGCCTCCCCCTCGACCGGGGCGAGAACAGTCGTCATGATCTCGCCCTTAGCCGATGATGTCCTCGATGTCGCTGGCCATGGTGTCCGCCTCCGGCCCGACGACGACCTGGACCACGTTCCCCGTGGCCATCACGCCGTGCGCACCGGCGGCCTTGAGCGCCGCCTGGTCCACCTTCGAGGCGTCGTGCACCTCCGTACGCAGGCGGGTGATACAGGGCTCGATGTCGATGATGTTGCCGGCGCCGCCCAGCGCGGCGATGATCGCGTTCACGTCCGCCGCCATCAGGTCCTCCCTCGGGTCACCTCTCCGACCAGGCTAGATCAGTCGGTCTGGGTGACCTTGTTCAGGCCGCGCGGCGCGTCGGGGTCGACGCCGAGCCGGCGGGCCAGCGCCTCGGTGAGCAGCTGCCCCGGCACGATGAGGCCCATCGGGGCCACCCACTCGGGCAGGTCGGGGCCGTTGAGCGCGGCCGTGCCCGCCTGCGCCAGCGCGCTGCCGCCGCCGATCGTGTACGCCGCCGCGCCCGCGGCCACCACCCGCTCGGCCAGCGCCACGGTGCCCTGGAGGGTCGGGCTGTTCTCGGAGGCGACCAGCAGCGCCGGCGTGTCCTCGTCCACGACCGCGATGGGGCCGTGCAGCAGGTCGGCGTACGACAGGCCCATGGCGTGCAGGTAGCAGGCCTCCTTGAGCTTGAGCGCGGTCTCCAGCGCCGTGGAGAAGGCCAGGCCGCGCCCGGAGACGACCACGCCCGGCTTGTCCAGCAGCCCCTCGACGACGGCGGCCAGGTCGCCGGGCTCCGCGATGAGCTTCTCGACGGCCTCGGGCACCCGCCGCAGGTCGTCCACGTCCACGTCGGCGCCCAGCCCGATGGCGAGCACCGCGAGGGCGGCGAGCTGCGTCGTGTACGTCTTGGTCGCCGGCACCGCCTTCTCCTCGCCGGCCACGGTGCACAGGGCCACGTCGGCGGCCTGCGCGAGCGGGCTCTGGTCACCACCGTTCGTCACGGCGACGGTCCTGGCCCCGCAGTCCTTGGCCCAGCTCAGCGTCTCGACGATCTCCTCGGTGCGTCCCGACTGCGAGATCGCGACGGCCAGCACGCCGTCGAGGTCGAGCCGGCGCTTGTACGTCGTCGCGATCGACGGCGCGGCCAGCGCCGCCAGCCGCCCGGCGTGCGCCTCCACCAGGTAACGCCCATAGACTGCGGCGTTGTCGGAAGTGCCGCGCGCGATGAACAGCAACTGGCGGGTCTGCTCGCCCAGAGCCTTGATCTCGCCGGCCTTGGGGAGCAGGGAGTCCAGAGTGTTCCGCAACGCGGTCGGCTGCTCGGCGATCTCGCTGCGCATCTTGGTGGTCATCTCGCGCTCTTCCCTCAACTCATGCGGTTTCAGACTTGACCGTCTTTTGCGTCTTATGGTGGTCTAGTCCGGACTAGACCAGTACGAACCATAGCTCATAGCCCAGACAGAGACGAGGGGAGGATCCGTGGCGCACATCGATCCGGACAGCCCGGTGCCCAAATACTTTCAGCTTCGCGAGATCCTGCTGGACCTCATCGACAGCGACGAGTTCGGCATCGGCGCGGCCATCCCGTCCGAGCGCGAGCTCTGCCAGCGCTTCGGCCTGTCCAGGATGACCGTACGCCAGGCCGTCGACCACCTCGTCTCCGAGGGCCGGCTGCACCGGGTGCCGGGCAAGGGCACGTTCGTCGCCCGGCCGAAGATCGAGCTGGCCCTGCAGCTCACCTCGTTCACCGACGACATGCGGGCCCGCGGCATGATCCCCGGCTCACGCGACCTCGACCGCCGCGTGGTGCGCGCCAGCGCCCACCTGGCCAAGGAGCTGGGCATCCAGCCGGGCGAGGAGGTGCACTTCATCGAGCGGCTGCGGACGGCCGACGGCGAGCCGCTGTCCATCGAGCGGGCGCACATCCCGGTCAAGCTCGCACCCGACCTGGCAGACTACGATCTGTCGGATAAATCACTGTACGAGCTGCTGGAACGCCGCTACGGGCTCGTCATGGACGCCGGCGAGCTCACCATCGACGGCGGCCTGGCCGACCCCAGCGACGCCGACCTGCTGAAGCTCCCCCGGGGCGGCGCCGTCCTGCTGCTGCAGCGCCGGTCGTTCTCCGGCGGGGTGTGCGCTGAGCTGGGCGTGTCCACTTACCGGGCCGACCGCTACCAGTTGCGCACCCTCCTGGAGGGGCCGGCCCGCCGGGGCTGACGCCGGCCCGGGTTCGCCGCGCCGTACGACCCCCCAGTCCCCGGCAGAGATGCCTCCGGAGGAACGCCCGGTGAACGAGACCACCGCCGCCCGGCCATCGCCGTTCGCCCGCACGATGAGCGTGCTCCAGCGGCTGGGCCGCTCCCTGATGCTGCCCATCGCCGCCCTGCCCGCCTCCGCCCTGCTGCAGCGCTTCGGCCAGCCCGACATGCTCGGCGCCAACGGCGCGGAGCCGGGCGGCCTGGCCGACGTGGCGGGGCTGGCCTGGATGAGCCAGGTCGCCGAGGTGCTGGAGGCCGCCGGGGCGGCCCTGTTCGAGAACCTGCCGCTGCTGTTCGCCGTCGGCGTCGCCATCGGGTTCGCCCGCAAGTCCGACGGCTCCACCGCGCTCGCCGCCGTCGTCGGCTACCTCGTCTTCGACCGGGTGACGAAGGTGATGTTCGCCGGCTCGGACATCAGGGAGACCGTCCTGATCAAGGAGGTCCAGCCCGACGGCATCAAGGAGATGATCAACTACGGCCTCCAGAACCCCACCAGGGTGCTCGGCGGCATCGTCATCGGGCTGCTCGCGGCGCTGCTCTGGCAGCGCTTCCACCGCATCAAGCTGCCGACGTGGCTGGCGTTCTTCGGCGGGCGGCGCTTCGTCCCGATCATCACCTCCATCGCGGCGCTGCTCATCGGCGTGCTCTTCGGCTGGCTGTGGCCGGTGATCGGCGAGTGGATCAGCCACGCCGGCGAGGCGCTCGCCTCCATCGGCCCGATCGGCACCGGCGTCTACGGCCTCATCAACCGGCTGCTCATCCCCCTCGGCCTGCACCACTTCGCCAACTCCGTCGTCTGGTACGTCGTGCCGCAGTGCGAGGTGAACGGCCGCGTCCTCAGCGGCGACTGGAACTGCTACTTCGGCGGCGACCCGCACTCCGGCGAGTTCATGGCCGGGTTCTTCCCCATCATGATGTTCGCCCTCCCGGCCGCCGCGCTCGCCATGTGGCGGGCGGCGCCCAAGCACCGGCGCGCCACCGTGGGCGGCATCATGCTGTCGGCGGCGCTCGCCTCGTTCGTCACCGGCATCACCGAGCCGATCGAGTTCGCGTTCATCTTCGTGGCGCCGCTGCTGCTGGTCGTCCACGCCGTGCTGACCGGACTGGCGATGGCGGTGACCACCCTGATCGGCGGCCAGCTCGGCTTCGGCTTCTCCGCCGGCCTGCTCGACCTGCTCCTGAACGCCAGCAAGTCGAACACCGAGAACTTGGCGGGCATCCTGGCGATCGGCGCGGTCTACGGCGTCCTCTACTACGCCGTCTTCACCTTCCTCATCCGCCGCCTCGACATCCAGACCCCCGGCCGCGAACCCGAGCCCGACGTCGACTCCGGCGAAACCTGACGGCATCCCAGCCCCACCCCGGCGAGACCTGACGGCGTCCCAGCCCCTCCCCGGCACCCCGCGCCCGGGCGGGACCTGCCGGCGTTTCCCCCGTTCTCCCCCAGGGCAGGAAACCGGCGATCCCCCGCGACGCGAGCCGGGCGTGTGAGGCCGGCGCGGGAAGAGGGGTGATCGACGGCCGTGCCGCCCGCCTGGTCGTCCGCGGCGTTCGCGGTGCTGCAGCGCATCGGCCGCTCGCTCATGATGCCCATCGCGGTCCTGCCGGCCGCGGGGCTGCTGTTCCGCTTCGGCCAGCCCGACCTGCTCGGCGCGGACGGGCTCGGCGGCACCCTGCCCTGGCTCCTCCCCGTGGCCGGCGTGCTGGCGGCGGCCGGCGGCGCCCTGTTCGAGAACCTGCCGCTGCTGTTCGCGGTCGGCGTCGCCATCGGGTTCGCCCGCAGGTCGGACGGCTCCACGGCCCTGGCAGCCCTGGTCGGCTACCTGGTGTTCGACCGGGTGACCAAGACCCTGTTCTTCGAGGCCGGCCACGGCGCCGTCTACGCCAAGGTCGCCGTCACCCTGCACGACGGCACCCCCGCGCTCGACCTGGGCGCCCAGAACCCGACCGGCGTCCTCGGCGGCATCGTCATCGGCCTCACCGCCGCCCTGCTCTGGCAGCGCTTCCACCGCGTCAAGCCGCCATCCTGGCTGGCCTTCTTCGGCGGGCGCAGGGCCGTACCCATCATCACCGCCGTCGCCGCACTGCTCATCGGCGTCGCCTTCGGCCTGGTGTGGCGCCCGATCGGCGACGGGCTCTCACACGTCGGCGACTGGTTGTCGGCGAACGGCACCGCCGGCACCGGCATCTACGGCGTCGCCAACCGCCTGCTCATCCCCATCGGCCTGCACCACTTCCTCAACACCATCGTCTGGTTCACCCTCCCCGAGTGCCACGCCGGCGTGCACGGCGCCACCAGGGACGCGGCAGGCGACCTCAACTGCTATTTCGCCGGCGAGCAGGGCGCCGGGATCTTCATGACCGGCTTCTTCCCCGTCATGATGTTCGGCCTGCTGGGCGCGGCCATCGCGATGTGGCGGGCCGCGCCACCCCATCGCCGCAAGGCGGTCGGCGGGATCATGCTGTCGGCCGGGCTGACGGCGTTCGTCACCGGCATCACCGAGCCGCTGGAGTTCGCGTTCATCTTCGTCGCGCCCGTGCTGTTCGTCCTGCACGCGCTGCTGACCGGCCTGTCGATGGCCCTGATGGCCGAGCTGGGCGCGAGGCTCGGCTTCACGTTCTCCGGCGGCGCCATCGACCTGGCCCTGAACGCCACCAAGTCCAACACCCACGGCGTGCCGCTGATCCTGGCGTTCGGCGTGCTCTACTTCGTCCTTTACTACGCCCTCTTCGCGGTCCTCATCCGCCGCCTCGACCTGCCGACTCCCGGCCGCGAACCGGATACCCCGGATAAGGACGCCGCGCAAACTCCCTGATCTGCTGGACCCAAACCTTTGGGGACGCTCTCATATGCCGGGGTCGCTGCCCGCAAATGATCAAGCCCGCCCCAGAACCACTCCAACTTCCTGCCGACTTCCGCCGCATCGGCGGACATACCCCGCCCCCACCCGCCGAAGTTGGTGGCGTTTGTATTCTTCGGCCGGACCGAAAACTCCTTATAACGATTCTTTCTTCGCCGTTGAGTTGGAGGTTTCTCATGGCCCTCAGCCCCATCGCCGCAGCGCCGTACGACGAGGGCCCCAGCACGCACGGCTCCCTGGCCCTCGACCGCCCTCCGATGGTGTGGGGCCCGGCGGGCACGCCGCCCGACGAGCGCCGGTTGCGCCACCTCAGTCAGGCCGTGGCCGAGGTGCTGGCCGGCCGTCGCCCGCCCGAGAGCGTCGCCGACCGGCTCACCGACAGCGCCTACCGCGGCCTGGTGAAGGCGGGCCGCATGTACAACAGCGACCGCCCGCCGTTCGCCGGCCGCGTCCACCTGACCGAACCCCGCGACGGCGCCCTCGAACTGTGCACGGTCATCCACTGCACCACCCGCGACCACGTCCTCGCCCTCCGCCTGGAACGCCGCGGCATGCAGTGGATCTGCACCGACGTCGAAACCGCCTGAAACGCCACGACGTGCAGCGGGCCCGCACCGACGTCGAAACCGCCGGAGAAACGCCGCAGCGAGCAGCGGGCCTGAACCGGCATCGAGACCGCCGGAGAACGCGAGAACCCCCGCTCTCGCAAGAGCGGGGGTTCTTCGGTCGCCTTACCGGCTCAGGCGGCGTTCTTCGGGTCGCCGTGGCAGCGCTTGTACTTCTTGCCCGACCCGCAGGGGCAGGGCGCGTTGCGCTCGACGTTGCCGTACGCCGCCCGCTCCTCGGAGGTCGTGCGCACCTTCACGTGCTCGACGTCGCCCTGCTCACCCGGCGCCGTGTACTCGAGCTCGGCCGGCCGCTGCGGACCGCGCAGCCCGCGCGCGATGATCGAGCGCGTCTCCGCGATGGCGGCGTCCTCCTCCTCGACGATCGGGTTCTCCTGGACCTCGACCTCGAGGTTGAACAGGAAGCCGACGGAGTCCTCCTTGATGCCCTCCAGCATGGCGGAGAACATCTCGAAGCCCTCGCGGGCGTACTCGATCTTGGGGTCCTTCTGCGCGTAGGCCCGCATGCCGATGCCCTCGCGCAGGTAGTCCATCTCGTAGAGGTGCTCGCGCCACTTGCGGTCGAGGACGGACAGGATCACCCGGCGCTCGAGGTCACGCATGGTGTCGGGGCCGAACTCCTCCTCCCGCCGGTCGTAGGCGGCCAGCGCGTCGGCCTTGACCCGCTCGCTGATCAGCTCGGCGGTCAGCTCCTCGCGGTTGCCGGCCTCCTCGACGAGGTCGTCGATGCGGACGCTGACCGGGTAGAGCTCGCCGAACGCCTTCCACAGCTTCTCGAGGTCCCACTCCTCGGCGAAGCCCTCGGCGGTGGCGCCCTGGACGTAGCCCTCGATCACCTCGCCGATGAAGCCCCGCACCTGCTCGTGCAGGTCGGCGCCCTCGAGGACGCGGCGGCGCTCGGCGTAGATGACCTTGCGCTGGCGGTCCATGACCTCGTCGTACTTCAGAACGTCCTTACGGATCTCGAAGTTCTGCTGCTCGACCTGGTGCTGGGCGGAGGCGATGGCCTTGGAGACGATGCCGGACTCGATCGGCTGGTCGTCGGGGATGTTGAGCCGCGTCATGATCATCTCGACCCTGGCCGAGTTGAACAGGCGCATGAGGTCGTCGCCGAGCGACAGGTAGAAGCGCGACTCGCCGGGGTCGCCCTGACGGCCGGAACGACCGCGGAGCTGGTTGTCGATGCGGCGCGACTCGTGGCGCTCGGTGCCGAGGACGTAGAGGCCGCCGAGCTTGGTGACCTCGTCGTGCTCGGCCTTGACCGCCGCCCGCGCCTTCTCCAGCGCCTCGGCATACGCCTTCTCGTACTCCTCCGGCGTCTCGACCGGGTCGAGCCCGCGCTGGCGCAGCTCCAGGTCGGCGCGGAACTCTGAGTTGCCGCCGAGCATGATGTCGGTGCCTCGACCGGCCATGTTGGTGGCGACCGTGACGGCGCCCTTGCGGCCCGCCTCGGCGATGATCGACGCCTCGCGCGCGTGGTTCTTCGCGTTGAGCACCTCGTGCGGCACGCCGCGCCGCTTGAGCGCCTTGGACAGCCGCTCGGACTTCTCGACCGAGGTGGTGCCGACGAGCACCGGCTGGCCGGCCTCGTAGCGCTGCTTGATGTCCTCGACCACCGCGTTGAACTTGGCGTCCTCGGTCTTGTAGACCACGTCGGGCTGGTCCTTGCGGATCATCGGCCGGTTGGTCGGGATCGGGACGACGCCGAGCTTGTACGTCTGGTGGAACTCGTTGGCCTCGGTGGTCGCCGTACCGGTCATGCCGGCCAGCTTCTCGTAGAGGCGGAAGTAGTTCTGGAGGGTGACCGTGGCGAGCGTCTGGTTCTCGTCCTTGATCTTCACGCCCTCTTTGGCCTCGATGGCCTGGTGCATGCCCTCGTTGTAGCGGCGGCCGTGCAGGATGCGGCCGGTGAACTCGTCGACGATGAGCACCTCGCCGTCGGCGACGATGTAGTCCTTGTCCTTCTTGAACAGCTCTTTCGCCTTGAGCGCGTTGTTCAGGAAGCCGACCAGGTGGGTGTGCTCGGGCTTGTAGAGGTTGTCGATGCCGAGCCAGTCTTCGACCTTCTCGACGCCCGACTCCAGGATGCCGACCGTGCGCTTCTTCTCGTCGACGATGTAGTCGCCGGTGCTCTCCTCGCCCGGGTTCTTCGCCTCGACGCCCCTGCGCAGGCGGGGCACGATCTTGGCGAACTCCTGGTACCACTTGCCCGACTGCTCGCCGGGGCCGGAGATGATCAGCGGGGTGCGGGCCTCGTCGATGAGGATCGAGTCGACCTCGTCGACGATGGCGAAGAAGTGGCCGCGCTGCACGCACTCGTCGAGCGTCCAGGCCATGTTGTCGCGCAGGTAGTCGAAGCCGAACTCGTTGTTGGTGCCATAAGTGATGTCGGCTTCGTACTGCTTGCGCCGCTCGTCGGGCTGCTGGCCGGAGACGATGCAGCCGACCTCGAGGCCGAGGAAGCGGTGGACGCGGCCCATGGTCTCGGCGTCACGCTTGGCCAGGTAGTCGTTGACCGTGATGACGTGGACGCCCTTGCCCGCGATCGCGTTGAGGTAGGACGGCAGCGTACAGGTCAGCGTCTTGCCCTCACCGGTCTTCATCTCGGAGATGTTGCCCATGTGAAGGTTGGCGCCGCCCATGATCTGCACGTCGTAGGGCCGCTGGCCGAGCACGCGGCGAGCCGCCTCGCGCACGGTCGCGAACGCCTCGGGCAGGAGGTCGTCGAGACTCTCGCCGTCCGCGTGGCGCTGGCGGAACTCGTCCGTCAGTGCGCGCAACTCCGCGTCGGACAGGCTCGTGAAGTCGTCCTCGATGGAGTTGACCTGGTCTGCGATCCGCTTGAGCTTGCGCAGGATCTTGCCTTCGCCGGCACGTAGGATCTTGTCGAGAATGGCTGCCACTTTATGTAAAGCTCCTCGCAGGTCTACCCCGGCGGCGCCGCCAGGAGGAGAGGCCGAGACAAACTTCCCCGCCTGCCATCGTAGGCGGTTCCGCAACCAGACACAGCCACCGTGCCGACGAGGGCACGGAACGGGTCTGGGAGAATGGGGGGAAGGCAGAGGGTATGCCGGTGGAGAGCCGGCTCGCACCAATTGCGGGATTTCCGGCAAAGGAAGGATTAGTCATGGTTGAGGGGAAGAAGTCGGAGCAAACCGAGCATCTCGGCAGCCACGGCGGGCGCGCGTCCTCGTGGCTCGCGGTGACCGTGATGCTGGTGGGAACGGTCGTCGCCGGCTTCGGTTTGACGGCCGACAACTGGACGGTCGTCTGGATCGGCGCCGGTGTGTTCGTCGTCGGCGGAATCCTCGCCCTCGTCTTCGACATCTTCACCGACGTCGTGATCGACGCGCCCCGGGTGGGGATGCGCGCCGAGGATCACCGCTGACGCAGGCATCGTCCGGCGGGCGCCCGATCACCGGGCCGCCCGCCGTTTCCATATCCTGACCTTTACGTCTACACCCGGGCGTGTCCCCCTAACCCAAACCATCCCATTCCCCCCGACTCCGACGGCCCGCGCGCCACACCGCGCCCGACCGGCTCGCGGGCCTCGGGGCGGCACACCGCGCCGGACCGGCTTACGGGTCCCGATCCCATGGCGATCGCGTGTCGACGCCGACCTCGTTGTCCAGAGGCTCCGCCGTGCAGGGCGGGCGGTTTTGTCGGTGGGCGCCGCTAGATTGCTCGCATGCATCGCCGTACGGACCCGCAGACATGAGCGACGTCATCGACCTCACCCCCGACGAGGCCCGGCGCATCATCCTCCGCGCGCAGGGCCTGATCGGCGCCGACGCGCGCAAGGGCGGGGTGCACACCATGCTCCGCAGGCTGGGCGCCGTGCAGCTCGACACCATCTCGGTGCTCGCCCGCTCCCACGAGCTGGTCGCCTACGCCAGGCTCGGCGCGGTCGGCCGGCCGGCGGTCGAGCGCGCCTACTGGCACGACCCGGCGCTCAGCTTCGAATACTGGTGCCACGCCGCCTGCCTCCTGCCCATCGAGCACTGGCCCCTCTACTCGTTCCGCCGCCGGGCCTACCGGCGGCGGAAGCAGCGCTGGCACGAGGTTCCCGACGGGGTCGAGAAGCTGCTCGACCAGGCCCGCGAGTTCGGCCCGCTGACCACGTCCGACGTGGGCGGGGCAAAGAACGGCGGCCCGTGGTGGGACTGGTCCGACTCCAAGATCGGCCTGGAGTGGCTGCTCGACATCGGCGAGCTGGTCTGCACCCGGCGCGTCGGCTGGCGCCGCGTCTACGACCTTGCCGAACGCGCCGTCCCGCCGGAGCTGCTGGCCGAGGAGCCGTCCGACGAAGAGTGCATCACCCGCCTGACCGCCATCGCGGGCCGCAGCCTCGGCGTCGCCAACCGCACTGACCTCACCGACTTCATCCGCGTCAGGGGCCGCTTCGGCGAGATCCTCGACGAGGCCCTCCACAGCGGCGCGGCCGGGCTCGTGCCGGTGACGGTCGCCGGCTGGCCGGGCAAGCGCGGCCGGCCCAACGCCTGGGCCGACCCGGCCGCCCTGGCCGCCGAGCCCCGCGGCCGCCACCGCACCACGCTGGTGTCGCCGTTCGACTCCCTGATCTGGCATCGGGGCCGCACCGAGCGGGTCTTCGGCTTCAACTACACCCTTGAGCTGTACGTCCCCAAGCACAAGCGCGTCCACGGCTACTTCACCATGCCCGTGCTCGCAGGCGGCCGCCTGATCGGCCGAGTCGACCCGGCACGGGAAGGCTCGACCCTGGTGGCTCGCCAGCTCAGCCTCGAACCGGGCCTCTCGGCAGGAAAGTGGGCCGACGCCATGCGTGAGGCCCTGTGGTCAGCCGCCTCATGGGTCGGCTGCGACAACGTACGCGTCGAACGCGCCGACCCAGAACTCCTCTCACTCCTCAACACCCCCTGACCCCACCCGCCGAGCCCTGTGGCGCGTCACGGGTAGGGCTGCATACCCCAGGGCCACACAGCCGCACCTCAGGGACTGGGCTGCACCACCGGGCATAGCAGGTAAGTGTCGGCTCGTCGGTGTCGCGGACGAGACCAAAGGCGAGGGCGTGCGCAGGCGGGACGCACCAGCCACGCACAACGTGACCTCAGCGGACGCGCACTCGACCGGGTGTGGTGCTCGCCGGGAGGCGGCATGCGGTGCGTACGCTGCTGGAGGGGCAGGCGCCGCTTGCCGGCGGTCTGGTCGCTGAGGGTGGGGGCGGCGGGTGGGGTCAGGTGATTTCCAGCATGCGTTCGCGTACCGCGTAGACCACGGCTTCCATCCGCGAGTGCAGTTGCAGTTTGTCGAGGATGTTGCGGACGTGGTTCTTCACCGTGTTCTCGGAGATGAACAGCTGCTTGGCGATCTCCCGGTTGTTCATGCCCTTGGCGACGAGCCGCAGCACCTCCATCTCCCGGTCGGTGAGCCGGGGGACGGGCAGCTGAGGCGGGCGTTCGGCCTCCTTGCGGCTCATGTTGGCGAACTCGCTGATCAGCTTGGCCGCCATCGCCGGGTTGATTAACGACTGGCCCTCGTGCACGCCCCGCACCGCGGCGGGTACGTCGTTGATCTGGACGTCCTTCAGCAGGTAGCCGGTGGCTCCCGCCTTGATGGCCTCGAAGAGGTCCTCTTCCTCGTCGCTCACCGTGAGCATGATGATCCGGGTGCTCGGGACGGAGGCCTTGATGCCCTTCGTGGCCTCGATGCCGTCCTGCCGGGGCATGCGCACGTCCATGAGCGCGACGTCGGGCATGAGGCGATCGGCCAGTTCGACCGCCTCCTGCCCGTCGCTCGCCTCACCGACCACCTCGATGTCAGGCTCCGCGGCCAGCGCCAGTGCCAGGCTCCGCCTGATCAGCTCGTGATCGTCCACGATCAGCACGCGGATCGGCTCGCTCGCCTGTGTGCGGGACTCGCCAGACTCGGTCACGAGGCCTCCTTGATCCGCCTCGCGCCTGACATTCCCTCGTTTCGCTCGCTCACCTGCGCCTGACTGAGCTCGCTCACGTCTCCTCCTCGTCGGGGGGCCAGAGCCGTTGAACCGCCATGATGGCATGTACCCGGCGGTTCTCGGGTGGTCGAGAAGATCTTTCAGCGCGCGATCAGGGCTCTACGAGCCGCAGCACGCCGTAGTTGTACCCGCGTCTGTTGTAGACGACGCACGGCTGCCCGCTCTCCTTGTCACGGAACAGGTAGAAATCGTGTCCTACCAGCTCCATTTCCAGCAGGGCCTGGTCGATGGTCATGGGTTCGGCTCGGTGGAACTTCTCGCGGACGATGAGCGGCCCGTCGCCGTCCATCTCGATCGGGACGATGTCGTCGTAGAGCTGATCGCTTTTCTCCTGCCGCTCGTCCTGCTCGGCCTCGGCCTGCTGGGGGACGGCGGTCTGGGTGCGCGGCGCCGGCTCGACGGCGCCTGGGAGCGTCCTGGTGATCTCCGCCACGGAGGGCGGGCAGTGGTTGCCGTGATGGACTTTCCGCCGGTCGGCGAGCCTCCTGAGGCGGCCTTCCAGCTTGTCGAGGGCTAGGTCGAGGGCGGCGAAGCGATCGTCGGCCGACGCCTCGGCGCGGATCGCGGGCCCTCGCGAGTGAATGGTGAGCTCGACGCGCTCGCGCTGTCCTGCGAGACGCGGGTTGCGTTCCTTCGACACCTCCACATCGACCCGGATGAGTTTGTTGTCCAGACGTTCGATCCTGGCCAGCTTGGTCGTCACGTGGTCGCGGAACCGTTCACTCACTCCTGTGTGCCGGCCCTTGACGATGATGTCCATGCAACAGCCCCCCTTCGGTCTAACGACTGAGCAAGAGCGCCCGACGACGGGTGCGCCGGACGGGGTGCACTGTTCGCCTTTCTCTCACCGTTCCCCTTTCCGACGTCGCGTCACCGGGATCTCGGGCGGCACCCGCCCGGCCGACCTGGTCTTCGACCCCACATTCGCCTGCTGAGGGTCTCGCAGCGCTGTCGCCACTACTGCCCTTCTCTTCTGACGGGGGACATCTGGACCCCCGGGAAGGCAGGACTTACCCCTAAGCCGCACCGTGATCGGTCGACAAAGAGTCGCCTTACGTGGACCGTTTTGCCTGCGGCTGGCATCGGCTAGCAGAGCCGGGGACCCCGACCCTGCGCAACCACGGACCCGAACGGGTGCCATGTCAGAACGCTATCCGCATCCAGCACGAATGTCAGCCGGAGCCTTGCCCGAAGGATCACTTTCCGTGGTTTTCCCTGGGTGGGTAAGCGACGTGCGATGCATGGGCCAACCGGTCGGGATCCCTTGTGCGGAAGCAGGTCCCGTGTGTCCGGAGTGGGGCACAGGGGTGACAGGACAGAGACATGTGACCTCATGGGCGGTTGGTGAAAACGATCTTTTCTCACGGACGGTGACCGTAATAATCTTCAAGATCTTCGGCGTGTCGCGGCGGCGGTCACGGCCAGCGGCGCTCGCACGCCCGCCGCTCGTAATGCCCGCGCCGCCTCGGCGAGCGTGGCCCCCGTCGTGACGATGTCGTCCACGAGCAGCGCAAAGGCTCCTGGAGGCGTTCTCGCGGCGTGTAGGACCTCAAGGGACCCCGCGAGGTTGGCGGCCCTCTCCGTGCCGCTCAGGGCCGACTGGTCGGTCACGCCGCGCGCCTGCTCCAGGCCCGTCCACACCTCGGCCGCCAGCCCGGACGCCCGCAGGCGGGCCGCCACCAGCACCGCCAGCCGCCCCACGGGGTCGTGCCCCCTTCCTCTTCGCACCCGCCGCGAGCTGGGCACGGGCACCACGGCGAAGCCGCCCCGCACCCGCCCGAGCGCCATCACGGCCGTGAGCGCGATCGCGTCCGCCAGCGCCCCTGCCACCGCGACCGCTCCCCGCTCCTTGTAGGCCAGGATCATCCTGCGGACCACCCCGTCGTACGGCGCCGCCGACCAGCAGTCGGGCAGGCCGGCCGGCGCCGGCACGGGGACCCGCCGCGCGGGCGCGGCGGTGAGCGCGGCCTGGCAGCGGCCGCAGCACGACGCCCCCTTCGCCCCGCACCCCGCGCAGGAGGCGGGCAACACCAGATCGAGTACGTCGCTCAGCACGCGGCCCAGCATGCCCCCCGCCACCGACAATTCCGCTGCGGAGAGCGCGTCGTCAGCCCAGGGGGAACAGGGGTTCGGCGGCGTCGGACTCGATCTTGGCGGTCCAGGTCTGGCGGTCCTGGTTGAGCTCGAGGATCTTGGCGTCGCCGCCGCTGCCGACCGCCGCCAGGATGCGATCGTTGAGGGCGGCGAGCGAGGTGACGCGGTCCTTGAGCGGCACGCCGCTGGTCTGCCCGTCGCCCACGTTGATCTCGTTGAGTATCTGCCCGGCCTTGCTCTCCACCAGCACCAGCAGCCGCAGGTCGTCGGCCCAGGCCACGTCGGTGATCTGGTCGCTGCCCTCGGTGGTGGTCAGGGACTGCAGGTTGCCCAGCTCGACCCCGCCGCCCTCGCCGATGAGCGCCCCGATCTGGACGGTCTCGTCGTCGATGGTGACCACCACGCGCACGCCGTCCCTGGCGATGCGCAGCCCGGTGATGTTCAGGCCGACGAGCTGCTTGGGCGTGGGGACGATGTCAGGGCCCCGGCCGCTCTTGGGGTCGTAACGCAGCAGGTCGGCGTTCTTGCGGTCGTACGTCCATAGGGTGCCGTCCCTGCGCCAGGTCGGCGGCGTGAGGTCGGCGCCCTGGATGACCTGCTGCCAGCGCCCGTCGGGGCTGAGCCCGGCGACCGAGACGCCGGTGGAGGTGCGCGCGGCGACCGAGACGCCGCCGGCGTCCTTGGAGACGGCGAAGTCGGAGTAGCCGTCGCGCTGCTCGCCCGCCGCCCCCGCGACGGCGCCGGCGGCGCCGTCCTGGCCGAGGTAGTGCAGGGCGCCGCGGCTGACGTAGTAGGCCCGCTCGCCGCCGTCGCCGAGCCAGCTGTCCTCGGTGTTGGGGCGGTCGGTGATGTACGGCTCGCCGTCCACCTGGACCTCGAGGATGCGGCCCTTGGCGATCTCGTTGTTGTTGAGGCTGTGCCTGATCTGGGCGCGCAGGGCGTCCTCGGCGCTCAGGTCGAGCACGTCGAAGTCGCCGGAGAGGTTGATCACGACGCGTTCCTCGCCCGAGCGGATCGACTCGATCGCGCTGCCGGGCGGGAAACCGGTGGTGACCGCGCCGCGCAGGGCCTCGGTCGGCGGCTTGAGCAGCCGCTTCAGCACGGTCTGCGCGTAGGTCTCGGTGGTCTTGAGCCGCAGGCGTACGCGGTCGACGACCAGCGGCGGCTGCCCGTCGCGGCCGAGGTAGTAGAGGTTGGTCGGCCGGTACGCGCGGGCGACGTCGGCGGCGGTCAGCAGCAGCCCCTGGGGCAGGCTGTTGACCCGGAAGCCGCCGCCCGGGTCTCTGACCAGCTCGAAGTCCTGCGACCAGGGCCCGGCGGTCGGCTTGTACGAGTCGTCCTCGTTGATCTGCGCCACCCACCGGCCCTTGACGGTGATCTTCATGGTGGGCTCGGTGCCGTCAATCGAGGCGGGCGGCACGACCTCGTACAGGTCCTCGATGACCGTCACAGGCCCGGCGGCGCTCCACTTCTGCCGCGCCTGCGGCGTCAGGTACTGCTGCAGGACGGCAGGGTCCTCGGGGTAGGCGGCCATCGCGCTCTGCAGGCCCCTGAACGTCTCCATGGGCCCCCAGGCCCGCTGCGGCCCGATGGCGATCATGCGCTGGAACGGCTTGGTCAGCGGGTCGCCGGCGCCCTCGTCGTTCACCGTGTACGGCCCGCTCACCGGGATGACCGAGCATCCGGACCCCGCCAGCACGGCGACGACCGCGAGCAGGGCCATCGCGGCCAGCCGTCTAGTCCTCGTCATGACCGGCCCCGTCTGCGGAGGCGGGCAGGAGCACGGGCGTCATGGAGGTCCGCCACGTACGCCGCATCTCGATCTCGGGCGGCACCAGCGACAGCGGCGAGCCCTTGAGGTCGGCCCCGGCCGTGCGCGGCAGCGTGAGCCGGAACTGGGAGCCCTCGCCGGGCTGGCCCCACGCCTGGAGCCAGCCGCCGTGCAGGGTGGCGTCCTCGCGGGAGATGGCCAGGCCGAGCCCGGTGCCGCCGATGGTGCGGGCCCGCGACGGGTCGGCCCGCCAGAACCGGTCGAACACCATCGTCTCCTCGCCGGTCTTGAGGCCGATGCCGTGGTCGCGTACGGCGACGGCGACGGCGTCGCGGTCGGCGCCCACGGTGACCACGATGTCGCGGCCCTCGCCGTGCTCGATGGCGTTGAACAGCAGGTTGCGCAGGATGCGCTCGACCCGCCTGTTGTCGATCTCGGCCATGCAGGGCTCGTTGGGCAGCCGCAGCTCGAAGCGGGTGGAGTGGCGCTCGGCGAGGGCCTCGGAGTCGCCGATGGCGCGCAGCACGACGTCGCGGATGTCGACGGGGTCGAGGTCGAGGGTGGCGGCGCCGGCGTCGTAGCGGCTGATCTCCAGCAGGTCGGCCAGCATCGACTCGAAGCGTTCGAGCTGGGCCTGCATCAGCTCGGCCGAGCGCGAGGCCATGGGGTCGAAGTCCTCGCGGGCGTCGTAGAGCAGGTCGGCGGCCATGCGGACGGTGGTGAGCGGGGTGCGCAGCTCGTGGGAGACGTCGGAGACGAACTGCCGCTGCACCTGGGAGAGCTCTTCGAGCTGGTGGATCTTGAGCGCGAGGTTGGCGGCCATTTCGTTGAACGAGTTCGCGAGCCTGGCCAGGTCGTCCTCGCCACGCACTTTGAGCCGTTCGTCCAGCTTGCCGGCGGCGAGGCGCTCGGCGGCCTGGCGGGCCAGGCGTACGGGGGTGACGACCTGCCTGGCCACCAGGTACGCGATGGCGGCGAGCAGCATCACCAGCCCGAGCCCCACCACGACGATGGCCAGCCGGACGTTGGAGAGCATCTCTTCTTCCTCGGTCATCGGGAAGAAGTGGTAGACCTCGTAGTTGCGGCCGTCCGGCTGGTGCACGGCGCCGACCACCACGAACGTGAGCCTCGGCTGGCTCTCGCCGGAGAACTTGATCGTCTGGATCGACGCGACCGTCTTGTCGAAGCGGTGGTTCTTGATGTTGCGCCGCAGGCTCTGCTTCAGCCCTTCGGGCACGTTGGCGGGCACGACGTTGCCGGACGCCCGCGACTCCCCCGGGGTCGTCAGGTTGAGTATCAGCACGTCGTAGCGCTTGCCAGAGCCGTCCTCGCCGGTGCCTGCGACGGTGTTCATGACCTCGTCGAGCCGGTTGACCACACCCTGCTTGCCGGAGTCGGTGGACTGGGCGGGGTCGTCGGTCTCGGGGGCCAGCGCGTCGGCGATCTGCAATCGGTCGGTGAACGCCTCGTTGGTGGCCGACTGGGTGCTGCTGTCGACGACCGAGCGGTAGATCTGGCCGTACAGGAAGGTGCCGAGCACCACCACGACGATCACCGAGATCACCAGCGTGCTGGTGACCACCTGGAGCTGGAGCGAGCGCCGCCAGACGCTCCGCGTCCTGCCCGCCGCACGCCGAACCCGCCGGCGGACGCCGCCGAGGATCTGGCGAAGCGTCCGTCTGCGGGTTCTAGGTCTCGTCGTCGGGGGCATGGCGGAGCGGAACGAGGGTCAGGCCGGGCCGGCTTTGTAGCCCACGCCACGGACCGTCACGACGATCTCGGGGTGCTCGGGGTCCTTCTCGATCTTGGCCCTGAGCCGCTGCACGTGGACGTTGACCAGCCGGGTGTCGGCGGCGTGGCGGTAGCCCCACACCTGCTCGAGCAGCACTTCGCGGGTGAAGACCTGGCGCGGCTTGCGGGCCAGCGCCACCAGCAGGTCGAACTCCAGCGGCGTGAGGTTGATGGTCTCCTCGCCGCGCTTGACCGAGTGGCCCGCCACGTCGATGGTGATGTCGCCGATCTGCAGGATCTCGGGGGTCGGCTCATCGGTGCGGCGCAGCCGCGCCCGCACCCTGGCGACCAGCTCCTTCGGCTTGAACGGCTTGACGATGTAGTCATCGGCGCCCGACTCGAGGCCGAGCACCACATCGATCGTGTCGCTCTTCGCCGTGAGCATGACGATCGGAACCCCCGACTCCGCCCTGATCCTGCGCGCGACATCGATGCCGTCGGCTCCCGGCAGCATCAGGTCGAGCAGCACCAGGTCCGGGCGTGTATCCCGGAACGCGTCGAGGGCCTTGTCGCCGTCGGAGACAAATGACGGCTCGAAGCCTTCCCCTCGCAGCACGATCCCCAGCATCTCGGCGAGAGCGGCGTCGTCGTCGACGACCAGCACGCGACCTTTCATGGCCCCTCATTCGTTCTACGCATTGTGGGACATACCCGCACGATCGCTGAAGGTTACCCTTGGTCGACCCATGAGTGTGACCTGAGCCCTACAAAAGGCGAATTTTAGGTCCGCCCCCGCGACCGCAATCTCAGTCTGCGGTAACAAGGCGACTTTCGGCCATCCCTGGACGCGAACCTTGCCCCGATTCGTCAGCCAATGCGGTCAAGATGAGGCGGCGATTCCGCTCCGTGACGCAACCCTCGGCCCCGCATGCCAGGATTGGGATATGTCAGACGGTCACGGTCCCACGCCCGAGACGCCATCAGGCTGGTCGGCCGAACAGCCCCCGCCCTACAGCGCCCCGCCGGCCTCCCCCTGGACCGCGCCCGGCTCGCCGCACCAGGGGCCCCATGGCGGTCCGCCGCACCAGCAGGCGCCGCAAGGGCCGCACGCTCCCTATCCGCCGCCCCCGCCGTACCAGCAGCACGGGCAGCAATACGGGCAACAGTACGCGCAGCACTATGGGCAGCAGCCGCCCTACGGCCCTCACATGCCGCACCCGCCGGCGCTGCGGCCCGGCATCATCCCGCTGCGCCCGCTCGGCCTCGGCGACATCCTCGACGGCACGATCAAGCTGATCAGGTCCAACCCCAAGGCGGTGCTCGGCCTGTCGGCCATCGCCGCCCTGATCGCCGCCGTCCCGCTGGCCGTGGGGCAGGCGTTCGTGATCGACGCCACCCGCGTCGCGCTCGACGACCCGACCGGCGCCGCCGAGGCCCAGCTCAACAGCGTCTACGGCGTCATCGGCCAATACGGCGGCACACTCATCTCCTACGCCGTGCAGTTCGTCGTGGTCACGCTGCTGACCGGCGTGCTGACCCGCATACTCGGCCGGGCCGTCTTCGGCGGCAACCTCAGCGCCGGCGAGGCCTGGCGGCTCGTCAAGGGCCGGGTGCCCGCGCTGTTCGGGGTGGTGGGGCTGATGGCCGTCATCATGATCGTGCCGCTGATCGTGTTCACCCTGATCATGGTGGCGCTCGCGCTCAACGCCAGCGCGTCCGACCTCGGGTGGCTGTTCGGGGCGACGATCCTGTTCCTCATCCTGTACGTCGGCTACTACCTGTTCTTCAGGACCCGCTTCGCGTTCGCCTCGCCCGCCGTGGTGCTGGAGGGCCGGGGGCCCATCGACGCCATGCGCCGCTCGTGGCAGCTCGTCACCGGCGACTTCTGGCGGGTGTTCGGCATCCTGCTGCTCACGACCCTGCTGGTCGGGCTCGTGGCGGGCATCCTGACCGTGCCGTTCACGATGGCCGGCACCCTGTTCGGCATGCTCGGCGCCGACTCGATCGCGACCACCGTCCTGGCCGCCGTGCTGCTGGCGCTCGGCACCATGCTCGGCTCGATGCTGACCTACCCGTTCGAAGCCGGCGTGTCCGGCCTGCTGTACGCCGACCGCCGCATGCGCAGTGAGGCGTTCGACCTCGTGCTGCAGACGGCGGCCATCGAGCAGCAGCGCCAGGGCTGGGTGCACGACTCGGCCGACGAGTTGTGGCACCCGAGCAACTCCGCGCGGTCGTGAGCCCGATCGATCGGGAGGAGGCAGCGCGGCGGGCCGCGGAAGAGCTCCTCCACCCCGACTACGCGAGGGAGCCGCTGCTCGACCTGATCTACCGGCGGGTCACGCAGTTCCTCGGCGACATCATCGACGTCGCCACCGGCGGCGGCACGACGGGCGGCGTCATCGCGGCCATCGTGATCACGGCGATCATCCTCGGCGTGATCACGCTGATCGGCTGGCGGCTGCGCAAGTCCTCCCGCCGCAACACCGCGCCTGACGGCGCCCTGTTCGGCGCGCAGGCCATGACGGCGGTCCAGCACCGCCAGGCCGCCGAGCGTCTCGCCGCGGAGGGCCGCTGGACGGAGGCTCTGCAGGAACGGCTCCGCGCCATCGCCCGCGACCTGGAGGAACGCGCGCTGGTCGACGGTCTGCCCGGGCGCACGGCCGACGAGCTCGCCGCCGAAGCCGCCCTGGCGCTGCCCGCCTTCGCCGGGGAACTCGCCGCCGCGGCCCGCTCGTTCGACGACGTGACCTACGGCGGGGTGGCGGGCACCAGGGAGGCGTACGAGACGATGGCGAGCCTGGACGACCGCCTTCGCCAAGCCCGCCCGGTCGCCCTGGTAACGGCCGCCACCGGCCCCACCGGCTCGACCGGCTCGACCGGCTCTCACACTCTCAATGGCCCCTCCGGCCCTGACAGCCCCGCCGGCCCTGGCCCCATGGGCCCCGCCGGCCCTGAGGGTCCCGCTGGACCGACGGGGGCTCGCCCGTGAGCCTCACCACCCCAGGCACGTCCTACTCCACCTCGCCGACCGCGCGCTCCGCCTGGCGGGCCGGGCGATTGTTCGTGCTGCTCGGGATCATCGCGGTGCTCTTCGGGGTGCTGTCCGTGCTGCTGTCCGGCGACTCGGGCCCGTCACGGCCGCTCGACCCCGATGACACCTCGCTGTCCGGCTCCAAGGCGCTGGCCGAGCTGCTGCGCAAGCAGGGGGTGACCGTCGAGCGGGTCGACACCGCGGAGGCCGCGGCGGCCAAGGGGGCGGCGGGCGACCGGCTGCTGCTGGTCACCGACACCACCTTCATCGACCAGTACGCCCTGGCCAGGGTCCCGGGCGACCGGGTGATCGTCGGCGCCGTGCCGGGCCTGAGCGCACTCGCCCCGGGGATCCAGATCGAGCCGGGCCAAGCGGCCCGCACCAGGTCGCGCGAGCCCGAGTGCGGGCTGCCGGCGGCGACCGCGGCGGGCAGCGCCTACCTGGGCGGCCTCCGGCTGCGCGGCCCGTCGGGGGCGACCGCCTGCTACCCGGCCGACGACGGGCACGCGCTGGTGCGCTACCCGTACGGCGGCGGCACGATCACGGTCGTCGGCGACGGCTCGTTCATGACCAACCAGCGCCTGGCCGAGGACGGCAACGCCGCGCTGGCGCTCAACCTCGTCAGCACCGGCAAACCGGTCATCTGGGTCGTCCGCCCGGAGACCCCGCCGCCGTCCGCCCTGCCGGGCGAGCGCGGCGCCTCGATGTACGACCTGATGCCGGGCAGCATCCGCTGGGCCATCTACATGGCGGCCATCGCGGTGCTGGTCACCGCGTTCTGGCGGGGCCGCCGCCTCGGCCCGGTGGTGGCGGAGAAGCTGCCCGTCGTGGTCAGGGCCGCCGAGACCGTGGAGGGCAGGGGCCGGCTCTACCGCGCCAGGCGCGCCAGGGAACGTGCGGCGGACGCGCTGCGCGCGGGCACGATCGACCGGCTGACGCCCCGGCTGGGGCTCGCATCGGGCGCGGGCAGGCACGAGGTGGTGGCCGCGCTCGCGGCCCGTACGGGCGAGGACGCCCACCTGGTCGGCGACGCGCTCTACGGCCCGCCGCCGAAGGACGACGCGGGGCTGGTGGCGCTGGCCCGCTATCTGGACTCCATCGAAAGGACCGTCAGTGAGCTTTGACAGCACATACCGCGCGCCACAGCAGGGCGGCGACTCGGCCAGGGAGGCGCTGAGCGCGCTGCGCGCCGAGGTGTCCAAGGCCGTGGTCGGCCAGGACGCGGTGGTGACGGGCATGGTCATCGCGCTGCTGTGCAGGGGGCACGTGCTGCTGGAAGGCGTGCCTGGCGTGGCGAAGACGCTGATGGTCCGTACGCTGGCCGCCGCCCTGTCGCTCGACTTCAAGCGCGTGCAGTTCACCCCCGACCTGATGCCGGGCGACGTGACCGGGTCGCTGATCTACGACACGAAGACCGCGCAGTTCGAGTTTCGTGAAGGGCCGGTGTTCACGAACCTGCTGCTCGCCGACGAGATCAACCGTACGCCGCCGAAGACGCAGGCGGCGCTGCTGGAGTCGATGGAGGAGCGGCAGGTCAGCGTGGAGGGCGCGGCGCGCGAGCTGCCCGACCCGTTCGTGGTGTGCGCGACGCAGAACCCGGTCGAGTACGAGGGCACGTACCAGCTTCCCGAGGCCCAGCTCGACCGGTTCCTGCTGAAGCTGACCGTGCCGCTGCCGCCGCGCGAGCAGGAGATCACGGTGCTCGAACGCCACGCGCTCGGCTTCGACCCGCGTGACCTGTCGCAGGTCAAGGCCGTCGCGTCGGCCGCCGACCTGGCGGCGGGGCGCGAGGCGGTGGCCGCCGTGCACGTGGCGCCCGAAGTGCTCGGCTACATCGTCGACGTCGCCCGCGCCACCAGGAGCTCCCCTTCGCTGCAGCTCGGCGTCTCGCCCCGAGGCGCGACGGCGCTGCTGGCGGCCTCGCGGGCGTGGGCGTGGCTGTCAGGCCGCGCGTACGTCACGCCCGACGACGTCAAGGCGCTGGCCAGGCCCGCGCTGCGGCACCGCGTGCAGCTGCGCCCCGAGGCGGAGCTGGAGGGCGCGACCGCCGACGGCCTGCTCGACGGCATCCTCGCCTCCGTCCCGGTCCCGCGCTGATGCCGGCCACCGGACTCGCAGGGCGGGTGTGCCGATGGCGTTGACCGGACGTGCCGGGCTGCTGGCGGCGATCGGGATCGTGGTGGTGCTGTTCGCGCCGCAACCGGGGGCCGCGCTGGCCGGGGTGTGCCTGCTGCTGGCCGCCGGCATCGTGATCGACCTGGCCTTCGCCGGCGCCGTACGCCCGCTGCGCTTCCACCGCTCGGGCGACACGCTGCTGCGGCTCGGCCAGCGGGCCACCGTGGAGCTGGTGGTGGAGAACCCGGGCGGCCGGCGGGTGCGCGGCGCGCTCAGGGACGCCTGGCCGCCCTCCGCGGGCGCGGCTCCCAGGGTGGCGCCCCTCGACGTGCCGGCCGGCGAACGCCGCAAGATCACCATCACGCTCTCCCCCTCCAGGCGCGGCGACCGGTCGTCGGTGGCGGTGACCGTGCGCTCGGTCGGCCCGCTGGGGCTGGCCGCCCGCCAGGGCAGTCACCAGTCCCCCTGGACCGTGCGCGTGCTGCCGCCGTTCCTGTCGCGCAAGCACCTGCCCTCCCGCCTGGCCCGGCTGCGCGAGCTCGACGGGCAGCACCCGGCGCTCGTCCGCGGCCAGGGCACCGAGTTCGACTCCTTGCGCGAATACGTGGTGGGCGACGACGTGCGCTCGATCGACTGGCGGGCCACCGCGCGCCGGCACGACGTCGTCGTACGGACGTGGCGGCCCGAACGTGACCGGCGCGTCCTCATCGTGCTCGACACGGGACGCACCTCGGCGGGCCGGGTGGGCGCCGCCCCCGTGCCACTGGCCGGGGCGCAGCCCGGCGGCGGCGGCCTGCTGGCACGCCCCGACGCGCCGCCCGCGCCCGGCTGGCCCCGCCTCGACTGGTCGATGGACGCCGCCCTGCTGCTGGCCGCGCTCGCCGCCCGCGCCGGTGACCAGGTGGACTTCCTGGCCCACGACCGGGCCGTACGCGCCTGGGTGAGCGGCGCGTCCCGCACCGAGCTGCTGTCGTCGCTGGTCAACGTGATGGCGCCGATCGAGGCCGAGCTGGTCGAGGCCGACGCCCAAGGCATGGTCGCGGCCGTGCTCGCGCGGGCCAAGCGGCGCTGCCTGGTCGTGCTGCTGACCGACCTCAACCCGGCGGCGATGGACGAGGGGCTCATGCCGGTGCTGCCGCAGCTCTCCTCGCGGCACCTCGTGCTGGTGGCCGGGGTGTCCGACCCGAGCGTGGCGGCCATGGCCGAGCGCCGCGACACGGCCGAGCAGGTCTACGACGCGGCGGCGGCCGAGCAGGCGAGGCTCGGGCGCAGGCGCATCACGGCCCGGCTGCGCAGGCACGGGGTCGAGGTCGTGGACGCGCCACCGGACGACATCGCGCCCGCGCTCGCGGACGCCTACCTGGCGCTGAAGGCCGCCGGCCGCCTCTAGGAAGGGTCAGGCGGTCAGGAAGGGTCAGGCGGTGGGGGCGACGTCGGGTGCGCGGTCGATGTCGCCCGTCTCGTCGCGGCGGGCGGCGCGCCGGCCGAAGCCGATCACGTACGCGAGAAAAGCGACCTCGGCCAGCACGCCGATGCCGACGCGCGCCCACGTGGGCAGCCCCGACGGCGTCACGAACGCCTCGATCAGCCCCGACACGAACAGCACCACGACCAGGCCCAGCGCCACGCTCATCACGGCCCTGCCCTGCTCGGCCAGCGCGTCGAGCCGCCGGCGCGGGCCCGGATCGATGACGGTCCAGCCGAGCCGCATGCCGACGGCGGCGGCCAGGAAGACGGCGGTCAGCTCCAGCAGGCCGTGCGGCAGGATCAGGCCGAAGAAGATGTCGAGCTTGTCGCGGGAGGCCATGAGCCCGGCGGAGACCGCGACGTTCTCGGCGTTGGCGTAGAGCGCGTACGGGATCGGCAGGCCCAGCACCAGCGCGTACATGATCATCTGAGCCGACACCCAGGCGTTGTTCGTCCACACCCGGCCCGCGAACGAGGCGGCGGGGTGCTCGGAGTAGTAGTCGGCGAAGTCCTCGTTGACCAGCTGGGCGATCTCGTCGGGGCTGCCGATCGTGGCCTGCACGCCGGGGTTGGCCGCCACCCACGCCGCGATCACCCACGAGACCAGCAGGAACGCCAGCGCGCTCGCCAGCCACCACCACCGCGCCCGGTAGGCCACGACGGGGAACGAGACGGTGAAGAAGCGGGTCAGCTCGCGCCAGGCGGGGGTGTGCGCGCCGGTCACCGCGGACCTGGCCCGCGCCACCAGCGCCGAGAGCCGCCCCACGAGCATGGCGTCGGTGGACGACGAGCGCACGATGGACAGATGCGTGGCCACCCGCTGGTAGAGCTCGACCAGCTCGTCGATCTCGGTGCCGGTCAGCGACGAGCGGTGCTTGACCAGATGGTCAAGCCGGTCCCAGACCGGGCGGTGTGCCGTGACGAACGCATCGATGTCCACCCGACCATTCTGGCCGCTCGATCACCGCGGCTGAGCCGTTAGGCTCCACATATGTCCGAGGTCGTAACCGGGGATGCCGTCGTCGTCGAAGTACGCGTGGCGCAGATGCCCACGCGCGCCCTGGCGATCATCATCGACCTGGTGGTGCAGGTCCTCCTGCTGTTCGCCGCCTACTCGCTGCTGGGCATGTTCGCCGCGGTGACCGACTTCGCCATGTTCGGCGCCGCGATGATCACGCTGGTGGTGCTGGTGCTCGTCGGCTTTCCGGTGACCGTCGAGACGCTCACCAGGGGGCGCAGCATCGGCAAGCTGATACTCGGGCTGCGGGTGGTCGGCGACGACGGCAGCCCCGTGCGGTTCCGCCAGGCGCTGTTCAGGGGGCTGGCGGGCGTGCTGGAGTTCTGGCTGTTGTCGGGGGCGCCCGCACTGATCTCGTCGCTGATCTCGCAGCGGGGCAAGCGGCTCGGCGACATCTTCGCGGGCACGATCGTGATCTCCGACCGGCCGCCGCGCGACCGGGCGCAGCAGGTCATGATGCCGCCGCAGCTCGCGGCCTGGGCCGCCACGCTTGAGCTGTCGCAGTTGCCGGACGAGGTGGCGCATGCCGCCCGGCAATACCTGGCGCGATGGCACGACCTGTCGCCGCAGGTCCAGCATGAGATGGGGGTGCGCATCGCCACCCAGACGGCGGCCTACGTCTCGCCGGCCGCCCCCGCCGGGGTGCCGCCGCACGCTTATCTGAGCGCCGTCCTGGCCGAGCGCCGGCGGCGGGAGCAGGCACGCTTCGCGCAACGCATGGGCCTCGCCCAGCAGCCGTACGCTGCCCCGCAGCCGCCCTACGCGGCCCAGCCCGGCCCGCCCTACGCGCAGCCCGGCCCCGTGCGGCCGCAGCCATATGCGCCGCCGCCCGGGGCGCAGCCGGCGCCGCCGTTCCCACAGCCGGGTCCGATGGCGCCGGCCGAGCGGCAGCCTCCTCCGCCGCCACCCGCGCCGGAGCCGCCGCAGGCGGCTCCGGGCGGGTTCGCGCCACCTCAGTGAGCGCGATCAGCGGGCGTCAGAGACGGGGCATCCCTAGTGGCCGTGCCCAGGCCCGTGCCCGTGTCCGGGTCCGGGTCCGTGGCCGTGCCCGTCCTTGTACGACTCCTGCGTCTGCGTGTTCAACCGGTCGAAACGAACGTGCTTGGCGCTGTCGGTGAGCCGGTCGTCGATCTTGATGACGTCCAGCCCCTCGTTGAAGTCGGCGCCGTAGATGTAACCGTTGTAGTAGTAGGCGGACCAGATGCCGCCACCGCCGCCGTCCGAGCGCGGCCCGCGCTCGAAGTAGCCGATCTCCCTGGGCCGCGTGGAGTCGGTGAAGTCCCAGATCGACAGGCCGCCCATGTACCACGCCTGGACCATGATGTCGCGGCCCTTGACGGGGATGAGCGAGCCGTTGTGGGCGACGCAGTTCTCGCTGTCGTCCTGGTAGCGGGCGATCTTGAAGTAGCTCTTGAAGACGAGCTTGCCCCGGACGATCTCGTAGATGGCGTCCGCGCCCCTGTTCGGCCCGGTGGCCTCGTTGCAGGTGGGCGCGCCGCCGCCGCCGAGCTCGTCGGTGAAGACGACCTTCCTGGCGTCGTTGCTGAACGTGGCCGAGTGCCAGAACGCGAAGTTCGGGTCGGTGGTCCTGGCGGTGACCTTCGGGTTCAGCCGGTCCTTGATGTCGAACAGCACGCCGTCACCCATGCAGGCGCCGGCCGCGATGTCCTTCTCGGCGTAGACCGTGATGTCGTGGCAGCCGCTGGTGGGCAGCAGCAGGCCGGGCTGCGTCTCGTTGCCGCCGTCGGGGAAGACGACGGGCGTGGCCGCGACCTCGGCGGCGGCCGGGTCGCGCAGCGGCACCTTGATGATCGAGATCTTGTCGTGCGGCGGCGCGCAGTCGGGGAAGTTCGCGGCCGGCTGGTACGACGAGACGTAGATGTAGACGTTCTTGTTCTTGTCGCGGCCCTTGCCCGGCACCAGGGTCAGCGTGTGCGAGCCGCAGTTCGTCTCGACCGACTTGATGTACTTCGGGTTGGTCTTGTCGGAGACGTCGAAGATGCGGACGCCCTCCCACGACTCCTTGACCGTGGCGCTCTGCCCGGTGCTGTTGCAGGAGTCGTCGTTGCGCGAGGAGTCGACGGCGGTGAACAGCAGGTCGCCGTAGACGCTGACGTCCATCTGGGCGCCGGGGCAGACGACGGAGCTGACCGCCTTCGCCTTCTTCGGGTTCCTGATGTCGTAGATGGAGAAGCCACCGTAGTTGCCGACATAGGCGTAGTCGCCCTGGAAGGCGATGTCGGTGTTGATGGTGCCGGCGATGGGGTCGGGCTTCGGGATGTTCAGCACGTGGGTCACGTTCGGGCTGTGGACCACGGCGTCGGCGGGCGGGATGTCCGCGGCGGCGGCGGCGGGCAGTCCCGCCAGCGCTAACACGGTGGCCGCTGCCGCCACCACGATGGAACGGCGCGAAAGGGACACTCGGGAGCCTCCTTGAACGGGGATATCTGGGTCACCGGAGAGAACGGGGAAGCGGCGGGGCCCCTCGCCGAGGGTCCCCGCCGCCTGGAGGGGGTCAGTAGCCGTGGCCGTGCCCGCGCTCGGGGTACGACGTCTGCGTCTGGGCGTTCAGCCGGTCCGTCTTGACGCCGTTGGCCTTGTTGGTCCGCGGGTCGTTGATCTTGAGGACGTCGAGGCCCAGGTTGAAGTCCGAGCCGTAGATGTAGCCGTTGTAGTAGTACGCCGACCAGAACCCGCCGGACAGCGCGGGAGCGGTGTTGTCGGGCCCGCGCTCGAAGAAGGCGATCTCCTTCGGCCGGCTGGAGTCGGTGAAGTCGATCACCGAGATGCCGCCCTGGTACCACGCCTGGACCATGATGTCGCGGCCCTTGACCGGGATGAGCGAGCCGTTGTGGGCGACGCAGTTCTCGGTGTCGTCCTGGTGACGCGCGATCTTGAAGTAGCCCCTGAAGACGAGCTTGCCGCGGACGATGTCGTAGTACGCGTCGGCGCCCCTGTTCGGGCCGATGGCCTCGTTGCAGGTGGGCGCGCCGCCGCCGCCGAGCTCGTCGGTGAAGATGACCTTCGTGCCCTCGTTGTTGAAGGTGGCGGAGTGCCAGAACGCGAAGTTCGTCTCGTCCCTGGCGGTCGCGGTCACGCGGGGCCGCTCAGGGTCGCGGATGTCGAGCAGGACGCCCTCACCCATGCACGCGCCCGCCGCGATGCCCTTCTCGGGGTAGGCGGTGATGTCGTGGCACCCGGTCGTGGCCGACTTGCTGTCGGGGTACGACCCGGGCACACCCGGGAAGCCGCCGTCGGGGAACAGGTTGGGCGTGGCGATCACCGAGGCGGCCGTCGGGTTGCGCACCGGCACCTTGATGATCGAGATCAGGTCGTGCGGCGGCTTGCAGTCGGGGAACGTCTCGCTCGGGCTGTAGGAGGAGATGTAGAGGTAGACGTTCTGCCGCTTGCGGTCGGGGACCAGCGTGTGCGTGTGGGAGCCGCAGTTGGTCTCGACCGACTTGAGGTACTGCGGGTTGGTCTTGTCGGAGATGTCGAAGATGCGGATGCCCTCCCACGACTCCTTGATCGTGGCGCTCTGCCCGGTGCTGGTACAGGAGTCGTCGTTCCGCGAGGAGTCGACCGATCCGAACAGGAGGTTTCCGTAGACCGAGACGTCCATCTGGCCGCCGGGGCAGACCACGGAGCTGACCAGCGACGTCTTCTTGGGGTTCCTGATGTCGTAGATGGAGAAGCCGGAGTAGTTGCCGACATAGGCGTAGTCGCCCTGGAAGGCCATGTCCGTGTGGATGTCGGCCAGGGCTTCCGGCTTGGGCACGTTCGTGACGTGCTTGATGTTCGGGCTCATGACGATCTCGCCAGGAGCCGGGATGTCCGCAGCCTGGGCCGGCGCTACGACGCCTGCCAGCGCGATCAGCGCCGCACCCAGGATGAGGGGTCTGCGGAGGGAGAACACGGAGGAACCTCCGAATAAAGGGGGCATAAATCTACGCCATCCTCACCCTTTCGGGCCTGACCTGACCAGCGTCCAAGATGTCAAATTTTATTGCGCTTCGACCCCTTCTCATCTCGGGACTTATCGCCTAGAGTGCGCAATCTGGACCAGATCAGTCAGGAGGTCGGGTGCGCGCTGCGCTCGTCGTCATCGTGGGCCTGATCGCGGCCCTCACCGGGTGCACCGCCGGCTCCACCACCCCACCGGCCCCCAGGGCTGACTCGACGGCTCCGGTCCTCGCTCCCGGACGGCCTGGCGAGCAGGCCAGGACGCTCTCACCGGGCGAGGCCGCCACCGCCGTACCGTCCGGCACCCCCAACGCGGCGGACGTCAAGTACGTCCAGGACATGGTCGTCCACCACCGCCAGGCCGTGGACATGGCCCTGCTCGCCCCCAACCGCGCCGAGTCGGCCAAGCTCAAGGCGCTCGCCGACCGCATCAAAGCGGCGCAGGGGCCGGAGATCGCCTTCATGACCACGTGGCTGCACGAGCAGGAGCAGAAGGTCCCCGACCATCACGCGTCCCACGAGAACATGCCGGGGATGGCTTCACCCGAACAGATGGACGCCCTGAAGGCGGCCAAGGGCAAGGACTTCGACCGCCAGTTCCTGCAACTCATGATCAACCACCACCTCGGCGCGATCAAAATGTCCGAGGAAGTCCTGACAAACGGCACCCACATCAGAATCGAAGAACTGGCCGGCGACGTCAGCGTCACCCAGGCCGCGGAGATCCGCCGCATGCGGGAAATGCAAGCCGCCCTGTAGGCGCGGTCAGGAACCGACGCGCCAGGAGTGCAAGTAGTCCTCCTGCTCGGCTGTCAGCAGGTCGATGCCGATGCCGGCCGCCGCCAGCTTGAGTCTGGCCACCTCGTGGTCGATCTCCTCGGGCACGTCGTAGACGCCGGGCGCGAGGCCCGCCCGTTCGGCCGCCAGCCAGCCCACGGCGAGCGCCTGGGCGGAGAACGACATGTCCATGACGGCCGCGGGATGCCCCTCGGCCGCCGTCAGGTTGACCAGACGCCCCTCGGCCAGCAGCAGGAGGCGGCGCCCGTCGGGCATGACGTACTCGTCGGTGTTGGGCCGCACCCCCCGGTGCACCTCGGTGGCCAGCTCGTCCAGCGCCCGCACGTCGATCTCGACGTCGAAGTGCCCCGCGTTGGCCAGGATCGCCCCGTCCTTCATGACCGACAGGTGCTCGGCCCTGATCACGTCGCGGTTGCCGGTGACGGTGACGAACACGTCCCCGATCAGCGCCGCCTGCGCCATGGGCCGCACCTCGTACCCCTGCAAGGTGGCGTCGAGCGCCTTCACGGCGTCGATCTCGGTGACGATCACCCGAGCCCCGAGCCCCTTGGCCCGCTCGGCGACCCCGCGCCCGCAGAACCCGAACCCGGCGACCACGACCGTGCGCCCGGCCAGCATCGTGTTGGTGGCCCGCATGATGCCGTCGAAGGTGGACTGCCCGGTGCCGTACCGGTTGTCGAACATGCGCTTGGTCCGGGTGTCGTTCACCGCGACCACGGGGAAGCGCAGCGCGTCCTCGGCCGCCATCTGGCGCAGCCGGATGATGCCGGTCGTGGTCTCCTCGCAGCCGCCGCTCACCCCGTCGAGCAGGTCGCGCCGCTCGGTGTGCAGGATGTTGACCAGGTCACAGCCGTCGTCGAGCACCAGGTCGGGCCCCACGTCGAGGGCCTCGTGGATGTGCCGGTAGTAGGTCGCCCGATCGACACCGGCTCTGGCGTGCACCCCGATCCCGTACGACCGCAGCGCCGCGGCCACGTCGTCCTGCGTGGACAGCGGGTTGGACGCGGCCAGCGCGATCTCCGCCCCGCCGGCCTGCAGCGCTCCCATGAGCACCGCCGTCTCGGCGGTGACGTGCAGGCAGGCCGCGATCTTCAGCCCGTCGAGCGGCCGTTCGAGCGCGAACCGCTCGCCGATCGCGGTCAGCACCGGCATCGAACGAGCGGCCCAGGAGATCTGCCGCTCGCCGCTTTCACTGAGATCCATGGCCAGCCTCGGAAGCGAAGAAACAGGGAGCTCCGGGAGGCGCGGGGACCTCCCGGAGCTCAGGAAGAAGGGGTCGCTCAGTAGCGGTAGTGGTCGGACTTGTACGGCCCCTCGACGTGGACGCCGATGTAGGCCGCCTGCTCCTTGGTCAGCTCGGTGAGCTTGACGCCGAGCGCGTCGAGGTGCAGCCTGGCCACCTTCTCGTCGAGGTGCTTGGGCAGCGTGTAGACGCCGAGCTGGTAGTCCTCGGTCTTGGTGAACAGCTCGATCTGCGCGATCACCTGGTTGGTGAACGAGTTGGACATGACGAAGCTGGGGTGGCCGGTGGCGCAGCCCAGGTTCATCAGCCGGCCCTCGGCGAGCACGATGATCGAGTGGCCGTCGGCGAACACCCACTCGTCGACCTGCGGCTTGATGTTGCGCTTCTCGATGCCGGGCAGCTTGGCCAGGCCGGCCATGTCGATCTCGTTGTCGAAGTGGCCGATGTTGGACACGATCGCCTGGTGCTTCATCCGCGCCATGTGGTCGGCGGTGATGATGTTGAAGTTGCCCGTGCAGGTGACGAAGATGTCGGCGATGCCGACGACCTCGTCGAGCGTGGTGACCTGGAAGCCGTCCATGGCCGCCTGCAGCGCGCAGATCGGGTCGATCTCGGTGACGATCACGCGGGCGCCCTGGCCGCGCAGCGCGTCGGCGCAGCCCTTGCCGACGTCACCGTAGCCGCAGACCACGGCCACCTTGCCGCCGATGAGCACGTCGGTGGCGCGGTTGAGGCCGTCGATGACGGAGTGGCGGCAGCCGTACTTGTTGTCGAACTTCGACTTGGTGACCGAGTCGTTGACGTTGATGGCCGGGAAGAGGAGCTGGCCGTTCTTGTGCATCTCGTAGAGACGGTGCACGCCGGTCGTGGTCTCCTCGGTGACGCCCTTGATGCTCTCGGCGATCTTCGTCCACTTCTTGTCGGCGCCGACCGTGCGGGTGAGCAGGTCGATGATGACGTGCCACTCCTCCGGGTCGTCGGCGGTCGCCGGGGGCACGGCGCCGGCCTTCTCGTACTCGGCGCCCTTGTGCACCAGCAGCGTGGCGTCGCCGCCGTCGTCGAGGATCATGTTGGGGGCGGTGCCGTCAGGCCAGGTGAGCGCCTGCTCGGTGCACCACCAGTACTCCTCCAGCG
This sequence comes from Nonomuraea salmonea, assembly GCF_042428605.1. Lineage (NCBI taxonomy): Bacteria > Bacillati > Actinomycetota > Actinomycetes > Streptosporangiales > Streptosporangiaceae > Nonomuraea > Nonomuraea salmonea. The sequence continues at coordinate 673,679 of NZ_JBHMCF010000003.1, forward strand.
TCTCGCCCTTCCACGCGAACACCGGAACGCCCTTGGGGTCCTCGGCGGTGCCGTCGGGGCCGACCACCACGGCGGCGGCGGCGTGGTCCTGCGTGGAGAAGATGTTGCAGCTCACCCAGCGCACCTCGGCGCCGAGCGCGACCAGGGTCTCGATGAGGACGGCCGTCTGGATCGTCATGTGCAGCGAGCCCATGATCTTCGCGCCGCGAAGGGGCTGGGAGGCCGCGTATTCCTTGCGTACCGCCATGAGACCGGGCATCTCGTGCTCGGCGAGCCGGATTTCCTTACGGCCGAAGTCGGCAAGTGAAAGGTCGGCGACCTTGAAGTCCATCGGGTGTCCCCTCGCGTCACAGGATGGTTGACGCCGACGAGTCTAGGCGGCGCTCGTACGCCGATGCACGCCGAGAAGGCCGAATCTGACGTAAGAATGTAAGAATGCGCATCACCGAAGCGGCCAAGCGGCTCGGCATGTCCCCGCGAATGCTCCGATACCGGGAGGCGCTCGGCCTGCTCCCGCCCGTCAGGGAGCAGGGGGCGCACAGACGGTTCGGCCCCGACGAGCTGGCCGCCGTGGCGCAGGGGGTGGAGCTGGAGAAACGGTTCGACGTCTCGCCGGCCGAGCTGGCGTTCGCGCTGCGGGTGCTGAGCGAGCCCGCGGTGGCGGCGGCCGTACGGGACCTGGGGGTGCGGATCGGGCGTATCCAGGCGCCGCGCCGGGCCCTCGACTTCGAGAAGGAGAAGGCCCTGCGCCTGCTCGGCCCCAGGCCCCGGCGCTGACCTGTGGCTAGCTGGCGGAGCCGCTCGTGCTGCGGAGCCGGTCGAGGTCGGGCTCGAGGTAGATGACCCGCGCGATCGGCACCGCATCGCGGATGCGCCGCTCGGCCTCGTCGATGCCGCGCGCCACGTCGGCCGCCGTGTCGTTGTGCTCGACCGCGATCTTGGCGGCCACCAGCAGCTCCTCGGGGCCGAGGTGCAGCGTACGCATGTGGATGACCCGCTCCACCTCGGGCGCGCTCTCCAGCGCGGCCCTGATCCGGGTCTCCATCTCGGGGGACGCGCCCTCACCGACGAGCAGCGACTTGGTCTCGATGGCCAGCACGACCGCGATGATGGCGAGCAGCACGCCGATCATGAGGGTGCCGATGCCGTCCCAGACGCCGTCACCCGTGACCACCGCCATCGTGACGCCGAACAGCGCGAAGATCAGACCGAGCAGCGCGCCCAGGTCTTCGAGCAGGATGACGGGCAGCTCGGGCGACTTGGAGCGCCGGATGAAGCTGATCCAGGACTGCTTGCCGCGCAGCGGGTTGGACTCCTTGACCGCCGTACGGAAGGAGAGCGCCTCGGCGATGATCGCGAAGATCAGCACGGCGAACGCCCAGATCGGCGACTCGACCTGGTGCGGGTCGCCGATCTTGTGGATGCCTTCGTACAGGGAGAACGCCGCGCCGATCGTGAACAGCACCACGGCCACCACGAACGCGTAGAAGTAGCGCTCGCGGCCGTAGCCGAAGGGGTGTTCGCGGGTGCTGGCCCTGGCCGCCCGCTTGCCGCCGACCAGCAGCAGCACCTGGTTGCCCGAGTCGGCGACCGAGTGGATGCCCTCGGCCAGCATCGACGAGGAACCGGTGAAGACCGCGGCCACGAACTTGGCCACGGCGATCGCCAAGTTCGCGGACAATGCCGCGATGATTGCTTTAGTTCCGCCGCTCGCGCTCACCGATCTTCTCCACTCATAAGATCACGTCAAACTCTTGAAAGAGGATCCTATGGGGTAATTCTTGCTTTGACCTCAGTGATTGCGGATACGGCCGCGGGATCGACGTCATATCCCAGCGCCAGATAGGTGCTGGCGTAGTCGCCGAGTGCGATGAGAGAGGCGAGACGTTCGAGCGGATGCACGCCCTCGGCGGCCAGTTCGGTGACCGGCACGTCGCGCTCGCCCGCCAGCCGCAGCGCCGCCTCGCGCAGCCGCGTCACCTGCGGATGCTCCTCGACGTCGCGCAGCACGACGAGCCTCAGCGTGCGGCCCGAGGTGTCGGCGAAGATGTCACGCTCGGCCAGCGGCCCGTCGAACGCCGCCACCTGATGGTGGCCGGCCTCGGGCAGCTCGCCGTGCACGGCGGGATATTTCGCGCTAGCCGCGAGCTGACAGACCATCCGGTACGCCGCCACCCCCGCCACCTGCGACGACCCCCACACCATCGGCACGGTCTCGGCCAGGTCGAGGGCCAGCGACTTGCCGGGGTTGATGAACGACTCGCTGGAGGGCCGGCACCGGTGCGCGATGTCCTCAAGCGAGCGCGCCACCCGCTCGAACAGGTCGGCGTCGGCCTGCACCAGCCCCAGCGCCGCGGCCGCCACGATGGGCGGGACGCTCAGCAGCCACAGGTTGGACCGCGACTGCCCGGTGACCGGCACCGGCACGTAGACGGCCGACGCCTGCAGCGCCACGGCCTCCAGCGGGGAGCCCGCCGGGCCCACGCCGAGCAGCGAGCAGCCCCGGCGGACCGCCTGGGTGGCCAGGGCCAGCGTCTCTTCGGTGTCGCCTGAGCCGGAGACGGCGATGACCAGGTCGGTGGCCCCCACCCAGCCGGGGAGCTGATAGGAGCGCGCGGTCACGATCGGCAGCGGCGCGCCGTTGCCGACGACGGCCGCCAGGATGTCGCCGGCCAGGCCGGCGGCGCCCATGCCCGCGACCACGATGGCCCGCGGACGTCCGTGGCCTGCCAGCCTTTCGACGCCCGCCTCGATCGCGACGCGGTGGCCGGTGCGGATGTGGGCCGCGGAGGCGGCCACCGCCGGAAGCATGCCGCCGGGGTCGGCCTCGGTGAGGTGTCCCTGGTCGTCGAGCCGCTCCGGCTCCCAGGTCACGGCTTCCTGGCCTCGTCGACGAGCAGGACCGGGATGTCGTCCCTGACCGGGTAGATCAGGCCGCAGCCCGTGCAGGCCAGCTCCTCCGCCTCGTGCTCGGCACGCAGCGGAGCCTTGCACGCCGGGCAGGCCAGGATCTCCAGCAGCCAGTCGTCGATCTTCACTCTGACACCTTTCCCACGATGGCGAGGACCTCGTCCCTGATCGCCGTCATCTTGCTCTCGTCGGCCGCCTCGGCGTTCAGCCTGAGCAGCGGCTCGGTGTTGGAGGGACGCAGATTGAACCACCAGTCCGACCCCGTCACGGTCAGCCCGTCGACCTCGTCGAACTCGCCCCGGTCGGCGAACGCCGCACGCACCCGCCGCAGCGCCTCGTCCTGGTCGGACACCGCGCTGTTGACCTCGCCCGAGGCGTGGTAGCGGGAGTAGGCGGCGGCCACCTCCGACAGCGGCCTGTCCTGCTCGCCGAGCGCGGCCAGCACGTGCATCGCCGCCAGCATGCCGGAGTCGGCGAACCAGAAGTCTCTGAAGTAGTAGTGGGCGGAGTGCTCGCCGCCGAACACCGCGCCGGTGCGGGCCATCTCGGCCTTGATGAAGGAGTGGCCTACCCGGGTGCGCACCGGCACGCCGCCGTGCTCGCGGACGATCTCCGGCACGCCCAGCGACGTGATCAGGTTGTGGATGATCGTCGCGCCGGGGTCCTTGGCCAGCTCGCGTACGGCCACCAGCGCCGTGATCGCCGACGGCGAGACTGACACGCCGCGCTCGTCGATCACCCAGCAGCGGTCGGCGTCGCCGTCGAAGGCGAGCCCGATGTCGGCGCCGCTCTCGACGACCGCCCGCTGCAGGTCGAGCAGGTTCTGGGGCTCCAGCGGGTTGGCCTCGTGGTTGGGGAAGCTGCCGTCGAGCTCGAAGTAGAGGGGCACCAGCTCGATCGGCAGGCCGTCGAACACCGCGGGCACCGTGTGACCGCCCATGCCGTTGCCCGCGTCGACGACCACCTTCAGCGGGCGGATGCCGCTCAGGTCGACGAGCGTGCGCAGGTGGTGGGCGTAGCCGGACAGCAGGTCCTTCTCGATCACCGAGCCGGCCTTCGTGTCCTGCGCGGCCGTCGCGAGCAGCTCGGACGCCCTGTCGCGGATCTCCGTCAGGCCGGTGTCGCCGCCGATCGGCACCGCGCCCGCGCGGCACATCTTCATGCCGTTGTAGCGGGCCGGGTTGTGGCTGGCGGTGAACATCACGCCGGGCAGCCCCAGGCTGCCGCTGGCGTAGTAGAGCAGGTCGGTGGAGCCCAGGCCCGCGTGCACGACGTCGGCCCTGCGCGAACGCGCGCCGCGGATGAACGCCTCGGCCAGCACCGGCGACGACTCGCGCATGTCGTGCGCGACCACGATCGAGCCGGCCCCGGTCACCTCGACGAACGCCGCCCCCACGGCCTCGGCGGTCTGCTCGTCAAGCTCGTCGGGCACCACCCCGCGAACGTCATACGCTTTGAAGATCTTGGCGAGGTCGCCCACTCTCCAGCTCCGCCCCTAGGTCGTTTCCGCCTTACAGAAGGAGCCTACCGGTCGCGGTGCTGCTGGGCCGATCTCAGAACGCGCAGGTGCCCGCGCCGGCCGACCTCGACGCCCTGACCGACCGGCTCGCCACCGCCCGACGGCGTCGGTCGCGCGGCCTCCCTGACCGCGTTGGCCAGCGCTTCGAGATCGTCGGAGCTGGGCGAGGCGCCGTCGGTGGGCAGCCGCACCACCTCCCAGCCGCGGGGGGCGGTCAGTCGCTCGGCGTGTTCGGCGCACAGGTCATAACAGTGTGGCTCCGCGTACGTCGCCAGGGGGCCGAGGACAGCGGTCGAGTCGGCGTACACGTACGTGAGCGTGAAGACGGCAGGCTGGCTGCAGGCGGTGCGGGAACAGCGGCGGACGGGGCTCACGGAGGGACCGTATCTGGTAAGAGTGCGAGGCGCCACTACCTGAGCGCTCTTAACGAGCGTGTCGCCACAATTCGGACACCTGTCGCAGCGTTTCCACCCACATGCCCCGAGACCTCCGGCCCTTCGCCCGCGCTTCCATTCCCGCCTTTCCCCACCCCGCCACCAGCCCAATCCTGCCCTTCCGATCTTCACTGAAGATCACGTTCGTCCCGGTTGGCACCCCCACCTTTCGGACACCCCGCGACCGCTCCCGGGCATCGGCTGAACGGGCCCGTACACTGGCACACGTGACTCAGAAGCGCGGTCCCAGACGGCGCGATCGCCACGGTCGCGGCCTCCGCGGCCCGCTCGCCCCCTCCCACGTCCCCCTGGCAAAGTCGCGCAGCGAACGCTTCGACGACCTCGTGCTCGACGCCGTCGACCGGCTGCGTCCCCGGTGGGAGCGGCAGCTGTCGGCGGTGGAGTTCGCGGTGGAGGAGGTGCCGCCGCTGAGCGAGCTGGGCGACGGGCCCGGGCTCGACTCCGACCCCATCCCCTTCGGCCGCGCCGACGCCGCCACCGGCCACTCCCCCGCCTCGGTCGTGGTCTACCGCCGCCCGTTGGAGGCGAGGGCGAGAGACCGCGACACTTTGGGCGCCATGGTCCACGACACGGTCGTCGAACAGGTCGCCACCCTGCTCGGCCTGGCCCCGGAAACCGTGGACCCCGGCTACGACGACCGCCGCTGACCCGGATTCCGTCGCGGCGACCACCTACAGGCGTTGCCCGGTCGGCGCTGGGAGTGCCCTCCTCGCCCGCTCGATCGGCTCCGCGTATCGCGGGCGTGGGTCGTCACCGTGTGCGATGCTGGATGCCTGTTCCGTCACTTGCGGAGGCGAGCCAGGCGCGGCGACCAGCGGTTGCACTTCCAGCCCAGCCCGCGCCGCCGGTGGCGCAAACCCCCGCCGGAAGGCTTCCCTCCCGGGCTGCTCTTCGACCCCGGCGACAGTTCATGTTGAGCGTCAGCACACTTGTGCGATACGCGTGCCGCCGTTACGGCAGGACCACGCGAGGGGTGTCCGTGAGGGCGGGGAGCATGGTCCAGGTGCGAGCTGGGGCGAGGGGCTGGGCGGTGAGGAGGGTGCCGGATTTGTGGCGTTCCTCCTGGAGGCGGGTGCCGTAGACCTCGCCGGCGATGGGGGTGAGCACCACGGCGAAGTCGCCCTTCGCCTTCACGCGGACGTCTCGGGTGCGGTCGGCCGGGATTTCCAGCTCGTACGGCGACTCCGCCTTGCCCTTGGCCCCCACCACCTGCACCCGCACCTTTCCGGCGGCGCCCACGGCGGTCAGGAGGAGACGGGCGCCCGTGGTGTTGCGGGCCACGGCACTGCCCAGCGCGAGTGAGGGGGTGCCGGCCGTGTACGCGACGTCCGGCTTCTCGCCCGTCCCGATGATCGTCACGCCGGCGACTATGGGGGTCGGTGAGGTGAGGACGAGGGCGGCGGCGGAGCCGGCGATGCCGGTCGTGACATCGAGGGCCGCGACGGTGCCCGCCGGGACGTCGAGGGTCTCGCGGCCCTTCATCGCGTACTCGGCGTCCTCGCTGACCGCCCTGATCTGCACGGCGGCGTCCGTCTCGCCGGGGGCGGCGACGAGGAGCCGGCGCAGGCCGCCGCCCTTCGGGATGCCGGGGACGACGACGCGGGTGGCGGGCGTACCGGCCGCGGGCAGCCAGTCCACGCCCCCGCTCTCCAGGACCGTCCTGGCGGCCACGGCCACCCGCCCGAACGTGGTGGTGACGCTCACCGCCATCACGTCGGCCGACGGCGCGAGGGTCTTGAGGTCGATCTCGCGGTGCTCGCCCGGTTTGATCTCCAGGCCGATCCCGGCGGCGCCGGAGACGAGCCCTTCTACGGCGTAGACCTGCACGTCGGCCAGGGCGGGCGCCTTGTCGGCGTTGGTGAGGTGCAGGCGTACGTCGGCGTCGGCCGGGCCGGGTCCGAGCAGCCAGGTGGCGGGCGCGGGCTCGGTGCAGCGGACCCCGGCCAGGCCGCGGGCGGCGCCTGAGGTGGCGCGGGTGAGGTAGCCGGCCTCCAGGCCGCCTGGACCCTTGGTGACGTACGGGCCGCCGCTCTCCATGGTCTCGGTGGTGAGGGAGCCGGGCAGGTAGACGTCCACGCGGCGGTCCTTGGCGCCGGGGCAGACGGTGGTGACGGACTCGACGGCCACCTTGGTGGGGCCGGTCGGCGGGGGCGGGAGGGGCGCGGGCCTGGTGACGTACGCGATGCCGTACATGGCGGCCAGAGCGACCACGACGAGGGCCGGCAGGCCGAACCTGTTCTCCACGAACGCCTTCATCACGCCCCCGTCAGTGCCACGGCGCCCGCCTCAGCGCCTTCCTCCTGGCGCCGGCCGGGAGCCGCGAGGAGGGCCACGGCCAGCACCATCGCGCCCTGGACGTACAGCCACATGGTGTGCAGGACGCCGACCGGCTGGGCGGGCACGCGGGTCACCGGCTCGGCCAGCCGCCACAACCCGCCGCCCGTCTGGGACAGGCTCATGCGTTCGAGCGACGGCTGCGAGTCGAGCGTCGCGGCCAGCGCGGCCGGTACGGGCGGCGCGACGGCGACCATCCCGATGCCCTGCTGGGCGAGCGTGGCCGCATCGCCGCCCCGGCCGCCGACCAGGCCGCGCACGGCGTTGCCCACGCGGGCGCGCTCCTGGGAGCCGGCGGGTAACTCGGACTCGCCGAGCAGCGGGCCGCGTCCGTGCAGCAGGGTGAACGACGAGCCCTTGAGCACGAGGGTGCGCTCGCCGTTCACGGTACGGGCGGCGGCCAGGGCCGGCATGACGTCGGGGGCGTCGCCGACGAGCGGCCCGCGTACGCCGGTGGCGATCCAGAACCCGGCGGCCAGCAGCGGCGTGCTGAACGCCACGGCCGCCACCGCGCCCGCGCCGAGCCGCCGCAGCCCGCCCGAGGCGCGCAGCTCGGGCAGCCGGTGCGCGGTCAGGCCCACGAGCACCACGAGCCCGGTCCCCGCGAACGCCAGCGGCACCCCCGGCCAGACCCGCGCCCCTTCCACGGTGATGCGGCTGACCAGGATGGCGGCCAGCACGCCGTACAGGGCGACGGCCCAGCCGATGGCGACGATCATCCGCTGGCGGCGCATGAGCAGCGCGGCCAGCGCGGTCAGGACGAGCCCGGCCGTCACCCAGTACGGCGGCAGCCCGGGGCCTCCGGGGCTGAGCGCCAGCAGCGACTCGGGGGCGAGCGCCTGGTCCACCAGCGCGGGGTCGTGCAGCCCGGCCTCCAGCAGCAGCCTGCCGGGGTCGGTCACCAGGCTCGCCAGCCAGGGCAGCAGCAGCGCGGGCGGCACGGCGAGCGCGATGACCATCGACACCGCGATCCCACCCCGCGCACCCGGGCCCCGCCCGAAACGCCCACGCCCAGAGCCCTTCCGTCCAGAGCCGTTCCGTCCAGAGCCATTCCGTCCGGGACCGCCGCGCCCGGAGCCACGCCCAGCACCCCCGCGCCCGGCCGCGCGCCCACCGCGAAGCCGCCCGCCCACCTGGCGGCCGGCCGGTGACGTGCCGCCGAAGGCCACGGCGCCGAGCACGCCCAGCACCGCGAACAGCGGATACACCAGCGGCACGAACGCCGTCCCGATCGCCAGCCACAACCCGAGCGCCCACGCGGCCCGCCGCGCCCTGCGCCGGTCGGCGGCGAGCAGGGTGATGCCGAGCAGCCACGCGTACACGGGGACGAGCACGAACACCACCGCCGTCCCCAGCCGTCCAGCCGCGATGGCGCCGGTGGCGACGGGCAGCAGCGCGTACGTGCCCGCCGCCCACGCCCGCGCCGGCACCCCGGGGATGACGTGCCGGGTGGCCAGGTACGCCGTCGCCCCGGCCAGCGGCACCGACCCCAGCAACAGCACGGACACGGCGACCCACGTCTTGCCGAACGCCAGCGTTGACAGGGCGGCGAGCACGGCCACGTAGGGAGGAGCAGGGGCGGTCGAGCCGAGCCCGATGTCGTGGAACCCCTCGGTGTAGAACTCCCAGAGGTCGCGGGCCCCGCCGATCACCGGGACCAGCGCGCCGCCGCCGAGCCGTTCGCCGCCGAGCAGCGAGCGCCCGGCGACCAGCGTCACGAGCGTGAGCGCGACCATGAGGATGACGCCTGGCCGGCCGATGAAGCGCTGGAAGGCCCCGGTGTCGGGCGGCGGCACGACCTCCTGATCGGGGTCGGCGGCGGCGACGTGGTGCCGCCCGGCCGAGTCCACGGGCGCCTGGCCGGCGAGGAAGCTCTGCACCATGTCAGTGAGCCGGCGCCAGGTGGCACCTCGGGGCGTCATCAGCCGTTTGATGCGCCCGTACCCCTTCTTACGCCCGTTTCGGCGGGTTCGCCGCGCGCGCATCAGCCGGAACGGATGCGCCAGCACCGAGCCGAGCGCGACCAGCTCGTCCAGGGCGTTCGCGGGTTGTTTGCTGACGATGAACAGCAGCGTGCGGAAGGCCGAGCCGAGCAGGTTGCGCAGCAGGGCCCAGAGCATGGCGCGGAACGGCAGGTTGGCCATCACCACGAAGATCGCGTTGCGCCGGTCGAGCCGGCGCGGGTGGTCGCCGCTGACCGTGATGCGCCGCCGCCTGCGGGCCGCCGCCTCGGCGTGCCAGGCGACGGCGGAGGTGACGTTGAGCACCTTGTGCCCGGCGTTGCGGACCCGCCAGCACAGGTCGAGGTCGTCGCGGAAGATCTGCAGGAACGGGTCGAGCCCACCGGTACGCTCCCACACGTCCCGCCTGATCAGCATGCCGGCCGTGGAGACCGACAGCACCTCCCGCGTCCCGTCGTGCTGCCCCTGGTCGAACTCCAGCGGTTCGAGCCCGGTGTCCCTGCGCCCGGTGCGGCCCACGGTCACGCCGATCTCCAGCAGCCGCCGCCGGTCGAGCCAGTCACGCAGCTTGGGGCCGAGCACGGCGGCCTTGGGGTCCTGGGCGGCGGCGGTGAGCAGCTGTTCCAGCGCGCGCCTGTCGGGGGCGCAGTCGTCGTGGAGCAGCCAGATCCACTCCTCGCGCCCGGCGGGCGGCAGCTTCGCCACCACCTCGGCGACCGCCTCGCCGAACCCGGTCGAACGGGGCAGGGAGAGCACGTTGCCGGGGCCGAGCGCCTGGGCCAGCAGGTCGGCGGAGCCGTCTCTGCTGCCGTTGTCGACGCCGGCCACGCGGTCCGGCCTGCGGCTCTGGTTGATCAGCGCACGCAGGGTCTCCCCCAGCCAGCGCGCGCCGTCATGAGCGACGACGATCGCGGTGACGTAGGGACGTGACATCGCTGGGGCTCCTGGGGGGATGATCAGGCGCGCCCACCATACAGTGACAAGCCGATCAAGAGATGCGAAAAGGGTCACACGGCGTTCCGCGTGACCCCTTCCCCCCTTGTCGTCCTATACGGCTTGGCGCTTGATCCGTCTGCGCTCCCGCTCGGACAGCCCACCCCAGATGCCGAAGCGCTCATCGTGCTCGAGTGCGTATTCCAGGCACTCGGCACGGACCTCGCACGATCGGCAGACCTTCTTGGCCTCTCGGGTGGAGCCGCCCTTCTCCGGGAAGAACGCCTCCGGATCCGTCTGCGCGCACAAGGCGCGTTCCTGCCAGCCGAGTTCTTCAGCGTCAAGCTGTTCCTGTGCGATGACCGGATCGGTCACTGCACACCTCCCTGCCGCCCGCCCGCAATGGAGCCCCCCATGGACGCCTTCCTTATTACCCACCCACGGGAAGGCGTAACAACATGGTTGTAATTACACGCGTGTGCTGTACGCGGCGTCAAGCGGCATGCAGGTATCCGGGGAAAGACCAGATCTCGCCCCGGTGTGCTCGGCATGTCATGTTCGAAGCCGGACTGACACCGTGCGCGTGGCGTCGTCCTGGCTCGTGCAACACTCTCAGCGGTCGGAACCGTACCAGGGCGGGAAAGACGCCCGCCCGTGGCCCACCTTCTCTCTAGTCGTTCATTGCCGGTCCGTTACCTGCGTGGCTCATTGGGGGTGTATATGGCGGTCGGGTCGATGGGGTCGTCCCCCGGCCCGCGCTGATCGCCGAACGCGCCCTGCTGGAACTGGTCCAGCCGCATCGTGGAGTCCGCAGGCGCGCTCTCCCACTGCCCCTGCTGGGCCGCAGGGGCCTGGTGGGTGGGCTGGTACTGGCCCTGCTGCGGCTCGTACCCGGCGCCCTGGGGGTGGCCGAACGGGTCGTCGTACGGGCGGGGCTGCGGGGCGCCGGCGTTCGACTGGTACGTGTCCGCCTGCTGGTAGGCGTCCATGAGCTGCTGGGAGCGCGGGTCCACGGGCGGGTCGGGCTCCTGGTAGGCGGGCTGGGCGAACTCGTGGCCCGAGTAGCCGGTGAACGGCTGCCCGCCCTGCTGCTGGTCGAAGGCGCTCTGTCCCTGGTACGAGACGTTGGGCGCGGTGTCGCCCGTGGGGTACGCCTGGTCGTTCGCCTGAGGCGCGTACGGGCTCTGCTCGGGCTGCGGAGCGTACGGGCTCTGGTCCCCCTGGGGGGCGTACGGGTTCTGGCCGGCCTGGCCGTAGACGTTCGGCTGGCTGTCGGCCGGGACGTAAGGGGCGGGGGTGTACTCACCGGCCGGCGGGACCGCGGGCGCCGTGTCCGCGGGGGCGTAGGAGCTCTGGGCGGCGAACGGCTGCGGTTCCGGCTGCTCGAAGCTCTGAGGGGCGAACGGCTCGGGCTGCTGCTGGTCCGACGGCGCGGCCGGCAGGGCGCCCCTGATCTGCGGGGCCGCAGGTGGCTCCGGCTGGCCGCCGAAGCTCGGCGGCTGCGGGCTGTAGCCCGGCGTGGAGGGCGGCTGCCGGCCGTAGGCGGGAGCGGGGGGCTGCTCCTGGCTCTGGACGGGCTGCTGGCCGCTCATCGGCTGCTGGGCGTAGCCGGGCGTGGAAGGGGGCTGCTGGGCGTAGCCGGGCGTGGAAGGGGGCTGCTGGCCATAGCCGGGGGCGGAGGGCGGCTGCTGACCGTACGCGGGGTCCTGCTGGCCGTAGCCGGGGCTTGACGGGGGCTCCTGGCCATAGCCGGGGTGCGGGCCGGGAACGGGCTGCTGGGCGGGCTGGGCGGGCTGCTGGCTCTGGGCGGGCTGGCCGGGCTGAGCGGGCTGGCCGGGGGCCGGTTGCTGGCCGCTCATCGGCTGCTGGGCGTAGCCGGGCGCGGAGGGCGGCTGCTGGCCGTACGCGGGCTCCTGCTGGCCGTAACCGGGCCCGCCGGGGGCCTGCTGGTTGTAGCCGGGCTGCTGGAAACCGGGCTGGCCGGGCCCCGCCTGAGGCTGGCCGGGCTGCCCGTACGGCGGCTGCTGGTCGAAGAAGCCGGGCTGCGGCCCGAACTGGCCGTGGTACACCTGCGCCGCCGGCCGCTCGGGCAGCACCTGCGGAAGGAGGTAGACCAGGGCGATGGCGGTCAGGGCGAGGGAGGTCAGCCCGGTCAGCACGAATTCGATCACGCCGCGCCCGCCGAGCCCCGCGGCCAGCCCGGCGAAGAACGCCACGAGGCCGAACAGGGCGGCGAGGCCGAGACCGGCTGCCGCGCCGTACGCGATGGGCTTGGCCTTGGGCGACGGCTCGCCCACCTTGGTCACCAGGAGCACGGACCCGAGCAGCAGCGCCGTCACCACCGGGTTGGTCAGGCTCGACAGGTTGGTGGCCGCGCGTTCCGTGAACGACGACAGGGCCGACGACCCGACCAGAAGGTGGCCGATCGCCAGCAACACCCTGATCAACCCGGTGACGAGCATGATCCAAGCGGCCGGCTCCTTCAGCCGGGCTACGTCAAGTTTGCTCACAAGTACCCCCATCAGACCCATTGGTCCGAAGGGAGTTTGCCACATCACCGACTCAGCCGCCGGGAGTCACAGAAAGCACTTGCCTATCAAATCGGCTAATACCTCGACATATAAGGCGGACCGCTCCTGCAAAACAGATCCCGCGACGGGCTCGCCGCGGGCCGGTGGAAGACTGGTCCGCATGCACATCGTGTCCCTCGCCGGCGGCATCGGCGGCGCCCGGTTCCTGCGCGGCCTGCGCGCCGCCGCCCCCGACGCCTCCATCACCGTCATCGGCAACACGGGCGACGACATCACCCTGTTCGGCCTGCGCGTCTGCCCCGACCTCGACACCGTCATGTACACCCTCGGCGGCGGCATCGACGAGGAGCAGGGCTGGGGCAGGGCGAAGGAGTCCCACGTCGTCAAGGAGGAACTGGCCGCGTACGGCGTCGAGCCGCAGTGGTTCGGGCTCGGCGACCGCGACTTCGCCACCCACATCGTGCGCTCGCAGATGCTGGAGGCCGGCTACCCGCTCTCGCAGATCACCGAGGCGCTCTGCGCGCGCTGGCGGCCGGGCGTGCGGCTGCTGCCGATGACCGACGACCGCTGCGAGACCCACGTCGTGATCGAGGACGAGCACGGCAGGCGCGCGATCCACTTCCAGGAGTGGTGGGTACGCCTGCGCGCCTCGGTCCCCGCGCAGTCGTTCGCGCTGGTCGGCGCCGACACGGCCAAGCCCGCGCCGGGCGTGCTGGAGGCGATCGAGCAGGCCGACGTGGTGGTGCTGCCGCCGTCCAACCCGGTGGTGAGCATCGGCACGATCCTCCAGGTGCCGGGCATCCGCGAGGCGCTGCTGCCCAAGACCGTCGTCGGCGTCTCGCCGATCATCGGCGGCGCGCCGGTGCGCGGCATGGCCGACGCCTGCCTGACCGCCATCGGCGTCGAGACGACCGCGCAGGCCGTGCTCGAGCTGTACGGCGCCGACCTGATCGACGGCTGGCTGGTGGCCGGGGAGGACGCCGGGGTCGCGCTCGACGGCGTCAAGGTGGTCGCCGGGCCGATCCTCATGCACGACGCCGACGCCGCGGCCGGCATCGCCCGTACCGCACTCGACCTCGCCCAGGAGCTCAGCCGATGACCACCACTCCCCAGCACGTCGAAGTGATCGCGGTGACCGGCATCGGCGAGGTGCGGCCGGGCGACGACGTGGCGGCGCTGCTCGCCGGCGCGGACGTGCGTGACGGCGACATCGTGGTGGTCACGTCCAAGATCGTGAGCAAGGCGGAGGGCCGCGTACGCCACGCGCCCGACCGCACGGCGGCGATCGCGGAGGAGACGGCGCGGGTGGTCGCACGGCGCGGCGACACCGTCATCACCCAGACCCGCCACGGCTTCGTGATGGCCGCCGCCGGGGTCGACGCCTCCAACACCGAGGCCGGCACGGTGCTGCTGCTGCCCGAGGACTCCGACGCCTCGGCCCGGCGCATCAGGGCGGGCCTCGGCCGCCGCGCCGGGGTGATCGTCTCCGACACGTTCGGGCGTCCTTGGCGTAACGGCCTCACCGACGTGGCGATCGGCGTGGCCGGGCTGCGCCCGCTCGACGACTACCGCGGCCGCGCCGACTCCTACGGCAACCAGCTGAGCGCCACGGTCACCGCGCTGGCCGACGAGATCGCGAGCGCGGCCGAGCTGGTCAAGGGCAAGCTCGACGGCGTCCCCGTGGCGATCGTGCGCGGGCTCTCCCATCTGGTGACCGACGACGACGGGCCAGGCGCCCGTCCGCTGGTGCGCCCGGCCGACGAGGACCTGTTCCGTCACGGCTCGCGTGACGTGGTGTTCGCCCGCCGGACGATCAGGGAGTTCTCCGGCGAGCCCGTCGATCCGGCGGCGGTGCGCAGGGCGGTCGCGGCGGGCATCGCGGCGCCCGCGCCGCACCACACGACGCCGTGGCGGTTCGTGCTGCTGGAGTCGCCCGAGACCAGGACGAAGCTGCTCGACGCCATGCGTGAGGCGTGGATCGCCGACCTGCGCGGCGACGGCTTCTCCGAGGAGTCGATCGCCAAGCGGGTCAGGCGCGGCGACGTGCTGCGCAACGCCCCTTACCTGGTCGTGCCCTGCCTGGTCATGGAGGGCTCCCACACCTACCGCGACGACCGGCGCAACGCCTCGGAGCGGGAGATGTTCGTGGTGGCGACGGGCGCGGGGGTGGAGAACTTCCTCATCCAGCTCGCCGTCGAGGGGCTGGGCTCGGCGTGGGTGTCGTCCACGATGTTCTGCCGGCCGGTGGTGCGCGAGGTGCTCGATCTGCCCGAGTCGTGGGACCCGATGGGCTGCGTGGCCGTCGGTCACGCCGCCGCGCCGCCGCGCGACCGCGCCCCCCGCGACCCGGCCGACTTCATCGTCGTCCGCTGACGGTCAGGTCGTCGGCTTGCAGGTGGGGTGGCACAGGCGGCGGGCCAGCGCGGCGAGGAACACGTCGATGATCTCGCCGGGCTCCTGCGCCTCGTGCAGCGAGCCGTTGGTGGCGGCGGCGATCTGCGCCAGCCCGTCGCGGTCCACGCCCTTGCCGAAGGCGATGACGATGATCTGCACGGGCCGGTCGGGGTCCCACTCCTCGCGCAGCCGCCGTACGAGGTCGGGCAGCTTGACGCCCTCGCCGTCGTCCTTGCCCGCGGTGATGACCAGGAGCGCGTTGTTCATCTCCTCCCGGTAGTCGCTCGTCACCCTGCGGAAGCCGCTGAGCACCGCGTCGTACAGGGAGCTGTCGCGGCGCGGATGCGCGGTGATCGTGCTGGTCAGCTCGTCGAGGCGGGCCTTGCGGACGACCTGGCCGCGCTCCGGCTCGCTGATCGGGCCGAGGCCGACGAGCTGCCGGTAGCCCTTGATGCCGCCGATGCCGCCGGCGAACTCCCACAGGCCCATGTGCGTGGAGTCGGGGAAGAGCCGCAGGCCGATCTTGGCGGCTTCGAGGGCGACGTCCAGCCGGGGGCGGCCGTTCAGCCGCTCGGCCATGTGCTTGGAGGTGTCGGCCAGCACGAGGATGTTCGTCGCGGGGGCCAGGCGGCTCCAGGCGCGCAGGGCCTCGTCGATGTCATCCGGTGAGACCGACGTCCTGGTCAGGGGCGCGGTGGTGGGGAGCTGCGGGCCTGGCGAGATCGGGCCCTGGCGGCCGTCGCCCGACCTGAACCCGGCCCGCCTGACGATCTCCTGCGCCTGCGGGCCGCGCAGCCACGCCGCGAACGCGCTGGACGCCTCGGCCACCGCCGGGTCGCCGGCGGTCACGACGTACGGGTAGTCGAGGCTGATCGTGCCCTCGCGCGGGTGCAGCGCCACCACCGGGTCGGCCGACGGCCGCAGGCCGTGCTGGAAGACCGACTGCTCCGGAACGATCACGACGGGCCGCTGCCAGAACGTGCGGTCGTCCACGGCGGCCAGCATGCTGCGGTAGTCGGGCGCGGAGCCGGCCTGCGCCCACCGGACGAACGCGGTCAGCGCCTTGTCGGCGTCGGGCCCCGAGCCGACGACGTCCCTCGCGGCGGCCACGGTCGCGATGCCGGCGCCGGCCAGCGAGGGGTCGGGCACGCGGACGACGTCGGGCTCGTCGGCGGTGGGCGCCAGCCGCCCGCGTACGGTCGAGGGGAAGACCATCCGCCAGTTCATCTGCGTGCCGCCCACGGAGAAGCGCCTGGCCAGCGACGACCGCGTGGCGAACACCAGCGGCGAGGTGGCCACCACGCTCTCCTCGGCCGGCAGCGCGCTCGCGCCCTGCTGGCGGGCCAGCCTGATCCAGGCCGAGGAGTCGGCGATCCAGCCGTCGGGCCGCTCGCGCAGTACGCCGGCCCGGTCGCCGATGAGCGTGCGCAGGACCGTGGCCGGCGGCTGCTCGGTCACCTGGACGAGCACGCACCGGCCACCCGCGGCCGTCTTGGTCGCGTTGAACGCGTCGGCCGCCTCCATGACGGCCGGCGCGATGTCCACGGCGGCCGCGACGTCGACCAGAACAGGCTCTCGCGTGCGGCACAGCAGGCCGCCGCCGCCGAAGACGACGACGAGACCGGCCGCGACGATCGCCACGGCCGTCAGCCCCGCCAGCATGCCGCGTCTGAACGCCTTCCTGCGGCGCTGCTCGGGGGACAGCGCGGCGTGGTGCCGACCCAACCGCACGGTGAACCTCTCTCCCGGGGGAGTGACGATTCTCCCAGCGCCTCACCTGGCGCACGCAAGACGTTGTTAGAACATGTTACAACTAGGCCAGTGGCAGGACCTTTCTGACGCTCTGACAGACGCCGTCGCTGGCCGCCGAGGCCGCCAGCCGCTCCGCGCTCGGGACGCCGTACTCGGTGGTGCGCTGCCTGACCGGGCGGCCGCTCACCTCGACCATCGCGCGCAGCTCGCTGATCGTCTTGTACGACCCGTTCTCCGACCCGGCCATCCGGCTGATCGTCTCCTCCATGAGCGTGCCGCCGAGGTCGTTGACCCCGCCCTGGAGCACCTGGCGGCACAAATCGTCCTGGAGCTTGACCCAGGAGCACTGGATGTTGGCGATGGCGCCGTGCAGCAGGATCCTGGCCAGCGCGTGCACGGCCCTGTTCTCCTGCGCGGTGGGGCCCGGCCTGGCCACGCCCGCGAGATAGATGGGCGCGCTGGTGTGCACGAACGGCAGCAGCACGAACTCCGAGAAGCCGCCGGTCTCCTCCTGCAGCCTGCGGATGAGCTTGATGTGCCTGACCCAGTGCAGGTGGTTGTCCACGTGGCCGTACATCATGGTCGAGGTGGTGGGGATGCCCACCCGGTGGGCGGTGGTGATGACCTCGATCCACTCCTTGGCCGGCAGCTTGCCCTTGGTGAGCACCCAGCGCACGTCGTCGTCGAGGATCTCGGCCGCGGTGCCGGGCAGCGAGTCCACGCCGGCCTCCTTGGCGGCCTCCAGCCAGTCGCGGATGGACAGGTTCGTCCGGCTGGCGCCGTTGATGACCTCCATCGGGGAGAAGGCGTGCACGTGCATGTCCGGCGTGCGCTCCTTGACCGCCCGCGCGATGTCGAAGTACGCGGTGCCGGGCAGGTCGGGGTGGATGCCGCCCTGCATGCACACCTCGGTCGCCCCAGCCGCCCACGCCTCCTCGGCGCGGTCGGCGACCTGGTCGAGGCTCAGGGTGTAGGCGTCGGCGTCGGTCCTGCGCTGGGCGAAGGCGCAGAAACGGCACCCGGTGTAGCAGACGTTGGTGAAGTTGATGTTGCGGTTGACGACGTAGGTGACGTCGTCGCCCACCGCCTCTCGGCGCAGCCCGTCGGCGATGGCGGCCAGCTCGTCCAGCGCCTCGCCGTCGGCGCCGAGCAGGGCCACGGCCTCGGCGTCCGTCAGCCCGGCCGGGTCGGACCCGGCGCGCCGCAGCGCCTGCCGCACGTCGCTGGGCGTGGCGGCGGCGACCGTGCCGAGCCGTTCGCGCAGGGCGTCCCAGTCGCCGTAGACGTGGTCGAAGTCGTCGCGGCGGTCGTGGGTGCGGCCGGTCGTGTCCACCTCGACGTGCAGGTCCACCCGGCCGGACGCGGCGAATCCGCCGTCGGGCTCCTGCCACGGGCGGCCTTCGAGCACCGCGTCCTCGCGGGCCAAGCCTGTGTCGGGGTCGGCGAGCGCGGCGACGTGGGCGAACAGGCGAGGGTCGAGCCAGGGCTCGCCGGCGCGGACGTACTCGGGGTAGATGGTCAGGCGTTCCCTGAGCGCGAACCCGGCATCGCGCGTGCGTGCCGCCAGCTCGTCGATCTGCGGCCACGGCCGCTCCGGGTTGACGTGGTCGGGGGTGAGCGGGGACACGCCGCCCCAGTCGTCGATGCCGGCCCTGATCATCAGCTCGTACTCGGCGTCCACCAGGTTGGGCGGCGCCTGGAGGCGTACGCGGGGGCCGAGCACGAGCCTGGCGACCGCGATCGTGGCGGCCAGCTCCTGCAGGTCGGCGTCCGGCAGGCCGCGCATCGCGGTGTCGGGCTTGGCGCGGAAGTTCTGCACGATGACCTCCTGGACACCGCCGTACTCCCTGGCCACCTTCCTGATCGCGAAGATCGACTCGGCGCGGTCCTCGACGGTCTCGCCGATGCCGATGAGGATGCCCGTGGTGAACGGCACGTTGGAGCGCCCGGCGTCCTCCAGCACCCGCAGCCGCACGGCCGGGTCCTTGTCGGGCGAGCCGTAGTGCGGCTGCCCCTTCTCCTCATAGAGCCGGCGCGACGTGGTCTCCAGCATCATGCCCATCGACGGCGCCACCGGCTTCAGCCGCTGCAGGTCGCGCCAGCTCAGCACCCCGGGGTTGAGGTGCGGCAGCAGACCGGTCTCCTCCAGCACCCTGATCGCCATGGCCCGGACGTAGGACAACGTGTCGTCATAGCCATGGGCGTCGAGCCACTCCCTCGCCTGGTGCCAGCGATCCTCCGGCCGGTCGCCCAGCGTGAACAGCGCCTCCTTGCACCCCATCGCCGCCCCCTGCCGGGCGATCTCCAGCACCTCGTCAGGGCTGAGGAACGGCGCGGGCAGCTTGTGGGGCGCCGTCGCGAACGTGCAGTAACCACAGCGGTCCCGGCACAGCCGGGTCAACGGGATGAAGACCTTCTTGCTGTAGGTGATGATCCCCTCGCGGCCGACGGTCCGCAGCCCGGCGTCGCGCACCCGGGAGGCGTGGTCGAGGAGCGTGTCGAGGTGGCCGTCACGGGCGTGCAGCAGGACGGTCGCCTCGGTGACGTCGAGCGTCTTGCCGTCCCTGGCGCGGGCGAGGGCGCGGCGGAGCGCGGAGTCAGAACTCATAAGGTGCACAGTACGTCGGCCTGAGTTCGCCGTACGCACCCAGGGTCGGCTCAGAACGACCGGTAGTCGCGCACCGGCATGCGCGGCCCCCTGGCCGGCGGGCGCAGCCCGGTGAGCCAGACCAGCACGGTCGCCCGGTGCCGATGCCCCGCGTACGGCTCCAGCAGCCGCAGCATCCCCCTGTCGTCGGTCTTCTCCCCCGTCAGGGCGTAGCCGACCAGCTTGGCCAGGTGGAAGTCGCCCACGCTGACCGCGTCGGGGTCGCCGAGCGCCCGCTGCCGCACCTCCGCCGAGGTCCACACCCCGACGCCGGGCAGCGCCCGCAGCAGCCGGTCGAGCTCCTGCGTGGTGGCCGCCGCCTCCAGCTTGCCGGCGTGCCAGGCCGCGGTGGCGATGGTCCGCGCGCGGACGGCCTCCGCGCCCGCCCGGTGCCAGTGCCAGCTCGGGATCTGCCGCCACACCACGGGCTCAGGCACCACCCGCATGCCCTCGGGCGCGGGACCAGGCGCGGGCTCGCCGTAGTGCGTCAGCAGCCAGCGCCAGGCCCGCCACGCCTCCCTGCCGACGACCTTCTGCTCCAGCACGGCGGGCACCAGCGCCTCCATGACGCGGCCGGTCCGCCCGATGCGCACCCCCGGATGCTTGCGTACGGCCTCGGCCAGCACCTCGTGCCGGACACTGAACCCGGACAGGTCGTCGTCCGCGCCGAGCAGCGCGGGCAGCGTCTCCAGCGCCCAGTCGGCGCCCGGCCCCCACGCCCGCCCGAGCACGGTGCCGGCCGCGACGCTCACCCGGAGCGTGCAGGGCCCGTCGGGAGTCCTTGACGTGCGCCACACCGAGCCGTCATTGCCCTTGCGCCAGGTGGGGTCGCCGCCGCCCCTGCGGTGCGGGTGCAGGGCCAGCTCGACGTCGAGCGGCCCGCCGGGCACCCACCTGCGCTCTTTCACACGTCCAGTCTGCCGCGTGCTCAGACGTCGCTGGAATAGCGCAGCGCCCGCTCGGGCAGCTCGACGCCCGGCCAGATGCGTACGCCGTGCTGCAGCTCGTTGCCGGGCCCCACGATCGCGCCGTCGCCGATGACCGCGTCGCGCACCACCGTGCCGGCGCAGACGCGCGCGCCCTGGCCGAGCACCGAGTCGGTGACGGAGGCGCCCGCCTCGACCACGCAGCCGTCGCTCAGCACCGAGCCGGCCACCGTGGCGCCCGCCTCGATCACCGCGCCGGCGCCGACGGCCGTGCCGCCCAGCACCTTCGCCTCGGACGAGACCCGCGCGCCGTCGAGCGCCAGGTATTCGCCGGTCGGGCCGGGCAGCGCGGGCGAGGCCAGCCGGCCCAGCACCAGGTCGCGCGAGCCCTGCACGAACGCGGCCGGCGTGCCGACGTCGAGCCAGTAGGTGCGGGTGGCGTAGCCCAGCACGAGCCGCCCCGACTCGATGAGCCCGGGGAACGTCTCGCGCTCGACCGACACGACCTCGTCGCGCGGGATCGAGTCGATCACCGAGCGGGTGAAGACGTAGCAGCCGGCGTTGATGCGGTTGGTGACGGGGTTGGGCGTCTTCTCCAGGAAGGCCGTCACGCGGCCCTCGTCGTCGGTCGGCACGCAGCCGAACCGGCTCGGGTCGTCCACTTCTGTCAGATGGAGCGTTACAGCGGCCTCGCGCGCGCGATGGAGACGCACCTGCTCGCCGATGTCGTGGCCGGACAGGATGTCGCCGTTGAGGATGAGCACCGGGTCGTCGGGCCCCGACGTGAGCGCCTCCGCGGCGTTGCGGATCGCGCCGCCCGTGCCGAGCGGGGTCTCCTCCGTCATGTACTCGAGCGTGAGCCCGAACCCCGAGCCGTCGCCGAAGGCCGGCTCGAACATGGACGCCTTGTAGGAGGTCGCGAACACGATCCGGCGCACGCCGAACGATCGCGCCCGCGCCAGCTGGTGGGCCAGGAACGGCACCCCGGCGGTCGGCAGCAGCGGCTTCGGCGTGCCCAGTGTCAGCGGACGCAGGCGCGTGCCCTGCCCCCCGACCAGGAGGATCGCCTCGAGGTCTGGCAAAGAGCTCTCCATCACTCCGTGAGGTTACCGAACTATTCGATCGCGCGTTGATAGGAGCTGAGATGCGCCTCGGCCGAGGCGTCCCAGGTGAATTCGCGGGCCCTGGCGAGCCCGGCCTCCCGCAGTTGCCGCCTGCGCTCGGGGGCGGCCAGCAGCTCGCCCAGCGCGGTGGCGATGCTGTCGGCGTCGGGCTCGGTGTAGGCGACGGCGTCGCCGCCGACCTCGGGCAGCGACGAACGGTGAGTCGTCAGCACCGGCGCGCCGCAGGCCATCGCCTCCAGCACCGGCAGCCCGAACCCCTCGCCGCGCGAGGGGAAGGCCACGACGAGCGCGCCGCCCAGGAAGCCGGGCAGGTCGGGCGCGCTGAGGTAGCCGGGCCTGATCACCCTGACCGTGGCCTCGACCTCCCGGCAGGCGGCGTCCACGTCGTCCTCGTGCACGCCGCCGCCGATGACCAGCGCGGGCGGCCGGTCGAGCCGCTTGACGGCGGCGGCGAAGCCGCGGATGAGGTTGGGAACGTTCTTGCGGGGGTCGAGCGCGCCCAGGAACGCGACGTACGGCTGGCCGTGCAGCCCGCACCTCGTGGCCGCCCGCTGGATCTCCTCCTCGGTCGGCGGGTGGAACTGCGCCAGGTCCACGCCGTGGTAGGCGACGTCGATGCGGGTGGGGTCGGCGGCGAGCACGCGGACCAGCTCGTCCCTGGTCGCCTTGGACGGCACGATGATGCGCCGGGCGTGGCGGACGGCGGTGCGGGTGGCCGAGCGAAAGAAGGAGGCGCGCGGGCCGTGCTGGTCGGGCTCGGTGAACCAGGTCGCGTCGTGCACGGTCACCACGGTCGGCACGCCGGAGCCGAGCGGGATGGAGTAGTAGGGGGCGTGGATGACGTCGGCCCCCGCCTTGCGGGCCAGCAGCGGCAGGCCGCTCTGCTCCCACGCGAGCCTGGCGGCCCTGTTGGTGATGGCGACGGGGCCTGGGATGATCTCGGCGGACGGCGCGAGGCGGCGGTAGCGTTCGGCTTCGGAACGCTGGCAGACGACGGACAGCTCGGCGCCGGCGCGGTCGAGCGCGGCCACGAGCCCGTCCACGTATCTGATCAGCGCGCCGCGGTCCGCGGGGACCGCCGCCGCATCGACGAGCACACGAGGCATACGAAGATCTTCTCCCCTCAAGATCAACGTGGGACGGGCGTCTCCCTCTTGAAATTTCAGCTTATGACCAGCCTCCCCTAAATCGTGGGCCAAATCACACTGAGTCGCGACGAGCTGCGATTCCGGCGGTTCCGGCGCAGATCAGGTCACCGGCGATGATCACGATCCGGGAGGCGAGGGCGACCGCGATGGCGGAGCCCCGGTCGAGCTGCGGGGCCAGCACCGCGACCATGGCCAGCTCCCTGACACCCGCCCCCGCGGGGATCACGAAGGTCATGATGCCGAGGCACCACGACAGCGCGAACGCGCCGACCGCGAAGACCAGGCCGCCCTGCGGGACGACGAAGTAGAGGTGGACGCCGTAGGCCACCCAGCCGGCCAGCGCCCAGGCGAGCGCGGTCAGCATGCCTCGCCTGGTCAGCGGGCGTTCGAGCGGCTCGCGCTTCAGCTTGCGCAGGGCGAAGCCGATCACCGCGTTGACGACCTTGGGCTCCAGCAGCACGAGCAGCAGCGGGATGAACAGCAGCAGCCAGCCGTAGCGGTCCCAGCCGAGCGTGACGAGCGTGACCAGCAGGCCGGTGGCGAGCTGGACGGGCATCATCAGGAAGAACGCCGTCGCGCTGCGGGGGCGCGGCACGCCGAGGTCGCGGCCCATCTCCATCTGGGCGAGCATCGGCCATACCGTGCCGGGGATGTATTTGCCGAGCTGGCCGACGAAGAACACCTTCGCGGCCGGGCGCAGGGGCAGCGGCGAGCCGAGGTCGGCCAGCAGGGTGCGCCAGGTCAGCATGGCTCCGAGCAGCGCGGCGACCACCGCGACCAGCGAGCCGGCGAGCGCGGGGACCGACAGCCTGGCGAACCCGGCCACCACGGCGTCCCACTCCCTGATCACCGCCCATGCGCCGAAGCCGAGCGCGACGGCCAGGAAGCCGTATCTCACCAACCGGCGAGCAGGTGAGCGCCGGGGAACGGCCTCGGAAGCGGCCTCGTCGGTGGTCACAGCGGCCGCACCCGCTCGGGCGGCTGCGGCAGGTGCGCGCCCACCGGGCGGCGGGCCCGCTTGGTCGCCACCCACAGGTACGTCGGCACGACCGGCAGCAGCAGCTTGAGCACTCCGCGCGGGGTACGCGACAGGACGGCCTTGACCACCTTGCCGAGCACTCCCGGGAACAGCTCGCCGCCCGCGAACGTGGTCGGCGTGGCGAGCACGGGGAACGTGTAGTCCCAGATGTGGAAGGCCCGCAGCATCTTGCGCAGCCCGCGCCGCGTCCTGAACCGCTCGTAGTAGTGGTCGGCCCGGCCGGACGCGCGGACGTAGCGGTCGGCGAGCGCCGGCGGCAGATAGGACAGGAACGGCAGCTTGTAGTGGGGCTCCATGATGCCGAGCCGGTTGCCGAGCCCCAGGTAGAGCACGCCGTCGTCGGACAGCACCCGGTGCATCTCGGCCACCACCGCGTCGGGGTCGACGACGTGCTCGTAGATGTGGTTGAAGACCAGCACGTCGATCGAGCCGTCGGGGAACGGCAGCGCCGTGCCGTCGCCGCAGACGAACGCCACCCGCTCGCCGAACCGGTCGGCCGCCTTGCGCAGCCCCGGCACGTCGATGTCGATGCCCAGCGTGTGGCGGGCACCGGCCCGCGCCAGCTCGTCGGCGATGAAGCCGGCCGAGCAGCCGACGTCGCCCACCGTGAGCCCGTCGAGCGGCCCGTGGAAGTGCTCGAGGACGGCGATGATCTTCGCCGCCTTCCGCCGCCGCTTCTCCTCGTCGAGCATGGCGGACTGGAACTCCGAGTATTCGAGCTGCGCGACCCGTTCTTTCACCACGACTCCCAACCGTACCGACCTCTGCGCCCATCCGACGTCAAACCGCTTTGGTACGGTGTCCGACCTGGCGGGGGGCTGACGAACGGGGGCATAGTGGCACTTCTCGACAAGATTCGCGGCGAGTTCATCGACATCGTCGAATGGCTGGACGACAGCCGCGACACCCTCGTCTGGCGTTTCCCCCGCCACGACAACGAGATCAAGATGGGCGCCCGGCTCGTCGTGCGCGAGTCACCCGCCGCGAGCGGCGCACCCGCTGGTACCCGGCACAGGGCAGGGTGGCCAGGAATGTCGACGACGTGCTGATCCCGGCCACGCACCGGCTCCCCGCCGACCGCCTCGACGCGCTGCAGCCGTGGCCGCTCGGGCGGGCGGTGCCGTACGCGCCCGCGTACGTGGCCGGGCACCACAGCCTGCGCTACGACGTCGAGCCGCGGGCGGGCATGGACCGGGCGAAGGGCGTCATGGCCGAGGCCATCGAGGGCGACTGCCGGCGCGACATCGGCGGCAGGACGTACCAGGTGCTGATCAACGGGGTGAGCGGGGAGGTCCAGGGCGAGCGGCCGTACAGCGTGGTGAAGATCGTCTCTGCGGTGCTGGCGGCGCTGGCGCTGGTGGCCGTCGTCGTCTGGCTTTACCAGGCGTACCGCGCGTAACCTGAGCCAATGCTCCGCCGCCTGCTGCGCCTCCTCCTCGCCCTGGTCGCGCTCGGTTTCCTGGGCTACGGGCTGGCCGCCAACTGGGAAGAGACCACCGGCGCGCTCGCGCGCATGTCGCCCTGGGCGGTGCTAGGAGCCTTCGGCTCGGTGCTGCTCGGCCAGTTCTTCATGCTGGTGGCCTGGCGGGAGATCCTCGCGGGGCTGGGCACGCGGGTGCCGGTGCGGGTGGCCGGGCGGATCATGTTCGTGGGGCAGCTCGGGAAGTACATCCCGGGTGCGGTGTGGGCGTACGCGGCGATGATGGACCTCGGCCGCGACCACGGCAGCCCGCCGCGGCGCACGTTCGCGACGATCTCGCTGGGCCTGGTGATCAACCTCGGGGTGGCGATCTCGATCGCCGCGGCCACGCTGGGAACGCTGGAGGCGGTGCGGCAGGCGTGGTACCTCGTGCTGCTGGTGCCGGTGATCATCGTTTGCCTGCATCCCAAGGTGCTGACCTGGGGGCTCAACCTGGCCCTGCGCATCGCGCGCAAGGAGCCGCTGGAGAGCGTGCTGCCCGGCCGTACGGTGCTGGTGGCGGTGGGCTGGACGGCGCTCGGCTGGCTCGTCTACGGCCTGCACATCTGGCTGGTCGCCGGGAGCGCCGACCTCTATGTGATCGCGACCGGCGCCTACGCGTTCGCCTGGGCCACCGGCATCCTGACCGTCGTGGTGCCGGCCGGCGTCGGCGTCAGGGAGGGCGCGCTGGTGCTCGTGCTCGGGCCGGTCATCGGCACGCCGCCGGCGCTCGCGGTGGCGATCGTGTCGCGGGTGGCGTTCACGCTGGCCGACGCGGCGCTCGCGGGGCTGTTCGTGCTGCTCGGCCGTCAGGCGGCCAGCAGCGTGCCCGCGTACGCCGACCAGAACGGCTCGGGATCGACCGCCTTGACCCCCGACCGCAACCTCTCGGGCTCGCCCGAGGCGTAGAACCGCTCGATCGCCTCGCGCAGGGCCCCCACGTCGTTCGGCTCGACCAGCAGGCCGTCCACGCCGTCGGTGACGTGCTCGGCCAGCGCGCCCACCCTGGTCGCGATCACCGGCACGCCGTGCTCGTGGCCGAGCCAGACGTTCTGGCTGGCCGTGGCGCTGCGGTAGGGCAGCACGAGCGCGTCGGCGGCGGCGAACAGCCTCGGCACCTCGCCCGCGGCGACGTAGCCCGGCCGCAGCTCGACCCGGTCGCCGATGCCCAGCTCGGCGATCAGCGCCTTGGTCTCGTCGAGCCCGCCCCAGAACTCACCGGCCACGGTCAGCGAAACACCGTCGGGCAGCGCCCGCAGCAGCAGGTCGAGCCCCTTGTACGGCCGCACGATGCCGAAGAACAGCAGCCTGCGGTGCACCTCGGCGGAGCGCTCCGCGGTCGTCGAGGGCAGGTGGGGCGGCAGGCCGGCCACGCTGACCGGCTTGGAGGTGAGCCCGCAGGCCAGCTCCGCCTGCTGCTCGGAGTGGGCCAGCACGCCGTCGACCCGCTTGAGCAGCGCCTTCATCAGCGGCTCGTCGTAGGGCTTGCGCTCGTGCGGCAGCACGTTGTGGCACAGGGCGATCGCCTTGGTGCGGCGCTTGAGCCCGTACAGGATGCCGAGGTAGGCGGGCACCTGCACCGGGCTGAGCACGGCGAGCACGACCAGGTCGGCCGAGCGCAGCCGCCGCCCGGCGGCCACCCAGCCGTCGGGCCGCCGCCAGTCGAGCCGGCGCACGGTCCTGTCGTAGGGGGTGCCCTCAGGCGCGGAGATCGTCTGCTGCCCCGGATAGAGGAACGACGGATATTGGGCGCGCCACGACTCGATCACCACGTCGTGGCCCAGCGCCGCCAGCCGGTGCGCCAGCTCCGTGGTGTGCTGGGCCCCGCCCCCCTTGTACGGATACGTCGGCCCGACGATCGCGATGCGCACCGGTCACTCTCCCCGCGAGCGCACGATCAGGTCGGCGAGCAGCGCGACCGACCCGATCAGCATGCCCGACAGGAAGATCATGACGGTGTTGGCGGGGAAGTAGAACGGGTGCTCGATCATGTCCCAGACGCCCTTGACGAACCCGATGCCCACCAGCCACAGCGCCGGCGGCATGAGCACCTTGAGCGGGTTGAAGTACATGATCATCCGCAGCACCTGCAGGATGTAGCGGTAGGCGTCGGAGACGAAGCTGAACTTCGACTTGCCGGCCCGCTTCGCGTAGTCGGTCGGCAGGTAGTAGATGTCGTGCTGGTTCATCAGGAACGACAGCGTGATCGTCGTGACGCACGAGAACCCGGGAGGCAGCAGCCGCAGGTAGGGCCGCGCCACCGACTTGCGGAAGGCCCGCAGCCCCGAGTTGAGGTCGGGGATCTTCTGGCCGGCCAGCATCTCGGCCACCTTGCGGATCACCCACTTGGCCGGCACGCGCAGCAGCTTGTGCGAGCCCTCCTCGCTGGTGCGGGCGCCGACCACCTGGTCGAACGAGGGATCCTTCTCCAGGATCTGCACCAGCTCGGGGATGCGCTCGTTGGCGTAGGACATGTCGGCGTCGGTCCACACCACGATCTCGCCCCTGGCCTCCTGCGTGCCGATGCGCCGCACGGTGCCGGAGCCGCCGTTGCGGTGGAAGGCGCGGATGCGCAGGTGGGGATAGTCGGGCGCGGCCTCCTTGAGCCTGGCCAGCGTGTCGTCGGTGGAGCAGTCGTCGATGGCGACGAGCTCGTAGGTGTAGCCGCTCGAGTCCATCGCCTTGGTGATGCGCTCCACCTCGTCGATGACGTGGTCCTGCTCGTTGTAACAGGGCAGGACGATCGTGACGTACGGCGCTTCTTCCACGGCGGTTCCACTCTTGGGGGTCTCAGGCGTGCTCACGGGGGTCGAGGTTACTCTGCCCCGCCGAAAGGCGAGTGCACATCACTCCACCGGGTGCCCCCGGTTCCAGGGCTGTTCCTTCCAGTGTGACCCATCCCGGTCAAGCGACGGCCATCCACACGTTGATCCGCAGTGACCATGTGGCATTGGGGGCCTCAATGAGCGAGCGCTCGTCCTGCCGGGTGACCAGCCGCATCACCTGCGTGGGCCGCCCGTACGGCGCGACCTGCGGCTCCTCGGCGCCCAGCAGCACCGGCACCCGGCCGGCCGCGCGCACCCGCTCGATCTGGCGGCGCACCTCGCGCTCCGGCGCGACGTCGGTGCCCGCCCGCTTGACCTTGGCGGCCGGTTTTCCGCACATTCCCCGTACGACCTGGACGAACCGGTCGCCGGTCACCCGCTCCACGAACAGCACCGACGCCCGGTCGGGCAGCCGCGCGCACATCTCCTCGACCGCCGCCGCCTCACCCCGCTCGACCGGCGTGAACGCGGTGCCGATCGACGTCACCACCGGCGGCGCCAGCACCAGCAGCACCGCCATCACCGTGCCCCACTTCAGCACCAGCGGGCCGTGCCGGTCCATGAGCCGGCGCAGCCGGGCCAGCCCGTACGCGGCCAGCAGGATCACCCCGGGGATCACCACCGGCACCAGGCGGCGGGCGGCCCACGGATGGTCGGGGGTGATCTCAGGGCGCAGCAGCGTCGTGACCGTCGTCCAGCCCACCACCGCGAGCGGCAGCAGCCAGGTGAACGACGAGCCGTCGCGCAGCAGCCTGCGCACCAGGAGGGCGGCGGCGATCGTGGCCAGGGCGAGCGTCGCCGGGCCGACGTACCAGGTGAGCCAGTGCAGGGAGTTCTCGAAGTAGAGGCGGGTGCCGTCCTCCGGCAGGCCGTTGGCGCGCTGGATCTGCCGGATCATCTCGTACGTGCGCCAGTCCTCCGGGTTCGCCGGATCCCTGGTCACGGTCTGGTACCACGGGCGGGCGTACAGGGCGGCCATCAGCAGCACGGTCAGCACCGCGCCGGTCCTCGGCAGCCAGCCCGGCAGGCTGATCCGGGCGAGGGCGGGGGCGGCGGCCGTACCTGCGAGGGTGAGCACGAGGACGGCGGCGCAGATGAGCAGCAGCGGCCGCACGGAGCCGCTCAGATAGTCGAGGTACGGCCTGGCCAGCAGATACGCCGCCGCCAGCCCGACGCAGGCCCCGGCGACCAGTCCCGCGAGCAGCGGCGGCCCGAGCCGCCCCACCGGCCTGCCCAGCCTGCGCAGCGCGATCAGCAGCCCGGCGAACGCCAGCACCGGCAGCACGTCGCGCAGCCCGTCGATCCTGACCAGCACCGCCAGCCCGAACACCAGCCCGGCCAGCCCCGCCGTGCCCCGGCCCGGCCGGCCGTCACGGGCTCGCTCCAGCGCGTCGTACGCCAGGGCCAGCCCGCCGAACAGCAGGATCATCGACGGGATCTCGCTGAACGTGGTCCGCGAGGTGTAGAGGACCGGCATGCAGACCGCGAACACCGTCGCCGCCAGCACCGCCCACCGCGCGCCCGCCAGCCGCGCCACCACGCCGCCCAGCGTGAGCACCGCGAGCGCGCCCAGCACGGCCGGCACCACGAACGGCGCCCCCAGCCAGTCACCGATCGCGAACAGCATCGGCGGCCCCGGCATGAACTGCGGCAACACCCCGCCGTCCACCGCGTAGAACCCGACGCTGTCGAACTCCAGCCCCGCGTCGGGCCCGCCGAACGCCTCGGCCTGCGCCGGGATCGGCAGCGAGCCGTGGGCGGCGATCCAGGCGGCGTACTGGGCGTAGGTGGCCGGATCACGCCTGACGGCGAGCTGCTCGCTGTGCAGGAGCACGTTGAACACCCCGGACGCCACCGCCACCCCGACGACCCCGCCGAGCTGCCACCAAGCCGCCCGCAGCGCTCCGGCCCACAGGCCGCGGGTCCCCGCCCAGCACAGCAGCACCGCCATGGGGACCCCGAGCACGGTGACGAGCACCGGCGTGAACCGGCCGAGCAGCAACAGCGGCAGCCCGGCCAGCAACCAGCCCGCCACGGCCAGCGCGGGGAGCACCGACAGCGCGGCGAGCCACCGGCCGGGACGATGATCGTGTTCCATCGGAGACCGAGCGTATCCAACCCCGCACACCCCTCGCGGCCACGGCAGCCGCCAGAGGCCCCGGAGGCACGGGAGAGGCGAAAACGCCGGTAGCGTACGCGACGTGCCGGAGATGGGAAGGACCAGCCGTTGATGGCGGACCCGCATGCCGAAAGGCCCGCGAACCCCGCACCCCCAGAAAAGCCCGCGCGACCCGCGAGCCCGCGTCCGCGCGCGGAAGAACGCGCGGAAGAACGCGCGGAGGAACAGGGGCAACGCACCGAGCCGGCTCAGCGCGCGGAAGAGCATGGGCAACGCACCGAGCCGGCTCAGCGCGCCGAGCCTCCGGAGGAGCGGGCAGGAAGGCGGCGGAGGGGGGCCGGGGTGCGGGAGCGGGTGCGGCGGCATCGGTGGTTCCTCGCCGTGCTGGGGCTCGGGGCCGTGCTGCGGCTGCTCGCCATGCTGGGGTACCGGCCCGCGCTGTGGTTCCCCGACTCCTACACCTACATCGTCACCGTCTTCAGGCCCCGCCCCGACCTGGTGCGCCCGGCCGGCTACTCGATGTTCCTCAAGCTGCTGGAACCGCTGCACGCGTTCGGCGCGGTGACGGTGGCGCAGCACCTGCTGGGCCTGGCGACCGGGGTGCTGATCTACCGGACGGCGCGCAGAGCACCCAGGTGGGCGGCGACGCTGGCGGCGGTTCCTGTGCTGCTGGACGCGTACCAGATCGAGCTGGAGCACCTGCTCGTCTCGGACACGCTCTTCATGTTCCTCGTGGCGACGGCGGTCATGCTGGCCACGACGGCCCGCCCTGCGACGGTGGCGGGCATCGGCCTGCTGCTGGCGGCGGCCACGCTGACCAGGACCGTCGGGCAGCCGCTGATCGTCCTGCTGGCGGCCTGGTTCGTGCTGCGCGGGCGGATCAGACTGGCGGGTGTGCTGGTGGCGGTCGCGCTGGTGCCGCTCCTCGCGTACGGGGCCTGGTTCTACGCCACGTACCAGCGGGTGGGCCTGATCGGCGCGAACGGCGTCTTCCTGTACGCCCGCACGATGTCCTTCGCCGACTGCGCCGAGATGGACCCGCCGCCCGACCTGCGGGAGCTGTGCGACGCGCGCCCGCCCGACCAGCGGCCGCCCTCGCAGGAGTACATCTGGGCCCAGGACTCCCCGCTGGTGCGGCGGCCCGGCATCACGTTCACGAAGGAGACCGACGACCTGGCGGGCAGGTTCGCGATGCTGGCGATCACCAAGCAGCCGCTCGACTACGCCGGGTCGGTGCTGTCGGAGCTGGCCCGCACGTTCCGCTGGGACCGCCCGGTCTATCCGGACGCCGAGATCTACGGCTACTACCAGTTCCCGGACGAGCGCCCCGGGCCACCTGGCCGCTATCCCGCGCAGGTCGGCGCCGAGTATGCCAAGCTCTACGAGCAGGGTGCGATCGGCACGGAGATCGTCGAGCCATATGCCGGCTGGCTACGGGCCTACCAGAGCGTGGCGCGCCTGCCCGGCACGCTGCTGCTGGCAGTCCTGCTCGTGCCACCGGTGGCGGCGATCGCCCGCAGACGCGCGGGCGACCGCCCAGGCAACGGCCTGACGACGCCTCCGCCCTGGCTGGCGCCCTGGTCGGTGGCCGTCGTGCTGCTGATCACGCCGGCCGCGGCCGCTGAGTTCGACTACCGGTACGTCCTGCCGGCCGTGCCGGTGGCCTGTCTGGCGGCGGCCCTCGCCATCGGGCCCGCGGAGCGGAGACGACGCGAACAAGGACGCGAACGAGAGCGAAGCGGCCGGGGGCGTGACGAGCGAGGACGCCCTGGTCGCGGAGAAAGAGTTTGGCGATGATATTCCACCCAATGTCCGGCTCTGAGTATGCTGTGCGGCGGAAACATCACACCCGGGTCACGGCCGTTCCCCACGTTCATGACCCGTGGCACGCCGTACGTGACCTAGTCTCGTGGCGCGGAGCGACCATGCCGGCGGCGCAAGGAGTGAGGTCGGGGGCGTATGACTGACTACAGGAGCGTGCCGGTAGTCGATTCCGTGCACGACCGCCGATCGGCCGCCACCCAGCCGGGCAGCAGGATGGCCCGCAGAGCGGCCGCCGCCGCCCCGCCGCCGCCACCGCCGCCCGACGACCGTCCCCCGCGCAGCCACCGCTCCGGCGGCTCCGGCGGCGGCCAGACCAAGATGCGCGTGCTGGCGTACGTGAGCATCGGCGTCACCACGGTCATGGTGGCGGGTGCGCTGACGGCGTACACCGCCTATCGCGACGCCTTCGGCAACATCAACGAGAAGAGCGTCAAGGAAGACATCATCAACCCGCGCCCGCCCGACACGGGCGCGCTCAACGTGCTGCTCGTCGGCTCCGACACGCGCGCGGGCGCCGGCAACGCGAGATACGGCCAGCAGCTGGCCCGCGAGGCCAACGCGGGCGGCAAGCGCACCGACACGATCATCCTCCTGCACCTGTCGCCCGACCGCGACAAGGCGCGGCTGATCAGCTTCCCGCGCGACTCCATGGTGCAGATCCCCAAGTGCAAGAACGAGGCCACCAAGCAGGAGATGCCGCCGCGCCGCGACATGATCAACTCGGCGTACAACTCGGGCGGCATCGCCTGCACGATCTCCACCATCGAGACCCTCACCGGCATCCGCGTCAACCACTTCGTCGAGGTGGACTTCAGCGGCTTCAAGAACATCGTCGACGCGCTCGGCGGCATCGAGATCTGCCTCAAGTCGGGCGTCAACGACAAGGCGTCCAAGCTGGTGCTGCCGCCCGGCAAGAGCCTGCTCAACGGCGAGAAGGCGCTCGGCTACGTACGCCTGCGCAAATACGGCGACGGCAGCGACATTCAGCGCATCAAGCGCCAGCAGATCTTCCTCAGCAAGGTCGTCGCCAAGGCCACCAGCAGCGAGCTGCTGACCGACGTGGGCAGGCTGCGCGACTTCATCGCCGCGGCGGCCGGCTCGGTCACCATGGACCCCGAGCTGGCCAACGACACCGAGCAGCTCATCCAGATCGCGCTGAGCGCGAAGGAGATGACCGCCAACGGCGTCAAGTTCACCACCGTGCCCTGGGTCCCCGACCCCGAGGACACCAACCGGGTGGTCTGGAAGCAGCCCGACGCCAACGAGCTGTTCACCTCGATCAAGACCGACACCGAGGTGACCAAGACCGCCGAGGCGGGCGCCGACACGCCGGCCAAGCCGAAGGCCAAGATCAAGCCTGAGCAGGTGCGCGTCCAGGTGCTCAACGGCACCAAGACCGTCGGCAAGGCCCGCGAGGTCGCCGACGAGCTGGCCAAGCAGGGCTTCACGGTCGTGGGCCTGGGCAACTACGAGGCCCCGGGCGGTGCGAGCCTGGCCAAGAGCGAGATCCACTACTCCAAGACCGCCGAGACCGCCGCCGACCACGCCCTTACTCTGGGCGGGTCCGTCCTGCCGAAGCCGCAGGCCGCGTCCGGGAAGGTGAAGGCGGTCGGGGCGCAGCCGTACACCGGGGCCGTGGCCACCACGGCCGGTGCCGGGGCGCCCGCGAAGGGCACGCCGGTGATCCAGCTCGTGGTCGGCGAGGACTTCGACTCGGTCAAGGTGACCAAGCTGCCCGACAGCGTCAACAACAGCACCATCACCGCGTCCGAGCAGAAGAACGTGTGCACCTGAGGCTCCAAGTTCCCTGTGTAACGAGCCGTTCTGGCTCGCTACGAGAGACAGGAGTCTGAAGGCGGGATAGTCTGTGGCGGTCGGCGACGCAGCGCTGAACGGGCCCGCAACAGTCCATCACCGCGCTGCCGTCGTGTTCCCCGGCCCCGAGCGAAGCTGAGCGACTTCCTTCTGTGTCTGACACCAGTTCCTCCCGACCGGCCACGACCCCGCGGCGTCCCGAAGAGGAGGGACCTGCCAACACGGGATCCCGCTGGCCGCTGCCGGAAGAGACCTTCTGGAGCGAGTCCACCGACCCGCACGGGGTGGCGCCAGGCGAGCTGACGCAGCCCCAGCCGGCCATCACCCCGGACGCTCCCGCCCCCCGGTCTCGCGGCACGAGCCCCGAGGCCGGACGCTCGCGCGGCCGCAGAGGCGCCGACGCCGGCCACCCCTACTCCAACGGCCACGGCTCCGAGCCGGCCCGGCCGCTCGCCGACGACCGGCGCGCGGACCCGGGCTCACCGCTCGCCAACGGCCGTGGCGCGGAGGCAGGACAACACCGCGGCCGGGCCCCCGAGGCCGGCCCGGCCCGTGGCCGCGGCTTCGAGGCCGGACAGGCTCGCGCCGCCGCCCCCGAGATCGGCGAGGCGCGTGCGCAAGGCCGCGACGCCGCCGCCCCTGGGGGCAGGCGGGCTCGGGCCGTGGCGGGTGACGAGCCCGTGGCGCCGCGCGGGCGGCGGGCCAAGGAGCCGGTCGCGGGACCTGACGGGGTCCTGGTGGCGGGGGGCCCTGAGCCGGGACAGGCGGTGCCCTCCGGACAGCCCGAGGGGCAGCCGGCCGGCCGGCCCGCGGGGCGAACCGCAGGCCGACGTGCCGAGCAGCCCGCCGTTCCGGTGGCAGCGGGCGCCGGGCAGCGGCCGGCGGCGACGCCGGGCGCCGGTGGCCAGGAGCGGCCGGAGCCGCAGCAGCAGCCGGAAAAGCCGAAGCGCAAGCGCGACCCGTTCCTCGACAACGTCAAGTTCGTCCTGATCGCCCTGGTACCGATCGGCCACTCCCTGGTGCCGACGCTGGCCGCCGACTCGGCGCGGGCGGCCTACATCTTCATCTACACGTTCCACATGCCGCTGTTCGTGCTGATCAGCGGCTACCTGTCCAGAAACTTCTGGAACTCCAACGCCAAGACCAACAAACTGGTCGACACGTTCCTCATCCCGTACGTCATCGTCGAGGTCGGCTACGCCGCGCTCCGCTTCGCGCTGGGCCAGAAGTGGAGCCTGACGATCATCGACCCGGCGTGGCTCAACTGGTATCTGCTGGCGCTGCTGTTCTGGCGGCTGTCCACACCGGTGTGGAAGCGGATGAGATACCCCGTGCCGGTGGCGATAGCGATCTACCTGTTCGCCGGGTTCTCCCAGATCTCGGGCGACTTCAGCATGGACCGCTTCTTCGGCCTGCTGCCGTTCTTCGTGATCGGCCTCGTGATGCAGCCCGAGCACTTCGAGATGCTCAACCGCCGCTGGATCAAGATCGTCGCGGTGTTCACCGTGCTGGGCGCGGCGGCGGTGGCCATCTACATCGCGCCCAAGTCGCCGCTCGGCCCGTTCTACTACAAGAACAGCTACCAGGACCTGCACCTGTCCTGGTGGATGGGCCTGGGCGTGCGTACGGGCCTGCTGATCTGCGCCCTGGCGATGTGCTTCGCGGTGCTGGCGCTGGTGCCCAGGAAGGAGACCTGGTACACCGACCTCGGCACCCGCACGCTCTACTGCTACCTGCTGCACGGCATCCCGGTGCTGATCGCCAAGGAGATGGGCTGGCTGTCGGTGCCGTGGCTCTACGGCCCGCTGGGCGTGCTCGCGATCGCGTCGAGCTGTTTCGCGCTGGCCATCATCCTGTGCCTGGCCGAGACCCGCACGCTCTTCAAGTGGGTGCTCGAACCCCGCCTGACCTGGCTCTATCGCCGCCCCTCACGAAGTTAAGCGATCGTTTTCCCCGCATTAACGCCGTTGACCGGGTGGGCGCGGAGCATCGACACATGCGCGCATGTGTCGCCACGACCGTCCATCATCCCGAGGACGCCCGGATCATGCACCGGCAGATCCGGGCGCTGCTCGACGCGGGCCACGAGGTGACCTACGTGGCGCCGTTCACCCATTTCAACGTGACACCCGCCATGGAGCTGACCGCGGTGGACGTGGCGCACCTCGCCTCGCCGGGCCGCGCGCGGGCCGCGCTCAGACGCGGCCTGCGGGGCGCGGACCTGCTGATCGTGCACGAGCACCGGCTGCTGCGCATGCTGCCCCACCGGCGTCCTCACGTCGTCTGGGACGTACGCGAGCAGGTCTCCCCCAGGCGGCTGGCCCGCGCGCACCGGCGCCACGAGGTGATCACCCCCGCCGAGGTGCCCGAGGCGACCCTGGTCTCCCCCGCCCCGCCGGCGCCGGGCGACACGAGGGTCGTGCACCTCGGCCGCCTGTCGGTGGAGCGCGGCGTGATGGAGCTGATCGGCCTGGCCGAGCGGCTGGTGCCGCACGGCATCAGGCTCGACCTGATCGGCGCCGCCGCCCCCGGCGTCCGCCCGCTGCTGCGCGACGCGCAACGGGTGGGGCTGCTCGACTGGTACGGCCACGTCCCGCTCCGCCACGCCCTGCGCATGGCAGAGGGCGCGCTGGCGGGCCTGTCGCTGGCCGACGCCACGGTGGCCACGCCGCCCACCAAGATCCTCGACTACATGGGCCGCGGCCTGCCGGTGATCACCACCCCGCAGGGCGCGGCGACGGTCGAGCCGGCCGGCTGCGGGCTGGTGGTGCCGCTGGACGTGGACGCGGTGCTGAACGCCGTCCTGGACCTCAAGGAGGACCCGGCGCTGCGGCTGAAGCTGGGCGCGCTCGGGCACGTGGAGGCCCGCCTGCACCACCACTGGCCCGACCACGCGGCCGCGTTCGTCCAGCGGGCCGAGACGTGGGCCGCG
Source organism: Nonomuraea salmonea (assembly GCF_042428605.1). Taxonomy (NCBI): domain Bacteria; kingdom Bacillati; phylum Actinomycetota; class Actinomycetes; order Streptosporangiales; family Streptosporangiaceae; genus Nonomuraea; species Nonomuraea salmonea. The sequence goes on from NZ_JBHMCF010000003.1 coordinate 710,326, forward strand.
CGCCCGTCCAGGGCGGGCCACGATGGCGCCGCGGGCTGGTTTCCGTTGCCCCGACACAGCCGGACGCCACCCGGCGCGGGAATGGCCACAGGACGTGGCGGTTGATGTACTGGTGCCATGGCATCGCATCTGATCCAGGGCCGGACACTGGACATGCCCGTGCGGGTGAGGGACGCCGAGGTGTGCAGTGCCTTCTACCCGGTGCGTGCCGACGCCGCGCGGGCGGTGATCGCCTACTCCGGGCTCGACGTGGCCGAGGTGCTGCCCGGCAAGGCCGTGTGCGTGCTGGTGTTCGCCGACTACCGCGACGGTGACCTCGACGCCTACCACGAGTTCGGCATGGCCTTCCTGGTGCGCAGGCCGGGCGTCCCCGCGAGCGTGGGCCCTGGCGAGCTGCGGCACGCGGGGGTGTTCGTGCACTGGCTGCCGGTCGACCAGACGTTCACGCTGGAGGCCGGGCGGTCGTTGTGGGGGTTTCCGAAGGAGCTGGCCGACATCGAGCTGCGGCTGCGGTCGCCGTACAAGCGGTGCATCCTGCGCAAGGACGGGCGGCTGGTGCTCGATCTTCTGGTCAAACCGGGCGTGCCGGTGCCGGGGGCGAGCGTGATGGCGCCGCTCGACGCCTACACGCACCGCGACGGCCTCACCAGGGTCGTGCCGTGGACCGTGCGGGCGCGCGGCGCCCAGGTGCGTCCCAGCGGCGCGCTGATCCGCCTGGGCAACCACCCCATCGCCAAGGAGCTGAGCGAGCTGGGGCTGCCCAAGCGGGCGATGTTCAGCAGCACGGTCGCGCACGCCGCGATGTGCTTCGGCGAGGCCAGACGGCTGTGAACGTCGGGCTGCGAGCGTCGGGCCGTGAGCGTCGGGCCGTGAACGTCAGACGATGGGCGGGCGGCCCAGCTTGACCATGCGCCACGCGGTGCGCCACGCCATCGGCCGCCGCTCGCCGGCCGGGGTGCGCAGGCCCTCGAAGAAGCCGGAGAACCACGCCTTGAGCGCGGCCGAGGAGCCGCGCTCGCGCACCAGCGTGAGCACCACCCAGTTGGTGAGGTAGAGGAAGGCCAGCGGCCACGGCAGGTTGCGGCGGGCCAGCCAGACCCGGTTGCGGGCGTTGAGGCGGTAGAACTCCGTGTGCCTGGTCGGCGGCACCTGCGGGTGGTACATCACCGTCTCGGCGTCGTATTCGATGCGGTAGCCCTCGCCGAGCAGCCGCCAGGCCAGGTCGGTCTCCTCGTGGGCGTAGAAGAACCGCTCGGGCAGCCCGCCGACCTGGAGGAAGGCCGAGCGCCTGATCGCCGACGCGCCGCCGAGGAACGTGGTGACGGGCGACGAGCGCTGCGGGTCGCCGGCCCGCAGGCGCGGCACGTGGCGGCGCTGGCCGATGCCGCCGTCGGGGTCCATCACCCGGAAGGAGATGACCGCGAGGTCGGGCTCGGTGGCGAAGCGGTCGCGCACGTGGGAGACGACCTTCTGGTCGGCGTACCAGCCGTCGTCGTCGAGGAACAGCACGACGTCGCCTGAGCACTCTTCGACGCCCCGGTTACGGCCGGCCGGGATGCCGGTGTTGTGGTCGAGCCGGATCGATTTCACGACCGCGGCCGAACCCTCGGGTGGCGTCGCCGACAACTGGGGCACGTCGGCTCCGTTGCCTACGATCACCACCTCGACGTCGCCGTCGACCTGGTTGAGCGCGGAATCGACCGCCCGGTTCAGCTCCGCAACCCGGTTGCCCATGGTGAGGATGACGCACGAGATCTTCAACGAATCATCGTCCTGACGCGTTGAGAACACGAGCGGAGCATTCTTTCATGATCACCGAGTCTGCTGGTCTGCATGGTCCTGGATGGTGAAGCTAAGCGTATCGGAACCGACAGTGAACCCCCACCGAACCGCGGACGTCCGATCAATACGACGGACAAGACGCCTCGGCGGTTCCGGTGGAGATCAAGCAAGTCGTCTCCGGTGGAGATCAAGCAAGTCGTCTCGATGCCATGATGCTGATCAGATGCAGCACCACTTGCACGGCGGCGGCGATGGCGCAGGCCACCACGAGCACCCGCGTGGCCGTCGGCACGCCGATGACCGCGTCGATGATCGCGGTCACCACGGCCAGCAGCGACAGCTCGATGGGCTGCATGATGCGGTGGAACTGCGTCGCCGCCAGGATCCGGCGGCCCAGCCCGAGCAGCCCCGAGCGGAACTGCACGGCCGCCGCCTCGGTGGCCGCGCCCAGCCCGCCCTTGGCCCTGGCCACCTCCACCAGGTCGCTCTCGGCCTTGATGAGGATGGCGCCGAGCGCGCCCGCGAAGCCGAGCACGGTGTACCAGTCGGGCAGCACCTCGGAGGCCCGCCAGCCGAGCCCGGCCAGCACGGCCGCCTCGGCGAAGTAGGCGCCCACCCGGTCGAGGTAGACCCCGGCGAGCGAGGTCTTGCCCGTCCAGCGGGCCAGCTCGCCGTCGGAGCAGTCGAGCAGCAGGTAGACCTGGATGAGCAGGGCGGCGAGCACGGCCGCCCACAGCCCCGGCAGCGCCAGCACGAACCCGGCCGCCACGCCGGCCACCGTCATCACCCAGGTGAGCTGGTCGGGCGTGACGGGCGTCTTGGTCATCGCCCAGGTGACGTAGATGGACAGCCGGCGCATGTAGAGCACGCCCGCCCAGTGCTCGCCGTTGCGGCGCTCCAGGTGGCCCGCGGGCTGGGCCACCCGCCTCAGCTCAGCTACCGAAGGCCCGGACATAGTCCCCCACCCGATCGCGAATCTCCGAATCCTGCATCCGCAGGTGCTCCAGGATCGTGTAACGGCCGGGGCGAGTGGCCGGGGCCAGTGCGACGACCTCGGCGAACTGCTCGGCACTCAGCCCGATGTCCCCGGGCACGACGGGCAGCTCGTGGCGGCGCAGGCAGCCGACGACCTGCTCGACGCGGGCGGCGTCCTCGCGCAGGAAGAAGCAGAAGGCGGCACCGATGCCGGCGAGCTCGCCGTGGTTGGAGGTGCCGGGGAAGAGCTGATCCACGGCATGAAGGATCTCATGATCTCCACCGCTCGCGGGCCGGGATGAGCCCGCTACGACCATGGAGATGCCCGACAGGATCAGCGACTCGGCGAGCACGGTCAGGAACGCGTCGGACTCGATGGAGTCCTTGCGCCCGATGAGCGCCTCCGCGGCGGTGCGCGACATCGAGCAGGCCAGCCCGTCGATGGGCTCGCCGCGCTCGACGTTGCCGAGCTGCCAGTCCTCGATCGCCGACAGGTTGCTGATGACGTCGCCGACGCCCGCCCGCACCAGCGACTTCGGTGCGCTGTGCACGAAGTCGAGGTCGACGAGGATCGCGAGCGGCATCGGCACCCCGAACGTGCCCTTGCCGCCCTCGTAGACCAGCGAGGCCGTGGGCGAGCAGATGCCGTCGTGGGACAGGTTGGTGGCCACGGCCACCATGGGGATGCCGGCCAGCGACGCGGCGTATTTGGTCGCGTCGATCGTCTTGCCGCCGCCGACGCCCACCACCACCTCGTAGGCGCCCTTGCGCAGGTCGGCACCCAGCGAGACGGCCGCGTCGACCGTGCCGTCGGCCACCCTGAACACCTCGGCCTCGCCCAGCGTGGGCGCGATGAGACTCTCGATGTGGTCGCCCTGGCCGGGGCCGACCGCCACGGCGACCCGGCCGGAGGTGGCCACGCGGCTGTCGGCCAGCAGGGCGCCGAGCTCGGCCACCGCGCCCCGCCTGACGTCCATCGTCAAGGGCGCCGGCAACATCCTCGCGAGAAGCGGCATGCGCGCCCCCTCAGTAGTGGACGGCTATGGTGCGGGCCTTGGCCAGGTCGTCGTGGTTGTCCACCTCGACCCAGTCGACCTCGCCGATGGGCGCGGCGTGGATCAGCTCGCCGCGATCGACCATCTCCTGGTAGCCGTCCTCGTAGTAGAGCTGGGGGTCGCGCTCGTACGTGGTCTTCAGTGCGTCGGCCAGCCGGTCGGCCGCGCCGGGGCGGATGAGGGTGGCGCCGATGTACTCGCCGTAGGCGTCGGCCGGGTCCATCAGCTTGGTGATGCGCCGCAGCGCGCCCTCGGGCGTCAGCGTGACCTTCATCTCCTCGTCGGCCAGCTTCTTCACGTTGTCGACGGCGAGCAGCACGTCGCTCGTCTCGGGGGCCGACAGCAGGGTCTTCTCCACCGAGACGGGGTGCACGGTGTCGCCGTTGACCAGCAGCACGCCCTGGGCGAAGTAGTCGCGCGCGCACCACAGGGAGTAGGCGTTGTTCCACTCCTCGGCCTTGTCGTTGTGCACGAGGGTGAGCCGGACGCCGTGGCGCTCCTCCAGCTCGTCCTTACGCTCCTGCACGGCCTGCGCCGCGTAACCGACGACGACCACGACCTCGCGCAGGCCCACCTCGGCGAGATTGCGCAGCGAGATGTCCATGATCGTGGTTTCGCCGTCGACCGGCACGAGCGCCTTGGGCAGCGTGTCGGTGTACGGCCGCAGGCGTCGTCCGGCCCCAGCGGCCAGAACCATTCCCAGCAACGTGCACTCCTCAGTCGGCATGACTTCCGTGGCCCAAAGAGTATTCGTCTTTGGACCCCGTGCGGGTAATCCGGCGTCAGTCTTGCGTTCCCGCCTCGGCGGCCTCGACCCCGGATCGGGGTGCGGCGAGCCAGCACGTGAGGCTCTCCCAGCAGAACAGGCCCCAGAGATAGACCGCGAGCACGACGTAACCGCTGCTCAGCCACCCTGACAGGGCGATCAGCGAGATCGCCATCATCCTGCCGTCCCAGCCGAGCCCGAGGGTGGCCAGCCACGGCGGCGGATAGACGCGCTGACGCAGCCTGTAGACCAGATCGTAATGATGGAAGGCGAGCGCGCCGAGCAGCACGAAGATCAGCACGGGGTGCACGCCGTTGGCGAAGCCGCAGGCGGCGATGAAGGTGTACTCGATGAGCCGCAGGATCGGCGGCACGAGCCAGTCGAACCTGCCGTCGTGCGGGTGCGTGCTGCCTGGGCCCGCCAGCAGCAGCGTCACGGCGGGCGCGAACACGGCCAGCCCGTCGGCCCCCGCCACGCCGATGACCAGCAGCACGCCCGTCACGAACGTGCCGGCGAGCACCGGCGGCAGCGGCGGCAGCTGGCCGGCCACGAGCAGGCCCATGGCGCGCGAGAGCGGCCCGTCGTCGCGGTAGGCGACGACGGTGCTGTTGGGTACGGGGGTCATCTGCACCGATATCACCTGGCCGACCTCGCGATCCTTCCGGCGAGCTGGTAGAGGGCGGCCACGCCGCCCCAGCTGAGCAGCGCCAGGAACGTCACGCGGGCGTTCCAGAACGCGGCGGTGACGGCGATCAGCGCCATGCGCTCGCCGATCGGCAGCACGATCATCTTCTTCAGCCAGCGGGCGATCGTGTCGCGTTCGAGCCGGTGGGCGAGCTTGAGCACCCCGCCCGGCGCGCGGCGCACGTCCTGGGTCTCCAGCAGGCTGCGGGTGGGCCGGCCCCAGGACGCGCCGACGCGGGCGCCGTCCTCGACCGCCCCCGCGTACGTGGCGTCGATGCCGTGCCTGACCACCTGGAGGACCATGGCGGCCACGGCGAGGTACCAGATGCCGGGGTCGGCGGAGCCGGCCGCCAGGCCGACGTAGACGGCGTACTCCTTGAACCGGTCGGACATGCCGTCGGCCCACGCGCCGAGCGGCGAGAAGCCGCGGGTGTAGCGGGCGAGCTGCCCGTCGAGGCAGTCGAGCGCGAACGACAGGTAGAGCAGCGCCGCGCCCAGCACGAGCGCGCCGCGGGTGCCGCCCGAGAACCACACGGCGGCCAGCACCGCGAGCCCGGCCGAGATGCCGGTGACGGTGTTGGGCGTGAGCTTGAGCCGTACGGCGGGCTTGATGAGGTGGCGGGTCCAGGTGGAGACGAAGAAGGTGGCGAAGAAGCCGTCGTCGGCCTTGACCGAGGTGTCGAGCCTGACCTTGGCCTCGTCGACCTCGGCCAGCCGGCGTACGGCGGCGTCGGCGGCGTTCTGGCCGGTGACCCGGTCGGCGTGCAGCGAGCCGATCGCCGCCGCCCGCACGCCCACCCCCGACCTGACGAGCCCGACGAGCAGCAGGTCGACCGCCTCCACCGGGGTGACGGGGCCGAGCCTGCCCTCCTCCGCCAGCTCCGCCAGCTCCTCGGCGACGTCGGCGAGCGTGCCGAGGTCGGCCTCGCCGGCCTGCAGCACGCCGCGGAAGGTCGCGTTGGACTCGGGCACGAGGTGGAACGAGCTGCCCGCGGCCACGACCTTGCCGCCCTCGACGCGGACGGGCGGGCGCATCGGGGCGGCGGTCGCGTCGTGCGAGATAAGCGCGGCGGTGCAGCGCGCGGGATGTTCGAGGAGCAGCGCGAGCGCCTCGGTGTGGGCCACCAGGTCGGCGGGCAGCACGGCCACCGCGCCCGTGGTGGTGCGGACGATCTTGGCGATGCCGCGCAGGTCGGCCGCGAGGCCGCCGCCCGCGCTCATCACCTGCACCTCGCGGACGGGCAGGGTGGCGAGCTGGTCGTTGAGCCGGTCGAGCAGGGTGCCGTCGCCGCTGAGAAGCCTGCCGGCGGGCGTCGTGGCGAGCAGCACGACCGACGTGGCCGTGCTTTCGCGGGTCAATGAGTCGGGCAAAGCGCAGGTCTCCTCCCGGTCGGGGTGGAGTGCGTGGACTGGGGGGTGCGTAGACACAGCGTAGCGACAGGTCAACGCGATATCACGGACCGGCACCGTTACGCTGCCCGTATGAATTCACGGCTGCGATCGGTCGGAGTGCTCCTCGCGGGCGGTGTCGGACAGCGGGTCGGGGCGGCCACGCCCAAGCAGCTCATCGAGGTGGCGGGGCGGACGATCATCGAGCACTCGCTGGCCGCGTTCGAGCGCGCGCCGGAGATCGACGAGGTCGTGGTGCTGATGACGCCCGGATACGCCGACCGGGTGCGGGAGATCGTGGCGGCCGGCGGCTACCGCAAGGTGAGCAAGGTCGTGGACGGCGGGTCGAGCCGTACGGAGAGCACGTGGCGGGCCCTGCAGGCGATCGGCGCGCAGGAATGCAACGTGTTGCTGCACGACGCCGTACGCCCGCTTCTGGAGCCCCGGATCATCACGGACTGTGTCCGCGCGCTGGAGACCCACGAGGCCGTCAACGTGGCGATCCCGAGCTCCGACACGATCTTCACGGCCGTGCCTGAGGACGGCGGCGAGGTGATCGGCGAGGTGCTCGACCGGTCGCGGCTGCGGCGCAGCCAGACCCCGCAGTGCTTCCGCCTGTCGGTGATCAGGCGGGCCTACGAGCTGGCGATGGCCGATCCCGGCTTCGCCGGCGGCACCGACGACTGCGGCGTGGTGCTGCGCTACCTTCCCGAGGTGCCGATCCACTTGGTGCCGGGCAGCGAGCGCAACATCAAGGTCACCCATCCCGCCGACCTGCACATCGCCGAGCTGCTCTTCGAGCTGCCCGCGCCGGTGCCGCGCGGCGGCGACGACGCCTTGGCCGGGCAGGTCGTGGTCGTGGTGGGCGAGGCGCTGCCGGTGCCGTCGAAGGGGGCCGACGTCCGCGTGCTGAGCAGGGCCGATGGGGTGCGGGTCGAGGACTACGACTCCGTGGCCAAGGCGTTCGGCGACGTGGGCCCCGCCGATCACGTGGTGGTCGCGGCGGGGCCCGGCCATCGGGGCGAGCTGGCGCGGGCGGGCGGCGAGACCGTCGCCGACGCGGTCGCCGCCCTCCACCTGGGCGCGCTCAACGTGGCCCGCGCCGCCCGGCCCCACCTACGGCCCCACCTGCGGCCCCACCTGCGGCGCAGCCTGCTGTTCCAGGTGCCGCCCGGTTCGGGCGCGCTGCACGCCTCCGGCGCTGCGGCGGTGGCCGCGCTGACCCGGGCGCTGGCCCTCGAATGGGCCTCTGACGGCATCCGGGTCAACTGCGTCAATACCGGTGCCTCTCCGCTCCTGGTCGCTCAGACCTCGCTGGACATTCTCATCTCCGACCTATCAGGGCAAGTCATAGACGTGCGCGTTGACGGCGCTTGACCCGCACCTTGTTACCGTGCGTTCGCATGAGGAGACTCATCGTGAGCGCGGCACTGCTCGGCTGCTACCCCGTCCTGCTGGTCGCGGCCCTGTGGCCGGCGCCGATGCTGTTCGGGGCGGCAGCTCTGGCGTCCTACGCCGTCGAGTACGCCGCGCCGCGCGCCGCCCGCCCCCTCACCGAGGCGCTGGCCAAGGTGCACCTCGGCATCACGCTGCGCTTCGCGGTCCGCGAGACCCTGGCGCTGCTGCTGGTCGCGCGGACGACGGGCGCCGACTCGCCGTGGTTCGTGGCGCTGGCGGCCGGGATGCTCGCCGTGCACGGCGTCCGCGCCCTGCACACCGGCCTCGCCCTGCGGCTGCGGCAGATGCTCAGCAGGATGCCGGTTACCACCCGCAACCTCGACGTCTCCGCGCTGCGCATCCCCAAGCTGCCGCCAGGGCCGCTGCGCGACGGCCGCAGCGTGGTCTTCCTCTACCTCGACGCATTGCCCGTGCTCGGCGCCGTCCAGGGGGCCGCGCCCGCCACGCTCGGAGCCGCCCTCGCGCTCGCGGCCGGGCTCGCCGGGGCGCTCGCGCTCATCCCGTACGTCCGCCGCGCCGCGCCCCTCACCGACCGCGCCCGCGTCCTGGAGGTCGTCGGCGAGCAGATCGAGCGGTACGCCCCCGAGGTCATCCTGTACTTCTCCGGCGCCACCGCCGCCGCCTACCAGGCCAGGATGTGGCTGCCCACCCTCGAACGCATCCGCCGCCGCGCCATCGTCGTCCTGCGCGAGCGCGGCATGGCCGCCCACCTGGAGGGCACCAGCCTGCCGATGGTGTGCATCCCGTCGTCGGCCGACCTCATGAGCTTCCGCGCCCTGGCCGGCGCCAAGCTCTGCCTGTACGTCTCCAACGTCGGCAGGAACGTCCACATGCTGCGCATCCCCACCCTGCGCAGCGCCTTCCTCAACCACGGCGACAGCGACAAGGAGGCGTCGTTCAACCCGTTCTCGCGGGTCTACGACGAGGTGTGGGTGGCCGGGCCCGCCGGGCGCGACCGCTACCGGCGGGCCAAGGTGGGCGTCAGGGACGAGAGCATCCACGAGGTCGGCAGGCCGCAGCTGGAGGGCATATCGACGAAGGGGCCAGGGCTGCCGTACCGGACCGTCCTCTACGCGCCCACCTGGGAGGGCTGGAACGACGACCTGTTCCACACCTCGCTCGTCACCATGGGGCCGCGCATCGTGCGGGCGCTGCTCGACCACCAGCCGCCGCTGCGCGTCATCTACAAGCCGCACCCGCTCACCGGGCAGCGCGACAAGGCCGCGACCCGGGCGCACCGCAAGATCGTCGCCATGATCGAGGCCGCGGAGCTGGCCGCGTCGAAGGCCCGCCACCCCTCCCGCGCCGCCGCCGAGGAACCCCGCATCCGCCATCTCATCGTCACCGGCCCCGAGCCGCACCTGTACGACTGCTTCAACGAGTGCGACCTGCTGATCAGCGACATCTCCAGCGTGGTGGCCGACTTCCTGGCCAGCGAGAAGCCCTACGCCGTCACCAACGTCGCCGGCCTCCCGGAGTCCGCCTTCCACGAGCGCTACCCGAGCACGGAGGCGGGCATGCTGATCGACGCCGACCTGTCGGGCCTGACGGAGTTCCTGGACGGCGAGGACACCCTGGCCAGGGCCCGCGTCAAGCTCCGCAGCTACTTGTTCGGCCCGGAGTACCCAGACGCCCTGACCCGCTTCGACGCCGCCATAGAACGCCACTTCACCGACTCTTAACCACCCCCCGCACAAAACAGGTCCTTCGGGCTGTGGGGGTGGGCAACACCATCCTCCGCCGCACCACGCAGCAAGTGTGGGGGTGGCCAAGGCCATCATCCGCCGCGCCACGCAGCAAGTGTGGAGGTGAGCAAGACCATCATCCGCCGTACCACGCAGGAAGTGTGGGGGTGGGCAAGGCGCCATCCTCCGCCGTACCACGTGGGTTCTTTGAGGTGTGGGGCTCTTGTGGACGCGTCGCCGTCCCGTTGCGGGGGCGCGCCGTACCCCTCTTCTCTCTAAAAGGACCCCGCCGGAGTGCGGCGGGGTCCTTGGCGTACGGGGGGTCAGCGAAGGGGGCGGGAGAGTTTCTTCGGGCTGGTCAGGAAGCCCCAGCCCCAGGAGCAGTGCATGGTGGCGTACACCAGCGGCAACCGGAGCCGGGCGCTCATCGGGAGGCCGCCGCCGGTGAGGACGGAGCCGGCGACGATGGCGAGCAGGTAGCCGCCGGGGATGATCAGCCCGAGGGGGAAGATCGGCGAGACGACCAGCCCGAGCAGCATCGCCAGCACGGCGGCCGGCGGCGCGAGGTAGCGCAGGTTGATCGTGCCCTCGTGGGTGCGGGCCACCACCCGGCGCCACCGCCCGTAGTGGAAGTACTGCTTGGCGAGCGCCTTGACGTTGGGCCGCGGCCGGTAGGTGACCCGCATGCGGGGCTGGAACCACACGAGCCCGCCGGTCTGGCGGATGCGGTGGTTCATCTCCCAGTCCTGGGCCCGCTGGAAGTGCTCGTCGTAGCCGCCCACCCGGTCGAGCGCCGAGCGGCGGAAGACGCCGAGGTAGACGGTGTCGGCAGGGCCGGAGGTGCCGCCCACGTGGAAGGCCGCCGCGCCGACCCCGATCTTCGAGGTCATGGCGCAGGCGACGGCCTGTTCGAAGGGTGTGATGCCCTCGGCGGCCATGATGCCGCCCACGTTGTCGGCGCCGGTCTCGGCCAGCGTCTCGACGGCGACGCGCAGGTAGTCGGAGGGCAGCATGGCGTGCCCGTCGACTCTGGCGACGATGCCGTTGCGTGAGGCGCCGATGGCCGCGTTGAGGGCGTTGGGCGTACGTCCTGTCGGATTGGGCACGACCGTCACCCGCCGGTCGGCCGCCGCGATGGCGTCGGCGACCTCTTGGGTGCGGTCTTGTGACGGCCCCACGGCGAGGACGACCTCGATCTCGCCGGGGTAGTCCTGGGCGAGCACCATATCGACGGCCTCGCGGAGGTGCCGCTCCTCGTTGAGGACCGGCATGATGACGGAGATGGGGGGCCAGCCGCGCGTCTCCGCGGGCGCGTGCGGCGAGTCGGGGAACTGCTTCATGGCGGGGCTCACGCTACTGTACGACCGAGGCAGGAGGGCAATCCAACGCCCGATACTCCGGCGTGAGCAAGAGGGGGACGGGATGGGCGACCCGGGCGAGGAGGACGGCGGTGTGCTCGTGGGCGGCGACGCCTACGGCGGCGTCAAGCTCTCACCCGCACGCACCCGAAAGCCGCGCAGGAGCGCCAAGGCCCGCCGCCGCAACGTCATACTCGCTGGTTTCCTGTCCTCCTGCGTGCTGGTGACGACGGGCGTGGTGTGGGCGACGCCGCGCCAGATCGGCACGGTCGACGCCGGGGTGACGGCGCGTTCGTCGAGCGGCGCCGAGAACATCCTGCTGGTCGGCGTCGACAAGCGCGACGACCTCACCCGCCAGCAGCAGAACCGGCTCAAGCTGGGCCGCGAGGCCGGTCAGCGCACCGACACCATGATGGTCATCCACCTGTCGGAGGACCACAAGAAGGTGACGGTGGTGAGCCTGCCGCGCGACACGTGGCTGACGATCCCCGGCAAGGGCGACCACAAGATCAACTCGGCGTACCAGTTCGGCGGGCCGAAGCTGGCCAAGCAGACCGTCGAGGCGGCGACCGGGCTCGAGATCAACCGCTACATCGAGGTCAACATCCTGGGCTTCATCGACGTCGTCGACTCGCTGGGCGGGGTCACGGTGTGCACGCCGGTGCCGATCGACGACACCAAGATCGCTCTCAACCTCCCGGCCGGCACCCACCAGCTCAACGGCGTGCAGGCGCTCGGCTACGCTCGCACCCGCGCCACCGCCCGCTCCGACCTCGACCGCATCGACCGTCAGCAGCAGGTCATCTCGGCGCTGCTCAACCGGGCGCTCAGCGCCGACACGCTGGCCAACCCGGGCAAGCTGGCCTCGTTCGTCAACTCGACGCTCAGCACGGTGAAAGTCGATCCCGACGACGGGTTGCTGGGCCTGGCCACGCAGTTGCGCGACGTGTCGCTGGGCGACGTGAAGTTCGCCGAGGTGCCGCTGGCCGACGTCGACTTCAAGACGCCCACCGGCGAGTCGGCGGTGCTGTGGGACAAGGCGGCGGCCCGCGAGATGTTCAGGAAGATCGGCGCGGACGAGGACCCGGCCAAGCCGACCGCGTCCACGTCCCCGAAGCCGTCGGCCAAGCCGACGGCGCTCGCGCCCGGCGACGTCACGCTCAAGGTCAAGAACGGCACGCTCATCACCGGCCTGGCGGCGCGGACGAAGGAGGCACTCGTCGCGTACGGGTTCAAGGTGCCCGGCAAGCCCGGCAACACCAGCAAGAAGGACTACAAGCAGACCTTCATCAGGTACGGCGCAGGCATGGAGCAATCGGCGAAACTGGTCGCCACCGCCATTCCAGGCGCCGAGCTGCGCGCGGCCGACATCGACGGCATCGAGCTGATTCTGGGCAGCGACCAGCCGAAAGTCCAGCAACGGAAGTCAACGGCCACCCCAAGTGCCAAGCCGAGCGTTACACCAACCACTAAAACGGCAATGGAGAACATATGTAAGAAATAGGTATAACAATCCGGGTGACGGGCAGGTGAGGCCCATGGTGGTCGATTGCTGGCGAGAGGACCCCTGCACGGTTCTGCACGTCGTGGGCGATCTCGACGTGGCCGGAGCGCCCAGGCTCCGCGCGGAGCTGGAGCAGGCGTTGGCCGCCCCCGGCCCGCCCAATCTGGTGGTCGATCTGACCGAGGTGCCCTTCTGCGATTCCGTGGGGCTCGGGGTGCTCGTGGCGGCGTACAACATGATCCAGAACATGAACGGCCGGATGATCCTCGTCGTCGCGCCGGGAATGATCCGCCATCTGCTGACGATCACCCATCTCGACCGCCATTTCGAGACGAGCGATTCGCTCAACGCGGCACGCGCTGCGCTCGGCAGCGCCGCCTGACTCCACCTTTCCTGGTGAAATCCGCTGGACGCCGGTGCCCCGGTGCCGTCCGCGGCGCGCAGGCGTGCGAGAACATGGCCGGGGGGCGCGGCTACGTCGGCGACCTCCTCGCGCACGGCACCCCTACCCTCGCCGCCGAGGGCCCGCGCCGCATCGTGGCCGCCACCGACGTCGCGAACGTCCCCACTGCCGCCGCGTTCCGCCGTGCTGGATACTCGGAGGTCGGCCGGTTGTTCCGCTATCACTGGAGGACATCGTGAGACTTGGCGTCATGTACGACCGGGACCTTCCGCCCGAGCAGCTCGTCCCGTTCGCGCGGGCGCTCGACGAGACGTCCGTCGACGACCTCTGGGTCGTCGAGGACCTCGGCTGGACCGGCGGCGTCTCGGCTGCGGCCACCGCGCTCGCCGTCACCTCCCGGCTGCGCGTCGGCATCGGCATCACGCCCGCGCCGCTGCGCAACCCGGCGCTGCTGGCCATGGAGCTGGGCAACCTCGCACGGCTGCACCCGGGGCGGCTGGCCGCCGGCATCGGCCACGGGGTGGGCGACTGGATGCGCCAGGTGGGCGCCGCCGTCCCGTCGCCGCTCTCCCTCCTGGAGGAGACGATCACGTCCGTACGCGCCCTGCTGCGCGGCGAGACCGTCACCCTCGCCGGCAAGGAGGTACGTCTTGACGGGGTCTCGCTGGTGCACCCGCCCGTCGTCGTGCCGCCCGTGCTCGCCGGGGTGAAGGGGCCGCGCTCACTGGCGCTGTCGGGGCGGGTGGCCGACGGCACGATCCTGCCCGAGGGCATCGCGCCCGCCGACCTGCCCCCTTACGTCTCGCGGATCGGTGCTTCCTCCGCGCATGAGCTGGTCGTGTTCGCTTACCTGCGGCTCGGCGCCACCACCGCGGGCTCCCAGGCCCTTGTCGAGGGGCAGGCCGGGTTCCTCGGGGTCGAGCCGTCGGAGGTGGCGGTCGCCGAGGGCACGCCCGAACAGGCTGCGGCGCACGTCAAGGAGTTGTGGGCGGCCGGCGCCACCACGGTCGCCGTCCGGCCGCTCGGCCCCGACCCCCTGGGACAGGTGAGGACCCTGCTGTCCGCCCTCTGACCCTCTTTGGCCGAATGGTCGATGCCCGCGGCGGTTCGTTCGACCGGACGGCTGATGGCCCCGGCGTCCCGTTCGGCCAGCATCGAGGGCATGAGGCAGATCGCGGCACTTGCGGCAAGTACGACGCTCCTGGCGGCGGCCACCGTCGGTTGCGGGATCGACCTGGACGCCAAGGACGTCCACACGACCAGGGCATTCCCGCACACGGGCACCGCCCTGACCATCAACGTCTCCGTGGGCGGCGTCCGCGTGCTCCAGGGCACCGGCGACACCGTGAAGGTCGACCGGTGGCTGCGCGGCAAGGCGGCCACCGGCGAATCAGCGTGGTCCCTGCGCGACGGCACCCTGCGGCTCAGCGCCGACTGCACCATGGTGTTCGGCGACTGCGGCGCCCGCTACCACGTCCGGGTGCCGCCCGGCGTCCGGCTCTCGGTCGACGCCCCTGACGGCGTCGTCCTCAACGACCTGGCCCAGGACGTGGACGCCGTCAGCCGCGAGCGCATCCAGGTGACCGGCTCATCCGGCCGCCTTCGCTTGCGGGCCGAGGGCTCGGTGCGGGGCGTCAACCTGAAGTCGCCCGACGTCCGCGTCCGCACCTCCGACGGCGCCATCGACCTCACCTTCGCCACCCGGCCCAAGGACCTCGACCTGCGGTCACAGGACGGGCGGGTGACGGCTCGGGTGCCGTCGGGCGCGTACGCGGTCACCACCGTCAGCCAGGACGGCAGCCGGCGAACGGAGGTCGAGCAGGACCGCAAGAGCGACGCCACCATCGTCGCGCGTAGCGACACGGGCGACGTCCGCATCCTAAAGAAGTAACCGCCGAACGGGGGCGCGGCGCGGGGGCGCCGCACGGCGCGCGAGGTGCGGCGCGGTGCCCGGGGTGCGGAGCGGTGCCGCGACGCACGGCGCGGGGGCGCGGGCGACGCGACATGGCGGGTGCGGGGGGCGGGTTCTCGCCGCCGCCCCGCACCCGATTTATCCGGATTTACTGCCAGATAGCGGCGTACACGCCGTTCTCGGCGTTGACCTGCACCGGGTGCAGGCCCTTCGCCTTGAGTGCGGTGGTGCGGGCCTGGTAGTCGGCGGCGGTCATGTCCACGTAATGGGCCCAGGACTTGACGCCGTCCTTGCGCCACACCGCCGTGTACGTCCCGTCAGGCGCCACCGCGACCCTGACCGGCCGGAACCCCTTGGCCTTCCTGGCCTTGAACTCGGCCGCGTGCTGCTGCTTGTTCTTGCCGTAGGAGTAGTACCACTCGCCCCCTGTGTTGGCGCTCCAGACGGCGGCATAGCGCACGTCACCCGGGGTGCCGTACGCGTCCACGCTGGTCAGCGCCAGCCCGTTGGCCTCCGCATGCTTGTTGTAGGCGGCGAAGACGCTGCCCTTGAGGTTCGACTTGGCGAGGAACGCGCCGCGCTTCTTCTCGAAGACGGCCGCGAACACCGCCGAGCCGGCCGGCCCGGTGGCCGAGACGGACACCGGCTGCCCGCCCTGCTTCATCGCGGCGTCGAACCGCTTCTGGTACCCGGAGGCCGACATGCCCTGCCAGATGCCGTACTGGTCCGGCGAGCCGCCCTTCTCCCAGACCGCGGCGTACCGTTCCCCGTCCGAGACGTTCACCGTGATCGGCCGGTATCCCTGCTTCATCAGCCTGGTCGCCCGCTCGACGCTCTGCTTCGTGGTCAGGCCGTGATAGGCCTCCCAGCCGCCGGCGGCGCTCGCCTGCGCGCTCGCCGGCGCCGTCATCGGTACGGCAGCCCCCGCCACCACGGCCGCGACGATCGCGAGCTTTCCGGTGGTCCGCATAGATCCCCCATGAAGATTTCTTGACCGTTTCCTGCCAGACGGATGACCATAACAGTCATTCCAGACAGACCGCAGCGGGTTCAGCGGACCTGCTCGAACGGGGTCGGCGACTGGCCGGTCCAGCGCCAGAGGCGGGCGGTGCCGGTGTTCTTGGAGACGCCGTCCTCGGTGACCTTGCCGGCCTCGGCCGCGTAGAACAGGCCGCGGCCGAGCGAGATCAGGCCGTACTCGCCGTTGAACTGCCAGCCCCTGACCCCAGAGGCCGGGTCCTGCAGGCCGCCCTTGGCCAGCGTGAGCAGCTTGCCGCGCTCCGGCTGCGGCTGGCCGGCGACGTCGCCGGTCCTCGGGCGGGCGCGGCCGTCCACGATGAAGAAGGGGTAGTTGGGGAACTGCGGCTTGGAGCCCTGGTAGACGGCCAGCATCCAGTCGCCGGTGTGCTCGTCGTACTCCAGGTTCTGCACGCCGTACCTGGTGTTGCCGGTGTAGGCGAAGTACTTGCCGGTCACGCGGTCGGGGCCGCTCTTGTGCGGGGCGCTCTCGGTGAGCGGGCGCTCGTACCTCTTCCACTGGCGGATGTCGTACTGAAGCAGGACCTGGTGGTCGTTGTCCTGGCGGCCGGTGTTGGCGTACACGCCGTACGCGACGGTCAGCCTGCGCGGCCCGCCCTTCTTGCCGAACTCGGGGCCGAACGCGACGCCGTCGATGCCGCTGCAGCCGTAGCGGTGGTCGGGCGTGTCGGCCACGTTGCCGTCGAAGACGCCGTCGCCGTTCATGTCGGCGGTGTAGTCGGCCACGACCTCCTTGAGGTAGACCGTGCTGACCACGTCGCTGGTCTGGGCGTCCATGCCGGGGCGCGTGACGCGGTCCACGTCGAAGATCGCGATGTAGAACGACTCCTGCTCCTTGTACTCGAGCGAGCCGTACACGCGGCCGTCCTCCGCGTTGAAGTCGAGATCGCCCAGGTGCCCGGTGAAGCCCTTGACGGAGCCGACGAGGTTGCCCTGGAGGTCGGTCTTGACCAGGACGTTCGTGAAGGAGAAGTACATGTACCCCTTCCGCTCGTCGATCGCCATGCCCTGGACGTGCCCCTCCGTCCAGGCCCCGCCGTAGACCTCCTGCGGGAAGCGCTGCGGGGGTTGGGCGGCCGCGTAGGCGGGGGTGGACACTGCGGTGACGGCGGCGGCGATGGTGAGGGTCAGGACCTTGCGCATGGTGCGGTACTCGCTTCGAGACTCGATGATCAATCCGATTTCCGACGGTATACCGCGTTTGTGAAGTTGTCTGACTGCCACCTGAACGGACGGCGAAGCCCTCGCGAATTGGGCCTGGCACGGCTCGGACCGAGCTCCGTCGTCCAGGCGGGAGGCGGCCCGCCATGCTCTGGCCCCGGTCACCGCCCTGATCGGCCTGCGGGACGCCCCGGGCGTTTCGCGTCGCCCACCCGCGCCCACCTCACCGGCCCCTAGGGCGTGAGGTCGAGCTGCGGGCTCTGCGTTCCCGTCGCGCCGCGGCGCCACTGCGGGGGTTCGCTCCGGCGCGGGCCTGGTTCCACCGCGACCGCCGTGGTGTAGCGCCCGGGCGGCACCTCGTGCGCGAACGGTCCGCACGTACGCGCCTGGTCTCCCCTCAGCGCGCCGAGCTCGCACATACGGAGGGTCTTCGCCAGCGGCGCGCGGGATGCGGCGTTGTGCAACCAGACGTAGGCGACCGCGCCGTCCACCGCGCCGACCGCGCGCAGGTCGAGGGACGCGACGACGTCGCCGTCCGTCAGCGCGACACACGGCTGCATCGAGATCGGCACGCGCGGGGAGGTGTGCGGCGAGCGGCACCGCGTCGGTACGTCCGGCACGGCCTCGCCCGAGCCCCAGAAGAACGCCGCGCCGGCCACGACGAACGCCAGTGCGGTACCGGCGACCTTGTACACGACGCGTGGCCGAGGGGATGCCTCCGCCGCGTCCGGCTCGGTGCGCGCGGGCTCGCCGGTGGGCAGGGCATGCTGCTCGACCTCGTCGTTGATCTCGTGCCAGCGCCGTTCCCACTCGGCGGTGTCCGTCACGCCGCAGGCACGTACGTAATCGAGGGTCGCCGGCAGGCTGGGCAGCCTGAGCCCCTTCGCGGCCTCCGAGAGCCTGCTCGGTGAGCAGCCGGCCCGGGAGCCCATGATCCGGTACGTCGGTTGTCCCGCCGCGACGCGCAACTGGCGTAAGTCGTGCGCGAAGCGTTCGATCAACCCGCCCTCGGGATCGAGTTTCCGTTCTGGCCTGCCCATTCGCCCCGCCTCGTTGATCAGATGACCGATCGGTGGTGATCAATCAAAGCCTGACAAGGATGAGCCGTGCCGAACAAGTCGGCCGTCTGAGGAGGAATGAGTGAAGACGATGTTCGCGGCGGCGGTCGCGGTCGCCCTGGGTTGTTGCGGCGTCGCGGCGCCGGCGCACGCCAGCACGGGGATGGCAGAGGTTGCAGGGGTGGCCTTCCGCGCGTACTCCGGCGCGAGCCCGAGCGCGCACCAGGCCCACTTCGAGAGCCTGCGCAGCCGGGGCTACCGGCCGATCACGGTGAGCGTCTCGGCAGGGCCGAAGTACGCGGCCGTCTGGGTCAAGAGCGGCGGCCCAGCCTGGATCTCCCGGAGCGGCCTGTCGGAAGCGAGCTTCAAGGCGCGGTTCGACGAGTACCTCGCGCAGGGCTATCAGCCGATCTCGGTGTCCGCGACGGGTCCTGCGGGCCGCGCGACGTTCGCCGCGCTGTGGGAGAAGCGCTCAGAACGGTTCTTCTCCCGCATGGGGCTCACCGGCGCCCAGTTCGCCGCCCAGAACCGTAAGGCCCACGCGGACGGGTACGTACCGGTCTCGATTGATATGTACGGCACGCCGTCGGATCCCCGCTACGTCGCGGCCTGGCGGAAGAGCGAAGGAGGCGGCTGGTACTACTCGTACGGAAAGTCGTTCGCCGGCCACAAGAGCTTCTTCACCAAGCGCACCGCCGAGGGCTACCGCCCGACGGCGGTCGCGGTGGGCCCGGGCGGGACCCGGTTCGCCGCGGTCTACCGCAAGGACGGCGTCCGCCCCTGGCACCACTACATCGACACCTCCGCCTCCGCCTACCAGCGCAGGTTCGACAGCCTGGTGGCCCGCGGCCTGCGCCCGGTGCAGGTGAACATCGAGGACGGCGTGTACGCCTCCGTCTGGACCCGCTGACGCCGTGAGCGACCCGGTCGCCGGGGCCCGAACCCTGGCGACCGGCCGCGCGCTCTAGCCCACCAGCTCCACCTCGAACCCGTCCTCGTTCTCCAGGTAGGCCGCATAGTGCTGCTCACCCCCCGCGTACGGATGCCGCTCGGGAAACATCACCACCCACCCATGCGCCACGGCCCCAGCCACCAGCTCATCCACCCGCTCCCGGCTCCCCGCGTGAAACGCCAGGTGATTGAGCCCGGGCCGGAGCCGCTCATGCCGATCGGCCGTCATGGCCGGTGACTGCTCAAGAACCAGGTACGTCTCCCCCAACCGCCAGCTCCGCCCATCAGGCCAGTCCTGGAAGACCGCGTACCCGAGCGCTTCCAGCAACCACCCCCAGCTCCCGACGGCCCGCTTCAGGTCGGGCACCCAGACCTCGATGTGATGCACCATCCCCGCAACCATGCGGGAGACCCTACGCCGCCACACCGACAAGATCGCCGCCCCTGCTTGGGGCGCGATCGGCCCGATCGGCGCGGCGGCGAGGTGCCCGAGGTCCGGAGTCACGCCTTCCCGTTCAGCGCCGCCAGTGCCCGCCCAGACACGTATAGGTGCGCCCGTTCGACGCCACCCCCACCGCTCCAGAACTGCCGCAGAACCCGCCGGGATGCGCTCGGGCGAGCGGCGCCGGCTCACGTACGGGCTGCGGTTTCGGGGTGCGCTTGGGCGGACGGCGTCCCCTGTCGGAATCGCGGTCATCGAGATCACGGCCTTGGGTGACGCCGTCGCCGTCCTTGTCGTCGTCGTACCGGTCGGCGATGCCATCGCGGTCGAGGTCCGGCAGCGGTTTGGGGGTCGGCGTCGACTCGGCCTCCCACATAGGCTCTGAGGGCGTCGGGGAGCTCGTGTACGCGGTGACCGGCGTGGGGCCGAGCACAGCAGCGTGCCTCGGCTCGTCGTCACCCCCGAAGAGAGCGCTGCACCCTGCCATGACGAGGCCCGCGACGATGAGACAACCCCACGTACCTTGCTTACCCGTCTCGGACTTACCGGTCATGGCATCCCCCTCCGCTCCGTGAACACGAACGGTAATTGGGATGCTCCTCTACGCCGTTTGGTTGTCGGTTGGAACGTTCCGTTAGCCCCAGCCCACTCGTCGCATCCTCGATCCCCGGCCAACCCACCCACTGCCTGCGGGATGCGTGGGAGACAGGCCACGGCGAACTTCCGGTGGGGCCTGCCCGCCTGACGCGCCCATTCGTCAAGATCGCCTGCGTAGCATGTGCGCATGGTGGCCCTCTTACTGGTCTTCGGCCTGCCGGTGCTCCTCGCGTTATCCGCGATCAGGTTCGCCGCCCGCTCCGCCCCGGCGCACCGCCCGTACCACCTGTACAAGGAACCCCTGCTCATGGGCGCGATATCCGCGGCGACCGGGCTGGTGATCCTGTCGGGCGCCGCCTGGATGACCCACCACGACGGACACCACGACGACTTCGGCTCAGCGATGACCGAGCTGGTCGGTATGTTCGCCGGCGGCCTGCTGCTGCGAGGCGCGGCTCCCTTCCTCATATGGATCCTCGCGACCCTAGACCGCTGCACCCCCCGCTTCCCACCCGCTCTCCGCCCGGCGACCCGCCAGCTGGGCGGCGGCCTCGCCCGTACGTCGGCGGGCATGGCGGCGGCCATGACTCTCACCGGCATTGCCACAGCCGTGCTGATCGTCGCCCCCGCCGTGGAGTCCCAGGACAGGGCCGACCACCGCCCGCAGGGCCGCCCGGGCGCCACGACCATCAACGTCTCAGCCGGTCAGCAGGCGTCATCCGTACGAGCGGCCATCGAACAGGAGTTACCCGGCGTACCACTCCTGCCCGCCGACACCGACGACCTCTTCTCCTCCGTCATCGATCTCGAGTTCGGGCCCGACACGTACGTCGGCGACGAAACCCTGCTCCACCACCTCACAGGAAACCCGGCCACCCCGTACGACCCCGCCACAGCCGTCCTGGTGTCGTCGGAGGTCAAGGGCGAGATCTCAGCCCTGATCCAGTACGACCTCCCCAGCCCCGGCACCGCTATGGACCTGCGCGTCATCGCCGTACCACCGCCCGAGCCGCGCTGGGAGGTCATGTTCGTACCGGAGGAAGCGGCCCGCGAACGAGGCATCACCCTGACCCCCGACCGCTTCATCATCGACCCCGCCCACCACCGGCTCTCACCCACCGAACAGGAACGCCTTCAAACCCGCCTGGCCGGCCTCGCGACCGTGCACGTCGAGCGCGGCTTCCACCCGACGACCACCTGGACGTACGCCGTCGCCGCCCTCTTCCTGATCGCCACAGCCGCCACGGTATGGGCATCCCGCTCACCCGCCGCGTACCGCATCCTGCGCAGAGGCAGCGCAGGCTCCCCGCGTCTCCTCACGGCCGCCCGCACCCTGACCACATCCCTATGCGCCACCGCACTGGGCGCCGTGACGGGCGCAGTGATCGGCCTGCTCCTGCTCTGGCCCGCAACCACCTCCTCCGCCTGGGACCCACCCCCAAGAGCCCCCTTCAACACCCCCTGGCCGGCCATAACCGCCCTCCTCCTGGCCCTCCCCATACTCACCGCAGCAACCGCGGCCCTGATCCCACCCACCTGGTTCACCAACCCGCGAGACACCCTGCTGAGAAGCCGGCGGCGACGAAGCCCGGCGCCCAGGACGTAACTGGCGGAGGTCCAGGCAGGAGCACACCGCATGTGCCCCGAACCGGCCGCCTCCAGCGCCAGGCCGCCGCCGACGCCCACCTGGACGCCCACGTCGCCGCCCTTCCCCCGGACCCGGCTCACCCCCAGGAAAGCCAGAATCAGGGCCATGACCGTGACTCACGCCCACCGCGCGACTGCTCATGCAGTGGCCGTCTTCCTTCACCCCGACGCCTTGGGCGTCACGGGCACTTCGCGCGCCTCTTGGGGCTGTAGCCGTTGTGGACGACGTACTTGCTTCCCGAGTAGTAGGCGACCTGGCCCTGGAGGCGGTACGTGAAGGTGGTCCCCCGCTTGCAGCCCTTGTACAGCGTCTTCTTGCCGGCCCCGTACCAGGTGGCGCTGGAGATGGTCTGCCAGCCGTACCAGCGCTTGCGCTGAAGCATGATCTTGACCCGCTGGTTGCGGGAGCAGCCGACGGCCCAGCCGGTCGCGGCCACGTGCCCCTTGCGCATCTCGGGACGGTACACCCGCACCTGACGGCAGGCCAGGGCCTCCGAGCCGGTCGCCGCGGCCGTGGTGACGGTGGCGGACGAGGTCTGGGCGCCGGTCTGTACGGAGGCCTGCGCGGGGGCACCCGCGGTCAGAGCCGTGGCGGTCACCGCCGCACCGAGGACCATCGTGTTGAGCGTTCGCATCGCGTTCTCCTTGGTGCTCGTCGTACTGGACACCGCGAAGGTAGCCAGGCCGGTGTTGAGGACCTGTTGAGCGCTTGTTGAGCGAACGACCGCGCGAGAGGCCGGCCAGAAATGTCGGCCCCGCAGTCAATGATCGATGCCGTACGCCCCCACGTTGTACAAGGAGTGCCATGACCGCCACCGATGACTACGGCTGGTGGCTCATCGGCCATGGCGCAGACGGATGGGCGCGTGACCTGGGAGGCCCACCCGACCGGTGCTCAGCGGAGTGGCATCACCCCTGGAAATGGGCCGGGATCCGGCCCATACTCCAGACGTGACGCTGCCGAGGTTGCTCACACTGCTGTCCGATGAAATCCCTTCGGCCATTCTCCTTCGTCATCGTCTCCACAGCACGCCGGAGATCGGCGGTGCCGAATACGAGACCTGCCGGGCGATCAGAGAGCTGCTCCCCGTGCCTTACCGGTCAGCGGCGGGCACCGGCCTGATCGCCAGAGTGGGGCCCTCCGGCATTCCATCCGTCGTGGTCAGGGCCGAACTGGATGCGCTCGAAATAACGGAGGAGACCGACGCCCCTTTCGCCGCCACCAACGGGCACATGCACGCGTGCGGTCACGACGTCCATGCCTCAGCGCTGCTCGCGCTCGTCAGGGCCGCACACCGGATGGGAGACGACCTTCCCGTCCCCCTTGTGGCGGTCTTCCAGCCGTCCGAGGAACGGCAGCCGTCCGGTGCGGTGGCCCTGCTGGAGACCGGCGAACTGACGCCGGAGCAGGCCACGGCCATGGTGGCCGTGCATGTCCATCCTGATTTGCCGTGGGGCTCGATCGGCGCCGAGGCCGGTGCGGTCAATGCCGCGGCCGACGCCGTTCTGATAGAGATCGAGGGCAGGGGCGGCCACGCCGCCTACCCCCACCGGACACGCGACCCAGTGCTGGCGCTGTCCCACCTGGTGGTGGCTGTCCATGGGCTGGTGGGCAGGCACATCGACCCGCTGCATGGAGCGACGATCACGGTCGGCGCGGTGCACGCGGGCTCCGCCGAGAATGTCATCCCGAGCACCGCACAGGCGCGGCTCACCATCCGTGCCATGGACGAAAGTGATCAGGAGGAACTGCGTGCGGCGGTGCGGAAGACCGCGGTCCACGTGGCCGAGGCCTTCGGTTGTACGGCCGAGCTGACGTTCGTCAAATCGGAGCCAGTGCTGGTCAATGATCCGGCGCTGGCTCTTCGAACACAGGAGTTGGCCGCGGGAGCAGGATTCACGGTATCGCCGCCATGGCGCTCCTGCGGCGGGGACGACTTCGCGCATTATGGAGCCCATGCCCCATCGCTCATGGCATTCGTGGGGTTGAACGGCGCACCTGGATTCATCCATGCCGGATTGCATGACAGGCGGTTCCTTCCCCCCGACGCGACCGTCGCAGCCGTGGCCAGAGCCCAGGCACTGTGCTACGTCGCAGCGATCACACCCGCTGCTGGAAGACCAGCAGCCGGAACATCTGTGTAGAGCCCACCTGCTTCTCTCTCGCCTTGTAAAGGTTGTGCGCTTCGGCCGCCGCCTCAAGCCTGGGCACGGAAGCCGCGGTGACCATGTCAGGATTTCCTTCCAAGTAGGCGTCGGCGTATTCCTCCGACAGACCGTTACCGACCATCCAGGACCGCCAAGCCGCCACGGCCGCTTCTCGCCCCTCGTCCGTATCCGGAGCGAAACAGTCGGCGAACACGAGGCTGCCGCCCACGGCCAGTCGGCGGGCACATTCGTGGAAGAAACCGCGGAGTGCCTCGTCGGTAGGGTCGGGGCCGAGCAGGAAGTGCATGACCAACGACCCGAAGATCACATTGTGCTTGACGCCGTCATCGACGTCTTCCCACGCCGTCTTGTTCAGCAGTCGTACGACCCGGCCCAGTTCGTCGCCGACCTTGCGTACGGCCAGTTCGCGCATCTGACTGGCACGGTCGATGGCCCGGTAGCGGTCGACTGGATAGTCCTGTCCGAGTTGATCGAACGGCTCGCACAGCGTGTGGATCCACGGGATGATCGAAGCCGTGAGACTGCCGGTGCCATATCCGATTTCCAGGATCGACACCGGCGTGTCGGATGCCTGGTAGATGCGCAGGATCTCGCTCGCCACCGTGGCCGCGCAATATTGGATGAGCTGGTCATAGGCTGGGATCCAGGCGCGGATGTGCTGGTCGTATCGCTCGAAATAAGCAGGGGAACGCTGCTCGGTGGCCCGGGTCCAGCGTCGGTCCCATCGACCGATCTCCAGTTTTTGCAGCCACTCTCGTTTCAGCATGAAGAAGTCGTGGTCGAGCTCGAACCTGACAGCACGCTGCTTTATCGCGTTGTAGTAGCGTAAGGCGAGGTTGAAGCGATGGCGGTCACGCTCGATATGGAGCATGCGCCGTCCTGTCGGGCCACCGTCACTATGCTGCTTGTAGCCGCCGATGCAGTCGGGGGCGAGCAGCAGCAGGTGCGCGCCGACGGCCAATTCACCGAACGGATGCCGGGCGGTAGGGCCTGCATCGTCGATCGTGGCGACATAGATGTCATAGTCGCTGCTCGTATGACTACTTTTCTGCTGTCGCCACATCGCGATGTGCCGTGACAGCTCTGCTTCGCCGCCGAAGAACAGCTTCCAGTCGATGAGGAAGATCCGCTCGGTCACTCTCGCGCTCATACGTTCGAGATGCTCAAGGTCGTTCAGCCAGAACGTCTCAGTGTTGTCAGTGAGGTCCGCGATCGCCTTGATCGGGCCTTCGTCCCACTGGCGTAGCTCCGCGAAGCAGCGCGAATAGTAGTCGGGGTCGGTCACGATATTCAAAGGACCGAAGTTCCCCACCTCGGAGGCCAGCGCGTCCAGCCAGCCACTACGCAGATAAAGGAGTGGATGATCGGCATCGTGCTGCGTCAGAACCGACTGCATGCGCTCGTGCAACACGCCGAGCCGGCGGCGCAACGCTCGATGTCCGCGACTCAGCCCACCCTGCTCCAGCCGATCGAGCAGCCGCCCGAACTCATCCTCGAACCTGGCGAAGTCCGCTCCTTCGCCGGGGTAGTTGATGTAACGGGGTGCGCCGAAGTCCTCCGGCAGTTCCTTGGTCCCCTCCTGCTTGATGACGACCACAGGGACATCAAGGGCACGGGCGAAGCCCACTTCGAAAGCCAGATTCGGGCGGACAGTGCTTCCCTCAAGAATGAGGATGTCCGATCTTCGAATCTGTTCCTGGACCTCTATCCCGATATTTCGAGGGTGCGGCTGCTCTTTCCAGTCGTAACATTTGTAGCTCCGCGCTTCCAGGGCGGCCTTGACGGCCCTGATCACCTCATCGGTTCCCTTGGTCTCCATCGACCAGGCAAGGAACACCTGCACGGGTTCCATCGAACCTCCACCTTGAACTGCGTCCCCTATGACCCGATTGCCCGGATGGACACCTGGCGAGGATTACGCCCTATCTGCTCCGCACGCCGTTCATAGAACCGGTCGTCGACTCGCTTCTCCTCGGCCCGCACCAGATTAAAAGATCTGCTCGATGGACCGGACAGCGAATGCCATGAAACGGGAGCCTTCCCTCCAACACACTGCAGCTCTTCGTGATGTGCCGCCCACACCGCCACCATATACGTCATCGCCGCCGGTGCCAGCCCGTTGTTCCACAGCGACAGGTTGCCGCACACACCAGGGGCTACTTGAGGAGCTGGCGGGCCATGACCATGCGCTGGATCTGATTGGTGCCCTCGTAGATTTGGATGTTCTCCGATGCTCTCCGTCCAGGGGAACAGCTGGGGCCGATGACGTTCGCGGTGGAGCTAGCCGACGCGCGAAGGAGGGTCTTGGCGGCGATCGTCACGGCCCGAGCCCGAGCATCTTGCAGCGCGACTCCACCCTTTCAGCGTCACCACTATCCTCGCTGCATGATCGACACACGCTCCGTCATTGAGAACACAGACTGGGCTGGACTTCACCATGCGTATGGCGACGCTGCGGACGCACCGGGCGAGCTGCTGGCTCTCTTGAGCGAGGACCCGGCAAGCTGCGGAGCAGCTCTTGCCTTTCTCGATGCGGCTGTGCTGCACCAAGGGACGCTCTACCCTGCCACCGCACCGGCAGCGAGGTTCGTTGCCGGCATCCTCAGTGATCAGCGCACCCTGGTTCTCTGTGAGAGCGACCTGCCTTGGGACGACCGCAACCGGCCGTTACGAGCCGCTCTACTGGAGTGGCTGGGTTCCGTTTTCGAATCAGTCTCCTTCTACGAGGACGACGAGGAAGAGGACGAAGAACTCGAAGAGGATGAGGACCAGGACGCGGACTCTGTCGCCGCGTGCAAGGCGATCCTGCGCGACGTGTACCTTGCCGTTCTCCCCTTGCTCGACTCACCGGACATCGACGTGCGCCAGGCAGCGGTGGGCGCGATGGGGCATCTCATGGTTGCGCCGGAACTCGCCGAGTTCCGACCCGAACAAGCCGAACGAATGGAGCGCCTGACCCATCACTCGTCAGTTTCCGATCGTGCAGCAGCTGCACTGACGTTGGGGAAGTGGGACCTTGCGCCCCGAGCATTTCTGCACGATCCGGACCCGTTCGTACGGGCGGTGGCCGCACTCGCTCCCGCGCTGGACCAAGACCCGGCTGCGCTGGCAGAGATCAGACATGCGCTGACCGATCCCGCCGCTGCCGACGACTGGTTCTCTGAGCACGTTCCGGAGGCGGAGGGAAAGTTCCGATTCGCGCTGATCGCAACGCTCTTGCGCCGTACCAGCGATATCGACGAGATCCTGCCAGAGGCGCTAGCCGTGGCGCGAATAACGAGCGCCTACACGGTCGACAACGACTGGGGTCCGCTGTTGAAGCGCGCCTTCCCCGAGCCGTACGCACCGAGCGCACCACTGACCGCGCCCCAGCAGCAGCTTCTCTCCGCGATCGTGGACAACGACGAGTGCTGGGACAGCATCTCAAACCCGGTCCTCTGGTTCAGAAGAGTCGGCCTCCCCGACAAGCGCGCATCAATACGGGCACTGGTGTCCTAGCCGAAAGGTTGGAGAGCGCTGTTGATTCGTGGCGACAAGCCCCGCCCCTGATCACCTCGTGCGCCGTCGCCCCATCGCGGAGCGGCAGCGGGCCGGTTCCGCTCGGCCCGTGTCTCACGGAACACGCACGGAACAACGACCGTTGGACTTCGGCTCATGACGCGGCGAACCCCAGCTCCACGCCTAGCGATAGCCGGGGTTTCCGCTGCTCAGCGCCCTACTTCAGGAGCTGGCGGGCCATGACCATGCGCTGGATCTGGTTGGTGCCCTCGTAGATCTGGGTGATCTTGGCGTCGCGCATCATGCGTTCCACCGGAAAGTCCTTCGTGTAGCCGTACCCGCCCAGCAGTTGCACAGCGTCCGTGGTGATCTCCATGGCGGCGTCCGAGGCGGCGCACTTCGCCGCGCTCGAGAGGTAGGTGAGGTCCTTCTGGGGCTCGCCGTTCATCGCGCGCTCCGACTTGGCGGCCGCGTGGTACGTGAGCTGCCGGGCCGCCTCGAGCTTCATGCCCATGTCGGCGATCATGAACTGGAGGCCCTGGAAGTCGGCGATCGGCCGGCCGAACTGCTTGCGTTCCTTGACGTAGCCGATCGCGAAGTCCAGTGCGCCCTGGGCGATGCCGAGGGCCTGGGCGGCGATGGTGACGCGGGTGTGGTCGAGGGTGGCGAGGGCGGTTTTGAAGCCGGTGCCGGGCGCGCCGATCATGCGGTCGGCCGGGATGCGGACGTTGTCCAGGATGACCTGGCGGGTGGGCGAGCCCTTGATGCCGAGCTTCTTCTCCTTGGGCCCGAACGAGACACCTTCGTCCGACTTCTCCACGACGAAGGCGGAGATGCCGCGCGCGCCGGCCGACGGGTCGGTGACGGCCATGACGGTGTAGTACTCGGACACGCCGGCGTTGGTGATCCACATCTTGGTGCCGTTGAGCACGTACGCGTCGCCGTCGGCGACGGCCCGCGTCTTCATGGACGCCGCGTCGGAGCCCGCCTCAGGCTCCGACAGCGCGTACGAGAACATCGCCTCCCCGCGCGCCACCGGCGCCAGGTAGCGGGCCTTGAGCTCCTCCGAGGCCGACAGCAGCAGCGGGACGGTGCCGAGCTTGTTGACGGCGGGGATCAGGGACGACGACGCGCAGGCCCTGGCCACCTCCTCGATGACGATCACGGTCGCCAGCGCGTCGGCCCCGGCGCCGCCGTACTGCTCGGGCACGTGCACGGCGTGCAGGTCGGCGGCCACGAGCGCCTTGTAGACGTCCCAGGAGAACTCCTCGGTCTCGTCGATCTCGGCGGCGTGCGGCGCGATCTTCTCGTCGGCCAGGGCCCGCACGGTCTCCCTGAGCATGTCGTGCTCTTCGGCGGGCGCGTAGAGAGGGAAGCTCATGCATCAGATACTAGGACGTCCGACCATCTTGTTACCAGCTAGTACGGTTTGCGGCGAAGTGCAGGTGGCACGTACGAGGTAGCGAGGGCCCGGTAGCATGCCTGCTCAGTCGAAAGGAGCCACTCGTGCCATACCGCCTCACGGTGATCGGGACCGGATACCTCGGAATCACCCATGCGGCGTGCATGGCTGATCTCGGGTTCGACGTCCTGGGCCTCGACGTCGACGCCGACAAGATCCGACGTCTGAACGCCGGCGAGCTCCCCATCCACGAGCCGGGCCTCGAGCCCGTCCTTCGCCGCGGCCTCGAATCCGGGCGGCTGCGCTTCACCACCTCGTACGACGAGGTCGCCGCCTTCGGCGACGTGCACTTCATCTGCGTGGGCACTCCGCAGAAACGCGGCGAGTATGCCGCAGACGTCACCTACATGGACAACGCCATCGAATCCCTCGCCCCGCTCCTCGACCGCGAATGCCTGGTCGTGGGCAAGTCGACGGTCCCCGTCGGCACCGCCGAGCGCGTGGCCGACAAGCTCGCCCGGCTCGCGCCCGCCGGCGGCGAGGCCGAGCTGGCCTGGAACCCCGAGTTCCTGCGCGAGGGCTTCGCCGTCGAGGACACCCTGCACCCCAACCGCATCGTGCTCGGCGTACGCTCCGAACGCGCCGAGAAGATCCTGCGTGAGGTGTACGAGCCGATCGGCGACGTTCCGATCGTGGTGACCGACTTCGCGACGGCCGAGCTGGTCAAGACGGCCGCGAACGCGTTCCTGGCCACCAAGATCTCCTTCATCAACGCCATGGCCGAGGTCTGCGAGGCCGCGCACGCCGACGTCGAGCTGCTGTCCGAGGCGCTGTCGTACGACGACCGCATCGGCGGCCGCTACCTCAACGCCGGGCTCGGCTTCGGCGGCGGCTGCCTGCCCAAGGACATCAGGGCCTTCATGGCGCGGGCCGGCGAGCTGGGGGCCGACCAGGCGCTGACGTTCCTGCGCGAGGTGGACGCGATCAACATGCGCCGCAGGGCCCGCATGGTCGACCTTGCCAGAGAGCTGGCCGGCGGCTCCTTCCACGGCTGCACGGTCGGCGTGCTCGGGGCCGCGTTCAAGCCCAACTCCGACGACATCCGCGACTCCCCCGCGCTCGACGTGGCCGTCACGATCGGCCACCAAGGCGGCGCGGTCACCGTGTACGACCCGATCGCGCTCGACAACGCCCGCAAGGCGCATCCCGAGCTGAACTACGGCGAATCGGCCGTCGAGGCGGTACGCGGGGCACATGTGGTGCTGCTGCTCACGGAGTGGCAGGAGTTCATCCGGCTCGACCCGGAAGAGCTGGGCGCCGTGGTGGCCGCCCGGCGCATCGTGGACGGGCGCAACGCGCTCAACGCCGAGGCGTGGCGCTCGGCCGGCTGGCACTACCGCGCCCTCGGCCGCCCCTGACCCCCACGCCCTCGGCTGCTGTCAGGTCAAGTGGCGGATCCACTGGGTGAGCAGCGGGCGGTAGCCGCGCCGGGCCCAGAACGGGGTCGAGAGCGGGTTGGGCAGCGCGTGGTGCAGCAGCAGCGACGACACTCCCTCCGCCGCCGCGTGCGCGTGCGCGACCTCGGTCAGCGCCGCACCGATGCCACGCCCCCGTAGCTCCGGCTCGACGTACATCACTCCCACGTACGCCACCGGCGCGTCGTGCACCCAGCCCGAGATCCAGCGGGCGCGGGCGGGTGGCTCGACGATGAGGCAGCCCGCGGGGCGGCCGTCCACCTCGGCCAGCCAGCACCACTCCAGCGGCAGCACCTCGCCCGCCACCGACTCCCTGATCCTGACGGAGGTGGTGGCCCGTGGCGTCACCCAGCCGAACTGCGCGTCGTAGGCGGCGAGCCGCTCGTACATGTCCGCGACCACGTCCACGTCGTCCGGACCCGCCGTGCGGACCTTCACCGGTGAGGCGGGCGCGTCGTGCGGGCGCAGGCGGTGGACGGAGACCGCCACGGTGGGGGCGAACCCGCGCCTGGCCAGCGCCCTGACCGGTACGGTGTCGCGGCTCGGCCACACCACGCTCAGCGCCTGCTCGGGCTCGTCGTCGCGGGGCAGGGCCAGCCAGCGGTCGATGAGCGCCCCCAGCGCGGCCTCCGGGTCGGGTCCTGACACCCGGGCGCGCAGCCGGTGCACGACCAGCGGCGACCACGCGGCCTGGAGGCTGCCAGGGTCGAGCCGGTCCACGTTGGTCAGGCCGACGCCCCCGGGCACCTCCAGCGGCACGTCCCGCTCCCTGACGACCAGCGTGCCCTGGTCGGCCACGAGCGGGTCAACAGCGCGTACGCGGGCCTCGTGGCCCTTGATCGGGTCGTCGTCCATGGCAACGCACCCTATCCACGGAAAACCCGAGGATAAAAGCCGCAAGCAACCGCGATCAGCGGCACGCACAGGGGCGGTGTGCGGACGCGACTGGCGGCGTGCGCGGACGCGACTGGCGGCGTGGCCGGGGTCTCGCGTGGGACGGGGCGGTGCGGGCCGGGGGCGTGCTGGAGGGGTCAGAGGTCGGCGGCCTCGGCGCGCAGGCGTTCGCCCTTCGCGTACGCCTGCTCCTTCAACCGCACCTGGAACTCCTCCATCCGCGCCCGCAACCCCTCATCGGAGGCGGCCAGGATCCGGACGGCGAGGAGGCCGGCGTTGCGGGCGCCGCCGACGGCGACGGTGGCGACGGGCACCCCCGCCGGCATCTGGACGATGGACAGCAGGGAGTCCATGCCGTCGAGGTATTTGAGCGGCACCGGCACCCCGATGACCGGCAGCGGCGTGACGGAGGCCAGCATGCCGGGCAGGTGGGCGGCCCCGCCGGCGCCGGCGATGATCACCTTGACGCCCCGGGACGCGGCCTGGCGACCGTAGTCGATCATCTCGACCGGCATGCGGTGCGCCGAGACGACGTCGGCCTCGAACGGCACGCCGAACTCGGCGACCGCCTCGGCAGCGGCCTTCATGACCGGCCAGTCCGAGTCACTGCCCATGACGATGCCGACAGTGCCCGTGGCGGGGCCCGTGGCGGGGCCCGTAGCGGGACCCGTGGTGGAGCCCGTGCTCATGTGTACTCCCCGGTCATGAGGTAGACGGCGGCGTGGCGGGCGCGGGCGCGTACTTCGTCGAGGTTGGAGCCCAGCGCGGTGACGTGGCCGATCTTGCGGCCCGGGCGCACCTCCTTGCCGTAGAAGTGCAGCTTGATGCCGGGATCGTGGGCGAGCACGTGCTCGTAGCGCTTGAACAGGTCGGGGTCGTCGCCGCCGAGCAGGTTGGCCATGACGACGACCTGCGCGGTCATGCGGGGCGAGCCGAGCGGCAGGTCGAGCACGGCCCGCAGGTGCTGCTCGAACTGCGAGGTGGTGGCGCCCTCGATCGTCCAGTGGCCGCTGTTGTGGGGGCGCATGGCCAGCTCGTTGACCACGAAGCCGCGCGCGGTCTGGAACATCTCGACGGCCAGCAGCCCGGTCACGCCCAGCTCGTGGGCGATCTGCAGGCCGATGTGCTGGGCCCGCGCGGCCGCCTCGGGGTCGAGGTCGGGGGCGGGCGCGATGACCTCGACGCAGATGCCGTCCTGCTGCACGGTCTCGACGACGGGGTAGCTGACGCCCTGCCCGTGGGGCGAGCGGGCGACCAGCACGGACACCTCACGCTCGAACGGGACGAACGCCTCGGCCATCAGCTCGACGCCGGTCGCGAACGCCTCGGCGACCTCTTCGGGCGTGCGGCACACCCACACGCCGCGCCCGTCGTAGCCGCCGCGTACGGCCTTGAGCACGACCGGCCAGCCGTGGGAGTCGGCGAAGGCGGTGGCGTCGCCGGCGGACGGGACCCGCCGCCAGGCGGGGCAGGGCACGCCGATCGCGCTGAGCCGCTCGCGCATGACCGCCTTGTCCTGGGCGTGCACGAGGGCTTCGGCGCCGGGCCGCACGGTGTGGCCGTCGGCGACCAGGGCCTTGATGTGCTCGGTGGGGACGTGCTCGTGGTCGAACGTGACGACGTCGCAGCCCTGCGCGAACGCCCGGAGCACCTCAAGATCGCGATAGTCTCCGATGCGCGTGTCGACGATGACCCGGGCCGCGCTCTCCTCAGGAGTGTTGGCCAGCACCCGCAGCTCGACACCGAGCGCGATGGCGGGCGGCTGCGACATCCTGGCGAGCTGGCCCGCGCCGACGATGCCGACGACCGGTCCGATGGGGCTGATGGCACTCACGTCAGGCGAGCTTACCGGGACGCAACTCTTACCCCGCCCGGCCCTGGACCTTCCGGGTCAACGTCCGCACTCGTCAGGGGGCTGGACGGCCGTTCCGGGTTGCCTCGCAGGCACGACCGCCCAGCGATTCGCGTGCCCTCGAACTGCATGGCAGCGTAATGCCTCTTTAACGGGTATGCCGCACATAGGGCGATATTTCTACAGACCTTCTTTGCGGGGTATGTTCGTACGCCTGACGTCCGGCCCTCATCGTGGCCGGTACGCTGAGTGGGTCAGCTCGACAAGGAAGGACCGAGCAGAGACGTGACATTCGCCAAGCGGCTCTACGAGCGGTTCGCGTCCCTCGTGCACGAGCTGGCCAAGTTCGGCAGCATCGGGGCGGTCGCGTTCGTCCTCGACACGAGTCTGCTCAACCTCTTCAACGTCGTGGTCGGCCTGGGCCCGCTGACCTCCAAGGTCGTGGCGACGACGATCTCCACGACCTTCGCTTACCTGGGCAACCGCTTCTGGACCTTCCGCCACCGCGAGCAGAGCGGGCTGGGCCGCGAATACTTCCTGTTCTTCCTGCTCAACGGCATCGCCCTGCTGTTCGGCATGCTGACGATCGGCTTCACCACCTACACGCTCGGGCTGCACGACACGCTCAGCTTCAACATCGCCAACATCGTGGGCGTCGGGCTCGGCACGTTGTTCCGCTACTGGTCGTACAAGAAGTGGGTGTTCCTGGAGGCCACCGAGCCGATCCCGGTGGAGCTGCCTGAGGGTGGCGTCAGGCAGGACCGCTGACCACCCTGTTGCGGCCGTCGTCGTCGGCCGGCCGCAGGAAGATGGCGAACGTCGCGGGCCTGCGCCGCACCAGCTCCAGCCGGCCGCCGTCGGCGGCGGCCAGCGCTCGGGCCAGCGTCAGGCCGAGGCCGGTGCCTCCGCCGCCGCTGACGTTCCTGTCGAAGATCTTGGGGGCGATGTCGTCGGCGATGCCGGGGCCCTCGTCCGCCACCTCGATCACCACGTAGTTGTCGCCGCAGGTGGTGGTGACGGTGACGGCGCCGCCGCCGTGCCGCAGGGAGTTCTCCAGCAGCGAGGCGATGACCTGGCCGAAGCCGCCGGTGGTGGTCATCGCCTTGAGCTCGCGTGTGCCTTCGAGCTGCAGCACGCGGCCCGCGTCCTTGAACACCGGCTCCCACTCGGTCATCTGCTGCACCAGCACCTCGTCCACGGCCACCGGCTCGGCCTGGGCGTGCCGCTGTCGGCGGGCCGCGGCCAGCAGTTCGTCGATGACCGCGGTGAGCCGCTCGGCCTGCACGATCGCCGCCTCGCCCTCCTCGCGGACGACCTCGGGCTCGTCGGATGAGGCCACGATCTCCTCAAGACGCATCGTCAGCCCCGTCAAGGGGGTGCGGAGCTGGTGGGAGGCGTCGGTGGCGAACTCGCGCTCGCGGGTGAGCAGGTCGGAGATGCGGGTGGCGCTGCGGTCGAGCACCTGCGCCACGCGGTCGAGCTCGGGGATGCCGTAGCGGTGCTTGCTCGGCCGCGCGTCTCCTGAGCCCAGCCGGTCGGCGATCTTCGCCAGGTCCTGCAGGGGCAGCGTGAGCCGCCGCGACTGCACGACGGCCAGGCTCACGGCGACCGCCAGCGCGGCGCCGGCGAGGGCCACGATGAGCAGCAGGCGAGCCCGTACGTCCTGCTCGACCTGGTCGCGGTCGCGGCTGATGCGTACGTAGACACCGGTGTTGGTCTGGGCGTCCTCGGTCATGAGGTGACCCGACGGCGGGGGGTCGCCGACGACGGTCACCCTCAGGGGGGTTCCGCGTTCCCAGATCTGAATGAATCTGCCCGGGTATTTCTGTTCCAGTTGCTGGGGGTCGAGCGGCGCCTCCTGGACGCGGGCGTACTCCACCTCTCCCACGAGACGCTTGGCCTCAGCCCCGAGCTCCTGAGCCGCCTCATCGACGATCAGACGGCTGACGACGACGCCCAGGGGGACCCCCAGCAGCAGGACCGCGATGACCGCGACGAGCAGAGTGGAGGAGAGCAGTCGGCGGCGCATCTCCTACTCGCGCTCGAACCTGAAGCCGACCCCCCGGACCGTGGTGATGTAACGCGGCTTGGCGGCGTCGTCGCCCAGCTTGCGACGCAGCCAGGAGATGTGCATGTCGAGCGTCTTGGTGGAGCCCCACCAGTTGGTGTCCCACACCTCGCGCATGATCTGCTCGCGGGTGACGACCTTGCCGGCGTCGCGGACGAGCACCCGCAGGAGGTCGAACTCCTTGGTGGTCAGATGCAGCTCCTTGTCCCCCATCCAGGCGCGGCGCGAGTCGGCGTCGATGCGCACCCCCTGGACGACCGGGGTTTCGGACGTGCCACGCCGCAGCAGCGCCCGCACTCTGGCGAGCAGCTCGGCGAGGCGGAACGGTTTCGTCACGTAGTCGTCGGCGCCGGCGTCGAGGCCGACGACGGTGTCGACCTCGTCGACACGTGCCGTGAGTATCAGGACCGGAGTGCCGTGGCCTTCGGCGCGGATCCGGCGGGCGACCTCGAGGCCGTCCATCTCCGGCAGGCCAAGGTCGAGAACAATGAGGTCGATGCCGCCCGAAAGGGCCCTCTCAAGCGCTTGAGGACCATCGGGACTCACCTCGACCTGATAGCCCTCGCGGCGCAGGGCGCGCGCGAGCGGCTCGGAAATCGAGGTGTCATCCTCGGCGAGAAGAACGCAGGTCATAAAGCGATCGTAGGACCTTAGGCGATCGTTTCCCGGGCACAGCGCGCGGTTTGACTCGTCGTTGACCTATCCATTGACCTGGGCAAACACAGCTAAAATACGGTAGGTGGTGATTAAAACACCGGGGCCCGTGGGGCGGGAGTCATCGGGTGGTCATGCCCGCTCGTGAACGCCGCAACCTCGCGGGGTTCGGCGTTTCTCCACATAACGATCGGATTTTCGATCAAGCGGAAATGCCGCTGATTTCCGGATATCGCGCCCTGAGAGCGCGCCGGACGCCGGGGCGCGCGGCTGAGGGGATGCGGCGCGCCCCGAGGGGCCGGGCGCGTCAGTCGTCGTATGAGCGCGGCTCGGTGTACCTGGCCAGGTAGAGCTGCTCGCCCAGGCTCTGGATGAGCTCCAGCTCGGTCTCCAGGTAGTCGATGTGCTCTTCCTCGTCCTTGAGGATGTCCTCGAAGATGTTGGCCGAGGTGATGTCGCCCTTCTCGCGCATCAGCTGGATCGCCGGCCGCAGGCGCTGCACCACCGCCAGCTCCACCTCCAGGTCGGCCTGGAGCTGCTCGGGGACGGTCTGGCCGATGTGCAGCGTGCCGAGGCGCTGGTAGTTGGGCAGGCCCTCGAGGAAGAGGATGCGGTCGGTGAGTCGCTCGGCGTGGCGCATCTCCTCGAAGGACTCGTCGCGGGTGTGCTTGGCGAGCTTGGTGTAACCCCAGTTCTCCTGCATCTTGGCGTGCAGGAAGTATTGGTTGATCGCGGTCAGCTCCGCGGTCAGCTGTTCGTTGAGCAGCTCGATGATCTGCTTGTCGCCCTGCATAACGGGGCCCCTCATCGCTATCCGGTCATGCGGTCGTCAGTTCTTGAGACCTTTTCAGGATCGCACAGATCTTCCGTACACAACGGGCACAGTCACCACCGGCACCAGTGGTGTCGCGGATCTGCTTGGCGCTGGTCGCCCCTTCAGCGATGCAGTCGTGCACCTCGTTCTCGGTCACGGCACGACAGATGCACACGTACATGCGGGGGCAGGCCTTTCACGCAGGGACAACCGGGGGACAGCCTTAGGTAAGGCACACCTAAGATAGCCCACTGAGGTTAGGCATGCCTACGTTGGGTCGGTCACAGTCGTCTATCCCCGCAGGTGAAGGGCCTGCCGCCGATCAGTGGCCGCGCGCGATCCACTCCTCCAGGTGCGGGGCCTCCGCGCCGATCGAGGTGGAGTCGCCGTGGCCGGTGTGCACGACCGTCTCCGGCGGCAGCGTCAGCAGCCGCTCCTTGATCGAGTCGATGATGGTCTCGAACGAGCTGTAGGACCGGCCGGTCGCCCCCGGGCCGCCCTTGAACAGCGTGTCGCCGCTGAACAAGGCGCCCAGGTCGGGCGCGTACAGGCAGATCGCGCCTGGCGCGTGCCCCGGCGTGTGCAGCACCTGCAGCGCGATGCCGCCCACGGTCAGCTTGTCGCCGTCGCCCAGCGGCTCGTACGCCACCTCGGGCCCGTAGACCTGCTCCCACAACACCTGGTCGGCCGGGTGCAGCCGGATCGGCGCGCCCGTGCGCTCGGCCAGGTCGCGGGCGGCGTTGATGTGGTCGTTGTGCGCGTGGGTGCAGACGATGGCCCGCACCCCGCGGCCGCCCACCCGCTCGGCGATCGCCGCCGCGTCGTGGGCCGCGTCGATGACCACGACCTCGCGGGCGTCGCCGACCAGCCAGACGTTGTTGTCGACGTCCCACGTGCCGCCGTCCAGCGAGAACGTGCCCGACGTGATGACCCGGTCGATCATCAGAAGACCACCACCGAACGCAGCACCTCGCCCCTGTGCATCTTCGCGAACGCCTCCTCGACCTGGTCGATCGCGATCGTCTCGGAGACGAACTTGTCGAGCGGCAGGCGGTTCTGCAGGAACAGGTCGATGAGCATCGGGAAGTCGCGCGAGGGCAGGCAGTCGCCGTACCAGGAGGACTTCAGCGCGCCGCCGCGGCCGAACACGTCGAGCAGCGGCAGGTCGATGCGCATCTCGGGGGTCGGCACGCCGACCAGCACGACCGTGCCGGCCAGGTCGCGGGCGTAGAACGCCTGCTCGTACGTCTCGGGCCTGCCCACCGCCTCGACCACCACGTCGGCGCCGTTGCCCCCGGTCAGCTCGCGGATGGCCGCGACCGGGTCGTTCGCGCGGGAGTTGACCGTGTGGGTGGCGCCGAACTGGCGGGCCCACTCCAGCTTGCGGTCGTCCACGTCGACGGCGATGATCCGGCTCGCGCCGGCCAGCGAGGCGCCGAGGATGGCCGCGTCGCCGACGCCGCCGCAGCCGATGACGGCCACGCTGTCGCCGCGGGTGACGCCGCCGGTGTTGATCGCCGCGCCGAGCCCGGCCATCACGCCGCACCCCAGCAGGCCCGCGACCTGCGCGGGCGCCTCGGACGAGACCTTCGTGCACTGGCCGGCCGCGACGAGCGTCTTCTCCAGGAACGCCCCGATGCCGAGCGCCGGCGACAGCTCCGTGCCGTCCTTGAGCGTCATCTTCTGGGTGGCGTTGTGGGTGTTGAAGCAGTACCACGGACGGCCGCGCAGGCAGGCCCGGCACTGACCGCACACCGCGCGCCAGTTGAGGATGACGAAGTCGCCCGGCTCGACCTCGGTGACGCCGGGGCCGACCGCCTCGACGACGCCCGCCGCCTCATGGCCGAGCAGGAACGGGTAGTCGTCGCTGATCCCGCCCTCCCGATAGTGCAGGTCGGTGTGGCACACGCCGCAGGCCTGCACATTCACCACCGCCTCGCCCGGACCTGGGTCCGGCACGAGCACCGTCTCGAGCGAAACTTCCTGGCCCTTGCCCCGGGCGACGACGCCCTGCACTTCGTACGGCATGCCAGCCATCTTGTGTCAGGAGGATGATCTCCGCAAGACATAGGGCTCGACCACGCCGGGACCACTTCTCACACGGACCGGCGGCGCGCGGTCAGCGGCCGTCGATCTCGCCGTCGGAGGCGTCCTCCACGAGGCGGAACAGGTCGGTGCGGACGTCCTGGATCTTCGGGATGTCGCGCAGCACGATCTCGCCGCGCTCGCCCGCCGACTCGACCGTCAGCGTGCCGCAGCCGAGCAGCCGCTCGGGGAAGGTCTGGTCGGAGCTCACCGTGTTGACCTTGGCGATCGGGATCTCGTCGGTCGACTTGTTGAGCACGCCCGTGCTGATCGTGAAGCGGTGGGTGGTGAGCACGTAGCCGGTGTTCTTCCACTGCAGGTAAGGCACGAACGACCAGATCGTCAGCAGGATGAGCCCGATGACGGCCACCGCGATCCTGGCGTAGGAGGCGTACTCGAAGTCGCCCGGGATGAAGTAGATCGCGGCGCCGGACGCGGCGGCGATGAGGACCAGCGCGATGAAGGGGACGACGAGCCGCTTCCAGTGGGGGTGGAAGGACCGGACGCGCCGCTCACCCTGCGTCAGATGGTGGTCGGGAATGGTCATGGCCCGTATCGTGCCACCAACGCCACCGGCCTGCCATGCCACCGGACGAACCGGGCTGATCACCCCGCCGGTCTGACGTGCACGACGTCGCCGGCGCTCAGCGTGTGGCGCTCGCCGCCCGCCTCCACCAGCAGGTGACCGGCCAGGTCGACGCCGGTCGCGAGGCCGGTGAGCGTGCGGTCGCCGGGCAGCTCGATCCTGACCCTGCGGCCGATGGTGGCGTTGGAGGCCAGGTAGGCCGAGCGCAGCCCGGACGCCTCGGCGTCGCCGCCGGCCTGCGTCCATTCGCGGTAGTGGCTCTCGACCTCGCGCAGCACGGCCCGCAGCAGCGGGTCGCGGTCGGCGCAGGCGGCCTTCTCGACGGCCAGCGACGTGGCGGTCTCGACGGGCAGCTCGTCCTCGCGGAGCGAGACGTTCAGGCCCATGCCGATGATCACGGCGTCGTCGGCCCGCTCGGCCAGCACCCCGGCCAGCTTGCGCTCGCCGATCAGCAGGTCGTTGGGCCACTTCAGCCGGACGTCGACCTCGGCCAGGCGGCGTACGGCGGAGGCGGCGGCGACGCCGTACAGGAGGGACAGCCAGCCCTGGGCCGCCACCGGCACCGTCGGCCTGAGCAGGATCGAGAACGTCAGCCCCGAACGCGGCGGCGCCGACCAGGCGCGGCCCAGCCGGCCGCGGCCCGCCTGCTGCGACTCGGCGACCAGCACCGTGCCCTCCGGCGCGCCGTCGCGGGCCGCCGCGGCCAGGTCGGCGTTGGTGGAGCCGGTGCTGTCGACGACGGTGAGCGCGGTCCACAGCGAGCCGGGGCGGACCAGGGCGCGGTTGAGCGCCGCCTCGGACAGGGGCGGGCGCTCCAGGTCGGAGTAGCGTGAGTCGGGCATCCCCCTATCTTCGCAGGGGGTAGGACGGAGGGATGAGCATGCCTACCGGTGAGGTCACGCGGCCAGGGCCGATCACCCGCGTCCGCGTCAGGGAGCTGTCCGGCGCGTCGGGCCGCGACCGGCGCGACGACCTGGCGACGGAGGAGCCGCTGGAGATCCGGCTCACCGCGCCCGACGGCGCCCGCAGGACGGTCGCCATCACCATGCGCACGCCTGGCCACGACTTCGAGCTGGCGGCCGGGTTCCTGCACGGCGAGGGGCTGGCGGGGCCGGGTGACATCGCGGCGATCGCGTACTGCACGGACGAGGACCTGCCGCCCGAGGCGCGCTACAACACCGTGACGGTGCGCCTGAACGGCCCCATCCCCGAGCTGCCCGCGCTCGACCGGCACTTCCTCACCTCTAGCGCGTGCGGCGTGTGCGGCTCCGCCAGCCTCGACGCGCTGCGCGACCGCTGCCGCCCGGTGCCGCGCGGCCGGCTCGAGCTCTCCCCCGACCTGCTGTACGCGCTGCCCGACGCGCTGCGGCGGGCCCAGGGCGTGTTCGGCAAGACGGGCGGCCTGCACGCGGCGGGGCTGTTCGCGGCCGACGGGACGCCGGTGGCGGTGCGCGAGGACGTCGGCCGGCACAACGCCGTGGACAAGCTGACCGGCTGGGCGGCGCTGACCGGGCGGCTGCCGCTGGCCGAGCACGTGCTCATGGTGAGCGGCCGGGCCAGCTACGAGATCATGCAGAAGGCGCTGGCGGCCGGCGTGCCCGTGGTCTGCGCGGTGTCGGCGCCGTCGTCGCTGGCGGTGGAGCTGGCCAGGGAGTTCGGCCTGACACTGGTGGGCTTCCTGCGCGGCGAGCGCTGCAACGTGTACGCGGGCGCCGAACGCGTCCAGGCGTGAGCCCCGTTCTGGTGTGAGCCCGTGCCGTTCCCGGCACGGGCTCACCTGACGATCAGCCGGTGTTCTGCAGGCCGGCCGCGACCCCGTTGACCGACAGCAGCAGCAGCGTGGACAGCCGATCGCGCTCCTGCTCCGACGGGTTGCCGGTGCGCAGCGCGCGCAGGGCGCGGAGCTGGAGGTGCGACAGCGCGTCCACGTACGGGTCGCGCAGCTGCACGGCCCTGCTGAGCACCTTGCGGTTCTCCAGCAGCCGGGTGTGCCCGGTGACGCGCAGCACCAGCTCGCGGGTGCGGTCGTACTCCTCCAGAACCTGCCTGCTGAAGTCCTCCCGCCCGCCCAGCGCGAGGTAGCGCTTGGCGATCGAGCGGTCGGTCTTGGCCAGCGACATCTCGGCGTTGTCCAGCAGCGCGTTGAACAGCGGCCACTCCTGGTACGCCGCCCGCAGCTCGTCGACGGAGCCGACGGAGGCGAGGCCGGTGCCGAGGCCGTACCAGCCGGGAAGGTTGACCCTGGTCTGCGC
The DNA here is from genome assembly GCF_042428605.1 of Nonomuraea salmonea. Classification (NCBI taxonomy): domain Bacteria; kingdom Bacillati; phylum Actinomycetota; class Actinomycetes; order Streptosporangiales; family Streptosporangiaceae; genus Nonomuraea; species Nonomuraea salmonea. Next base: position 751,940 of record NZ_JBHMCF010000003.1, read on the forward strand.
CCAGGCGAACACCCACGGGATGGCCCGCAGGTCGTCCAGCGAGCGGGGCGCGCCGAGCCCGCGCCGCGCCGGGCGGGAGCCGAGCCGCAACGTGCCGATCTCCTCCAGCGGGCTGACCAGGCCGAACCACTCGGGGAAGCCGGGTGCCTCGGTCAGCGCCCGATACGCCTGCTCGGAGGCGGTCGCCACCTGCTCGGCCAGCCCGCGGAAGCGCTCGGCGGCGGCGGCCGTGCGCTCGCTCACGGTGGGCGACGAGGCCATGAGCACCGCGTTGGCCACCTGCTCCAGGTGCCGGCGGGCGATGGCGATGTGGCCGTAGCGGGCGAAGATGACCTCGCCCTGCTCGGTGACCTTGAACCGGCCCGCGACCGAGCCGGGCGCCTGGGCCAGCACCGCGCGGTTGGCCGGGCCGCCGCCGCGGCCGAGCGCGCCGCCCCTGCCGTGGAACATGCGCAGCTTGACGTCGTGCTCGGCGGCCCAGGCGGTCAGCGCCTCCTGCGCCTCGTACAGCCGCAGCGTGGCGGCGGCGGGGCCGAGCTCCTTGGCCGAGTCGGAGTAGCCGAGCATGATCTCCATGCGCCGGCCGGTGTCGGCGAGCCGCTGCCGCACCTGCGGGATGTCCAGCATGCCGGTCAGCACGCGGGCCGAGTTGGCGAGGTCCTCGCCCGACTCGAACAGCGGCACCACGTCGAGCACCGGCGCGCGGTCGCCGAGCGCGTGGCGGGCCAGCTCGTGGACTGCGGCGATGTCGTCGGCCGTGCGGGTGAAGGAGACCACGTAGCGGGAGCACGCCTTGACGCCGAAGCGCTCCTGGATCCAGCCGATCACCCGGATCGTGGCGAGCACCTCCTCGGTGCGCTCCGACGGCTCCGCGCCCGCGCGCAGCTCCTCCAGGGCCGCCGCGTGCACCTGGGAGTGCTGGCGCACCTCCAGCTCGGCCAGGTGGAAGCCGAACGTCTCCACCTGCCAGATGAGGTGCTGCAGCTCCCCGTACGCCTGGCGCGGCGCGGAGGCCGCCAGCGACTCCTGGGCCAGCCGGAGGTCGGCGAGCAGCTCGTCGGGTGAGCGGTAGGCGAGGTCGAGGTCGCGGCGGTGGGTGGCGGCGATGCGGGCGGCCACGAACAGCAGCCACTGCCGGTGCGGCTCGCGCGGCGAGCGGGTCGCCAGCTCCGACACCACGTCGGGGTGGGCGTCCACGGACGCGGCGAGCCGGGCGCGCAGCTCGGCCGAGGGCGGCGCGAACTGGGCGGAGGCGGTCAGCGTGCGGGCGATGCGGCTGCAGGCGGTCTCCAGCGCCGTCAGCACGTGCTCGGAGTGGATCTGCACGGTCTCGCGGGTGACCTTGGCGGTGACGTTGGGGTTGCCGTCGCGGTCGCCGCCGATCCAGCTGCCGTACCTGATGAAGGGCCTGGCCTGCGGCGGGCGGGTGCCGGTGCGCTCGTCGAGCGCCGCGTCGAGCGAGCGGTAGACCTGCGGCACCGTACGGAAGAGCGTCTCGTCGAAGGCGGCCATGGCGGTGCGCACCTCGTCGAGCGGGTCGAGCTTGGAGGAGCGGAGCTGGGCCGTACGCCACAGCAGGTCGATCTCCTCCAGCATGCGCCGCTTGTTCTCGGCGCGCTCGGAGGCGCCGCGTCCTGGCGCGTTGTACTCGGTGAGCTGGCCGCTGATGCGCTGGATCGCGGTGACGACGGCACGCCTGCGGGCCTCCGTGGGGTGGGCGGTGAGCACGGGATGCAGCTCAAGGCCCTCCAGCAGCTCGCCGACCCGTTCGTGCCCCAGCTCCTGTACGGCCTGCGCGAGCGACTCGCGCTGCACCCGGCCCTCGGCGTCGCGCTCCCGCAGCGTACGGATGCGGTAGTGCTCCTCGGCCAGGTTGGCCAGGTGGAAGTAGCAGGTGAACGCGCGGGCCACGGCCACGGCCCGCTCAATCTCCCATCCGGCGACCATCTCGGTGATCACGTCGGCCGAGATCTCACCCTTGCGCGCCGAGATGACGGCTTTGCGCAAGCGTTCGACATCGGCCAGCAGGTCTTCGCCGCCCTGCTCGGCGAGCACCTGGCCGAGCAGTTTGCCGAGCATGCGCACATCGTGGCGTAGCTCGTCCGGCATCTCGGTTACGGCGGCACTGCGACGCTCGAGCCCCTGGTCAATCATGTTTCGAAGGGTAGCGAGTCGGATTTCGCGGACGTAGACCGGTCTCAGGTATTGGACTAGACCACTGGTCAGGTGGGTTTCGAGACCGCCGCGAGCAGCTCCGGCGTACGGCGGAAGCCGACCCTGGCGGCCAGCCGCCGCCCGAGCGTCTCCAGCAGCAGCCCGTAGAAGGGCGCGAGCACGGTGATCCAGGTGAGCCCGAACGCGAGCGGCACCACGAACGGCAGCACGAGCACCGCGACGGCGACCATGGCGCCCGCCGCCGAGGCGAACGCCTGCCCGCCCTGGCCGGGGGCGGCGCCGGTGAAGGCGTTCATCCGGTCGGGCACCGTGTACGGCAGCACGACGCTGCTCACCGAGCCCACCCCGAGCCCGACGCCGAGCACGCCCCACCCGGCGAGCGCGGCGGGCAGGATGGCCTCGGGGTGGCCGACGTACAGGGAGGAGCCCACGGCGGTCACGGTCAGCAGCGGCACGGCGATGAGCGCGTTGGCGAGGTGGCGGCCCGCGAGGTCGGCGGCCAGGCCGCGCTCGGTGCCGAACGCGACGGCGTTCATCCACATGGAGCGGCCGTCGATGCCGAACGCGTTGACGGACTGCAGGGCGATCATCCCGGCGCCGAGCGCGGTCAGCCCGATCGGCGTGCCGAAGCCGCCACCGCCCTGGTTGGTCAGCGAGAACGCCAGGATGACGGTGACCACGATGGCGCTGAACCACCCGATGCGGTAGCGGGGCTCGCGCCTGATGTACTTCAGCTCCTTGGTCACCACGGCGGCCAGCGGGCCGTCGGGCAGGAACCGGTCGGCCAGGCCGCTCTCCCTGCGGACGGAGGCCGCCTGGGTGGAGACGTCGGGCGTGACCAGGGCCCGGCTGAGCGCCTTGATCCACAGCACCGCCACCGCCACGGCGACCAGCGCGACCAGCGCCACCTCGCCGAGCCCGAGCAGCCCGCCGTCGGTGATCGCGTGGGCCAGCATGCCGGGCGGCGTCCAGCGCAGCACGCCGGCCAGGCCGTGCAGCAGCGCGACGGGGTCGCCGAAGCCGCGGTTGACGAGCAGGTTGGGCAGCTGCGCGAGCAGGACGACCAGCAGCGCCGCCACGGCCAGCACGTCACGCCCGCGCCGGGTGCGCAGCGCGCTGGACAGTGCCGTCGTGATCAGCCGGGACGCCACCACGCAGAGCGCGAACTGCACCAGCACCGCGAGCAGCCCGATCAGCCAGCCGCCCGGCCCGGAAGCCAGGCCGACGAGCGCGCCGAGCGTGATGACGAGCAGCGCGACCGGCCAGACGCCGGTGACGGACGCGGTGAACATGCCGACCGCCAGCTTGCGCGTGCCGAGCGGCAGGAGCGCCAGCTTGGCCGGGTCGAGCGTGTCGTCCAGGCCGAACGCCAGCAGCGGCACGATCATCCAGCCCAGCAGCAGGGCGGCGAAGGCGAGGGTGACGAGCGAGGCGGCGACGTCGGGCGGTGCCAGCCGCAGCAGGCTCATGAGGAAGAAGCCGAGCACGGCCAGGCCGGCCGCTACGACGAGGGTGAACAGGAAGCCGATCTTGCGTTGCAGGTCGCCGCGCAGGTTGCCGGCCAACAGGCGCAGCTTGAGCTGCGCGAAGAGCGCGACCGTGCTCATGACGCGGGCCCCTGCTCGGGGCCTTGGCCGGGTGCTCGGCCTGGGGCCTGGCCGGGCGTTCGGCCTGGGGCTTGGCCGGGCGTTCGGCCGGACTGGGAGCCGAGCCAGGTGAGGCCCGCCTCGCCCCCGCCGGGAGCGCCGCCGACCAGGTCGAGGAACGCCTCGTTGAGGCTGCGCGCACCGCGTACGTCCGTTAATGGGCCCTGCGCCACGATCTGGCCCGCGCTCATCACCGACACCCAGTCGCACAGCCGCTCGACCAGGTCCATCACGTGGCTGGAGAAGATGACGGTGGAGCCTGAGGCGGTGTAGCGGCGCAGCACCTCGGTGAGCGTGTTGGCGCTGACCGGGTCGACGCCCTCGAACGGCTCGTCGAGGAAGAGCACCGACGGGTTGTGCAGCAGCGCGGCGGCCAGGCCGATCTTCTTGCGCATGCCGGTGGAGTAGTCGACGACCAGCTTGTCGGCGCTGGCGGTGAGGTCCATCACGGCGAGCAGCTCGTTCGCGCGCTCCTCGACGTCGGCTCTGGGGATGCCGCGCAGGCGGCCGTTGTAGATCAGCAGCTCGCGCCCCGACAGCCGCTCGAACAGCCGCAGCCCCTCCGGCAGCACGCCGATGCGGGCCTTGACCGCGACCGGGTCGTGCCAGACGGAGTGGCCGGCGATCTCGGCGACGCCGCCGTCGGGGCGCAGCAGGCCGGTGATCATGCTGAGCGTGGTCGTCTTGCCGGCTCCGTTGGGCCCGACGAGCCCCGCGAAACTGCCCGCTGGGACCGCCAGATCGACGCCGGCGACGGCGATCTGCTGCCCGTAGCGCTTGAACAGGGCGTGCGTGCGTACGGCGTCCGTCATGGAACCACTCTAGGAGGAGGGGTTAGCCTTGCGCGCATGACCACTGCCGAGCCGATGCCGGAAGAGCCGGACATCCACACCACCGCAGGGAAGATCGCCGACTTGGAGCTTCGGCTTGATGAGGCCGTGCACGCGGGGTCCGCGGCGGCGGTGGAGAAACAGCACGCCAAGGGCAAGATGACGGCCAGAGAGCGGGTGCTGGCGCTGCTCGACGAGGGCTCGTTCGTGGAGTTCGACACGTTCGCCAGGCACCGCTCGACCATGTTCGGGCTGGACAAGCGGCGGCCGTACGGCGACGGCGTGATCACCGGCCACGGCACGATCGACGGCCGGCAGGTGTGCGTGTTCTCGCAGGACGTGACGGTGTTCGGCGGCTCGCTCGGCGAGGTGTACGGCGAGAAGATCGTCAAGGTGCTCGACCTGGCGCTCAAGACCGGCTGCCCGATCATCGGCATCAACGAGGGCGGCGGCGCCCGCATCCAGGAGGGCGTGGTCGCGCTCGGCCTGTACGCCGAGATCTTCAAGCGCAACGTGCACGCCTCCGGCGTGATCCCGCAGATCTCGCTCATCATGGGCGCCGCGGCCGGCGGTCACGTCTACTCCCCCGCGCTCACCGACTTCGTGGTCATGGTGGACCAGACCTCGCACATGTTCATCACGGGTCCCGACGTGATCAAGACGGTGACCGGCGAGGAGGTGACGTTCGAGGAGCTGGGCGGCGCGCACGCGCACAACACGAAGTCGGGCGTGGCCCACTACCAGGCCACCGATGAGCAGGACGCCCTCGACTACGTCAGGGCGCTGCTGTCGTTCCTGCCGTCCAACAACCTCGACGAGGCGCCCGTGTACGAGGCGGCCGACGACCTCGACCCCGATCCCGATCTGGACGCGCTGATCCCCGACTCGGCGAACCAGCCGTACGACATGCGCCGGGTGATCGAGCACGTGCTGGACGACGGCGAGTTCCTGGAGGTCCACGCGCAGTTCGCGCCGAACATCGTGGTCGGGTACGGCCGGGTGGACGGGCAGCCGGTGGGCGTGGTGGCCAACCAGCCCATGCATTTCGCCGGATGCCTGGATATCAAGGCATCGGAGAAGGCCGCCCGATTTATTCGAACATGTGATGCCTTCAATATTCCTATCTTGACTTTTGTTGACGTACCGGGTTTCCTGCCCGGCACTGATCAGGAATGGAACGGAATCATCCGCCACGGCGCCAAGCTCCTCTACGCGTACGCCGAGGCCACGGTCCCGCTCATCACGGTGATCACCCGCAAGGCGTACGGCGGCGCGTATGACGTCATGGGGTCCAAGCACCTCGGCGCGGACGTCAACCTGGCCTGGCCCACCGCGCAGATCGCGGTCATGGGGGCACAGGGCGCGGTCAACATCCTCTACCGGCGCGAGCTGGCCGCCTCCGACGACCCCGACGCGCGCCGGGCCGAGCTCGTCACGGAGTATGAGGACACGCTGGCCAACCCGTACATCGCGGCCGAACGGGGCTATGTGGACGCGGTGATCCGGCCGGCCGACACCCGGCCGCAAGTCGTCAGGGCGCTGCGCGCGCTGCGGAACAAGCGGGCCACGCTCCCGCCCAAGAAGCATGGGAACATCCCGCTGTGACGCCACATCTGCGTATTGTCCGGGGCGACGCCACGCCCGAGGAGATCGCCGCGTTGGTCACCGCGCTGGCGGCGCGGCGCCGTCCGGCGGCCCAAACGGAGGGTGCTCCAGTTCCGCGTCGCCAAACCTGGCGAAACCCCGCCAGAGCTATGCGTAAGCCTGTCGTCCCAGGGAAGTCGGCATGGCGGATGAGCGCACTACCCTAGATAGATCCTGCGAATCGGGTGTCAAGTTCCCCGGGAGTTGGGACTATCTAGAGAAAGTAGGCGTATATAGTCAGCCGATCAACTAACACCGCGGCCTGGAGGACGACATGGCCATCCCAGACCTCATGCCGCATCCTGTGGCAGCCAAGTACGCCGTCCTAGTGGATGTCGGTTATCTGTACGCGGCGGCAGGTGAAGTGCTGCTCGCCGCGAAGGAGCGCAAGGAATATCGGGTGGCCGCCGATGAGCTCATCCAGAGTCTACAGAAACATGCAGAAGCACGTATTTCTGGCGAACTTCTGCGGATCTATTGGTATGACGCCGCCCGTGATCGCGTGCCGACCGTCGACCAGCGTGTGATCGCCCAGCTTCCGTGGGTCAAGGTGCGCCTCGGCAACCTGAACGCCCGCGGCCAGCAGAAAGGCGTCGACGCGCAGATCCGGAGCGATCTGGAGGCACTGGCCAGGCATCACGCGGTCACCGACACGATCCTGCTGGCGGGTGATGAGGACATGGTCCCGGCGGTCGAGGCGGCGCAAGCGTACGGCGTGCGCATCCACCTGTGGGGCGTCGAACCGCCTTACGGCACCAACCAGGCGGAACGCCTGGTGTGGGAGTCCGACACCGTCGAAGTGATCAGCGCAGATTTCCTGAGGCCCTTTTTCAGCCGTGCTCCCCAGCCTGTCCCGGTCACCCCACCCGCCGCCGCGCCCTCGCCCGCGCAGGTCTTCGCCGGGCGCGCCCCCGTCAAACCGCACGCCAAACCCGGCCAGGTCGCCAAGCTCGGGCCGAGCCGGCCGCGCGTGGAGGACGTGGGCGAGCACGTCGCCCAGAAATGGATCCTGACCCGGGGCCGCGACAACATCCGCGACCTGCTCCCCGGGCCGATCCTGCCGACCGTGATCGACACCGAGCTGCTGATCGAGGCGGAGAAGGAGCTCGGCCACTCCCTGCGGCCCTACCCGGAGGCGCGGGTGTGGCTGCGTGACGGGTTCTGGGCACGGGTGTACCGCGAGTTCGATCTGGGGGTAGGCGTCTCGTCCAAGTAGCCGGGGTTCCGGGGCCTTCCCTGGGAGGCCCTCATCCCGCTGTACGAGGTTCTCCGGCGAGGAGCCCTGAGGCCGCCACCTGGGGCGTCACGGCATGGTCCGATTTCCGCCAGTCGTCACCCCTGGGGAGCGCATACCGTCGGAGACATGGCCCTACAAGAGCTCGACTTCGACTCCTGCTACCGGGCCGTCTCCGCCAGGGACCCCCGGTTCGACGGCCGTTTCTACACGGCGGTGACGACCACGCGCATCTACTGCCGCCCGATCTGCCCCGCCCGTACGCCGGCGTCGCGGAACGTCCGCTTCTACCGGCACGCGGCCTCGGCCGAGGCGGCCGGGTTCCGGCCGTGCAAGCGCTGCCGGCCCGAGCTGTCGCCCGGCGACCCCGGCTGGGACCTGCGCGGCGACCTCGTCGGCCGGGCCCTGCGGCTCATCGACGACGGCGCCGCCGACGAGCAGGGCGTGGCGGGGCTGGCCAGGCGGCTGCACATCACGGAACGCCACCTGCACCGGCTCTTCGTCGCCGAGCTGGGCGTCGGGCCGCTGGCGGTCGCACGGACCAAGCGGCTCCTGCTCGCCAAGCAGCTCCTGACGGAGACGGCGCTGCCGGTGACGGAGGTGGCGTTCGCGGCCGGGTTCGGCAGCGTGCGGCAGTTCAACGCGACGATGCGCGAGACGTACGGCTTCACGCCGAGCGAGCTGCGCGCCACCGCCGGCCCCCGCACCGCCCTCCTCGCCCACGCGTCCGTTCCGGCCGTGGACGAGGACGCGGCGAGACCCGTGGACAGCACGGCCAGCGGGGCGGTGACGCTTCGGCTGCGGTTGCACCGGCGGGAGCCGTACGACGTGGACGGCGTCTTCGCGTTCCTCGCCTCCCGCGCCATACCGGGGCTGGAGGTGGCGGACCGGACGTCGTACCGCAGATCAGTCCAGGGCGGGACGGTCACCCTCACCCCGCGCCCCGACCACATCGCTCTGGACGTGGCCGTCGAGGACACCAGGCAGCTCGCGAGGATCGTCGCCCGCTGCCGCCGCCTGCTCGACCTCGACGCCGACCCCGAGGCCATCTCGGACGTCCTCGGCCGCACCTCACTCGGCCCGCTCGTCGCGGCCCGGCCGGGGTTGCGGGTGCCGGGCACGTTCGATGGGTTCGAGCTGGCCGTACGGGCGGTCGTGGGACAGCAGATCTCGGTGGCGGGCGCGCGTACGCTGCTCGGCCGGATCGTGGCCAGGGCCGCCGCGCCCGGCGGCCTCTTCCCCACGCCCGCCCAGCTCCTCGACACCGACCTGAGCGGCCTCGGCATGACCAACCGCCGCATCGACACACTCAAAGACCTGGCCGCCCGCCTCGCCGACGGGCAACTCGACCTGGACGGCGGGCAGGACCCCGCCGAGGCGGTGGCGGCGCTGCTGGAGGTGCGCGGCATCGGGCCGTGGACGGCCGGCTACATCGCCCTGCGTGCCCTGCGCGACCCCGACGCCTGGCCCACGGGCGACCTGGTGCTGGTCAAGCGCATGGCCGCCCTGGGCATTCCGAACGACCACATCGAGCGGTGGCGCCCGTGGCGGGCGTACGCCGCCCTGCACCTCTGGAGTTCATCATGATCGCTGCTCAGCTCGTACCGTCGCCGGTGGGCCCGCTGGCGCTGCTCGCCCGCGAGGGTGTGCTGGTCGCGGCCGGTTTCACCGCCGAGCCGAAGGAGATGTTCGCCCGGCTCACGCCCGCCCTGCAGGCGGAGGGCCTGGAGATCGTGGACGACCTGGGCGCCGCCTCCGAGGCGGCCCTGGCATACCTCGCGGGTGATCTGGACGCGCTGGACGCCGTGCCGGTCTCGCAACCCGGCTCCCCCACCCGCCGCCGCCTGCACGCGGCGCTCCGCGAGGTCAAGGCGGGAACGACGGTCTCGTACGCGGAGCTGGCCGAGCGGGCCGGCCTCCCGAAGACGGCCGCGAGAGCCGCCGGCTCGGCCTGCGCCCAAAACCTCATCGCCCCCTTCGTCCCCTGCCATCGGGTATTGCCCAGCGGTGGTGGATATGGCGGCTATTACTACGGCGTACCGGTAAAAGAATGGCTGCTCGCTCACGAACGCGGAGGTATCGTCAACCCTGCGTAAAGGGCGAGTAGCTTTCGGTAATGTGCTCCGCATGGTGACAATCGAACATGAGTACCTCCTCGAATTAGTGACCAACAACCCCGCCATGGTCAGGGATCTCCTGGTTGGGTCAGGACTTCCCATACCTGCATTCGATTCGGCAGAGCTAGGCTCAGGCGACTTCAACGACCGCCGGCCCACGGAATATCGGGCCGACGCGGTCGTCGTCTTCAAAAAGAGGAACAAACCGGTACAAGCGGTCGTCGTGGAGGTGCAGCGAAAGCCCGACAAGGGTAAAACATGGTCCTGGCCCGTATATCTATCGACACTACGGGCATCTCGGAAATGTCCGGTCAAGCTCATCGTCTACTGCGAGAACGACGCAACCGCCAGATACTGCGCCACCCCCATAGACATGGGCCACCCGGGCTGGATCCTCAAGCCCATCGTCGTCGACCCCTCGAAGGTGCCTAAGATCACCGATCTCCGCGAGGCGATCGACAATCCGGAACTCACTGCTCTCTCGGTCATCGTGCATGGGAAGTCCGACACTCCAGAGGGTAAGCAGGTCGTAGAGACCTTCAAACAGGCCGCAGTCGAGCGGCCGAAAGGCCGGCCCGATTATGCTGACCTGGTAGCCGTCCTACGGCGCGACTTCGACTTCACCCGATCATTGGAGGAGGCCAGAATGCCGGTAACCGTCGAACAGCTGGAGGAAGTCCCGTACGTCCGCCGATGGATCGAATTGGGCGAAGTTAAGGGCGAAGCAAGGGGCGAAGCAAGGGGCGAGGCAAGAGGCGAGGCAAGGGGCGAGGCAAGGGGCGGGGCCAAGGCCGTCATCAAGATACTCCACGAGCGGGGCATTTCCATCTCTCCCGAAGATGAGGAACGCATCCGCTCCTGCACCGACCACGAAATGGTCGAGAACTGGATCAGCAAAGCACTCAAGATCCACAACGTGGACGAGCTCTTCGACTGACCTCAACCCTCCGGGCCACGCCGCACCATCATGGTGGGCTCCGGCCCGGAGGTCCAGCCACGGCATGTTGGTAAGCCACATGTCCTGGCAAGAGGCATCAGAAGAGGCATAGCCATGTGCCTCATCTCTGTGCTCAAGGAGCGAGGCATCTTCTTCTCGTCCGAGGCCCATAGACGCATCTACTCCTGCCCCGACCTCGACATCCTTGGCGTTTGGTTCGATAGAGCGCTCAAGGTCAGCAGCGTCGACGCGCTCTTCGAGGAGGAAGAGGGCACGGCGTAGCTTTCAGTCCTACGGCGGCGGCGTCAGAGCGTCCGCGCCGCTCGGGCACCACGTGCTCTGCCCGGCCGCTGATCCCCTCCGGGGAGCGGCCGGGTTTCTCCGGGGAGTGGACGGGCTCGTGGTCAGAAGGTGAACGTCAGTTCGCCGGTGGGGTGACGTTGCTTTGGATCTCGCCCACCGGGACGTCTCGGGTGGCGCTGACCTCTACCGGGGCGAACTGCACCGGCACCGCGTTGTCGGCCACCTCGACCGGCCACACGGTGGAGACCGTCAGCGTGTACTTCTCGCCGGGCTGGTCGATCGACGAGTGCAGGTAGCGGACGCCGCAGGAGAACGTGCCGCTCTTGGTGAACGGCTTGCCCGCGGCCCCGCAGCCCGATTCCGTCACCTCGGCACGGTCCTGCGAGGTGCCGGGGTCGATCTTGATCTCCTTGAGGGTGGCGACCAGGGTGACGCTCATGACGCCGGGGATGGACGCGGTGACCGTGCGGGTCGGCTCGCCGACGCCGTCGAGCCACACCCAGGTGGGCAGGTTGACGTAGCTCTTGGCGTCGGGGTTGAGCTTGATCGTGGGCTTGGGGACTGTCAGCGCGGCCCGCGCGACCTCGGCCAGCTGCTCAAGGGTGATGCCCGACGGCGGGGTGGTGTTGGGCGGGGCGAACACGAACAGCTCAAGGCCGGCCCAGCAGACCGCGCCGTTGGGGTCGGCCTTGTTGTAGGCGGGCACCCACCACAGCCCCTCCTGGCCCAGCTTGTCCTTGAACGGCTGGATGAACTCGCGGAAGCGATCGGTGTCCGCCTGCGTCCTGTTGCCCCGGGGGTCGGAGATCTTCTTGAACATCTCCTCGGCGTTCCCGGCCGGCTCGTACCAGCAGGGCCGCTTGATGCGGTAGCCGTCGCTCTCGCCGCCCTTGGAGCCGCTGATCTTGATGGTGTCCGTGGAGATGTCGAGATGGCGGGTGCGCCCCTCGCCACCGCCCCGGACGTTCACATCAGGCGGTTCCTTCTCGCCAGGGGGCGCCTGGTAGCCGGCCATGAGGCTGCCGGCCATCAGCACGGAGATCAGGGTTCTCATCGGGTGCACCGTTCCTCACCTCTCACGCGGCTCCTGATGCGCCACACCCCGTCGTCACCTCGGTGCGCGAGCACGCTCTGGGGGTACGGGCTGCGCATCCAGCGGGGCTGGTTCGGGATGGGTTTCCCGGTGGCGGCCGAGACCACCTTGACGTCCGTCTCGTCGATGCACGCGTCGATCTGGGCGCCTTTGCCGTACACGGCGCCGACTCGCAGGTTGTAGAGGCGTGCCGTGCCGCGGATCGTCTCGCCCTGGTCGGTGAAGGCGCGGATCCAGTCGGAGATGGCCGCCTCGGCCTCGTACTCCAGGTTGTGCCCGTAGCCGGACGCGCCTTCCGCGATGGCTCTGCGGACGCCGAGGTAGAAGTCGACCATGGTCTTGACCAGCGGGTCGGGGCGCGCCGGCCACTCGACGCGCACCCGCATGTCCTCCCCGACCTCGACCGTCCGCGTACCGGTCGGGACGGCCGCCGGTGACGACGCGGGTGACGACGCGGGTGCGGACTCCGGCGGATCGGTCTCCGGTTCGGCGCTCGCGGCGCTCCTCGCCGGAGCGGGCTGCGCGGCCTCCTGGGGGCGGTACGGGGGATCCGCCGTACCGCACCCGGCCGCAAGCATCAAGGCGATCACCATCGCCGTACGTCTCATGCCGATGACTCCCTCACCACATGTATGCGCCACGTGGGCAGCAGTTCTTCGATCAGCGCCTCGGTTTCGGGAGCCATGCCGCCCCCGTACGGGTGCGAGGCGGCCCGCCTGGTCAGCCCCTCGACGACGGCCCGCAGGCGTACGGTGTCCTCGGTCGCGTGCGTGGCCCTGAGCAGGTCGCGCCAGAGGCCTTCGTCGTCGGGCGCGAGCAGCAGCGCGGCGCGTACGGCGGCCACCGCGGCGTCCGGCTGCCCTTGGGCGAGCCGGATCTCGCAGAGCTGGTGGGCGGCGTCGGCGACGGCGGCCGTCACGTCGTACTCCAGGTCGTCGGCGGCCAGCCAGGCGTAGCCGCCGGGCCGGCGTCCGGTCAGCAGCGGGCCTCTGACCAGGCCGAGCGCCTTCTCCAGCAGGACGGCCCCGGCGGTGGGGTCGCCCTTCGCGCGGCGTACCAGCTCGCGGAAGACCGCCCAGTCGGTACGCACGCCGGGCCCCAGGCTGAGCCGCCCCGCCGCGTCGGTGTGCAGGTGCTGGGGGCCGAGCCACTCGGCGACCCTGGCGATGGTGGCGTCCCTGACGGTGTCCTGGACGCCGCGCGGCCACAGCACGCCTCCGAGCACGACCGGATGCACGCCGCCGACGTGTGTGGCGAGGTAGACCAGCAGCTCGGCGGCCAGCCCCATGCGGCCTTCCTCCAGCGGGGGCAGGCCGGTGAGCTCGATGGGGCCGAGGATCCTGACCTCGACGGCGGGCTGCTGGAGGCCGTCGAGCGGCTCGGGTTCGCGTATGGGCTCGCCGTCGAGCCGGTCGGCGGTGCGGAACAGGTCGACCAGGGCGCGGTAGTGGCGGCGGGGCAGGAGCTGGGCGTCCACCTCGAAGCCGAGCTCGGCGATCCTGGCCCGGCCGTCGTCGCCGATCTCCAGCGTCCAGGTGGCGTGCGGCACCTCGCCGGCCACCACGTAGCCGGCGGTGTCGCGGCGGGCCAGCAGCGCCAGCCTGCGCGCCTCCTCGTGGGTGGGGGCGACGGCGGACAGCAGGTAGTGGGCGCGGCGCGGGCTGCCGGTGATGCGGCCGGTCAGCACCTCCGTACGCGGCGCGGCGCCGGCTTCGAGCTCGGGCAGCACCTCGGCCAGGCCGCCGACCGCCCTGATGCGGCCGGGCGCGATCGCGGTCAGCTCGGCGCCGAAGCCGACGAGCGTGATGCGCATGCGGTCGGACCAGCGGTTGGTGGCCAGCTCGACGGCGAGCGCGGCGAGTGCGGCGGTGGTCTGCGCGCCGCGCACGTTGATCAGGCCCTGCGCGGCCTCCAGGTCGATGAGCACGCGCCCGCCGTCGTCGGTGCCGATGGACACGAGCCCCGGGTACGGGGCGCCCGCGTGACCCCTGTCGGGCGGGTCGGGCAGCAGGCGGCCCTCGTGTGCGGGCAGGCGCCAGACCTGGCCGCCGTCCACGGCGATCCAGGGCGCGGGCGGGTCGGGGTCCGGCGGGTGGATCCACAGGTCGAGGGTGCGGGGCGACAGGTGGGCTCCGTACACGGTGGGCGGGGTGCGGCGGCGCGCGGCCAGCTCGGCGCCCAGCATGCGCAGGCCGACGTCGAGCACGCGGGCGCCCGGCGCGTCGCTGCCGAGCCTGAGCGCGACCTCGGCCTGCGCGGCGTCGTCGTGCGGCCGGGCGATCCTGCGGCCGAACACCCGCCGCCAGAGCTGCTCGCGGCGCTTGCCGGCCAGCACGAACAGCAGGCCGGCCGCGGCCAGGGAGGCGGCGGCGAGGTAGTCGACGAGGTCGCCGTCCCGGCTCTCCTGGATGACCGGCTGCTGCTCCTGGCGCTCCTGCCGCTGCTCCTGCCGATCCTGGCGCTGCTCGGGGCGCTGATCGCGGCGCTGCTCCTGGGCGGCCTCCGGCTTGCTGTGCTTGCCGGTGGCCTTCTTCGGCAGCTCCCGCTCCACCTGGGCGCGGCCGGGATGCTCGCGCAGCGTCTTCTCGCGCGGCTGGTCGGCGGGGACGATGTGGGCGTTACGCGCGTCGTCCGGCATGTCGAGCACCCAGCCGGGCCTGATCAGGTCGGCCATCTTCAGCCGGGTGCCGTCGGGTTGCTCCTTGGCCTGGTTGAGCCGGTAGATCTCGTGGTAGCGGCGGCCGTCGCCCAGGCACTTCTCCGCGATCTCCCACAGGCTCTCGTGGTGGCGGCCGTGCGGGGGCTGCACCACGTACACCTTCTTGGTCTTGGGGGTCTCCAGTGTCTGCTCGACGAGCGGCGCGGAGTACGCGACCGCCGTCACCGGCGGCGCGGCGGGCGTGGGCGCCAGCTTGACCAGCGGCGCGACCATCGCCCCCGCCGTGAACAGCAGCAACGCGGCCGAGACGAGCTTGTTGGCGAGGAACTGGGTGCCGCCGGACAGCGGGACCCTGGCGGGCATGCCGACCCTGCGGACCCCGGCGTAGACCTCGACGAGCACGCACACGAAGAGCTGGAACCAGGCCAGCCACACCAGCAGCACGAGCACCGCGATGATCGTGCTCGGGCCGACGTTGCCGGTCAGCACCTCCAGGTCGAGCAGCTCGGGCCTGATCGGCGGCCCGACGAAGGTGAGCAGCGCGTACGGCACGCCGCCCACGAGCCCGACCAGCACGACCAGCGCGGCGAGGCCGGCCAGCACGTCACCGGCGCTGCGCCTGCCCGAGGCAGGCGCGGGGACATGCCGTCCGTGAGGACGCGCGGGCTGTCGCGTCGGCATCGCCTCTCCTTTCCTGGTCCAGGGTCGTGCCGTGAGAAGTCCCGCTGCCATCGACCGGCGGGATTCGGTCTATCTCGCTTCGGGTGCGGCGGTGGCCTCGCCGGTCATCTCGGCGCCGGAGAAGCCGATCGCGCCGAGGAAGAACGCCTCCCACCGCACCGACACGGTGACCGTCACCTGGGCCCCGCCCTGCCCGACCGTGCACTCCCCCGGGCTGACGTCGTCGCCGCCCTGGGCCGCGACGATCTCGTCGGCCCTGGCGCACACCTCGTCCTCGCCGAGCAGCCGGGTCTCGCCGGTCTCGCGGAGGTGGTCGACGTCGAGCTGGTCGGCGGCGGCCCTGGCGGCCTGCTCGGCCACGTCGGCGGCGCGCAGCCGGGCGTTGATCGCCGAGCCGCCGTCCACCAGCAGCCCGGCCAGCAGGAACACGACCACGGAGAACAGCACGGTGAACACCGACATCGAGCCGCGCTCGCCCCGTCTCACTCGATCCTCCTGAACTGCTCCAACGGCACCACGGCCGTCCCCGTGAGCTGCTTGGTGCCGCCGAAGCCGAGGAAGGCGAGGTCGAGCTCGCAGGTCACCTCGGCCTGGACGTGCCCGCCCTGCTCGTACTCGGAGCCGTCGAGCGAGACGGCCGACGACCGGCAGCGGTCGTCGAGCACGCTGGTGAGGATGGCCTCGGCGGCGGCCTCTGCGTCGTCCCGCGTGCGCTGCACGGACGCGGCCCTGGCGGCGTCACGCGCCGCCCCGTTGACCCGGCCCTGCGCCTCGACCAGCACCCCCGCACCGGCCAGGAACATGAGGAACAGCAGGAAGACCGGGGCCAGCATGACGGTCTCGACCGCCATGGACCCGCGCTCACCGTCCGGGTGGGTGGTCATTGGCAGTCCTCGCCGCCGTTGTCGGGACGGAAGCACTCCACGGGTCCGCCGGAGGTGGCGGTGATCGTGAAGGCCAGCTCGGGCAGCAGCGGGATCACCTGGACGGCGCTGCCGGTCACGGTGACGAACCGCTCGTCCGGCTCCTTCTCGGACGTCGTGGCGGTGGCCTCGCGCAGCAGACTGGGCCCGATCGTACGGACGATCTCGGTGGCCTTGCCGGTGGCGGCGCCCTCCCAGGCCCCGGAGTCGAACGGCGCGGACCTGGCCACGCGGGCGCCCTCCCTGGCCGCCGCCTCCGCCACCTGGCGGGCGTGGAACCAGAGGGCGACCTGCACGATGAGCAGCGCGGTGGCGAGGATGACCGGCATGAGCATGGCCAGCTCGATCACCGTCACGCCGCGCTCATCGCGCCGTGGCCGGGCTCTCACGGGGCCTCGCCACCTCCGCCGTCGCCTCCGCCGTCACCACTGCCGCCACCGCCGCCGAAGCTCTGCTCGATCTGGTTCTGCTGGTTCTCGACCAGCGTCTTGATCAGCGTGGCCAGCCCGAGCGCGACACCGGCGATGATGGCCGTGATGATCACCCATTCGACGGCCGACGCGCCTCGGGTGGGCGCGGTGCGGGCGCGGTGGACGCGCACGCCGAGATAAGCCGTGAGGTAAACGATCCAGGGATGGTGCATCAGACCCCCAACATCTTCATAGCGGCGGGAAAACTGAGAAAGATCACGAAGCCGGCGCAGAGCAGGAGCTGGGCGACGAGCATCGACTGCGAGCGTTCGCCAGCCCTGCCCTCGATCTCGGCCAGCTCGCGGCGGCGCAGCGTGGCGGCCCTGGCGGTGAGCGAGGCGCGCACCTTGGCGCCGTCGTCGGCGACCAGGCCGAGTGCCGCGGACAGGTCGCGCAGCTCGTCGACGTTGATCTCCTCGCCGAGCTGGCCGAGCGCCTGCCACGGCGTGATGCCGACGATGCGGGCGCCGCTGAGGGCGTCGCGGATGCGGCCCATGGCCCAGTTGGGCTGGTCGCCGCTGACCGAGACGGCCATCATCAGCGCCTCGGGGACGCCGCGGCCGCCGGCCAGGTTCATGGAGACGAGGTCGAGGAAGGCGCCGACGACGTGGCGGAAGTCGCGCCGCTTGGCCGCCGCGTCCTTCTTGACCTGCAGGTCGGGCAGGAAGAAGAAGATCGCGGCCACCAGCAGCGCGGCCCAGAACGGGATGGCCAGGGAAGTGCCCCACTCCATGAGCACGAGCCAGGCCAGCAGCAGCGGGAACGCGAGCAGGCCGCCGGCCGCCAGCAGCGCCTTCGTGGCGAGGAACGCCTCGAACGAGCGGCCGAGCAGGGCCAGGTCCGCCTTGACCGACCTGACCTCCCAGCCTCGGGCGCCGTAGATGGCGGCCAGCCGGACGCCGAGTCCGCGCCGGAACGCGCTGACCTCCTCGTCCGGCAGTATGAGCTGGATGCGGGGGGCGCCGGCGTCCTCGCGCACGGCGTCGAGCGCGAGCAGCCGCGCCACCAGTCCTGGACGGGCCGGGAAGAGCGCACGGAACAGGACGAACATGCCGAGCCCGAGCACCGCTCCGGCGATCGCGCCTTCAACCACGGCCACCACCTCCGTTGGGGACGACCGGCCGTTCCGCGGCAGGCGCGGAGACGACCGCCGCACCGCCCATCAGCAGGCGGGTGGGCTTGTCGAACCTGGCCAGCCGGCGCATCCACGCGAACCCCGCGCCGAACAGGCCGGCCACGACCACGAGCACGGCCTGGCCGAGGAGGCCCTCGTACTCGGCCACGTACGACGGGTTGAACACGACGAGCAGCCCGGCGAAGGCGAGCGCGGTGATCACCACGATCTGCACGCTGCGCCGGGTGGCGCGGCGCTCGGCCTCGACGCGGCGGCGCATGTCGAGCTCCTCGCGGGCGGAGACCGCGAGCGCGCCCAGCACGTCGCGCAGGCCGGGGCCGCGCAGCTTGGAGTTGAGGATGAGCGCGGCCACGACGAGGTCGGCCGAGGGGTCGTCGAGGTCGTCGGCGAAGCGGGCGAGCGCCTCGGGCAGGGCCATCCTGGTGTGCAGCCGGTCGATCAGGGCCCGCAGGTGCGGCCTGAGCGTGGGCGCGGCGGCCCTGATGGAGGACGGGATGGCCTGTTCGAGCCCGGCGGCGCCGGCGATGGTGTCGCGCAGCGACTCGGTCCAGGCGGCCAGCCCTTCGAGGCGGCGCATGGCGGCGCGCTCCTCCGCGGCGCCGCCGGCCAGGCCGCGCCAGGCGAAGACGAGCAGCACCGTGCCGACGGCGGCGACCGGCCAGCGGGTGACGACGAGGACGAGCACGGCGGCGACGGCGGCCACGGCGGCGCGGGTGGTCAGCATCTTGACCAGGTGGCGCTTGGGGCGGCCCGGGCGGGGGCGCAGGCCGTACAGGGCGACGACGAAGAGGAACAGGCCGCCGCCTGCCACGGCGCCGGCCAGCAGCGCGAGCGGGTCGAACGTGAACGGCATGCTCACCAGCCCCCCGGGTGGTAGCCGTGCGCGGCCAGCTCCTCCAGGCAGGAGAGCGGCGCGTGCGGGACGGCGGCGCCGTCGGGGCCTGGCGCGAAGACCTCGCTGGACAGCACGCGGCCGTCGCAGCCGTTGACCTCGCGGATGCTGGAGACGTAGCGGCGCAGCTTGCCGCCGAGGTGGTAGTCGTTGCGCTTCTCGATGAAGACGACGAAGTCGATGGCGCCGGCGATGAGCATGTGGGTGGCGTCGATGGGCAGGCGCTCGGAGGCCTGCAGCGCGTACGTGGCGATGCGGTTGAAGACCTCCATGCTGGAATTGGCGTGGATGGTCGACAGGGAGCCGTCGTTGCCCTGGGTCATCGCGTTGAGCATGGTGACGATCTCGTCGCCGAGCACCTCGCCGACGATGACGCGGCTGGGGTTCATCCGCAGGGAGCGGCGGACCAGCTCGGCCATGGAGATCTCGCCCTGGCCCTCGGAGTTGGGCAGGCGCTGCTCGAAGGCGACGACGTTGGGGTGGAGTTCGGGGAACTGGTCGAGGCCGAGCTCAAGGGCGCGTTCGACGGTGATGAGGCGCTCGGTGGCCGGGATCTCGTTGGCCAGGGCGCGCAGCAGGGTGGTCTTGCCCGCGTTGGTGGATCCGGCGATCATGATGTTCTTGCGGGCGGCGACGGCCGCCGCGAGAAACCGCCCCACGTCCGGACTTATCGTGCCGTTGCCTACGAGGTCGGTCATGAAGACCTTGCCGAGCCGGGCGCGGCGGATCGAGATGGCCGGCCTGACCGTGACGTCCATGACCGCGCTGAGCCGGGAGCCGTCGGGCAGCCGCAGGTCGAGCTGGGGGTTGGCGGTGTCGAACGGCCGGCTCGACAGCCCGGAGTAGGCCGCCAGGATCTGGATGAGCTCGATGAGCTCCTCATCGGACTCGGCGACCGGGTCGTGCATCAGCTCCTGGCCGTCGGCGTAGCTGACGAAGACCTTGTCGCAGCCGTTGATGTCGATGTTCTCGACCTGGGGGTCGTCGAGCAGCGGCTGCAGCCTGCCCACCCCGAACAGCGCCGCGTGGATGCCGGCCGCGAGCGCCTCTTCCTCCTCCACGGTGGGCGGGGTGCGGCCGGAGCCGATCTCGTTGCGGGCGTGCTCCTCCAGCACCTGGGAGATCAGCGCCCTGGCGAACTGGCGCTCGTCCTCGCCGGTCATCGGGGGCAGGCCGTTGGCCTGGTCGAGCCGGCGCTGGTGGGCCAGGCGGTCGCCGACCTCCTGGCGGAAGCGCTTGACGAGGGAGTGGTCGATCATCGGTGGCTCACCAGCCTCTGCGCGAGGTCGCGGGCCGTACGGATGAGCAGGGAGCGGTCGAGTCTGCCGCCCCACTGGCCGCGCAGCAGCTCGGCGCCCTTGGGGTCGTGGGCCAGGCCGTGCACGTACTGCACGGTGTTGCCGACGATCCTGCGGACGTCCTCGATCGAGCCGCGGTAGTTGCGCGGGTCGGCGATCACGACGACGCCGTGCGCCTTGGTGATCTGCAGCCGCTCGCGCAGGTGGGCGACGTGGTCGAGGGTGGCCCTGGTGAGCAGCACGACCTGCTCGGCCTCGGCGATGAGGTCGCCGAGCTGCGGGTGGGCGCCCAGCCTGCCGCAGTCGGCGATGACGTCGGCGCCCGGTATGGCGGCCAGCGCCCTGCCGAGCGGGCCCCAGAGCCAGGTGAGGCCGGCCGCCTGCTCGCCGTGGCCGAGCCCGACGAGCACGTCGAGCCCGCCGACGATCTTCTGGGTGTGCTGCTGGATCTGCGCCGCCTCCAGGCCGCGCCGGGCGGTGGCGCCGAGCGTGAGCAGCCCCTTGGCCGGGTTGAGCACGCCGCCGTCGGCGGCGGGCAGCCGGTAGGCGAGGTCGCCGCCGGCGGGGTCGCATTCGGCCAGCAGCACCGGACGCGGCCAGACCGCCGCCAGCGCCGTGGCGGCGGTGGTCACCCCCGGCGCGCCCTTGTCGGCCGCCAGTACGATGAGCCCCACGTCAGCGCGCTCCCGGAAGTTCGGCCACCGCGATCTCGCCGGCGGAGGCGGCGGCCACGATCTCGGGCGCGGCCGGGGCGTCGACGACCACGGTGATCTGGCCGGAGGCCGCGCTTCTCGACCGCTCGCCCACGGAGAAGACGAGCGCGCTCGCTGCGAGCACGCGGCTTTCTCCCTGGCTCTGCCGGCTGGGCACGAGAATCACCTGTACGCGATCGCCTTTGTCCACTCCGGCCGGCATTTGTCCTGGCTTGAGGGACAATCCGACGGTCGCTTTTCCTTCGCCCAGCTCGCTGCTCGTCCGTACGCCCATCTCATTGGTGAGCAGCGTGCCAGGCAGGATGGTGACGGAGGCGAAGCTGTCGAGCACCTGCTGGCGCTGCGACCACGCGACGAAGTCGATGCCGGTGTCGGCGATCTTCACTTCTTCGATCGTCTCCTTGGTGAACTTCTGGCCCGCGCCGACCTGTTGCGTGACGCGAATGGCGGACACCCTGTCGCCGCTGTTGAGCACGAGCATGGTCGTGGCCAGCGCCCCGCCCAGGATGAGCAGGACGGCCAGCGCGGCGAGCGCGGGCTTGCGTTCCCTGGGAGGTACGGGGAGCTTGCGCGAGGCCGGCCCGGACAACCCCGCCGCGTTGGCGGCAGGCTTTTCACTGGTCCTCATGGGTGGGGGGCTCCCGGAGTGAATTGCGGAATTCACGCCATTATGTGGGGATCGCTCCGGCGGAGGTGGCGGAATTCGGTGACCCATGCTTCTTTCGCAGGTGACATGGTGTCAAGCCGAATTCATCGATGCTTATTGTTTCTATCAAGTTGACGAATCTCGAAATTTCCGGCACGTCGCCTCTGGGATAACTCCCGTCACAGCTTTCACAGCGATTGCGGGCCCCCTAATCGCGCTCGCCATGCCATTCCCGTCAACAGGCGCACCCGGCCACGTTCCGGACGCTACTTTGGGCGCCCGAAGTCGACCCAGGAGACGGCACATGCGGATCATGCTCACCGTGATCGGCGGGCCCGGTGATGGGCAGGGAAGCGGACCCCGTCACGGGCAGGCCGGCGAGGCCGGCCGCGAGCGCGACGGCGGACAGGGCGACCGTGACGTCGTGATCGACGCCGACGACGGGCTCACGGTGGCCAGGCTGAGCGCGGCGCTCTGCGACGAGCGCCCGCTGGCCGACGTCCTCCGCCTGCCCCAGGCACGGGCCCAATCACGGGCCCAATCACGGGCCCAATCACGGGCGCCGTACGCCCCCGCCGCCGCGGGCGCGCACGTGCCCAGGCCGCGCCGCCCCGAGCGCTCCGACATGGGGCCGCCCGTGCTGTGGCGCGACGGCCGCCCGCTCGACCCCGCGGCCAAGGTCACCGCCGTGCTGCGCGACGGCGACAAGGTCACGCTGGACGCCGCACTCGCCCGTGCCACCGTCGTCGAGGAGCCGGGCGGCGTCGCCGAGGTCCGCGTGGTCGGCGGCCCCGCCGCGGGAGCCGTGCACCGCCTGGGGCTCGGCGTGCACGTCATCGGGGCAGACCCGATGTGCGCGATCACGGTACGCGACCCGGCGCTCGCGCCCGAGGCCGTCACCGTACGCGTGCGACCGGAGTCGATCACCGTCGAGCCGGCCTGGCGGCCGCCCGGCGAGGCGCCGAAGCTGAAGCTCAAGGGACGCTGGGCCGAGGAGGTCGCCGAGCTCACCGCGCGGACCGCCGAGCGGCGGGCGGCGGAGCTGTCGGCCGGCTACGGCGAGGTGCCCGAGCTGGACGGCGAGCCGGTCACCGACCCCGTCGAGTGGCCCGACCAGGCCGTGCTGACCTGCGGCTCCTCGGTGTTCGTGCTCACCTCGATCGAGCCGAAGGACGCGCACCTGGCGCCGCGCACGGAGGGCGGCGTGGCCTACAACCGGCCGCCCCGGCTGCGCAGGCCGGAGCCGCAGCGCACGTTCGTCAAGCCGAAGGCGCCCACCAGGAGCGAGGGGATGCGGCTGCAGCTGCTCGCCGCGTGCCTGCCCGCCGTGCTCGGGCTGACGCTGGCGATCGCGCTTCAGCAGTGGTACTACCTGCTCGTCGCCTTCATGACGCCGATCATCATGATCGGCCAGTGGTGGAGCGACCGGCGGCACGGCAAGAAGCAGTACAAGAAGGCGGTCAAGGAGCACCAGGAGGAGGTGCGGGCGTACGACGAGGCCGTCGAGCGGGCCCGCGCCGCCGACGAGGCGGCTCGCCGGGCCGACGCGCCCGACCCGGCCCAGGTGCTGCTGACCGCGACGGGGCCGCGCCGGCGGCTGTGGGAGCGCAGGATCCACGACTCCGACGCGCTGCGGCTGCGGGTGGGGCTCGCCGACCTGCCCGCCGACCTGGAGCTGTCGGAGGAGCAGGGCGGGCCCATCGACCCGCCCGTCTGCCGTTCCGTGCCGGTGGCGCTGCCGATGCGCCGGCTGGGCGTGGCGGGCGTGACGGGCCCGCGTACGGCGGCGACCGGGCTGGCCGGCTGGCTGATCGCGCAGGCGGCGACCCTGCACAGCCCGCGCGACCTCGCCATCGTGGTGGTGTCGGCGCACGCGGACGCCGAGCGGCGCTGGGGCTGGCTGCGCTGGCTGCCGCACTGCACGCCGCAGGCAGGACAGGAGTGCGTGGCGCTGGTGGGCACCGACCCCGAGTCGGCCGCGCGCCGGGTCTCGGAGCTGGCCGCGCTCATCGACGAGCGCCAGAACACCACGATCCCCGAGCTGGGCAAGGTCCCGACCGGCTGGGACGACCTAGGCGGGCCGGAGAAGCCCACGTTCTCCTCTTATGACATGCGCCCGTACGACGTGCTGGTGATCCTCGACGGCGCCCAGGTGCTGCGCGGCCTGCCGAACATGCCGCAGGTGCTGCGGCAGGGGCCGCGCGCCGGGGTGTTCACGCTGGCCATCGACGAGGACCAGCGGCTGCTGCCCGAGGAGTGCCAGACGGTGGCCGCGTGCGGTGACGACGGGCTCGTCCACCTGCGCGGCGGCGGCCTCGACGTGATCGGCCCCGTCCTGTCCGACCGGGTCTCGCCCGCCTGGTGCGACCGGCTGGCCAGGGCACTCGCCCCTATCCGCGACGTGAGCAGGGACGACCCCGGCGGCAACCTGCCCGACGCGGCCCGCCTGCTCGACCTGATGGCCATGCCGGCGCCCTCGGCCGCGGAGCTGGCCGCGAGGTGGGGGAAGCGAGGCAGCACGCAGGCGCTGATCGGGGTGGGCCCCGACGGTCCCTTCTCGGTGGACCTCAAGCTCGACGGCCCGCACGGGCTGATCGCCGGCACCACCGGCGCGGGCAAGTCGGAGCTGCTGCAGACGCTGATCTGCTCGCTGGCGGTGGCCAACAGGCCCGACCAGCTCACGTTCGTGCTCATCGACTACAAGGGCGGGGCGGCCTTCAAGGAGTGCGTACGCCTCCCGCACACGGTCGGCATGGTCAGCGACCTGGACGGCCACCTGACCCAGCGGGCCCTCGACTCGCTGGCCGCCGAGATCAGGCGCAGGGAACGCCTGCTGCTGTCGGCGGGGGCCAAGGACATCGACGACTACGAGGGGCCGGGGCTGCCCCGGCTGGTGCTGATCATCGACGAGTTCGCCGCGCTGGTGGCCGAGCTGCCCGACTTCGTGACGGGCCTGGTGGACATCGCCCGCAGGGGCCGCTCGCTGGGCATCCACCTGATCCTGGCCACCCAGCGGCCGGCCGGCGTGGTGACGGCCGACATCCAGGCCAACACCTCGCTGCGGATCGCGCTGCGGGTGACCGAGCCGGCCGAGTCGGCCGACGTCATCGACCAGCCGGACGCGGCGCACATCTCCAAGAACACGCCGGGCCGGTGCTACGTGCGCTCGGGCGCGGGGGCGGCGGTGGCCGTCCAGACCGCCAGGGTGGGCGGGCGCGGCCCGGCGGCGGGCGGCGAGCGTGCCGCGGCCCGCGTACGGGTGCTGGACGTGGGCTGGCGCGCCCTCGGCAAGCCGCTGCCGCCGCCCCCTCAGGGTGACGAGGAGGACGCCGCCACCACGGACCTCACGCTGGTCGCCGACGCGCTCATCGAGGCCGCCGAGCTGGCGGGCGTGCCCGCGCAGCCGAGCCCATGGCTTGAGCCGCTCCCCGACCGTCTCGTCCTGGACCTTCCCGCGGGCCCGCGGGCCCAGGACGACGAGGTGCGGCCGCTGCCGTTCGGGAGCACCGACCGGCCGTGGTCGCAGGACAGGAGCCCGCTGGCGCTCGACGTGGCGCACGGCGGTCACCTGCTCGTCGCGGGCGCGGCGCGCAGCGGGCGTTCGACGGTGCTGCGCACGATCGCGGGCTCGATCGCCGCCCACACCTCCCCCGACGACGTGCACGTGCACGCGGTGGACTGCGGCTCAGGCGCGCTGCTGCCGCTGGTGGCGATGCCGCACTGCGGCGCGGTCATCACCCGCGATCAGCTCGACCGCATGGAACGGCTGCTGAACCGGCTGAAGACCGAGGTGGGGCGGCGCCAGCAGCTGCTGGCCGAGGCCGGGCACGCCTCGCTGGCGGAGTACCGGCAGGCGGGGCACCGGCTGCCGTGGCTGGTGTTCATGCTGGACCGCTGGGAGGGCTTCGTGGCCGCGTTCGAGGGCTACGACTACGGCAGGCTCATCGAGTCACTGCTGCAGCTGCTGCGCGAGGGCCCCGCCGTGGGGCTGCGCGCGGTGGTCACCAGTGACCGGTCGGGGCTGCTCGGCCAGGTGTCCACGGTCTTCGACGACCGGCTGCTGCTGCGGCTGTCCGACGCCGCCGACTACGGCCTCGCGGGGTTCCCGCTCAAGGGCCTGCCGTCGGTGCTGCCGCCGGGCCGGGCGCTGTCGATGGGCGAGCACGGCATCGTCGAGCACCAGATCGCGCTGCTCGCCGCCGACCCGGCGGGTCCCGCGCAGGTGGCGGCGCTGCAGGCGCTGGCCCGCGAGGCGGGCCCGGCCGCTGGACGGCCATGGGGTGCGGGCGGCCCGCCGCTGCGGGTGGACGCGCTGCCGCTGCGGATCACCGCCACGCAGGCGATGGAGCTGGAGCCCGGCTTCAGCCCGCCGTCGCCGCTGTGGGCGCTGATCGGCGCGGGCGGCGACGCGCTCGCGCCGCTTGGTCTCGACCTGCTGGCCCAGGGCCCCGGCGCGGTGGTCGCCGGGCCGTCCCGCTCGGGGCGCTCGTCGGTGCTGGTGACGGCCGCCCGGTCGCTGATCGCCCAGGGCACGCCCGTGGTCGCGGTCGCGCCCAGGCGCAGCCCGCTGCGGGACCTGGAGGGGGCCGTGGCGGTGCTGGACGGCGAGGCGACCGACCTGGCTGAGCTGGTGGCCGACCTGCACGACTACGTGGTGCTGGTGGACGACGCCGAGCTGATCAACCCGGACGGGCCGCTCGGCACGGCGCTTGAGGAGGTGCTGCGTTCCGGGCGGGACGGCGACCACGGGCTGCTGATCGCGGGAACGACAGGGGACCTCGCGGTGGCGTACCGGGGGTTCGTGGCGGAGACGCGCAAGGCGCGTACGGGGGTGCTGCTCGCGGTGCAGGGGCAGACCGACGGGGACCTGTTCACGATCCGGCTGCCGCGCGGCGCGACGGGCGGGCCGCAGGGCCGCGGCTTCCTGGTGACGGCTGGGACGATCACCCCGATCCAGGCGGCCCTGCCGGACGAGTGACCCCGCCGGCGCGACCCCTAAATCAACAAAAATCGACTCATTCCGGTGAACATCCTGCGAAACCGCTAGCCGGGGCGATCATCGAGCTGGCAGGCTTCGGTGCCGTGCGTAAGAAGATCCTCATCGCGAGCGCGTGTGTCACCGCGGCGCTCCCCCTCCTCTGGACGACCCCCGCCTCGGCCGTCTCCACTGCGAGCGCGGCCGCCGCCGGCGTCACCTACCAGCTTCCCTTCCCCTGTGGGGAGAAGTGGGTGGGCAGCAGCAAGAGCTCCGCCCACACCGCCGGCAACGAGATCGACTTCAACGGCAGCGCGGGAGACGGCAACGGCGACCTCGGTCGTACCGTGGTCGCCGCGGCCGCCGGCAAGGTCGTGATGTCGGAGTACCGGACCACCGACGGCTTCGGCAACGTCATCAAGATCCAGCACTCCGACGGCACGGTCACGCTGTACGCCCACCTCAACGCCCGCTCGGTCGCCAAGGGCGCGAGCGTCAAGCAGGGCCAGAAGATCGGCACCGTGGGCAAGACGTCGGCCAAGTACAGCCTGATCTCGCACCTGCACTACGAGGTGCGCACGTCCGGCGGCTCGATCATCCCGGCCACCTTCAACGGCGTCCGGTTCAAGTACCCGAACCAGACCGTGACCTCGAAGAACTGCGGCGGCGGCAGCGCACCGACCACGAGTAACAAGACCGGCGGCGGCGGTAACCCGTACACGGCGCCCCAGGTCTGCGGCTCGGGCTTCAAGCAGATCGACTCGGCCTCGCTGGGCAGCCAGGGCCGGGTGGCGCTGCTCTACAACGCCTCCAACGGCCAGAACTGCGTGGTCGCGCTGCGCAACAGCGGCTCGGGCAAGGCGTCCATGACCGCCTACCTGGAGGTCAAGGGCAAGAAGCGGGCGATCGACAAGGGCAGCTTCCAGTACTACGCGGGCCCGGTCCGTGCCAAGGCGCTGCGCACCTGCGTCAAGTGGGGCGGCTCGATCGGCTCCGCCAAGTACGACAGCCCGTTCGAGCACTGCGCCTGACGTTCACGTTCGTAGGGATGTTCGCGGCAGGGCCCTGCCGTCTCAGCGATACCTGAGGGGCTGCTGAGACGGCAGGGCCTTTATGCTGATGCGCGGGTTTTGTCGCAGGGAGGTGCCGTGCAGACCAAGAAGGACCTCTACCAGGCCCACCGGCTGCAGCAGCAGCGGCTCGGCATGGCCCTGTTGCAGGCCGAGCCCGACGTGGCCGAGCCGCCCACCCGGCGGCAGAACGTCGCCACCTTCGGCGGCATCCTGGTCGCGGTGCTCATCATGGCGGTGTTCGGGATCTGGGGAATGATCAAACCGGGCAACGCCACCAAGCTCACCGACCCGGGGCAGCTGCTGGTCGAGGAGGAGAGCGGCGCCAAGTACATCTACAGCGAGCAGCAGCGGCGGATGCTGCCGGTCGCCAACTACGTCTCCGCGCGGCTGGTGCTCGACTCCGCCGAGATCACGACCAAGACCGTGACCGCGGCCTCCCTGGCCGACTACGCGCGCGGGCCGCTCATCGGCATCTCCGGGGCCCCCGACTCGCTGCCGGTCAAGGAGAAGCTGGTCAAGGCGCCCTGGTCGGTGTGCGTGGTGGAGGGGCCCGACAAGCTCGTCGGGAGCAAGTCGTACACCAGCCTGGTGGGCGGGCAGGACGTCGGCGGGCGGCCGATCGGCGGGGACGCGATGGTGGTCTCCGACGGCCGCCAGAACTGGCTCATCTGGGGCGAGCGCCGCATGCGCGTGCCCGCGCACGGCGTGCGCGCGCTCAACGCGCAGCCCCGGCAGGTGCCGGCGGCCTGGCTCAACGCGCTGCCCGTCGGCCACGACTTCGACGGCCCGCGGGTGCAGCAGCGCGGCAAGAAGATCCGCAGCGGCGGCAAGGTGGCCGCGACGGTCGGCCAGGTGTTCACGGTGCCGGCCGCGCAGGGCACTCCGGCCCGCTACTACGTGCTGCTCGCCGACGGCCTCGCGCCCATCTCCCCCGTGCAGGCCACGCTCCTGCTGGAGAACCCCGAGAGCAAGAAGGCGTACGGCAGCGCCGCCGTCAGGGCCATCCCGATCGACGCCGCCTCCGCCAACGCCTCGCCCTCGAAGACGAACGTCATGGACACCTCGCTGCCGCAGGCCATGCCGAAGGTGATGGGCGTCAACGGCTCGGTGCCGCTGTGCATCGTGTACGGCGCCACGCAGGCCGGCTCGCTGGCCACGAAGGTGACGGCGGGCAGCAAGATCCCTATCCCCACCCCGGCGAGCTCGGCCGTGCAGGGCCAGTACGACCAGATCCTGCTGCCGCCGGGCAGCGCCGTCGTGGCCGGGCTGCTGCCGGGCGAGGGCCAGATCAACGCGGTGACCAACGCGCTGTCCCTGATCACCGACCAGGGCGTGCGTCACCCGCTGCCGTCGGGCGACGTGCTGGGCAAGCTGGGCTACGATGCGGGCGACGTCGCGCCGGTGCCGGCGAGCATCATGCACGCGATCCCGCAGGGCCCCGCCCTGGACCCGGCCGCCGCCTGGACACCGCTGACGGCCGGGAGCAAGTGACGCGGGCCCGGCTCAGACGCCCACGTTTCCGAGCATGCCCAGGTCGGGCTTGTTGGCGCCCGCCTTGGCGAGCGGGGATTCGGTGAAGTCCACCTCTTCCACGTCGTACTGGATGGCTCCGTCGATCAGGTCCGGCGTCTTGGTGGGGACGGCGTTCATGGCCAGCAGATCCTTGCTGGCCTGGTTATAGACCACACCCGCCGCGCCCACCGCCATCGCGACCCTCAAGATGACCTTGCGGTGTTGCGTGAAGATCCTCAAAGCCGTCGCGTGCATCTTCACCACGACCTTCATGACGCTTTGCATGACGGCGATGCGGGCGACCGGATTGAATGTGGAGGCGACCACGAGCGCCGCGAACCCGGCAAGAGCGCGGGCGATCCACTTGAAGAACTGCAGCACCCAGTGGGAGATATGGGCCGATGCCTTGAGCGTCTGGCCGCAACCCTCCCTGTTCCTGTCGAGCGTCTCCAGCTTCCGATCGAGCTCTTCCGCCCTCTTTTGGAACGTCGTGTAGGCCTGGCCCTTCCAGTCCTGCTTGCCGATCTCCGCGACCATCCGCTTCAGCTCCGAGCGCAGGACCGCGAGGTCGCCGGCGCCGGCCGCGGTCGGCGACCCCTTCGAGTCGGCGACGGGTTTCACGCCGACCGGCGTCGCGTCGAGCCACTGGTCCGCGGCCCGGTCCTGCTCGGCCGGGTCCATCGTGACCATGGCCATGAGGGCGACCAGCGGCCGCGCGTACGGCATGACTGTCGACGCCAGTCCAGCCATGCCCAGGGCGACCAGGTACTCGTTGCGATCCGACTCGTAGGCCATGCGCTGCTACACCTCCTCGTTGCGGATGACGGCCGGGCCGTGTTCCTCGTCGAAGCCCCAGGCGCTCTCCTCCTCGCTGAGGTACGGGCCGCCCTCGCCGTTCTTCTCGTCCCGGTTCATGGCACCGGCGCCGCCGCCCATGGGCGGCGGGTAGAACGGCATGCCGGAGTTGAGCGCCTTGGAGATGCTGCCGGGCGGCGGCGTGCCGCCACCCGCGCCGCCGGAGCCGCCGCCGCCTATGCCGCTCTCGGGAACCAGGCTCGTCCGCGGCATGGTGTTCGTGGTGCGCGGGTCGAAGGCGTTGGGGTCGGGGATCCGGGCCTGCGGGATCTGGTTGGCGAGGTTGCGGTCGATCCCGGCGAGGTCCGAGGTCGCGGGCTGGTCGAGGCCCTTGAGATCGGGGTCTTGGATGTTCGGGTCCGGCACGTTCGGATTAGGGATGTCCGGGTTCTGCGCGTTGGGGTCCGGCAGGTTCGGGTCCGGCACGTTCGGATTAGGGATGTCCGGGTTCTGCGCGTTGGGGTCCGGCAGGTTCGGGTCCGGGACGTCCGGGTTGGGTATGTCCGGGTTCTGCGCGTCCGGGCCGCCGGAGCCTGGGATGTCCACACCGGGGGTGCCTGGACCGTTGATGTCCTCCATGCCCGGCACGTCCGGGCCGCCGGGCGACTTCAGGTCCGGGTCGAACGGGCCGATGTTCTTCATGTCGCCGGGCCCCTGGGGCATCTTGACGCCCCCCGGGCCACCGGGGTTCTTGTTCTTGGCCTTGCTGGCCTGCTCCGCGGCGTCGACGTTCTCCGCGATCTGGTTGATCGCGGCCTGCCAGGACTCCAGCACCTGCTGGCCGCTCGCCAGCGCGTCGGCGGCGCCGTCGCGGACGTTGCGGTGCACGACGTTGAGGCCGCCCCCGATCACGCCGAACGTCAACGGGCTCATGTCGATGGCGCGGGTCTTCTCGCTCAGGTCGCCCATGGTGGGGGCGTAGCTCCCGACGTTCTTGCCGAGGCTGCGCACCTTGTCCGGCTTCATGTCGAGCTCGGGATCCTTCTTGAAAGGATCGACGGCGCTCCCGAAGCTGCTCAGAGCTGAGGAGAACGGGTCACTAGCGGCCGATGGATTCGCCATACGCCCCCCTTGTCACATCAAGCACATACGTTATCTGGCAAACCGGCACCATCCACCCCATTGATATGGAAAATTGACGTGATCACGTGCGACCCTAGTGATCGATGTTCACTACTGTGACGACCATGCCGACAGTGCGCGGTCGGCGGTAGTAAGCCGACCAGCAAGGAAGGAGAGCCTGTGGGCGCCGAACCGCAGACTCAAGTAAGCCAAGCCGATCTCGTCGCGGCGGTGCAGCGTATCGAGGACGCGGCCATCCGGCTGCGTACCATCCAGCGCAACCTCGACACCGCGGGCGTGGAGCTCAAGCACAACTGGGTCGGCCAGTCGGAGGCGGCGTTCGACGCCGTGCACAAGATCTGGCACCAGCGCATGGACGTTGTACTCCAGAGCCTGAAGACCCTGGCCGAGAACATCACGACGAGCAACAGGAACTACGTCCAGTTCAACCAGGAGCGCGAGGAGGCGACCAACAGGATCGCCGCCGCGATCAACGCTGGATTCAACGGCCGGACCTGACGCACTCCAGGAGGACAGCATGCCTGCAGACGACATCTTCGACGTCACAAAGGTCAATTTCCAGGGCCTGGGCAAGGGCGAGGAAGCCTTCGCCAAGGCGTTCAACGACATGGTCACCTGCCTCGACGAGCTCGAGCGCGACCTGCTGGCCAAGAGCGCGATCTGGCAGGGCCAGACCAAGACCGTCTTCGACGAGGTCCGCAAGCTCTGGGAGCTCGAGGCCAGGGACATGTCGCAGTTCGTGGAAGCGCTGAAGTCGAACATCAACGTCACGAACATGAACATGCAGCAGGTCGAGATGATCAACAGCCGGATCTTCGACCACAAGTAAGACCCAGGCGATCTCGCCGGGGCCCTGACAAAGGGGGAGCATGGGCACCGATCGTGGAGTGGACCTCAGCAAGGAAGCGATCAAGGCGGCGCGGAGAGACCTGCTCGAGGCCCTCAAGCAGCTGGCCCCGGAGAAGGCCGGCGATGGCGTGTCGCCGGCCTTCGCGCCGCAAGGAGGCGTCAACCAGCTGACCACCGACTCCCAGGCCATGTACGGATTCTGGCCGGCCGCGATGGGTTTCCAGGCGAGCGCCAACAACGGCATCGCCGCGGTCACCGCCTCGTACGAGAACATCGTCAGCCAGCTGAAGAACGCGATCGACCTCCTGGAGGAGGCCGTGGGCGGCTACGACGGTGTGGAGAAGGACAGCTCCGAGCGCTCGAACACGATGCGGGTCTGATGGCCGAGCAACAGCAACCGATCAGGACGCAGATCGACCAGACCGAGTTCGACGGCGCGACCACGCAGATGGTGCGTGAGACGCTCACCGCCAACAAGCCGGAGCTGCTCCGCACGGCGGCGGGTGAGCTGATGACCGCCAAGAAGCGCCTCGACAACCTGGTCGAGGTGCTCGACAAGCACCTGCGGGCGCTGGACGCGCGCTGGACCCAGGGCGATGACGCCAAGATCGTCAAGAAGGCGCTGCGCAAGCTGCGCGACTCCGCCGCCGACGTCTCCACGACGATCAGCGCCCAGCCCGCGGACGCCAAGCAGTGCCCCACGAACCCCTCGGGCGTCGCCCCCGCCCTCCTGCTGCAGGCCCACACGCTGGCCGCCTACAGCGGGAGCAAGCTGCCCGAGACGCCCGACAGAGACGTCTCCTTCCTGGAGGCCGCCTTCCAGGGAGGGACGACGGGAGCAGGCGTCGGTGCGATCGGCGGCGCGTTCTTCGGCGGCGTGGGCGCGGGACCCGGCGCGGTGATCGGCGCCGTCTTCGGCACGGTCGCGGGCGGCATCACGTCCCTCTTCACCGACGGGCCCTTCGCCAACCTCGTCGGCGAGTCCAAGGAGGAGAAGGACAGGAAGCTCGCCAAGGAGCACATCCGGCTGCTCAGTCAGGCCACCGCGGCCAACAACCAGGTCTTCCCCGCCCAGCTGCGGACCGACATCCCGCTGTTCGACCTGGGTCCGGGTGACATGCCCAAGACGCCCTATGGCGGCGGCCCCAACGTGCGCAACGTCGGTTTCAACCCGAATGACACCGGCCTCGGCGAGTTCGCTCCGCCCAACCAGGACGGCCTCTACGACCCGAGCCAGCACCAGATCCCCGGGCTCGGCGGCGTGGGCGGCCTCGGCGACGGCCAGAACGGCACGGGCCAGAACGGAACGGGGCTCGACGGCCTCGACGGCATCGGCGGCACCGGCTCCGACGGCGCAGGGCCTGACGGTACCGGCATCAACGGCACCGGCCAGGACGGCACCGGGCTCGACGCCATCAACGGCGCGAACCTCCCCAACGGCAACGGAGTCGACGGGACCGACCTCAAGGCTCCCGGCACCCCGGACAGCACCTCGCTGGCCGGCCTGCCGGATCCGTCCCAGCTCGGCGGCCTTCCGAACCCCAACACCGGCGTCAACCCGCCCGCCTCCACCGGGATCGGCACCGGCTACGCCGGCGGCCCGGGCGGAGGCGGCTCCGGTGGTCACGGCGCCGTGGGCGGCGCCCTCGGCGGACCGGCCGGTGCGGCCGCCATGCGCGGGCTGGGCGGCGGCGGCCTCCCGATGATGCCGATGGTCCCGCCGAGCGGTCAGAAGCAGGAGGAGAAAAAGAGCGAGATGGGGCGCAGCGCGTACGTGTGGGACGAAGAGGACTACTTCTCCAGCGACGTGCCGACCATCGACGCCAACATCGACAGTGGTACGAAAGGCAGAGCATGAGACCGGCTGAAGACAGCTCTCCGGTGCCCGAACTGGAGCTGGCCAAGGACTTCCCCGGGCTGGAGGACGACGGGCGGGGCCCGTACATCGACCACTCGGAGGTCAGGGCCGTCGTCTCGCGGCTGCGCGAGGAGCTCGGCTCGCTGTACGGGAACCAGCCGGCCAACATGAGCGCCACCTGGAGCGGCCCCGGCACGGTCGGCGAGGTGGCCGGGCTGGGCAATGTCGGGCCGGGCGAGACCGGGTCCTGGGAGGTGGCCAGCAGCTTCGGCTACAACACCGCCCGCGCGTACGAAGTGTTCGGCGACAGCTACAGCGAGCTCATCGGCTACGTCGAGAAGTGGGCGGAGGCGGTCGAGCGGGCCGTCTCGAACTACGAGAAGGGTCACGCCGACAGCAGTGCGTGAGAAGCGGCAGGGATGAGAGATGGCCGATCAGTGGGAGCCCATCAGGATCTACAGCTACCTCGGTGAGAGCAGGCCGGACCTGAGCGTCACCAGGGAGCGGGTGGTCAGCTATCTGAACGGCACCGACCCGGACAGCATCGAGAGGGCGGGCAAGAGCTACGTCGAGGCGGCCAAGCTGATCAAGGGGGAGGGCGGTGTCCAGGGTGCGCTGATGAAGGCGGCCAAGGACCTGTCCGAGGTGTGGCGGGGCGACGGCGCCAAGCAGGCGCTGAAGGCGCTGCGGCTGCTGCACGCCAGCGCGGGCGCGCTGGGCGAGGCCATGCAGAAGACCGGCGAGCCGATGCAGAAGTACGCCGAGCGGGTCCGGCACTACCGCTCGACCGTGCCCGCTCCGGCGGGCAACCCGGAGGAGAACTC
Organism: Nonomuraea salmonea; assembly: GCF_042428605.1. Classification (NCBI taxonomy): domain Bacteria; kingdom Bacillati; phylum Actinomycetota; class Actinomycetes; order Streptosporangiales; family Streptosporangiaceae; genus Nonomuraea; species Nonomuraea salmonea. The sequence continues at coordinate 786,365 of NZ_JBHMCF010000003.1, forward strand.
CGGCGGCGGCATGACGAACGGCGGGCCCGGCGGCGAGCCCAGTGGCGAGACCGCGCCACCGGTGATCGACAGCAGCGGCGGCGGCAGTGGCGGCGGCAGTGGCGGCGGCTCGGGCCGCATGGGCTACGCCCCGCTGGACGCCGACGCCGACGAGCGGGCCAGGAAGCACCTGGAGAGCCTGAACAACGAGATCGCCGACATCAACGCGCGGATCGCCGACGGGCTCGCGTTCGAGATGCCGACGATCAATCCGCTGACCGTGGACACCCAGCCGGCGAACAAGCTGACCGCGCCCACGGCCACCGACCTGTCCAACGGCAACGGCGACGGCCGCTGGAACGGCGGCACGTCCGACCCCGACGTCACGACGGGCTCCGGCGACAAGACCGGCTCAGGCTCGACCGGCAACGGCTCCGACGGCACCGGCAACGGCTCGGACGGCTCCGACGGCACCGGCAAGGACGACGGCGACGAGGGCGACGGCACGACCCAGCCGCAGGACCCGGGTGGGCAGGGCCAGGACGACCCGTCCACGGGCGACGACCCGGCGACCCAGCAGCCGGGCACGGAGACCCCGCAGCAGGACCAGCCGGGCGACCAGGACCAGGAGCAGGACCAGCAGGACGTGCCCCCGGTCATCACCGCCGAGGACTCGGGGACGGACCTGGCCCAGACCACGACCCAGCCGCCGCCCACGACGACCACTCCGAACCCGTACGCGACGCCGAACCCCTACACCTCGACGCCGCCCGGGGTCCTGCCGACCACCCAGCCGCCCGGCGGCACCCCGTTCACCGCCGGCGGCCCCACGGCCGGCGGCCCCTGGTACGGCGCCGGCGGCCCCGCCGCCACCAGCCCCGCCGTGCTGCGCGGCGGCGGCGCCCCCGGTAACGGCTTCATGGCCTTCCCGCCGGGCGCCATGGGGGCGGGCGCCCAGGACCACTGCGACGAGCACACCAGGGAGTACTACGACTCCGAGCCCGACATCTGGTCGCCTCCGGTGCCGACCAGCCCGGAGAAGCTCTGCTGAGGAGCCGGCCGGGTCCCTCGCGGGACCCGGTCAGCCCTCCATCCGGTTGCGGATGCGGACCAGCTCGCCCATGACGTCCTCGAAGGTGCGGTTGTAGGCGGACTCGGCCCGGTGGATCATCTCCATCGCGCCGTCGGGGTTGCCGGCCCAGCGCATCGGGTTGTCCTCTCCGAACAGGTCCTCCATCGCCTCCGAGGTCTGCCGTTGCAGATCGGCGGCGGCGGCCGTGAACGCCTCCTTGATGCGCGCGGCCAGCTCGCCCGACGACAGGCGCATGGCCTTGGGATGCAGGATCACGTCCTTCAGCCCCGCGGCGACGAACTCCACCGTCACCAAGCCGTCCTCGTCCTGCCCCGTGCCGACGATCTCCTCCAGCGCGGGCCCCAGCTCGGCGATGCGGGCCATCTGGGCCTCGTTCTTCTTCAGCAGCTCGTCGACGTCGACGCCGCTGAAGTCGAAGTCACGATCCATCATGCTCTCTCCAACTCTCTCAGTACGGTGCTCAGCCGGACAGGCCGCGGATCCAGACGTAGACGTCGAGCACGCCCAGCGCGAGCGGGAACAGCGCGACGAGCAGGATGACGTCCACGATCTCGCCCGCCCGGCCCCAGAACGGCGACAGCCGCCCGGAGGGCAGCCACAGCCCCAGCCCGACGACCAGCATCGACAGCCACAGCAGCGCCATCACCACGGCAGCCGCCGCCACGGTGCCCGAGCCCGTGCTGAGCATGACGGCCATCGTGCCGAGCCCGCCGAGCCCCGAGCACAGCAGCCAGAGCCGCTGCCCGAGCCCGCCGAAGACGCGGGCGCGCAGCAGCAGCACCAGGCAGAGCACGGCGGCCATCGAGCCGGACATCCAGCCGGGCTCGGCGACCAGGAAGGCCAGCGCGCCGATCGCGGTCATGGCGATGCCGGCCACCATGCCGGTGGCGTACCTGCTGGCCTGGGCGGTGCGGGCGAGGATGCCGTCGCTGTCGACGCGCTGGTTGTCGGCGCGCAGCTCCTCGGCGTTGGTGGGCAACGGGGGCAGCGGCACTCTGGCGATCTTGAACGACAGCGTCGGGATGAGCGGGCTGAGCGCGATGAGCACGGTCACGGTCATCGCGGCGGTGCCCGCGGCGGGCACGCCGAACACCATCACCATGCCGGCCGCGATCGCGCCCGCCACGGTCGCGATGGCGGTGCCGAGGAAGCCCGCCACGCCGTCGGCGACGACCGTGCCGCCGATCGTGGCCACCAGCGCCGTACAGGTCAGGGCGGCCAGCAGGTGGGGTGCGCCGACCCCGGCCAGTGTGGAGCCGCTCATGAGGCCGTACAGGCCCGCGAGGAAGGCGTACGGGAGCGCCGCGTAACCGATCAGGGCGCCGGCCGAGGAGTCGCCCACGGCCCTGGACAGGGCCGCGCTGACGCCGATCAGCAGCAGCGCGAGCATGCCCGCCACCACGGTCACGCCGAGCGGCTCGCTGCCCGACAGGGCCAGCGCGGGCACGCCGAGCACGAGCAGCACGGAGGCGGCCCCGGCGCCGAGCGTCCTGGTGTGGCGGCCCTCCCACTTGCCGGTGCTCTCCGAGACGCCGGTGGCGACCACGTCGGCCACGTCGTCGTAGAGCGCGGGCGGCAGCTGGGCCTCGCGCGGGCGCAGGTAGAGGATCTCGCCGTCGAGCACCCCCAGCGCGGTCAGCGTCTGCCCGAGGTCGAACGGCGCCCCGCCGAGCCGCTGCAGCACCCATCCCGGCGCGCCCGCCGCGTCGCCGCCCGCCTCGCCGACCGCGCGCAGCAGGCCGGGCAGGACGTGCGGCAGCGGTACGTCGGCCGGCAGCGCCAGGTCCACCCTGCGGCGCGGCGCGACGATCGTGACGTGGCAGAGCGGCGCCAGCGGCATGTGCGGCCGCGGCTGCCCGCCCTGCCCGGCGGGGGGCGCGGGCGGTATGGGCTGCATCGGCTGCATCGGCTGGTGGGCGAGGGAGGTCACGACCACTCCAATGACTGGCTGGCTAAATCCGACATGGCGAACATATAGGGACGGTGTGTCTGGTAAGAAAGTGTCTCAGGTGACAGGAGGGTTGTCCGCCCAGTGAGCATCGTTGTCGTACGGCGGCCGGAACGCCGCCCGAGTCCTCAGCCACCGCGTGGAGAGATCCTGCTGGAGTCGCCGCCCGAGATCCCAGAGGTGCAGCCGGCCGGATTCACCGGAATCCTGATGTACGTGCCCATGCTGGCCGGCGGCGCCGCCATGGGCCTGATGTTCACCGCGGGCGGCAACTCCAACCCCATCATGTACGTGGCCAGCGGCCTGTTCGCGGTCTCCATGCTGGGCATGACGGTCGGCCAGCTCGGCCGCAACTCGGGCGAGCGCAAGAACCGGCTGAACGGCCTGCGCCGCGACTACTTCCGCTACCTGGGCCAGATCCGCAAGCGCGTCCGCAAGGCCGCGATCCAGCAGCGCGAGGCCCTGGAGTGGAGCGGCCCCGCCCCCGACACGCTGTGGTGGGTGGCGATGGGCCCGCGCCTGTGGGAGCGCAGACCGCGCGACGACGACTTCGGCACCGTACGGCTCGGCACCGGCGTGCAGAAGCTGGCCGTGCAGCTCGTCCCGCCCGACACCAAGCCCGTCGAGGACCTCGACGCGCTGACCGCGGGCGCGCTGCGCCGCTTCGTCAGGGCGCACTCCACGGTGGCCGGGCTGCCGGTCGCGGTGGCGCTCAACTCGTTCGCCAGGATCCGGCTCACCGGCGACCAGCGGGCGATGCGCTCGCTGGTCAGGGCCATGATCGCGCAGCTCGTCACCTTCCACTCCCCCGACGACATGCGGGTGCTGGTGTGCGCGAGCGGCGAGTGGATGCCGCACTGGGACTGGGTGAAGTGGCTGCCGCACGCGCTGCACCCCGACGAGGTGGACGCGGCGGGCAAGGTGCGGCTCATGGCCGAGAACATGAGCCACCTCGACCAGCTCGTGGGCGACGAGCTGAAGGAGCGGGCCAGGTTCCGGCCGAACACGGCGGCCGACGCGCTGCCGTACCACGTGGTGATCGTGGACGGCGGGCACGTGCCGCACGACTCGCAGCTCGGCACGGACGCCATCCAGGGCGTCACCGTGATCGACCTGTCGGAGGCGACGGGACCGGTCGAGGAGGCCGCCACGCTGCGGCTGGACATCCAGCCCGACGGCTTCCACATGGTGAAGATCGACCACGCGGGCAAGCGCTCGTCCACCCGGCTGGGCGACCCCGACCGGCTCGACTACGCCAGGGCCGAGGGGCTGGCCAGGCAGCTCGCGCCGCTGCGGGCCTCGGCCGGCTCCGACGGCGACGCCCAGGACGTGCTGGGCACCAGCATGACGCTCACCGACCTGCTCGGCGTGGGCGACCCCGCGCTGCTGCAGGCCGCCGTCACCTGGCAGCCGAGGGCGGGACGCAACCGGCTGCGGGTGCCGATCGGGCTCGGCGCCGACGGCCGCGTGGTCGAGCTGGACATCAAGGAGTCGGCGCAGGGCGGCATGGGCCCGCACGGGCTGGTCATCGGCGCCACCGGCTCCGGCAAGTCGGAGCTGCTGCGCACGCTCGTGCTCGGCCTGGCGATCACGCACTCCTCCGAGATACTCAACTTCGTGCTCGTCGACTTCAAGGGCGGCGCGACGTTCCTCGGCCTGGAGACGCTCTCCCACGTCTCGGCCGTCATCACCAACCTCGAGGACGAGCTGCCGCTGGTCGACCGCATGCACGACGCGCTGCACGGCGAGATGGTGCGGCGCCAGGAGCTGCTGCGCGCGGCCGGCAACTACGCCTCGCTGCGCGACTACGAGCGGGCCCGCGAGCAGGGCGCCGACCTGCGGCCGATGCCGACGCTGTTCATCGTGCTGGACGAGTTCAGCGAGCTGCTGGCGGCCAAGCCGGAGTTCATCGACCTGTTCGTGATGATCGGCCGGCTGGGCCGCTCGCTGGGCGTGCACCTGCTGCTGGCCTCGCAGCGGCTTGAGGAGGGACGGCTGCGCGGCCTGGACACGCACCTGTCGTACCGGATCGGCCTGCGCACGTTCTCGGCCATGGAGAGCCGGGTCGTGCTGGGCGTGGCGGACGCGTACGAGCTGCCGTCCGCGCCGGGCAACGGCTACCTGAAGTTCGACACGACCGGCATGACCAGGTTCAAGGCCGCGTACGTGTCAGGCGTCCACCAGTCCGACCCCGCCACGTCGGGCGCCACCGACGGCCAGGCGCCCATCCGCGAGGTCGTCGAGTACAGCCCCGCCTACCTGCCGCTGCCCGAGATCCCCGAGCCGGAGGAGCCCGAGGAAGAGGAGGAGCCGGAGCCGGCCGCCGCCGGTCAGCGCAGCCTGCTCGACGTCGTCGTCTCCCGCCTGAGCGGGCACGGCCCCGCCGCGCACCGCATCTGGCTGCCGCCGCTGTCCGAGCCGCCCACGCTGGCCCACCTGCTGCCGCCGCTGTCCGTCAGCCCCGAGCACGGCCTGTCCACGACCGGCTGGCAGGGGCGCGGCAAGCTGCACGCCGTCGTCGGCATCGTGGACAAGCCGTTCGAGCAGCGGCGCGACCCGTACTGGCTGGACATCTCCGGCGCAGCGGGACACGTCGGCGTGGCGGGCGGCACGCAGAGCGGCAAGAGCACCGTGGTCCGCACCCTGGTGACCGGCATGGCGCTCATGCACACCCCGCGCGAGGTGCAGTTCTACTGCCTCGACTTCGGTGGTGGCGCACTCGCCTCGCTGGAGGGCCTGCCGCACGTCGGCAGCGTGGCCACCCGGCTCGACGGCGAGCGGGTCCGGCGTACGGTCGCCGAGATCGCCGGCATCCTGGAGCGGCGCGAGCGCGAGTTCGGCGAGCAGGGCATCGAGTCGATGGCCGCCTACCGCCGCATGCTCCAGGAGGGCACGATCGAGGGCGACGGCTGGGGCGACGTGTTCCTGGTCGTGGACGGCTGGCTGACGCTGCGGCAGGAGTTCGACTCGCTGGAGCCGACCATCACCGACATCGCGGGCCGCGGCCTCGGCTACGGCATCCACCTGGTGGCCGCGACCAACAAGTGGTCGGAGTTCCGGCCCAGCATCCGCGACCTGTTCGGCACCAAGATCGAGCTGAAGCTGGGCGACTCCTACGAGTCGGAGGTCAGCAGGAAGCAGGCGATGGCGGTGCCCGAGAGCACGCCGGGCCGCGGCCTGACCAAGGACGGCTTCCACTTCCTGTCGGCGCTGCCCAGGATCGACGGGGTCCAGAACTCCTCCGACCTGGCCGCCGGAGTCAGGGCGCTGGTGCAGGCCGTACGCGAGTCGTGGCAGGGCCCCGTCGCGCCGCCCGTACGGCTGCTGCCCGCCGTCCTGCCGGTCTCCGCGCTGCCCGAGGACCCCGACCGCATCCCGATCGGCATCGACGAGGCGTCGCTGTCGCCGATGGCGCTCGACTTCGACTCCGACCCGCACTTCGTGGTGTTCGGCGAGAACGAGAGCGGCAAGTCCAACCTGCTGCGGCTCATCTCCGAGGGCCTGGTCAGCAGGAAGGAGCCCAGCGAGGCGATGCTGATCGTGATCGACTACCGGCGCTCGCTGCTCGACTCGGCCGTCACCCCGCACCGCATCGGCTACGCCGCCTCCAGCGCCGCCGCCGCCAGCCTCATCAACGACGCCAAGGAGGCGCTGCTCAGCCGCCTGCCCCCGGCCGACCTGACGCCCGAGCAGCTGCGCGACAGGAGCTGGTGGCAGGGCTCCGACCTGTACGTCATCGTGGACGACTACGACCTCGTCGCCACCTCGGCCAACCCGCTGCACCCGCTGGTCGACCTGCTGCCGCAGGCCCGCGACATCGGCCTGCACCTGGTGCTGTCGCGCCAGATGGGCGGCGCGAGCCGGGCCATGTTCGACCCGGTCATCCAGCGGCTGAAGGACATGGCGACGCCCGCGCTGCTCATGTCGGGCAGCAAGGACGAGGGTTACCTGTTCGGCAACGTGCGCCCGCAGCCGCTCCCGCCCGGCCGCGGGCACCTGGTGGACCGCCGCTACGGCTCGCGCCTGATGCAGACGGCGTTCCTGGACGCAGAAAGGGGGACCGACCATGGCCGACCTTGACATCCATCTCTCCGCGCTCGACCGGTGCCGCACCGCCATCAAGAAGGCGGCGGGCCAGTACCAGGAGACGCTGACCGAGCGCAATCCCGGCGAGCTGACGTACGACGCGGACGGGGAGGTGCACAACAACCGCACCCCGGTCAGCGCCGACACCTTCGGCCACCTGCCCGGCTCGGCGGGGCTCGCGTCGGCCGCGAACAGCGTCTGGTCGGCGCTCATCGGCGAGATGGACGAGGCGCGCAAGAAGCTCAAGGGCACCGAGCGCGGCCTGAGCGACGTCGAGGAGAACATCCGCGCGGCCCACCGGGCCACGTCGTGAGCGTCGCGCACCTGCCCGGCGGCGCCGCGCTCGACGAGATGCTGCGCAAGGTGACCGGCAAGCCCGGCGGCATCGACAAGATCGCCGAGCAGTGGACGGCGTCGTCGGGCGACATCGAGGAGTTCGCCGGGGCGCTGTCGTCGGCGGTCAGGAACGTGGACGAGGCTTGGAACGGCCGCTCGGCCAAGAGCTTCGACGACTACATGCGCAAGTACGGCACCGCCGCGGAGAGCCTCAAGACGGCGCTGAACGACTGCGCCGCCGCGCTCAAGTCCGCCGCGTCCGCGCTGCGCGAGTCGCACACCGAGATCTCCTCGATCTGCCGCGACCTCAGCACGAACGCCGCGAGCTACCGCACCCGGTACATGAACGAGCACCCGGACGCCACCGAGGCGGACGTGCGGCCCGGGCTCGCCGCGCTGGTCGAGCAGGCCAAGAAGGACGCCAAGCCGTGGGTGGACGCCGCCGAGACGGCCGTCTCCAAGGCCAAGAAGGACATCGGCGAGCACCTGAAGAACCGCCGGCTGACCTTCCACGCCATACCGGACGTGACCACCCAGACCTTCACCCCCGAGAAGGGCCGCAAGCTCGACTGGGTGCCCGACCCCGACTACCAGACGGAGGGCACCTCCGTGCAGGGCGGGCGCGGCACGGAGCTCGGCGCCGGCACGCCTTCCGGCGGCTTCGGCGGTTACGGCCCCAGCGGCGCGCCACCCTCCGCCGGCGCGGCGACGCCGCCCGAGCGGGTCAAGGCGTGGATCGAGGAGGCCGTACGGATCCTCACCGCCGCCGGCGTGCCCGCCTCCAAGATGAACGTCAACGACATCTGGCGGATCATCCAGCACGAGTCCGGCGGAAACCCGCACGCCATCAACACCTGGGACTCCAACGCGGCCAGGGGCACCCCGTCCAAGGGCCTCATGCAGACGATCGACCCCACGTTCAACGCCTACGCGATGGACGGGCACCGCGACATCTACGACCCGGTGGACAACATCATCGCCGGCGTCCGGTACGCGATCTCCCGCTACGGCTCCGTCTCGAACGTGCCCGGCCTCGTCGGCAAGACCTACGTCGGCTACTGACGCGGACGCCCCCGGGGCCGCAGGGCCTCCGGGGGCGTCGTCGTCAGGCGGGGCGGGTCAGCCGCAGTTGGCCCAGCCGGTGCTCGTGCTGCCCGAGCCGACGTAGCCGGAGATGCGCACGCACTTGCCCTTGGCGCTCACCTTCACCGGGCCGGCGTAGTACTCGAAGCTGCCGTTGTCGGACTGGCTGCCGCCGCCCTGCGCCTCAAGGGTGACACCCATCGAAGTGCTCTTGCCGACGTCCGCCGTCTTGATGGTGACCGCGCAGTTCTGGCCGGTGCTGTTGTTCCACAGCTGGTACGTCACCCCGCCCGAGAACGAGGCGGACCGCTGCACCGAGAACCCGGAGCCGCACACCTGCGCGGCCGTGTACGGGTTCTTGACCGGCGCGGCCGGCTTGGCCGTGGTCTTCGTCGGCTGGGGCTTGGCCGTCGTCTTCGTCGGCTGCGGCTCCGGCTCCTGCGTGGGCGTCGGGTCGGGCCGCTTCGTCGGCGTCTTGACCGGCGCCTTGGGGGTGGTCTTGGTCGGCTTCGGCGTCGGCTGCACCGTCTTGGTGACGGTCGCCTTCGGCTTCGGCGCCTGCGTCTTCTGCTGCTTCTTGGTGGGCTGCGCCCGCTTCGTCACGGTCGCCGGCGGCTGCGTCGGCACCACGACCGGCGTCGTCGGCAGCGCCGACGGGGTGGTGGGCGCCGTGGTCAGCTCCGGCACGTCGGGCGTCGCCGACGACCACTCGGTGGGCAGCACCAGCGGCCCCACGTCGTTGGTGTCGTTGCTGGCCGCCCACGGGACGGTGGCCTCGGCGGTCGCCTGCGGGTTCGCCGGGTCGGTGCCCTGCGGCGCCGGGCCCGTGGCGGTGCCGCTGGGCGTGGGGATGCCGTCGGTGTTCTCCTGCGCCACCGAAGCGGGCTCGACCTGCTGGAGGCGTACGTAGCGGTTGGCGCCCCACAGGCCCACGGCGGCGACGAGCGCGACCGTGGCGACGGCGGCGATCAACGCCAGCGGCAGCCCCCTGCGGGGCGCGGGCGACGACGACCGCTCGATCCTGATCTGCGCGGGCGGCTGCGGCGGGTCCGCCTCAGGCGGCCCCCACATGGTGCTCTCCGGCGTGACGGGCCGCCCCTGCAGCTGCGGCGCCTGCGACTCGGGACCGCCCTGCTGATGCGGTACGGGCACATTCGCCCCAGGCCCCTGCGGCCCCTGCATCCCAGGGCCGTGCATGCCAGGACCCTGCATCCCAGGCCCCGGCACGGGCGTCCCCTGAAGCGGCGGCCCAGGAACGTGCGGCGGCGGCACGTGCGGCCCCGAAGGCGGACCCTGCGGGGGCAGGTTCGGCCCGGAAAGCGGCCCGTGCGGCGGCCCTTGGGGCGGCCCCTGCATCGGCACGCCCCCCTGAGGCATCCCCTGAAGGGGACCCCCCTGAGCGGGCACGGGCGGAGGAGGCCCCTGCGGCGGCACATGAGGACCGAGCGGCCCCTGCGGAGGTCCCTGAAGCGGCCCCTGAAGCGGCCCCTGCATCGGCGGCCCTTGCGGCGGCCCACCCGGCATCGGCAGCCGAGCGATCGTCACACCTTCCAGCGGCGGCCCCTCAGGCGCACGCCGCGGCGCAGGCGCCTCGGGCCCCTCGCCCCCAGCCCCACCGGACTGGGGTCCGGGCGCACCGGCCTTGGACTCAGCCGCCACGGGCGCACCGGCCTTGGGCTCACCTGCCACGGGCTCATTGGGCTTGGACGCGTCCGCGACAGGCCCATCCGGCTTCTGCTCACCCACCTCGGGCTGACCGGACTCCGCCGTCTCCGCTGCCGGCCCGCCGGGCTCCGGCCCGTCCGCGGCCGGCTCGGCCGGCTTCGGCGCTGCTGGGGTGGGGGCGTCCGTCTTCGAGCTGTCCGCGGCCGGGGCGGCCGGGGCCGGGGCGACGGCTGCCGCGGCCGCTGCGGCCGCTTCGGGCTTCGCCGCAGGGGTGTCCGGGGTTTTCGGGGCGTCGCCGAGGACCTGCATCAAGGCGCTGTAGGTCGTCGGGCGGGAGCCGACTTCCCTGGTCAGGGCCGACATCAGGACGCGGCGGAGCGGCTCGGCCGTGATGCCGACGTCGGGGTCGCCGTTCAGGGCGGCTTCACGGTCGGCGAACGGCGGGCGGCCGGTGCCCGCGTACACGATGGTGGCGGCCCAGGCGAAGACGTCGGCGTAGGGGCCGTACGGGCGGCCCTCCAGCTGCTCGGGCGCCTGGTAGGCGGCGTCGCCGACCGGGTCGCCGATGGCGGCGTCGGTGACGCGCGGGCCGTCGGGCCCGAGGATCACGTTGTGCGGGGTGAGCGAGCGGTGGGCCAGCCCGGCGAGGTGCACGGCGGACAGCGCGGTCAGCACGCCGACGGCCACGCGTTCGAGCGCGTCCCCGGTCAGCGGCTCGCCGTCGGCGACGGTTTCGGCCAGGCTCTTGCCTTCGACGTACTCGCGCACGACGTACGGCCGGTCGTCGTGGTAACCGGCGTCGAGGACGCGGGCGACGTACGAGCTGGAGACCCGCTTGGCCCCCAGGTACCGATCGGGCTCACGATCGGACTCCGGCTCGGCGGGGAGCAGCTTGATGGCCACCTTGGGCGCGTCCTCGGACTCGCGCCCGAGGAAGACTGCCCCTCTCGGCCCCTCTCCCAGCAGCCCGACAATGCTGAAAGCGCCGATCCGCTCTGGATCCCCAGGGCGCAAAGGGTGCATGCCCAAACCTTTCACCAGCAAAGCATGAATTGATCACATTCAACCAGATCTGTCACATCAGCATCAGGCGTTTCGGACGGCCGTCAACAAATCGTTGTGCCGTTTCCTTGCACCCGTAGTTACGACGCCGTACAGATCAGGTCGGCCGCCCGGGACGCCAGCCCCTCCTCCGGCCCATGGGGATCACCACGCGCATCGCCACGACCAGCAGCGCCAGCCCGATCGCGCAGGCCGCGACGAGCACGGCCAGGTCGATGGCCCTCTCGTCCACGGGCGGGGCCTTGGTCACGGCGCTGCGCGGCAGCGGGGTCGGCGGGGGCGGCGCGACCACGGGCGCGTTGGCGGGCTCGAACGGCAGGATCGCGCTCACCGCCAGCATCGGGTTCACCATGCCGGCCCCCTTGCCCGCGCCGGTGGCGCCGTCGGCGGTGGCGATGATGCGCCGGCGTACCTGCGCCTGGTCGAGGCTGGGATAACGGGCCCTGACGAGCGCGGCGACGCCCGCCACGTACGGCGCCGCGTAGCTGGTGCCGTCGAGTCCCTTGGCGTAGGCGCCGCCCGGCCAGGTCGAGGTGATGTCCTGGCCAGGCCCGATCACCGACACGGGCGTCTTGGTGTTGGAGAACTCGGCCAGCGTGCCTTCCGGCCCGGCCGCGCCCACCCCGAGCACGCCGTCGTAGCTGGCCGGGTAGGCGGGTGACGGGGTGCCGTCCTGGCGGGAGATGTTCCCGGCGGCGGCGACGATGACCGCGTCCTTGGCGAGCGCGTACCGTACGGCCGTTTCGAGCGCGGGGTGGTCGAGCGTCTTGCTCGACACGTTGATGACCTTGGCGCCCTGGTCGGCGGCGGCCTTGATGGCCTTGATGAGCAGCTGCGTGTCACCGTTCTGCTCGGTGTCGGTGAACTTGTACGACAGCAGCCGCGCCCCCGGCGCAACGCCGTGGAAGAGCACGCCCTTGACGTATTGGGCGCCGATGATGCCCGCGACGGCGGTGCCGTGGCCGACGCAGTCGCGGTAGCCGGAGCCGACGAGGTCGGCCTTGCCAGCCAGGCGGAGCTGCGGATGAGTGAGATCGACGCCGGTGTCGATGACCGCGACGGGAACGCCCGCGCCGGTCGACAGCGACCAGACGCTCTTCGGGTCGAGCCGCTTCTGCGCCCACGGCTCACCGACCTCCAGCTGGCCCCTGGGCGGATTGCAGTCGGGGGCGGCCCCTGCGACGGACCCTGCGACGGACCCTGCGGCGGCCCCTTGGACGGCTGGGGCGAGGGAAGCCTGCAAGGCGAGCACGCTGGCCAGGAGGACGCGACCAATCATGGAGAAAAAGGGTAGCCCGCCCGATTCGCCGCAAAGTTACGTTCGGCCAGAGTCCCTTTCACGGCGGGTCCCACGGGTCAACGGTAAGAAGCCCCGGCCGCTTCGCCAGGGCCTCTTCCGTTGATCACTTCGTGGCGGACTCGATGTTCTGCCGGTAGGTCCCGATGACCCGCGAAGCCTCCTGAAGCTCCTCGGTCATCCGCTGGAATGCCGTGCGGTAGTTCTGCCACGCCTGCTGGAAGCGCTGCGCCCCAGGACCCGTCCACGCCGTGCCGACCTTGGCGGCCTCGCGGTCGAGCGCGGTCATCGTCGTACGGACCGCCTCCGACTGCTGCGTGAACTGGCTGGACATCTGCTGCATTTCCGCGGGGTCGCCGCCGAGCATGCTCTGGCTCATGCATACCTCCTGGAACCTGTGAAAGCGCCCTCACACTAAGGAAGGGGCACCGCCCGTCGCCGGAGATATGCCGAGCGGCTATGGTCTACCCGAGGATTGTTCCAATCGAAACGGAGGCCGCCCGCGCCTCCGACAAGCCGGGACGACCAGCGGCGATAGGGTTCTCTTCCCGGCCGACCGGGAGCCGGGCGCGTCTCGGGGCAGGTGCTCGACGCGAACGACGGCAGGCACGTGGAGCCGCCGAACCTAGCAGGAAGGACGAAGGCCGGTGCGGAAGGTTCTGATCGCCAACCGCGGCGAGATCGCCGTGCGAGTGGCCCGCGCGTGCGAGGACGCCGGCATCACCAGCGTGGCCGTCTACGCCGACCAGGACCTCGACGCCCTGCACGCCAAGGTCGCCGACGAGGCGTACGCGCTGCACGGGCAGACCCCGGCCGAGACCTACCTCGACGTGGACAAGCTCCTCGGCATCGCCCGCCGCAGCGGCGCCGACGCCGTCCACCCCGGCTACGGCTTCCTCTCCGAGAACGCCGCCTTCGCCCAGGCCGTCATCGACGCGGGGCTCGTCTGGATCGGCCCGCCGCCCGCCGCGATCGCCGCGCTCGGCGACAAGGTGCAGGCCAGGCACATCGCGCAGAAGGTCGGCGCGCCGCTGGTCGCGGGCACCAAAGACCCGGTGAGCGGAGCCGCCGAGGTGGTGGCGTTCGCCGAGGAGCACGGGCTGCCGATCGCCATCAAGGCCGCGTACGGCGGCGGCGGGCGCGGCATCAAGGTCGCCCGCCGGCTCGAAGAGGTCGCCGAGCTGTACGAGTCGGCCGTCCGCGAGGCCGTGGCCGCGTTCGGGCGGGGCGAGTGCTTCGTCGAGCGCTACCTCGACCGGCCCCGCCACGTCGAGACGCAGTGCCTGGCCGACGCCCACGGCGACGTCGTCGTGGTCAGCACCCGCGACTGCTCGCTGCAGCGCCGCCACCAGAAGCTGGTGGAGGAGGCGCCCGCGCCGTTCCTCACCGCCGAGCAGGTCGAGGTCCTCTACGCCAGTTCCAAGGCCATCCTGAAGGAGGCCGGCTACGTCGGGGCCGGCACCTGCGAGTTCCTCGTCGGCCAGGACGGCACGATCTCCTTCCTGGAGGTCAACACCAGGCTCCAGGTCGAGCACCCGGTCAGCGAGGAGGTCGCGGGCATCGACCTCGTACGCGAGATGTTCCGCATCGCCGACGGAGAGCCGCTCGGCTACGACGACCCCGCGCTGCGCGGCCACGCGATCGAGTTCCGCATCAACGCCGAGGACGCCGGCCGCAACTTCCTGCCCGCCCCCGGCACGATGACCACGCTGCGCGCGCCGTCGGGGCCGGGAGTGCGGCTCGACTCCGGCTACGAGGCGGGCATGACGGTGCCGGGGACGTTCGACTCGCTGGTGGCCAAGCTGATCGTCACCGGCCGCACCCGTCAGGAGGCGCTCGAGCGCTCCCGGCGGGCGCTGGCGGAGTTCGAGATCACCGGCATGCCGACCGTGCTGCCGTTCCACCGGGCCGTGGTGACGGATCCCGCGTTCGTGTCGGAGCCGTTCTCGGTGCACACGCGGTGGATCGAGACGGAGTGGGACAACCCGGTGGCGCCGTACGACGGGGACGTCGCGGCCGGCGAGGAGCCCGCCAGGGAGACGGTCACGGTCGAGGTCGGCGGCAAGCGGCTGGAGGTCGTGCTGCCCGCCGGGCTGGGCGCCCCGGCGCCTGCGCAGGCCGCTCGCGGCAAGGCGCCGAGGCGCGCGGGCGGCGGCTCGAACAAGCCGGCGGCCGGCGGCGACGCCCTGGTCAGCCCCATGCAGGGCACGATCGTCAAGGTCGTGGCCGGCGACGGCGACACCGTGAACGAGGGCGACACCGTGGTGGTGCTCGAAGCCATGAAGATGGAGCAGCCGCTGACGGCCCACAAGTCGGGCACCGTCACCGGGCTGACGGCGGCGGTCGGGCAGACCGTCACCTCCGGCGCGACGATCTGCGAGATCAAGGACTCCTGACGGTCCCTGATGGGGGCTTGGCCGGAGATCGACCCGACCGGGACCCAACCGGTGCCAGGCTGTTGCGCCACGGAGTGCTCCCGCGCGGCCCTGGACGGGTAGCGTGCCTCTTGAGGAACTTTGCCGACCGCCCATTCGTCCTCAAGGGCGAAGGAGGCTTGCTGCCCATGACCCACTCGCTGCGCCGAGCAGGGGCCGCGTTCGCGGCTCTGATCGCCGGTCTTATCGTCGTTCTTGCGCTGTCCCCTGCCGCCAACGCGGCGGCGCCACCGGATGCCGACACGGTCGTGTCCAACTGGAAGAAGGCGCCGCTCTATGTGGTGGCCGGCTCTGCCTTGTCGTCCGGTCAGGAGAGCGAGATCAACGACGCGCTCAAGGGCGCGGACACCAAGATCTACGCTGTGGCGCTGCCCGACGGCACGATTGACCAGTCCACCATTGCGCCCTACATGAGCCAGCTCAGCTCCGCGCTGAGCAAGGCGGGCCGTCCTAGTGCGACCATCGCCGTCATCGACGGCCAGACCCTTTTCGCCGGATCCAACGCTCTGAGCAAGGGCCTGGCAGGCAACCTGGCCACCCGCGCGGTCAACGCCAACTCGGGCGACATCGTGGCCGGCATGAAGGACTTCACCAACCGCGTCGACATGGCCGCCAAGGGCGACCGTTCCGCGCTCGACTCCGGCAGCCAGGCCAACCCGGGCGCCGGCGGCACCGGGGCGCTGATCGCCCTCGGCGCGCTGGTCCTGGTCGGCGGTGGCGGCTACTTCCTCTACTCCAACAACAAGAAGAAGAAGCGGGCCATCCAGGAGGCCAAGGACCTCGCCGCGGTCAAGCAGACCGTCGAGGAGGACGTCACCAAGCTCGGCGAGGAGATCACCGCCGTCGACACCGACGTCACCCTGGCCGGCGAGGGCGGCAAGCACATCGAGGAGTGGCAGACCGCCCTCGACTCCTACGAGAAGGCCAAGACGCAGCTCGCCGCCGTGCAGCGCGCCGACCAGGTCCGCGAGGTCACCCAGACCCTCGAGGACGGCCGCTACGCGCTCGCCGTGGTCAAGGCCAAGGTCAGCAACGAGCCGGTCCCCGAGCGGCGCGCTCCCTGCTTCTTCAACCCGCAGCACGGCCCGTCCATCCGCGACGTCCGCTGGGCCCCGCCCGGTGGCGCCGTCCGCGACGTGCCCGCCTGCAAGATGGACGCCGAGGCGATCGAGCGCGGCTTCGACCCGCAGATGCGTGAGGTCATGGTCGACGGCCAGCGGCGCCCCTACTACGACGCGGGTCCCGCCTACCAGCCCTACGCCTCCGGCTACTACGGCGGCTTCGGCGACATCATGACCGGCATGTTCATCGGCACCATGATGGGCAGCATGCTCAGCGGCGGCTGGGGCATGGGCGGCTACGGCGCCGGCTACGCCGAGGGCTACTCCGACGCGGGCGGCGGCGGAGACTTCGGCGGCGGAGGCGACGTCGGTGGCGGCGGCTGGGGTGACTTCGGCGGCGGAGGCGACTTCGGCGGCGGAGACTTCGGCGGCGGCGACTGGTGACCACCGGTCCCTGACCACAACCGAGAAGCCCCGGACCAGGTTTGCCTGGCCGGGGCTTCGTGCTTCGTGCTTCGTACTTCGTGCTTCGTGCTTTCCCCCGGGACCGGTGACCCGGCCGCCGGTTCTCGTTCTGGGTGGCCCTCCTCGACGGGGGCCGCGGGTCACCCCTTCAGGGGCTGGTGGAAGCGGACGGTGTTGCCCGCGGGGTCGCGGAAGGCGGCGTCGCGGACGCCGTAGGGCCGGTCGATGGGCTCCTGGAGGACCTCGGCGCCGGTGGCACGGACGCGTTCGAAGTCGGCGTCGATGTCGTCACTGCTGAAGACGATCATCGGCAGCAGGCCCTTGACGAGCAGTTCGCGCAGCGCGTCGCCTTCGGCCTCCGAGCGCCCCGCGTACGCGCTGGAGAGCACGATCTCGGGCCCGCCGTGCACCGGGTCGCCCAGGGTCACCCACCGCTGCCCCCCGTCCCCGACGTCGCTGCGTACCTCGAAGGCGAGCCCGTCGCGGTAGAAGGCGACCGCCTCGTTCATGTCGTCGACCGTGATGTGGCAGTACTGAAGTGCGAAAGTCATGACCGTCACGGTAGGCCGCACCACCCCGGCCGGGCTTCTCGAAACCTGACCGGTTGACGATCACCGAATGGAAGGCACCTCATGAACCCTGCTGACGTGGCGCTCGTCGTCATGGGCGGCCTGCCCGCAACCGGCAAGACCACGCTGTCGCGGCTGCTGGCCGGGCGGCTGCGTGCGGTGCATGTGCGGGTCGACACCATCGAACAGGCGATCGTCCGCTCGGGTCTCGCCGAGCACCCGATCGGGCCCGCCGGGTACGTCGTCGCGTACGCGCTCGCCGAGGACCACCTGCGGCAGGGCCTCACGGTGGTGGCCGAGTCGGTGAACCCGCTGGCCGTCACCAGGGACACGTGGCGCGAGGTGGGCGTACGGGCCGGGGTGCCGGTCACGGAGGTGGAGGTGGTCTGCTCCGACCAGGACGAGCACCGGCGGCGGGCGGAGTCGCGCCGGCTCGACATCCCGGGCCTGCGCCCGCCGAGCTGGCGGGAGATCGTGGAGCGCGCGTACGAACCGTGGGCCCGCGCCCACGTGACGATCGACACCGCGGGCCGCGGCCCCGAGGAGTCGGCGGGCGAGCTGCTGCGGGTGCTCGGGCGCGGCTGAGACATCTCGGAATCGCTGTCAACCGTACGGGCCTCCCGGCCGGTATTCATCAGCGGAGGCGACGAGATGGAGACGCTGCATGGACGACGGGTTCGCGGAGTACGTGGCGCACCGGCACGCACGCCTGTGCCGGATGGCCTACCTCCTGTGCCGGGACTGGGGCGCGGCGGAGGACCTCGTACAGACCGCGCTGGCGCGGGCCTGGCTGGCGTGGCGGCGGATCGAGGGCGACCCCGACCCGTACGTCTACCGCATCATCGTCAACACGCACGCCTCCTGGTGGCGGCGGCGCTGGCGGGGTGAGGTGCCCGCGGAGAGCCTGCCGGAGACGGCGGACCCGCGCGACCGCGCCGCGGAGGCGGACGACCAGGCGGCGTTGTGGGGCGCGATCGGCGCGCTGTCGCCGCGTCAGCGGGCGGTGGTCGTCCTGCACTACTTCGAGGGGCACACGCTGACCCAGATCGCCGGCATCGTCGGCTGCTCGCCGGGGGCGGTGAAGAGCCAGCTCAACCGGGCGCTCAACAAACTCCGGATCGATCCTGACGTACGAAGCGTGCACGTGGAAGGGGCGCGGCGATGAGGCGCACGCAGAACGAGCTGGAGCGGCTGCTGGACGAGCGGAGCCGCAGCGCGCCGCCGTCCCCGGACCTGGTGGCGATCGTGCGGCGCGGCAGGCGGATCCGGCGCGGCAGGCGGGCGGCGTCGGCGGGAGCGGCGCTCGCGGTCGCGGCGGTCGCCCTCATGTACGGCCTCCCGCCGGCCCCTTCGCCGGCTCCTGCCGCGCGCCAGCCCACGGACACGGTCAGTCTCCAGCCGGAGCTCCCGCTGCCGGAGACGTTCCGCGTGAAGCTGGGCGACAAGGACTTCACCCTGCCCCTCCTCCACTCCGAGCGGTACGAGACCATGGGCGTCCCCCGGACGGTGACCTTCTCCCCGACCAGCAAGGACACCGCGCACATGGTCGTCTGCGACGACCCGCGGGCGTGGGTGGTCATCAGGAGCTCGCTCAAGGGCGGGGAGATGGGCGGCGGCGCCGGCAGGTGCGGCAAGGGAACGAGCGGACATCACGACAAGCTGTCGGCCCCCGAAGGCTGGCTCGAACGCCCGCAGAAGATGCAGATCTGGGTCTTCCCCGCGGACGCCCCCATCGAGCGCGTGGCCGCCGAGGTCAAGGCGTGCACGCCGGACATGAACGAGAGCGTCTGCGCGCGGCTGCACAGGAGGCCGCCGCTGCTGTTCGACGAGGTGGTCGAGCGGCTGTCGGCCGAGGTCGGCGAGCGCCCCGGCCGCTGGGCCGTCGGCGTCTACGACCGCGCGAAGGAGGGCGAGTGAGCGTGCGCCTGTGGTGCCTGCGGCACGCCGAGTCGGAGAACGTCGTCACCCGCACGTCCGGCGCCGTGCCGCACGCCGAGCTGACCCCGCGCGGCCGCGACCAGGCGGCCGAGGCGGGCCGCCGGCTGCGCGGCGCGGGGATCACCCACGTGTACGCGAGCAGCGCCGTCCGCGCCGCCACCACCGCCGAGATCGTCGCAGGGACGCTCGGTCTCACCACGACCCTGCTTCCCGAACTGGCGGAAGTGGGCCTCGGGCGCGCGGAGGGCTCGCAGGACGCCGGGGTGCGGGCGCGTACGGCCGAGGTGCTGCGGGCCTGGGTCGTGGACGGCGCCCTGGACGAGGCGGTGGCCGACGGCGAGGACGGCCACGCCGTCACCGGCCGCGTCGCGGCCGCGCTGGCCGGCATCGCGGCCCGGCACGACGGCGGCGTCGTCGCGGTGGTCGGCCACGTCGCCAGCCTGACCGCCGGGCTCGCCGTGCTGTGCGGGCTGGGCGGGCTGGGCGGGCGCGTGTGGGGGGCGCCGCTGCCGCACGCCGAGCCGTTCGCCGTCGAAGGGGACGGAACCGCCTGGCACTGCGGGAGCTGGCCTGCAGAATGTCTGATGTGATCTATCTTGCCGAGGGTGACCGGGTGGCCCTGCGTTACCTGTGCCTCCAGGACTTCGAGGAGCTCACGGCCCTGCACCGGGAGAGCGCCGACCTGCTCGCCCGGTGGATGCCGGGGCCGCCCATCGTCACGTACGCGGCCTTCGAGGCGTACCTGGCCAGGTTCGACGAGCCCGTGCACGAGGGGTTCCTGATCTGCCGGCGCGACACCGGCGCGATCGTCGGCCGGGTCAACGTCAACAACATCGTCCGCGGCACCCACCAGTGCGGCACCATCGGCTACTCGGCGTTCGCCTCGACCACCGGGCGCGGCTACCTGACCGAGGGGCTGCGGCTGCTGGTGGGGCACGCGTTCGGGGAGATGGGGCTGCACCGGCTGGAGGCCAACATCCAGCCGCACAACCAGCCGTCCATCAACCTGATCAAGAGGGTGGGGTTCCAGCGCGAGGGGTTCTCGCCGAACTTCCAGTACATCGACGGCGCCTGGCGCGATCACGAGCGGTGGGCCATCACCGTGGAGATGACGTGAGGGAGACGGCCCGCGTCCTGCTGCTCGACGGGGCGGACAGGATCCTGCTCTACCGGGGGCTGCTGCTGCAGGTGGACGAGCCCTCGTACGCGTGGTTCACGCCCGGCGGCGGCATCGACCCCGGCGAGAGCCCGAGCGAGGCCGCCGCCCGCGAGCTGCGCGAGGAGCTCGGCCACGTGGTGCCGCCGGAGGCGCTGGGGCCGGTGGTGGCGACCAGCGAGGGCGGCTGGACGGTGGGCGGTCGCCGGCACCATGCCCGCGACCACTACTTCCTGCTGCGGGTGGACGGGCTCGAGGTGGACGACTCCGGAATGGACGACGACGAGCGCGCCTCGACCGACCGGTTCCAGTGGTGGACGGCGGCCGAGCTGGCCCGCGCCGACGAACCCGTCGTCCCGTCGCGGCTCGCGCCCCTGGTCGAACGCCTCGCCGCCGGCGACCGCCCGGCCGCGCCGATCGTCCTGCCCTGGCACCTGCTCTCAGGGTGATGGGGGTTGATCACTTGAGGGGGCGGCGTGGCAGGATCGGGGCGTGACCTTCGCGCCGCTGCCAGAGACCGCCGCCTGGCGGCACGTGACCGCCCGTACCGGCTTCGAGGTCGCGTACTTCCGGCCGCATGAGGGCGGGCATCGCATCGAGGGCTGTACGACCGCCGTCGAGGACGGCCGCACGTGGGCGGTCGACTACACGATCGAGGTCGACACCTCGTGGACCACCCGCCTGGCCAGGGTCACCAGCCGCACGGTGACCGGCACCCGCCGCACGTTCCTGGAGTCCGACGGCAGGGGCCGCTGGCAGGTGGACGGCTCCCCCGCCCCCGACCTGGACGGCTGCCTGGACGTCGACCTGGAGTCCTCGGCGGTGACCAACACGCTCCCGGTCCACCGCCTCCGCCTGGCGACGGGCTCAGGCGCCCCGGCCCCGGCCGCGTACGTCCGCGCCCTGGACCTGTCCGCAGAACGCCTCGACCAGCACTACACCCGCGCGGGCGACGACACCTACGACTACGCGGCACCGGTCTTCGAGGTCGCCTGCCGCCTCCACTACGACCCTTCAGCCCTCATCCTCGACTACCCCGGCCTCGCCACCCGCGCGCTCTGACGGCCGGCCCCACAAGGGCGGCAGGTGCCCCCATCGCCCGCCGCCGTTGCAGGAGTCCTGATCAGACTCGGTCAGGATCCATCAGCCGCTCCGCGACGCGTCCGCGTGTTCCGCGGCGGCCCCGGCGCCAAGACGGGGTCGCCGCCAGAGCAGGCTGACGCACATGAGCATGCAGATCAGCGGTGCCACCGCCAGCGCAGGCGGTGTATTCGCCCAGGTATGAGCCGGGCGCGCCTCTTCGCCGCTGCTGTCCTGATCGTGATCGAAGAGACCGCGAGCCCGCGCCTCCGCGCGCAGGCG
Source organism: Nonomuraea salmonea (assembly GCF_042428605.1). Classification (NCBI taxonomy): domain Bacteria; kingdom Bacillati; phylum Actinomycetota; class Actinomycetes; order Streptosporangiales; family Streptosporangiaceae; genus Nonomuraea; species Nonomuraea salmonea. The sequence continues at coordinate 807,900 of NZ_JBHMCF010000003.1, forward strand.
CTCGAGTCCGGCTTCCACGTCAGGGGCCGGGCAATCGGTCTCCGCCTCGAAGCGTCGCAGGCGGCGGGTCAGGCTCGTCCATCGTCGCCCGCTGGGACGGCCGGTGCCGAGAATGCCGACGAATGATGTCAGCGCGTCCCGCGATTTTTCCCTTAAGGCCGGAATCATGAGCCTCCTTTCTCTAAGACCTCCCGGACGTGTGCGATCTCCGGCGTTCCCGTGAGCTTCCTGAGCGCGTTGCGCCGGTGCACCCGGACCGTCTCCGGAGTGATCCGCAGTTCGCGGGCCGTCTCACGGGTGGACAGACCGATGAGATCGTACGCGATCACCTTTTGCTCGTTGCCCGCTAAAAGCACGGCCACGGCATTCCATACCTCCCTGTAGAGATCTTTCATCTCAATGGCGTTGTCCGCCGGTTCTGGCGCCGACAGGACGGCCGTAAGTTGTTCCCAGGTTCGCTCCGGGAACGTCTTGCAGCGGTCGTTGCTCCGCTTCCTTATCTCCTCCAGCACGACCAGGGCGGTCGTCGTGGAAAGCCACTTGAGCCGCTTTTTCTCCGGCTGGAGGGTGCGGATGGTCGACCACCGATCGATGATCTTGAGGTAGACCGTCGTGGTCACGTCGTCGATGTCCTGGGCATCGCCTCCCAGACGCTTGTAAACCATGCTCCTGGTCCTCGCGACGGTGTCGCGATAGAACTGTTCGACCTCACGCCTATGAGCAGACGGGAGGGGAGCGGGATTTCCACTCGCCATGCGCAGATCCTTAAACGGCCCGGGCGAACAACCGGTCGCCACGGGGAACTCGACAGGAGAAACTCCATGACGCCCGTTCACGCCCCGGACGCGTACCTGCGCATCCAATGGTTGTGAATCGCGGGCAGAAGCGTTTAGACACTTGGCGCCGTCGCGGGAGCTTCCGCGTCGCCATCGCGACCCCTACCGGCCGATGACGCGGTTGAAGAAGAGGACGGCGCCGCCGAAGGCGCCGCCGCCCACCAGAACCGCCTGCGGAGGCGGCGCGGCGGCCAGGAAGGCCAGCACACCGGCGGCGAGGCCGATGAGGGCGGCGAACAGCATGACCACGGCCGAGCGCAGGTCGACCAGTGGCTTGGCCGCGCCGTCGCCCTTGACGGCCGACGGCGGCTCCGAAGACACGTTCTCCTGGTGCGGCATCAGGTCCCTTCCAATACCTTCATGACACTGTGTAGCTATTCAATGGCGCTGCGTACGCCCACCGGGATACGCGTGACCCGCGTCTCGCAGGGCAGTCCTCTGGGAGGTGGCGCGCTCCTCTCGGGGGCACGAGCAGGACACCGCAGCGGATCGCGCGGCACCGGTACCCTCGTGGCCGAAGCGCCATCAGCTTGTAGCCTTCAGACTCCCCGACCGTTCGTACCAGTAAGTTGCGAAATGCGCCGCCAGCGTTTACTCGCCGAGGTCAGGGGGTTATGCCGTCCTGCCGCTGCAAACGAGTGGCAGGAAGAGGCCGCTGATGTCTCCCGTGCCGTAATGGTGCCCCCGCCGCGCACGGGAGGCCAAATCGGAGCAGGCACGCGTTACGGCACACGAGGGCACAGGACGGCGCGATCACGATCAATACCCGTCCGTGATCTGCCGTTTTCGTGAAAGTGGTTGCACGATAAGGCCGCGAAATCACAGCGTTGATGCTGTGATTCATCCCCCAGCTCCGCATTCGCCCACGGCACTGCTGCACGACGCGTTCGGACATTACGCAAAGACCACCGGCTGGCGCTGGAATATCCGCATAACCGATATTTCCACCAAGTCATCCCAGAACGCCCCTGGCGGTGCCTCACCTCCGGTGGCGCGCCTCGACCTCGACCCCGCCGACGCGCTCCATCTGGCGACGCTGCTCTACAACGCCTGCCTCCCCGTACGCCGGGAGCCTTCCGACGCCCGCCCCGAAGCGCTCGCCGTGCTGCCTGACCTCAGGCCCGGCCGGGGTTTCCTGGACACCCAGGGCACCGCCCGCTATCTCGGTACGGCCGCCAGCACCATCAGGTCATGGACCGCGCGCGGCGGTCCCAAGCATCATCCGTTCCCGCACCCGACGCTGCGCCATCAGCGACGCAACTACTGGTGCCTCCCCGTCATCGAGCAGTGGCGCACCGAGGAGAAGGAGCTGGACAGGATCGCCCGCGAGACTCGGCGCCGGGGCCGACCCACCCAGTGACCGTCGTCAGTTCGACGGGAGGAGGGTGCCCAGGGGGCCGAGGTCGAGGTTGAGGTCCTCCGGGGTGAGGTCGAAGCGGTCGCAGAGGTCCTCCATGGCCTCTTCCAGGCGCATCAGGGTGACGCCCAAGGTCTCGATCTGCTCGTCCGTCAGGTTGCCCTCCTCCATGCGGCGGACGCACTGGCGTTCCACGAGCTGGCGGATCAGTTCGATGAGGGTCAGGACGAGGCGGGACAGGTCGCGCTCGACCGTCTCCGAGTCGGCGGCGATGCGCCAGCGGGGCTTGTCCGCGCTCACGTCAGGTCCTCCCTTCGAGCTGGTCGACCGAGGCGATCAGGGCGTTCAGGGAGATGCGGACGATGTCGATGTCCGCGATCGACAGGACCAGGTCGCCGGTCAGCACGACGCCGCCCGCCAGCAGCCGGTCCAGCAGGTCCACCAGGGCGATCCGTTCGGGCGGCAGGTCGTCGGTGGCCACCACGTCCCGCAGGGGCGTGGTCACGTCGTCTCCATGACCGTGAACGAGTAGGGAGCCCACGGGCCGGTCAGGCGGATCTCGACGCCGTCGCCGCCGAGGGTGCCCGCGAGCTCGGCGAACTCCGTGGCGCGGGCCTCGTCCACCAGGTACGCGCCGTTCAGCAGCATCCAGTCGTGGCGGCCGGACAGGCGCGGGTCCTGGGGGCGGTGGCGGCAGCCGTCGGCGGCCAGGGCCGACAGCGTGCGGTGGATGTGGTCGGCGCGGCGCAGCGCCTGCTTGCGGAGCTGCTCCCGGCCGCGCAGGCTCGCCCTTCGACGTTCCAGGTACGCCCGCCCCGGCCGCCCGTACGTCCCGTCGTCGCGGTCATGCCTTGCGCTCGCCGCCCCCGATGGCGAGGGGTGGGCAGGCGACCCTGTGTCCGGGCCGGTCCCTTCGGCCGCGCGCCGGGATGAGCGCGTTCCGGCGGCCTCAGGTGTCTTCTCCTGCCCGGGGTCGGAGAGGGTGGTGTAGACCTTGACGCCCCATTCGTTGCGGCCTGTGACGTGCGACAGGACGCGGTGGAAGGCTGTTCCGCGGCGGGTCAGGAGGTCCTGGACCTGGTCGTCGCCGGCGTAGACCGTGACGAGGCGGACCGGGGCGGTGGTGGTGGCGGCGGCGACCGCGTCCACGACGCGGTGGTGGGCGCGCGCGGTCTCGGCCAGCCAGTCGAGGTCCTCAAGGCTGCGGCGCAGCGGCTCCTCGCCGAAGGTGTCGAGCGGGACCGAGCTCACGTACGCCACCAGACCGTCGTGCTCGATCGTCCGTACGCGCGCGCCCGCCACGCCGGCCGGGGTCGAGAGGGGTTCGCGGGCGACCGCGTACAGGTAGGTACCCTCAGCCACCGACTTCCTCCCGTCCCTCGGCGACGGCCAGGCGGCGGCGCAGGCGCCGGTTCTCCTCGACCAGCTCGCGGTCGCGTCCGGACAGCCAGGGGTCGTGCGCCCACCAGTCGATGCCCAGCTCCCTGGCGGTGTCGACGGAGGCGATCAGCAGCCTGAGCTTGATCGTGAGGAGTTCGATGTCCAGCAGGTTGACCCGGATGTCGCCGGCGATGACGATGCCCCGGTCGAGGACGCGTTCGAGGATGTCGCCGAGGTTGGCGGGTTCGCGGTTGGCGGGGCCCGACCCGTACGTGGGGCGGACGACGGGACCGGAGGTCATCACGCCTCCCCGAAGTCGGCGTTCGACCGCCGGTAGCGCCGGATCCTCCGATATGACAGCAAGGTGCCCTCCATATCCATCTCCACCCGATAGAGGGCGAGCATGTCGCCCGAGGACGGGATGCGGCGGTCCTCGACGAGCTCGACGTCCACCAGCCAGCCGTCGTCCCCCGGGACGACCGAGGTGACGCCCTCCGGTTCCTTCTTGGTCAGGTCGGCGATGTGCTGCATGCCGGCCTCGCCCGCCGATGCGGCGTCCAGCACCTCGACAAGCTCCTCCTCGCCGTCCAGTTCCTCGGTGTCCGACCCCTCGGCGATCACCTCCGGCTCACCTCCCCATCGCCAGTCGCAGGACCTCTTCGATGGCCCGGCGTTCCTCTTCCTCCGAGATCTCGCCGGCCCGTCTGGCCGCCTCGATCGCCTCAAGCCGCCGGCGTACGGCGGCGGGGTTGCGCAGCTCGCGCTCCGCCTGGTCCTGGATCATCTCGGCGAGCCTGACCAGCCCGCGCACCGGCGCGAGCGGCCAGGTGAAGATCAGCGAGATCAGCCCCACGCGCCGTACCCCCTTCAGCCCTGCGCGACGACGAAGTCGTACGGCGCCATCGGCCCGATGAGCCGCAGCTCCACGCGGCCCTCCCAGCGCTCGCCGAACTCCTTCAGCGCCCGCTCCAGGTCCTTGCGCTGGTCGGCCTTGACGAGCAGGGCGACGTGCGCGGCGTCCCATTCGTGGGACGGCTCCCTGAGCGAGGCCTGCAGGTAGTGGCCGGACAGGCCGTCGAGCAGCAGGCGGGTGTCCATGTCCCGCTTGGCCTCGACGGAGGCGGTGATGATCTCGCCGAGCCTGATGCGCTCGTTGCGGGTGGCGTCCTCGGAGGTGCCGCGGATGGCGTCGCGCAGACCGGCGGCCTCCGGGCTCTCGGCGAGGATCTCCGTCAGGACGGGCCCTTCGGCGTAGCGGCCCTTGACGACGTACTGGGCGCTGCCGGCCAGCTCGTCGAGGGCGGCCACGAAGTCGTCGTGGTGCGGCGCGAGCAGCTCGTCCACGACGGCGCCCGTGTCGGACAGCACCGCCCCGAACCGGAACGGCAGCACGGGCCCCTTGGCGGCCACGCTGTCCAGCAGCTCCTCGTGGGCCAGCAGGTCGTCGGGACGGCCGAGCGGCTTGTCCACGTTCACGCCGCTCACGACGGCCGCGATCTCGCCGTGCTTGACGAGCCGCACCTCGCCAGGAGGCTCCCCCAGCCCCTTCTGGTCGCGGCTCACCTCGGTCTCCGCGGGGACGATGCCGTAGACGTACGTGGCGAGGTTCTGGATCTCCTGGGTGGCCTGGCCGGACCCGGAGACGTTGGTCGAGCGTCCCATAGCGCTTGCTCTTCCTCTCACTTGAGCCGCATCTTCCTGGTGGGGGCGCTCCGGGGTTCCTTCTTCTCGTCGGCCTGCCCGGCCTCCTCGTCCGACCCGCTCAGCTCGCGCTGCTCGTCGCCTTCGACCATGCCCTGGATGACCTCCTTGGAGGCGTCCTGGCCGGAGCCGCCGCCCTTGGCCAGGCCGATGGCCTCGGGCAGGCTCTGCTCGCTCTGGGACATGTCCAGCCGGTTAGCGGCCTCGGCGAAGCGCAGGTAGGTGTCGACGCTGGCCACGACGACGCGCGCGTCGATGGTCAGGATCTCGATGCCGACAAGGGACACCCGGACGTAGGCGTCGATCACGAGCCCCCGGTCGAGGATCGTGTCGATGACGTCGGCGAGGCCGGTGGGGCCCCGCCCGCCGCCCTGCCCGGCCGACGCCGGCTGCACTGACGTAGTCATAGTGTGGTTCTCCCTCCGCCTCACCCGGCCTGCCCGGTGAAACCGACACGGAACCACATACGATCGAAAACCGGACAGATTTGGGATACGTCTCGCTCACGGGCGACTACTCACCGCGAAAATTGAGGCGCGAGGGTGTTTACCTCAGCTGCTCGCGCGTACGGCCAGCTGCGGCGTCAGCAGCGTCGAGTCGGGCACCACGCGGCCCTCCAGCTTGTCCATCACCAGCCTGACCGCCTCCCTGCCCACCTCCTCGGCCGGGATCAGCACGGAGGTCAGCGGCGGGCTGGCCCGCTCGGCGACGTCGTCGGGGCAGATCGCCACCACCGCCACGTCGTCGGGCACCCGGCGGCCGAGCTGGCGCAGCGCGGCCAGCACGTGGCCCACCGCCGACTCGTTGTGCACGACCAGCCCGGACAGGCCGGGGTGGTCGAGCAACAGGTCGCGGACGGTCTCGTACACCTCGTCGAACGTCTCCTCGCAGGGCAGCGCGACGCCCTCGATGCCGTGCGTGCCCAATGCCTCGACGAAGCCCTCGCGGGTGCGGGTGGCGAAGCCGGTGCCGCGGTCGTAGACGACCGAGGGGGCGCCGAGCAGCGCGATCTCCTCGTGCCCGCGCTCGGCCAGGTGCTCCACGCAGCGCGCGCCGGCGGCGCGGAAGTCGAGGTCGACGCAGGTCAGCCCGGCGGGCTCGGCCGGGAAGCCGATGAGCACGCTCGGCTCCGGCAGCTCGCGCAACAGCGGCACCCGCAGGTCGTCCAGCTCGACATCCATCAGGACGAGCGCGTCCACGAGCGCGCTGGCGGCCACCCTGCGGATGCCCGCGGTGCCCTCGTCGGCGGTCAGCAGCAGCACGTCGTGGTCGAAGCGGCGGGCCGCCGTCACGACCGCGCTGGCGAAGCGCATCAGGACGGGCACGTGCATACCGGCGCGCAGCGGCAGCACGAGCGCGATCACGTTGGAGCGCTTGCTGGCCAGCGCGCGGGCGCCGGCGTTGGGGTGGTAGCCCAGGACGCGGACGCTGTCGAGCACCCGCCGCCGGGTGTCGGCCGAGATCGTACGCTTGCCGCTCAGCACGTACGACACCGTGCTCACGGCCACGCCGGCGTGCTTGGCCACCTCCGCGATGGTGACCGTGCGCCCGCTCAAGCCCCGGCTCCGAACTCGATCACCGTCAGCGTCACGCCCTCGTTCTCGAACACCACGTACAGATCGTGCACCCCGTCCACGCCTTCGAGGGAGACCGGAATGGCCTGATGGTCGTACCGGCCGGTCCTGGGCACGGGGAAGCCGGCCGGCGCGGGGCCGTGCAGCGGGTCGCCGAGCCGGACGGTGATCATGCCGCCCTCGGTGCTGCCCGCCCTGGCCACGCAAGTGGTGACGCCGGTCAGGTCGACCTCGCGGAACAGGATCCAGGCGCCCTCGGCGTCGGAGCGCACGGCGTCGCCGTCCGATCGGCTTGCGTCCACGAACGTGATCGCGTCGTACGCGTCGTGGCAGGCGGCGCGCAGCGGCCCGCGCTGCGGCGGCACGACCTCGCCCTCGACCTCGAAGCCCGCGCTCAGCCGCAGGTCGGTGGCGCTGCGGCCGACCATGAGCCGGTGCGGCGCGCGCTCGACGACGAACCTGCCCCTGGTGACGTCCCAGAACGCGAGATCGGAGACCGGCAGCCGGAGCTCCACCGTACGGCTCTCGCCCGGCCCCAGCCGCACCTTCTCGAACCCGCGCAGCCGGCGCAGCGGCTGCTTGACCCGGGAGCGCTGCTGGTGGGTGTAGAACTGCACGACCTCGACGCCGGGCCGCGGCCCGGTGTTGGTGACCGTCACCTCGGCGTGCACCACGTCGCCGTCGAGGCGGACGCGCAGCCCCGTGTAGCCGAACGTGGTGTAGCTCAGCCCGTGGCCGAAGGGGTGCAGGGGGACGCCGCGGAAGTACTGGTAGGTGGCGTCGGAGGCGATGATGTCGTAGTCGAGCAGGTCGGGCAGCTCGTGCTCGGAGCGGTACCACGTCTGGGTCAGGCGGCCCTCGGGGTCGGCGTCGCCGAACAGCACCTCGGCCAGCGCGTGGCCGTACTCCTGGCCGCCGTGGGCCGACCAGAGCACGGCGGGCAGGTCACCGGTGGTCCAGGTCAGCGGGTAGCCGCTGGTGAGGACGAGTACGGTGCGCGGGTTGGCCTCGCGCGCGGCGCGTATGACGGCGTCCTGCGCGGGGGCCAGCGCCAGCGTCAGCCTGTCCTCGGTCTCCCTGCCGTTGACCAGCGGATGGTCACCGGCCACCACGATCGCCACGTCGGCCTCCGCGGCCAGCCTGGCGGCCTCGGCGGTGCCGCTCCTGACGACGTCCATGGCCAGCCAGACGGCCTGGTCGGCGTCGTCCACCAGGCACAGCACGCCGTCGTCCGCGGCGCCGACGTAGCAGCCGGTCGAGATGTGGCGCAGGGCCAGCGTGCCGCGCGGCCGCTCCTCCATGCGGAACGTCTGGCGCACCTCCCACCCGTTCGGCCCCGGCTGGTCGTTGACCAGGGTGGTGCCGTCCACCGAGACGAACCGGCCGGTGGTCACGGAGCGCAGCGCGTACGCGCCGCCGCCCCAGTCGAAGACGTCGAACAGCCCCGCCTCCTGCGCTCCCACGCCGAGCGGCCCGCCGGCCGGGTCGGCGGCGACCGGGCCGGACTCGGCGGTCAGCGTCACCCGGTCCACCGCCTCGCAGAACACGGCCTCGCAGCGCTCGGCCAGCCCGGCGCGGGCGGTGACGGCGTACGGCAGCGTGCCGCTGTACCAGTCCTCCATCAGCGTGTCGCCGAGCTGCCCGAGCACCGCGACCTTGCGGACGTCGCGCAGCGGCAGCAGCCCGTCGTTCTCCAGCAGCACGAACGAGCGCCGCGCCGCCTCCCTGGCCAGCGCCCGGTGCTCGGGGCAGTTGACGACGGAGTCGGTGACGTCGTCGTACGGCGTCGCCGGGTCGAACTCCCCCAGCCGGAACCTGATGGCGAGGGCGTGCCCGGCGGCCTGGTCGATGTCCTGCTCGGTGAGCAGCCCCTGGTCGAGCGCGGCACGCAGGTGGCCGAGCGTGGCCTCAGCTCGGTCGTCGTCCTGGGTGAAGCTGTCGAGACCGGCCTTGACCGCGTGCGCGTACGCCTCGGGCAGCGTGTCGTGGTAGCCCTGCAGCCCGGTGAGGTTGCCCGGCGCGTACGCGTCGCTGACCACCAGCAGGTCGCCGGGGGCCCAGGCGCGCAGCACCTGCCCGATGAGCGGGCTGAGGTGCGCGGGCCGCCCGTTGACCAGGTTGTAGGACGGCATGACGGCCACCGCGGCGCCCGACTCGATGGGCTGCTTGAAGGCGGGTAGCTCGTACTCGTGCAGCACCCTGGGCGGCAGGTTGCTGGAGGTGGTGCAGCGGTCGGTCTCGTTGTTGTAGGCGAGGAAGTGCTTGAGCGTGGGCGCGGTCTTGAGCACGGCGGGCGGCCCGTCGTCGTCGGGAGCGCTCCCACCGAGTCCGCGCGCGTACGCCGTGGCGAGGACCGAGGTCAGCCACGGATCCTCGGAGTAGCCCTCCTCGTTACGCCCCCACCGCGGGTCGCGCAGCGGGTTGACCACCGGCGCCCACACGTTGAGCCCCGCCCCCGCCGGGTCCTTGTGGTGGCAGGCCACCACCTCGTCGCCGGCCGCCGCGCCCACCCGGTGCAGCAGGTCAGGGTCCCAGGTCGAGGCGAGCCCGATGGCCTGCGGGAAGACGGTGGCGGGGCCGAGCCAGGCAAGGCCGTGCAGCGCCTCCGTGCCCGTACGGAAGGGGCCGATCCCCAGCCGCTCCACCGGCGCCTGGTACTGGTGCAGCAGGCCCAGCTTCTCCTTGATGGTGAGCCTGCGCAGCACGTCGCCGATCCGGTCGTGAAGGGGGGCCGCTGGGTCGCGGAAGGGGGGTTCTTGCATGATCATCCCTCTGAGAGTGTCGAAGCGCTTCGACGACCGGCCTGGGGAAGTTACGCGGAAATTTCAGTGGATTGACTGAAGGGTGCACGCCCATGTGACCAAGGTCAAGGGATTCGCGCCAATCCTCCCGGCAATCTTCCCGAATCGATCGAGTCGAGCACCCGCGCCGCACCCCCGAGCGCCGCCGCGTCGTGCCCCAGCGTCGAGGCCACGACCTCGGGCGCTCCCGGAGCGACCACCCGCCTGCCCAGCTCGTCGTGGACGGCGGGCAGCACCCACGGCGCCAGCGGGACGTAGTAGCCGCCGAGGATCACCACCGCCGGGTCGAGCAGGTTGGTCAGGATCGCCACGCCCTGGCCGAGGCCCGTGCCGACCGAGGTGAGCCGGGCCAGCGTGCCGGGATCGCCGGAGCGCGCCTGGCGGACGACCTCCTCGATCTCGGCCTGCGTCTCGGCCGGCGACAGGTCTTTGCGCAGCACCGCGCCGATGCCGGCCACCGCCTCCAGGCAGCCGCGCCGGCCGCAGTGGCAGACGGGCCCTTCCGGGTCGAGCTGCACGTGGCCGATCTCGCCGCTGTAGCCGAGCCCGCCCCTGCGCAGCCGGCCGTCGAGGATGATGCCGGCGCCCACGCCGACGCCGCCGCTGAGGTAGACCAGGTCGGCGGCGCCCGCGTGAGGGCCGAAGCGCTGCTCGGCGAGGGCCGCGAGGTTGGCGTCGTTGTCGACCTGGATGGGGAAGCCGGGGTCGCGCAGCGCCTTGGCCAGGTCGCCGCCGAGGTCGGCGTCATGCCAGCCGAGGTTGGGCGCGAGGCGCACGGTGCCCTGCACGTCGACCAGGCCGGGCACGGCCACGGCGAGGCCGAGCACCTGGCGCTCCTCCTTGGCCATGCGGTTGACCACCCGCCGGACGATCGCGCCGACACCCGCCACGCTCTGACTGACCGAGTCGCCACCCGAGAACGCCCGCCGCCAGGTCAGCAGCCGTCCGCCCGCGAGGTCGGTGGCCACGGCCGAGACGGTGTCGACGCCGATCTCGACCCCGATGGCCGCGTACGGCGAGCCGTCGAGGACGAGCATCGTGGCCGGCCGGCCGACGCGGTTCTCGGTCAGCCCGGTCTCGCGCACGAGCCGGCGGTCGATGAGGTCGGCGACCAGGCTGGAGACGGTCGCCTTGTTCAGCCCCGTGGAGGCCGCGATGTCGGCGCGCGAGCACGGCGCGTGCTCGCGGACGAAGCGCAGCACGACCGCGAGGTTGGTGGCCCGTACGTCGGCGAAGTCGGCCGGCTGAGGGCCGGTCGTAGAAGTGATCAATATCAGCCCCGTTCCCGCCAAGAAGTGATCCCAGCATGCCGCATCGCCGGCTTTCTCCACCAACCGGAGACCCGCCGCTGCGGCGGTCCGTTATGCGGGTTGCTCATCGGCACCAACCTGTGACCGTCGCGATCCCTTGTGGCTGCAGTCACACTCTACTAATTTGTTTGGTCGAAATACCAACTAATTGTAGGTGGGGCGCGGTCCGCGGTCCACCGCGGGCGGCGGCGTTCCGCGCCCCAGCGGCCCATCCCATCCCGAGGAGGGACCCCCTCATGCCGACACCCGACCCGACCCGCCGCGCGTTCCTCGGCCTGGTCGGCGCAAGCGTCCTGGTGGCGGGCTGCGCCGAGAAGAGACAGGCGCCCCAGGGCACGGCCGTGGCCGCCGACAAGCTCAAGAGCCTGGTGCCGACGCGGGTGCCGTTCGAGATCCCCGGGCTGAAGCCCGACCTGCCCGCCTCCGAGTTCGTGCAGGCGGGCTTCCTGACCCGGCCGGCCCAGATGGTGCAGGCCGTCACCACCCCGCCGCTGACCAGCGGCAAGGAGGTGACCGCGATGACACCGCTGTGGGGCACGGTGCCGCCGGGGCTCGGCAGCAACTCCTACTACGAGGAGGTCAACAAGCGGCTCGGCGGCGTCGTCCGCTTCAACATCTCCGACGGCAACACCTACGGGCAGAAGCTCAGCACCGTCCTGGCCAGCGGCGACGTGCCGGAGATGGTGATGGTCCCGGAGTGGGAGCTGGTCAAGATCGGCCGCTTCACCGAGGCGGCCAACAAGCTCTTCGCCGACCTGGGCCCCTACCTGGCCGGCGACAAGGCCAAGGAGTTCCCGCTGCTGGCCAACTACGACACCGCGGCCTGGCAGTACGGCGTCTTCGGCGGCGTGCTCCAGGGCATCCCGTGGCAGAACGACCCGTACCCGTTCGCCACCTTCGTCCGCCAGGACATCATGAAGAAGCTCGGCCTCGAACACCCCAAGAGCGCCGACGACCTGCTCACGCTCGGCGCGGCGATCACCGACGCCAAGGGCAAGCGCTGGGCGTTCGGCGGCGGCATGGAGCAGGAGATCCAGCGGGCCTTCGGGGTGCCGCGCGAGTGGCGCAAGAAGAGCGACGGCACGCTGGAGTACAAGTACGAGACAGAGGAGTGGGCCGCCCACATCGAGTTCGTCGCCAAGCTCTTCGAGGCCGGCCACGTGCACCCCGACGTCGTGGCCAACAAGGACGCCGACAACAAGGCCATCTTCGGCAGCGGTGAGATCGTCGTCTACCGCGACGGGCTCGGCGCCTGGCACGAGGCGCTCGGCCGCTTCCAGGCCGACAACCCCGACTTCGACATGCAGATCGTCGACCCGTACCCGGCCAAGCCCGGCGGGCGGCTCACCATGTGGCGCAACGAGCCCGCCAGCATGTTCATCTTCATCAAGAAGGGGCTCGGCGACGCCCGCACCCGCGAGCTGCTCGCGCTGTCGAACTGGGCCTCGGGGCCGTTCGGCACCCAGGAGTACGAGCTGTGCTACAACGGCGTCGAGGGCAGGCACTACACGGTCGAGGACGGCAAGGTCAAGCAGACCGCGCTCGGCCGCAAGGAGGTCGCGCCGACCTACCTGTTCCTGTCCGGCCGGCCCAACGCCAACGCGATGAGCCAGTACGACGGGCTCGTGCAGTCCCTGTGGGACTGGCAGACCAAGGCGGCCGCGATCCTGGAGAACGACCCGTTCGTGGGCATCCGGGTGGAGCGGCCGTCGAAGATGGCCGGGCTGGTCACGCCCACCGAGGACAAGATGCAGGAGATCTTCCGCGGCAAGCGGCCGATCTCCGAGTGGCCGAAGATCCTCAAGGACTGGCAGGAGCAGGGCGGCAACGAGGCACGCGAGTTCTACATGAAGGTCGCGCGCGAGAACGGGCGGCTGTGAGGGCGCCGAAGACGGGCACGGGGACCGGCGAGAGCGCGGGCATGGGCACGGACACGGGCGCAGGCACGGGCGCAGGCACGAGCCCAGGCACGGGCGCAGGCACGGGCCCAGGCACCGGCACGGGCGCAGGCACGGGGAGGAGTGCGGGCGAGTCCGCGGTCGGGAGCGGCGGCACGGCGACGGCAGAGCGGCCGCCACGCCGCCGCGCGCCCGGCCGCCACGCGCCCGCCGCCCACGCCGCGAGCGGGCTGTCGTGGCGGGCCAAGCTGCGCAGGGACTGGCCGTTGCTGGTGATGAACCTGCCGATGCTGCTCGTCGTGGTCGCCTTCTGGTGGATCCCGGCGCTCGGCAACGTCATCGCCTTCCAGGACTACAACCCGTACACCGACGGCATCCTCGGCAGCCCCGTCATCGGCTTCACCAACTTCGCGCTGCTCTTCGAGGACCCGCAGTTCCTGCGCGCGATCACCAACACCCTGTCGATCACGGCGTTCCAGCTCGTCTTCTACTTCCCCGTGCCGATCATGCTGGCGCTGCTGCTCAACAGCATCGTCTCGGCCCGGCTGCGGGCGTTCGTGCAGGGTGTGGTCTACATGCCGTTCTTCTTCTCCTGGGTGCTGGTCGTCGCCATCTTCCAGCAGATGTTCGGCGGCGCGGGCCTGCTCGCGCAGATCCTGCGGGAGAACGGCCGCGAGGCGGTGGACTGGATGACGAACTCCGACACGTTCATCCTGCTCATCACCTCGCAGACGATCTGGAAGGACGCCGGCTGGGGCGCGATCATCTTCCTGGCCGCGCTCAGCACCATCGACCCCAACCTGTACGAGGCCGCCGCCGTGGACGGCGCCCGCCGCTGGCGCCGCATGTGGCACATCACGCTGCCCGGCCTGCGCCCGGTGATCGTGCTGCTGCTGATCCTGCGCCTGGGCGACGCGCTGAACGTCGGCTTCGAGCAGTTCATGCTGCAGCGCAGCGCGGTCGGCAGCGAGGCGTCCGAGGTGTTCGACACGTTCGTGTACTGGTCGGGCCTGCGTACCGGGGACCTCGGGTACGGGGCGGCGGCCGGGCTGTTCAAGGGCCTGGTGGGGCTGCTGCTGATCCTGGCGGCCAACCGGGTCGCGCACGCCATGGGGGAACGAGGGGTGTATTCGCGATCATGACGGCTTCGACGTTCACGCGCGGCAGGGGCCGGCCGGCCCGGCTGGCTCCCTGGGAGGAACGCCCGTCACCGGTCGGGCAGCTCGGCAAGGGCACGCTGGTGACGCTGATCCTGGTGGCCGTGCTCGGCCCGCTCTACACGATCGTGCTCACCAGCCTCAGCTCGTCGGCCACGGTGACCGCGGCCGGAGGGCTGGTGCTGGTGCCGGACGGCATCACGTTCGAGGCGTACCGGCAGATCTTCTCCGACACGGTGGTCAGCCGGGCGATCCTGGTCAGCACCGGCGTCACCGTCGCCGGGACGCTGATCAGCGCCGGGGTGAGCGTGCTGGGGGCGTACTCGCTGTCGCGGCCCGGCTCGTTCCTGCACCGGCCGCTGCTGTTCAGCGTGCTGCTGATGTTCGTCTTCTTCCCGGGCATCATCCCGGTCTATCTGATGGTCAGCGGGCTGGGGTTGAAGGACAGCTACTGGTCGCTGATCCTGCCGACGGCCGTGTCGGCGTTCAACGTGGTGGTGCTGCGCTCGTTCTTCATGAACATCCCGAAGGAGATCCTGGACAGCGCCCGCATCGACGGAGCCGGTGAGTTCCGCATCCTGTTCAGGATCGTGCTGCCCATGTCGAAGGCGGTCACGGCGGTGGTGGCGATGTTCTACGCGGTCGGCTACTGGAACGCGTGGTTCAACGCGATGCTCTACATCGACGACACCCGCAAGTGGCCGCTCGCGCTGATCCTGCGGCAGTACGTGGTCGACTCGAACCCGCTGCCGGCCGCCACCGCGGGGGTGACGGGGGACGCGCCGCCCACCCTGGCCATCAAGATGGCCATCGTGGTCATCGCGGTCATCCCCGCGCTCGTCCTCTATCCTCTGGTGCAGCGCCACTTCACCAAGGGGGTGATCGTGGGCGCGGTCAAGGGCTGAGCCCGCGGGTCAGGAGTAGAAGTGCATGACCAGGGCCAGGCCGCCGAAGTGCACGAGCACCACGATCGTGATCAATGACACGAACACGAACTTCGCCGGGCCGTGCTCGAAGTGTTTGCCCTCCTCCAAGGGGCGCAGCTTGGCCTGGCGCTCGGCGATGCGCTCCTCGATCGGCTTGCGGTGGAACACGGGCGACGTCCCTTCAGGGGCGGAGGGGTATCCTTAGTGGGCTATTAGTTGGTACACAAAGTAATTTATCAGACGCCCCCGGAGGTCCCACCACATGGAGCCTGTGACAGAGCCGACAGATCTCCTCGCGCTGGACCGTCAGGTGTGCTTCGCCCTCAGCATCGCCTCCCGGAGCGTCATCGCCCTCTACCGGCCGCTGCTGCAGCCCATGGGCCTGACCCACCCGCAATATCTCGCCATGCTGGCGCTGTGGCAGCACGAGCCGCTGTCGGTCAAGGAGCTGGGCGAGCTGCTCCAGCTCGACGCCGGGACGCTGTCGCCGCTGCTCAAGCGGCTCCAGTCGCTCGGTTACGTCAACCGTGAGCGCAACGCCATGGACGAGCGCTCCCTCGTCGTCACCCTGACTCCCGAGGGGCGGCGGCTGCGGGCCGAGGCCGAGAAGATCCCGCCCGCGATCGTCGACCGTCTGGGGATGAGCCTGTCCGAGCTCCAGGACCTGCACGCGGTGCTGAGCCGCGTGATAGAAGCCGCCCGCCCCTGATTCACTTCATCAGCTCGTACGCGCTGTACGCCGTCACGCCGTACGCCAGGTGCGGCACGACGTCGGACGCCCAGGAGGACGCCGACCACTCACGCGGATCCGTGATCCCGAGCGCCGTCATGGGCCCGTTCGACCCCACCATGGCCAGCGCCGTCAACGCCAGCACCCCGACCGGCCACGGAACCCGCCGCTTGGACGCGAGCATCCCGTAGCAGACCGCTGCCCCGGCCCCGGTGGCGTACCCCACCAACGCCCCGAGCGCCTCCTTCCTGTTCTCGGCCTGCTCCTTCTCCCCGAGCCCCACCCCGCCCATCTCGGCCAGCTTCCCCACGGTCTCGGCCGGCGTGCTACTGGCCGCCCGCGCCCTGACCGCCATGTCGAGGTAGGTGACGAGATTGAGCGCACAGGTCCCAGCCGCCCCGGCGATGAGCCTCTTGCCAAGTGTCTGCATGCACCTTCGACTACCCACCTGCCACGAAGAAGGCCCTCCTGCCCGAAACACCCCAGCCAGACAGGAGGACCAGCCCCTCCAGGAGGGGCGCTCAAGGGAGCAACCCCACTTCGACCAGCCCAGACCCCTCAGCTGAGGAGGAGATCAGGCTCCGACGACCGGACCCCACCCCCAGCCAGGCAAGAGAGCAAGCTCCACCGAGCGGACCCCCACCCCCTTCCCAAAAGGACCCCAACCAGGCAGGAGAGCAGGCTCCACCGAGCGGACCCCACTCCCTCCCAAAAGGACCTCAGCCAGGCAGGAGGGCAGGGTCCGGCGAGCGGGCCCCACCCCCCTCTCTCCAAAGGACCTCAGCCTGGCAGGAGGGGCGCTTCCTATGACGAGGTGCAGGTCAACGTGGGTTGGGTGCTTTCTCCTGTGGCGTTGAAGCCGAAGGACGTTGTCGCGCCCGGGCCGACGTTGCCGTTGTAGCCGGCGTTGGTCACCGTGACGGACGTGCCTGACTGGGTGGGGGTGCCGCCCCACAGGTTGGTGACCTGCTGGCTGCCCGGCCAGGTCCAGGTGACCTTCCAGCCCGAGATGGCACTGGTGCCGGTGTTCTTGACTGTGACGTTCGCCTGGAAACCGCCGGGCCAGGAGTTGCCGGGCTCGTAGGTGGCGGTGCAGCCGGTTTCGGGGCTGACGGTGGGGGTGACCGAGACCGTCGGGGTGACCGAGACCGTAGGAGTGACGGTGATCGGCGGGCCGGTGCGGTCGCCGTAGATGATGCCGCGGCCGTTCGTGCCCAGGTAGACCCGGCCGTACACGCGCGGGTCGCCGGTCAGCGCCTCGCCCATGTTGCCCCACTGGTGCTCGTCGTCGTTGATGCGCAGCCAGCTCGACCCGCCGTCGTCCGAGCGGTACAGGCCGGTGACGCCGTCGATGGTGGCGACGGCGAAGACCGCCTGATAGGTGGCTCCGGGCGCGGCCTTGCCGAAGCCGACGTTGACCGCGTTCGTGATGCCGGCCAGCTTGGTGAAGGAGGTCCCGCCGTTGGTGGAGTGCCAGATGCCGCCCTCGCCGGCCACCCACAGGTCGCCCTCGACGCCGGGCACGGCCTTGAACTTGCCGGTCGTGGGCAGCCCGGTGGCGGCGGTGGCGGTGAAGGTGGCGCCGCCGTTGGTGCTGCGGTACAGGCGGCCGCCGCTGAGGCCGTAGAACGCCATCGGGTTGACCCGGTCGGACTCCACGACCGCGTCGGTGGGCAGGCCGGACGCGGTCTGCCAGGAGTTGCCGTACCCGACGGAGTAGACGGGCGTGACGCCCTTGGGCGCCCAGACGAAGCGGGAGCCGTCGGCCGCCGCGGCGACCGTGCCGCCCTCGTTGACGCCGCCCGGCTCGGTGCCCTGGAACCAGTTGGCGCCGCCGTCGGTGGAGAAGGCGACGTGGCTGTCGTTCGGGCGGTCGGCGTCGGTGAAGTTCCCGGCCCTGACCATGATCGACGGCGCCTTCTCGGCGTAGTCGAGGCTGGTCGTGGAGGTGAAGGTCGGCTGGGTGAACATCATGGACGGAACGGCGTCCAGGTCGGTGTGCCGGAAGCCGGCGATGTCGCCGAGGCCGCTGATCAGGGGCGCGCCGCTGGGCGGGCTGATGAGATCGAGGACGGCGGTCTCCTCCAGGCCCCTGGCCATGGGCCTGATCGTGAACTTGCCGCCGGAGTCCCACTGGGTGAGGTTCTCGGTGCCGTAGATGGTGGCGCCGGTGCCGTACATCATCCGGTCGGAGTCGAACGGGTCGATCTCCACCGACTCGGTCATCCAGCCGAGCTTGGGCGTGACCTCGGGCGGCTGCGGGTTGGTGCCGAAGGTCAGCCAGGGGTTCTCGGAGATGTTCATGGTGTAGCGGAACGAGCGATCGGGGTAGGAGGTCCAGTCCCAGACCCGGGTCCAGGTGGCGCCGGAGTCGGTGGAGCGGAAGAAGATGACGTCGGGCCACCAGGAGATCTGCGTGGCGACCATGATCGTCTCTGGGTTCTGCCGGTCGATGGTCAGGCCGCTGTAGCCGAAGTAGTCGTCGGAGCTGGACGACGGCACGGGGCTGATCTGGGTCCAGGCGCCGGTGGCGGTGGCGTAGCGCCACACGTCGCCCTTGCCTCCGTCGTACGGTCCGCCGGTGTCGCTGGTGGCGATGTAGAGGTAGCCGTTGACCGTGTCGAGCACGCCCTTGTGGGCGATGTAGCCGGTCGGCTGCCCGGCGAGGCGCGACCAGGTGGCGCCGCCGTCGGTGGTGCGGTAGACGGTGTTCTCCTTGTCGGCGACGCCGACGTAGATGGTCCTGGTGGCGCTGCCCGAGGTGGACGATCGCTTGTCGAAGGTCACCCAGACGACGCCGGGCCGGTGGCTGAGGTAGCCGTTGGGGTCGTTCGGGTCCTGGGCGTAGTCGCCGGCGTTGGGGAAGCTGGTCACCTTCGACCAGGTGGCGCCGTGGTCGGTGCTGCGCCAGAGGCCGTTGCCGTTGGGCGCGCCGAAGTACAGGACGCGGTTGTCGTTGGGGTCGACCGACAGCGCCTCGCCCATGCCGCGGCCCGGCATGTTGCCGCCCAGTTTGAACGGCAGCGGCGTGACCTGCCAGGTGTCGCCCTTGTCGGTGGAGCGCAGGATGGCGCCGTTGCCGGGATCCCAGCTGTTGGTGTACATGCCGACGGCGGCGTACACGCGGTTGGTCTGGACGGGGTCGGTGGCCAGGCTGATCACGCCGTTGTAGCCCCACTTGTCCCAGCCGACCCAGTCGAGCAGCGGGGTCCAGGACTTGGTGGACTGGCTCCACCGGTACGCGCCGCCGATGTCGGTGCGGGCGTAGATGAGGTTGCGTTCCGTCGGGTTGAAGACGATGCCGGGGACGAAGCCGCCGCCGTCGATGCGCACGTTCTTGAACGCGTACGGGTCGGAGGCGACGGCCGAGACCGGTGACATCCGCACCACGGCCGCCACGAGCAGGACGGCGGCGGCGGTGAGCAGGACCAAGAGCCTTTTTGGCATGCGCGGCTCTCCCTTTCCTGGCGCCCGCTGGAGGGCGCACCAAAGGCGTCGATGACCGCCATGCACGAGCAGAATGCGAGACCCTGACCGTCGCCGCGCCTTCGCGCATGAGCTTTTCAAGAAGGCTCACACACCCGCGCACCGACGGTCAATAGTTTGGATGCACGACGAATTAACCAGCGACAGGAACGCTGCTCACAGCCCGTTCAGAACGCGCGCCGAGCGCCGCCCACAACGCGATCGCGATGTAGACGAGCTGTTCGGGGATCCGCTCGACCAGCGGCGAGGCGATCGAGGTGCCGGCGATGGCGGCGTAGATGTTGGCCGGCAGCAGCCCGACGAACAGCAGCGCCAGGCAGATGCCCGCGGGCCGCCTGAAGCGGACGAGCACCAGCCCGGCCGCCCCGGCCAGCTCCAGCACTCCGGTCAGATACACCACGAACCCGGGGAACGGTACGAACGGCGGCACCATGGCCACCATGTCCCCGTAGTTGGGCATGAAGGTCACCCCGGCCGGGACGAAGTGCGCGCTCGCCGTCATGACCAGCATCACGGCCAGCCCGTGCGCCGCGCTCACCCGCCACGTGCCGAACCGGCCCACGCCGAGCGCGCCGAGCCCCCTGAACGCCAGCGTGGCGACCAGCAGAACGATCAATGTCACGAGAGCCCCCATTGGATAGCAGTACTACCTGGAAATTAGATAACACCACTATCCAGCAGAGTGCAACTCCTTAACGGATCCGGTTCTTCGGCGGCGGCGCGACCCTCACCTTCGACCCCCACCCGGTGTAGGTCGTCACCATCTGGAACCGGCCGTCCGTGGGCACGTTGTCGACGGCCTGGCGCGCGGTGACGAGCTTGCGCGGCAGGTTGTCGGGGCCGAGCGTGAGCGCGTACGTCAGCACGGCGTCCCCCGCCCCGCCACCGAAGGGCAGGCTCGCCCGGAACCACGGCGACACCTTCCGCAGCGTGGCGTAACCGATCTTGCCGGAGTACGTGCGGCCCTTCTTCTTGCCCTTGAGCAGGACCTTCAGCGTGGCCGGCTCGGCCGGGTTCACGAGCTGCCCGTAGGTGCCGGTGTAGGAGCCGGTCGAGCCCAGGGGCTCCTTGGCGAACGTGCCGTCCCCGGGGCTGAACACGTCGACCTTGTGCGTGGTCCAGCTCTTCCCGCCGATCCAGATCGTACGGCCGCCGTCCACGGCGTACAGGCGGTCGAAGACGCCGCCCGAGTACTTCTTGACCTGGGCGGTGATGTCGGAGGCCGCGATGCCCTTCTTGCCGAACCGCCACTTACCGGTGCGCCGTAAGAACGTCGTGGTCCCGGAGTCGTTCACCAGGGACGTGGCGTCGCGGAACGTGACGCCCCTGCCCGGCTTGAGCGTCTTCTGGAGCGCCTTGACCGGGTCTGCCAGGGCGGCCAGGGCAGGGGTCGTCAAGGCAGGGGTGGCGGCCATGGACACGCTCATGGCCGCCACGGCGGCTACGGCGATCTTCCGCATGGAGTTTCCTTCCTTCGGGAGATCGCAGAGTCTGCCGAACCTTGATCACGACCTGGTGAACGCGAAGTCCTTGATCCGCAGGTCGCCCTTGAACACCACGTACAGGTCGCCTGAGCCCGCCTTCGCCGTCGCGGTCACGTCCGCGTACCGGTAGATCCCGCCGGTGGCGGGCACCTGCACGGTCGCGAGCAGCGCGCCGGTCGGCGAGCCGCGCCGCACCTCGAACGAGCCGCCGCCGGTCGAGGCCACCGACGCCGTGAGCCGGGAGCCCCACGCCGCGCGGGTGAAGGCCAGCCAGTCGCCGGCCGAGCCCTCGACGACCTCGCCGCTCACCTTGCTCTCGTCGGCGAAGGTGACGTCCGCGTAGTCGTCGAAGTCCATGGCCCTGGTCGGCTTGGTGAGGTCGCGCACGGGCACCGTCTCGCCGGAGACGCGCAGCGTCGTGGACTGGCGGATGCGGTCGGAGGCCGAGCCGACGAGCACGTCGTGGGCGGCCTTCTCGACCGTCCACCTGCCCCGGGTGTGGTCCCAGACGGCCAGGTCCGCCTTCTTCAACGGGAAGCTCACCGTACGGCTCTCCCCCGGCTTCAGCGTCACCCGCTGGAAGCCGCGCAGCTGCTTGACCGGCTGCGCGAAGCGCGAGCCGCGCTGGTGGGTGTAGAGCTGCACGACCTCGTCGCCGGTCACCCTGCCGGTGTTGGTCACCTTCACGCTCACCTTGTCGCCCCGCACGCGCAGGCCCTGGTAGCCGAACGTGGTGTAGCTGAGGCCGTGGCCGAAGGCGTAGAGCGGCTTGTCCCTGTTGTACAGGTACGTCATGCCGGTCTTGACCAGGTCGTAGTCCAGCAGGTCCGGCAGGTCGTCGCCGGCCGGCCAGGTCTGGGGCAGCCGCCCGCCCGGGTTGACGTCGCCGAACAGCACGTCGGCGATGGCGTGCCCGGTCTCGGCGCCCGCGTGCGTGGTCCACAGCAGCGTCGGCGCGTCCACGATGACCGGGTAGCTGGTCTCCAGGACGACCACCGTGCGCGGGTTGGCCTTGCGCACGGCGTCGATCAGCCGCCGCTGGCCGTCGCCCAGCTTCAGCGTGTCGCGGTCGTGGAACTCGCGGCCCGCCACGAACGGGTGGCTGCCCACCACCACGACCGCGACCTGCGCCTTCTTCGCCTGCGCCGCGGCCTCGGCGATGCCGTCGGAGACGACCTCCTTGGCGAACGCGGCGGCCTGCGCCTTGGGCACCAGGCCGAGCGTGCCCTCAGGGGTGACGCCCACGTACGCGTCGGGCAGCGCGAACCAGCTCTCGACCGTCTCGTAGCCGGCGTACCTGATGAGGTAGGCGCCGCCGGGCTGCTTCTCCAGGGCGAACTGCTGGGAGACGTACCAGCCGTCGGGCTCGGCGTCGTCGGTGTCGAGCGAGCGCCAGTCGCCGCCGAGCAGCCGGCCGTTGCCGGCGTTGCGCAGCGTGGAGACGCCGCCTGTCCAGTCGGTCAGGTCCCACTGGGCGGCCGCGGTGGGCGCGGTGCCGGTGAGCACGGCGTTGTCGTCGGGCCCGGTGCCGGTGGCGGTGAGGTACGTGCCGCTCTCCACGTGCTTGAGCGCGATGCGCTCCAGCCCTTCGCCGGTCGTCACGCCGGGCACCCGCTCCTTGATCCCGTCGAGCGGCGTCACCTGGTACGGCAGCTGCCCCGAGTACCAGTCCCGGTAGAGCTTGCCGGCCAGCGGCCCGACCACGGCCGCCGACGTCGGCCTGCCGAGCGGCAGCACGCCGGAGTTCTTCAGCAGCACGGCCGCCTTCGCCGCGGTCTCGCGGTTCAGCTTCTGGTGGGCGGCGCTGTTGATCACCTCGGCGCCGATCTCCTTGTACGGCCCGCCGTCCGGGTCGAAGTGCCCGAGCCTGGTCCTGATCGACAGCACCCGCCCGACGGCCTCGTCCACGTCGTCCTCGGTGATGCGGCCCTGGTCGAGCGCCGCCTTGAGGTTGGTGACCAGCGGCCCGATGTCGCTGCCGTCGATGGTGAAGCTGTCGAGCCCGGCCTTCAGCACGGCCGCGAACGCCTCGGGCTTGCCCTCGTAGTAGTGCTCCAGGTCGGTGAGCGCGTGCGGCCCCCAGGCGTCGCTCACGTTGTAGAGCGTCTTGCCGGTCCAGGACCTGACGACGGTGTCCAGGTCGGGGTTGACGTGGTTGGGCCGCCCGTTGACCAGGTTGTACGACGCCATCACCCCGGTCGCCGCGTCGGCCGAGATGGCCGCCTTGAACGCCGGCTCGTAGTACT
The DNA here is from genome assembly GCF_042428605.1 of Nonomuraea salmonea. NCBI lineage: Bacteria > Bacillati > Actinomycetota > Actinomycetes > Streptosporangiales > Streptosporangiaceae > Nonomuraea > Nonomuraea salmonea. The sequence goes on from NZ_JBHMCF010000003.1 coordinate 830,786, forward strand.
CGTGCCTGAGCTTGGGCGTCAGGTTGGAGGAGGTGAGGCTGCGGTCGGTCTCGTTGTTGTAGGCCAGGTAGTGCTTCAGGACGGGCGCGGTCTTGAGGTAGAAGGGGTCGTCGCCCTGGAGGCCCTTGCCGTACGCGGTGGACATGGCCCCGGTGAGCAGCGGGTCCTCGGAGTAGCCCTCCTCGTTGCGGCCGGCCCTGGGGTCGCGCAGCAGGTCGACCACGGGCGCCCACACCTGCAGCCCCCACAGGACGGGGTCGGTGGCGTTGTAGCCGCGCGCCTCGTCGCCCACGGCCGAGCCGACCCGCTTGACCAGCTCCGGGTCCCACGTGCTGGCCAGGCCCACGGCCTGCGGGAACACCGTGCCGCTCGCGAACTTCTGGTTCCAGTTGTCGTCGAGGTGGTTGGACCAGGCGACGCCGTGCAGGGCCTCGGTGCCGTTCTTGTGGTAGCCGATGCCGAGCCGGGGGATCGCGGGCTGCGACTGGTGCAGCAGGCTGAGCTTCTCGTCCAGCGTGAGCCGGCCGAGCAGGTCGGAGACCCGCTGGTCGAGCGGGAGTGCCGGGTTCTGGAAGGGGTGGCTCGGGGCGGCCTGGGCGGGCGCGGCGAGCAGGGACGCGGCCAGGGTCAGGGTGGCTAATAACGGGACTTTTCGCATCTTGGGGTCTCCATCACTTGATGGCGCCGACCGTCACACCTCGGGTCAGCGTGCGCTGGAAGATCAGGAAGAAGGCGACCGCCGGCAGCACGCCGAGCAGCGCCGACGCGCTGGACATGGTGGCGTCCATGTACCGCTCCCCTTGCAGGATCCCGAGCGCCACCGGCACCGTCTGGGTGTCGTTGGAGATCAGGAAGATGAGCGGTAGGAAGAACTCGTTCCAGGTCCAGATGAAGAAGAAGATCAGCAGGACGTTGATCGTCGGCCGGCTGATCGGCACCACGATCCTCAGCAGCGCGCGCAGCCGCCCCGCGCCGTCGATCGCCGCCGCCTCCAGGATCTCCTTCGGGAACTGGCCCAGCACCGCGCTCAGCAGATACGTGCCGAACGCCGCCTGGATCGCGGTCATCACGATGATCACCGCGAGCTGGGTGTCGTACAGACCGGCGGCCTTGGCCAGGTAGTACAGCGGGTAGGCCAGCGACTCCTGCGGCAGCGTGTTGGCCACCAGGAACAGCACGAGGATCCACAGCCGGCCCTTCACCCGGCCGATGCCCAGCGCGTACGCGTTGAGCACCGACAGCACGACCGCGAGCACTGCCACGGACGCGCTGATCAGGAAGCTGTTCCAGAGCTTGGTGCCGAACTCCGCCCGGTTCCAGAAGTCCACGATGCCCTGGAGGTAGAGCCCGTCGGGCAGGCTCAGCGGCCCCTGCGAGCTGTACTCGGCCGGCGACTTGATCGCGTTCATCGCCACGATGAGGAACGGGAAGATCATCACCACGGCCAGCACGACGAGCGCGAACAGCACCGCCCACCGTCCGGGGCTCCTCATGACTCACGCTCCTGCACCCGCAGGAACAGGAACGTCACCACGATGATGATCAGCGCCAGCACGGTGGCGATCGCCGAGCCGTAGCCGACGTTGCTCTTCTGGAAGAAGTTCAGGTACGAGAAGTACGACGGCACCATCGTCGCGTTGCCGGGACCGCCGCGCGTCAGCACGAAGATCGGCCCGAACACCTTCAGCGCCGCGATCGTGCACGTCAGCAGCACCACGAAGATCTCCGGCCGGATCTGCGGGATCGTGATGTGCCAGAACTTCCGCCACCACGAGGCCCCGTCGATCTCGGCCGCCTCGTAGTAGGACGGGTCCACCCGCTGCAGCCCGGCCATGAAGATGACGACGGGATAGCCGAGCTGGAACCACACCATGACCCCCATGACCGTGGCCAGCGCCAGGTCGGGGTCGCCGAGCCAGTCGAGGTCGAGGCCGAGGATCTGGTTGACGGCGCCGTACGAGGGGTGCAGCATCCAGCCCCACACCACGCCCGCCACCGCCACCGGCAGCACCTGCGGCAGGTAGTACATCGCGCGCAGCGCCGAGGCCGTGCGGGCGCCGAACCTCCTGCCGATGTAGTCGAACAGGGCCGCCGCCAGCACCAGCCCGATCGCGGTCGGCACGATCGCCATGGCCACGATCAGCCCCACGTTGTGCTGGAACGACTCCCAGAACCGCTCGTCGGCCAGCAGCCGCGTGTAGTTGTCGAGCCCGATCCAGCGCGGCGTGCCCACCCCCGACCAGCGGGTGAAGCTCGCCCCGACGTTCATCACGAACGGCACGACGATGACGGCGAGGAACAGCAGCAGGCTGGGCACCAGATAGAGCCAGTAACCCCGCCTGCTGCCGGTACGAACGCTCATCTAGTTGCCCAGGTCGGCGAGGTTGTCCTCGTACGGCCCGGCGATCTCGTCCAGCACCTGGGCAGGGGTCTTGCTGCCGTTGATGAGGTTCTGGACGCCGGCCACCAGCACGTCGTAGTAGCCGGGCGCGGGCCAGTCGGGGTAGAAGGCCAGGCCGTCGGCGGCGGTCAGCTTGTTGAAGGTCTCGATGAGCTCCTTGCTCTTCTCGTCGGTGATCGCGCCGGGGTCGGCCGCCACGGGGACGCCGCCGGAGTTGCCGAGCAGGTTCTGGATGTCCTGGCTCATCGTGATGTCGATGAAGTCGTACGCGAGGTCCTTGTTCTCGGAGTTCTCCGGCACGACCCAGAGGTTGCCGCTCGACCCCGGCGACATGGCGGCGCCGGGGAACAGGAAGTGGCCCCACTCGAAGTCCTTGATCTCCGAGGCGAAGCGGCCGTACCACCAGCTGCCGCTGATCACCATGGGGAACTCGCCCTTCATGAACGCCACGCCCATGTCCTCGGCCTTGAGTCCGGCCGAGTTCTTCGCGATGTAGCCCTTCTTCACCCAGTCGGCGAACGTCTCGGCCCCGTAGGTGAACTCGGGCCCGTGGAAGTCGACCTTGCCCTTGTAGAGCTGGTACGACTCCATCCACGGCTTCTGCGCCTTGGTCAGCGCGAGCTGGTAGAGGATCTGCTGCGCCGGGTACTCGGCGCCGGCGTTGGCGAGCGGGGTCACCCCTGCCTTGACGAAGGTGTCCAGCGCGGCGGTGAACTCCTCGTACGTGGCCGGCACCTCGACCTTGTGCTTGGCGAAGAGGTCCTTGTTGTAATAGACCATCACGAACTCGCCGTAGTTGGGCACGCCGTACCACTTGCCGGAGCCCATCACGCCGCGGTCGTCGTACTTGGCGGTGGTCTGCAGGCCGCCGGGCAGCAGCTTGTCCCAGCCGCGCTTGGTGGCCTCCTCGCTGAGGTCGGTCAGCAGGCCCTGCTTCGACAGCAGCCCCGACGTGGCGTTGCCCTTGTTGTACTCCATGAGGTCGGGCGCCTCGTCCGAGTTGAGCACCATGCTCGCCGTCTTCTGGATCTGCTCGAAGCCCTTCTCCTCGAACTCGACCTTCACGTTCGGGTGCGACGCCTCGAACTTCTTGATCGCCTCGGCCCACGCCTTGCCCATCGCGCTCTCGGCGCTCTCGTAGTGCCAGAGCTTGAGCACGCGCGGCTCCGTGCCGCTCGGGGCGGGGCTCTCCGAGCCGCCCGAGCCGCAGGCCGACAGCGCCGACAGGGCGAGCACGGCGGCGGCCAGCACCGCCGTGCCTCGTGATCTGACCATGATCCCTCCAGGGGGTGTTACGAGATGACGGCCCGCGCGGGAGCTCCGGCCACCGGGACGATGTCCACCCCGGTGACGCGCTTAGGGCCGGTGACGGCGACGCGCAGCTCGTCGCCGTCCCTGGTGGCGACCGCGACCGTCAGGCCGTCGGCGTCGTGGATGTGGACCGTGCCGTCGCCGCCCCCGAAGGCGACCAGCGTGATCTCGGGCGGCACGTCCACCGTGTCCCCTTCCTCCTGGACCGGGATGAGCGCGCCGTAGCGGACGAAGAGCGGGATCTGGTCGAGCGGCCTGCCGATCCGGACGTAGCGGGCGCCCTCCAGCACCTCGCCCGTCCAGTAGTCCACCCACCGGCCATGCGGCAGGTAGACCTGCCTGACGCCGTCCGGCGCGGTCATGGGGGCCACGAGCAGGTCGCGGCCGAGCAGGTACTCCAGATCGGCCTGCCAGGCCACCGGGTCGTCAGGGTGGTCGACGCACAGCGCCCGCATCATCGGCGCCCCCGTACGCGCGGCCTCGACGGCCGCCGAGTAGAGGTAGGGCATCAGCCGGTAGCGCAGCCTGAGCGCGGCCACCGCCTCCGCCTCGACGGCGGGGAACTCCCACGGCTCGCGGGTGGTCGTGCCGTGCAGGCGCAGCAGCGGCGACAGTGCGCCGAACTGGGTCCAGCGGACGTACAGGTCGTCGGTGGGGCGGCCGGTGAAGCCGCCGGCGTCGTGGCTCCAGAACGGCACGCCCGACAGCCCGTGCGCGAGGCCGCCCCTGATCGTGCTGCCCATGGCGGCGTAGCTGGTGTAGGTGTCACCGCCCCACTGGGCGCTGTGGCGCTGCCCGCCCAGGTACGACGAGCGCGCCCACACCAGGTCGTGCCCGTTGACCTCGCGGGTGACCTCGGCCACGACGTCGTTGAACAGCAGCGTGTAGACGTTGTGCAGGTCGGTGCCTGACATGCCGTTGAAGGCGACCGCGTCGGCGGGCACGCCCTCGGCGAAGTCGGTCTTGAACGCGGCCACGCCCTGGCGCAGCAGCGGGCGCAGCAGGTCCTTGAACCAGGCGACGGCGGCCGGGTTGGTGAAGTCGACGATGCCGCAGGCGGGGAAGGAGCCGTGCCAGCAGTCGGCGACGTAGACGAGCCCCGCCTGATTTTTCAGGAAATATCCGGCTTCGGCGGCCTCGCGGAAGATCGGGCTGAGATGCGAGACGTACGGGTTCATCCACAGGCAGACCTTGAACCCCATCGTGTCCAGCTCGGCCAGCATGCGCTCGGGGTCGGGGAAGTTCTTCGCGTCCCACCGCAGGTCCGACCAGTGCCCGTCGGTCTGCCAGTACGTGTCCAGGTGCAGCACGTCGCACGGGATGCCGCGCTCCCTGATCGTGCGCGCCCTGGCCAGCACCCGCTCCTGGCTGTCCACGCAGAACCCCGACGAGATCCACGTGCCGAACGCCCACTTCGGCGGCAGCGACGGCCGGCAGGTCAGCCGGTCGTAACGCTCCAGCACCTCGGGCGGCGTCGGCCCGGCGATCACGTAGTAGTCGAGCACGTCGTCGGGAACCACGATCTGCACGACGCTGTGCGTGGACTGGCACACGTCGAACTCCACCGGCGCGCCGCTGTCCACCAGCACGCCGTAGCCGCGGCTCGACAGGTAGAGCGGCACGTTCTTGTACGCCCGCTGCGACTCGGCGCCGAAGGCGTCGAAGTTCCACATCACCGGCCGCTGGCCGCGCTTGTCGAGCCGGGTGAACGACTCGCCGAACCCGCTGAACGCCTCGTCCGGCACGGCGGTGAAGCTCTCGTGGTAGGCCACCGGGGTGCCCGCGGCGCGGGAGCGGCCGAACGGCAGCGTACGCATCCGGCCGCTGATGTCGGTGTGCCCGCGGTCCTGCTCGACCAGCGTGGCGCCGGAGGCGTCGGTGAAGCGCAGGTGCCAGGGCGACAGGCCGATCTCGGCGCGCAGCGGGCCCGCGTCGATCAGGATCGGCTCGCCCGGCTCGGTCACCGCCCGCGCTTCGGCGTACGTGCCGGGCGTCACCAGCGCGATCGCCCTCTCCGAGCGGGGGCGCGCGGTCGCGTCATCCGACAACCTGACCCTGATCACGCCCTCGCCCGCCACGCCCACCTGCACGACCAGCGTCTCCTGAGCCGTGGTCACCGCCTTGAGCAGCACCTCCGCGCCGTCGGCCGCGAGCAGCTCCGCCGAGGCGAGCGCCGACAGGCCGCCCTCACCCCGCTCGCGGACCGGCAACTCGGGCGGGTCCGCGACGAAGTACTCGTGCGCGACCAGGGGAGGGCGATAGGGCATGGAAGCTCCTTCAACGCGGGCGCCAAACTCGTGAATTAGTTTGCTGTCCATACCAACAAACGTCAACGGTGCGAACTTGCGGGAAGGCGCAAGGAAAAAGGCCGAGGCGGTTGCCTCGGCCTGTGCGAGCGCCCCGGTGGAGCGCGGGACGGCTAGATGGACACGCCCGGCTGCATCAGGCGGCGGGCGGCCTCGGTGATCGAGCCCGACAGCGACGGGTAGACGGCGAAGGTGTGGGCGAGGTGGTCGACGGTCAGCCGCTGCTGCACCGCCACCGACACGGCCAGGATCAGCTCGGAGGCCCGCGGCGCCACCACGACGCCGCCCAGCACGATGCCGGTGTGCGGCCGGCAGAACACCTTCACGAACCCGTCGTTGAAGCCCTGCATCTTGGCGCGGGCGTTGGTGGCGAGCGGCAGCTTGACCACGTTCGCCTCGATCTCGCCCGCCTCGATGGCCCGCTGCGCCACGCCGACCGCGGCGATCTCGGGGTCGGTGAAGATGTTGGAGGCCACCGTGGCCAGCCGCAGCGGCTGCACGGCCTCGCCCAGCGCGTGCCACACCGCGATGCGCCCCTGCATGGCGGCGACGGAGGCGAGCATCAGCACGCCGGTGCAGTCACCGGCCGCGTAGACGCCCGGCGCGGACGTGCGCGAGACCTTGTCGACCTTGATGAAGCCGCCCCTGTCGAGCTGCACCCCGGCCTCCTCCAGGCCGATGCCGGAGGTGTTGGGCACCATGCCGACCGTCATCAGCGCGTGGGAGCCCTCGGCGGTGCGGCCGTCCTCCAGCGTCACCACCACGCCGTCGGCGGTGCGCTTGACGGAGGCGGCCCGGGAACGGCCCATGACGTTCATGCCGCGCCGCCGGTAGACCTCTTCGAGCACCTCGGCGCCGTCGGCGTCCTCGTTGGGCATCATGCGGTCGCGGCTGGAGACCAGCGTGACCTCCGACCCCAGCGACCGGTAGGCACCGGCGAACTCGGCGCCGGTCACCCCTGACCCGATGACGATGAGGTGCTCGGGCAGCTCCTCCAGGTCGTAGAGCTGACGCCAGTTGAGTATGCGCTCGCCGTCGGGCTCGGCGCCGGGCAGCACCCGGGGCGTCGCCCCGGTGGCCACCAGCACCACGTCGGCCCTGATCGTCCGGTCGCCCGCCCGCACCACCTGCGGATCGACCAGCCGCCCCCGCGCCCTGATGATCTCGACGCCCTCGGCCTCGACCCGCGTCGCGATGTCGGCCGACTGCGCCTGCGCCAGCTCCTTGACCCGCTTGTTGACCAGCGGCAGATCGACGCCCACCGTGCCGGCGTCGCCGTCGGGCCCGCCGGAGAACGACACGCCCAAGGAGGGGGCGTCGAGCAGCGCCTGCTTACGCACGGAGGTCGCGATCAGGGTCTTGGACGGCACGCAGTCGGTCAGCACGCACGCGCCGCCGGGGCCGTCCTGCTCGACCATCGTGACTTGCGCGCCTAGCTGAGCGGCCACCAGCGCCGCCTCGTAGCCGCCTGGTCCGCCGCCGATGATCACGATCCTCGTCACGTCACCATTGTCCCGCATGCCCCGGCCCGAGGTCGAAACGGGGCGCGGTCTCAGGCGCTACTCTTGTCAGCTGTGCCTGTCTACGCCGCCTACGGCAGCAACATGGACCCTGAGCAGATGGCCATGCGTGCCCCGCACTCCCCCATCAGGGGCGTCGGATGGCTGCCGGGCTGGCGCCTGACGTTCGGCGGCATGGACCTCGCCTGGGAGGGCGCGGTCGCCACCATCGTCGAAGATCCCGACGAGCACGTCTTCGTGGTGCTCTACGACGTGCCCGAGTGGGAGGAGACCTCGCTCGACCAGTGGGAGGGCGCCGTACGCGGGGCCTACCACAAGGTGCGGCTGCGGGTGCAGACGCTCGACGGCGAGGTCGTGGCCTGGTTCTACGTGCTCGACGGCTACGAGGGCGGCCTGCCGTCGGCCCGCTACCTCGGCAGCCTGGCCGAGGCCGCCGAGCGGGCGGGCGCTCCCGACGACTACGTCAAAGAGCTGCGAGAGCGCCCCTGCACCTCCTACGGCGGTTAGCTGAGCGGCTTGTCCTTGGTCTCCCTGAGCACGAAGAGGTAGACCAGGGTCGAGATCAGCGCCAGCGCCGACATGTACCACGGGAAGAGCCCGGGGTTGCCCGCGTCCTTCAGCGCCGTCCCGATCAGCGGCGCGGTGCCACCGAAGATCGCCACGGTGAGCGAATACGGGAACCCGGCGCCCGCCGCCCGCACCCGGGTGGGGAAGAGCTCGGCGTTGACCGCCGCCGAGATCGAGGTGAAGCAGCCGAGGAAGACCATGCCGATGAGCTGGACGACCAGCAGGCTCGCGTAGGCGTCGGTGAGCAGCCCGAGCATCGGCACCGGCAGCACGACGAACCCGATGCCGAACGTGATCAGCATGGGCTTGCGGCCGATCCTGTCGGACAGCATGCCGAGCAGCGGCTGCAGGATCATGAAGAAGACCAGCGAGATCGTGCCGATCTGCAGCGAGTCCGCCACGTCGAAGTCGACGGTGATCTGCGCGTACGTGGGCAGGAACGTGGTCCACGTGTAGTACGCGACGGTGCCGGCGATCGTGATGCCCACGATGGTGGCCGCGGACCTCGGGTAGTTCCTGAGGAACTCGAACATCTTGGGCCGCTCGGCCTTGCCGCTCTGGATCTCGCCGGCGACCGCGGAGGTCTCGTCGGCGCCCCTGCGGATCCACAGGCCCACGAGGCTGAGCAGGGCGCCCACGAAGAACGGGATCCGCCACCCGTAGGAGTCCATGTCGGCCTCGATCAGGAGGGTCGCCAGCAGGGCGGCCAGGCCCGAGGCCAGCAGCTGGCCGATCGTGGTGCTGACGTACTGGAAGCTCGAGTAGAGGCCGCGGCGGCCGTGCGGGGCCGACTCGACGAGGAACGTGGTGGCGGCGGCGAACTCGCCGCCGACCGACAGGCCCTGGATGAGCCTGGCCAGGGTCAGGATGACGGGCGCGAGCAGGCCGACCGACTCGTACGTGGGGGTCAGGCCGACGATCAGCGAGCCGACGCCCATCAGCATGATGGTGAACGTCATCGCGGCCTTACGTCCGTAGCGGTCGGCGAACGCGCCGACCACCAGGCCGCCGAGCGGGCGCATGAAGAAGCCCACGGCGAAGACGGCGAACGAGCTGAGCAGCGGCACCAGGCTGTTGCCCGAGCTCTCGGCGAAGATCTGGGCGGAGAAGATGGGAGCGAGGAAGCTGTAGGCGTACCAGTCGTACCACTCGACGACGTTGCCGATGCTGGCCGCCGTGAGCTGGCGGACACGGCTCTTGGGGATGCCGAGTGGTGATTGCGCCACCGGGGAGGTCGCCACGTGGGCTCCTTTGCTGACAACTGCAGAGATGGCTTACTGTGCATTCGGACGACCGAAACAGTCAAATGTTTCGGCAAACATTTACAAACCAGACATAGAAACGGCCCTAGGTGGATGTTCTCGACCGGCGCCTCGTCGCCGCCCTGCAAGTCAGCCCCCGAGCGTCGTGGGGCGAGCTCGGCCGGGCCGTGGGCGAGCACGAGCGCACGGTCGCGCGGCGGCTGCAGCGGCTGATCGCCGACGGCGTCGTCCGCGTCACCGCCATCTACGACGACCTGCGCACCGGCCACGGCCGTCCCGTGCACCTGCACGTCCAGGTGCGTCCCGGCACCGTGCCCGAGGTGGCGAAGGCGCTGGCCGGCCGGGCCGACACCCGCTCGGTCTACGCGCTCACCGGAGCCGCCGACATCGGCTGCGAGCTGGTCGCCCCCACCAGGGAGGACCTGCATCACATCCTGTCCTCCCAGGTCACCGGCATCGACGGCGTGCTGCAGACGCAGACCCAGGTGGTGCTGCACACGTTCAGGACCGTCGCCGAGTGGCACGCCCCCTACCTCACCGAGCGCGAGGTCGCCGAGCTGCGGCCGGGCCCGCTCCCCGAGTCGGAGCCGGAGCCGCCGCCCGACGAGGAGGGCCTGACGCCGCTGGAGCAGGAGATCGCCGAGCTGCTCGCCGGTGACGGGCGCATCGCGTTCACCGCGGTCGCCGAGCGCCTCGACATCTCCGTGCCGACCGCCCGCAGGCGGGTCACCTCACTCATCGAGCGGCGGCTGCTGCTGCCGCGCGCCGAGGTCGAGCCCGCGCTGCTCGGCCTGGAGGTCGAGGCCATGCTCTGGCTCAAGGCCCGCCCCCACGGCCTCGACCGGGTCGGCCGGCAACTGGCCGCGCACCCCCACGTCCGTTACTGCGCCGCGACCACGGGCACGCACTCCCTCATCGTGCAGGTCGTGGCGGCGCACGAGGCGGCGCTCTACCGTTTCATGACCGGCGTCGTCGGCCGGTACGACGAGATCACCGACGTCGACCTCACCCTGATCACCCGCGCCTACAAGCGCGGTCACCTCCACAAGTCCGGACTGCTCACGCTCGACCACCGTTGGGAGAACACACCATGACCCCTGCTGAGAGGGAAGTCGCCGACCTGTGCGTGGAGCTGATCCGCGCCGACAGCAGCAACTACGGCGACGGCAGCGGCCCCGGTGAACGCGCCGCCGCCGAGGTCGTCATGGCCAGGCTGGCCGAGGTCGGCATCGAGCCGACGTACATCGAGAGCGAGCCCGGCCGCGGCAACGTGATCACCCGCGTCGAGGGCACCGACTCCTCGCTGCCCGCCCTGCTCGTGCACGGCCACCTCGACGTCGTGCCGGCCAACGCCGCCGACTGGTCGGTCGACCCGTTCGCGGGCGAGGTGCGCGACGGCTACATCTGGGGCCGCGGCGCCGTGGACATGAAGGACATGGACGCGATGATGCTGGCCGTGCTGCGCCGCTTCAAGCGCGAGGGCATCAGGCCGCGCCGCGACATCGTCTTCGCCTGGGTCGCCGACGAGGAGGCCGGCGGCGTCTACGGCGCCAAATACCTCACCGCGCACCACCCCGAGCTGTTCGAGGGCGTCACCGAGTCGATCAGTGAGGTCGGCGGCTACTCCCTGGAAGTGGACCCGTCGCTGCGGCTCTACCTCATCGAGACCGCCCAGAAGGGCCTGGCCTGGATGAAGCTGATCGCCGACGGCACCGCCGGCCACGGCTCCATGCTGAACGACGACAACGCCGTCACCGAGGTCGCCAAGGCGGTGGCCAGGATCGGCGCCCACGACTGGCCGCTGACCTACACCGAGACCGTGCGCCGCTTCCTGACCGAGGTGGCCGACGCCTTCGGCATCCCGTTCGACGAGGACGACCCGCAGCCCATCCTCGACAAGATCGGGCCGCTGGTGCGCTTCGTCGGCGCGACGCTGCGCAACACCACCAACCCGACCCAGCTCGGCGCCGGCTACAAGTCGAACGTCATCCCCGGCCAGGCCACGGCCGTGGTGGACGGGCGGTTCCTGCCGGGGCACGAGGAGGAGTTCTTCAAGACCATCGACGGGCTGCTCGGGCCGAAGGTGCGCCGCGAGTTCGTGCACCACGACATCGCGCTGGAGACCTCGTTCGACGGGGCGCTGGTCGAGTCGATGATCGCGGCGCTGAAGGCCGAGGACCCGGCGGCGCGGGCGATCCCGTACTGCATGTCGGGCGGCACCGACAACAAGACGTTCTTCGCCGACCTCGGCGTGCGCGGGTTCGGGTTCGTGCCGCTGCGGCTGCCCGCCGACATGGACTTCGCCTCGATGTTCCACGGCGTGGACGAGCGGGTGCCGGTGGACGCCCTCCAGTTCGGCGTGCGGGTACTGGACAGGCTGCTCCTAAACTACTGAAGGTGACCAAAGACGCATACACCCTGGCCAGTGAGGCCGCCGCGGCGCTGCGCAGCGCCGCGGGCCTCGACGAACTCGACGTGCCGCTCGACGTGGCGCTCGTCATGGGGTCGGGGTGGGTGCCCGCCGCCGACGCGCTCGGCGAGACGGTGAGCGAGATCCCCTTCACCGACCTGCCCGGCTTCCGCGCCCCCGCCGTCGCCGGGCACGGCGGCAAGATCCGCGTCGTGCGCACCCCGTCCGGCCGGCACGCGCTGATCTTCCTCGGCCGCACCCACCTGTACGAGGGGCTCGGGGTCGACGCGGTCGTCCACGGCGTACGCACGGCGGCCGCGGCCGGCGTACGCACGCTGGTGCTCACCAACGCGGCCGGCGGCCTGCGGCCCGAGACGCAGAACGTCGGCGACCCGGTCCTGATCAGCGACCACATCAACCTGACCGGGGCCAACCCGATCACCGGCACCACCTTCATCGACCTCACCGAGGTCTACTCGCGGCGGCTGCGCGCGCTGGTGCGCGAGGTGGACCCGACCCTGGCCGAGGGCGTCTACGTCGCCTTCAGGGGCCCGACGTACGAGACCCCGGCCGAGATCCGCATGCTGCGCACGCTCGGCGGCGACATGGTGGGCATGTCCACCGTCCTGGAGGCCATCGCCGCCCGCGAGGCGAACGTCGAGGTGCTCGGCATCTCCCTGGTCACCAACCCGGGCGCCGGGCTGTCCGGCGAGCCGCTCGACCACGAGGAGGTCCTGCAGGTGGGCCGGGCGACGGCCGCCCGCATGGGCGTGCTGCTCGCCAAGGTGGTGGACCGGCTGTGAGCCCGGCGGTGAGCCTCGTGGACGAGGCCCGAGCCTGGCTGGCGCAGGACCCCGACCCCGACACCAGGGCCGAGCTGGCCGGGCTGATCGAGCGGGACGACCTCGACGCGCTGCGCGAGCGGTTCGGGGCGCGGCTGGAGTTCGGCACCGCGGGCCTGCGCGGCGAGCTGGGCGCGGGTCCCAACAGGATGAACCGGGTCACCGTGATGCGCGCCGCCGCCGGTCTCGCGGCCGTGCTCGGTCCCGGCCGGCACGTCGTCATCGGCTACGACGCGCGGCACAAGTCCGACGTGTTCGCCCGCGACACCGCCGCCGTGCTGACCGGCGCCGGGCTGCACGCCACCCTGCTGCCGCGCCCGTTGCCGACGCCGGTGCTCGCCTTCGCCGTCCGCCACCTGGGCGCCGACGCCGGGGTGACGGTCACGGCCAGCCACAACCCGCCACGCGACAACGGCTACAAGGTCTATTGGGGCGACGGGTCCCAGATCGTGCCGCCCGTCGACGCCGACATCTCGGCCGCCATCGACGCGGTCGGCCGGGTGGACGAGCTGCCGCTCGGGAGTCCTGGCACGCTGACGGAGCTGGGCGAGGACATCGTCGACGACTACATCGAGGCCGTCACCGCGCTGCCCCTCGGTGACGCGCGCGAGCTGCGGGTGGCGTACACGCCGCTGCACGGGGTCGGCGCGGCCACGCTGACCGGCGCGTTCCTCGCCGCCGGGTTCGAGAGCCCGATGGCGGTCGAGGAGCAGCGCAACCCCGACCCCGACTTCCCCACCGTCGCCTTCCCCAACCCGGAGGAACCGGGCGCGATGGACCTCGCCGCCGCGCTGGCCGGCAAGACCGGCGCGGACCTGGTGCTGGCCAATGACCCCGACGCCGACCGGTGCGCGGTGGGGGTGCCGCTACCGGGCGGCGGCGTACGGATGCTGACCGGCGACGAGGTCGGCGGCCTGCTGGCCGAGCACGTCATCACGCACACCACCGGCGACCGCATGGTCGCCACCACCATCGTCTCCTCCACCCTGCTCGCCAAGATCGCCCGAGCCCACGGCGTGCGGTACGGCGAGACGCTGACCGGCTTCAAGTGGATCATCAAGGCCGGGCCGGGGCTGGTGTTCGGCTACGAGGAGGCCATCGGCTACAGCGTCGGGTCCGACGCGGGGCTGCCGGTCCGGGACAAGGACGGCATCGGCGCCGCGCTGACCGTGGCGGGCATCGCCGCCGCCGCCAAGCGCGAGGGGCGTACGTTGCTCGACCTGCTCGACGACCAGGCCCGCCGCTACGGCCTGCACGCCACCACCCAGCTCTCCTTCCGGGTCGCCGACCTGTCGCTGATCACCGACGCCATGTCCCGGCTGCGGGCCGAGCCGCCCTCCGGCCTCGGCGGCCTTGAGGTGACCGCCGCCGACGACCTCGCGCGCGGCGACGGCGGCCTGCCGCCGACCGACGGGCTGCGCTACCGGCTGGCGGACGACGCCCGCGTGGTCGTCCGGCCCTCGGGCACCGAGCCCAAGCTCAAGTGCTACCTGGAGGTGGTCGTGCCGGTCACCACGACGCCCGGCGAGGCCCGCGCGGACGCCGCCCGGCGGCTGGAGGCCGTCAAGTCCGACCTCGCCGCGCGGCTGGGGCTGGGGTGACGGAGTTCGAGCGCTTCCTGGACCAGGTCCTCGCCGACCCGGAGGTGCTCGGGCTGGTGCTGAGCGGCTCGCACGCCCGCGAGGGCACCGCCACCTCGCACTCCGACCACGACCTGTACGCGGTCGTCACGCCCGCGGCCTCCCTCCCGCCCCGGCGGGACGCCCTGCTGGATGTGGTGGTGATGACGCTCGACGCGTTCCGTGCGCACGCGCTGCCCGGGTCGGGCACCGAGTGGAACCGCTACGCCTTCGCCTACTCCCAGGTGCTCAAGGACACACCCGACGGAATCGTCGCCTCGCTGGCCACCGCCAAGGGCAGGCTCGCCGCCGAGGAGGCGGGCGTCGTGGCGCACGAGGCGCTCGGGGCGTTCCTCAACAGCGCCTACCGGTGCCTGAAGAACACCCGCGACGGCAACGTCATGGGGACGCTGCTGGACGGCGCCGAGGCGGTCCCGGCCTACCTCACGTACGTGTTCGCGCTGCACGGGCGGGTGCGGCCGTACAACAAGTACCTGGAGTGGGAGCTGCGGCGGCACCCGCTGGGCCCGCCGCTGTGGGCGGCCGACACGCTGCTGCCCCTGCTGGCCGCGGCTCTCACCCTTGAGGCGGGCGACGCCGTACGGACGCTGCTCAACGACCTCGAACCCCATGCCAGGGCGGCCGGGCACGGCGAGGTCTACGACTCGTGGGGCGCGGACCTCGCGTTCCTGCGGGGCCGCTGACCACCTCGCGTTCCCGCGGGGGCGCTGACCGCCTCGGCCGGCAGCCGCGCCGCCAGCCTGAGCAGCCCGGCGGCCGCGAGCGCCAGCAGCGTGCCGAGCGCCGCCCAGAGCAGCGGCGGCGACAGCACGACCAGCGCAGAGAACCCGGCCGGCGCCACCACCTGCCCGACCGCCCACGTCATCTGGTGAATCGCCAGGTACCGCCCCCGCATCGCGGCAGGCGCGGCCCCGGCCGCCAGGGCCGCGGCGGGCGCGGTGTGCAGCAGTTCGGCCAACGTGAACACCAACGTGGCCGCGACCAGCACCACCACCCTGGCGAGGCCGGCCGGGACCGCCGCCGTCACCGCGTACAGACCGCAGGCGACCACGAAGACCCCGCCCGCGAGCGCCATCGCGTGCGTACGGCGAGCATGCCGCTGCACATGCCGCACCGGCATCTGCCCCGCCGCCACCAGCAGCGTGTTGACCGTGTACAGCACCCCCAGCAGAGCGGGAGGCAGCTCAAGAACGGAGACCGCGTAGAGAGGCAGCCCCACGGACAGGATCAGATGAGCCAGCGTGAACGCCTGCTCCGCCACCACCAACCCCATGAACGGCCCATCCCGAAGCACCCGCCGATACCCACCCTTCGACGCCCCCTCCACCCGCCCCGCACTCGATGCCCCGCCACCCACCGACCCCTCCGCCCGGCCCACATCCGATGCCCCGCCACCCACCGACCCCTCCGCCCGGCCCACATCCGATGCCCCGCCACCCACCGACCCCTCCGGCCGGCCCACATCCGATGCCCCGCCACCCACCGGCCCTTCCAGGCGGCGCGCGTCCGGTGTCTCGCCGGTGGGGTGCTCCTTCGGGCGGGTGGGGTGCGTCTCCTCACCCCTCCGCTTCCCCGTCCTGGGTGAGCTGAGCGGGCGGTTGGCCGGGAGGAGGAGGCAGGTGGCGGCGAGGGCGAAGCTGGCCGCGTTGAGGAGGGCGATGACGGTGAAGCCGGTCTGGCCGGCCAGGGAGACGGCGCTCGCCGACAGCAGGCCGCCCAGGCCGAAGGCGACGTTGCGGGCGGTCGCCTGGGTCGCGTAGAGGCGGTCCCGGCCGCCGCCCTCGCTGATCACCGCCACGTAGCTGCTTGAGGCGGGGTAGTAGGCCCGGTCACCGGCCGCGATGACGGCGGCGATCGCGATGAGCGGGCCGAAGCCGTCCACCAGCGGGTAGACGGCGAAGCCGAGTGCGCGGATCACGTAGGTGCCGACCAGCACCGTACGCGCGTCGAACCGGTCGATGAGCACGCCCGCCACGGGGTTGGCCGCGAGCCCCAGCCCCGCCGCCACCGTCACCCCCAGCCCGACCGTCGCCGGCGGCAGGCCGGTCACCTGCTGGATGAACAGGAGCGTCAGCGGGACGTACAGGCCGTTGCCGAGGGCGTCCACGAACATGCCGACGAGAAAGGGACGCACGGCACGGCTGCCCGATGAGGAGAATCGCACCCGCAGCAGTGTCCAGGCCGGCCACGCCCGCGCGGATCGGCCACCGGCCCTGGACCAACTCGGCCATCCGTCCTAGGACCGGCCCACCCAAGCCACCCCTCCCAGCCGACCACACCGAACCGACGAAAGACGCGCCGGCGGCACGGCCCCTGGCCCCCAGCCCCAACGACGGGCCCGGCGCCTGAGTGACGTCCCGGATCTACTCGTCGCGGACCTCCGGCGGTTCTTCGGCCGGATGCGCTGACGATCGGCGCGGCCGGATCTGGTGGCAAGATCTGGAAGAATGCCACCTATGGCACGGTTTATCGGTTTCGGCAATGTAGTCCTGCCCGTGCGGGATCTGCCCGCCAGCATCGCGGCATGGACCGCGTTGCTGGGCGGACCACCCGCGTTCCAGAGCGACGATTTCGCGGCGTTCTCCGGTGACGGCGTGGAGATCGGGCTCACGGCGGCGCCCTGGGTAGATCATCCGCTGGTCTTTTGGGCGGTCGAGGATATCGAACAGGAGCATCGCGCACTGGTCGCCGCCGGGGCGACGGCGATGACCGAGATCTCCGACGGATCGCTCGCCGAGGTCGGTACCGCCGAGGCCGCCGCGGGGGACAACATCGACCCGGCAACCGGCATCGTGGACATGCCCGGAGCCCGGCTGGCCGTCCTGAAGGCGGCCGACGGCAACCTGATCGCCATCACTCAAGAGGTCCCGATGGACTGGTCGGCCGACCAGTCGTGAGATCGGGCGTACCCGAGCTGTCCCGGAGGGTACTGAACCGGACACTCCTGGAGCGGCAACTGCTGGCCCGGCGCGTTCCTCGTACTCCGCTGGAGGCGATCGAGCACCTCGTGGCGATGCAGGCACAAATGCCCAACGGACCTTATGTGGGGTTGTGGGCGCGGTTGGAGAACTTCCGGCACGATGACCTGACGGCCCTGCTCGAGAGCCGCGACGTGGTGCACGCCACTATGCTGCGCTGTACCCAACACCTTGCCAGCGGCGAGGACTTCCGTTGGCTGTGGCCGACGGTCGCGCCCGCTGTGCGGAAAGCCTTGACCGACGCGTACTACGCCACGCAGATCGAGGGGATGGATCTCGACGAGCTCGCCCGCGTCAGCCGACAGCTACTGACCGGAAAGACGCTCACCCGCCGGGATCTCGGCCAGTTGCTCACCGACCGATTCCCCGGCCGCGCCCCTGGCCGGCTGGCCGAGGCCATCGAGCTGCTGGAGGCGTTGGTGCATCCACCACCCCACTCCATCTGGGGCCGGTGGGGGCATCGGCGTGGGACACCGGTCACCCTGGCTGACGAATGGCTCGGCCGCCCGCTGACCGACGCGCCACAACCGGAGACGATGGTCCTGCGCTACCTCGCCGCGTTCGGTCCAGCCAGTGTCATGGACATCCAGGCCTGGTCGGGATCGACCCGGCTCCGCAAGGTCGTCGAAGGGTTGCGGCCGAAACTGCGCGCCTTCCGGGACGAGCAGGGAGGCGAACTGCTCGACCTGCCCGACGCACCGCTGGGCGAACCGGACCGACCAGCGCCGGTCCGGTTCCTGCCCGCCTTCGACAACGCCGTCCTCGGGTACCGGGACCGGACCCGCGTGATCAGCGAGGAGAATCGCCGGCGGATCGCGCCCAGGGCCTCCGGGGGCGTGCCCTTGTTCCTCGTCGACGGCTTCGCGGAAGGCAGCTGGACGCTCACGAACGGCCACCTGCACATCACACCGTTCCGGCCACTGTCGGGCTCCGAAAAAGCAGCGGTACGAGACGAGGCCGCCCGCCTGCTCGCGTTCGTCGCCCCAGACAACACCGAACCGTCGTTCACATTGGAGTAAGCCCGACCGGGACTCGGGCCAGGGCGAACCGGTCGAGGTTCATCACCTCGCCCCGCGCCGCGACGAAGTCGCGAACGGGCCCGCGAGGAGGATCGGAACGAATTCGGCGGTAGCCCGGCGGCAGCGCCCGCATCTGCCCGTCAGCGTCGGCGTCCGGCGGCGGCACCATCCCGGTCACCGCGGCCACCGCCTCCTTCAGCTCTGGCCCAAGCCCCGGACCGACGCCAAGGGCCGTCGGCGCACCCGCCCGAGCCCATGTCCCGAACCGGCGTCGCGGTGCCGGCGCTCGGCCTCAGGTGCCGCGGACGGCCGGGCGGGTGGTCAGGACAGGCGGAACCGGAGGTCGGTGAGGAAGTTGGCGGGGTCGTTCTCGACGCGGGGGTCGGTGTTGTAGACCTCCAGGCGGCAGCCCCAGTGCTCGGCACCGTCGCCCTCGGTCATGTCCCACTTCAGGCCCTGCTCCTCGCCCCACGCCAGCAGGACACGGGTGGCCTCGACCAGGCCGTCGAAGTGGCCGCGGTGGGTGAGGGTGGCGTAGCGGCCGGCGGGCAGGACGGCGGCGAAGTAGTCGCCCTCGACCTCCACCGGCCCCGCGACCGGCACCCCGGCCTGCATCACCAGCCCGTCGCCTTCGGTGTCGAAGCTCTCGTAACGCAGGAACGGCGCCCCGGCGATGGCGGCACCGCGTCCCAGCAGCCAGCCGGCGATCTCGCCGATCCGGTCCGCGACGACCGGGATGGTGTTCATGGTGATGGCGCCGCGCACCCCGACGTACGGACGGTCGGGGAGTTCCACGATCTCAGGCACAGGTGAAACCTCCTTCTCCCTCAATCAGACCGGCCAGGCCCGCGAAACTCATCGCACGCCTACGCGACGACCGCGGCGACCACCAGAGCGAGCGCGACGACCAGCGCCGCGATCGAGTCGTACGACCACGTCACCCGGGCGGGCCCGGCCTCCTTGGAGCGGCGCTTGGCGGACTCGGCGCGGTCGCGGATCTGGTCGCCCACCCAGTCGGCGTGGGTCTTGCCCGCGAACGCCTCGGCCGCCGCCTGCTCGCCCTTCGACAGGGCCGGCTCGGTGGCGAAGCGCCCCCGCTGCTGGGCGGGGGCGCCGCGGCGCTGCGCCTTGGCCCGTTCGCGCGCGCTGCTCATCGGCGTCCACAGCCGCAGCACCTGGTCGTCGCCGTAGCGGACGTTGATCGAGTGGGAGACGCCGACGTCGTCGATGGAGGCCCACGGCAGGAACGTGGTGCGGAACGGGTTGCGCCCCACCAGCCCCTCCTCGGTGAGCACGGTGGCGGGCCGCAGCGCGACCGCGTAGACCAGCGCGGTCAGCACGGCGAGCACGGCCAGCGCCACCAGCGACGCCTTGCCGCTGAAGCGGACGACCAGGTCGACGACGTTGAGCGCGACGAACACCAGCCAGATCCACGCCAGGACATAGGCGGTCTTGGAGCGGTAGGTCTGCTTCACGGCTGCCACTTGAGCCGTGCGAACCCGGGCTTGATCACGCCGTTGATGAGCGCCAGCCGCTCGTCGAACGGCAGGAACGCCGACTTCATCGCGTTGACCGTGAACCACTGCAGGTCGTCCCAGCCGTAGCCGAACGCCTCGACCAGCTTGCGGAACTCGTCCGACACGGTGGTGGAGCTCATCAGCCGGTTGTCGGTGTTGACCGTGACGCGGAAGTGCAGGCGCCGCAGCAGCCCGATGGGGTGCTCGGCGATCGACGCGGCGGCGCCGGTCTGCAGGTTGGAGGTGGGGCACATCTCCAGCGGGATGCGCTTGTCGCGGACGTACGCCGCGAGCCGCCCCAGCTTGGCCGTGCCGTCCTCGGAGACCGAGATGTCGTCGATGATGCGCACGCCGTGGCCGAGCCGGTCGGCGCCGCACCACTGGATGGCCTGCCAGATCGACGGCAGCCCGAACGCCTCGCCAGCGTGGATGGTGAAGTGGGCGTTCTCCCGCTGCAGGTATTCGAACGCGTCGAGGTGGCGGGTGGGCGGGTAGCCGGCCTCGGCGCCCGCGATGTCGAAGCCCACCACGCCGCCGTCGCGGTAGCGGACCGCGAGCTCGGCGATCTCGCGGGAGCGCGCCTGGTGGCGCATGGCGGTCAGCAGCGTGCCGACGCGGATGCCGCGCCCCTGGGAGCCGCGCTCGAACCCGTCGAGCACGGCCTCCACCACCTGGTCGAGGCTGAGGCCCCGGGTGGTGTGCTGTTCGGGGGCGAAGCGCACCTCGGCGTAGACCACGCCGTCGGCGGCCAGGTCTTCCGCGCACTCCTGGGCGACCCTGGCGAGCGACTCGCGGGTCTGCATGACGGCGACCGTGTGGTCGAAGGTCTCCAGGTAGCGTTCGAGCGAGCCGGAGTCGGCCGCCTCCTCGAACCACTGGCGCAGGTCGTCGGGGTCGTGGGTGGGCAGCCGGCCGTAGTCGGTCTCCCGGGCCAGCTCGACGATCGTCTCGGCGCGGAGCCCGCCGTCGAGGTGATCGTGCAGCAACACCTTGGGAGCCCGCCGGATCTCGTCAAGCGTGGGGCTCATCCGCCCATGATATGAGGACGGCCCGGCTTTCACTCGCCCCCACCGGGCGCGATCCCGGCGCGCGGCCCGCCGTCAGTCGCGTCCTGCGGCCTCGGGGGCGAAGGCGGGCAGGCACACCGCGATGTACTCGGCGCCCTCGGGGCCGACGCTGTAGCGGACCTTCTCGCCCGGCGAGGTCACCACCGACTGGCCGGCGTCGACCCGCGTGGTGCCCTCGGCGTGCTCGACGAGCACGGTGCCGCGCAGGACCACGGTGTACTCGGTGAAGGCCGGCGTCTGCGCGGGCTCCTCCCACCCGGGCGGCGCGGTCATGTGGGCGATGGACACCGCCTCGTCGCCGCTGTTGACGCGGCCCACGTGCTCGTCGATCACTTTGCCACCGGGTACGGGGATGCGCGAGGCCCCCTCGATCTTTCTCACCACGACGGTCAGTGTGCCACGTCGAGCACGAGCCGATCCGGCGACCCCTGCTCGGTGACCCGGAACCCGGCCCGCCGGTCGAGCGCCAGCCCGATCCCGACGCGGCCCTCGAAGTCGCCGGTCCTGACGACCTTGGTGAGGTTGCCGAGCCCGGCGGCGTAGACGGGGCCGCCGCCCCAGGTGGGCTCGCCCTCGTCGTCGTGGGCGTGCGCGGGGAAGAGCGTGAGCTGCAGGTACGCGCCACCGCGTACGTCGATGGGCTTGCCCGAGCCGTCCTGGACGAACCCGTCCACCCATTTCACGTCATATCCGGGTATGCCGCCGCGCAGGTCGACCACGAGCCGGTCATAGGTGTCGTGAGCCGCATACCGTACGTTCGTCACGACCGCCGGCTCCATGCCGCCCCGATCGACCTCCACCTCGGCCGTACGCGTCGGGCCCGGCTGCGCGGCCGGCCCGGAGGACGACGGGCTCTGCGGCAGCGTGGCCTGCTGCGCGGTGCCGCACGCGGTCAGCACGCTGAGCAGGACGAGTGGGAACAGCGGGCGGACACTCGGCGGGCGCATGACCGGTATTTGCCCAGCGTACGAGTCTGCAAGCGCTCATCTCCCGACGACTCCCCGATGCGCCTCCGCCAGCGCGGCGAGCCCCTCCGGCGTGAGCCGCAGATAGAGCCCACGGTCCACGTCGAGCACGAGCGGCGTCCCCTTGCCCCTGACCACGACCTGGATGTCGCACTCCAGGTAGGTGTTGACGTGCTCCTGTTCCAGGTAGTTGCGTTCGAGCACGTCGCCGTTGCGCGACCCGGCCTCCGCCCTGGTCTTGGAGGCGCCGCCGACGCCGCCGTACCCGACGGTCGGCGGCCCTTCGTGCCCGCCGCCGGACTCCGCGCCCCCGTCCGACGGGTTGCGCAGGTTGCCGGAGACACCGGCGCGGGCGGCCAGGCCGCGGCCCTCGCCCTGGCCGTGCCCTGACGTGTCCAGGGTCTGCGCGTAGACGCGCTGCTTGACCCGCGCCTCGGCGACCTCGCGGACGCCGGTGACCTCGATGCCGACCGTGCCGACGCCGGGCAGCTCGTACGCGTGCCCCAGCAGGGACCCGAGGTGCGCCCGCATGGTCCGTTCCTTGGTGGCCTCGGTCAGCGCGATGCCGTCCTGACGGGACAGCTCGAACCCGCCGGGCCGGTCGGCCACCGCCGGCGCCTCGCCGCGCAGCCTGGGCGGCACCGAGGCCAGCGGCGCCCACTCCTCGACCAGCCTGGCGGCGGGGAAGGCGACCTGGCTGACGTCACCCTTGGGCACCGCGTCGCCGAGCATGGCGGTCAGCGGGCCAGGCCCGCCCTGCTCCGCCCAGCGCGGCCGGGTGGCGACGACCTCCGTGTGCGCCGCGACCGGCGTGCCGTGCGGGACCTCCGTGGTCAGGTGGCCCGCCACCAGCAGGCCGACCTCGCCGTGCGCCACCGCGCCGGACGTCGTGGTGACGCCGACGTGCCGGTCGAAGAGCCGTACGGCGCCGTCGTGGCCGGTCAGCTCGCCCGCCTTGAGCAGCATGCCGCGGGCCGCGCCCTGCACCGGCTCCATGACGGGGCTGACCTTGGAGCGTTCGAGCGTGATGTCGTACGTGACAGGATGCCGGAACTCCTGCGGCGCCTCCCGGGTCTGGAAGCGGTTGATGTCCTTGACGTTGGTGCCGCGGGCATCCACGGCGTGACCGTCGCGGGAGGTGGTGACCCCGGCCTCGCCGCCGGCGATGTCGCCGTCCGAGGTCCTGATGTAGCGGGCGAGCACCTCCTTGCCGCGGTCCGACCCCTTCTCCTGGAGGTTCAGGTCGCCGCCGAGCCGCTCGCTGCGCAGCATGAGCCCCGTGTCGGCCCGCTCACCGACGTGCACCCCGTCGCCCAGCCTGGCCGTGACCCTGATCCCCACGCGCTCGGTGACCCGGCCCGCCTCGTCGGTGACGAACAGCCAGGACGTCACGCCGTTCCCGCGCAGCTCGCCCAGCTTCGTCCCGAGCGCCTCCTGTCCGAAGTGGCCGCGCAGCTGCTCGGCCACCGGGTGGGCGGTCAGCTCCTGGCCGGGGAAGAGCAGCCCCTCGCCGCGCAACGTCTCCACGATCGCGGGCAGGACGCCGCGCGCGTCGAGGTGGTGCACGGAAGCGGTGCTCATCGCCGCCTCGGGCGCCACATAGGTACGAGCGACGTCCGCGGGCTGCTCGGGAGCCTGCTCAGGGGCCTGCTCGGGGGCCTGCTCCGGGGCGTGTCCCGGCTCGGGGGCGGGAGGTTCTGGGACGTCCAGGTCGTGGCGGCGGGCCACCTCGTCGGGCAGCACGATGTCCATGATGTCGGACACGCGCAGGTGAACGGGCTCCCCGTGCTCGACGACCGTCCCGGCAGTCCTGCTGGGCGTCACGGTCAGCACCAGGTCGCCCCGGTACCAGTGCGAGACGCCGCCGTCCCCGTACGTGACCCGGCTGATGTCCCCGCCGCCCCGGTACGAGCTCTCCAGCGACATCCGCTTGGCCGCGGCGTGCCCGCCCACCCGGGCCAGCACCTTGTGCTCGGTCCCCGTCACCGGGTGACCGCCCTCGGGGGAGCCGCCGAGCGTGACCCGCACGCCGGCCCGCGCGTGCCCGCCGACGCCGCGCGCGCCCCGCTCCCCCTCGACGACGCGCGAGTTGCTGTTCGCGTACGCCTCGTGCTCGACCCCGGTCTCCGACTTCACGTACGTCATTCCCGCCACGTCGGCCTGCACGTGCAGCTCGTAGCGCCGGCCGCCGTGCTCGGCCACCACGTGCCGCAGCCCGCCGGGATGGGACGTGATCATGGTCTCCAGGGTGATGACGTCCACGACGTTCTCGATCGTCACCGGCACGTCCAGGCGCCCCGCAGGCACCGGTAGGTCCGCCCAGGCGGCGTGCACCTCGGCCACCGCCCGCGCCAGGTCCGGCATCGCGCCCAGGCGGACGATCGCGTGCAGCCGGTCGTCGTGCGCCCACACGTCGCGGGGCGGCCCGTCGAGCCGCTCCACGCGGCCCACGGTCGTGACGTCACCGGCCAGCAGCGGCGTCTCCTGCAGGTGCGGCTCGGGGACGACGATCTCCGCCCGGCTGCCGTCCACCCGCCACGACGTGTCGGCCACCACCGCGCCGTCCTTCGAGACCCGCAGCTGGACGTCGAACGACAGGTCCCTGGTGAAGGTGAAGCCGCCGCCCGCCTCCGTGCGGTCGTATCGCGTGTGCCCCGCGCCGACCGCGACCGTCTCCGCTTTGGAGCCGCTCGCGATGCCCGCGATGTTGGGGGCGTCCACCTTCAGCACGCCCTCGGGCAGGCCGGTCCTGAGCGCCCTGCCCACGTCCACCCGCGCCACGGCGGCCACCTCGCCGCGCACGCCGTGCGAGACCTCGCGCTGGCTGGTGCCGTTCCAGGAGGTGATCCTGCGCTCGTTGATCGTCACGGCCGTCGCGCCGACCTCGTGCCGGGGGCCGAGCACGCCCTGCGCCACGACCTCGACCGTGTGGCCGGCGATCGTGGTCTCGTACCTGATGCCGTGCAGCGCGTACGTCAGGTCCGCCTCCAGGGCGGCGCCCCCGTACCTGAGCTCCAGGTCGCGGACGATCTGCCGCCTGATGTTCTGCGGCAGGTCCGGCAGCGCCCCCTCGACGGCCTGGCGCAGCTCGGCGAACAGCCGCGTGTCCGCGTGCACCCTGACGCCGGTGCCGAGTCCTGGCCCGCGACCGGCGGCGAGCGTCCTGGGCTCCAGCGGGTGCGGGTCGTAGCCCGTCCTGCCGGATGCGAACTCCTGGCGTACGCGCTCCATCTCGCGGTGCAGGCCGGCCAGCTCGTGCTGGATCCTGTTGAACTCGCCGGGCGGCCGCAGGTCGTGGCCGAAGACGTCCCGTTCGAGGCCGGGCGCGTCGCGCGTCGGCAGGGCCAGCTCGGCCGGCACGTCCACGGTGAACGTGCCCATCGTCTCCGTCTCGACCTTCAGGCGCAGGTGGGCGTCGTACATGGTGAGGTCGGCCCGGCTGGTGACCACGGTGTGGTTGCCGTGCGCCCGGTTCGCCGTCGCGACGTGGTCGGAGCCGAACCCGAAGCCGACGATGCCGCGCCCGATCGCCTCCGCCCAGTGGCCGGCGCGCACGCCCAGCCTGCCGCCCACGTGCAGGTTGAGGTCCCTGCCCTGCCGGTACGCCACGCCTTCCGCGTTGCGCCGCCCGAGGTCGTCGCGGAGCATGCCCTCGACGGGAGGCCGCCCGTCGCCGTCCACCCGCTCGATCCTGGTCACCTCGCCGGTGATCCTGATCGACTCCTCCGCCGACCGCAGCGCCGACGCCCTGAACCTGACCGCCTCCGTGACCGCCCCGCTCGACAGCAGCGCCTGACTGCGGTTCTTGATGCCCTGCTCGTGCAGGATGGTCGAGGTGAGGTGGTCGATGATCTTGACGACCTCGCGGGCGGGCACGCCCTCGGCGAGCGCGCGGCGCTGCACCTCCAGCACCAGCGGCGTCAGGTCGAGGCCGCTGACCGTGATGCCGTGGTCGCGGAACCTGCCCGCCGCCCCCTGCGGCACCTCGTGGCGCGGGCGGGCCGGCGGGTGGTCGGACGGGCGCGGCGGGCCCTCCCTGGTGAACTGCTCGGGGAAGGGCAGGGTCACCGCCAGGTCCTGGATCTTGCCGGCGGTCGCGAGCTTCGCGCCGTCGCGGTAGACGTCCACGGCGACGTCGGCGAGGAAGTAGTCGTGTTTGGGGCTGATGACCTTGTGGCCGCTCATCAGCTCGATGCTGCTGGTGTGCGTGGTCCTGGAGGTGTCGAGCAGTCCGGTACGCGGCAGCGCCGTCGACTCCTCGGCCGCGTCGGGCGACTCGGTCAGGTTGCGGACGAGGCCGCCGCTCACCTCCCTCGACGTGGCGCGTACCGACTTGCCCTCCACGCCGTCGCCGCCGAACGCGACCGGCTTCTCCGGTGCCAGGTCCGGGTGCTCCACATGGGTGAACCCCTCGGGGCGCAGCTTGACGTAGATCGCCTTGTCCCCGACGTCCAGGGCCGCGCCCTTCGCCAGGCGCTCGGTCCAGGCGTCGCGGTCACCGTCGGCGAGCACCTGCTCCAGCCAGTCGCGGACGGCCGCCCGCTCCCGCTTCGTCGCGCCCTCGATCCCGTCGGCCAGCGCCCGCGCCGCCGCCTTGGCGTCCTGCGGCACCTTGACGTCATGCACGGCCGTCTCCCCGAGCGCCCCGATCTCGGTGGTACGCGGCGGCCGCACCGTCCCCCGCCCCGGCTCACCCGCATCAGGCCGCGCCACCCCGTCAGGCCGCGCCACCTGACCGGTCCCGTCAGGCCGCACCACCGAGGCACCGCCCTCCGGGGCGTGCGCCGGAGGGATCGCGTTGATGCCCTGCTGCTGTGAACCGGGCTGCTGGTGGGCGGGCTGCTGGTGGGCGGGCTGCGGGTCCGGGCTCGACGCGAGCGTGGTCGTGGGGACCTGCCCGGCCTCATGCGCCGCCCCACCGGAACGGGGTTCGCCGCCGCTCGCTGCGGAGCCGGGGTCGGGGACGCCGGCTCCGGAGCGCTGGTCCGGGGTGCCGGAGGCCGGCTCCCCCACGCCGGGGCCCGGGTCGCCCGTACCGGCGCCTGGGCTCGGGCCACCGGGGCCGGGATCGGGGGTAGGGGGAAGGCCGCTTGAGGTGGTCGGTGGGATCTCGGGAGGCAGACCTCTGACCAGGTGCTGGCCGTCGGCGCCGAGTGCGCTGGACGTGATGCCCTTGGCCAGCATGTCCCAGCTGAAGTGCCCCTGCGCCAGCATGGTGCCGGCCGTGGTGAGGCCGCCGGTGACGGCGTACTGGGCGGCCTGACCGTACAGGGAGGAGTTGGCCGCGGCGAGCAGCTTCTCGAACGTGGACATCTCCGCCCGGGTCAGCCCGGCCCGCAGGGCGGGCGTGGCGAGCCGGGACAGCGCGCCCGACATCAGCCCCATCATGCCGCCCATCGCGCCGCCGCTCGCCGCCGAGATCGCGAGCTGCTTGACGTCGAACTCGTCCCTGCGGTTGGTCAGCTGCAGCGCCTGGATGCCCGCGTCCATCCCGCCCATGATCCCGGCGAAGATGGCGATGTTGCGCAGTGTGCGCCGGGCGATCTGCGCGACGGTCAGCCGCGCGATCTGCACGCGCGGCGGGATCAGGCCCAGGGCCGCGGGATTGGTGACGGCGAGGTGCAGCAGCACCACCAGGGTCGCGATCAGCAGCCACACGGTGGCCTCGATCATGTACTTGGCGTACTGGATCTGCACGCCCACGCCGTTGAGCGCGACGGCGGTGTTGACCAGCCGCTCGACGAAAGTGGCCACCTTCTCGTCGGCCGTCTTCCTGACGTGGCCGACGAAGGCGAGGTGCGCGTCACCGTCCCAGTCGGCGCCGATGAGCCGGGCGCCGGCGGGCAGGTGGGCGTCGGTGCCCTCGACGATGCGGTACGCGGCCGTGATGCACGCGTCGGCCATCCGGAAGCAGCCGCTCTCGTCGCCTTCCGGCCAGTCCATGCCGACGACCCAGCCCACGTACGGCTTGGCCCAGTCGGGCGTGAGGAACCCGTCGAAGCCCATGGTCGCTCAGTCGTGGCGGGCGGGCGGCTGGTCGGCGGCGTCGTAGTTGCGGCTGGAGACGTGCAGGCCGGTGGTGAGGTCGTCGAGGTCGTCCAGAAGGTCCTTGAAGGCGTCCTCGATGGCCTGCTCCATGCCGGGCAGCTTCTTGGTCAGCTCGGCGCCGTACATGTCGTCGCCGAGCGTCTTCCTGTCCAGGTCGAAGGCTGCGCGCAGGGCGGTTCTCGCCTCCTCGGCGTTGCTCTTCAGCTCCTGGTAGACGCCGCTGTGCCGGCGCAGCGCCGCCGCGCGTACGGTGAATCCGTCGCTCACCGGGAACCCTTCCGCGGGCCGGGGAGGAACGCGTCGAGCCCCTGTCCGAAGACCCCGTCGAGGAGCTCGGGGTCCGGCATGAGCGGCTCCATGAGCGTCCTGCTCTGCTCGGCGACCTCGCCCGCCGCCGCCTCGGCCTGCCGCATGATGGCCTCGGCCAGCTCGGACGGCGACAGGCTGCGGTAGACGCGCGGGTTCAGCTCGATGCCGCGCAGCCGCCCGTTGGGGCCGACGGTGACGCTGACCATGCCGTCCTTCGAGCGCGAGGTACGCTCTACGGCGTTGTACTCCGCGTACGTCTCCCGCAGCCGGGCGACCTGCCGGTCGATCTCCCGCGCCATCTCCTCGATCGTCGCCTCGAACGCGTCGGCCACCGATGCACTCTCCCCCTGTGAATGATCACAGGGATCGTAATATGACAGGAACGGACACGACGTCACATTCGGGCGCTGTTAGCAGAGAATTAACTTCTCTGACGCAAAGCCAGGCCACTGAGCAATCTGCGAAGATTACACCGTTTCGTAGGTCCGCACCGGCTCCGCCGCCGGGACCGCCTTGCGCGCCCGCAGCCCCGTCGCCGAGATCGCCAGCCCGACCAGCGCCAGCACCAGCGACACCACGATCGCCGCGCGCAGCGAGCCGATCGAGAGCGTCTCGCCGCCGCCCGAGGTGAGCACGGCGGTCACCACGGCCAGCACGATCGCGCCGCCCACCTGCCCTGAGGTGTTCAGCAGGCCGGAGGCGAGGCCCTGCTCGTCGTCGTCCACGCCGTTGGTGGCCTGGATGTTGAGCGCGGGGAACGACAGCGCGAACGCGATGCCCAGCAGGACCATGCCGGGGATCACCATGCCGCCCAGGCTGGGGGTGCGGTCGATGCCGAGGAAGATCGCGTAGCCGCCGGCCAGCGCCGCCGCGCCGACCACGATGAGCTTGCCGGTGCCGAACCTGTCGGCGAAGTCGCCCATCTTGGTCGAGGTGAGCGCGACCAGCACGCCGGCGGGCAGGAACGCCATCGCGGTGCCGAGTGCCGACCAGCCCAGCAGGTTCTGGAAGTACTGCATGGCCACGAACTGGAAGGCCACGTACGAGCCCATGAGGATGACCAGCCCGAGGTTGGCCCGCACGATGTGCCCGGAGCGCAGGATGCCCAGCCGCACCAGCGGGTGGCGCACCTTCAGCTCGGTGAACACGAACAGCCCGAGCAGCGCGGCCACCCCGGCGAGCGAGCCGATCGTCCGCACGGACGCCCATCCGGCCTCGGGAGCCTGCACGACCGTGAAGACCAGCAGCAACATGGATCCGGTGATCGTCACGGCGCCGACGAGGTCGTGGCCGCCCTCGGCCCGCTCCTCACGGCCGCGCGGCAGCACCTTCAGCGCGGCGATCAGCGCGATGACCGCGACGGGCACCGGCATCAGCAACGTCCACCGCCAGCCGATCTCGGTCAGCAACCCCGACAGCACCAGGCCGAGCGAGTAGCCGCTCGCGCCCGAGGCGGTGAAGAAACTCAGCGCCTTGTTGCGCTGCGGGCCCTCGGGAAACGTGGTCGTGATGATCGACAAGGCGGCCGGGGCGGTGAACGCGGCGGCCACGCCCTTCACGAACCTCGCGGCGATCAGCAACCCGCCGTCGTCCACCACGCCGCCCAGCAACGACGCCACGGCGAAGACGCCCAAAGCGACCAGGAACACCCTGCGCCGCCCGAGCAGGTCGGCGGTCCTGCCGCCGAGCAGCAGCAGCCCGCCGTAGCCGAGCACGTAGCCGCTGACCACCCACTGCAGCGAGGACGTGGTCAACCCCAGGTCGTGCTGGATGGCGGGCAGCGCGACACCCACCATCGAGACGTCAAGCGCGTCAAGAAAGATCACTGCGCAGAGCACGGCCAAAGCGGCCCAGCGCGAAGAAGGAGAAGTCATGAGCCAGAACAATACATGCACCCGCATCTATTGCAAGCGCATTTAATGCCGTTGCATGAGAGTTGGGCTGGTGGTAACCTCCGCGACATGGACGCGGACGACGTGGTCGAGACCTGGCACTACGTCCTGGCCAAGCACGCCAAGACGATGTGCGCGCTGGAGCGCGAGCTGGGCGCCCGGCACGGGCTGGGACCCAGCGAGTTCGAAGTGCTCGACCGGATCGTCCATCACGACCGCAAGCTGCGCATCCAGGAGCTGTGCGACGAGGTCCACCTGAGCCAGAGCGCGCTGTCGCGGGTGGTGGGCCGCCTGGAGAAGGCCGCGCTCGTCTCGCGCGACGTCTGCCGCGACGACCGGCGCGGGGTCTACGTCCGCATCACCGACCAGGGCCGCGCCCGCCACGCCGAGGCCGTGCCCACCCATCGCGCCGTCCTCGCCGAGATCTTCAGCGAAGCCCCCGCCCTCACGAACTGACCTCCGCACCCCGCGCTCCCCGCCTTCCTTGCGAAGGCGGGCATTCGTCATGTCTTCCCTCAGGCTCGTGCATTCCGCTTGAGGCGTGCATACCGAGTATGCATACTTAGTACGCATGTCGGTCGATGGAGGAGCGATGACGTTCGTACAACTGGCCGATGTGGCCAGGGTGCACGGTGAAGGGGCGGCGGCCGTGCACGCGCTGAAAGGCGTGCGCCTCGAGGTGGGGCTGGGGGAACTGGTCGCGGTCATGGGCCCGTCGGGGTCCGGCAAGTCGACCCTGCTCAACCTCGCGGGCGGCCTCGACCGGCCCACGTCGGGGACGGTGCACCTCGACGGGCAGGACCTCGCCACCGTACGTGACCTGGCGGCGCTGCGGCGGCGCAGCGTCGGCTACGTCTTCCAGGACCTCAACCTGATCCCGTCGCTGACGGCGGCGGAGAACGTGATGCTGCCCCGCGAGCTCGACGGCGTGCGCTCAGGCCGGGCCCGCGAGGAGGCCATGGCCGCCCTGGCGGAGGTCGACGGGGCTGATCTGGCCGGCCGCTTCCCCGAGGAGCTGTCCGGCGGCCAGCGCCAGCAGGTCGCGATCGCCCGCGCGCTGATCGGTGAGCGGCGGTTGCTGCTGGCCGACGAGCCGACCGGCGCCCTCGACACGCGTACCGGCGACGAGATCCTGCGCACGTTACGGGCACGCTGCGACGCGGGGGCCGCAGTGCTGCTCGTCACCCACGAGCCGCGGTACGCCGGCTGGGCCGATCGGGTGGTGTTCCTGCGTGACGGGATGCTCACCGAGTCCACGGACGTGCCGCTGGAGAGCGCTCGATGAGCGCGATGCGCGCCGCGCTGCGCATCTCCCGCCGCAGCGCGTGGCGGGCCAAGGGCCGAAGCGCGCTCATCATGGTGATGATCGCACTGCCCGTCCTGGTGATCACGGGGGTCGCCACGTGGTTCGCCACCGGGAGCGTCTCCGGGCTGGAGATGGTGGAGACCGAGCTGGGCACGGCCGACGCCCGCCTCGTGCAGTTCCCCGAAGGCACGAGGATTCACCAGGAGCCGCGCGGCACGGTCTGGCAAGGAGACGGCGACAAGGGGGTCATCCCCGAGCGCAGTGCCGCCGAGGTGGCGGCGCTGCTCGCGCCGGGCACCCGGGCCATCCCCTGCAACGCCGGCGAGATCGAGCTGAGCACCGGGCGGATCGACGCGCTGGAGACCGACCTGCGCGACCCCCTCACCAAGGGCATGCTGACACCGGCCGAGGGCAGGCTGCCCACCGGGCCGGGCGAGGTCGCGGTGACCCCCGCCACCGGCCTGCGGCCCGGCGACCTCCTGCGGCCGACCGGCGCGGCGCCGCTGAAGGTGGTGGGCGTGGTCGAGCACCCGTACCGGCCGACGCTGCGGCAGGTCGTCGGGCCCGACCTCCCGGTGGTGCGGTCGAAGATGATCAACTACAGGACCGAGTACGGCGCCGCCTGGCTCGTCGACACCCCCGGCCCGGTCACCTGGACGGACGTGGCCGCGCTGAACACCGCCGGCATCCACGTCACCTCCCGCGACATGCTCGTGAACGTGCCCGACAGGACGGCTGTGCGCGGCCTGCCGCAGACGGTCGCGCTCGGCGCCATGGTGATCATGCTCGTGCTGGAGACCGTGCTGCTGGCCGGCCCCGCCTTCGCGGTCGGGCTGCGGCGACGGCGGCGGGAGCTGGCCGAGATCGCCGCGCAGGGCGGCTCGGCCGGGCACCTGCGGCTGATCGTGCTGGCCGACGGCCTGGTGCTCGGCGGCACGGCCACGCTGGTGGCGGCGGCGCTGGGCGTCGGCGCGGGAGGGCTGGCCGCCGAGATCGGGGCGCACTGGGGCGGGCAGGTCGGCCCGCTGGACGTGCCGTGGCTCACGGTGCTCGGCGTCGCCGTGCTGGGCCTGGTCTCCGGGATCGTGGCGGCGCTGGTGCCCGCCGTGCAGGCGGCCCGGCAGGACACCGTGAGCGTGCTGGCAGGCCGCCCGCCCGCCGTGACCATCCGGCGCGGCTGGCCCCTGGCCGGGGGCGTGCTGGTGCTGGCCGGGCTGGTGGCGACCGTACTGGCCCGCCGCCAGCAGGACCCGGCGACGGTGTGGACCGCCGCGCTGCTGATCATGATCGGCCTGGTGGTGCTGACACCGTGGCTGATCGGCCTGACCGGGCACGTGGCCGGCCGCTTGCCGCTGTCGCTGCGGGTGGCCGTCCGCGACGCGGTGCGCCACCGCTCCAGGACGGCGAGCGCGGTGGCGGCCGTCACGGCGGTCACGGCCACGGTCGTCGCCGTGGGCATCAGCGCGCAGAGCGAGTACGTCGACCAGCAACGCGCCTACACCTCGGCGCGCCCGACCGGCACACTGGCCGTCTGGGGCGGCGTGATGAGCGACAGGACCTGGACCAGGCTGCGCGCCGAGGCGGTACGAGGGCTCCCAGGAGTGCCGCTCGCCTCGGGCTACCAGGTGCAGGACGCCCAAGGCCGCCGCTACGCCCTGCGCTATTCGGTGCGCTGGAACGGCACGCGCACCCGCCGTACGGTGGCCGTCGGCGACCAGCCCCTGCTCACCCTCCTGCAGGGACGCCACGACCCGCGGGCGGCCGCGGCGCTGGCCAGCGGCAAGGCCGTGGTGTTCGACCCGGCCGCGGTGCGCGACGGCAAGCTCCGGCTGCGGGCCGGCTCGACGTCGGGCCCGCCGCGCACCTTCGAGGTGCCCGCGGTGACGGCCACCCCCGCCGACGAGCACCAGGGCGGGGCGCTGCTGCCGCGCGGCCTGGTCGAACAGGCCGGTTTCACGACCCTGGAACGCCAGCTCTACGCCATGCACCGGCCGCCGGACACGCTGTCCGGCGACCTGCACAAGGTGACCTCCCGCGTGACGGTCGCCATGGAGGACGGCTACCGGCACCTGCCGAGCACCGGCCTGGGCGGCTGGCTCGTGGGTGCCCTGGTGCTGGTCGTCGGCGGCACGCTGGCCGCCACCGGCCTGGCCGCCGCCGACATGCGGCCCGAGCGCTCGACGATGATGGCGATCGGCGCCCCGCCGAGGACGTTGCGCATGGTCGTGGCCTGGCAGGCGCTCTACATCGCCGGTCTCGGCGCGCTGATCGGGCTGGCGGCGGGAGGGGTGACGGGCGTGGCGCTCAGCCGGCCGATGACGTCGCAGGGCTCCGGTGACCCGGCCACGCTCGCCCTGCCGTGGCCGTTCCTGGCCGCCGTCGTGGTGGGGCTGCCCCTGCTCGCGACCCTGGTGGCGCTGCTCACCAGGACCAGACTGTCCCTCGCGCCCCGGCGCTCGTGACGCACGACCCACCGGGCGCCGGTGGGTCGTGGGGTGACCAAGGGGCGCTCGGGGGCGCCCCTTGGCCGTCGGTCTTCAGACGGTGATGCGGTCGATGACAAGCGGCAGCTGCGGCCCGGCCACCTCGCCCACCTCGTACGCGCCCTCCAGCGCCGCGAGAGCGCGCTCGAAGCGCCCGGTCTCGTCGGCGTGCAGGGTCATGAGGGGCTGCCCCTGGCGTACCAGGTCGCCCGGCTTGGCGTGCAGGACGACGCCCGCGCCGAACGACACCGGGTCCTCCTTGCGCGCCCTTCCCGCGCCCAGCCGCCAGGCGGCCAGGCCCACCGCGTACGCGTCGAGCCTGGTCAGCACGCCGGAGGCGGGCACCTCGACCGTCATGGTCTCGGCCGCCTGCGGCAGCAGCGCGTCGGGGTCGCCGCCCTGGGCGGAGATCATCCGCCGCCACACGTCCATGGCGGAGCCGTCCTCCAGCGCCTTGGCCGGGTCCTTGGCCCCGGTGATCCCGGCGGCCTCCAGCATCTCGCGGGCCAGCCGTACGGTGAGCTCGACCACGTCGGCCGGCCCGCCGCCCGACAGCACCTCGACCGACTCGGCGACTTCCAGCGCGTTGCCCACGGCCCGCCCGAGCGGCCGGTCCATGGCGGTGAGCAGGGCGACCGTGCGCACGCCCGCGTCGGTGCCGAGCGCGACCATGGTCTCGGCCAGCTCCCTGGCGTCGTGGACGGTCTTCATGAACGCCCCCGAGCCGACCTTGACGTCGAGGACGAGCGACCCGGTGCCCTCGGCGATCTTCTTCGACATGATCGACGAGGCGATGAGCGGGATCGACTCGACGGTGCCGGTGACGTCGCGCAGGGCGTACAGCTTCTTGTCGGCGGGGGCGAGGCCGGAGCCCGCCGCGCAGACGACGGCGCCGGCGGCGCGCAGCACGTCCAGCATCTCCGCGTTGGACAGCGAGGCCCGCCATCCGGGGATCGACTCCAGCTTGTCGAGCGTGCCGCCGGTGTGGCCGAGCCCGCGCCCGGACAGCTGCGGCACGTACGCCCCGCAGGCCGCCACCAGCGGCGCCAGCGGCAGCGTGATCTTGTCGCCGACCCCGCCGGTCGAGTGCTTGTCGGCGGTGGGCCGGTCGAGCGCCGACCAGTCCATGCGCTCGCCCGAGCGGATCATGGCCAGGGTCCAGTCGGCGATCTCGCGGCGGTCCATGCCGTTCAGCAGGATCGCCATGGCCAGGGCCGACATCTGCTCGTCGGCCACCTCGCCGCGCGTGTACGCGTCGATGACCCAGTCGATCTGCGCCGTGGTCAGCTCGCGCCGGTCCCGCTTGGCCCTGATGACCTCGATGGCGTCCATCAGGAGCTCCTGCTGAGGTCCTGCGGGCCGAACGCGTACGGCAGGATCTCGGCCATGCGCTTGGGCCCGTCCTCGGTCTCGACGAGCAGGTCCTCGCCGCCGAACTCGTAGAGGAGCTGGCGGCAGCGCCCGCACGGCATCAGCAGCTCACCGTGGCCGTCCACGCAGGTGAAGGCGACCAGCCGGCCGCCGCCCGAGCGCTGCAGCGCCGAGACCAGGCCGCACTCGGCGCACAGGCCCACGCCGTAGGAGGCGTTCTCGACGTTGCAGCCGGTGACGATCCGGCCGTCGTCGACCAGCGCCGCCGCCCCCACGGGGAATTTCGAGTACGGCGCGTACGCGTGCCGCATGGCTTCTGCGGCCTCGTCGCGCAGGCCGTCCCAGTCGATGTTCAATGTTGTTCCCCCCGGCGATAGCTCACGCCGTCCGCCTTGGGCATCCGCAGCCGCTGGGAGGCGATCAGGAGCACGAGCAGCGTGAGCACGTGTGGCGTGATGAAGACGAAGTCGTTCGGCAGCTCGTCGATGACCAGCCAGAGCCAGAACAGCACGGCCGCGCCCACGACGGCCCCTGCCATCACCACATACTGCCTGACGCCCGGCGCGGCCAGCTCGGCGGGCCGGTCGGGCGCGGTCAGGCGGTGGACCTGCAGGACGAGGTAGGCCAGCAGCAGCACCGCGCCGAACAGGAAGAACGTGGTGACGGTCTGGGCGCTGCGCAGCTGCAGGCCGTTGGCGTAGCCGAACAGGGCGGAGCCCGCGGCCAGGCCGCCGGGACGCCAGTTGCCGAAGATCATGGCGGCGAGGCCGATGAAGCCGCGGCCCTGGGTCTGGCCCTCGACGTACTTGTCGGAGACGAAGACCAGGAACACGCCGCCGAGCCCGGCGAAGGCGCCGGAGAGCACCACGGCGACGTACTTGATCCGATAGACGTTGACGCCCAGCGACTCGGCGGCCCACGGGTTCTCACCGGCCGAGCGCAGCCGCAGGCCGAAGGCGGTGTGCCAGAGCACGAAGAACGTCAGCGGCAGCAGCAGCACGGCCAGGACCACCAGCAGGTTCATCTGGTGGGTGAGCCCGCGCAGCACGCCCGCGACGTCGGCCACGAGGAACCAGTGGGTGCTCTCCAGCTTGCCGAGCAGGTCGGGCCCCGAGGACAGCAGCGGCAGGCTGATCGTGGGCGTGTCCCCGCTGACCGCGGGCGAGCTGGTGATGCCCGCGCCCGCCTCGGCGGCGGGCGTGCCCTCCTTGTAGAGCACCTCCGACAGGAAGCGGGTGATGCCGGGACCGAGCAGGTTGATGGCGACGCCGCTGATGATGTGGTCGACGCCGAACGTCACGGTCGCGATGGCGTGCAGGAGCCCGCCGAGCGCGCCGCCGATCAGCCCGGCGGCCAGCGCGGCCCACGGACCCCACTGGTATCCGGCCCAGCCGGCGAACCACGTGCCGAGCACCATCATGCCTTCGAGGCCGATGTTGACCACGCCGGCCCGCTCGGCCCACAGGCCGCCGAGACCGGCCAGGGCGATCGGCACGGCGAGGATGAGCGCGGCGCCGACGGTGCCGGACGAGGTGAGGTCGTCGAAGCCGGTCAGCACGCGGACCAGCGACACCACCACGATGAGCGCGGCGACGCCGATCAGCGCGAGGTGGTATTTGCGGACCCTGGTCATGCTGCCACCTCAACGGGAGTGTTCCTGCCGAGCTGCTGGGCCGCTCGCCGTTCTTCGATCCTCAGCGCGATGCGGTTGGTCACCTCGTTGGCCACGACGACGAGCAGCACGATCGCGCCCTGGATGATGGTGACGACGGAGGCGGGGATGTCGGCGAACTGCAGCGCGCCCTGCGCCCGGTCGAGGAAGGCGAACAGCAGCGCGGCGAACGCGATGCCGACGGGCTTGTTCCTGCCGAGCAGCGCCACCGCGATGCCGAGGAAGCCCAGGCCGGCGGTGAAGTTGTTGGTGTAGGCGCCCCGGTCGCCGAGGATCTCCGGCAGGCCGATGAGCCCGGCGATGCCGCCCGACAGCACCATGGCAGCGATGATCATCTTCTTGGGGTTGACGCCGGATGCCTGGGCGGCCGGGCCGTTGAGCCCGCTGGCCTTGACGTTGAAGCCGAACCTGGTGCGCTCCAGCACGACCCAGATGACCACGCCGAGCACGACGGCCACGAGCAGGAAGCCCCACAGGCCGCCGTTGCGGGTGGGCGGCAGCATGCCGAACCACTCGAAGACGAAGTTCAGGTCGGGGAACATGCCCGAGTCGGGCAGCGGCGGCGTGGTCGTGTTGAGCTGGCCCTCCGCCCGCTCACCCGCGAACGGCTCGCGCAGCAGGTACGCCGACAGCGCGATCGCGATGTAGTTGAGCATGATCGTGGAGATGACCTCGTTCACGCCCCTGGTCACCTTCATGACGGCGGGGATGAGCGCGTACAGGCCGCCGACGGCGGCCGCCACGAGGATGATGACCGCGATCTGGATGGGGGCGGGCGCGGTGAAGGTGGAGCCCACGAACGCCGCGCAGATCGCGGCGATGCGGTACTGACCCTCGACGCCGATGTTGAAGAGGTTCATGCGGAAGCCGACGGCGACCGCGAGACCGGCGATGAACAGCGGCACGGCCCTGTTGAGGAAGGTCGCGACGGAGTTGGACTCCGCCCGCGCGCTGTTGCCGAAGTCGAAGAAGGCGACCAGCGCGTCGAGCGGGCTGCCGCCCGCGACCACGATGGCCACGCTGCAGATGGCGATCGCCAGCACGACGGCGATGGCGGCGCCGGCGACGGTGAGCAGTGCCCGGTTGAGCCCGGCGGGCATCACGTCTCCTCGTTTCCGGCGATGGCGCCGGTCATGTAACCGCCCAGCTGTTCGGGCGTGATCTCGCGGGGGTCGAGCCCGGCGACGAGCCGGCCCCGGTAGATGACCTGGAGCGTGTCGGACAGGCCGATCAGCTCGTCCAGGTCGGCGGAGATGAGCAGCACGGCGAGGCCGGCCGCGCGGGCGTCGCGGAGGTGGTCCCAGATCGCGGCCTGGGCGCCGACGTCCACGCCGCGCGTGGGGTGCGCGGCGATGAGGAAGACGGGCTCGCCGCTCATCTCCCGGCCCACGATCAGCTTCTGCTGGTTGCCGCCGGACAGGGCCAGGGCCATCGTGTCCACGCCTGGCGTACGCACGTCGTACGCGTCGATGATGCGCTGGGTGTCGGCCTTTGACGCCTTCCTGTCCACCCAGACGCCCTTGTGCGCGGGCTTCCTCGTC
This sequence comes from Nonomuraea salmonea, assembly GCF_042428605.1. NCBI lineage: Bacteria > Bacillati > Actinomycetota > Actinomycetes > Streptosporangiales > Streptosporangiaceae > Nonomuraea > Nonomuraea salmonea. Next base: position 869,213 of record NZ_JBHMCF010000003.1, read on the forward strand.
TGGTGGCCGAGCACCCGGTTCTCCCACAGCGACGCCTCCAGGAGCAGGCCCTGGCGGTGGCGGTCCTCGGGGATGTAGCCGATGCCGGCCTCGCGGCGGCGCAGCGTGGACCAGGAGCTGATGTCGCTGCCGTCGAGCTCGACCAGGCCGTGCGCGGCCCTGATGCCCATGATGGCCTCGATCAGCTCCGACTGGCCGTTGCCCTCGACGCCGGCGATGCCCAGGATCTCGCCCTTGCGCACCTGGAACGACACGTCGTCGAGCAGCAGCCGCTTGCCCTCGTCGCGCAGCCTGGCGGCGTACTCACCGGCCGCTACGCCCTTGGGGGCGGGGTGGTGCCCGTCGGCCTCCACGGTGAGGTGGGAGACCTGCAGCGCGACCGTGTCGGTCACGGTGGACTCGCGGGTCTCCGGCGTGGGCAGCTCGCTGCCCACCATCAGCTCGGCGAGCTGGCGCGCGGTCACCTCGCGGGGATCGACGCTGGCCACGGTGGTGCCGCGGCGGATGACGGTGATCGCGTCGGCGATGCCGAGCACCTCGTCGAGCTTGTGGGAGATGAAGATGACCGTCAGGCCCTCGGCCTTGAGCTCGCGCAGGTTCTGGAAGAGCTCGTCCACCTCCTGCGGCACGAGCACGGCGGTCGGCTCGTCGAGGATGAGGATGCGGGCTCCGCGGTAGAGCACTTTGAGGATCTCGACGCGCTGGCGGTCGCCGACGCCGAGGTCCTCCACCAGCTTGTCGGGGTCGACCCGCAGGCCGTGGGTGGCGGCCAGCTCGGTGATGCGCCTGCGGGCCGAGGCGGTGTCGAGCCGGCCGGCCCGCTTCGGCTCGGCACCGAGGACGATGTTCTCCAGCACCGTGAAGTTGTCGGCGAGCATGAAGTGCTGATGCACCATGCCGATCCCGACGTCGATGGCGTCGCTCGGCGTACGGAAGCTGACCTCCGTGCCGTTGACCTTGATCGTGCCCTCGTCCGGCTTCTGCATGCCGTAGAGGATCTTCATCAGGGTGGACTTGCCCGCGCCGTTCTCCCCTACGATGGCGTGCACCGTGCCGGGCTGGACGGTGATGCGGATGTCGTGGTTCGCGACGACACCGGGGAAACGCTTGGTGATGCCCTCCAGCTCTACGGCGGGTCGCGCCGTGGCCAGGGTGTCAGCACTCATTTCGCCTCTCCTAGAGCGGGTGGGCGACATAGACAGAAGGCCCGAAGTTTACGGACTCCGGGCCCTCAGCTGTCCCTCGTACCCCGATTACGGCTTGGCAGGAACCGTGATCTTGCCGTCGACGATGTCCTTCTTGGCAGCGTCGAGCTTGTCCTTGATGTCGTCGATCTCGCCGCCCGTGGTGGACAGGCCGACACCGTCGACCTTGAGGTCGTACGTCACGTTCGTGCCGCCCTTGGCGCCGCCCTGGAAAGCCTTGATGAACTCGAACACGCCGACGTCGACGCGCTTGAGCATCGAGGTCATGATCACCGACTGCAGGTCGGTCTCCTTGACCGTCTGCCGCTGGTCGGAGTCGACGCCGATGGCCTTCTTGCCGGCCGCGGCGGCCGCCTGGAACACGCCGAGGCCGGAGTCGCCGGAGGCGTGGTAGACGATGTCGGCGCCGTCCTGGTACATCTTCTCGGCCGCGACCTTGCCCTTGTCGGGGGCCTTGAAGCCGCTGAAGTCGCCGTCAGGGGTGAGGTAGGTGACGTCGATCTTGGCGTCCGACTTGACCGACTTCACGCCGGCCACGAAGCCCGCCTCGAACTTCTTGATCAGGTCGGACTCGACGCCGCCGACGAAGCCGACGTGGCCGCTCTCGGACTTGGTCGCCGCGGCGACGCCCGCCAGGTACGAGCCCTGCTCCTCGGCGAACAGCAGGCCGGTCACGTTGGGCGCGTTGGAGGCGGAGTCGACGACCGCGAACTGCAGGTCGGGGTATTCCTCGGCGGTCTTCTTGACGTCTTCGGCGTAGGCGAAGCCGACCCCGATGATCGGGTTGTAGCCGGCGTCCGCGAGCTGACGCAGCAGGTCACCGCGGTTGGAGCCGTCGGCGGAGGGGCTCAGCTCCTTGATCTCCGCGCCCAGCTCCGTCTTCGCCCTCTCGAGGCCGGTGTAGGCCGCGTCGTTGAAGGACTTGTCACCACGCCCGCCGACGTCGAACGCGAGGCCGACCTTCAGCGAGCCGGTGCCCGCCGCGGAACTCGTGCCCCCTGTCGGCTCCTCGCTGGCCGTGGTTCCCCCACCGCCGCCGCCACCACAGGCGGCCGCTGCCATGAGCATGACGCCGGCGACCGGGCCGAGCATCAGCTTGTTGAATCGCTTGCCGAGCAAGGCGACTCCTTCCATTTCCCCGCCGCCGAATCTCATCGCAGGCGCGAAGAAACGAACGGCACCTGCACGGAAGATAGTTGCTTGACCAGGGACAACCAAACCGGCGCACAGGGTCGCAACCGCTCCGTTATCGACATCACTCGCGTCCGTGACCTGGGACCTGAATCCGGCACGAAGCAGGCACACCGTACGACATCCGGAAAGATTTCCCCAACTTCGCCCCACGGACACCCCTTGCCCCAGAGCTCATCGTGACGGAGATTCCCAGCGAAGGTCGAAAACTCTCATCGGAGCCCGCATGCATTCTCGTAAGGCCCGCAGGAGGCTCGCCGTGCCGCTGGCCGCGTTACTCGTGGCCACCCTGACCGGCACAGTGACCGGCACGACGCCCGCCTCGGCCGACACCCCCGCGATCAAGATCGAGAACAACGCGACCCAGCCCGTCTTCTCCCGGGCGGACGCCATCCAGCAGACGGTGTTCGTCGAGGTCAAGGGCACCGACAGCGACAACGACGGCAAACCGGACCGGGTGGCCGTGGACATCCTCCGGCCCAAGGAGACCGACCACGGGCTCAAGGTCCCGGTCATCATGGAGGCGAGCCCGTACTACGCCCCCGGCAACGACGTCGCCAACCACCCCGTGGACGTGGACGAGCACGGCAACCCGCTGCCCGCGCTCACCGCGCTCAGCGCCCGCCAGGACGCCGGGCCGTTCGACGGCTACTACGACAACTACTTCCTGCCCCGCGGCTACGCCATCGCCCTGGTCGAGAACGTCGGCAGCGCCCGCGCCACCGGCTGCCCCACCTCCGGCGACCGCAACGAGACGGCCGGGCCGAAGGCCGCCATCGACTGGCTCAACGGGCGCGCCAAGGGCTTCGACGCCGCCGGCAACCCCGTCGACGCCACCTGGTCCACCGGCAAGGTCGGCATGATCGGCGTCTCGTACAACGGCACGCTGCCCAACGCCGTCGCCGCCACCGGCGTCGAGGGCCTGAAGACGATCGTCCCCATCGCCGCCATCTCCAGCTGGTACGACTACTACCGCGCCAACGGCGGCGTCCTGGCCCCCGGCGGCTTCCAGGGCGAGGACCTCGACGTGCTCGCCAAATACGTCCTGACCAGAGAGAACGGCCAGGAGGCTTGCGGCGCCGTCATCGACGACATCGCCGCCGAGCAGGACCGGATCACCGGCGACTACAGCGCCTTCTGGGACGTCCGCAACTACATGAACGGCGTACGCAAGGTCAAGGCCAGCGTGTTCGTCGTGCACGGGCTCAACGACTGGAACGTCAAGACCAAGCAGTTCGCCCAGTGGTGGTACGCGCTGGCCAAGCAGAAGGTGCCGCGCAAGATCTGGCTGCACCAGGGCACCCACATGAACCCGTTCAGCCTGCGTACCGTCGAATGGCTGCGCCAGCTGCACGGCTGGTTCGACTACTGGCTGCACGGCATCGACACCGGCATCATGCGCGAGCCGCAGGCCGACGTCGAGGCGGCCGCCGGGCAGTGGGAACAGCACCGCTCCTGGCCGCTCCCCGGCACCGTGACCGTCCCCCTGCACCCCGGCCCCGGCTCCTCCCTCGGCTTGCTCCCCCGCCCCCGCGCGGCCAAGGAGACCTTCACCGACCAGAAGACGAGAACGGCCGAGCAACTGGTCGAGGCCACCGGCCAGGACCCGAACCGCCTCGCCTACACCACCCCCACCCTCCCCACGGACGTCCGCATCTCCGGCACCCCGACGGTGAAGGTCCGCGCCTCCTTCAAGGACGGCGCCTCCCCGTACCTGACCGCTTTGCTGGTCGACTACGGCACCGACACCCGCCCGAACGGCAGCCTGCTCTCAACCGGCGAAAACTACTGCTACGGGCAGGGCGTCCCCGGCGACACCGGCTGCACGGTCCTCCGCACCCTGGGCACCTCCGTGACCCCGTACAAGATCGTCACAAGAGGCTGGCTGGACACCCGCAACCGCCACCGCCCCGACCGCACCGACACGCTCCGCCCGGGCAAGGACTACGACTTCACCTGGGACTTCCAGCCCACGGACTACACCTTCAAGAAGGGTCACCGCCTGGGCCTGGTCGTCATCTCGACCGACTACGACTACACCCTCCGCTACCCGGTGGGCACCAAGATCACCATCGCCCCCTCCCACAGCAAACTCAACCTCCCCATAACCCTGGGCCGCCTCCCGTAGGAGGGGAAACCCCGCCGCACTTCGGCGGGGGCCTTAAGGGGGTGGGTGCCAAGCCCCAAAGAGTCCCCCGCCGAAGACGGGCAGGACCTCCGCCACACTTCGGCGGGGGTCCTCAAGGGGGTGGGACGGGGCGCGGAGCCCCACGGAGGGACCCCAGCCGAAGCACCCGCAGGACCCCCGCCGCACTTCGGCGAGGGTCCCCAAGGCGGGGTGGAGGGTGGAGTCCCCAAGGGACCCGGCAAAAGTGCGGCGGAATCCCACCCCAACACCCAAAGGACCGCAGCCGAAGCACGGCGGAACCCCCACCCCCCAACACCCGAAAGAACCCCAGCCCAAGTACGGCGGGGTCCCTCTCCTCACACCCGAAAGGACCCCAGCCCAAGTACGGCGGGGTCCCTCTCCTCACACCCGAAAGGACCCCGGCCGAAGTACGGCGGCCCCCAACACCCGAAAGGACCCCGGCCGGAGTGCGGCGGGGTCCTTTCCCAGCAGGGGTGGTCAGGCCATGGCGTTGGTGATCGAGTCGAGAGGGCCGACCTCCCACAGCGAGGTCAGGGCTGTGGTGGCCATCACCCGCACCCCCATCGCGATCGCCTTCTCGTCCACGTCGAACGTCCCCTGGTGGATGTCGTACGTCACCCCGTCAGGCGACCGCGTGCCGAGCCGGGCGAAGGCGCCCGGGATCGACTCGAGGTACCAGCCGAAGTCCTCGCCCCCGAGTGACTGCTGGGTGGGGACGACGGCCCCGGCCCCGAGGGCCTGCTCGGCGGCGGCGGACAGCATCTCGACGCTGAGCTCGTCGTTGACGACGGGCGGCACCCCGCGGGTGTAGTCGAGGGTGGCCTCGACGCCGTAGGCGCCGGCGACGGACTCGAGCAGCGACTTGATGAGGTCGGGCGCGGCGTGCCAGGCGTCTTCGTCGAGGCAGCGCACGGTGCCCTCGGCGACCCCGTCGTCGGGGATGGCGTTGGCCGCGGTGCCGGCCACCACCTTGCCCCAGACGAGGCTGAGCGAGGAGCGCGGGTCGACGCGGCGCGACAGCGCGGCGGGCAGCTCGGTGAGGATCTTGGCCAGCGCGAAGACGAGGTCGGCGGTCAGGTGGGGGCGGGCGGTGTGGCCGCCAGGCCCGGACACCCGCACGGCGATCTTGTCGCAGGCGGAGGTGATGGGGCCGGTCCTGAGGCCGAACTGGCCGACGTCGACGCGCGGGTCGCAGTGGAGGCCGAAGATGCGGTCGACGCCGCTGATGCCGCCGTGGGCCATGACCTCGAGCGCGCCGCCGGGCAGCTCTTCGGCGGGCTGGAAGATCAGGCGTACGCGGCCGGGCAGCGACCCGGCGGCGGCCTGCTGGGCCAGGAAGAGCGAGGTGCCGAGCAGGACCGTGGTGTGCACGTCGTGGCCGCAGGCGTGGCAGGCGCCCGCCACGGTCGAGCGGTAGGGCACGTCCTTCTCGTCCTGCAGCGGCAGCGCGTCGATGTCGGCGCGCAGGGCGATGGTCGGGCCGTCGCCGCTGCCGACGTCGCAGATCAGCCCGGTACCCTTGGGCAGCACCGAGGGGCTGAGGCCGGCGGCGGTGAGCCGCTCGGCGATGCGCTGTGTCGTGCGATATTCGGCGAAGGCCAGCTCAGGATGCATGTGGAGGTCGCGGCGGAATGCCACGAGATCCTGCTCGGTCTCCGCCAGGAACGCGTCGAGTTCGCCTCGAAGCTCACGTCCCCGCATATGTCACCGTCCCGTCCGATGCCATGCGCTCCCAGCGGACTGCTGGGCTGCACGGCTCATGCGCTCCAAAAAACCTCTCCATCGCCGCCGGGGCCACCTGGTTGAGCGGCCGGTGTGCGGCGGAAACCAAAGATCGGCCCGCCGGATTCGGTGCGCGGATCGTCAAGCACGGGCTTCGCATTCCATCGATCGCGAGTGCCGCCGCAGCCAGGGAGCACGGCGGTCGGCCGTGTGCCTGATGGCGATGCTTCGACTTTATCGCCCTCTCGCGCCTGCACGCCGACAGATACCCCAAATGTTGGCCCGCGGCACGTCCGAAATCGCAGGTTGTCACGTTCCGTACGGGCGCTGGTGATCCCTAAATAGTCACAAGGGATCAGTAGATCGTGACCCGATGCTGCCAGTTCAAACGTGGTCAGCGATTCCGAATCCTGTCACCTTCCGTCATGGTCATCACACTTCAGCGGTTGCTGTTTTCGGGGGGATTGCGTGTTTCACTCGCTATATGATCACTAATATCCCGTTCGGGGAGAAGTATGCTGGGTTGAGCATCTTCGAGCCGGGCGAGGGGACCCTGGTGGTCGTGCCCTCGCTCTCCCTTCCGCAGGATGAGCTCCGCCGGATCACGGGGGCCAGATCCTACGAGGAGCGCCTGCTTTTCCTGCTCCTGACGCTCCGGGAGCCCGGGGTCAAAGTGGTCTACCTCTCCTCCGCGCCGGTCGATCCCGAGATCGTCGACTACTACTTCGGCTTCCTGCCCGATCCGGATGACGCCGCCAAGCGTCTGACGCTGATCAGCCTCGACGACCCCTGGTCCCAGCCGTTGACCAGGGGCGTGCTCGACCGTCCCGACGTGATCGAGCAGCTGCGCGCGGCGATCGACGGGGACGCTTGGCTGGTGCCCTTCGTGCTGAGCGAGCTCGAGGAGGAGCTGGCGTCGCTACTCAGCGTGCCCCTCTACGGACCCGCCACGTCCCTTTCCTATTACGGCTCCAAGAGCGGGGCCAGAGAGGTGGGACATGAGGCGGGCGTCCCGATGGCCCGGGGCTTCGGCGACGTGCGCACGGCGCTCCAGATCGAGGAGGCCATCGAGGCCCTGCCGGGCGACCGGGTGATCGTCAAGCTCAACGACGGCTACTCGGGGCTCGGCAACGCCATCGTCACCAGGTCCGACCGGTCGCTGATCAGCTTCTCCGCCGACGGCGAGGACTGGGGCAGCTTCACCGCGAAGATCAGGGAACGGGGTGCGGTGGTCGAGGAGTTCATCGAGCACCGGCCGCTGTACTACCCGAGCGCGCTGGCCGGCATCACGCCCGGCGGGCACGCCAGGGTGCTGGCCACCCACGACCAGGTGCTCGGCGGCCCGAACGGCCACGTCTACCAGGGCTGCACGTTCCCGGCCGCGCCGGAGTACCGCGCCGAGGTGGGCGCGTCGGCGGGCCGCATCGCGCAGGTGCTCGCGGAGCGCGGCGTGGTGGGCCTGTTCGGGATGGACTTCTTCGCGCTCAAGGCCGACGCCGGGTACGCGGCGCTGCTGTGCGAGATCAACCTGCGCATCGGGGGCACCACGCACCCGTACGGCGCCGCCGTCCTGACGACCGGCGCCACGTACGACCAGGCCACCGGCCACCTCATGTCAGGCGACCGGCCGAAGTACTACACCGCGACCGACAACTGCGCCTCGGCCTGCCTGCGCGGGCGCACGCCCGGCGAGCTGATGCGGAAGGCGGACCGGCTGGGCGTCGGCTTCGACGCCCAGCGGCGTACCGGCAACGTGTTCCACCTGCTCGGGGCCATCCCCGAGCACGGCAAGCTGGGCTTCACCACGATCGGCGACTCCCGCGAGGAGGCCGACGAGCTGCACGCGCTCACCCGCCGCCTCCTGTGCGGCCCTTGATCCCGCCGCCCCCGCCGCGCAACGCGCGCCAGCCGATCACCCCCAGGACGACCCCGAGCACGATGTTCACCGCGATCAGCACGCCGTGCACCACGTAGAACGCGGTGGGGTGGCCGTCGGCCAAGTTAAACCCGAGGTTCACCCACTCGAAGATCATGAATGCGCCTAGGATGATGAGGAATCCGGCGATCTTTCGTGACACATGTGCCTCTCTAGCATCGAACGTGGATCTTCGGGGGATGTGTCGCCACATGTGCACTATCACGGAGCTACGCTGAGACCGCCATGTGGACGAAACTCGTGCCGGTCACGGCACTCATCGCCTCGGTCGCGCTCACCGGCGGGACCGCGCACGCCGAACCGACGACGCCGGTCGGCGGCGAGGCGCTGGGCAGCCGCGGCCTGGTCGCCCCCGCAGGCGTCAAGAAGCCGCCCAAGAGCAAGGCTACTTCGTACGTCATCGCGGACGCCGACACGGGCCAGGTGCTCGCGGCCAAGGACGCCCACGGGCACTACCTGCCGGCCAGCACGCTGAAGACGCTCACCGCGCTCACGCTGATCCCCAAGCTGGACAAGAACCGCAAGATCAAGCCCAGCAGGAACGCGTGCAACCAGGAGGGCAGCGCGGTCGGCCTGTCACCGAAGGTGTCGTACAAGATCGAGGACCTGTTCAGGGCGCTGATGATGTCGTCCGGCAACGACGCCGCGATGGCGCTGGCCGAGACGAACGGCGGCGTGGCCAAGACCATGGCCGACATGAACGCCGAGGCCAAGCGGCTGCAGGCGTTCGACACGGTGGCCAAGACGCCGAGCGGCCTCGACGAGAAGGGGCAGCGCAGCTCGGCGTACGACCTGGCGCTCATCGCCCGCGCCGGCCTGGCCAACCCCGACTTCCGCCGCTACATCAGCACCAAGACCGCGAAGTTCCCGGCGCCCAAGGGCCACTACGAGATCAGCAACCACAACAAGCTGCTCTGGCGCTACGACGGCATGATCGGCATCAAGAACGGCTGGACGTCGAAGGCGCGCGCCAGCTTCGTCGGCGCGGCCACCAGGGGCGGCCACACGATCGTGGTGAGCATCATGCGGCACGAGGGCTTCTTCTGGGACGAGGTGTCCAAGCTGCTCGACTGGGGCTTCTCCGTACGCGGCAAGGCGGCCCCCGTGGGACGCCTGGTGGACCCGTTGCCCGCCACCGCGCTCGCGGGCCCGCACACGGCCGCCACAGCCACTCCCACGACCGCTCCGTCCGGCGGGGCGTCCGTCACTCCGGCCGCGCAGCCGCCGCTGCTCGACACCGCCGCGTCCAAGCAGACCGACTCCACCAAGATGGTCGGCTCGATCGTGATCGGCGGCGGGCTGCTGTTCGGGCTGATCTGGCTGGGGTTCGGCATCCGCCGCAGGCGCGGCCGCTCAGGTCTCTGACGCCTGCGCCCGCTCCGCCTCCTCCTGAGCCTGCTCGACGGCGGGAATGGGGGATGGAGCGGGCGGCGGGCTGAACCCCGCGGTGGCCGTCCACGCGGCCACGAACAGCACGAGCCTGGCCGAGAAGTTCATCCACACCAGCAGACCCACGATGACGGCGAAGACGCCGTACAGGGCGGAGTTGCCGAGCGTGGTGGCCAGCAGCAGCGTCGCGATCTGCTTGAGCACCCCGAACCCGATCGCGCCCAGCAGCGCGCCCTTGGCGATCACCCGGAACGGCTGCCCGGTCCGCGCCACCCAGCCCAGCAGGATCACGAACAGCAGCCAGTCGGCCCCCACGCCGGCGCTCACGCCCGCCGCGCGGAAGCCGAGGTTGGCGAGCACCGACTCCTGGCCGAACAGGAAGTGCATGACGTTGTTCGTCGCCGTGGTGGCGAACCCGGCGACGAGCACGGACGAGATCGCGGTCACGCCGATCAGCAGCAGCGAGACCAGGTCGCGCAACTTGCCGACGAGGAAGCCGAGCGGCGGCACGGTGGTCATGTACATCTCGCGCAGGGCGCCGCGCAGCGCGTCGAGCGCCCCGAGACCCGCGTAGAGCAGGCCGAGCAGGCCGATGATGCCGGCGGTCTCCTTGGCCGTGGCGATGGCGGTCAGGTCGAGCTGGTCGGAGATGCCGGGCAGGCGTTCCTCGATGGCCTTGGTGAGCGCGTACTTGGTGGTCTCGCTGGTCGCCACCACGAAGCCGAGCACCGCGTACGAGAGCGCCACCAGCGGGAAGAACGACAGGAACGCGAAGTAGGTGACCGCGCCCGCCAGCCGGTCGCCCGACTGGAGCTGGTAGCGCTGCACCGCCCTGATGAGGTGGTCGAGCGCGGGCCGGCGCACCCGCCAGTCGTTCAGCCTGCCGCGCCCCCGCGCCTTGGCCGCCGCCACGCGCTCCGTCAGACTCGCCATCTCACCCTCTCACCCCGGGCCCGGGGCGGTGATCAGGCCACGACCACCGCGCGGGCATTGTCGGCCAGGGCGGCGACGACCGTCGCCACCTCATGATGGAGCAACTGCCCAGCACACTTGACGGCACGCCCGGCGACGAAGAGAGCCGCAGCGCATCGAGGCGGCCGACGCCCTCCGCGAGGTCCTCGCGCCCCTCGGCGGGCGCCGCCTCCGCCGACCGAAAAACGCGAGCGTTTCACGCGTTCCACACCCCCCGATAGGGCCTCTGAGCAGGGCGGAAACCAGGACGGCCGGACAGCGGGAGCCCTAGCCTTTGGGATGTTCCGACCGACCCAGGAGGCGTCCCGCCCATGGCCGAAATCAGCACCGGGCACATGGTCAGGCTCCAGCGCGAGCGAAGAGGCATGAGCACCACCGCGCTGGCCACGCAGTCCGGCTGCACCCCCAGGCACATCGAGCTGATCGAGCACGGCAAGCGCACCCCCTCGCTCCCCCTGCTCAGGGAGATCGCCAAAGTGCTCGGCGTCCGCACCGCGGTCCTGCTCGGCGAGACCCCGCGCGACTCGCACGAGCCCAGCAGGCCGCAGATCGGCGACATCGAGCGGGCCCTGTTCACCAGCCGCTCGCAGACGCCCGACATCGAGCCGCCCGACGCCGACCAGCTGGCCGAGCGGGTGGCCGCCGCCCGCAACGCCTGGTTCGCCTCGACGCGCCGCTACTCCATCCTCATGGCCGCGCTGCCGTCGATCATCACCGACGCCGAGAGCCTCGCCCTGGAGCGCACGCCACGGGCCTGCGGCGTGGCGACCGACGCGTACCTGCTGGCCAGGGGTGTGCTCAAGCACCTGCGCAGGGTGGACCTCGCGCACCTGGCCGCCGACCGGGCGATGCGCTTCGCCGAGGAGTCGGAGGACCCGCTGATGACGGCGTGGGCGTACTGGAGCCTCGGGCAGTCGATGCTCTCCGACGACATGCACGAGATCGCGTACGACGTCGCCCGGCGCGGCCTCGAACTCCTCGAACCCCACCTCGCCGAGGGCGACGAGCGGCACACCAAGGCGCTCGGCGCGCTCCACCTGCTCGCCGCCATCGGCGAGGCCCGCAAGGGCGACGACGACACCGCCAAGGAGCGCCTGCGCGGCGCCGCCGCCCGGCTGGCCGAGCGGGTCGACGACACCTCAAACTGCTACGACCTGGCCTTCTTCGGCCCCACGAACGTCGCCATCCACATGGCCAGCATCGAGAACGACATCGGCCGCCCCGAGGCCGTGCTGCGCATCGCCGACGACATCGACCTGCGCCGCACCCCGTCCATCGAGCGCCGCACCACCCATCTCGCCCAGGTCGCCCGCGCCTGCGAGGACCTCGGCGACGACGCCGCGAGCCTGCTCCACCTGCTGCGCATCGAGCGGGAGAGCCCCGAGGAGCTCGACCACAAGCTGCTGCTGCGCGAGATGGTCAGGTCGCTGGCGCGGCGGGCCCGCCCGTCGTGGGCCCCCGAGGTACGCCACCTCGCCGAGCGCCACCACATCACGGTCTGAACCCCGAACTCCGAGTTCGGTCACTGCGAACGGGGAGATCCTTCGCCGGAGTTCGTCACCGTCAGGCGCCGGAGTGCCACGCTGCGTCCATGACCACAGCGCCGAGTGCCGATTTCGTCATGGAACACCTGCTCCAGGAGGCCACGCGGGAGTTCCCCGGATGGTCGTTCGAACGCGACCGCTCGGGCTGGACCGCCACCCGCGACGGGACCCGCCTGCACAGGCCCAGTCTGGCCGCCCTGCGCGCCATCCTGCGCGTGCACAGAGCCGTCCGCCACGACCCGGAGTGCCCGTGCGCCTAGTGCGCCCGTCGCGAGCCGGCACTTCCCCGCGCCCGGCCCGCGACGGCGAAGGGCCAGGACCGCCGACGGCGGTCCTGGCCCTTCAACGAGCCGGTGCGGTCAGAGCAGGAAGCCCACGCGGTCGCGCACCTGCTCCATCGTCTGCCTGGCCACCGCCGACGCGCGCTCGCCGCCGATCGCGAGCAGCCGGTCGAGCTCCTTCTCGTCGGCGAGCAGCTTCTCCGTGCGCTCCCTGATCGGCGTGAACGTCTCGACCACCGCTTCCGCCACGTCCTTCTTGAACGTGCCGTAGCCCTGGCCCTCGTAGCGGGCCACCAGCTCGGGGATGGGCGTGCCGGTCAGCGCGGACTGGATGCGCAGCAGGTTGGAGATGCCCGGCTTGTTCTCCTCGTCGAACAGCACCTCGGAACCGGTGTCGGTGACCGCGCGCATGACCTTCTTGCGCAGCGGCCCCGGCTGCTCCAGCACGTCGAGGATGCCCGCGGGGCTGGAGGACGACTTCGACATCTTCGACGTCGGGTCCTGGAGGTCGGTGATCTTCTCGACCTCCTTCGGGATGAACGGCTCGGGCAGCGTGAACGTGTCGCCGAAGCGGTGGTTGAAGCGCTGCGCGAGGTCGCGGGTCAGCTCGAGGTGCTGCTTCTGGTCGGCGCCCACGGGAACGCTGTCGGCCTGGTAGAGCAGGATGTCGGCGGCCTGCAGGATCGGGTAGGTGAACAGGCCGACGCTGGCCGCGCTCTCGCCGAACTTGGCCGACTTGTCCTTGAACTGCGTCATCCTGGCCGCCTCGCCCATGCCGGTGAGGCAGATGAGGATCCACGCCAGCTCGGTGTGCTCACGCACGTGCGACTGGACGAAGACCGTCGACCGCTCGGGGTCGAGCCCGGCGGCGAAGAGCTGGGCCGCGGCCACGCGGCTGCGGCGGCGCAGCGCGGCGGGCTCGGTCGGCACCGTGATCGCGTGGAGATCGACCACGCAGTAGAACGCGTCGTGGGTCTCCTGCAACGTGACCCACTGACGGAGCGCACCCAGGTAGTTGCCCAGGTGGAAAGAGTCCGCTGTGGGCTGGATGCCGGAGAGAACACGAGGTCTGGCCATAGCAGGCAATTGTGTCAGGAATCCTGCTCAGGTGCCGACTCGACGGCCGGTCGGCGTTTCACCCTGACGCGGGCGATCCTGCGGCCGTCCAGCTCGGTCACGGCCAGCTCGAAGCCGCTGAACTCCACCCGCTCGCCCACCGCGGGCACGTGGCCCAGCATGGCCATGACGAAGCCGGCCAGCGTCTCGTACGGGCCGTCCGGCAGCCTGATGCCGGTCTCGGTGGCGAAGTCGTTGAGGTTGGTCAGGCCGTCGATCTCGATCTCGCCGGCGGGCAGGACGACGACGTCCTCCTCGATGTCGTACTCGTCCCTGATGTCACCGATCAGCTCCTCCACCAGGTCCTCCATGGTGACGATGCCGGCCGTGCCGCCGTACTCGTCCACCACGATCGCCAGGTGCTGGCCCTCGTCGCGCATCTCGTTGAGCGTGGTGAGCAGGCGCTTGGACGCGGGCACGAACTTGGCCGTCCTGATCGGCACCACCGCGCTGATCGGCTCGGTCCGCCCGATGAGCTCCGGGTCCAGCAGGTCGCGCACGTGGACGAAGCCCACCACCTCGTCGTACGACTCCCGGTAGACGGGGAAGCGCGAGTGCGGCAGTGTGGCGGCCAGCCTGGCGGCCTCGGTCAGCGGCGTGTCGGCGTCCATGAACTCGACCTCGGTACGCGGCAGCATCACCTCCCTGAGCTGCCGTTTCCCGGCGGCGAACACCTCGGCGATGAGCTTGCGCTCGTCGGCGGTCAGGTCGGTGTGTCCCACCACCATGTCGCGCAGCTCCTCGGTGGTGACCTCCTCCCTGTCGGCCGACGGGTTGCCGCCGAGCAGCCGGACCACGAGGTCGGTCGACTTCGACAGCATCCAGATGACCGGGCGCGACAGGGCGGCGATGCGGTCGAGGAAGGGCGCCACGAGGAGCGACAGGCCCTCGGTGCGCTGCAGCGCCAGCCGCTTGGGCGCCAGCTCGCCGAGCACCAGCGACACGTACGAGATCGCCAGCGTCACCAGCACCAGCGCGAGCACGGGCGCGACGGCCTCGGGCACCTGCCAGCTCACGAGCACGGGCTCGAACTGGGCGGCGAGCCGGTCGGCGCCGAACGCGGCCGACAGCATGGTGGCCACGGTCACCCCGATCTGCACGGCCGACAGGAACCTGTTGGGGTCCTGGGCCAGCTTGGCCACCCGCTCGCCGCGCCTGCCCTGCTGGGCGAGCTTGCGCACCTGGCTGTCGCGCAGGGAGACCATGGCTATCTCGGCGGCGGCGAAGAAGCCCCCGATCAGAATGAACAGCAGGACCAGGGCGATGTTGGCCGCGACGGTGTCAAACATGGTGGTTGGCAGCGTACTCGCCGGGTTTCCCGCGTATGCTGAACGGCAAGCCTTACAAAATCAAACATATCTCCACAGGAGTGCACATGAGACTGCTGGTCACCGGAGGGGCCGGATACGTCGGCAGTGTCGTCGCCGCCCAGCTCGTCGAGGCGGGACACGAGGTGACCGTGCTCGACGACCTGTCCACCGGGCACGAGGACGCGGTGCCCGAGGGCGCGCGGTTCGTGCGCACCGACATCGCCGAGGCCGGGCAGGCGCTCGACGGCGTGGACGCGGTGCTGCACTTCGCCGCCAAGTCGCTGGTCGGCGAGTCGGTGCAGCAGCCTGCGCGCTACTGGGCCAACAACCTGGGCGGCACGCTGGCGCTGCTCGACGCCATGCGGGAGCACGGCGTGGGCCGGATCGTGTTCTCCTCGACGGCGGCGACGTACGGGGAGCCCGAGCGCTCGCCCATCGAAGAGAGCGATCCCACGCGCCCGACCAATCCCTACGGCGCGACCAAGCTGGCCGTGGACAGCGCGCTCACCGCGTACGCGGGCCTGCGCGGCCTCGGCGCGGTGAGCCTGCGCTACTTCAACGTGGCCGGCGCCTACGGCCGCTACCGCGAGCGGCACGCGGTCGAGACCCACCTGATCCCCAACGTGCTCAAGGTCGCGACGGGCGAGCGCGAGTCGGTCAGCGTGTTCGGCACCGACTACCCCACGCCCGACGGCACCTGCGTGCGCGACTACATCCACGTCGCCGACCTGGCCAGGGCCCACCTGCTCGCGCTGGAGTCGATCACGCCCGGCCGGCACGAGATCTACAACCTGGGCAGTGGCGCCGGCTTCTCCGTGCAGGAGGTGATCTCGGTCTGCCGCGAGGTCACCGGGCACGAGATCCCGGCGGTGGTCGGCGAGCGGCGGCCCGGCGACCCCGCCGTGCTGGTGGCGTCGTCCGCGAAGATCCAGCGTGAGCTGGGGTGGAAGGCCGAGCGGCCGGCGCTGCGCGACATCGTCGCCGACGCCTGGGGAGCGCTTTCTCGGAAATGACCCTACGCGTGTGCGATCTGTGCTGTGATACGCAAATGTGAGGAGCTTTTCACCAAGGGTCACGCAGCTGCTCTTCGTCACCCTCGTCGTGACGGGCAGCCTCCTGACCGCCGCCGGTGTGGTCTTCGCCACGCCCGGCCCCGTACCGGCCGCCGACCCCGCGCCGAGCGACGAGGCGGCCACTCCGTGACCGGCTGACCCCCGGGACGCGAACGCGCGCCCCCCGCGAAGCGGAAGGCGCGCGTCAGCGAAAGTACGTCAGATGAGGCCGAGGTCCTTGACCGCCTGGCGCTCCTCCGCCAGCTCGCGCACGCTGGCGTCGATGCGCTCGCGGGAGAACGGGTCGATCTCGAGACCCTGGATGATCTCGAACCTGCCGCCGGCCGCACGCACCGGGAAGGACGAGATGAGCCCCTCGGGCACGCCGTAGGAGCCGTCGGAGACCACGGCGGCCGAGGTCCACTCGGTGCCGTTGACCCAGTCGTGGACGTGGTCGATCGCGGCGTTGGCCGCCGAGGCGGCCGAGGACGCGCCGCGCGCCTCGATGATGGCCGCGCCGCGCTTGGCCACGGTCGGGATGAACGTCTCGCGCAGCCAGTCGCCGTCGACCTGCTCGGCCGCGACCTTGCCGCCCACTTCCGCGTGGAACAGGTCGGGGTATTGCGTCGCGGAGTGGTTGCCCCAGATCGTCATGTGCTTGATCTCGGTGACCGGCACCTGGAGCTTGGCCGCGAGCTGCGACAGCGCGCGGTTGTGGTCGAGGCGGGTCATCGCGGTGAAGCGCTCGGCCGGGACGTCGGGAGCGTTCTGCTGGGCGATCAGCGCGTTGGTGTTGGCCGGGTTGCCCACGACCAGGACCTTGATGTCGTCGGCCGCGTGGTCGTTGATGGCCTTGCCCTGCGGGCCGAAGATGCCGCCGTTGGCGCCCAGCAGGTCGCCGCGCTCCATGCCGGCCTTCCTGGGCATGGCGCCGACCAGCAGCGCGACATTGGCGCCGTCGAAGGCCACGTTGGGGTCGTCGGTGATCTCGATGCCGGACAGCAGCGGGAACGCGCAGTCGTCCAGCTCCATCGCGGTGCCCTCGGCCGCCTTCACCGCCGCCGGGATCTCCAGCAGGCTCAGCTTCACCGGCGTGTCGGCGCCGAGCAGCTGCCCCGACGCGATGCGGAACAGCAATGCGTAGCCGATCTGGCCGGCGGCTCCGGTGACGGTCACCTTGACGGGCACCTTGACGGGCTCAGTGGCTGACGACGCCATGGCCTTCCCCTAACTCGCAGCGAGAATCATTGACGTTCGGGATGTTACCCGCTCGTCATCAGCAGGTTTCCATCGCGGGCACCTTGAGCTCCTCCTTGAAGTCGACCCTGCCGAAATAGCTGGTCAGGAGCTGCTCCATGACACCCTTGGCGTACATGTCGGCGATCACGCCCGACACGGCCTTGCACGTCTTGACGTCGCCGTCCTTGATGCCGACCGCGTAGCGCTCGCTGCTGAGCTTGGCGCCGAGGATCTTGAAGCGCTGGTTCTCGCGGGCCGCGAACCCGGCGAGTATCAGGTCCTCGCCGGGCACCGCGCTCACCTTGCCGGTGCGCAGCAGGTCCATGCAGGCGGCGTAGTCGCTGGCCGCGACCGGCTTGACCGGCACGCGGTCCTGGACGGCGCCGACCGACGGGCTGTTGAGCGCGCACACCCGCTTGCCCTTGAGCTCGTCGATGTCGTCGATGTCGCCGGCGCGCACCAGGACGTCCTGGTGGGCCAGGTAGTAGGGCCCGGCGAACTGGGTGTCGCTCCTGTCGATCGAGTACGTCGCCACGACCAGGTCGACCCGGCCCTCGGCCAGCGCGGACGCCCGGTCGTCCCGCCCGACCCTGACGAACGTCGTCTCCCTGGCGCCCAGCTCGGCCGCGATGCGCTTGGCGACGTCGACGTCGAAGCCCTCGAAGGAGCCGCCGTCCTGCAGCCCGATGCCCGGCAGGTCGCCCTTGACCCCGATCACGATCTTCCCGGTCTGGGCCACCTTGTCCACGACCGACGTGGCCGCACCGCCGGAGTCCTGCGGCGGCGGATCGACCTGCTCGAAGAAGGCGAGCGGGCGCCAGCCGTTCGCTAACAGCGCCAGTGCGGCGGCGGCGAGCAGCACGAGCACGGTGGCCACCGCGATCCACAGCCTGGCCCGCCCGCGCCGTGCGGGCGCGGCGGGCCCGGTCGGCGCGTACGGCGCCGCACCCCCCTCCGGCCCCACGCCGCCCGGGTGCTGCCCGGGGCCGGTCGGCGCGTTCTGGAGCGCTGATGCCCCAGCGTGGGGAGCCGTGTGGGGAGCCGCGTGGGGAGCCGGCAGATGCGGGACCTGGGCGCCGGTGTGCGGACCTGGGACGGCCTGCGAGCCCGTGTGGGAGCCGGTCTGGGGGCCGGTTGGAGGGCCGCCGGTCTGAGGGCCGGTCTGGGGGCCGGTCTGGGGGCCGGTCTGGGGGCCGGTCTGGGGGCTCTGCGCGGGCTGGGGGCTCTGCTCGGTCTGGGGGCCGGTCGGGGCGGGCTGGGCCGGGGAGGCGCCCGTCACGCCGGGACGGTCGGTGATCGAACCCGCCGACACCCGCAGGAACGGCGTGGTGTCGTCGCTCGCCACCTGCACGCCCTTGGTCAGCACCGCCGTCGAGGCGCCCGCCGTGGACGACTGGCCGAGCAGCCGCAGCAGGATCTGGTCGGCGGACGGCCGGTCGGCCGGGTTCTTCGCCAGCGCCGAGCTCACCACGCCGCGCAGCGGCTCGGCCATCATGGTGACGTCGACCTCGTGGTTGAGTATGCGGTTGAGCACGACCGCGATCGACTTGCCCTCGAAGGCGACCTGCCCCGTGGCGGCGAACGCGATGGTCGCGCCCCAGGAGAACACGTCGGTGTAGGGCCCGATGTCGTCGCCGGCGATCTGCTCGGGCGCCATGTAGGCGGGCGTGCCGATGGCGCGGCTGGTGATCGTACCGGTGGAGTCGATGATGCGGGCGATGCCGAAGTCGACCACGCGCGGCCCGTCGGCGGCGATCAGCACGTTGTCGGGCTTGAAGTCGCGGTGCACGATCGAGGCGTGGTGGATGGCGGTGAGCGCGGTGGCGGTGCCGATGGCCAGCCGGTCGAGCACGGTGCCGGTGAGCGGCCCGTCGGTCTCGACGATCTCGCGCAGCGGCCGGCCGTCGATGTACTCGCTCGCGATGTACGGCGTGTCACCGTCGAGGTCGGCCTCGATGACCCGCGCCGTGCAGAACGACGCCACCCGCTGCGCCGCCTTCAGCTCCCGCGCGAAGCGCGAGCGCGCGATCGTGTCACCGCTGAACTTGACGTGCAGCAGCTTGATCGCGGCCCGCTCACCCTGGTTGTTGACCCCCAGATAGACGATGCCCTGCCCGCCCTCCCCGACCCGTCCTGACAGCCGGAAGGACCCCAGCTCGGTGGGATCGCCGGCGACCAGCGGCGAGATCTGCGGCATTCGTCATCCCCACGTGTACTGAACCCATCGACGCAAACTTTACGACGCTCAGCAACTTCTCAGGGATCGGTTGAGGCTTAGGTACGTCACGGGTTCGCCTCTTTCCCGCCCCGGCGCCGATCTCCGGCGCCGGGGTTGACGTGGGTCGCGGGTGAGGCCGATCAGTAGGGCAGGCTCCAGGTCGCGAACGCCTTGCGCAGCGAGGGCGCCTTGAACTTGGGATACGCCACCGTACGCGGGTCACCGTCGGAGGTGTAGCGCATGTCCGGGTTCTTCTTCAGCCAGTCGAGCCACGCCTCGGAGCAGAACTGGGCGCAGTCGCCCTTCTTCTCCATGACCTTGATCCTCGGGATGCCGGCCGGGTCGAACGCCTTGCTGAACGGCGCCGGTGCCGGGGTGTAGCCGGCCAGGAACGCGCCCGCGTGCTTGTACGCCTTGCCGCGCAGCGCCCAGTTCTTCTTGTTCGGCTGGTTGCCGTACGGCAGGGCGATGGTGACGGGCTTGACGTACGACAGGGCCTCGATCTCCTTGCCGATCGAGCCGATCTGCTCCTCGACCTCCTTCTGCGAGCGGCCCCGCAGGTTGAAGTGGTCGCGGGTGTGGTTGCCGAGCTCGAAACCGTTGTCCTTGAGCCACAGCAGCGCCTGGGCCTGCTCCTCGCGCACGGTCTTGCCGAACATGTCGCGCGTCACGTAGAAGGTGGCCTTCGGCTTCCAGCCGGGGTGCGCGGCGGCCACCTCCTTCAGGATCGCCACCGCGGTGTCCTTCTGCGGCACGCCCATCGCGTTCAGGGTGAGCTGAGAGGGCGACGAGTCGTCGAACGTCAGCACCACGGGGTGCTTGCCGGCCGGGATGTCGATCTTGCCGGTCACGAGTTCGGCGGCCGAGACGGGCACGTAGCCCTCTTTCACCAGGCGTTCCAGATCGGCCCTGAACTGCTGGGGCGACCGGTCGTCGGTGGTCTGCGGCTTGGGCACGATGCGGTGGAACATCAGCACCGGGATCTGCCCCAGCTCGTTGGCCTTCACCGCGGCGGCCCGCTTCACCTTGGCCGCCCTGTCCGCCTTGGCCTTGGCCGCCGCGTCGACCTTGTTGTTGGTCAGCTTGGCGGTCTCGGGCTGAGAGTCGCAGCCCGTGAGGAGAGCGGCGGCGATGAGCGCCCCCAGCCCACTCAGATAACGCAGTCGCATCCTTACCCCCCGAAACGCGTACGACTGTTCTGAGCTGGCTCTTACCCACGTGATCAACTACGCCACGCCGCCCTCGGGGTCAAGAGCTGGGAAAACGCGCCGGGCCCGACAAAACGACCGGCCCCTGCCGGGGAGGCAGAGGCCGTACGCAGCCGCCGTGGCCCTTCCTGCATGTCACCTCCATGTCACCTCGCGGAGACGCGGCGGCGGAACTCGGCGGTGGCGGTCTGGACCACGCGGTTGAGCTGGTCAAGCTCGTCCTCGGTGGGCTCGCGACGCAGTTCGACGTTGACCGCGAAGTCACCGTCCTTGAGGCTCGCACCGAGGTCGGCGGGCAGATCCTGCGGCAGTCTGCTGTGCACGAACTCCCGGAACGCCTCGGCGACCACCGCGATACGCACGCGCCCGAGAAGCTCCTGGTCGCCGCTGTGTTCGTGTCGAGCGACGTAGATGATGTCGACATGGCGCAGGAGCGTATCGATCACTGCTGACATGCGAGGGTGACGACGGCCCAGGCATGCGAAACGGCCCCCACCATGCGGCGTAGTCGCAGGTAGAGGCCGTTTCCGGCTAGGCCGACATCTTCTTCTTGAGGTTCTCGTCGAGCGCCGCGAGGAAGTCCTGCGTGGTGAGCCACGCGGCGTCGCCGCCGACCAGGAGCGCGAGGTCCTTGGTCATCTGGCCGCTCTCGACGGTCTCGATGCAGACCTGCTCCAGCTTGTCGGCGAAGTCGGTGACGGCGGGGGTGCCGTCGAGCTTGCCGCGGTGGGCCAGGCCACGCGTCCACGCGAAGATCGAGGCGATCGGGTTGGTGGAGGTGGGCTTGCCCTGCTGGTGCTGGCGGTAGTGGCGGGTCACGGTGCCGTGGGCGGCCTCGGCCTCGACGGTCCTGCCGTCGGGGGTCATCAGGACCGAGGTCATCAGGCCGAGGGAGCCGAAGCCCTGCGCGACGGTGTCGGACTGGACGTCGCCGTCGTAGTTCTTCGCGGCCCAGACGTAGCCGCCCTCCCACTTGAGCGCCGCGGCGACCATGTCGTCGATGAGGCGGTGCTCGTAGGTGAGGCCGGCCTTCTCGAAGTCGGCCTTGAACTCGGTCTCGTAGACCTCGGCGAAGATGTCCTTGAAGCGGCCGTCGTAGGCCTTGAGGATGGTGTTCTTCGTGGAGAGGTAGACCGGGTAGTTGCGGGCCAGGCCGTAGCGCATGGAGGCGCGGGCGAAGTCGCGGATCGACTCGTCGAGGTTGTACATCGCCATGGCGACGCCGCCGCCGGGGAAGTCGTACACGTCGAGCTCGATCGGCTCGGAGCCGTCCTTCGGCGTGTACGTCAGGGTCAGCGTGCCCTCACCGGGGATCTTCAGGTCGGTCGCGCGGTACTGGTCGCCGAAGGCGTGACGGCCGACCACGATGGGCTTGGTCCAGCCGGGCACCAGGCGCGGCACGTTGGACATGATGATCGGCTCGCGGAAGATCACGCCGCCGAGGATGTTGCGGATGGTCCCGTTGGGGGACTTCCACATCTTCTTGAGGCCGAACTCCTCGACACGCGCCTCGTCCGGGGTGATGGTGGCGCACTTCACACCGACGCCGTACTTCTTGATGGCGTTCGCGGCGTCGATGGTGACCTGGTCGTCCGTGGCGTCGCGGTGCTCGATGCCGAGGTCGTAGTACTTCAGGTCGACGTCGAGGTAGGGAAGGATCAGCTGGTCCTTGATGAACTGCCAGATGATCCGGGTCATCTCGTCGCCGTCAAGCTCGACGACGGGGCCCTCCACCTTGATCTTGGGCATGCGAATGGTTCCCCTTCAATGAATGGATGCGTTGAGGCTATCGGACCGTCTGGTCACGGGGCGAAAAGGGACAGGATGATCGCTTTCAGCTCGTTGTTACCGAGAAGGAGCGAGGTCAGCACCAGCACGAATCCGAACACGGACAGCGTGATGACGTCGATCTTCTTGCTCCTGAGTGCGAGCTGACCGCCGTAACCGGCGAAACGCAGCGCGGCCGCGATCATGATGACGGCCCCCAGCACGAACCCGCCCCAGCGCGGGTCGGCGATGAACATGGCGAGCACACCGGCGGCCGCACCCACCAGGATCAGCGGGTACGGCCCCCAGGTCTCGCGTTCGGTCCCGTTGCTCAACGCTCTTCTATCGGCTTCCACTTCTGGTCGGTCTCACCGATGTACTCACTGTCGGGGCGGATCAGCCGGTTGTCGGCGTGCTGCTCGATCACGTGAGCCGTCCAGCCTGACATGCGGCTGACGGAGAAGACCGGCGTGAACAGGTCTGTCGGAATGCCAAGGTAGTGGTAAACGGAAGCGGCGTAGAAATCGACGTTGGGATAGAGGCCCTTGGTCTCGAAGACGACCTCCTCCATCTCCTTCGACATCCGGTAATACGTGTCGTCGCCGCCGGCCTCGCCGAGCTCGGCGGACATGCGGCGCAGGTGCGTGGCGCGGGGGTCCTCGGTCTTGTAGACGCGGTGGCCGAAACCCATGATCTTCTCGCCGGCGGCGAGCTTGTCGCGTACGGCCTGGGCGACGCCGCCCGGCGACAGCGACTCCAGTGTCTTCATGACCTGCTCGTTCGCCCCGCCGTGCAGCGGGCCCTTGAGGGTGCCGATGGCGGCGACGATGGCGGAGTGCATGTCCGACAGCGTCGCGGCGCACACGCGGGCGGCGAAGGTGGAGGCGTTCATGGTGTGGTCGGCGTGCAGCACCAGGCACTCGTCGAAGATCTCGACCTCGCGCCGGTCGGGGGTGCGGCCGGTGACCTGGAGCAGGAAGTTGGCGGCGATGCTCAGCGACGGGTCGGGCTCGGGCGCCTCCGAGCCGGTGCGCGCGGCGTGGTAGCGGGCGACGAGCAGCGGTTGCTGGGCCACCAGTCGGGCGGCCTTGCGCAGGTTGGCCTCGGGGTCGATGGAGTCCTTGTCGGCGTCGTCGGCGCCCGCCAGGGAGACCAGCGTGCGCAGCGCCTCCATGGGTTTCTGTTTCTCGGCGATCTCGGCGATGTTCGCGGACACCAGGGCGCCCAGCTCGCGGCCCCGTGCCAGCTCGTCGCCGTAGGCGTCGAGCTGGGAGCGGGTGGGCAGCTTGCCACGTTGGAGCAGGTGCGCGGTCTCCTCGAACGTCGCGCGGCCGGCCAGGTCGTGGATGTCGTATCCACGGTAGAAGAGGCGACCGGCCTTTCCGTCGATGTCGCTCAGCGCTGTGGACGCGGCGACGACATCGGCCAGACCTTTCGTTGGCTTGTCCGCCATGAGTGTTTCCTCCGCTTATCTCCGCCCGAAGTCTACCCGTGAGCAGGCAAAACCGACGGCAAAGGTCCAGACCAATTTCACGACGGATTCTCCTTTCGGCAAAGGAGATTCCGCATCCCCTCGGTTGGGTAAGCCGGAGCTGTAGTAATAGTTACGGCGGGCTACCTGGGGAGGAACTGCCGTGGAGGGGCCGTTCATACGCATCGAGGACACTGGCGAGGTGGTCCCGTTGCGCCCCGAGATCACGACGGTCGGAAGGGGCCGGGGTGTAGACATCCGGCTCACCGACCCCAGCGTGTCTCGACTCCATGCCGAGTTCGTCAGACGAGGACCCTACCTGTATGTCGTCGACCTGGGGCTGTCCAGGAACGGCACGCGGGTGAACGGCAGGCCGATCGCCCGGAGGGTCCTTGACGACGGCGACGTCGTCTCCTTCGGCGCGGCACGCGGCCGGATCGGTGGAGTCCCCCGTGAGGACTTCACCCCCGAGGTCGAGCTGCGCAGGGCGGCGGCACCCGAGCTGACCAGGCGCGAGGTCGATGTGCTGACCTCGCTCTGCCGGCCGGCGCTGTCCGACGAGGCGTTCGTCGCTCCGGCGACGGCACGCGAGATCGCCGACGACCTGGTCGTGACCGAGGCCGCGGTCAAGCAGCATCTGCTGCGGCTCTACCAGAAGTTCAGGATTCCCGAGGGCACCAACCGGCGCACACGGCTGGCCAACGAGGTCGTCGCGCTCGGGCTGGTCCGCCCGACCCCTGTGGTGCCACCGCAGAGGTCGTCGGGAGCCGCACCCGAGCAGGCTTCGGCGGCCGGGCGCAGGGCTTCGTAGTCTCAAGGTTCGCGACCGGGGCCACGGCGAGGGGTTCCGGCAGCGTCGGAACCTGAACATCACCCCCTACGGGGGGCGCGAGCAACGGCGTACGCCCTGCTCAGGGCGGCGCCGCGGCTCGTCGCCGGTCCGACCGGCGACGCAGCCGGGCGCAGCACGCTCTCAGATCACCCTGAACCCGTTGCTGGGCTTGCTGGTCCTGTTCGCCCGGTCCACCGCGACGACGTAGTAGTGGTGGCCGCGCTTGCCTTCGGCGTCCACCCAGCGCAGCTGCCGGTCGCCCGGCACGACGGCGACCAGGTTGCGGGCGTCGTCGAAGGCGCGGGAGTTCGCGGGCCGGTCGAAGCGGAAGACGGCCCACTGGAAGGGCTCGTCCTTCCCGGTGGCCACCGCCCGCACCTCGACCCCGCCGTGGCGGCGCAGCGCGTACGCCACCACCGGCCGCGACGGCGCCCTGCCGCCCGCGAGCCGGGGCAGCACCGGCGCGAGCGCGGGCCGCTGGTAGTGGTCGTTGACCGCGGTCGTGATGGAGGCGAGCCTGTCCACCTTGACGTCGTTGGCGTTGTACCAGATGTCGCCGCCGATCTCGGGGTGGTCGCGGTTGAGCGTCAGGTGCCTGGACAGCTCGTCCGGCGCCTGCCACTCGGCCGCCTGCGCCGGGTCGCCCGCCTTGTACGCCGCCTGCCCGATCCACAGCAGCGTCTTGGTGCCCGCGGCCACGTCGGACCACCACGGCACGAGCTTGGAGTAGTCGGCCGGCGGCTGCCCGATGTACCAGTAGAGCTGCGGCGCGATGTAGTCGAGCCAGCCCTTCTTGACCCAGCCGCGGGTGTCGGCGTGCAGGTTGTCGTACGACTGGCCGCCGTTGGTGTCGGAGCCGAGCGGGTCGGTGCCCTTGTTGCGCCAGATGCCGGACGGGCTGATGCCCCAGGCGATCTCCGGCTTGGCCTTGAGCACGCGCTGCTGCATCTCCTGGACCATGAGGTCCACGTTGTTGCGGCGCCAGGCGGCGAGGTCGGGGAAGCCGGCGCCGTACTCGGCGAACTCTTCCGCGTCGTCGAAGTCGGCGGTGTTGGTCGGGTAGAAGTAGTCGTCGAAGTGCAGGCCGTCGATGTCGTAGCGGGTGACCGCGTCCATCATGGCGTCCTGGCAGAACTTCCTGACCTCGGGCATGCCGGGGTTGTAGTAGAGCTTGCCGCCGAACGGCACGATCCAGTCGGGGTGCTTGCGCCCGGGGTGGTCGGGGTGCAGCTGGGCCGGGTCAGCCTGCATCGAGACGCGGTAGGGGTTGAACCAGGCGTGGAAGGCCAGGCCGCGCTTGTGCGTCTCCTCGACGGCGAACTTGAGCGGGTCGTAGCCGGGGTCCTGGCCCTGGGTGCCGGTGAGATATTGCGACCACGGCTCGTACGGCGACGGCCAGAACGCGTCGGCCGTGGGCCTGATCTGCACGAACACCGAGTTGAGCTTGCGCTGCACGGCCACGTCGAGCCAGGCGAGGTATTCCGCCTTCTGCTGCTCGGCGGTCAGTCCCGGCTTCGACGGCCAGTTGATGTTGACCACCGACGCGATCCACATGCCGCGCATCTGGCGCAGCGGGGGCACGTACCCGGGCTGGGCGAAGGCCGGGAGGGGAACGGCCGATGCGGCGGCGGCGAGAGCGAGACCCTTGAGGAGAGTCCTTCTGCTGGGCATGGGGGGTGCCTCTCGGAAGTGGTTGTATCGAAGGCGACGATGACAGAAAATTACCTTCAGATCAACAACCGTGAAGGAAAATGCCGATGAGCGGTGACCTGTACAGACTGGCGATGACGGTGCTGCATCCGGGGTTCGAGGGGACCTCTGCTCCCGACTGGCTGCGCCGCGCGCTGGGCGAGGGTCTGGGCGGCGTCGTGCTGTTCGCCCGCAACGCCATCGGCGCCGATCTCGTTCGCCAGTTGCGGGCCGAGAACCCGGACGTCGTCGTCGCCATCGACGAGGAGGGCGGCACGGTCACCCGGCTCGAAGTGGCGGACGGCAGCTCCTTCCCCGGCAACAGGGCGCTGGGCGTGGTGGACGACGTGCGGCTCACCGAGCAGGTGGGCCGGCAGATCGGCAGGATGCTCGCCGACCTGGACATCACGCTCGACTACGCGCCCTCCGCCGACGTGAACGCCGACCCGGCCAACCCCGTGATCGGCGTGCGCTCGTTCGGGCCTGCCGCCGAGCTGGTCGCCCGCCACACCGCCGCGTACGTCGAGGGCGTGCAGGGCGCCGGGGTGGCCGCCTGCGCCAAGCACTTCCCCGGGCACGGCGACACGGTCACCGACTCCCACCTGGCCCTGCCCACCGTGCACGCCACCAGGGAGGTGCTCCAGGAGCGCGACCTGCCGCCGTTCCGCGCCGCGATCGAGGCGGGGGTGCGCTCGATCATGTCAGGCCACCTGCTCGTGCCCGCACTCGATCCCGCGGTGCCCGCGACGCTCAGCCGTACCGTGATGACCGAGCTCCTGAGGGGCGAGCTCGGTTTCGACGGGATGCTGGTCACCGACGCGATCGAGATGCGGGCGGTGGCCGCCATGGCGCCGCCCGGCGAGATCGCCGTACGCGCGCTCGCCGCCGGCGTGGACGCCGTCTGCGTCGGCCTGAGCGACGAGCACGGCCTGCGCGAGATCGCGGAGGCGATCGTCGCGGCGGTCCGCGAGGGCCGGCTGGCCGAGGAGCGGCTGGCCGAGGCCGCCGCCCGCGTGCGGGCCCTGTCCACCTGGTACGCCGCCCAGTCCGAGCTGCGCGCCAAGGCCCACGGCGACCTTGACGAGGGCGTCGGCC
The DNA here is from genome assembly GCF_042428605.1 of Nonomuraea salmonea. Taxonomy (NCBI): domain Bacteria; kingdom Bacillati; phylum Actinomycetota; class Actinomycetes; order Streptosporangiales; family Streptosporangiaceae; genus Nonomuraea; species Nonomuraea salmonea. The sequence continues at coordinate 896,599 of NZ_JBHMCF010000003.1, forward strand.
TGGACGCCGCCCGCCGCGCGCTCACCACGACCGGCGACGGCAGGCTGACGAGCGCCCCGCTGGTCGTCGAGGTCAACACCCGGCTCAACAAGGCCATCGACGCCGACACGCCGACCGGCGTCGCCACCGCGCTGACCGCCCTGCTGCCGGGCACCGCACGGGTACGGCTGGAGCAGGGCGGCGAGCTGCCCGCGTTCGGCGAGCGTCCCGTGGTGCTGGTGGTGCACGACGCGGCCAGACATCCGCAGGTGCGCGACACGGTCGCGCGGGCCCTGGCCGCCCGCCCCGACGCGTTCGTGGTGGACACCGGCGTGCCCGCCACGCCGGAAGGCGGCACGCACGTCCATACGCACGGCATCTCCCGCGTGTCGGCCCAGGCCGCGGCCGAGTGGATGACCCGATGAGCGTCGAGCCGGCGAACCCGGTGGCGTCCGTACGCGCCGTCCTGCCCTCGCTCACCCCCGCCGCGCAGTCGATCGCCCGCCTCATCGTGGACGACCCCGGCCTCGTGGTGCGCAGCACGATCACCGAGTTCAGCGCCGTGTCGGGGACGAGCGAGGCGACGATCGTGCGCACCGCGCGGGCCCTCGGCTTCGCCGGATACTCGCAGATGCGCTTCGCGCTGGCCGCCGCCGTCGCCAAGGAGCCCGAGCGGCTGGTGCCCGGCGACCTCGCGCCCGACGACCCGCTGACCGACGTCATCGCCAAGGTCGCGCGGGCCGAGTCGGAGGCGCTCGCCGACACCGCCGCCCAGCTCGACCCCGACCGGCTCGGCGAGGTCGTCAAGGCCATCTCCGAGGCGCGCAGGATCGACGTGTACGGCGTCGCCGCCTCGGGCCTGGTCGCGACCGACATGTCGCAGAAACTGCTGCGCATCGGCCTGTCCAGCCACCCGTTCAGCGACGCCCACCTCGCGCTGACCAGCGCGGCCCTGCTCCGCGACGGCGACGTCGTGGTGGCGGTGAGCTGCAGCGGCGAGACGCCCGACGTGCTGGTGCCGGCCCGCACCGCCGCAGAGGCGGGCGCCCTGCTGGTGGCCATCACCGACAACCCGCGCTCGTCGCTGGCGGAGCTGGCCGATCACACGCTGGTCTCCGCGGGCCGCGAGACGGCGTTCCGCCCGGGCGCGCTGGCCAGCAGGATCAGCCAGCTCCTCATCGTGGACTGCATCTTCGTCGGGCTGGCGCAGCGGCGCTACGAAACCGCCGAAGCCGCCATCCGCGCCACCAAAGAGGCCACCGACCGCTACCGCAACCGCTAGAACGGGTAACCGGCGATGTCGCCCTGCACCGTGACCCACTGCGTCTCGGTGAAGGCGTCGACGTTGGCGCCCGTGCCGCCGAAGCGGCTGCCGGTGCCCGAGGCGCCCACGCCGCCGAACGGCGCCACCGCCTCGTCGTCCACGGTCTGGTCGTTGATGTGCACGATGCCGGTCGGCACCTGCTCGGCCAGCGCCAGGCCCTTCATGACATCCCTGGTGAGGATGCCGAGCGACAGGCCGTACTCGGAGTCGGCCGCCAGCGCCGCCGCCTCCTCCAGGGTGGCGAACGTGGCGACAGGCGCCACCGGGCCGAACACCTCCTCCGCGTACGCGGGCGCCCGCACCGGCACCTCGGCCAGCACCGTCGGCCGGTAGAACAGCCCCTCGTACGAGCCGCCCGCCGCCAGCCTGGCCCCGGCCGTCACGCTCTCGGTGACCAGGCGGTGCACGCGGTCGCGCTGCCCGGCGTCGATGAGCGGGCCGAGCGCGACCTGACCGGTGGCCGGGTCGCCGACCGGCAGCCCGTCGGCCTTGGCCGCCAGGCGCTCGACGTACTCGGCGGCCACCGACTCGTGCACGAGGTGGCGTCCCGAGGTCATGCAGATCTGGCCCTGGTGGAAGAACGACGCCCACGCGCCCGCCGAGGCCGCGGCGTCCAGGTCGGCGTCGTCGAAGATCACCAGCGCCGAGTTGCCGCCCAGCTCCAGGTGCACCCGCTTGAGCGAGCGGGCCGCCGCCTCGCCGACCTTGCGCCCCGCCGCGGTCGAGCCGGTGAAGGAGATGACGGGGATGTTCGGGTCGGCGACCAGCGCCTGCCCGGCCTCCGGCCCGCCGGGCAGCACGTGCAGCAGTCCAGGAGGCAGCCCCGCCTCCTCGAAGACGCGGGCGATGGCGTAGCCGCCGCAGACGGCGGTGCGCTGGTCGGGCTTGAACACCACCGCGTTGCCCAGCGCCAGGGCAGGGGCGACCGACCTGATGCCGAGGATGAGCGGGAAGTTGAACGGCGCGATCACGCCCACCACGCCGGCCGGCACCCGGCGGGCGAAGCTGAGCCGCTTGCGCGCCGTGGGCAGCATCTCGCCGACCGGCTGGCTGGCCAGCGCCGCCGCCTCGTAGCACTCCTGGGCGGCCACGTGCGTCTCGAACCCGGCCTTGCCCGGCACCCCGCCGGACTCCCTGACGATCCAGTCCTGGATCTCCTGGGCGTGCTCCTCGAACAGCCTGCCCGCGCGGCGCAGCAGGGCGGCCCGCTCCTCGTACGAGGTCGCCGCCCAGGCCCGCTGCTCCTGCCTGGCGCGTACGGCGGCGGCCGCCACGTCCTCGGCGCCGGCCGTGCCCGCCCTGCCCAGCTCGTTGCCCGTCGCGGGCTCGATGACGGGGGCCTCACCGGCCCGCGCGGCCGTCCAGCTCCCGTCGAAGATCGACCCCGTCCACGTCTTCGGGTCTAAGAACGTCATGGTGTGCCTCCTCAGGGCTGGAACCGCGGATCGACCGCCACGGCGACGTCGAGCAGCAGGGGGCTGTCGCGGCCGGGCAGTACGGGCATGATGTCATCGAGGGCCGCGGTCAGCTCGGCGTGCGAGCCGATCGTGACGGCCGGGCAGCCGAGCGACCTGGCCAGCGCGCCCATGTCGATCTCGTCGAACGCCGGCCACGGCGCCTTGCCGCCGCCGTGCTGCTCGGCGAGCCGGTCCATGATCGCGTACCTGCCGTTGGCCAGCACCACGAACAGGGCGCCCACCCGGTAGTGGGCGGCGCTCCACAGGGCGTGCAGGCCGTAGAGCGCGGAGCCGTCGCCGACCACGGCCACCACCGGCCGGTCGGGCAGCGCCATCTTCAGCCCCACGGCGGCGGGCAGCGCGAACCCGAGCCCGCCCATCGCGGCCGACAGGAAGCCGAGCGAGGTCCTGGCGGGGACGAGGCGGTGCAGGTCGGGGCGGGCCGAGGGAGTCTCCTCGATGAGCGCGGCGTCGGCGGGCAGCCGCAGCGCCAGCTCGCGCAGCACGTCGGCGGGCTGGAGCGGGCCGTTCGTGGTGTGCTCCTGTGCTTCAGGCCGGTTGCTCGTGGCGCGTGGCCGCTGCGGGAGCAGGGCGGTCAGGCGGGCGCAGACGGCTTGCGGCGCGGCCAGGACGGCCAGGTCGGCCGGGCTGCGGTGGGCCTCGGCCGGATCGTCGGTGACCAGCGCGACGGCGGTGCCGGGCGGCACCAGCGGCCCCGGCACGTACGGATACTGGCGGAACACCGGCGCCCCCACGGCCAGCACCACGTCGTACGCCGCCAGCCGCTCCCGCAGCCTGGCCCGGTCGGCGGGCAGCACGCCGGCGTACTGGGGATGGTCCTGGGGAAACCCGGCCCGGCCGCCGAACGACTCCTGGTGCACCGGGCACCCCAGCCGCTCGGCCAGCGCCACTAGCGCGTCCCACCCGTCGCGCACCCCCGCGCCCGCCACGATCGCCGGCCTCTCGGCCCCGGCCAGCAGCTCCACCAACGGGCCCAGCTCGGCGTCCACCACCGACGCGGGCCGCACGAGCCTGGCCGGCGCGGCCATGATCTCCCCTTCGAAGGGCGCGTCCCAGTCGTCCAACGGCACCACGACCAGCGCGGGCCCCCGGTGGGTGCGCGCCTCGTGCACGGCCCTGGCGACCGCTCCTGGCACGTCCTGGGCGCGTACGGGCTGGTCGACCCGTACCGGATAGTCGCCCGCCAGCCCCGCGAGCCGCCCGGTCAGGAACGGCTCAAGCGCCAGGTGCCGGCGGTCCTGCTGCCCGACGAGCACGACGAGCGGCGCCCGGTTCTCGCGCGCGGTCGCGATGGCGCCGACGGCGTTGCCCAGCCCGGCGGTGGTGTGCAGCACGGCGAGCGCGGGCGCGTCGCGCCCGATCGCCCAGCCGGTGGCCATGCCGACGACCGAGCCCTCGTGCAGGGCCAGCACGAAGCGCAGGTCGTCGGGCAGTCCCGTGAGCAGCGCCACCTCGGTGGAGCCCGGGTTGCAGAACAGCGTGGTCAGCCCGTGGCGGCGCAGCACGTCGAAGACGGCGTCCTTGACGGTGGTCATCGTTCTCCCCTCGCCCGCTGGATCTGCCGGTAGACGTGCCCGCGCAGCTCGCCGAAACGCGGCAGCGACCGGGTGGTGAGCTGGTCGCGTTCCGGCGGCAGGTCGATCTTGAGGTCCTCCATGACCGTGGTCGGGGACGATGAGAGCACGATCACGCGCCGGCCGAGGTAGACGGCCTCGTCGATGTCGTGGGTGACGAAGAGCGTGGTGACGCCGAGGTCGCGCCACAACCGCAGGATGAGGTCCTCCAGGTCCGCCCTGGTCTGGGCGTCCACGGCGGCGAACGGCTCGTCCATGAGCAGCACCTGCGGCTCGTACGCGACCGCCCGCGCGATCGCCACCCGCTGCTGCATGCCGCCGGACAGCTGCCAGGGATGCGCGTCAGCGGCGTCGGACAGCCCGACCGCCGCCAGCGACTCGGCGACCAGCTCCCGCCGCCTGGCCGCGGGCAGCCGCTTCTCCTTCAGCGGCAGCTCGACGTTCTGGCGCACGGTCATCCAGGGGAAGAGGCTGCGGGCGTACTCCTGGAAGACCACGGCCATGCGCGGCGGCGGGCCCGTCACCTGCACGCCGGCCACCCGCACCTCGCCGCCGGTCGGCGGCAGCAGCCCGGCCACGCAGCGCAGCAGCGTCGTCTTGCCGCAGCCCGACGGGCCGACCACGCAGACCAGCTCCCCCGCGCCGACCTCGAACGTCACCTCGCCGATCGCCTCGACCCTGCGACCGGGGCTCGCGTAGACCTTGTGCAGGCCGGAGATCTCAAGCACGGGCCGCTCCACCCCCGTGGTACCAGGCCAGCACCCGTCGCTCCACCACGCGGAACAGCGCCGACAGCCCGAGGCCCAGCAGCCCGAGCAGCAGGATGCCGCTCCACATCTCGGCGATCTGGAACTGCCGCTGGAACAGCACGATCGTGAACCCGAGGCCGCTGGAGCTGGCGAACATCTCGCTGATGACCATGAGGATGATGCCGATCGACAGCGCCTGCCGCAGCCCGGTCATGATCTGCGGGCTCGCGCCGCGCAGCACGAAACGCCGCATCCTGGAGGCGCCGCGCACGCCGTACATGCGGCAGGTGTCGGCGAGCACCTCGTCCAGCGCGCGGACGCCCTCCACGGTGTTGAGCAGGATCGGCCAGAGGCAGCCCGAGACGATGACCAGCACCTTCATCGGCGTGTCGATGCCCGCCAGCAGCATGATCAACGGCACCAGCACCGGCGGCGGGATCGCGCGGAAGAACTCCAGCACCGGCTCCAGCGTCGCCCGCAGCCGCCGCGACAGCCCGATGGGCACGCCCAGGCCGACGCCGAGCAGCCCGGCCACGGCGTAGCCCGCGAGCAGCCGGCCGACCGACGGCAGCACGTCCTCGGTCAGCCGCTCGGAGAACCACGTCTCGGCGAACGCCCGGCCCACCGCGGCCGGCCCCGGCAGGTAGAACGTCGCCCCGCCGACCGCCCACCAGGCCAGCACCAGCAGCGCGGGCAGCGCCAGCAGCCTGATCACCTTCACGCGGCCACCTCCGAGCGCACGGCGGGATGCCAGGCCAGCACCCGGCGCTCCAGCAGCCGTACGGCCGCGTTGACCGCGATGCCGACCAGGCCGGACAGCACGATCAGCGCGTACACGGCCGGCACCGCGCCGCTGCTCTGCGCGACCTGGATCTCCGCGCCCAGCCCAGGGCTGCCGATGACCAGCTCCGCCGTCACCGCCAGGATGAACGCCACCGCCGCCGCCAGCCTGAGTCCGGTCATGACGTACGGCAGCGCGGTCGGCCACACCAGGTGCCTGATGCGCGACCAGGCCGACAATCCGTACGACCTGGCCGTGTCGTAGGCGACCGCGTCCACGGCGGCGACGCCGTACAGGACCTGGATGAGCACCTGCCAGAACGCGGCGTAGACGACGAGCAGCAGCGTCGAGCCCAGCGAGGGCCCGAACAGCAGCGTCGCCAGCGGCACCAGCGCGACCGACGGGATCGGCCGCAGGAACTCCACCGTCGAGTTCGTCAGCGCGCGCAGCCCCGGCACCACGCCGATCAGCACGCCCGCGCCGACCGCCGCGCAGAACGCCAGCGCCAGCCCGATCGCCCAGCCGCGCAGGGTCTCGGCCAGCGCGATCCACAGCTCGGCGGTGGCGAGCTGCCCGGCCAGCGTGCCGAGGATGACCGTGGCGGGCGGCAGGAACCGCTCGTCCACCAGGCCCAGCCTGGGCACCGCCTCCGCCAGGAGCAGCAGCCCGGTCAGGCCCGCGGCGCCGTACGCGAGCCGGGCGGGCAGGCCGGTCGGACCCGCGGCGCCGTGCCCGAGCCTGGCGGGCAGGCCGGTCGGACCCGCGGCGCCGTGCCCGAGCCTGGCGCCCCTCACGGCACCAGCTCCGAGACGTCCACCTCGTCCTGCAGCACCCCGTCGGCCAGCGCCAGGTCCGCGATGGTCTGCACGGACGCCCTGTTCACCTCGACCGGCCACTTCGGCAGCTTGATCTGTGCGATCACCTCAGGCGCGATCTTCGTGTACGTCTTCAGCACCTCGCGCACCTCGTCGGGGTGGCCGTCGGCGTACTCCAGGGACCTGCGCATCGCGGCGGTGAAGCGGCGGGTCAGGTCGGCGTCGGTGCGGCCGGTGGTGAAGTACATGGCCACGGTCAGGTCGGGGGCGGCGTCGGCGAAGTTCCACGCCACCGGGCGGGCACCCTGGCTGATGGCCTGGCTGACGAACGGCTCGACCACCCAGATCGCGTCCACCCGGTCGCCCTGCAGCGCGGCGGGCGCGTCGGGGAAGGGCAGCTCGACGAACTCGATGCCGCTCGGATCGCCGCCGGCCTTGCGCACGGACGCGCGTACGGTCGTGTCGCCGATGTTCTTGAGCTGGTTGACCGAGATCTTCTTGCCCGCCAGGTCCTTGGCCGTCCTGATCGGGCTGTCCGGCTTGACCAGCACCGCGCTGAAGTCCTCGCCCTGCTCGCCCGTCGAGGAGACGCCGTTCGCCACCACCTTCACGTCCAGGCCCTGCTGCTTGGCGGTCAGCAGCGACGTGGTGTTGCCGAAGGCGAACTGGAACTGCCCGCTCACCACCCCCGACACCGAGGCGGCGCCGCCCGCGACCGGGGTGATGGTGAGGTCTATGCCCTGCTCGGTGAAGAAGCCCTTGGCCTTGCCGAGGTGGATCGGCGCGGTGTCGACGATGGCGATGACGCCCGCGTTGACCTTGGCGGGGCCGGTGCCGGTGGATTCTCCGGCCGGTTCTGAGGTGCCACAGGCTGTCACGAGTGCGGCGGTGCAGGTGAGGATCACAAGAGCGCGACGCACGACTGCTCCTCTTTCTGTTCGCTCTGCGCACAGGTATTCTCTGACCGAACGACCCCGTATCGCGGAAGCTACGCTCTTGCCCGCCGCTGTCAAGGGGGCAGCTCATGGTCGATCACGTGCAGTCGCTCGCCAGGGGGCTCGCGGTGATCCGGGCGTTCAGCGCCGCCCAGCCCGAGCTGACGCTCAGCCAGGTGGCCCGCGCGACCGGGCTGAGCAGGGCGGCGGCCAGGCGGTTCCTCATCACGCTGACCGACCTGGGCTACGTGCGCAGCGACGGGCGGCTGTTCGCGCTCACGCCACGGGTGCTGGAGCTCGGCTACGCCTACCTGTCCAGCCTGTCCCTGCCCGAGGTCGCCGACCCCCATCTCGAACGGCTCGCCGCCGAGGTCCGCGAGTCCGCCTCCGTCGCCGTGCTGGACGGAGAGGACGTCGTTTACGTGGCGCGGGTGGCCACCGCCCGGATCATGCGCGTCACGATCAGCATCGGCACTCGCTTCCCTGCGTACTGCACCTCGATGGGGCGGGTGCTGCTCGCCGGGCTGCCCGCCGCCGAGCTGGACGCCTACGTGGAGCGGGCCGAGCTTCGCCGGCTCACCTCCCGCACCATCGTCCTGCCCGCCGCCTTGCGGGCCGAGCTCGACGAGGTGCGGAGGCGCGGGTGGGCGATGGTGGACCAGGAGCTGGAGGAGGGGTTGCGGTCGATCGCGGCGCCCATCAGGGACCGGTCGGGGCGGACGGTGGCGGCGGTGAACGTGTCGACGCACGCCAGCCGTACGAGCCTGCAGGCCGTACGCCGCGACCTCCTTCCGCCCCTGCTGGCCACGGCCACCAAGATCGAGTCCGACCTGGCCTCGCTGTCCGTGACCCCCACCTGACCCGCCGCGCCTCGCTGTCCGTGACCCCCACTTGACCCGCCGCGCCTTGGACGCGCGGCGCGCCTGGCTCCGCATCAGGGTGGCGGCACTTTCCTCCCCTGACCCCGCGAACGGGCGCCCGGCGCGCGGCCGTACCCTGGCCCGCATGCACATCCGTCTTCGCCTGCCCGCCGACCTGGACGCCTGCGTGGAGGCGCTCGCCCAGGTCCAGGCCACCGACCGCTACCCCGTCGACTGGCCGAGCGACCCCGGTGGGTGGCTCACCCCCTCCGACCTGACATCGGCCTGGGTCGCGGTCGAGGACGGCGCTGTCCTCGGGCACGTCGGCCTCACCCGGGACGCGGAGATCGTCCGCCTTTTCGTCACCCCGGCCGCGCGCGGCCGCGGCCTGGCCGCCCACCTCCTCGACGCCGTCCGCGCCGCCACCCCCGGCCCGCTCAAGCTGGAGGTCTCCTCAGAGGGCACCACCGCCATCGCCCTGTACGAACGAACGGGCTGGCGCCACACCGGCACCACCCGTGGCCGGTGGCTCAACGCCGCCGGCGAACCCGCCCTCCTCCACCACTACACGAGCCCCTGACGGCGCCCACCTCCGGAAGTGGTCGATGACGCGGGCGTAGCTGCCGAGGGCGTGCCCGCGGTCGATCGCCTCGGCGAGCAGCTCGCCGGTGCACTCCGCCATGGTGGCGTCGATGCCGCGCATCCGGCTCTCGTGGATGAGGTGCCGGACCGGCGGGACCTGGGTCTCCAGGGTGGCGTCGTCGGCGGCGAAGGAGTCCGCGTCGATCTGGTGGGCGTAGGCCGTCAGGAACGACGCCACCCCCTTCAGCCAGTCCGTGGCCATCGGCAGGAAGTCGGTGACCGCGATCTTCTCGGTGCCCAGGAGCGCCGCGCCGTGCGTGAAGCCGTTGAACGTCGACCACATGACCCCGAGCAGCGCGACGTCGTACAGCGACGGGAGGCCGACGTCGGTGCTGATCAGCGTGGTGCCGCCGCCCAGCACCCGCAGGGTCCGCTCGTACGCCTCGTACGCGGCGGACGGGCCTCCGTACAGGATGACCGTCTCCGGCGCGCCGATGCCGGGCGGGGTCATCATGATCGCCCCGTCCAGGTACTCGGCCCCGCGTTCCGCCGCCCAGCCGGCCATCGTGCGGGCCTCGTCGGACGCGCCCGAGGTGAGGTTCACCAGGGCGCTGCCGGACAGCTCCGTCTCCGCCGGGGCCAGCAGGTCGCGTACGGCGTCGTAGTCCCGTACGCAGACGATGACGAGCGGGGCGGCGGCGACGGCGGCACCCACCGTCGGAGCCTCGCTCGCGCCCGCCTCGACCAGGGCCCGCGCCCTGCCCCGACGTGCGGTTCCAGGTGGTCGGGGGGTGGCCCGCCTTCAGTCGGGATGCGCCCCGGGACGACCTCCTCGGTGCCGGGGTTCACCTGCAACGCGCCGTACGGGCTGGAGGAGCTGGAGCGGGCGGACACGGTGATCGTCCCGGTCGTGCCGGAGGCGTACCTGCGGGGCGAGCGCGACCTGTCCCCGGAACTGCTCGACGCCCTCCGCCGCGCGGGCGGCGCGGGCGCGCGGATGGTCTCGCTCTGCAACGGCGTGTTCGCGCTCGCCGCCGCGGGCCTCCTCGACGGCCGTCCCGCCACCGCCCATTGGGAGCACACCCGCGAGCTGGCCGAGCGGTACCCGCAGGTGCGGGTGGACGACTCGGTTCTGTACGTCGACGACGGCGACGTGCTCACCACCGCCGGGCTCAGCGGCGGGCTCGACCTGTGCCTGCACATCGTCCGCCGCGACCTTGGCGCGCGGGTGGCCAACCAGCTCGCCCGCCGCCTCGTGGTGCCCGCCCACCGGCCGGGCGGCCAGGCCCAGTTCGTGGAGCGCGCCGTCGATGTGACCGACGACGGGTCGCCCCCGTCCTGCACTGGGCGCTGGAGCACCTCGACGCCCCGCTCACCGTCGAGGACCTGGCCGCCCGGGCGGGGATGAGCGTACGCAGCTTCCACCGCAACCTGCGGGCGGCGACCGGCACCAGCCCCATGAAATGGCTGCTCCACCCCCATGGACTCCGGGCCCGGGGCGGCCTGGGGTGGGCCCAGGGCGGGCCAGAGGTGCCGGCAGCAGGCCCGCACCAACGGCCGGCGGGGTTAGACGAGCTGGCGTTCGGCGGCTTCGACGACGTTGGCGAGGAGCAGGGCGCGGGTCATCGGGCCGACGCCGCCCGGGTTGGGCGTGAGGTAACCGGCGACCTCCTCGACGTCCGGAGCCACGTCCCCGGCGATCTTGCCCGCCACCCGGGAGACCCCGACGTCGAGAACGGCGGCCCCCGGCTTGACCATGTCGCGCGTGATCAGCTCGGGCACGCCGGCCGCCGCCACGACGATGTCGGCCCGCCGTACATGCGAGGCGAGGTCCTGGGTGCCGGTGTGGCACAGGGTCACCGTGGCGTTCTCGCTGCGCCGGGTCAGCAGCAGCCCGAGCGAGCGCCCCACCGTGATGCCGCGGCCGACCACGGCGACCTCAGCCCCCTTGATCGGCACGCCGTACTCGCGCAGCAGCAGCACGATGCCGTGCGGCGTGCAGGGCAGCGGCGCGTCCACCATGTGCACGAGACGGCCGAGGTTGACCGGGTGCAGCCCGTCGGCGTCCTTGGCCGGGTCGATGCGCTCCAGCAGCGCCATCGTGTCGAGGTGCTTGGGCAGGGGGAGCTGCACGATGTAGCCGGTGCACGCCGGTGAGGCGTTGAGCTCGTCGATGGCCGCCTCGACGTCGGTCTGGGACGCGGTGGCCGGCAGATCGACGCGGATGGAGGCGATGCCCACCTCCGCGCAGTCGCGGTGCTTGCCCGCGACGTAGATCTGGCTGCCGGGGTCGTCCCCCACCAGAACGGTGCCCAGGCCGGGCGTGATCCCGCGTTCTTTGAGCGCGGCCACCCGCTTGGTGAGATCTGCCTTGATCTTTGCGGCGGTGGCCTTGCCATCGAGTTTCACAGCGCTCATGCCGCAATCCTGTCATGCCCCCTGACCTCCCCCGCACCACCCCACACCCCCGGCCACGGCCGCCAACCCCACAGCCCGACCACCCCCCGCGCCACCACCGAAATGCCCTGCCCCGGTCCCGAAGCCAACCACCCCCGCGCCACCGTCCCGCGCCACCGTCCCGCGCCACCGTCCCGCGCCACGAAGTGGTGGCGACCGACTCCCAGGGACGGCCGCCCAAAGCGGCCTGCACCGGCGGGACGCCGTCCGTTCGTGGTGTACCGGTTGCCGTCATTCCCGGTGACTTATCCACAGGCCACGAGCGGCCGGGGCGGGTTATCCACAGCCGGAGGCTGACATCGTTGTCATCGATTCGGCGAAGGCTTAGTGTTTTCGGCGCCAGCACCACGCGTCCGGAGGTCCCCCTTGCCGTTCCGCCTCTTGTCCGCCGAGTCCACCGACCTGTTCGTCGGCTCCCAGGAAGAGCCGCACCAAGTCCTGCGCGTCACTGTGGCGGCAGGCGAGCGCGAGTCGTCGCTGGAGCTACGCGGCGCGGGCGTCCGGCTGGCCGGACATGTCATGATCCCGCCGGAAGCGGGAGTGCACGAGGTCCCGCTGGAGGTGTGGGCCGAGCCGGGCACGACGGTCCCCTGCCTGCTCACCCTCGACGGCGAGGACCTGGAGGTCGAGGTCACGGCCGAGGAGCCGGGCTGGACGATGTTCATGGTGTCCCACTTCCACTACGACCCCGTGTGGTGGAACACGCAGGCCGCCTACACCAGCCCGTGGGAGCTGCTGTCGGCCGACGCCACCACCAGGCCGCTCTGGGAGGGCAACGCGTTCGCCCTGGTCGAGGCCCACATCGAGCTGGCGCTGCGCGACCCCGACTACCGGTTCGTGCTGGCCGAGGTCGACTACCTCAAGCCGTTCTTCGACACCCATCCCGAGCGCCGAGCCGATCTCAAAGCCCTCATGGCCGAGGGCCGGGTGGAGCTGGTCGGCGGCACGTACAACGAACCCAACACCAACCTCACCGGCGCCGAGACCACGATCCGCAACCTCGTCTACGGCATCGGCTACCAGCGCGACATCCTCGGCGGCGACCCGCGCACGGCGTGGCAGCTCGACGTGTTCGGTCACGACCCGCAGTTCCCCGGCTACCTCGCGGCGGCCGGGCTGACGGCCAGCGCGTGGGCGCGCGGCCCGTTCCACCAGTGGGGCCCCATCAGCAAGAACTTCAAAGAGGCCAAGAACGACGCGGCGCTGATGCAGTTCCCGAGCGAGTTCGAGTGGATCGCGCCGTCGGGGCAGGGCGTGCTGACCCACTACATGCCGGCTCATTACTCCGCCGGCTGGTGGATGGACTCGTCGCCGTCCCTTGAGGACGCCTGCCAGGCGGTCTACGACCTCTACCGCTCGCTCAAGCCGGTGGCCGCGACGAAGAACATCCTGCTCCCGGTCGGCACCGACTACACCCCGCCCAACAAGTGGGTGACCGACATCCACCGCACGTGGGCGTCCCGCTACGTCTGGCCCAGGTTCGTGTGCGCCGTCCCGCGTGACTTCCTCGACGCCGTACGCGCCGGGCTGTCGTCCTACAGCCCCCAGACGCGCGACATGAACCCGATCTACACCGGGAAAGACGTCTCCTACATCGACACCAAGCAGGCCCAGCGCGCGGCCGAGGTGGCGGCGCTCGACGCCGAGCGGCTGGCGACGTTCGCCCGTGTGCTGGGGCTGGGGGGCTACCCGCACACGGCGCTCGACAAGGTGTGGCGGCAGCTCGCCTACGGCGCCCACCACGACGCCATCACCGGCTCCGAGTCCGACCAGGTCTACATCGACCTGCTGACCGGGTGGCGCGAGGCGTACGACCTGGCCGCCGAGGCCCGCGACAACGCCCTGTCGGCCCTGTCCGCCCAGGTCACGACCGACGCGCCGGGGGTGCTCGTCGCCAACACGCTGCCGTTCGCACGTGACGGCCTGGCCTCGGCCGCCCTGCCCGAGGGTCACGTCCTGGCCGACCCTTCCGGGGTCCCGGTGCCCGCCGTAGCGGAGGGCGGCACGCTCACGTTCCTGGCCCGCGACGTGCCGTCGGTGGGCTGGCGCACGTACCACGTGGTGCCCGGCATCCCCGAGACGTGGCAACCGGCGTCCGGCGTCACCATCGAGAACGACCGCTGGCAGATCACCGCAGACCCTGACAAGGGCGGCACCCTCGTCTCCATCGTCGACCGCACCACCGGCCAGGAGGTCCTCACCGGCCCCGGCAACGAGCTGCGTCTCTACGACGAATATCCGCAGCATCCCGACATGGGCGAAGGGCCCTGGCACCTCATCCCGACCGGCCACGTCGTGGGCTCGTCGTCGGCCGCCGCAACCGGTGTGCGCGCCGAGAGCAGCCCGGTGGGCCGGCGGCTGATCGTGACCGGGCAGGTCGGCGAGATCACGTACGAGCAGGTCGTCACCCTCCCGGCCGGCTCCGACCGCATCGACTTCACCACCCGCGTCCTCGACCACACCGGCGCCGACCGGCTGCTGCGAGTGCGGTTCCCGGCCCGGGTGGAGGGGGCGCTGCCGGTGTCCGACGTCTCGGGGGCCGTGGTGGGGCGTGGTTTCGCGCTGCCCGACGTCGATACGGCCCACCACCCGTGGACGCTCGACAACCCGGCCAACACCTGGTTCGGTCTCTCGGCCACCGCGAAGGTCGATCTGGGCGCGGCGGGCGCACGCGCGCTCGGTGTGGCCGAGGTCGTGGTGCCCGCCCTCGACGACGCTCCGCAGGCCCGCGACCTGGTCGTGGCCCTGGCCAGGGCCGGCGTCACCGCCACCACCTCATCCGCCGACGGCACCCGCTACGGCTGGCTCGACGTCGACTCCAACCTGCCCGACGTGCGCCTCGTGCTGGGCGGCCCCGACACCAACCCGGTGGCCGCCGACCTGCTCGCCAGGGCCGACGAGTCCTACGCGAAGGCGCTGAGCGAGGGGGCCACCCGCGTCTGGATCCCCGCCGAGCGTCCGCTGCCCGAGACCTGGCAGCCCAGCGCCGACCTGCGCGACCTGCGGGCCCTCCCGGCCCTCATCGTCACCGACTCCATCGCCGACCTGGTGGCTGACCTGGCCGACGCGACCATCGAGGCCGTGTGCCCGCTGGGCGGCGAGCGCCTTGAGGACCGTACGGTGGCGCTGCTGGCGTACGGGCTGCCCGGGTTCGCGGTCGACCCGTCCGGCGCCCTGCACCTGTCGCTCATGCGGTCCTGCACCGGCTGGCCCTCCGGCATCTGGCTCGACCCGCCGCGCCGCACCACTCCCGACGGCTCCGGCTTCCAGCTCCAGCACTGGACGCACGAGTTCTCCTACTCCCTGGTCTCGGGCCCCGGCGACTGGCGCGCCCTGCGCCTGCCCGCCGCCGCCCAGGAACACATCACCCCCCTCCACACCCGCCTCCTCGACACCCCGCAGACGGGCCCCCTCCCACCGGTTCACTCCCTGCTGACGGTGTCCCCCGAGCGCGACGTCCTCCTGAGCACCCTCAAATCCACCGGCAACCCCCACGCCCACGGCCGCGCAGAGGGGTCCTCGGAAACCTCCGCCGTGACGATCCGCCTGATCGAATCCACCGGCCTGGGCACCCGGGCCGAGTTGACCTCCCCCGTCCTCGACCTGCACACCCTCGCCCCCGCCAACCTCCTCGAACACCCCTCGACCCCCACCTCCACCGCGCTGACCCGCACGATCGAGAGCGCCACCCTCGCTGCCCCCAGCAAGCAGACCCGGCCAACACCCGGCTCCCTCGCGTCCTCCGACTCCGCAGCCACCACGGCTGCGGCCATCGATGCGCCCGCAAGCCCCACCCCCTCGCCCTCGCCTGCGCCTGCGCGCATCGACCTCGGTGGCTTCGAGGTCGCCACCTACCTCGCCTCGGCCCCGCTCCCGTCCATGGCGCCGGAGCTCGCGCGCACGACCGAGCAGGCCCAGCCCGTCTACAGCCGCTACTGGCTGCACAACAAGGGCCCGGCACCCCTGGGCTACCTCCCGGTCTCCATCGCGGTCACGCCGGGTCTCGTGGAGTCGCCGGAAGGGCCGTTCGAGGTGGAGGTCGTCCTGGCCTCCCACCTCACCGACACCGCGCACGAGGGCGTCGCCGAGATCCGCGTCCCCGAGGGCTGGACGGCCACCCCGTCCGCCCGCCCGTTCCGCCTCACCCCCGGCGGACACCTCCGCTTCCCCGTGACGGTGACGCCGACCGCCGCCCCCGAGCCCGGCCTGCACTTCATCTCCGCCCGCACCCACACCAGCGGGCAACTCGTCGAAGACATCACCACGGTCGCCATCGGCCCCGCGCCCGAGCTGCCCGTCCCCGGCACCCCACCCGAGCTCGCCAAGGCGACCCGCGGCACCACCGCCGACACGGCCCGCCCCACAGGCCTGTCGATCACCACCGTCGAGGACTCCCTCACCCTGGCCACCGGCGACCGAGCCCAGCTCACTCTGCGCCTCACCAACACCACCGCCGACGAGATCCGCGGCGAAGCCCAGCTGGCCTCACCTTGGGGCACCTGGTCCCTGCTCCCGGAGGTCATCAAGGGCTTCACGGTGGCGGCAAGGACGACCGCCGAGGTGTCGTTCCCGGTGCAGGTTCCCCACGACCACCCGACCGGCCACGCGTGGGCCCTGGCCAAGGTCATGTGGTTCGGCCGCTGCCAGTACACCCCGGCAGTACGCCTAGAGGTGACTCGATGACACCAGCGAACCCCCCGGCCAAGCCCAACCTCTCACCACCGCCGAAGGCCCTCACCAGCGCCATCCCACCAACGCCCACAAACGGTCGGCCGAACCGCCGAACGGCACCTCCAACGTCCGACCAACCCAAAGACCACCGAACAGGACCGATCACCCCAACCAGCCGCGACCTGACTACACCAGCCGCCCCAGCCGAAGGCGACGCCCCAGCCGAAGGCGGCATCCCAGCCGAAGGCGACGCCCCAGCCGAAGGCGGCATCCCAGCCGAAGGCGACGCCACGACACCAGCCGTTCCGGCGGGAGGCGGCTCCACAACGGTGGCCGGCGACTCGACCGGAGACCACCGGGCGACGGAGACCAACGACTCTGCCGTGGACCACCCGGCGACGAAGGCCAGCGACTCGGCAGGCGGCCACTCGACGATGGAGGTCAGTGGAGTGGCCGGAGGCGGACTGGAGACGGCGGTGATCGGGTGGATCGACGGACGTCCGATTCCTCGTGCACGCCTTGACGCTCGCCTCGCCGCCCTCCGGAACGGCCCGCTCAGCTCGGCCCTTCCCGTGCCCGGCACCTCGGAAGACCGTCAGCTCGCTCGCTGGCTCACCCAGGTCATCCTCACCGAAGCCCTCTGCGAGTCCACCGCCACCGAGGTCGGCCTGTCCGTAGGACCACAGACGGCCCCAAGTCTGTCCGTAGCACCGCAGACGACCCCGACTCCGCCGTCGCCCGAAGATCACGCTGCCCCGGACGCCCCGGCGAAAGCGGCCGCGACCGCAGCCCTTACGCTCGATCGGGTGGCCGCGGTCGAACTCGGTTCGATCAACGCCGCCGCCTACAACGCCAGCCCTTGGGTGCGGGCCGTGTTCGAGCACGTCACGGCCACGGTGACCGTCCCGGAGGAATGGCGCCGCCCACCGACCCCCGACCAACCACCCCGCCACCACGTACGCCACCGCCTTTTCGACACCCTCTCGGACGCACAGGCGGCGACACCCTCCGACCTCGAACCCCTCGGCCTCATCACGCTCGACTCCCTGCCCACCGCCATCGCCCAAGCCCTCCAAAGCCACCCGTACAACACCCTGGTCGGCCCGATCAGGGACGCCCTCGGCTGGCACGTGGCAACCGCCACCCCACCCGAGACGCCCGCCCCAGCCCCGCCACATCAAGCCGCCCAAAGCACGCCACACACCCAGACGATCATCACCGCCCCAGCCGAGTCACTCAGCACAGCGTCACCGCACCAGACGACCGTCACCACCCCACCTGGCCAGACGATCACCATCACGCCGTCACCTGGGACGACCGTCCCCACGTCACCGTCCCCCATGGCCGCCACCGCACCGCAGTCCGACGAACCGCAGTCCGACGAACCGGAAGGAATTGTGCAGACACTGCCTCACCCCACCTCCCGGCCGACCGGCCACGACCACGACCTTCTGGCCGCCGCTCGGCGTAAGGCGTTCGCGCGCTGGCTGGACGACATGCGGGCCAGGAAGGTCACCCTCGTTCCCGGCCTGGAGCATCCTGGCGACCCCCGCCAGCCCGACAACCACCACAAACACTGATGAACTGCGTACTTGCCATTGATATCGGAGGGACCAAACTCGCCGCCGCACTGGTGGACGAGGAGGGTTCCATCCTGCGCTCAGCGACCCGGCCGACCCCGCGTACGGAGGTCATGTCCGCCCTCGCCGCCCTCATCGCGGAGGTGACGGCAGGCGGCCCGGCGCCCCAGGCGGTCGGCATCGGCTGCGCCGGCCCGCTCGACCTGGCCACCGGCACCGTGAGCCCCGTCAACATGCCGAGCTGGCGCGGGTTCCCGTTGCGGGACGAGGTGCACAAGCTGACCGGGCTGCCGACGCTGCTCGCGGGTGACGCGCAGTGCTTCGCGCTGGGGGAACACTGGCTGGGCGCCGGCCGCGGTTGTTCGTCGTTGCTGGGCATCGTGGTGTCGACCGGCATCGGCGGCGGCCTGGTCATCGAGGGCGCCCCGCTCCTCGGCCCCACAGGCAACGCCGGACATGTCGGGCACATGAGCATCGACCCGTACGGCGAACGCTGCGAGTGCGGCGGCCGCGGCTGCGTGGAACGCTACGCCAGCGGCCCGAACATGACCCGCTGGGCTTTGGACAGCGGCTGGTCCCCCTCCCCCGGCACCTCGACGACCGCCGTCCCAGAAAAGCCCCTCGTCCATGTTCGCGACGCGAACCCAGGGGCAGGGACCCCTCGGAACAAGCAAGGGAACGGGAGCACTGAGGGAAATCAGGGGATCGCACCCTTCGGGAACAGCCGGGAGAACGGCCCTCTTGGGGGAGGCCGAGGCAACGGGCCCGCAGGGGACGGACCTCTCGAGGACGCTAGAGGACCCTTCGGGGACGGCCGGGTGAACGGGGCTCCTGGGGACGAGGAGCACATTCACAGCGAGGAGGGCAGGGCTCAGGGCGACGAGGGACAACGGGCGGACGCACGGGCGTTGGCACGAGATGCCGCCGCCGGGGATGAGATCGCGGTGCAGGCGTTCGAGCGGGGCGCCAGGGCGCTGGCGGGCATGATCGCATCCACAGCGGCTGCCGCCGAGGTCACGACCGTGGTGATCGGCGGCGGCGTGTCGGCGGCGGGCAGCGTACTGTTCGAACCGCTGGAGCGAGCACTTGACGACGTGGCCGGGCTCGCGTTCGTCCGGGCAGTCCAGGTGAAGCAGAGCACGCTGGGAGTCCGAGCGGGCCTCGCCGGCGCCGCGAATCTGGCCTGGCAAGCCCTCAAGTCAACAACCTGACCAGCAGCCCCCGCCCCTCCCCGCTGCGGGTCGCCCAGAGGGATGCGCTGTCCCGGGCGGTGCTGCGGTGACGCGGTGCGTCGTCGGCACGCAAAGCGGTGCGCGGCCTGGCCGAGTTGTACGGCCTGGCCGAGGTGCGCGGCCTGGCCGAGCAGTTGTTACGGCACGTGCCGTGGGGATGGGGCCGCGCCAAGTCGGCGCGGGAAGCGGTTGACGGGCTGCCCGCCAACTGCCCCGGGTTGTTGCTCCAGACGGCGCTGTGGGGGGTGTGCCGGCCTGGTGGCTGCGGTGGGTGGTTTGGTGGCGCGGGGCTGCGCTGTTGTGTGCCTGGGATCTTGCCGAAGGTGGTTACTCGCGTTCAGCGAGCTGGGCTTCGCGGCGTTCGATGATACGGCGGGTGAAGGGGATGACCTCCACGATGCGTCCGCCGAGGTAGGCGCCGATGAGGGCGAGCACCACGAGGACGATGGGGCTGGAGGAGAAGCCGTTCAAGGCGACGAAGGCCTGCAGGAATGCGTCGAGCGCCATAGAAGAACTCCGAGGGACGGGAGTGGGGAGGAGGGCTTCAGGCTAACGTTCCTTGGCGACTGCTCGCTACAGAAAGGGATAAAAGCGACAAGATCCATCAGATTGGTCTTGATGTCGCACCCGGTGGCACCTCCCACGGCCCTCCGCGAGCCGCCTGAGCCCGTCATGAGCCCCCTGAGCCCCCCGCGAGCCCCCGTGAGCCGCCTCCCATGAGCCCCCCCGCGAGCGCCCGCGACCCCACAAGCCCCAAGAGCGCGAGCCCCGTCGGCCCCACAGGCCCGTGAGTCCAACCAGCCCCGTAAGCCCCAACAGGTCCCAATCAGCCCCGTGAGCCCAACCAGCCCCGTGAGCCCCTGAAAACCCACCAGCCCTGCGAGCCAGGTCATAACGCGGGGATGGCCCGCTTCCGGATGGCGGAGGCGGGCCATCTGCTGTGGCTGATCAGTGGAAGAAGTGACGGGTGCCGGTGAAGTAGAGGGTGATGCCGGCTTTTTCGGCCGCCTCGACGACCTCCGCGTCGCGGACCGAGCCGCCGGGCTCCACGATCGCCCGTACGCCGGCCTCCGCCAGCACCTCCAGCCCGTCAGGGAACGGGAAGAAGGCGTCGGAGGCGGCGACCGAGCCGGCGACGCGTTCGCCGGCCCGCGTGACGGCGAGGCGGCAGGAGTCGACGCGGTTGACCTGGCCCATGCCGACGCCCACGGTGGCGCGGTCGCTGGCGAGGAGGATGGCGTTCGACTTCACCGAGCGGCAGGCCCGCCAGGCGAACTCGAGGTCGGCCAGCACCTCGGGCGAGGCGGGGGCGCCGGTCTTGAGCTCCCACTGGGCGGCGGAGTCGCCGGGCGCGTCGACGCGGTCGGTGGTCTGGACGAGCAGGCCGCCGTCGATGCGGCGGAACTCGGTCGGGTCGGCCGGCCCTGAAGGGCAGCGCAGCAGGCGCAGGCTCTTCTTGCCGCGCAGCACATCAAGCGCCTCGGCGTCGAAGTCGGGCGCGATGACGACCTCGGTGAACACGTCGAAGATCTGCCGGGCCAGCTCTTCGGTGACGGGCCGGTTGACCGCGATGACGCCCCCGTACGCGGAGACCGGGTCGCACGCGTGGGCCTTGCGGTGGGCCTCGGCCACGTCGGCGCCGACGGCGATGCCACACGGGTTCTGGTGCTTGATGATGGCGACGCAGGGGTCGGAGAAGTCCCACGCGGCGCGCCAGGCGGCGTCGGCGTCGAGGTAGTTGTTGTAGGACATCTCCTTGCCGTGCAGCTGCTCGGCGTTGGCCAGCCCGCCCTCGCCCGCGGTGTAGAGGGCGGCGCGCTGGTGCGGGTTCTCGCCGTAGCGGAGGGTGGCCTTGCGCTCGTACGCGGTGCCGGTGAACTGCGGGAACTCGCCCTCGCCCACGTACGTGCCGCCGAACCAGTTGGCCACGGCCACGTCGTAGGAGGCGGTGTGGGCGTAGGCGATGCCGGCGAGCCGGCGGCGCTCGGTGAGGGTGAAGCCGCCCTCGGACAGGGCGTTGAGCACGTCGCCGTAGAAGCCGGGGTCGACGACGACGGCGCAGGTGTTGTGGTTCTTGGCGGCGCCGCGGATCATGGCGGGCCCGCCGATGTCGATCTGCTCGACGCACTCGGCGTCGGACGCGCCGGAGGCCACCGTCTGCTGGAACGGATAGAGGTTGACGACCACGAGCTGGAACGGGTCGATCTCGAGCTCGTCGAGCTGGGCGACGTGGTGCGGCTTGGTGACGTCGGCAAGCAGCCCGGCGTGTACGCGCGGGTGCAGCGTCTTGACCCGCCCGTCGAGGCACTCGGGGAACCCGGTGAGCTGCTCCACCTTCGTCACCGGGATCCCGAAGGAGGAGATCGCGGCGGCGGTGCCACCGGTCGAGACGATCTCCACCCCGGCGCCGTCGAGGGCTCTGGCCAGCTCTTCGAGCCCGGACTTGTCGTATACAGCGATCAACGCGCGCCGGATGGCGATGCGAGTCACGTGGTTTCCCCTCCTGTGTGGTTGCCGATGCGGACCATACGTCCGCTGACCGTCCAGCCCTCGCGGGCCATCCGGCCGACGGTTTCGACGAGCAGGCGCCGCTCGGCCTGCTTGATGCGCTCGTGCAGGACCTCCTCGTCGTCGCCGGGGAGCAGGGGCACCGCCGCCTGCGCCACGATGGGGCCCGTGTCGACGCCCTCGTCGGCGAGCATCACCGTGCAGCCGGTGATCTTGACGCCGTGGGCGAGCGCGTCGCGTACGCCGTGGGCGCCGGGGAACGACGGCAGCAGCGCCGGGTGGGTGTTGAGCACGGGGAAGGCGTCGAGGGTGGGGGTGCCCAGAATCTTCATGAATCCCGCGGACACGACGAGGTCGGGTTCGTACGCGGCGATGCGGGCCGCGATCGCGGCATCCCATTCCGCCCGAGTCGCGTAATCACCCAATTTTTCGACAAATGTCGGGACCTGTGCTCGTTCGGCCCTGACCAGCCCTTCTATGCCCTCCCTGTCCGCGCCCACCGCGACCACGCGAGCGCCGTACGACGGATCGGCGGAAGCGTCCAGCAGGGCCTGTAGGTTGGTTCCAGAGCCGGAGACGAGGACGACGAGCCGCCCAGCCTTAGACACGCATACTCCAATGAGGAAACAGGGTGGGGGTCACAGGGTATCTGTTCATCGTCCGGCGACGCAGAGGAGGTCAGGTGTCGACACCGGTGAAGGCACCGGCAGGCCAGCAGCCCGCGGATTCCGCGAGCCGCCGAGCGATCTGGTTGTCCATCGCAGCGCTGGCCATGACGTTCATGTTGCCCCTCGCGGGCCTGGTCATGGCGTTGTTCGCGCTGATGGCAGGGGTCCGGGCGCTGCCGCTGCTCAAGAGCGAGGGCAAGCCCACGGGCGTGGCGGTGGGCGGCATCACCGTCTCCTCGCTCGCGCTCGCGCTGTCGGCGGGGGCCACGGCCATGCAGCTCTATCTCGCGGACGAATACTCCGCCTACACGGAGTGCATGAAGGGCGCCGGCACGGTGGCCTCGCAGGGTGAGTGCTTCGCCGAGTTCAAGGAGGCGGCGCAGCGCAAGCTTCCCGCCGACGTCCTCCAGATGCTCGGCACCATGCAGCCCTGACCTAGTCGCGATCCCAGGCGTAAGGGTCGACGTAGATCACGTGGCCGCCCCGGTCGTCTGACTCGTCCACGATGTCCTTGCGGGGCGGGCGGGCCGCGGCCGGTTCGGGCTCGGCGAGCCGGGGCCGGGCCTGGGCCAGCGTCTCGGCCTCCGCCGACGCGTGCTCGTCCTGCCAGTCGTCCCTGATGACGGGGATCTCCTGGGTGTCGGCCTCGGTGGCGTCGAGCCAGTGGCCGGGCAGCGGGCGCGGGTCGCTCTCGGCGAGCCCGACCTTGCTCGCCGCCTTGGCCAGCGCCGCTCCGGCTTTACGTACGGGGGCGGCGGCCTTGTCGAGCGGGGCCCTGGCCTTCTTGTTGAGCAGCAGCAGGTTGGTCACGCCCGCGGAGATGCCGGCCGCCACGCCGACCTCGAGCGCCACCGACAGCGCCACCTCCCAGGGCGACGGTCCGACCGTGGCCAGCCGCCCGCCGCCGATCGGCCCGCCCGACAACGCCGCGAGCACCCCGGCGACCAGCCCGCTGGTGATGCCGGACAGGAACCCCCACAGCGGAGCGGCCTCGTACGACGGCGAAGGCGAGATGCGGGCCACCATGACGCCCGCCACCGCGCCCGCCGCGAACGGCAGCGCGATCACCGCCATCATCCACGCCGGCACCGGCCCGCTCTCGGGCAGTGCGCCCAGGATCGGCAGGCTGGGCACCGTGCCGAGCTGCACGCCCGTGGGCGCGACCAGGGTGTCGGCGCCGATCGCGAAGCCGGGCCCGGCGATGTAGGAGAACGCCCAGACGACGGCGTTGAGCAGGTAGAGCAGCTGGAGCAGGATGAGCAGCACCCCGCCCACGAACCCCGGCGACAGCACCTCCGACAGCTGCCTGACCTGCCCGAAGTTGAGCACGACCGCGAGCAGCACCAGCGCGAGCCCGGCCACCACCAGCACCGCGGTGGCGACCGCCGTGCCGACGGTCAGGGCGCGCACGCGCTCGGGCAGCAGCCGCAGCATGACCCGCCACGGCCCGATCATGCGCGCGGTGGCCAGCGAGCCGGCGAGGAAGGCCAGCAGGAAGTGGCTGAGCAGCGCCTCACCGATGAACGGCTGGGTGATCTCGTTGCCGGCCACCAGCGCGATCAGCCCGGCGAGCAGCGCGTAGGGGGCCGCCAGCGACACCCCGGCCTGCACCACGAGGACGAGCTGGGCCCGCCGCCTGGCGCCCGCCTGCTCCTTCGGGCTGTTCTTGGGCAGCCGGGCGGGCAGGCGCAGCCGCAGGTCGGCGTCGCGGGCCATCCAGCGCCCCGCGCGGTAGAGCAGCATGGCGGGCAGGATCATGAGGCCGAGCGGCAGCAGCCCGACCCGGCCGCCGGGGATGGCGAACCCGGCGTGGTGGGCGGCCAGCCAGAGCTGCGCCGCCGTACGGAAGACACCCGGCAGCCCGGCGCCCAGCGTGCCGCGCGGCGCGGCGATCCAGCCTACGAGGGTGAGCGTGGTGAGCACGGCGAGGCCGACACCGAGCGTGCAGGCGGCGGCCAGCATTCCCGACACCGGCAGCGGCCGCCGCGTCTCGTCGTCGTCACTCGGCGCTCCGGGGAGCTTGCCGAGCACCGACCGGGGGGCAGTACGCAACTGGTCGAGGATCGCCGTCACAGTAGGCGATTTTCTCAAGCTTTCCCGACCGAAGCTTGGTTGACGCGCCGGGTATCGCCGCGTTCTGTCGCTTCTTCGCCGAGGGCGTAGGGGCTTTCGGACGCGCGAAGGGCTCCGCATGGCGGCATACCACGCGGAGCCCTTCGGGAAACGATCAGCGCGCCTGCATGATCTCGCGCATGAGGCGGGCGGTCTCGGAGGGGGTCTTGCCGACGCGGACGCCGACCTTCTCCAGGGCCTCCTTCTTGGCCTGGGCGGTGCCGGCCGAGCCGGACACGATGGCACCCGCGTGGCCCATCGTCTTGCCCTCGGGGGCGGTGAAGCCCGCGACGTAGGCGACGACCGGCTTGGTGACGTGCTGCTCGATGTAGGCGGCGGCCCGCTCTTCCGCGTCGCCGCCGATCTCGCCGATCATCACGATCGCGTCGGTGCCGGGGTCGTCCTGGAACGCCTGCAGCGCGTCGATGTGGGTGGTGCCGATGACCGGGTCACCGCCGATGCCGACGGCCGTGGAGAAGCCGAAGTCGCGCAGCTCGTACATGAGCTGGTAGGTGAGCGTGCCGGATTTCGAGACCAGGCCGATGCGGCCGGCGGTGGTGATGTCGGCGGGGATGATGCCGGCGTTGGAGGCGCCGGGCGAGGCGATGCCGGGGCAGTTGGGGCCGATGATGCGGGTCTTGTTGCCCTTGGCCACCGCGTACGCCCAGAACTCGGTCGAGTCGTGCACCGGCACGCCCTCGGTGATCACCACGCAGAGCGGGATCTCGGCGTCGATGGCCTCCTTGACCGCGTCCTTGGTGAACTTCGGCGGCACGAACACCACCGACACGTCGGCGCCGGTCTGCTCGATGGCCTCCTTCACCGTGCCGAACACGGGCAGGCCCTCGTGCGTGGTGCCGGCCTTGCGGGCGTTGACACCGCCCACGACGCGAGCACCGGAGGCGAGCATGCGGCGGGTGTGCTTGGTGCCCTCACCACCGGTCATGCCCTGAACGATGATCTTGCTGTTCTCCGTCAACCAGATGGCCATGGGTCACGCACCTACCGCAGCGAGCTCGGCGGCGCGCTTGGCCGCCTCGTCCATCGTGTCAACCAGCTCGACGCGCGGGAGCGCGGCGTCGGCCAGGATCTGCCGCCCGAGCTGGGCGTTGTTACCGTCGAGGCGGACCACCAGCGGGTGGGTCACGGCCTCACCGCGGCTCTCCAGCAGCTTGAACGCCGAGACGATGCCGTTGGCGACGGCGTCGCAGGCGGTGATGCCGCCGAAGACGTTCACGAAGATCGACTTGACGCTGGGGTCGGACAGGATGATCTCCAGGCCGGCCGCCATGACCTCGGCGGACGCGCCACCGCCGATGTCGAGGAAGTTCGCGGGCGAGGGCTTGCCGGGGAACGCCTCACCGGCGTAGGCCACCACGTCGAGCGTGGACATGACCAGGCCGGCGCCGTTGCCGATGATGCCGACGTCGCCGTCGAGCTTGACGTAGTTGAGGTCCTTCTCCTTGGCCTTGGCCTCGAGCGGGTCCTCGGCGGCCTTGTCGGCCAGCGCCTCGTGGTCGGCCTGGCGGAAGCCGGCGTTGTCGTCGAGCGTGACCTTGCCGTCGAGCGCCTTCACCTGGCCGTCGGCGGACAGGATCATCGGGTTGACCTCGACGAGCGTGGCGTCCTCGTCGACGAAGCAGCACCAGAGCTTCTCGATGAGCTCGGCGGCGCCGTCGAGCGCCTTCTCGGGCAGGCCGCCGGCCACCGCGATCTCGCGGGCCTTGGCGCGGTCGATGCCGGTCAGGGCCGAGACGGGAACCTTGGCGACCTTCTCGGGCGCGGTGTGGGCGACCTCTTCGATGTCCATGCCGCCCGAAGCCGAGCAGATGGCGAGGAAGGTACGGTTCGCCCGGTCGAGCAGGAAGGAGAAGTAGTATTCCTCGGCGATCGCGCTGGCCTCTTCGACCAGCACCTTGTGGACCGTGTGGCCCTTGATGTCCATGCCGAGGATGGCCTCGGCCTTGGCCACGGCGTCGGCGGCGTCGTCGGCCACCTTCACACCGCCGGCCTTGCCCCGGCCGCCGGTCTTGACCTGGGCCTTGACGACAACGCGGCCGGTCAGCTCCTGAGCCGCCGACCGCACCTCCTCCACGTTGTGGGCGACGATGCCGCGTGGCACCGGGATGCCGTAGTCAGCGAAGAGCTCCTTCGCCTGATGTTCGAACAGGTCCACGAGGGTCCGTCCTTGCTTATCCGACTGATGTTCGACGGCCCGGGCATCTGTGCTGATGGTCGCGTGCGCTTCGCCGTGCGCGGGCTTCGTTCCTCGCTCTGCTCTGTCACGGCGAGCTCCTGCGCTCAGGGGTCGTGCCGGGCGTTTCCGCCAGTGAAGCCTAGCCCGAAGCTTGACCTGCCCAGGTCATCGGGTCGCGGTTCTTCCGCTATGTGACGGTGATCTCACTTCTTCAGGACGGACCCTGCACACAAATTGCACGGTTTAGCCGACATAAGACCCTTCGCTCGATATATGTTCGTGATCTTCAAATGTCAGGCTTGCTCCTCGTTCTTGCCTAATGCCGAAGGAAACCCTATGAAGCGAATTGTCGCGGGGCTGGCGCTGGCGTCGTCGGCCGCATTCGTGACCGCCGCGCCCGCGCAGGCCGCGCCCGCGGACCCGGTGAAAGCGCTGAAGAAGCAGTACGTCACCGGGCACGGCGTGCGGATCTCCGAGTCCGCCCGCACGGCCGCGGGTTCGACGGGGGCCGTGAGCATCACCACGAACGGCACCATCGGATTCGGCAAGTCCGGAATCGTGGCCATGGACCTGCGTACCGGGGTGAAAGGCGCGGGGTCTCCACTCGGCGCGCCGCCGCGGATGGTCACGGTCGGCAATTACACGTACGCGAAGGGCGGGTTGTTCAGCGATGAACTTCCCGACGGCAAGAAGTGGGTGCGCTACCCGAACCAGACCGGTGGGCGGGCCGGCAGCCAGCCGCTGGACATCTTCCGGCCCAAGGTGCTCAAGGCGCTCGTGACGGGGGCCAAGAGCTTCAAGGGCGGCTCGTACCGGGGGACCGTCACCTTCGGCCGGCTCGGCCGGCTCTACGGGGAGAAGGTCGACAAGCGGCTGGGCAAGGTCGCGATCTCGTACGTGCTCGACGTCAACTCCAAGGGCCTGGTCACCCGGGTCCGCAGCGAGTACAGGCTGGACTTCGGCATCCTCGGCAAGACCACGTCCACCGTGAACACCCGCTACACCGGCTGGGGCAGCAAGGTCACGATCAAGGCCCCGCCGGCGGACGAGGTGCTCGACGTCAGCGAGCTGGGCACTGAGAGCGACGTGCCGCAGAGCATTCCCGACGGGTCGCTGAACTCGCTCAGCGCGGTCGAGTAGCCGCCACACCCGCGCCGGGGCCTCTCCCTTCCGGCCCCGGCGCACATCAGCAACTCCTCCTCAACACCTAAGGAATCCGCATGAAGCGAATCCTGACCGGCGTGGCGTTAGCCACGACCGCCGCTCTCGTGAGCGCCACCCCGGCGCTGGCCGCCGCGCCCAAGAACCCGGTGGCGGCCGTCAAGAAGCAGCTCGCCCCCGGCAAGGGGGTGAAGTTCACCGAACGGACCACGCTGAGCGATGGTCGCCTCCGTCAGGTGTTCGTCCGGCGTACCGGCGCCCTGCAGTTCGGCAAGTCGGGCGTCGCCGCCTCGGACATCACCGGCAAGATCAACATCAAGGCCAGCGACCTGGAGGGCATGGGCGACGGCGAGACCGGCACGCTGCTGAAGGCGCTGACCGTGCCCGAGCGCACGATCCGCGTCGGCACCACCTCCTACCTGTCCGGCAACCTCTGGTCGGCGCTGCTGCCCGAGGACAAGCCCTGGTACAAGATGCCGAAGGGCCTGACCGGCGGCTTCACCGGCACCTACGGCCAACCCATCAACGTGGCCGAGCCCGTCACCCTCGCGGCCCTGCTCAAGCGCTCCAAGGCGACCGGCAGCGGCTACGCGGGCAAGACCAGGGTGGCCGACCTGTGGAAGGTCTCCCCCTGGCTGCGCTCCAGCTGGATGGACAAGCCCTCCGCCAAGGCGATGAAGGCGTCGATCAGCTGGAAGCTCACCGTCGACAAGGCGGGCCGTCCGACGCGGCTCGTGACGACGTACCCGCTGTCGGTGCCCGGCCTCGGCAAGACGGGCAGCATCAGCGTGGACACCCGCTACACCGGCTGGGGCGGCAAGGTCACGGTGAAGGCTCCGCCCGCCGACCAGGTGACCACGACGTTCGAGAACGGCGAGGACGACATCTCCAGCCTCGAACTCCCGATCGGCAGCCTCGCCGGCTGACCCCACGCGTCAAAGCACCGGCCCGGTCTGAGCCGGGCCGGTGCTTCGGCCCCGCCTCGCGTCCCCGCCGCCCCTTTCGGGTCAGGGGAGGCGGGTGGGGCGGAGGGCAGCCCATTGGAGTGAGTGTCTGATGCCGTCCTCCAAGGAGAAGCGGGTCTGCCAGCCGAGCAGCTCGCGGGCGCGGTCGCTGCGGGTGTAGGCGCCGGCCACGTCGCCTGGGCGGGCGGGGGCCTCGACGGCCTCGATCGGCCGGTCGGCCACCCGGTTGAACGCCTCCACCAGCTCGCGGACGGTGGTGCCTGAGCCGGTGCCGAGGTTGATCACGTCGGCCTCCAGCGAGTCGAACCGCCGCAGGGCCGCCACGTGGGCCTCGGCCAGGTCCCAGACGTGGATGTAGTCGCGGATGCCGGTGCCGTCGGCCGTGGGGTAGCCGGTGCCGGTGATCTGGAAGGGGACGCCCTCTTCGTACGCCTCGATCATCTTGCCCAGTGCGTGACTGGGGCGGCGGAGCTGCAGGCCCGTCCGCATGAGAGGGTCGGCCCCGACGGGGTTGAAGTAGCGCAGCGACAGGATCCTGATGGGCCGGCCGGCCGCGATGTCGGCGAACATGCCCTCGCAGACCGCCTTCGTCCGCGCGTACGGGCTCTGCGGGGCCAGCGGCGACTCCTCGGTCACCGTGTGGTCGTCGCCCGCCTGGTAGATCGACGCCGACGAGCTGAAGATCATGCGCGTG
This sequence comes from Nonomuraea salmonea, assembly GCF_042428605.1. Taxonomy (NCBI): domain Bacteria; kingdom Bacillati; phylum Actinomycetota; class Actinomycetes; order Streptosporangiales; family Streptosporangiaceae; genus Nonomuraea; species Nonomuraea salmonea. The sequence goes on from NZ_JBHMCF010000003.1 coordinate 925,921, forward strand.
CACCCGTTGCGGAGCAGGTGCTCGACGAAGTCGAGGCTCTTGGCGACGTTGGCACGGTAGTAGCCGATCGGGTCGGCCACGGAGTCGGGGACGACGATCAGCGCGGCACAGTGGATGACGGCCGAGATGTCGGGACATTCGGCGAAGATCTTGTCGATGAGCGGCCCGTCACTGATGTCGCCTTCGTAGAACACCCGGCCCTCGGCGAACTCCCGCCGCCCAGTGACGAGGCTGTCGAGGATCACGGGATCGATCCCCGCGTCGAGGCACGCGGAGGCGATCGTGCTCCCGATGTAACCGGCTCCACCGGTGATCAGTACGCGCATGCCTGCACCCTAGCCAGCATCGCGGGCCCCGCCGCGGGCCTTGAGCCAACCTGTGGACAACTCGAACGGCCTGTGGACAACAGGGGTTCCTTTGCCTTCCCGGTATGGCCTAGTCGGCTTCGGCGTGCGACATTTCGAGATATGGGCAGGGACGTGCCGGTCGTCGTGTTCAGCAGGGACGATCGCCGGCAATACCGCGAGAAGGTGCACCGCTGCCTCGACGTGTTCGCCCGGATGCTGCGCGAGTCCCGTTTCGCGTTCGAGCACCCGCTCGCCGGGCTGGAGATCGAGCTCAACATCGTGGACGCGCGGGGCGAGGCCCTCATGCGCAACGCCGAGGTGCTCGCCGCCATCGCGCAGCCGGACTGGGCGACCGAGCTGGGCCAGTTCAACGTCGAGATCAACGTCGAGCCCCAGGAGCTGAGCGGTGACGGCGCCCTGCGCCTGGAGAACGACGTACGCGCCAGGCTGAACCACGCCGAGTCACGCGCGCGTTCGGAGGGCGCCCACCTCGTCCTCATCGGCATCCTGCCCACGCTGCGCGAGCAGGACATCGGCGAGGGCACGCTGTCGGCGAACCCCCGCTACCGCCTGCTCAACGAGCAGATCTTCGCCGCCAGGGGCGAGGACCTGCACCTGTGCATCGAGGGCGTCGAACGGCTCGACACGCACGCCGACAGCCTCGCCCCCGAAGCGGCCTGCACCAGCGTGCAGCTGCACCTCCAGGTCAGCCCCGACATGTTCGCCGCGCACTGGAACGCCGCCCAGGCCATCGCCGGGCCGCAGGTGGCGGTGGCGGCCAATTCGCCGTACCTGTTCGGCAAGGAGCTGCACAGGGAGACCAGGATGGCGCTGTTCGAGCAGGCCACCGACACGCGGCCGGCGGAGCTGAAGACGCAGGGCGTACGGCCGCGGGTGTGGTTCGGCGAACGGTGGATCACCAGCGTCTTCGACCTGTTCGAGGAGAACGTCAGCTACTTCCCCGCCCTGCTGCCCCTCTGCGCGGACGAGGACCCGCGCGCCGAGCTGGACCAGGGCCGCATCCCCGAGCTGCACGAGCTGACCCTGCACAACGGCACCATCTACCGGTGGAACCGGCCCGTGTACGCGGTCGTCGGCGGGGTGCCGCACCTCCGCGTGGAGAACCGGGTGCTGCCGGCGGGCCCGTCCGTCCTCGACATCGCGGCCAACGCGGCGTTCTACTACGGGTTGATGCAGGTGCTGCCGTACGACGAGCGTCCGATCTGGAGCCGGATGTCGTTCCAGGCCGCGGCGGACAATCTGGCCGCCGCCGCGCGGCACGGGCTCGACGCGCGGCTGTACTGGCCGGGAGTGGGCGAGGTGCCGGCCGCCGAGCTGATCCTGCGGCGACTGCTGCCTCTGGCGCGTGAGGGGCTGGCGAAGTGGGGCGTGGACGGGGCTTCCGCGGATCGGCTGCTGTCCGTCATCGAGGGGCGGTGCCTGACGGGGCGTACGGGGGCGAGCTGGCAGGTGGACCGGGTGCGCGCGCACGGCGGCGACCGGCACGCGGCGCTGCGGGCCATGACCTTGGAGTACATCGAACGCATGCACACCAACGAACCCGTGCACACGTGGGACGCGTGACGCATGCTGGAGGTGTGGCTTCGTCCCGCCCGGCCCGGTTCATGGCCGCCGTCCTGACATTGGTCCTGGCCGTCGTCTCGACGGGCTGTGGGGTGGTGCGGCGGGAGTCGATGGACAGGGCGCGGGACGACACGTTCGAGGAGGACGTACGGACCGCGCGGACGCTGACGGAGGAGTTCTGGCGGCTGCAGTTCCAGGAGTCCGGCCGGACTTATCGGCCGGTCAACGATTTCATCCCCTACTCCGGACGTTTCGGGCCGAGCTGCGGCGACCAGCCCGCCGTCCCGAACAACGCCTTCTACTGCCCGCTGGGGCATTTCATCGCGTTCGACCAGGACTGGATGGAGTCCTTGTGGAGTGAGATGGGCGACGGATCCGTCTATGTCATCATCCCGCATGAGTTCGGGCATGCCGTACAGGCGCAGCTCCGCACGGGCTACCAGTTGAACATCCAGATGGAGCTCCAGGCCGACTGCTACGCGGGCGCCGCCCTGAGCGGCATGGTCGCGTCCGGCGCCCTGGCCGCCGACGAGGGGGACGAGGAGGAACTGCTCTACAGCCTGGCGGCGGCCGGCGACCCCACGGACGACTGGCTCGACCCCTCGGCTCACGGAACGGCCGAACAACGCCAGAGGTCCTTCGCCGCCGGCTATCAGAACGGCGTCACCGCCTGCTGACGACGTAGTCGCCTGGTCGTACGCCAGGGTTCAACCCAGAGGATGATGCCACCGATCTTGTCCTCGGCCTACCGTTGGTGCATGCCACTGGAGGAGATCGGCTGGCTGCGCAGGGGGGCATGCCGCACCAGCGACCCTGACCTCTTCTTCCCCCTTGCCCCCACCCCGCTGCAGGAGGCCCGTGCGAAGGCGATCTGCGCCGGCTGCCAGGTCGTGGAGGAATGCCGCGCGTACGCGTTAGAGGCCGGCGAGTCGGAAGGCATCTGGGGTGGCCTCACCCCGGAAGAACGCCGCCGCACCCGCCTCACCCGCCCGACCGCCTCCTGACCGCCCCCTGCGGCGCCTCGCCAGGTGCCGCGGAAACCACCGACCGGTCCCCCAAGACTCGACAAGTGATCGACACAGCGCGAGACAGCCCCTCCGCGGCGCTGTCGCCTCCGCCGCGCGAGGCAGCCCCTCCGCGGCGCTGTCGCCTCCGCCGCGCGAGGCCGGCTGATCTCAGAGCAGTTCGGGCAGTCACACCCTCCTGCCCGCACTGCGCCTTCGCGGTCAGGACGGTTGCAGGGGCTTGGGCGGGGCGGGCTCTCGGGGGGCGGCGAGGCGGGCGAAGAGGTAGCCGAGGGAGTTGGTGGCGAGGTGGAGCATGGCGGGGGTGAGCAGGCCCCGGCGCCGGCGCAGCTCGCAGAACAGCACTCCGGCCGCCGCCGTCGACACGACGCTGCCCACGACCACCCGGGCCACGTCGAGCCGCCCGGGCGGCTCTCCGGCCGTCAACGCGCCCAGCGCCGGGTTGGCCCGCGCCATGTCGATCGACGGCAGGATGTGCCACAGCCCGAACAGCCCGGAGGAGACGGCCGTGGCGGCGACCGTGCCGTGGCTCTTGCGCAGCATGCCGTACAGCGCCCCCCTGAACCCGACCTCCTCCAGCAGCACCGTCCCCAGGGGGACCTGAAGCAGCGCCTCCTCGAAGACCCGGGCGCGCGACAACGACAGCGCCCGCTCGTCGTGGAAGAGCGGCTTCGTACGCGGCGACGCCACCCCCACGCTGTAGACCGCGGCCACCGCCGCCGCCAGCACACCCCCCGCGACCGCTCCCCGGCGCCCGTCCTCGAACCCGATCTCCTCCCACGTCAGCCCGGACTTACGGGCCATCGCGACGAGCGCGCCGGTGGCGAGGGTGGACGTCAGCGGTCCCAGGCGGGGGACGACCTTGTTGTTGAGCACGTTGGCGGCGGCCAGCACGGCGATCGAGCGGAGCAGCATCCTTGCAGGCTACGTCTCAGCTCACGGAGACACGCCCGCACACTTTCTCCTCAGCCCGCACCGGGGGTGCCCGGCCCTAGGGCCGGCGGGGTGAGTGGCGAGCCCGTGTCGCCTGGTTTTCTGAGGCCGTAGGAGGGTCTGGGGTCAGGCGGTGGGGACCACCTGGAAGCCTTCGGCGTAGTGGCCCTCGCCGAAGCCGGCCTGTTCGGCCCAGGCGCCGAAGCGGCTCTTGACGAAGTCGGCGAAGCCTTCCACGTGGGCGACCTGGCTGACGTGCGACTGCAGCGCGGCGAGCTTGCGGTCCATCGAGGCGGTGATGTCCACCCAGTGGTCGGGGGTGGGGCCGCCGTTGAGCCACACCTCGCGGACGGTCCACGCCTCCAGGCCCTCGTCCTTGAGCAGCTCGGGGAAGGCGTAGGGGTTGCGGGCGTCGGGGTAGACGGCGTCGAGGGCGGCGCCGCCCACCGCGCGGTGGTCGGGGTGGCTGGGGGCGACGAACTGGTAGTTGCGGTCGGGGTGGTGGGTGATGACGAGGTCGGGTTTGACCTGGCGGATCACCCGGGCGATGTCGCGCCGCAGCTCAAGCGTGGGGGTCACCTGGCCGTCGGAGTAGCCGAGGAAGCGTACGTCACTGACGCCCACGGCCTTGGCGGCGGCGAGCTGCTCGGTGCGGCGGAGCTCGGCCATGCCGGAGTTGTCGAGCGTGCGCTCGTTGCCGCCCGCGTCGCCGTCGGTGACCAGCAGGTACGTGACCTCCACCCCCCGGTCGGCGAACAGCGCGATGGTCCCGGCGGAGCCGAAGTCGGCGTCGTCGGGGTGGGCGCTCACCACGAGCACGCGGTTGATCTCGCTCTCAGGCAGCATGATCCCTCTTTCCTGACCTTCTGTGGGGGTCAACCGGCACCCTCTCGTCGGCATTCCGGGCGCCTTTTGTCGGTGGAGCGTCTTACCCTGGGTGGGTGCCGACCCAAGTCTCTGTTGACCACCCCTTGCTCGATGGCCTCAATCCGCAGCAGCGCGAGGCCGTGATCCATCATGGCAGTCCCCTGCTCATCGTGGCCGGGGCGGGCTCGGGGAAGACGCGGGTGCTCACGCACCGCATCGCCTACCTGCTGGCCGAGCGCGAGGTGCATCCCGGCGAGATCCTCGCCATCACCTTCACCAACAAGGCCGCCAAGGAGATGAAGGAGCGCATCGACAAGCTGGTCGGGCCGCGCTCGCGGGCGATGTGGGTGATGACGTTCCACAGCGCCTGCATGCGGATCCTGCGGCGTGAGGCCAAGCGGCTGGGGTTCCCGTCCAGTTTCTCCATCTACGACCAGGCCGACTCCCAGCGGCTGATGGCCATGGTGTGCAGGGAGATGGATCTCGACCCCAAGCGCTATCCGCCGCGCTCGTTCTCCGCGCAGGTGAGCAACTTCAAGAACGAGCTGGTCGACTACGAGAGCGCGATCGACCGGGCGGGCTCACACCTGGAGAAGACGCTCGCGCAGGCGTACAAGGCCTATCAGCTCAAGCTGACCGAGGCCGGCGCGATGGACTTCGACGACATCATCATGAACACGGTGACGTTGTTCCAGCTCTTCCCCGACGTCGCCGAGCACTACCGGATGCGGTTCAGGCACGTGCTGGTCGACGAATACCAGGACACCAACCACGCCCAATACATCCTGATCAGGGAGCTGGTGGGCCATCCCGAGCTGCGCACCGACGACGGCGAGCTGGTGCGCTCGGGGTCCGACATGTCGGAGCTGTGCGTGGTGGGCGACGCCGACCAGTCGATCTACGCCTTCCGCGGCGCGACGATCCGCAACATTCTGGAGTTCGAGCGCGACTATCCCGACGCCCGCACGATCCTGCTGGAGCAGAACTACCGCTCGACCCAGAACATTCTGGCCGCCGCCAACGCGGTCATCTCCCGCAACGAGTCGCGCAAGCCGAAGAACCTCTGGTCCGACCAGGGCGACGGCCCCAAGATCGTGGGCTACGTCGCCGACAACGAGCACGACGAGGCCATGTTCGTGGCCCAGGAGGTCGATCGGCTCAGCGACGAGGAGGGGGTCAAGCCGGGTGAGGTGGCGGTGTTCTACCGCACCAACGCGGCCTCCCGGGTGTTCGAGGAGATCTTCATCCGCACCGGGCTGCCCTACAAGGTGGTCGGGGGCGTGCGCTTCTACGAGCGCAAGGAGGTCAAGGACCTGCTGGCCTACCTGCGGGTGCTGGCCAACCCCAACGACGTGGTGTCGCTGCGGCGCATCCTCAACGTACCCAAGCGCGGCATCGGCGACCGGGCCGAGGCGATGATCGAGGCGCTGTCGTCGCGCGAGCGCATCTCGTTCTGGGACGCGCTGCGCCGCGCCGACGAGGCCCACGGCATGGCGACGCGCTCGCTCAACGCCGTACGCGAGTTCGTCGCGATGATCGAGGAGCTGATCGGCAAGGCCGAGGGGGTGCCGCCGTCGGCGCTGGCCGAGGAGGTGCTGGTCGCCACCGGCTACCGCGCCGAGCTCGAGGCGTCGGAGGACCCGCAGGACGAGTCCCGCCTGGAGAACCTCAACGAGCTGATCTCGGTGGCCTCGGAGTTCGAGGAGGCCAACCCGGAAGGCACGCTGGTCGAGTTCCTTGAGCAGGTGTCGCTGGTGGCCGACGCCGACCAGATCCCCGACTCCGACGGCGGGCAGGGCGTGGTGACGCTGATGACCCTGCACACCGCCAAGGGGCTGGAGTTCCCCGTTGTGTTCCTGACGGCGATGGAGGACGGCGTGTTCCCCCACGTGCGGTCGCTGGGCGAGCCGAAGGAGCTGGAGGAGGAGCGGCGGCTGGCCTACGTCGGCATCACCAGGGCCCAGCAGCGGCTCTACCTCACCAGGGCGGCCGTGCGCAGCTCGTGGGGCGCGCCGTCGTTCAACCCCGCGTCCCGGTTCGTGAACGAGGTGCCGGGCAAGCTCATCGACTGGCGTACCGACCCGGAGAAGTCGGCCTGGAGCGCGGCCACGCGGCGCGAGCCCGCCGCACGCCCCGCCCCGGCCAGGAGCGGCGGTGGGAGCGGCGGTGGCGGGCGGACGGTGCCGTCGCTGGCGCCCGGTGACCGGGTCTCGCACGACAGCTTCGGGCTCGGCACCGTCGTGTCCGTCGACGGGGTCGCGGAGAAGACCAAGGTGAAGATCGACTTCGGCAGTGGCGGGGAGAAGACGCTGCTGCTGTCGTACGCGCCGCTGGAGAAGCTCTAGACGGCGCAGGGCCGCTCCCCCTGGCGTGGGGTGCGGCCCTGCGGTGTCGTCGAAGCGGGTCGAGTCCGTCAGCTCTTCAGGGCGCTGCCCTTCTTCCACTGGGTCCAGTTGAGCTGCCAGTAGCTCCAGCCGTTGTTCCACTGGAGTTTGCGCTTGGTGCCGGTGATCTTCACGACGTCGCCGCGCTGGGCGATCGTGTAGAACCACTTGGCGCCCGCCGGGGTGGCCCGCACGCAGCCGTGGCTCTGGTTGGAGCGGCCGAGGAAGTGGTAGTAGCCGGCGCTCTGGTGGACGTACTCACCGCTGTCGGAGATCCGCACCGCCCACGGGATCTCCTCCTTGTAGTAGCGCGGGTCCTTGGGGTCCGTGACGCCCATCCAGGACGACGTCATGGTCTCCACGGCCTTCTTGCCCATGGTGAGGTGGGTTCCGCTGGTGGTGAGGTAGACGTCCACGCCGTTGCGGACGAGGCCGCCCTTGCCCGCGCTGATCGGGATCTTCTTGGCCAGCTTGCCGTTGCGGTACACCTTCATGACGTGCTTGCGGGTGTTCACGACGGAGATGTGCTTCGCGCCGACCGCGAACCTGCGCGAGACGTTCTTGGCGCCGGTGTTGCCGGGCAGCTCCGACAGCCGCGCGGTGAAGAGCACCTTCTGGTTCGGCTGCCAGTACGTCTTCGTCCGGTAGATCACCTTGCGCTTCGACACCCAGCGCCAGGCCCCGTCGACCGGCTTGTCGGGCTTCACCTCGAGCAGCGCCTCGACCTCGGCCTTGTTCTTCACGTCACGGTCGAAGGTGACGATGATCGGGAATCCGACGCCGACCTTCTCGGTCTTCTCCCCCATCGGGGTGATGTCGGCGATGCCCAGCGTGACCTTCTTGCGAGCCGTACCGGTGGTGGTGGGGCTCGGTGTCGGGGTCGGGGCGGTCGTGACGGCCGCCTGGGCGACGACGACGGGGGTCTGGGCTCGGGGTACGGGGGCGCTCTGTGCCGCGCAGGCCGACGCGGCGGTGAGCGCGACCAGTGCCGGAAGCATCCGGGTGACGCGCATCAAAGGGGTTACTCCTGGACTAAGTGCTTTCGACTACCTCCTTGTGAGACAACCGGGACGGTCGATTCGTGTGCGAAATGGTGATTACTATCCTGTAACGATCCAAATTTGAACAAACCGCTGGTCAGAAGCGGCGTTCAGAAGGAAGGGCTCAGACCAGCCTGCGGGCGGTCGCCCAGCGCGACAGCTCGTGCCGGTTCGACAACTGGAGCTTGCGCAGCACCGACGACACGTGCGTCTCGACGGTCTTGACCGAGATGAACAGCTCCTTCGCGATCTCCTTGTACGCGTAACCGCGCGCGATCAGCCGCAGCACCTCGCGCTCGCGCTGCGTGAGCGAGTCGAGCTCGGGGTCGATGGACGGCGCCTCGGAGGAGGCGAACGCGTCCAGCACGAACCCGGCGAGCCGCGGCGAGAACACCGCGTCGCCCTCGGCCACCCGGTTGATGGCGTCGGTCAGCTCCTTGCCGCTGATGTTCTTGGTGACGTAGCCGCGAGCCCCGCCCCTGATCACCCCGATGACGTCCTCGGCCGCGTCGGACACCGACAGCGCCAGGAACCGCACCTGCGACCCCGAGCCCAGCACCCGCCGCAGCACCTCCTGGCCGCCGCCGCCCGGCATGTGAACGTCGAGCAGGACCACGTCGGGCTGATGCGCGGCGATCGCCTTGACCGCCGTCTCGACGTCCTCGGCCTCGCCGACCACCTCGATCGAGTCGCCCAGCTCGGCGCGCACGCCCGATCGGAACAACCGATGGTCATCGACGATCAGTACGCGCGTCATGCCTTCTCCACCTTCATCGTCAACATCACTTCCGTGCCCTCACCCGGCGCGGTGCGTACGCGGGCCGTGCCGCCGTGCCGCTCCATTCTGCCGATGATGGACTCCCTGATGCCCATCCGGTCGAGCGGGATCGCGTCGAGGTCGAACCCCTTGCCCCGATCCTTCACGAAAATCGTGACTTCTTCACCCTCGACCTCCGCGTACACCGAAATGGACGGACTCTCAGAGTATTTCGCCGCGTTGACCATCGCCTGGCGGGACGCCTTGAGCATGGCCGCGAGCTTGCCCGCCGCGTCGAGGTCGATGTCGCTCACACAGACCACCTCGATGGGCACGCCGTGCGCGTCCTCCTCCTCGGCGGCGATCCTGCGCACGGCCGCCGCCACCGTCGCGTCGGCGTCCTGCGCCGGCTGGTAGAGCCAGTTGCGCAGCTCGCGCTCCTGCGAGCGGGCCAGCCGCGACACCTCGCGCGGGTCGTGCGCCACCCGCTGGATGAGCGTCAGCGTGTGCAGCACCGAGTCGTGCACCATGGCCGCCACCTCGGCGCGCTCCTCCTGCCTGATGCGCTCGCGGCGCTCCAGCTGGAGCTCCTTCCACAGGCCCGCCAGCCAGGGGGCGGCGATCACCGCCAGGCCGCCCACGACCACGATGGTGAACATCAGGCCCGGCCTGGCCTGGGCCAGCTCGCCCTGCGAGTACAGGAAGCCGACCGCGCCGGTCACCACCAGCGCGATGCCGAGCAGCGTACGGACGCGGTTCTTCCTGATGCTCAGCGCCGCGCCGCTCATCCAGCTCCGGCGCCGCTCCGGGTCGGCCTGCTGCCACAGGATCAGCGCGCCGATCCCGCCCACCGCGAACGGCAGCAGGCCGATGCCGCCCTGCGAGGCCCCCGTCAGCAAGCCGAACGCCAGCACCGCCACCCCGATCGCGGTGAACGCGGCCAGCTGGCTCCAGTCGCGTGGCGGCACCTGCCCCTCGTGCGGCTCGCGCGGCGTCACCATCCACAGCACCGCGTACGCCGGCGCGCCCGCCCAGCCCACGGCGGTGAGCAGCACGAACATCAGCCTGATCACGACCGGGTCGAGCTTCAGCTGGGTCGCCAGCCCCTGGGCGACACCACCGAGCAGGCGTCCCTCCATGGGGCGCTGCATCCGGCGAAAGGGCTTGTCGCCGCTCTGCTCGGCGAGTGTCTTCTGGTCAGCCATAACATGGCCATGGTCACACGTCCCGGGCCACATGGGCATCAGGGAACAACCCCCGGGTCCTGTCAGGGGTCTCCCGGATGCGGGCGTAGCGCGCGTGGGTCACGATGGTACGCATGACAGAGGCACCGCCAAGGCAACCGGCTGCTCCCCCCTCCCAGCTGCGACGCAGCGGCGAGGGACGCTTCCTCATGGGAGTGTGCGCGGGGCTCGGGCGGCACACCGGCGTCGACCCGGTGGTGTTCCGCGTCGCCTTCGCGGTGCTGCTGCTCGGGTCCGGCATCGGGCTCTTCCTCTATCTCGCGGCGTTCCTGCTGATGAAGGAGCCGAACGGGCGGCCCGGCATCATCGAGCAGTGGACGCGGCGCGACTTCGACGCCGAGACCGTGCTGGCGCTGCTGACGGCGGTGCTGGCGTTCGGCCTGGCGATCAACGTGGCCACCGTGTGGCTGGACACCGGCTCGCTCGTGGTCGGCGTGTTCCTGGCGGTGTCCCTGCTGGCGGCCCACACGAACGGGGTCGATCTGGTGGGTCTGGCCCGCTCGATGCCCGACCGTCTGAGCCGCCGCCGCTCACCCGACTGGGCGGCCTTCGACTCGGCCCCGGCCGGTCCCGCCACGGACGCCGCACCCCCGACCACCGCGGTCCGCCGCCCCTCCCCGCCCTCGGCCCCCACCGACACCCCCGTCGGCCCCCTGCCGGAGAACGCGTCGCCCGAGACGGGCGCGCTCGGGGCACTCAGGGACGAGCTGCCCCATGAGGCGGCAGCGCCCGATGTGGCCGCAGCGTCTCAGGGGACGGGAACGTCGGATACCGCAGCAGCCCAGGGGGCTACGGCGTCTCAAGGTGCGGGAGCGCCCGATGAGGCAGCGCCCGATGAGGCGGAAGCGCCCGGCGGGACGGGCGCGCCGCAGGAGCGCGAGGCGGCTCTGCGGCAGGAGGGGGTGCCCGTCGAGGAGGCGGTCGCGGAGGGCGGCGACGAGGCGACCCGGCGGGTCGGCGACAAGCCGGCCTGGAACATCGAGGGGTTGCGTCAGGCGGCGGCAGGCGTGCGCGATGCCGCCTACCAAGCCAGGCGCCACCGCCAGGGGCAGTCGAGCGCGCCTCTTCCGCCTTCGGGCGAACCAGCCACCACCCAGCACCCGGCCTCGCACGCGAGCGCGCCGGGCGCGACCGCCGACGCTCCGGGGGCGAGCGCGGGGGTCCCCGACGCGGAAACGTCCGGCGCGGGAGCGGCCGGCGCAGGAGCGGCCGGCGCAGGCACGTCCGGCGCGGGAGCGGCGGGGGCCAGGGATTGGGAGGAGCGGCTGCGGTGGCGCGAGCAGTTCGAAGGGCCCGTCTCGCCGGAGGCGGTGACGGCCGAGCATCCCGTCCCGAAGCGGCCTCGCGACTACCGTCCTGACCCGCCGACCTCGATCGACCACAGCCAAGGGGAGCCGTTCGCGCCGCACGGCCCGTACCGGCCGCTGGATCCGGCCAGGCGGGCCGGCTACTCCCCGTACGACCCGGCGTTCTACGGCCGCCCCCCGATGCCGACGCATCCGCGGCGGCCGCAGCGCCGGCCGCAGCCGAAGTCGTACATCGGCGCGATCACTGTCCTGCTGGCCATCATCATTGGAGGGATCGTCGTGGCCGTCCAAGCCAGGTCGGCCGCCGGAGTGAGCCCCACCATCGTCGGCGGCGCCATGCTCATCACGCTCGGCGCGGGCCTGCTCGTGGCCGCCTGGTGGGGCCGGGGCGCCGGCCTGGTCGCGGGGGGCACGACGGTCGCGCTGATCATAGGGGTGGGGTTGATGCTGGGCGGCGTGCCGAAGAGCATCGGCCCGTCGGATTGGGCGCCGACGAGCGTGGCGGAGGCGGGCAGACTGTACGACGTGGGCCTGGGCGACGGCCGGCTGGACCTGTCGGAGCTGGTGCTGCCACCGGGGACGAAGGTGACGTTCAACGCGGCGGTGCAGGCGGGCGAGCTGGAGGTGATCGTGCCACCGACGGTCAGGGTCGAGGTGCACGCGACGAACAAGGTGGGCGACATCATGATCGGCCAGTCCCTGCGCGGCGGCGTGGACCTGCGGATCAACCGCGTGCTGGAGCCCGAGGTCAAGCCGGAGGGCAAGCTGTCGACGATCGTGCTCAACCTCAAGGGCGGCCTGGGCGACATGACGGTGCGTCATGCGGCGTGATCTCGAGGAGCGGCCGCGCCGGCTGCACAGGACCGACTGGATGGCCCTGCTGAGCGGTGTCCTGTTCATCGTTCTGGGAATCTTGACGGTGACCCGCGCGATCACGGATCCGCTGGTCCTGATAGGCGTGCTGGTGCTGGGGCTGGCCTTCGCGGGGCTGGTGGCGATCATCGCCAGGGTGTTCCGCGGTAAGTAACCCTTGACCGGGAAAAACACCGGCGTAGGTTCGGAGTGTCCGCTTTTCCCCCTGCTCCTGAGGGAGGACGTATGCCCCGAATCACCGTCACTGTCGACGGGGTCAAGTACGAGGAGGACGTCGAGCCGCGGCTTCTCCTCGTTCACCTGCTACGAGAGCGGCTGGGCAAGACCGGCACCCCCATAGGTTGCGACACGAGCAACTGCGGCGCGTGCACGGTCATGCTCGACGGCAAGAGCGTCAAGAGCTGTTCGGTGCTGGCCGTGCAGGCCGACGGCTGCGACGTCGTCACGATCGAGGGTCTCGGCACGAGCGGCGCGAACGGCTCGATGCATCCGATGCAGCGGGCCTTCCACGAAGAGCACGCCCTGCAGTGCGGCTACTGCACGCCCGGCATGGTCATGGCCGCGATCGACCTGCTCAGGGACGACCCTGAGCCGTCGGAGGAGACGATCAGGCAGGGGCTGGAGGGCAACCTCTGCCGCTGCACCGGATACTGCAACATCGTGCGGGCCGTCCGCAGGGGCGCCCAGGAGATGGGGCAGGCGGTGAGCACGTCATGACCGTCCAGGAGGTCGGCCGGCCGCGCAGGCGGAAGGAGGACACCAGGCTGCTGACGGGGCGCACGCAGTGGACGGACAACCTCTCCAGGCCCGGGATGCTGCACGTGATGTTCCTGCGCAGCCCGATGGCGCACGCGCGTATCACGCGGGTCGACGTCTCAGGGGCCCGCGACCTGCCGGGGGTGGTGGCGGCCTTCAGCGGCCAGGATCTGGCGGCGGAGCAGGGCAGCCTGCCGTGCGCGTGGCCGGTGACCGAGGACGTCGTCATCCCCGACCATCCGCCGATGGCGGTGACGGAGGTCAGGTACGTCGGCGAGGCCGTGGCCTGCGTGATCGCGACCGACCGGTACCGGGCGGCGGACGCGCTGGACGCGATCGAGGTCGACTACGAGCCGCTGCCCGCGGTGCTCGACATGAACGAGGCGCTGGCGCCGGACAGCCCGAAGGTGCACGAGGCGGGCAACAAGGCGTACAGCATGCAGATCACCTCGGGTGACATCGAGGCGGCGTTCAGGGACGCGCCGGTCGTGGTCGAGCGGACGTTCACCCAGCAGCGGCTCATCCCGAGCGCGATGGAGCCGCGGGCGGTGCTGGCCGACACCGACGGCGAGTCCTACACGCTGTGGACGTCCTCGCAGATCCCGCACGTGCTGCGGGTCATGCTCGCGGTGACGACCGGCATCCCCGAGCACAAGATCCGGGTGGTCGCGCCCGACGTGGGCGGCGGGTTCGGCTCGAAGCTGCAGGTCACCGCGGAAGAGGTGCTCTGCCTGCTGCTGGCGCGGCGGATCGGCCGGCCGGTCAAGTGGACGGAGTCGCGTTCCGAGGGCAACCTGACCGTGCATCACGGCCGCGACCAGATCCAGCACCTGCGCCTCGCGGCCGACGCCGACGGGCGCATCCGCGGCCTGCGGGTGGAGCTGATCGCCGACATGGGCGCGTACCTGCTGCTGCTGACGCCGGGCATCCCGCTGCTCGGCGCGTCGATGTTCAACGCGATCTACAAGATGGACGCGTACGAGTTCGGCTGCACGGGCGTGTTCACCACGAAGATGCCCACGGACGCCTACCGGGGCGCGGGCCGGCCCGAGGCCACGTTCGGCATCGAGCGGATGATGGACGAGCTGGCCGCCGAGCTGAACATGGACCCGCTGGAGGTGCGCAGGCGCAACTGGATCAGGCACGAGGAGTTCCCGTACACCACGATCTCGGGGCTGACGTACGACTCGGGCAACTACGAGGCGGCGACCGAGCGGGCGCTGTCGTTGTTCGGCTACGACAAGCTGCGCGCCGAACAGGCCGACCGGCGTGACAGGGGCGACCCGGTGCAGCTCGGGATCGGGGTGAGCACGTACACGGAGATGTGCGGGCTGGCGCCGTCGCGGCTGCTCGGCGAGGGCCGCTTCGGGGCGGGCGGCTGGGAGCACGGCGAGGTGCGCATGCTGCCCACGGGCAAGGTCGAGGTCGTCACCGGCAGCACGCCGCACGGGCAGGGCCACGTGACGTCGTGGAGCCAGATCGTGGCCGACGCGCTGGGCGTGCCGTTCGAGGACATCACGGTGCTGCACGGCGACACGGCGATCGCGCACAAGGGCATGGACACCTACGGCTCGCGCTCGCTGGTCGTCGGCGGGATCGCGGTGCTGAAGGCGTGCGAGAAGGTCAAGGACAAGGCGCGCGTGCTGGCGGCGCACCTGCTGGAGTGCTCGCCCGACGACCTGGAGTTCGAGGCGGGGACGTTCAAGGTGCGCGGCACCGACTCGGGCAGGACGATCCAGGAGCTGGCCTTCGCCGCGTTCACCGCGCACAACCTGCCCGACGGGGTGGAGGCGCGGCTGGACTCCGTGGCCACGTTCGACCCGGAGACCTACTCCTTCCCGCACGGCACCCACCTGTGCGCGGTGGAGGTGGACACCGAGACGGGCCGGACGAAGATCCGCTCGTACGTGGCGGTGGACGACATCGGCAAGGTGATCAACCCGCTGATCGTGGAGGGCCAGCTGCACGGCGGCATCGCGCAGGGCATCGCCCAGGCGCTGTTCGAGGAGGCCGTGTACGACGCCGAGGGCAACCTGCTGACCACGACCATGGCCGACTACCTGCTGCCGTCGGCGGCCGACCTGCCGGATGTCACGCTCGACAGGACGGAGTCGCCGGCGACCAGCAACCCGCTGGGCGCGAAGGGCGTGGGCGAGGCGGGCACGATCGCCTCGACCCCGGCCGTGGTGAACGCGGTCGTGGACGCGCTGCGGCCGTACGGGATCGACGACGTGCGCATGCCGTGCACGCCGGAGCGGGTCTGGCGGGCCCTCCAGGAGCGGGCGCAGGAAGGAGAGCGGCCATGATCCCCGCGCAGTTCGAGTACGTGCGTCCCGGCTCGGTCGCCGAGGCGTGCGAGGTGCTGGCCGGCGACGAGGACGCCAAGGTCCTCGCGGGCGGGCAGTCGCTGCTGCCGCTGCTGCGGCTACGGCTGGCGTACCCGTCCGCGCTGGTGGACGTGGGCCGGCTGGAGGAGCTCAAGGGCGTGCACGACCGGGGCGACCACGTCTTCATCGGCGCGCTGACCACGCACGACGAGGTCATGCGCTCCCCGGTGGTGACGGCGGGCTGCCCGCTGGTGGCGCTGGCGACGGCGCACGTGGCGGATCCGGCGATCAGGCACCGGGGCACGTTCGGCGGCTCGCTGGCGCACGCGGACCCGGCGGGTGACCTGCCGGCCGTGGTGCTGGCGCTGGACGGCGTGTTCGTGGCGGTCTCGGCGCAGGGCGAGCGGGAGATCCCGGCGTCGGAGTTCTTCGTGGACTACTGGGAGCCGGCGCTGGCGCAGGGCGAGATCCTGGCCGGCGTGAAGATCCCGAAGCTGGGCGAGGGCTGGGGCTTCCACTACGAGAAGTTCCACCGCACCGCGCAGGCGTGGGCGATCGTCGGCGTGGCGGCCGCGGTCAAGCGCTCGAACGGCTCGATCGCCGAGGCCAGGATCGGGCTGACGAACATGGGCGCGACCCCGCTGCGGGCCGGCGCGACGGAGGCCGCCCTGACCGGCGTGGAGCTGGGCGACCAGGTACGCCAGGCGTGCGACGAGGCGGCGGACGGCACCTCGCCCCCGTCGGATCTGCACGCCCAGCCGGACTACCGGCGGCATCTGGCCAGGGTGCTGACCTATCGCGCGGTCCGTGCCGCGGCCGGAGCGCCCTGACGACGTGACGGGGGCGTCCCTCTTCCGGGGCGTCCCCTTCGCGACGTAGTGTCACAGGCATCGGCGGAAGGAGCGGATCGATGGCGATGCGGTTCGAGCACGAGTTCACTGTTCCCGTCCCGATCGAGCAGGCCTGGGCCGTGCTGCTCGACGTCGAGCGGGTCGCGCCGTGCCTGCCGGGGGCGACCTTGGACGTCTTCGAGGGTGACGAGTTCACCGGCAGGATGAAGGTCAAGGTCGGGCCCATCACGGTCACCTACCGGGGTTCCGCCAGGTTCGAGGACGTGGACAAAGACTCCTACTCGCTCACCATCCGAGCGTCGGGCAAGGAGGCCAGGGGCTCGGGCACGGCCTCGGCCACGGTCAAGGCCCGCATGCGGCCGCGCGACGACTCCACGCTGGTCACCGTCGAGACCTCGTTCAACGTCACGGGCCGGCCCGCGCAGTTCGGGCGGGGCGTGATGGCGGAGGTCGGCGGCAAGCTCATCGAGAAGTTCGCCGGCAACCTGGCGGAGCTGCTGTCGGAGCCCATGGTGACGCCCGCCGAGCAGGAGCAGGAGCAGCAGGAGGAGGAGCGGCATCTGAGCGCGGTGCCGGAGCCCGAGCCCGTGCAGGAGCGGCAGGTGGGCTCGCTGCGCTCGTCGCGGACGCCCGACGAGGAGGCGCTCGACCTGCTGGAGATCGCCGGGCAGCCGCTGCTGAAGCGGGTGGCGCCGATCGTGGGCGGGCTCGCCGCACTCCTTGTCATCATTTGGGTGATTCGTCGCCTGGCGCGCTGATTTTGGGCAAATAGTCCATCAAGTCCGGTCACTTCCCTCTGGGCGGGGGAAGCCCAATCCCGCCGGAATGTCTCACGGGGGGATGCGCGATGCCGGACTGCACCGTGGTCGTGATCACCTACAACGACGCGGCCCGCCTGCCCAGAGCCGTACGTTCGGTGCTCGGCCAGTCGCTGCGCGACCTCGAAGTGATCATCGCCGACGACGCGAGCACCGACGGCACCCCCGAGGTCGCCAGGCGCCTGGCCGCGAGCGACCCCCGGGTCCGCTACCTGCGCAGGCAGGCCAACAGCGGCGGCTGCGGCGCCCCGCGCAACGACGGCATCGACGCCGCGCGCTCCCCGTACGTGATGTTCCTCGACAGCGACGACGAGCTGCCGCGGCACGCGTGCAAGAGCCTGCTCGCCGAGATCGAGCGGACGGGGGCCGAGTTCGTCGCGGGCCAGATCTCCCGGCTGTACGAGTCGAACGGCCGGCTGCGCCCCTACTACCCGTCGTTGTTCGCCCGGCGGCGCGTGGTCGAGGGCATCAGGCAGGAGCCCGAGCTGTTCCTCGACAGCTTCAGCACCAACAAGCTCTACGACGTGCGGCTGCTGCGCGAGAACATGCTGCGCTTCCCCGAGGACATCCACTACGAGGACCACGTCTTCGCCACCGAGCTCTACGCGGTCACCCGCAGGTTCGCCGTCGTGCCCTGGGTCGTCTACCACTGGCACCGCTCGACCGCGAACGACTCCATCTCCCTCAGCATCGAGGACCTGGAGAACGTGCGCCAGCGGGTGATCGCGGCCCGGCTGAGCGACGACATCCTGCGCGAGCACGGGGCCGCCGACCTGGTGCCGCACCGGCAGTACCGGTTCCTGCGCCAGGACCTGCGGGTCTACCTCAACCCGCTGCCGGCCAGGGACCTGGTGTGGGTCAAGGAGTTCGCCTCGGTGGTGCGGCCGTACCTGGAGGAGATCTCCGGTGAGGTGTTCGACCGGCTGGACCCGCTGGACCGGGTCTGCGCGCAGCTCATCATGGACGACCGCGTCGAGGACCTGCGCGTGGCGGCCGGCTCGCTCACCGGCCCGCGCGCCGCGCCCAGGGCGGCGGTGCAGCTCGGCGGCAGGACCTACTGGGGCAGCACGCCGTCACCCGGCATGGACATCACCCGGCTGCGGCTGGCCGAGCTGCCCTTCACCGCCTCCCGGCTGCGGCACGAGGTGGCCGACCTGTCCTCCGACGGGCGGCGGGTGCGGATGACCGTGCGCAGCTACGACCCGTTCGGCGCGCTGCCGCCCGAGTGGATGGCGTTCCTGCAGCTCGGCCGGGTCCGCGTGCCGATCGACCCGCAGCCGTCGGCGCAGGGCGCGTACGTCACGCACGTCGAGTTCACGCCCACCGGCCGGTGCGAGCCGCGCATCGGGTTCACCCGGCTGTCCGACGGGCTCACCACGACCGACCGGCTCATCGCCGACCCCAGGACCGAGCCGATCGAGCTGCCGGGCTGCACGCTCGGCGTCGAGGGGTACGCGGCCTACCTGTGCGTGCGGCCCGACTCGGTCACCCGGGCTGTGCTGCGGCGGGTCAAGCGGCAGGTGCTCAAGCGGATCAGCACGCCGCGCAACAAGTTGCTGGCGTACAGGCTGCTGGTCAGGGTGCTGCCGCCGCGCAGGAACCTGGCGCTGTTCGAGTCGGACGTCGGCAAGGGCTACAGCGGCAGCCCGCGCGCCATCTACGAGGAGGTGCGCAGGCGGCGGCTGCCCATCGACGCGGTCTGGTCGGTCGCCAGGGGGCGCGGCAACTTCCCCGCCGACGCCAAGCTCGTCCGCAGGGGCAGCTGGCGCTACGTCTACACGATGGCGCGGGCCGGGATCTGGGTGGACAGTCACGGCTTCCCGCTCGACTACCCCAAGCCGCGCGGCACCCGCTACCTGCAGACCTGGCACGGCCAGGGCATCAAGTCGATCGGCTTCGACGCGCCCGACCTGCGCGGCGACTTCGACGGGCCGCGCGCCAGGTGGCGGGCCGCGGTGGCGCGGTGGGACGCGCTGGTGTCGCCGAGCGCGGAGTTCTCCCGCGTGTTCCTGCCGTCGAACGGCTACGCGGGCAAGGTGTACCGCTGCGGCACGCCCCGCTGCGACGCCCTCGTCAGGGGCTCCACGCAGGACGGCGGCGCCTTGGAGGTGCTGCGCCGGCTGGAGGTGCCGCCGGGCCGTCGCGTCCTGCTGTACGCCCCCACCTACCGCGACCAGGCCAAGGGCAGCGGCCGCTCGGTACGGGTGGACCTGGAGCTGCTGGCCGAGGAACTGGCCGACGAATGGGTGGTGCTGCTGCGTACGCATCCGGTCGAGCGCTACCAGCCGCCCGAGCACCTGCGGCACTTCGTCCGCCCCGCGAGCTCCTATCCCGAGATCAACGACCTCATGCTGGCCTCCGACGCGCTGCTGACGGACTACTCCTCCGTCATGTGCGACTACGCGCTGACCGGCAAGCCGATGGTGTTCTACATCGACGACTGGGACGACTACCGCCTGTCCGAGCGCGGCGTCTACCACGACCTGCCGTCCATCGCGCCAGGGCCGTGCGTGACGACCACCGGGGACCTGGCCGAGGTGCTGCGCAGGCTGCCCGCCGTGCACGAGTCGTACGCCGAGCGCTACGCCGCCTTCCGCCGCATGTGGTGCGCGGACGAGCGGGGCGACGCGGCGGCCAGGATCGTCGCCGACTTCTTCGAGGAGGCCCGGTGAGCGTCGTGTTCACCTGCCTGGACGCCGACACGCTCGGCGGGATCCAGCAGGTCACCCACACCCTGGCCCAGGGTCTCGCCGAGCGCGGCCACGAGGTGCACGTGATCGGCCTGCACCGCACAGGACGCCCGTTCCGCTACGTGGACGAGCCGCGCTACCACCGGCACCTGATCAGCCCGCGGCCGGCCGACGGGCCGCTCGCCCGCAGGCTGGCCGACCGGCGGCTGAAGGGGCTGCTGCGCGAGATCCCGCCCGGGTACGCGGTGCTGACCTCGCCGTCCGTGGTGGCCCGCGTGTCGGGCCTGCTGCCGCCCGGTTTCCGGCCGATCGGCCAATATCACGGCTCGTACGGCCACGCCCGCGGCTGCTGGCACCTGGCCTCGATCCGCCGCCACTACCCGCCGCTCGACCAGGCGCTCTTCCTCAGCGACGACGACGCGCGGCGCTTCTCCGAGCACGCGCTGCTGCCCAACGCGGGCGCGCTGCCGAACCCGCTGGCCCGCTGGCCTGAGGAGATGTCCCGGCTGGACACGCCCAGGGTGCTGGGGGTGGGCCGGCTGGAGGGGGTCAAGCGGTTCGACCGGCTGATCAGCGCGTTCGCGAAGTCGCAGGCGCCGCCGCCGTGGGAGCTGCACCTCATCGGTGACGGCGGCGAGCTGGAACGGCTGCGCGCGCACGCCGAGCGCGAGGGGGTCGGGGACCGCGTGGTGTTCCGAGGGGTGGTGCCGGCCGAGCGCATGCCCGCCGAGTACCTCGACGCCTCGATCCTGGGGCTGACCAGCGAGCATGAAGGGCTGCCGATCGTTCTGCTGGAGTCGGCGGCGCACGGGGTGCCCGCGGTGGCGTTCGACGTGTCGGGCGGCGTGCGCTCGGCCGGCCCTGTGCTGGTGCCGCCTGGGGACGTGGCGGCGTTCGCGGCGCAGCTCGGGCGGCTGGTGGCCGACGAGGAGGAGCGGCGCCGGTTGGGCGCCGACGCCCGCGCACGGGCCGAGGCGTTCCGCCTCGACCACGTGCTGGACGGCTGGGAACGGGTCTTCGCCCACATCGAGCGCTGACCCGAGAGCGCTGACCCGAGAGCACTCACCCGAGAGCACTCACCCGAGCGCTCAGACCGGCTCGGTCAGTTCCTTACGCTGTTGCGGCACGCCGGCCAGCGACCGCTGGCGCGAGGTGAGCAGCGCGGCGACCGGGCTGGGCTCGCGCAGCCGGTTGAACCGGTCGCGCATGTGCTTGCGCATCCTGCTGGCCCTGCGCTTCTGCATCGTCTTCTGGGCCGTGGTGATGTGCTCCTTGGACGGCTTGGGCGCCCCGCTCAGCTCGTAGCCCATCGACTCCAGGCGGTCGCCGAGCATGTGCTCGCACAGCGCCACCTCCCAGTCCTCCAGCCGGTTCGCCCAGCTGCCGACCCGGCTGCGGGTGACCTCGCGGTGGGTGTTGCTGTGCCAGACCTTGTGCTGCGGCACCGCCACGCTGGCCGCCTCCCGCGGCGAGATCATCGCCGGCGAGAAGTCCTCGTCGAGGAAGTGGCAGAGCTTCTTCAGCTCGGTCATCGGGTCGTCGGTGAGGTCCTCGTAGCGCAGCTCGTAGTAGGTGTCGTCGGGCAGCGTACGACGCAGCCTGCCGCCCGCGTCGATGGCCTCTGCCCAGGTGGAGACGGCGTGGAAGGAGTCCAGGGTGTACCAGGGCATCTCCTTCAGCGAGGCCACGCAGTCGCGGCCGTCCCTGATGAGGTGGATGAACTGGGCGTCGGGGAAGAGCCGCAGCAGCATGTCCACCTGCTTGACGTAGCTCGGCCGCTTGTCGCCCCAGCGGGCCTTGTCGAAGCGGTCGGCGTACATCTTGAAGGCGATGCCGAGCACCGAGCCCAGCGAGCCGGGGCCCTCGACGGCCTGCCGGACGAACTCGTCCTTGTCGATCTTCAGCTCGCGGAACTTGGTGCTGCGGTCGGTCGCGATCCACTGCGCCAGGGCGCGGCGGCGCTGGGCGACCCGGAGGTCGCCCCACTTGCGGCGGCGGTAATAAGCGGGAACGAGGAAGCGCGTCTCCGGTGGCACCGCGAGGCGCGGGTGCGAGTGGAGCATGAGCTGGAGCATCGTGGTGCCGGACCGCGGGCATCCGATGACGAAGACTGGCCGGTCGTTCATGTCGTACTAACCCCCGAAAACTTAGACGAGAACGTGCTCTCGGCTCTCCTGAGGCGAGCCCACGCCGTGCCTGCGCGTGAAGAGCCACATCCGGTACACAAGGAAGACCTCGTTGGCGAGCAGCAGCGCCCCAGACGACGCGGCGAGCGGGATCAGCGCCCACGCCCCCGCGATGGGCGCGACCACGAACACCGCCGCATGGAACTCGATGCCGCTCACGAGGTGCGAGCGCACACGATGACGGGCCAGGAACCTGTTGAGCCTGCGGAAGAACCGGGCGAAGATCCGCCGCTGAGCGCGCCCCCGCGGCTCGCCCTCCGGCCGCTCGGCGAAGAACGGCTCCGGGCCCACGGGGTCGGCGCCGAGCGGGTCGGCGTCGATCGGGTCCTGACCCAGCGGGTCCGGCTCCGCCTCCTGCCGTTCCTCTCTGATGGCCTCGCGTACGCGCTTCATCTGCGGCGCGTTGACGTACCTGAACAGGTCCAGGACCGCCACCGCCGCGCCGAGCACGACGTAGTGCACGTCGCCCGTCAGCGCGTACTGTCCGTACGCCAGCCCCCCGGCGCACAGGACGACCCTGATCCGATCCCCCACGTAGTCGAGCCAGAGCCCGAACGGCGTGCCCGTGCCCTTCAGCCGGGCGATTTTGCCGTCCACGCAGTCGATCATGAAGCTCAGATAGAAGAAGCCCGCGCCCGCTATGAGGTGGTTCGCCGCGAAACAGGCGGCCGACACCGTGCCGAGGACCAGCGAGAGCACGGTGAGCGCATTGGGCGTGAGCCGGGTGTGATTGGCGACGGGAAGGGCGACCCGGCAGGCGACCGGATCCACGAAATAGACGGTCCACCAGGAGTCTCTCCGCTTGCGTGTCTCGTAGACGTCATCCAGCGAATAGGTCCTCATGGATCCCAGCATGACCACGCGACGCGCCGGAGCGATTACTGTCTGGAACTACTGGGGGATGTCCATAACGGTTCTTGACCATCCCGGCACGGACCACCGCCACGTCCCGCCCGCCTCTCCGTCGCGGCACCAGCCCTTGAACACCAGGCCGCGCAGCTCGGCCCGCACCCCCAGTTTCCAGGGGCGATCCCCGTCGAGCCGGGCCGGGTCCACGACCGCGAGGACGCCGTACCTGCCCTTGCGCCGCACCTCCAGCGGCACCCTGCGGCGGCCGTCGCTGAGCCACAGGCTCACCTTCGGCACTTTGCGCTCCACCCGGTGGATGCCCACGTACGCGCGCAGCCGGTAGTCCGTCCCCGTCCAGGTGCACTCCTCGACCCTGGCGACCAGCTTGAGCTCGTCGCGGGCGTCGAACACCTCGTCCGGGATGCGCAGGCGGCGGTCGCGGAAGAAGGGGTAGTCGCCGTACCAGCCGGTCGTCCGCCAGCCGCGCGGCACCACGCGGGCGACCTCCTCGCGGCCGCGGCGGAACTCCCGTACGGTGCGCAGCTCCCTGATGAGCCCGCGCCGCAGCAGGTGCAGCTCCAGGCGGCGCAGCGAAGGCGCGCCGGCCAGCACGTGCGGCCCCAGCTCGGCCAGCCAGGCCCGGCCCAGGTCCAGCAGCGGCCCCGGGTCCTCCGTACACCGCTCCAGCGCCTGGAACAGGAAGATCGTGTCCTTCTCCAGCACGAGCGCGTCGAAGCCGTCGAGCAGCTCAGGCGCGCGGTCGTCGAAGAACGTGCGCACCGAGCGGATGGCCGACAGCCGCTCCTGGAGGTTCGGCAGCTCCGAGCGGCGCTGCGTGATCGAGGTGCCGCCCTCCTCGCGCTTGCGCCAGTGGTAGACCACGTCGCCGACCATGTCCACGCTGGTCGCCAGCACGTGGGCCTGCATGGCGACCGGGACGTCCTCATAGATGCCGGCGGGGAAGCGCAGGCCGCAGCGCTCCCAGAAGTCGCGCCGGTACACCTTGTTCCACACCGTGCGGTCCCTGACCAGCACCGGCCTGTCGGTGATGTGGGTGCACAGGTGCGGGCGCCTGAACACCTTCTCGTGCAGCGTCGACTCCTCCAGCCCCCCGTCCACCAGCCGCCGCACGGCGCCGGTCGCGAGGTCGGAGCCGGTCGCGGCGAGCGTGCCGACCAGCCGCTCGTACGCTTCCGGCGGCACGACGTCGTCACCGTCGGCGAAGGCCAGGTACGTGCCCCGCGCCCGGCCGACACCCACGTTCCGCGCCGGTCCGGGACCCAGGTTGCGCTGACTCACCAGCACGAACCGGCCGTCGCGCGCGGCGAAGTCCTCGGCGACCCGCCGGCCGCCGTCGGTGGACCCGTCGTCCACGACGATCACCTCGATGTCCTCCAGCGTCTGCGCCGCCAGCGACTTCAGGCACTCGGTCAGGTACGGCTCCACGTCGTGAACGGGGACGACCACGCTGAGCAGGGGGATCATGCCGAATTGCTCCTTGCACTCGGTGTGCGTTCGAGGGCAGCATGCCGTGACGGCCGACCTCACTACGTGCCCGATGGCCGTCCCTGATGAGCTCTTTACCGAGCGCGTAATCCGCTACGTTGTGCAAAGGATCGAGCACGTACGGTAGGGGGACGCCGTGTTGAGAGACGCACACGAGGACGATCTGCCGGCCATGCGCCACTGGCGCAACCACCCTCGCGTCCGCGCCACCAGCTTCACCACGCACGAGATCACGCCGGACGAGCACACCCGCTGGTGGCGGGCCACCCGGGTCGACGGCACCAGGCGGGTGATGGTCTACCAGCACGCCGGGGCCCCGGCCGGGGTCGTCACCTACACCGGCATCGCGGGCGGCGCCGCGTACTGGGGCTACTACCTCGACCTCGACGGCCTGGAGCGGCACGGCGAGCTGCTGCCCGCCTGGGTCGGCCTGGAGCGGGCGGCCATCGAGCACGCCTTCGGGCCGCTCGGGCTGAGCCTGCTGCGCGGCGAGGTGCTCGCGGGCAACGAGCCGGTGCTGCGGCTGCACCGGCGCTTCGGCTTCGCCGAGACGGGCTCCTACCGGCGGGACGTCGACGGCGTCCTGCGCGACGTCGTGACCATCGAACTCAGGAAGGACCACACATGATCTCCATCGGGGGGCGGCCGATCGGCCCAGGGCATCCGCCGTTCGTCGTCGCCGAGCTGTCCGGCAACCACAACGGCAGCCTGGAGCGGGCGCTGGCCATCGTGGACGCGGTCGCCGACGCGGGGGCGCACGCGCTGAAGCTGCAGACGTACACGCCCGACACGCTGACCGTCGACTGCGACGCTCCGGCGTTCCGGGTGGGCGACGAGCACGAGCTGTGGGGCGGCGAGACGCTCTACCGGCTCTTCGAGCGCGCCCACACGCCGTGGCAGTGGCACGACCCGATCTTCAAGCGGGCCCGGGAGCGGGGGCTGGTCGCCTTCTCGGCGCCGTTCGACCCCACGGCGGTCGAGGTGCTGGAGAAGCTGGGGGTGCCGGCGTACAAGATCGCCTCGTCGGAGATCGTGGACCTGCCGCTCATCCGGCTCGCGGCCGGCACCGGCAAGCCGCTGATCATCTCGACCGGCATGGCCACCGCCGCCGAGATCGACGCCGCCGTGACGGCGGCCAGGGGCGCGGGGTGCACGCAGCTCGTCGTGCTGTCCTGCACGGCCACCTATCCCGCGCCGCCCGGCGAGAGCAACCTGCGCTCGCTGCCGCTGCTGTCGGCGCTGACCGGCGAGGTGGTGGGGCTGTCCGACCACACGCCCGGCATCGGGGCCGCGCTGGCGGCGGTCGCGCTGGGGGCCTGCGTGATCGAGAAGCACGTGACGCTGTCGCGGGCCGACGGCGGCGTGGACGCCGCCTTCTCACTGGAGCCCGCCGAGCTGGCGGCGCTGGTGACGGAGAGCAGGCGGGCCTGGGAGTCGCTGGGCGACACCGTGATCGGGCCGCGCCCGTCGGAGCGCGAGGGCCTGCGCTTCCGCCGGTCCCTTCACGTCGTACGTGACGTGCGCGCCGGCGACCCGGTCACCCCCGACAACGTCCGCTCGATCCGCCCGGCCGGCGGCCTGCACCCCGACGCCGCCGCCCAGGTCATGGGGCGTCGTTTCGTCCGCGACGCGCGGCTGGGCACTCCCCTGACCTGGGACCTCATCTGACGGCGAGAGCGAGCAGCGCATCGGCCACCCGCTCCCGCCCCTTGCCGTCCACCAGCCCGCGGCCCCGCCTGCCGTGCTCCTCGCGGGCGGCGGGGTCGGCGAGCAGCTTCGCCAGCGTGGCGACCGCCTCGGGGCCGGGGGCGGGGCCGAGGCCCGCCGCGGCGCGGCGGCGTACCAGCTCCTCGTAGCCGATGAGCTGGTTGGCGGCCACCCAGGTCAGCGCCATCGGCGCGCCGAGGTGCAGCAGCTCCCAGACCGCCGAGCCGGCCGCCGTCACCACCAGGTCGGCCGCCGCCATCAGCTCGGGCAGCCGGTCGGTGGGCGGGATCACCGCGATCGGCCCCGCGTCGAACGGCACCGGGCTGACGACCGTGCCGAGGAAGGGCAGCCCGGTGGCGTTGAGCGCGTCCGCCCAGCGCCGCGCCACCCCCGCGCTGTCGGTGCCGCCGAAGAAGCACAGCACGCGCGGCGGGCCATCCGGGCGGGGTGCTCGGGTGCGGCGGCGGACGCTGTCGCGGAGGAGCACATGGCTTGAGCCGGCGAGGCGGGGGCCGGACAGGGTGAAGGGGCGGTGTTCGGCGCCGAGGTTCTGGTCGAGGTAGAGGTCGGCCTCCTGGCCCAGCGGGTCACCGTCCACGATGGCCAGCACCGGCAGCCCCGCCGCCCTGAGCACCGACCCGGTGGCCGGCGCCAGCTCGTACGAGTCCAGCACCACGGCGTCGAAGCCCAGCCCGCGCGCCAGCGCCGCCAGCTTCTCGGGCTCGTGCGGCGCCGGGACCAGCGGCAGCCCGCGCCCGTCGAGCTGGGCCCGCCCCCACGGCGAGTCACGGACCTCCCCCAGGAAGACCACCTCGACGCCGCGCGCGACCAGCTCCTCGGCCAGCGCCACGCACCGCACCAGATGCCCGACCCCGCTCCGCGCCCCGGCGTCGCACCGGATCCCCACCCTCGCGGTCACGCGTCCTGCAAAGCCTTCTGGCGGACGTGGGCGTTGAGGCCGGTCACCTCGGGATGCTCCCGCAACCAGGAGACGAGCGTCCTGGCCGGCAGGCACCGATCGCCCAGGGCGGCGACGACGGCCGCGATCAGCCGCCAGTCGTCCTCGGTGTCGAGCGTCACCCGCAGGTCGTCGGCCGCCGGGCGGTAGGCCAGGCCGAGCAGCCGGGAGTCGCCGGGATGCTCGTAGAGGTAGGAGGTGACGTGGGTGCGGTGGAAGCCGGTGGCCTCCTGGTCGGCCCTGGCCAGCGCGGCCCGGCCGGCGATCTCGACGTCGAGCCCGCGCGGCAGCGTACGGGACAGGCCGGTGCTGAGGTAGTCGAGCCCCGGCACGGCACGGAACACCAGCGCCGCCTCCCTGATCACGGCCGGGTCGAGCAGCGGGCAGTCGGCGGTGAACCGCATGACCGCGTCGCACCGCCGCCCGGCCAGAGCCTGGACGAACCTGGTCAGCACATCATCGACCGGCCCCCGGTGACAGGCCACGCCGAGCCGGTCGCACTCGCGGAGCACCGCGTCGTCGGCCGGCTCGGTGGTGGTGGCGACGAGCAGGTCGTCGAGCGCCCCGGCCTCGCGCGCCGCGCGTACGACCCAGCCGAGCACCGACCGCCCGCCGAGCTCGCGCAGCACCTTGCCGGGCAGCCGGGTCGATCCCGTCCTGGCCTGAATGATCCCCACAATCCGCACCGAAGCCCCAATCCCCCGTGTGACTCTGTGTCGTTGTGCGATCGCGCTATGCTACCGGCTGCCACGACGACTACAGCGCCGTCCGGCGCGACTCAGGGGGCCACGTGAGCATTCTCAGCGGATCATCGATACTGATCACCGGAGGCACGGGGTCCTTCGGCAAGGCGTTCATCCGCCACGCGCTCGACTCGCTGGGGGTGCGCCGCCTGGTGGTCTTCTCCCGCGACGAGCTCAAGCAGTACGAGAGCAAGCAGCTGTTCGGCGACGACGAGCGCCTGCGCTGGTTCATCGGCGACGTACGCGACCGCGACCGCCTCACCCGCGCCATGCACGGCGTCGACCACGTCGTCCACGCCGCCGCGCTCAAGCAGGTCGACACCGCCGAGTACAACCCGTTCGAATACGTCCGCACCAACGTCGCGGGCTCCCAGAACGTCGTGGAGGCCGCCATCGACTGCGGCGTGCGCAAGGTCGTCGCGCTCTCCACCGACAAGGCCAGCAGCCCGATCAACCTCTACGGCGCCACGAAGCTGGTGGCCGACAAGCTGTTCGTCTCGGCCAACCACTACGCCGCCGCCCACGAGACCCGCTTCTCCGTCGTCCGCTACGGCAACGTGGTGGGCAGCAGGGGCTCGGTGGTCCCGCTGTTCCAGCGCCTGGCCGAGCAGGGCGGCAGCCTGCCGATCACCGACAAGCGCATGACGCGGTTCTGGATCACGCTGGAGCAGGCCGTCAGGTTCGTGGTCGACTCGTTCGACATGATGCAGGGCGGCGAGCTGTACGTGCCGCGCATCCCGAGCATGCGCATCACCGACCTGGCGGAGGCGCTGGCCCCGCAGAGCGCGGTCTACGAGATCGGCGTGCGTCCCGGCGAGAAGCTGCACGAGGAGATGATCGGCCCCGACGACAGCCGCAGGGCGCTGCGCCTGGCCGACCGCTACGTCGTCCAGCCGACGATCGCCACCTGGGGCTACCGGCCGCCCGAGACCGGCGAGACGCTGCCCGAGGGCTTCTCCTACCGCTCCGACACCAACGACCAGTGGCTGTCGGTCGACGACCTGCGGGCGATGGTGACCGGCTGATGCTGCCCTACGGACGCCAGTCCATCGACGAGTCCGACGTCGAGGCCGTCACGGAGGTGCTGCGCGGCGACTGGCTGACCACGGGGCCGGCGGTCGGCGCGTTCGAGGCGGAGCTGGCCAAGTGGACGGGCGGCGTGCCCTGCGTGTCGGTCACGTCGGGCACCGCCGCGCTCCACGTCGCCTACGTCGCGGCCGGGGTGCGCCCCGGAGACGAGGTGATCACCTCGCCGCTGACGTTCGTGGCCACGGCCGCCACGGCCGCGCTGCTCGGCGCGCGGGTGGTCTTCGCCGACGTGCAGCCCGACACCGGAAACCTCGACCCCGGCGCCGCCGCCGCGCACGTCACGACGCGGACGCGGGCGATCACCGCGGTCGACTACGCGGGCCACCCCGCCGACTACGACGAGCTGCGCAAGGTGGCGAAGCGGGCGGGGGCCACGCTGATGGCCGACGCCGCGCACGCGATCGGGGCGACGTACAAGGACCGGCCCGTGGGGAAGCTGGCCGACCTGACGACGTTCTCGTTCTTCCCCACCAAGACCGTGACCACGGCCGAGGGCGGCGCTGTCGCGGCGCCCGACCCCGCGATGCTGCGGCGCGCGGCCCGCTTCAGGAACCACGGCCTGGTCAGGGATCCGGGCGAGCAGCGCACGCCCGGCGAGGGCGGCTGGCACCAGGAGGTGCACGCGTTCGGGCTCAACTACCGGCTGCCCGACGTGCTCTGCGCGCTCGGCATCAGCCAGCTGCGCAGGCTCGGGCGCTTCCGCGAGCGGCGCGCCGAGCTGGTCGCCCGCTACCACACGCTGCTGCGCGACGTGCCCGGGCTGACGCTGCCGGCCCAGCGCGCCTACGTACGCCCGAGCTGGCATCTCTATCCCGTCAGGATCGGCGACGGGCGGCGGCGCGAGGTCTACGACCGCATGCGGGCGGCCGGCATCGGCGTGCAGGTCAACTACATGCCGGTCTACTGGCACCCGGTGTTCGAGGACATCGGCTACCGGCGCGGCCTGTGCCCAGAGGCCGAGGCCTACTACTTCGAGGAGCTGTCGCTGCCGCTGTGGCCCGGCCTGACCGACGCCCAGCAGGACCACGTCGCCGAGACGCTGGCCGGGATCCTGCGCTGAGCCTTCAGCGTTCGGCCAGCAGCAGGCAGCCGTCCTCGCCGCGGTCGATGAGGAAGCGGCGCTCGGCCACGGTCGTCACCGTGCGCTGCCGCGAGCGTACGAGCGGGCGCAGCGCACGGCCCTGATCGATCAGCACCTCCCACCACGACTCGTGGCCCACGCACGCGTCGATGCCGGCCAGCGGCACCCGTGCGTGGAAGTTCT
The DNA here is from genome assembly GCF_042428605.1 of Nonomuraea salmonea. Classification (NCBI taxonomy): domain Bacteria; kingdom Bacillati; phylum Actinomycetota; class Actinomycetes; order Streptosporangiales; family Streptosporangiaceae; genus Nonomuraea; species Nonomuraea salmonea. The sequence goes on from NZ_JBHMCF010000003.1 coordinate 956,026, forward strand.
GGCCGGTCAGCTCCACCGGGAAGTACATCTCCTCGCCGTCGCTCCTGCGCAGCAGCCGCAGCACCGGCTCGCCGTCCCCGAGGTCGGAGATGCGGCCCGCCAGCACCAGGTCGCCGCCGTCCACCCGGCACTCGCCGATGATCGCCTGGGCCGTGCGCACCCTGATGCCCCAGGCGCCCTTCGTGCTGCGTACCGGCACGAGCCACACCCCCGACCTACGGCGCGGCGCCGGGATCAGCGGCGGCAGCCAGCGCGGCCCCGCCACCCTGCACTCCAGCCGCAGCCCGCCGCCGCGCACCCGGACGTGCAGGTCCCACTGGCCGTGCCGGGCGAGCTGCGCCCGCGACAGCGTCTCGGGGTCGAAGGCGAACCTGAACGGGAACGCGTGCTCCGGCAGCCGGCCGCCGTCCTCCTGCTCGATCTCCTCCCAGAGGGGGAAGCTCCCGTTCTCCGACAGCACCACGGTCTCGCCGGTGCCGCGCTCGCGCAGCCACGTACGCACCCGCACCCGCCGCAGGTCGCCGATGTCGAACTTCCCGACCGCCACCCGGCCCGCGCCGTGCAGCACGTCGTCGTGCCAGTCGAGGCTGACCAGCCTGGCCCGCAGGCCCAGCTCGCCGGAGACGTCCGACAGGTGGCCCGGCATCGAGGGGTGGCGGCCGTGCCAGCGCTTGCGCCACCACCCCGACGAGCCGACCTTCGGCTGCAGCCGGCCCTGCCTCGCCTCGGCGAAGACCCGCGACAGCTCATCCAGCCTGCGCGTGTGCAGCAGGTGCACCATCAGGCGGTGCTCGAACGGGATGCTCAGCCACGCCTCCTGCGACACGCCGTCGAGGTAGCGGACGGCGAGGTCCACCAGGTCGGGGTCGGCCTTCTCGCCCATCGCCGCCATGGCCTCGACGGCGACGGTCATGTCGATGTCCAGCGTGTCGCGGTCGAAGTCGGCCTTCAGCCCAGGGGCGCCGCGGGCGAGCAGCCCTGCCGTCTGCGTCACCGACAGCAGGCGGTCGCGCAGGTTCGCCGGCTCCAGGCAGCGCTGGGTGATCGAGGCGCCCTGCTCGTCGCGCTGCCGCCAGTGGTAGACGACCCTGGCCAGCACGTCCACCGACCGCGCCCCTACGTGGGCGGCCATGGCGACGGGCTGGTCCTCGTACATGCGCTCGGGGAAGCGCAGCCCGAGGCGGTCCCAGAACGAGCGGCGGTAGACCTTGTTCCACAACATGCGGTCGCGGACCAGCAGCGGGTGGCGGGTGATGTGGGTACGCCTGGCCGGCCTCGCGAACGCCTGCCGGTGCGCCCACGAGGGGATGAGCAGGTTGCGGTAGAGCCGCATGACGTTGCCGCAGGCCAGGTCGGAGCCGGTCGTCTCCAGCGAGGACACCATGCGCTTGAACGCGTCGCGCGGCACGGTGTCGTCGCCGTCCACGAAGGCGAGGTAGGTGCCGGTTGCGTGGCGCACGCCCACGTTGCGGGCGTGGCCCACCCCGTGGTTGTCCTGGCTGAGCAGGGTGATGCGCGGGTCGTCCGCCATCCTCGCCGCGACGGCCGCGGCGCCCTCGTCGCCGCTGCCGTCGTCGACGCAGATCACCTCCAGGTCGTCCAGCGTCTGCGCGGTTATGGAGTCAAGGCAGGGTCCGATGTACTTCTCGACGTTGTGGAACGGGACGATCACCGAAAGAACCGGCACAGGAGCTCCTCATGGTGAGTCAGCCGGACAGCAGGCGTATGACGCGGCGGGCGACCTTGCGGGGGCGGGCCAGTCGGCGGGAGAGGCGGTAGCCGAGCGTTCTGCGGTAGGCGGTGGCCTTGCGCTGCGTCCTGCGCAGCTTGGCCTTGGCCCGTACGAGCTCGCGTTCGCGATAGGAGAGCTTGGTCTCCAGGCGGGCGATCCTGGCCAGGGCCGACGTGAGCTGGTCGGCCAGCCGGTCGCGGGCGCCCAGCAGATCCCGGTACGTCGGCGCGTGCTCGCCCAGCTCGGCCGGCTGCCCCAGCTCGGCGTCCAGCTTGCGGGCCAGGTCGAGGTCGCCCTGGTCGCACGGCCGCTCGGCCATTCCGCACAGGGTCAGCGCGAGCTGGTCGGCCTCCAGCGGCCACGGCCACGGGTGATGGTGACCGGCCGCCAGCAGCCTGACCGCGAACCGCCACAGGATCCGGCACAGCACCACGCGCGGCTCGGGCGGCGTGGCGGGGGCGGCGGGCGGGTTGACCGCGGCGAACCGCTCGCCGTCGTAGACCAGGCTGTCGGTGGCGGCCGACGCGTCGCCGCCCGCCTCCAGCCAGCAGGCCAGCTCCGACAGCAGCTCGCGTACGGTCTTGACGTCCTCGCGGGCGCACGCCTCGACGAGGATCTCCTCCACGACGCGGCCCGCGGGCACCGGCTGCTCCTCGCCGCCCGGCAGGCGACGGGTGCCGCCGGCGGTCAGCTCGTACAGGGCCTGGCCCTCCTCGATGAGGCCGAGCGGCAGCTCCACCGGGTGCACCGGGTCGGACGTCAGGGGCGGGCGGGTCGCGACGGCCAGCCACAGCGGCGCCAGCTCCTCGCCCAGCCCGTGCCTGAACACCAGCCTGGTCAGGCTGAGCGGGTCGGCCACCAGCATGCGGTCGCTCTCGCGGGCGCTCAGCGGGAACGTCAGTGCCTCGGGCAGCTCGAACGCCAGCGACTCACGCGACAGCAGCGAGCGCGGGGCCTGGCGGTCGGGGTAGGCGGCGTAGCAGCGCTGCAGGCTCAGCCCGGCCGACTCCAGGCCGAGGTCGAGCGCCGCGGGGCCGCCCGGGTAGCTGGGGTCGAAGCCGTGCGGGGCCCACTGGTCGTCGCCGCACTCGCGGTCGGCCGGCCGCGCCTCGATGAACCGGTCGATGCCGAGGTCGTTGCGTACGCCGAGGACCATACGGCCACCCGGCCTGGTCAGCTCGGCCAGCGCGGCCAGTGACTCGCTCCATGCCGAGGCCGGGGCCTCCGCCGAGTGGGTGCGCAGCAGGCCGTCGAGGGCCAGCACCAGGTCGTACGGCTCGTCGACGTCCAGCACCTCAAGCCGGCCGCAGAACACCTCCAGCCCCGGGTGCCGCTCCCCCAGGTCGCGGGCGTCGGGGAACGAGCGCAGCAGCGCCGCCGCCTCGCCCGCCCTGGCCACCACGTCGTCCACCAGCGGCTGCGGATGCGGGCCCACCAGCAGCACCCTGCCGTCCACGGGGACCAGCCGCCTGATCAGCTCCAGCGCCGCGCCGCGCCACTCGGTGACGCCCCCGATGCCGGACATGTCGGACCAGAGCAGCATCTCGCCGCCGATCAGCCGCACGTTCGCCGGCGCCTCGTTCACACTCATCCCCGCACTCCTGCACTCACCTTGGTGTGGCCGGCGGCGGACGGGGCGAGGCGCCTGCGTGGGGCCGCCGCCGGGGGGCGCTTCCATCCGAACATCCGCCGTAGCTCCTCCGGTGTCGCCTGATACTCGAAGCCCAGCTCGCGCCGCGCCACCTCGGCCGCCAGCTCGCGATCGACGTGGGTGCCGTGCAGCTCGGGCCACAGGCGCATGCGGCGGGCGGTGCCGCCGTATTCGGGCCGTTCGTCCTCGAACTGCATCGGGTCGCCGTAGACGGCCACCTCGCACCCCACCGACGCGCCGTAGAACAGCGCGCTGCCGAGCCGGTTGGAGGCCACCCTGCGGTGGCGCCGCAACTCGACGAGCTGCTTGCGCAGGAAGTCGCGGCCCTTCGCCTCCCAGCGGGAGCCGCGCTCGCCGTGACAGATGACCCGGAACCCCCTCGATTCGTACGCCCGCCGAATGTCCGGATTTGCGAATTCCAACCAATAAAGGCAGACCGTTACCGGGCCAATCTCGACATCTCGGATTTCATCGGCAAGCCGGGCGTGATCCCCGCTGACGGAATGTTTTTCCCAGCCATGAAAGGGATACCAGATCGTACCCTCGCGATCCTCCCGCACACCGAGGCCGGGCTCCTGGTAAAGAAGGTAGATCCACGGCGCGCCGATGAGGTAGTGCCCCCTCCTGCCCATCGACCAGCCCCGGCGGCGCAGGACGTCCGACCAGATGAAACGGGGGTAACCGGGGCTGCACCAGTGGTCGTTCGGGGGAAATCCGTGCAGATAGTTCCATCCGTGCTGGAGGAAACCTTGAATGCGCTTTGGCGCCTCGTCCGGCAGGCCGCAGTATCTGCCGAGAATGCGGGAGTGCCCGTACCAGTGATTGGATTCGTCCATCATTCCCCCCGTACGGCTGGCGTGTCGTTCCCGACATTCCCAGCACCCATGACGGGTCACGCATCGTTATACGCTTCCATTACTCAGGTCGGGGGCTTGGTTTTTCATCGCCTTCGCGATACGGCTACACTTCGTCATGGCTTGAGGACAGAGAGTGAGTGCATCATGAGTCATCTCGACCGCCTGCGGGCCGTGTTCCGCATGGCGCTCAACCTTCCGCCCGACGCCGGCGTCGACGACCTCGAATACCGCGCCATCCCGCAGTGGGACTCCCTCGCGCACATGGCGCTCATCGCGGCGATGGAGGACGAGTTCTCCATCATGATCGACACCGACGAGATGATCGACATGAGCTCGTTCGCCAAGGCGGCCGAGCTGCTGGAGAAGCATGGCATCGGCGCCGCCGCCGTCTGACCCCCGCCCCGGTTCGCACCCACCGCACCCTGAGCTCGGGTCGTGTGAGGAGACCCGGGTGGGGTCCGAGACCGAGGGCGAGGCGTTCGTGGAGCGGCGGGTGGTGCTGGTCACCGGGTCGACGCGAGGGATCGGGCGGGCGGTGGCGATGCGGCTGGCCGCGTCCGGTCACGCCGTGGTCATGCACGGCCATGACGAGGAGCGGGCCGCGAAAGCGGCGGCCGAGGTGGCCGCCGAGACCGGTGGCGCCACCGACTCCGTGCACGGCGACGTCGCCGACCCGGCGCGGGTCAACACGATGATGCGGCGCATCTACCAACGGCACGGCCGGCTCGACGCGCTCGTGGTCAACGCCGGTGTGCACGCGGCCGGGCTGCTCGGGCTGACGAGCCGCGACACGATCGGCCGCCTCTTCGAGGTCAACGCCGTCGGCGCCACCCACACGCTCCAGGCCGCGCTCAGGCTGCTGCGCAGGGGCAGCGAGCCGGCCGTGGTGCTGGTCTCGTCGATCATGGGCAGGGCGGGCGGCGCCGGGCAGACGGTCTACTCCGCCACGAAGGCGGCGGTGCTCGGCCTCACCCTCGCCGCGGCCAAAGAGCTGGGCCCCCACGGCATCAGGGTCAACGCGGTGGCGCCCGGCTACATCCGTACCGACATGCTCGCCACCCTCGGCGACGACGAGCGCCTCGCCACGATCGCGGCGACCCCGCTCGGCCGCCTCGGCGAGCCCGACGACGTCGCACGGGCCGTGGCCTTCCTCCTCTCCCCTGAGGCCGCGTTCATCACCGGCCAGGTCCTCGGCGTGGACGGCGGTCTGGTCCAGTGATGTCAGAAGACCCGCAGCCGCACGCCACCGGCCTGTTCCCGCATCCGCAGGCTCGGCTCATCGCCGCCGGCGATCGGGACGGTGTCGCCGGGGAGGACCTGGCGCGGGCCGTCCGGCGGGCGGCCGGACGGTTCGGGGAGCTGCCGCCCGGGCCGGTGTTCTGCGGGATGCGGAACACGCCGGCGTCCGTCTTCTGCTACCTGGGGGCGTTGGAGGCTCGGCGGCCCATCGCGTTGCTTGATCCTGAGTTGCCGGCCGCCGCGCTGGGCGAGCTGGTCGAGCGGTTCGAGCCGAGTGCGCTCATCGGGTTCACGCAGGCGGGCGGTGAGCTGGGGCGGCGGCGCACCGCGCCTGATCCGCATCCCGACCTCGGGTTGTTGCTGGCCACCTCCGGCTCTACGGGCAACCCCAAGCTGGTCCGGATCTCGCGGGCGGCGGTGCTGGCCAATGCTCGGGCGATCGCCGTCGCCCTGAGTCTCGGACCGCACGACGTCGCGCCGACCAGTCTGCCGTTGCACTACAGCTACGGGCTGTCGGTGCTCAACAGTCACCTCGTCGCCGGGGGCACGGTGGTGCTCACCGAGGCGGGGTTGCTGGAGCGGTCGTTCTGGGCCAATCTGAAGGCCCATTCCTGTACGTCGCTCGCCGCGGTCCCCTACCAGTACACGATGCTGCGCAGGCTGCGCTTCGACCACGCCGACTACCCCGCGCTCACCACGCTCACCCAGGCGGGCGGGCGGCTGGCGCCTGAGCTGGTCAAGGAGTTCGCCGCGCAGGCGAAGCGCTTCTACGTCATGTACGGCCAGACCGAGGCCACCGCCCGCATCGCGGTGCTGCCGCCCGACCGGCTCGACGACAAGCCGGGGTCCGTGGGCGTGGCGGTGCCCGGCGGGCGGCTGGAGATCGACGGCGGCGAGGTCGTCTACCACGGGCCCAACGTGATGATGGGCTACGCCGAGACGGCCGCCGACCTGGCGAGGGGCGACGACCTGGGCGGCGTGCTGCGCACCGGCGATCTGGGCCGGCTCGACGACGAGGGCTTCCTGTACGTCACGGGCCGCACCAAACGCATCGCCAAGGTCTTCGGCACCCGCGTCAACCTCGACGACGTCGAACGCCTGCTGCGCGGCTCCGGCGCGGTGGCCGCCACCAGCGGCGACGACCGCGTGACGATCTGGACGGAAACCCTCGACAAACCCGCGATGGCGCTGCTGGCCCGGCAGCTCGCCGCACAACTGCGGCTGCACTGGAGCGGCTTCGAGATCCGCCACATCGACCGCCTGCCCCTGCTCCCGACGGGCAAGATCGACTACCGAGCGCTGGAGTCCATGACATGACGGGGACGGCAGGACAGGCCCTGGCGACGGGCGAGGCAGGAGCCGCTGACCTGACCGGGACGGCAGGACAGGCCCTGGCGACGGGCGTGATCGGCAGCCGAGCGTCGGAGTCGATCGCATGATCCGTCCGCAGATCGGGGTGGCGGGGCCGGCCCTGGCGGCGCCGGGGCAGTCGGTGTTCACGCTGGGGGCGGCGCGGCGGGAGGCCGTGTTGCTGCCTGAGCTGGCCGCGTTGACCGAGCGGCACCGCCTGGCGTGCCCGCCCTATCGCCGCATCCTCGACGCCATCGGCGCGACGCCGCCGTATGCGCGGCTGGCCGACCTGCCGTGGCTGCCGGTACGCCTGTTCAAGACCCACGAGCTGCGCAGCGTGCCTGCCCATGAGGTGTTCAGGGTGCTGACCTCCAGCGGCACCACCGGGCAGGCGCCGAGCCGCATCCACCTCGACAGGGCGGCCGCGGCGGCGCAGACCCGCATGCTGGCCGCCACCATGCGGCAGGTGCTGGGCGAGCGGCGGCTGCCGATGCTGGTCGTGGACATGCGGTCGGTGGTCCGCGACCCGATGCTGAGCGCTCGCGGCGCGGGCGTGCTCGGGATGATGAACTTCGGCCGCGACCACACCTTCGTGCTCGACGATCGGGGCGAGGTGGACGCGCGGGCGGTCCACGACTTCCTGGCCCGGCACGGCGGCGAGCCGTTCCTGATCTTCGGGTTCACGTTCATGGTCTGGCTGCACCTGCTGGGCCTGGGCGCGGACCTGTCGCAAGGGGTGCTGATCCACTCCGGCGGCTGGAAGCGGCTGACCGAGCAGGCGGTCGACAACGCCGAGTTCCGGCGGCGGCTGGCCGCCGAGTGCGGGCTGAGCAGGATGCACAACTTCTACGGCATGGTCGAGCAGATCGGGACGGTCTTCTTGGAAGGACCCGAAGGCGACGGGCTCTACTGTCCCGACTTCGCCGACGTCGTGATCCGCGACCCCGAGACCTGGCAGGAGGCGCCGACCGGCGTCCCCGGGCTGGTCGAGGTGGTCAGCACGCTTCCCACGTCCTATCCAGGTCACGTGCTGCTGACCGAGGACCTCGGCGTGGTGCGCGGCGTCGATGACGGGGCCTGGCCCGGCAAGCGGTTCGAGGTGCTCGGCAGGCTGCCGCGAGCCGAGGCGCGCGGCTGCAGCGACACCATGGGGCGAGGCTGATGACCGACGCCCACACCCCCCGAAGCGCCGCCAGCCCACACGACGCCCACACGTCAAAGGACGCCCGCACCCCGCGCAACGTCGTCGCTCCGCAGGACGCCCGCATCCCGCACAACGCCCGCTCCCCGCAGGACACCCGCGCTCAGCAGGGCCACGCCGCCGAAGGCGGTCCCCTGGTCGAGGTGCTGTTCCCCGCGGGGGCGGCGGTGCCGGTCGAGGAGTTGTTGAAGCAGGTGGGCGAGAGCCGGCTGCAGGTGGGTGATGAGCGGGTCAAGGAGTTTCTGGCGGCGTTCGGGAGGCGGCTGCTGCGGCCGGCGCTCGCGCGCCGTCACCCCGAGCTGGGCTCGCTGGGCTTCTTCCTGCGCCCGGCTGAGCTGGCCCGTACGCTGGCGGAGCTGGCCGGCGAGCACGTACGCGTCCCGCGCGGCCTGATCTTCCACCTGCCGCCCGCGAACGTCGACACCGTCTTCGTCTACTCCTGGGCCCTGTCGGCCCTGATGGGCAACCGCAACGTCGTCCGCCTGTCGCCCCGCTCGGGCGCGGTGGCCCAGGTGATCCTGGAGACGCTGCACGAGACGCTGGCCACGGCGGACCCGGTGATCGCGGCGACGCAGCGGATCGTCTCCTACCACCGCTCCGACGAGGTCACGGCCGCGCTGTCGGCCGCCTGCGACCTGCGGGTGGTGTGGGGCGGCGACCACTCCGTACGCGAGATCCGCCGCCACCCCCTGGCCCCGCACGCCCGCGACCTGACCTTCCCCGACCGCTCGTCGTTCGCGGTGGTGCGGGCGGCGGCCTGGTTGTGCGCGCCGAGGGCGGCACGGGTGTCGATCGCGGAGGGCTTCGTCAACGACACCTACTGGTTCGACCAGGCCGCCTGCTCGTCACCGCGCACGGTGTTCTGGGTGGGCGCGGAGGACGACTGCGAGGCCGCGCGGGCCGACTTCACCGGGCACGTGTCGCGGGTGGTGACCGTGCGCGGGTGGGGGGTCGATGCGGCGATGGCGGTGGAGAAGCGGGTGTCCACCTATGGGCTGGCGGCCGACGGGGTGGCGGAGAGCGTGGAGTTCCACGGCAACGCGCTGGCCTGCGTACGCCTGGCGGCCGCGGCGGCGGCTCCCCGGCGCTGGCTGGGCGCGGGGACGTTCGCGCACGCCAGGCTGGAGTCGCTGGCGGAGCTGGTGGCCCTGGTCGAGCGGCGCGACCAGACGATGACCCACTTCGGGTTCGGCAGGGGCGAGCTGGAGGAGCTGGCCAGGGGCCTGGCCGGGCGCGGCGTCGATCGCATGGTGCCGGTGGGCGGCGCGCTGAGCTTCCACCGGGTGTGGGACGGCGTCGACCTGCCGGCCGAGTTCACGCGACTGGTGACCGTCGTCGCATGACGCTGGCGCCGCCCGCGAGCACGCTGGTGCGCCTGACGATGTCGAGGGGGCGCAGGCTCGGCTCGGGGTGGGCGCCGGCGGCGCTGGTGGGCGTGCTCGCCGTCGCCGTGTTCCTGTGGTGCGGGGTGTCCTGGCGGGATCTGGTGGTGTTCGCCGGGTACGTCGGCGTGGGCCTGGTGCTGCCTGGCACGTTGTTGTGGCGGGCGCTGACGGGTGGCGGCCGTTCGATGGCGGAGGATCTGGCGGCGGGGCTGGCGTTCGGGTACGCGGTCGAGGTGCCGGCCTACCTGCCCGCCAGAGCCGTGGGGCAGCCGCTGCTCGTGCTGGTCGTGCCGGTCGCGGTGGTGGCGGCGTTCGTTTGCGTGCCGAGGCTGCGGCGGCATTGGCGCGGGCCTGGGCTGAGCGAGCGGGTGCCGCCGTGGTGCGCGTGGGTGCTGGCCGGGATCGTGGCGTTCCTGATCGTGTGGAGTGCGGTGCATCTGTACGGGGTGCCGGTCGGGGCGGCGTACGGGGATCTGCCCTATCACCTGGCGCTGGTCGGCGAGCTGCGGCACCACGTGCCGCCCGCGCTGCCGGTGGTGCTGGGCGAGCCGCTGTCCTACCACTGGTTCGTCTACGCCGAGCTGGCCGCCACGAGCTGGGTCACCGGCATCGAACCGCTGACGCTGGTCTACCGGCTGGGCACGCTGCCCATGGCGGTGGCCACGGTGGTGCTGGTGGCGGTGCTGGGGCGGCGGCTGGGCGGGAGCTGGGGCGCCGGGGCGGCGGCGGCCGGGGTGACGTACTTCCTGTTCAGCCCCGAGCTGGTGGAGGGCGTGGTGTTCAGCTCGCGGTCGATGTTCACCGTATGGGCCAGCCCGACGCAGACGTTCGGGGCGCTGCTGTTCGCGGCCGTGATGACGTTGCTCGTGCGGCGGCGGATGCGGTGGGCGGCGCTCGCGGTGCTGCTGGCGGTGCTGAGCGGGGCGAAGGCGACGTACCTGCCGCTGTTGCTGGCCGGGCTGATCACGGTCGTGGCCGTGCGGCGGCGGGCGGAGCGGCGGTGGCTGGTCGCGGCGGGGCTGACGCTGGGGTTCCTGGTGGTGGCGCACGTCGTCCTGTACGGCGGCGGGCAGGGCACGCGGGTCGATCCGTTCGCCACCATGCGCGCGCTCTGGGGGCAGGCCACCATCCCGACGCTGGCACTGCTGACCGGGGTGCACCTGTTCTGCCTGGTTTGCGTGTGGGGCGGGGCGGCCGGGCTGGGGCGGCGGGCGCTTGAGCCGCCGCTGCTACTGATGCTGGGCATCGGGGCGGCCGGGATCGGGGCGGCGGTGCTGCTCGGGCATCCGGCGCAGTCGCAGCTCTACTTCCTGGAGGCGGCACGGCCCTACCTGTCGATCGCGGCGGTCTGCGGGGTGCTGGCGGCGCCCCCCGTGTCGTGGGCGCGGGCGGCCTGCCTGGCGGGGCTGGGCGCGGGTGGCGCGCTGCTGGTCGCGGCGCCCGACATCGATGGCGGGCCGCCGGCGCGGGTGGTGGCGCCGTACGCCGTGCTCGCCGTCGCGGCGCTCGCGGTGTGGCGGCGCGGGCACGTGCTGGCCGTGGTGGCGCTGCTCACCGGGTACGCGCTGCCCACCTCCGTACGCGTGATCGCCGCCCACGTCACCCCGGAGGAGCGCCGGCACCGGCTGATCCCCAAGGGCGCCCTGGCGGCCGGGCGGTGGCTGCGCGACCACTCCTCGCCCGGCGACGTGGTGGCCACCGACCTGCACTGCCACCACCCCAGATGGAAGGTGTGCGACAGCAGGCACTTCTACGTCTCGGCGTTCACCGAGCGGCGGGTGCTGGTCGAGGGCTGGGCGTACGCGGAGAGCACGCTGGCCAGGGCCGGCACCCGGTCCTACCTGGAGATCCCGTACGCCGACCAGGCCAGGCTGGCCGCCAACGACGCCGCGTTCACCACCCCGACGGCGCAGAACGTCCAGCGGCTCGCCACCGACTACGGCGTGCGCTGGCTCTACACGGGCATCAGGCCCGAGCTGGACGCGTACGCCCGCCTGCGCTTCCGCAACGCGACCACCTCCGTCTACGAGCTGAGCTCAGGAAGGTAAAGACTTCCACCGCGCCGCGGAATGCCGCGGAGAAACCCGTCCGGCACGCCCGGCCTCCCCACCACCATCGTCTTGACCATGGCCACGAGCACGATCGGGGGAGTGAAGTGGACACCCGTGCCGCCCTGGAGCCGAGCCCTCTCCTGCTCGATCCGGTGCCGAGCCTGGCGAGCGTGGACATCGTCATCCCCGTGCTCAACGAGGAGCGCGCCCTGCCCGGCTGCGTACGCACGCTGCTCCACCGCCTCGACGGCTTCCCGCTGCCGTGGCGCGTCACGATCGTGGACAACGGCAGCACCGACGCGACGTGGCGGGTGGCGGGGGCGCTGGCCGGGGAGTTCGCCGAGGTGCACGCCCGGCGGATCCAGGTCAAAGGGCGCGGCGCGGCCCTGCGGGCGGCCTGGCAGGCCAGCCCCGCCGACATCGTGGCGTACATGGACGTGGACCTGTCCACCGATCTCGACGCGCTGTTCCCGCTGCTCGCCGCGGTGGCGAGCGGCCACTCCGAGATCGCGATCGGCACCCGCCTGGCGCACGGCTCGCGCACGCGGCGCTCGCTGCGCAGGGAGATCGTCTCGCGCGGCTACAACGCCCTGCTCAGGTACGGCTTCGGCGCGCGCTTCAGCGACGCCCAGTGCGGGTTCAAGGCGGTCAGGGCCGACGTGGCCAGGCCGCTGCTGGCCAGGGTCGAGGACGACTCGTGGTTCTTCGACACCGAGCTGCTGCTGCTCGCCGAGCACAACGGGCTGCGGGTGCACGAGGTGCCGGTGGACTGGATCGAGGACGCCGACTCCCGCGTCCAGGTGGTCAGGACCGCCATCGACGACCTCAAGGGGCTGGCCAGGGTCGCGCGGACGATGGCGCGCGGCGGCGCCGGCGTGGAGGTGGCGAGGCGCGAGCCGGCGCCCGCCCACCCCGACCCGGTGCTCTCACCGCGCGTGGTGACGAGCGCGGCCATCACCTCGTTCGCCGCCATCGGCACCGTCTCCGCCGTCCTGTACGCGCTGCTCTACCTGCCGCTGCGTGGGCTCTGGCCGCCGGTGCCCGCCAACCTGGGCGCGCTCGTCCTGACCTGCCTGTGCACGCTGGTGGCCAACCGGCGCTGGGCCCCTGGGCTGCGGGCCGCCATGCGGCTGCGGGCGCCGGCGCTCGTCCTGGCGACCTATGTGCTGACCACGCTGGCCGTGCTGACCGTGCCGCCGTGGGCGGGGCTCGCCGCCGAGGTGAGCGCGATCGTCACGACGTACTGCCTGCTCACGCTGCTCAGGTTCGCCGCCCTTGACCGGCTGGTCCTGGCCCGTACGAGGAACTGACCGGTGACTTCTCCGCTCCCTGAAGGGAGTGGCTTCTCGCTGAGCCGCTTCCGCCAAGGACCGGACGGCGGTACCTCGGGCACCGCAACACGTGGTACCCGAGGTCGTACGCCGCACTGGGAGAAGCGCGCATCCGCCCAGCCGCACGATCGTTATGACAGCGCCATCCAGCTCATGCGCGACGAACGGAGATCTCTGATGTGCGGACCAGGCAGGTCACTGCACGCACGGGCCTTGGCGGAAGGCCGCAGTCCCCTCGGCGGAACCTGATGGAGAGTGACGAGGTCCGCCGGCTGGTCGCGGTGGAGGACACGCACTGGTGGTACCGCGAGCGGCGGGCCATCCTGCGCGCGCAGCTCCGCCGGCTGGCCCGCCTGGGACGGCCGGGAAGGGCGCTCGACGTCGGCGCGGCGGGCGGCGGGAACACCCGGGTGCTCGCCGACGCCGGCTGGGCCGCGACGGCGACCGACATGTGCCCCGAGGCGGTCGAGTCGGCCAGGGAGCGCGGGCTCGACGCGGTACGCGCGGACGCGCGGGCGCTGCCGTTCCTGCCCGGCAGCATGGACCTGGTGACCGCGTTCGACGTGCTGGAGCACGTCCGCGAGGATGACCTGGTCGCCGCCGAGATCGCCCGGGTGCTGGCGCCGGGCGGGCACGCGCTGATCGCGGTGCCGTGCGACATGGCGCTGTGGTCGGCGCATGACGAGGCCGTCGGCCACGTACGCCGCTACGACCGCGACACGCTCACGGTCGTCGTCGAGAAGGCCGGGCTGACCGTCGAGCGGGTGTGGAGCTGGAACGTGCTGCTGCGCCCCTTGGTGGCCCTGCACCGGCGCCGCTCGGCGGGCAGCGACCTGCGCAGGATGCCCGTGCTGGTGAACGCCGGGCTGTCGGCGGTCGTCAGGGCCGAGCGGTGGCTGCCGGTCACCTCATTGCGGGGCGTCACCCTGTTCCTGAGCGCCCGCCTGCGTCGCTGAGATCGGTTCTCAGAACGAGACATTGCCGCCACATCCGCGATCGAAGTTGGCTCTAGGCTTGCGCATGTGGTGATTCATGCCCTTATCGCAGCCTCTCTGGTCTTGACGTCCGCGCCCGCTCAGGCGCCCGCCACCGACTGCTCCCGGGTCAAGTGCCTGGCGCTGACATTCGACGACGGGCCGGGCGCCCACACCCCCGCCCTGCTCAAGACGCTGTCGAAGGCGCGCGCGAAGGCCACGTTCTTCCTGGTGGGCAAGCGGGTCGAGGCGCACCCCAAGATCGCCAGGCAGATCGTCGCCAAGGGGCACGCGATCGGCAACCACACCTACTCCCACGCCGCGCTCCCCGCGCACTCCGACAACGAGATCGACGAGGAGCTGAAGCTCGCCCAGGAGGCCATCGAGAAGGCCACCGGGCAGCGGCCCACCATGTTCCGCCCGCCGTACGGGCAGAGCGACGAACGGGTGCTCGGAGTCGCGTACCAGAACGAGCTGTCGCAGATTCTCTGGACGGGCACCACGCTCGACTGGAGCCTGCGCGACGCCAAGAAGATCAAGGCGGCCGTGCTCAGGCTGGCCAAGCGCGACGGCGTCATCCTCATGCACGACGTGGTGCCGCAGACCGTGCAGGTCATGCCGCAGATTCTCAAGGAGCTCAAGAAGCGCGGCTACCACCTCGTCACCGTGCCCACGCTGCTGCGCGGCAAGGGTGGCCCGGCGGCCGGGGAGAGCTACTTCAGGTAATCACTCCCGCAGCTCGGGACGGGAACCATGGGGAGTGACACCCGGCCCGGCCGGCCCTGGGTCGCGCTCGCGACCTTCCTGGCCGTCCAGGCGGTGCTCGGATGCTGGTGGGCGGCGTTCTATCCCGGCCTGTTCAGCCGCGACTCGGTGCTCTATCTCAGCCACACGGTGGCCGGGCCCTGGGTGGCCGACCACTCGGTGCTCTACGACGCGCTGCTGTGGCTGAGCTTCACCAGGACCGGCGACCTGGGCGCCGTGACCTTCGCGCAGACGACGGCCATGGCGGGGGCGCTGACGTGGCTGGCGCAGTCGCTGAAGCGGCTGGGCGCGCCGGGGTCGCTGACGACCGCGGTGGCCGTGCTGATGCCGCTCGCGCCGCCGGTCGGCGCGTTCACGGTGACGTTGTGGAAGGACGTGCCGTTCACGATCTGCGCGGTGGCGATCGCGGCGTGCTGCGCGCGGATCGCGGCCGGGCGCGCCGTCGGCCTGCCCGCGCTGCTCGGGCTCGGCGTGCTGTTCGCGCTGCTCGGGCTCTTCCGCGCGAACGGCTTCCTGGTCGCGGGCGTCACCGTGCTCGCGCTGGTCGTGATCGTCAGGCGGGTCCGGCTGTGGCTGACCGGAGCCGTCGCCGCCGCGCTGCCGCTGGCGCTCTCGACCCTGGTCTTCCCGCAGGCCGGCATCGTGGCCCCGTCGCCGACGTACGTCTACCACACCGCCTACGGCGACATCGCGGTCCTCTACCGGGAGCGCCCCGACCTGTTCACCCCCGCCGACATCGGCCTGATGACCACGGTCGCGCCGCTGCGCCGCTGGTGGGCGGGCGGCACCTGCTCCACGATCAACCCACTGATCTGGCGGCGCGACTTCGACTGGCAGCAGGCCGACGCGCGCTCGGGCGACCTGCTGGCGCTGTGGCGGCGGCTGCTCGTCACCGAGCCTGGCCTGGTGGTGCGGGCCAGGCTCTGCCGGGGCGCGATCGCCTGGCGGCCGGTCGGCGACGAGACGGCGACCGGCGGCACCACGTACCGGCTGTCGCTGCGGCCGAACGCCGACACCTACGTCGGCCCCGGCAAGGTGACCGACTTCCCAGGGCGCGGGGTGTTCTCGCTGCGCCCGCTGTCGATGGAGCTGCACCAGGTGGCGGCGCCGTGGCTGGCCGGCTCGCTGACCCCCGAGTGGGACCGGATCCTGTGGCGGGGAGCGTCGTGGGCTTACCTGGCGTACGTCGCGGTGGCGCTGGCCGCCTTGGCGCGGCGCAACCGGCTGGTGCTCGGCGTGGCCGCCGTGGTCGCCGGGCAGCAGCTCGCGGTCCTCGCCAACATCTCGGCGCAGGACTTCCGCTACATGGCCGCGCCCATCCTCATCGGGGCGCTGCTGGTGCCGCTGCTGCTCGGCAGCCTGGTGCCGCGACGGCGGCCGGTCAGTGACGGTCCTCCCCGCCGTACGCGGCCGCGCGACCGGGCAGCCGGACGACCGTGACGAAGAACTCGTCGATCTGCCGGATGATCGCCATGAACCGGTCGAGATCGACGGGCTTGCTCACGTACGCGTTGGCGAAGAGCTGGTAGCTGCGCAGGATGTCCTCCTCGGCTGAGGACGTGGTCAGCACGACGACCGGGATCGAGCGCAGCTCGGGGTCGCCCTTGACCTGTTCGAGCACCTGGCGGCCGTCGTACTTGGGCAGGTTGAGGTCGAGCAGGATGAGGTCGGGGCGAGGCGCGCCGACGTAGTCGCCGCGCCGGTAGACGAAGTCGAGCGCCTCCAGGCCGTCCCTGACGACGTGGAGGTTGTTGCGGATCTTGTTGTCCTCGAACGCCTCTCGGGTGATGAGCTCGTCACCGGGGTCGTCCTCGACGAGGAGTACTTCGATGGGCTGCCCGGTGGTCATGAGTCGATTCCTTCGTGTCCGGTGTCTTCGTGTCCGGTGTCTTCGTGTCCGGTGTCTTCGGTGTCTTCGGTGTCTTCGTGGACCGGCAGAGTGAAGCGGATGCGGGCACCGCCGGTGTAATCGGTGTCGAGCCAGATGCGGCCGCCGTGCGTCTCGACGATCTTCTTGCACATCGCCAGGCCGATGCCGGTGCCGGTGTAGGTCTCGCGGCTGTGCAGGCGCTGGAAGATGATGAAGATCTTGTCGGCGAACTCGGGCTCGACGCCGATGCCGTTGTCGGCGACCGAGAACTCCCACTCCCCCTCCTCGCCGCGCTCGCAGGCGATACGGACCAGCGGCGGGCGGGCGGGGTCACGGAACTTGATGGCGTTGCTGATGAGGTTCTGCCAGAGCAGGCGCAGCATCGTGGCGTCGCCGACGACCGTGGGCAGCGGGTCGGGACGCTCGAACGTCGCGCCCGACTCCTCGATGGGCGCCGACAGGTCGTCGATCACCTTGTCCAGCGCCTTCTCCAGGTCCACGGGCTCGCGCTCGTCGTAGACCCGGCCGACGCGGGAGAAGCGCAGCAGGTCGTTGATGAGGACCTGCATGCGGGTGGCGCCGTCGACGGCGAAGTGCACGTACTGCCTGCCGCGCTCGTCCAGCACGTCGCCGAAGCGCTTCTCCAGCAGCTGGCAGAACGTGGCGACCTTGCGCAGCGGCTCCTGCAGGTCGTGCGAGGCGACGTAGGCGAACTGCTCCAGCTCGGCGTTCGAGCGGCGCAGCTCCTCGGCCTGCTCGCGCAGCAGCGCGTGCTGCTGGCCGGACTCGTGCAGCGCGTTGACGATGCGTACGCGCATCTGCTCGACGTCGTTGGCCACCTCGCGGATGTCGGCGGGCCCCCTGGCCGGGATGCCCAGCCCGAAGTCACCGGCCGCGACGCGCCGCGAGGCCGCCCGCAGCTCGTCGAGCGGCCGGCCGACCGCGCGCCGCAGCAGCACGGCCACCGCGGCGGCCGCCAGCGTGAACACCACGAGCATCCCGAGGAAGGCGAAGTTGCGCACCCGCTCGGCTCCCGCCAGCTCGGCCTTGGACTGGTCGCGGGCCTGCGTCAGGTGGGCGCTCTGGCTGTCGAGCAGCGCCCTGATGCCGTCGAACGCCTGCTTGCCCGCCTCCACCGTGGCGTCGGGCACCGCCTCGTCGCGCTGCCGGTGCGCCGTCATGAACTCGGCGTAGTCGCGGCGCCAGGCGGCGGCCCTTTCGCTGATGGCGGTGAGGCCGGCCCGCAGGTCCGCGCGGTCGGCCAGCAGCGCCGCCACCCGATCGCGGCTGACCTGCTCGGCGCGCACGCCCTCGCTGTACGGGCTGAGGAACTCCGCGCGGCCGGTCAGCAGGTAGCCCCTGACGCCGGTCTCCTGGTCGATCAGCGCCTTCTGCATGTTGGCCGCCTCGACCAGGGCGGGCGAGATGCGGGTGGTGAGCTGCTCCGAGAGCCTGCTCGTACGGTCGAGCGTGACGGCACCGACCACCGCGCAGACCAGGAGCAGGGTCGCGATGACCGAGATGACCACCACGAACCAGCCGTGCACCGTCAGCCGGTGCCAGCGTCCTCCTGCCATCACCGCTCCGTCCAGCGCAGGTGGACCACGGCGAGGTCGTCGGCGGGCGCGTCGGGCGCGGTGGCGGCCTCGACGTCGGCGATCAGCGCGTCGAGGAAGCCTTCGCCGTCGAGGTGGGCATGGCGGGCGGCCAGATCGAGCAGGCCCTCCTCGCCCAGCCAGCGGGCCGGCTCGCCGGGCAGGCGCCGCTCGAACAGGCCGTCGGTGTAGAGCGTGAGCCCGCCGCCCTCGGGCAGCTCCAGCACGTCCTGGTGCCAGTCGGTCTGCACCGGGAAGCCGAGCGCGAGGCCGCGGCCGGGCTCGGCCAGCGTCACCGTCTCACCGTCGTGCACGAGCAGGCCGGGGTGCCCGGCCCGCCAGATCCTGACCGTACGGCGGTCGTGGTCGAGCTCCAGCGTGGACAGCGTGACGAAGATCTCGGAGCTGGGCCGCTCGGCCTCCAGGACGCGTTCGAGCCGGCGCAGCAGCGTCGGGCCTGTGACGCCGCTGAGCACCAGCGCCCGCCAGGCGATGCGCAGGCAGACGCCCAGCGCCGCCTCGTCGGGGCCGTGGCCGCACACGTCGCCGATCAGCGCGTGCACGACCTTCTCGTCGTCCTCGACGACGTCGTAGAAGTCGCCGCCCAGTGTGGCCGAGCCCCTGCTCGGCCGGTAGCGGGACGCCACCTCGATCGGCATGCTCTGCAGCAGCGGCGTCGGCAGCAGGCCGCGCTCCAGCCGCTCGTTCTCCTTGGCGCGCATGCGCTCGGCGTTGAGCGCGACGGCGGCCTGCTCCGACTGCTTGCGCTGCATCGCGTAGCGCAGCGTGCGGCCCAGCCACTCGGCCTCCACCCGGCCCTTGACCAGGTAGTCCTGGGCTCCCGCGGTCAGCGCCGCGAGGCCCGCCTGCTCTTCCGCGAGGCCCGTGAGCACCACCACGGCCGCGTCGCCCGCCTCCTCGATCACCGCCGACAGCGCGGAGAACTCGTGGGCGTCCGGCAGGCCGAGGTCGAGCAGCACGCACTGCGGGCGCAGCCCGGCCAGGGCGCGGCGGGCCTCGTCGACCGAGCGGGCCCACTTTAGGCGGACCAAGAGGCCGCTGTCCTCAAGCAACCCCTCGACGATCAGCGCGTCCTGCGGATCGTCCTCCACGAGCAGCACCAGCGGCTGCCCGGCGGCGTCGCAGCCGTCTTCGCTCCCGTGGGCCATGAAGGCCTTGCCACCCTTTCTGAACCGCTCCCGAACCGCAACCGGCCTGTCGCCGGCCGCGCTCGGATCGCTTGTCGACACCGGGCACACACCGACCCCCGCCGGCGCCCGTCTGCGATCACAGGGAACCGGCCCAGGGGAAGCCTCTCTTCCCCTCATTTTCCTCTCTATGCACACGAGACTGGTCAGATGTGCTCGGCCTCCGCGGCCCGGCGCTCGTCGTAGCGCCGCCTTGATGCCGCCACGCAGGAGCTGTGCTTGCGCGACCAGTTGGTGATCGTCAGCATCGCCTCGTACAGCTCCAGCGCCATCTCGGTGGCCCGGTATTCCACCTTGGGCGGCACCGTCGGGTAGACCGTGCGCTCCAGCAGGCCGTCGCGCTCCAGGTTGCGCAGGGTCAGGGTGAGCATGCGGCGGCTGATGCCCTCGATGAGCCGCTCCAGCTCGGTGAAGCGCCGGGGCTGCCGCGCGGTGGCCACCACGATGAGGATCGCCCACTTGCCGGCGATCCGGTCGAGGATCTCGCGCGGCGGGACCGGGCACTCGCCGCTCTCCAGAAGGAGATCGGCGTCCTCCAGCGTCTTGAGCTGCTCTGGTACAGCCGTGTTCCTCTGAGACATGAAAGTGCCTTCTTCCGGTTGACCTCGATGGTCACACATCATGGCGGCTGTTACAAAAAGTTCCCTAAGGGAGTTGGTCATGCAAGGCAAGTGGGCCGCGTTCTCGTTGCTGGCCGCCACCCAGTTCGTGCTCATCCTCGACACCACGATCGTGGGCATCGCGCTGCCGCCCATGGGGCGCGAGCTGGGCATGACGGCCACGGACCTGTCGTGGACCACGACGGCGTACTCGCTGGTGTTCGGCGGATTGCTGCTGCTCGGCGGGCGGCTGGCGGATTACGCCGGTCGGCGGCGGATGTTCATCGCCGGGATGGTCATGTTCGGGCTGGTGTCGCTGATCGGCGGTGTGGCGTCGTCGGGCGCCGTGCTGGTCGCCGTACGGGCCCTGCAAGGGCTGGCGGGGGCGCTGGTCGCGCCGGCGGGCATGTCGCTGGTGATGGTGATCTTCAAGGGCGACCCGGCGCTGAACAAGGCCATGGGCCTCTGGGGAGCGGTCGGCGGCATGGGCGCCTCCGCGGGGGCGGTGCTCGGCGGGTTGCTCACCGACTGGTTCGGCTGGCGGTCGGTGTTCCTCGTCAACACGCCCATCGGGCTGGTCGTCGGAGCGCTGGCGCTGGTCGTGCTGCCCGCCGTACGCGCCGCCGGACGTGAGCGCGGCTTCGACCTGGCCGGCGCTTTCACCTCGACGGCCGGGCTCGGCCTGCTCATCTACACCCTGACGGACGCGCCGCAGGCCGGCTGGACGTCGGCCAGGACCCTCGCGCTCGGTGCGCTGTCCGTCGCGCTCCTCGGCGCCTTCCTCGCCGTCGAGCGGCGCTCGGCCAGCCCGCTGGTGCCCCTCGACGTCTTCCGCCGCCGTACGCTGCGGGCGGGCAACCTCATCATGTTCCTGGTGGCCGCCGGCATGCAGCCGATCTTCTTCCTGCTCACCCTCTACACGCAGGACGTGCTCGGCCACAGCGCCACCCGCTCCGCCATGTCGCTGGTCGCCATCTCGGTGACGATCGCGCTGACCGCGTCGTTCCTCGGCGGGCGCGTGCTCACCCGGTACGGCATGCGCGCCACCGCCGTCGCCGGCCTCGTCTTCATCACCGTGGGCGCGCTGCTCTACCAGCGCATCGGCGTGCGGGACGACTTCGTGGGCACGCTGCTCGCGCCCGAACTGCTCGGCGGGTTCGGCTTCGGCCTGCTCATCGGCGCCGTCACCGTGGCCGCCACGTCGCAGGCGGCGGCCGACGAGGCGGGCATGGTGTCGGGGCTGTTCAACACGACGACGCAGGTGGGCATCTCGGTCGGCATCGCCGCCCTGGCCACCGTCGCGACGGCCGTCACCGGCGACACCGGCACCCCGCAGGCCCTGGTGTCGGGCTATCACGCGGCGTTCATCGGCTCGGCCGGCCTGGCCCTGCTCGGCCTGATCGCCGCCCTCACCCTGCTCCCCAGGCGCACCCGCCAGGTCACCACCCAGCCGGCGACCCCCGCAGAAGCCCCGGTGGCCTGACCCCCGAACGGCCTTGGGGCCGCCCGGCGGCCCAAGGCCGTAGGAAAGCTCGCAGCCCCGGCCCGTCACGGGCCGGGGCTGGGATGGCTTTCAGCCGGTCAGCGCGATGGGGTCACTCCCACTCGATGGTGCCAGGGGGCTTGCTCGTCACGTCGAGCACCACGCGGTTGACCTCGCGCACCTCGTTGGTGATGCGGGTGGAGATGCGCGACAGCACGTCGTAGGGGACCCGCGCCCAGTCGGCGGTCATCGCGTCCTCGGAGGTGACCGGCCGCAGGACCACGGGGTGGCCGTAGGTGCGGCCGTCGCCCTGCACGCCCACCGACCGTACGTCGGCGAGCAGCACCACCGGGCACTGCCAGATCTGCCGGTCGAGCCCGGCCCGCGACAGCTCCTCCCGGGCGATGGCGTCGGCCTCGCGCAGGAGATCGAGCCGCTCGCCGGTCACCTCGCCGACGATGCGGATGGCGAGCCCTGGCCCGGGGAACGGCTGCCGCCACACCATGGCGGCCGGCAGGCCCAGCTCTTCGCCGGCCCTGCGCACCTCGTCCTTGAACAGCGCCCGCAGCGGCTCGACCAGCGTGAACTGCAGGTCTTCAGGCAGGCCGCCGACGTTGTGGTGTGACTTGATGTTGGCGGTGCCGGTGCCGCCGCCGGACTCGACGACGTCGGGGTAGAGGGTGCCCTGGACGAGGAAGTCGACCGGCCCGTCGGCCATGATGGCGCGCTGCTCGTCCTCGAAGACGCGGATGAACTCGCGCCCGATGATCTTGCGCTTCTCCTCCGGGTCGCTGACCCCTTCGAGCGCCTTGAGGAACCGGTCGGCGGCGTCGACCACCCGCAGCTTGACCCCGGTGGCGGCGACGAAGTCGCGCTCGACCTGCTCGGCCTCGCCCTTGCGCAGCAGCCCGTGGTCGACGAAGACGCAGGTCAGCCGGTCGCCGATGGCGCGCTGGACGATCGCGGCGGCCACCGCGGAGTCGACGCCGCCGGACAGCGCGCAGATGGCCCGGCCGTCGCCGACCTGGCGGCGCACGGCCTCGATGGAGTCTTCGACGATGTTGAGCATCGTCCACGAGGGCCGGCACCCGGCGGCCTCCAGGAAGTGCTTGAGCACCGCCTGGCCGTGCTCGGAGTGGAGCACCTCGGGGTGGAACTGCACGCCGTAGAGGCCGCGCTCGACGCTCTCGAACGCGGCGACCGGCGTCTCGCTGGTGGAGGCGGTCACCGCGAAGCCCTCGGGGGCCGCGGCCACGCTGTCGCCGTGGGACATCCACACGGTCTGCGACGTGGGCAGCCCGGCGAAGATGACGCCCTCGTCGAGCACCTCGAGCGGGGTGCCGCCGTATTCGGCGACACCCGTGCGGGCCACCTCGCCGCCCAGCGCCTGCGCCATGGCCTGGAAGCCGTAGCAGATGCCGAACGTCGGCACGCCCGTGTCGAACAGCCCGTGGGGCACCGGCGGCGCGCCCTCGGCGTAGACCGACGAAGGACCGCCGGACAGGATGATCGCCTTGGGGTTTTTCGCCATCATCTCCTCGACCGGCATGGTCGACGGGACGATCTCGGAGTAGACATGGCACTCACGCACCCGCCTGGCGATCAGCTGCGCGTATTGAGCGCCGAAGTCGACCACCAGGACCGTGTCGAATTCAGACACCGTGAGAACCCCCTGAAAAGGCGAAGTGCGGTGACACCAGTCTATCGGCCTTGGCCAGGACACCTGGCCTGGCCGGGTGGGACGTGCTAAACACAGAACGATGGATCTTGTCTGGCCGGCGACCGCGTGGGCCCTGTGGGCCGCCACGCTGGCCGCCGCCTTCAAGGTGTCCGGCCGTGACAGGGCCACGGAGGCGCCCGAGCACCCGGTGCCCGCCCCCGTCGCCGAGCTCTTACGCGGCATGCGCGCCCAGGACGTGTTCTACACCGTGCTGTTCGAGCTGGCCGGACGCGGCTGGGCGACGATCGAGGGCGACCGCCTGACGCTCGGCCCGCCCGTACGCGAGCCGCTGCGCCCGTACGAGACCTGGGTGCTCGAACGCGTGCGCGCCCGCATGGCGGACCGGCCCGCGGCGCCCGTGATCGCCCTCATGCCCGAGGGCTCCGACCTGGAGGGCGGGTTCGTCAAGCTCGTCCGCCGGCACGCCATCGACCTCGGCCTGGCCCGCAGGCGCTGGCGCACGGTGCTCGTCCCCGTGCTGCTGACGGCCGCCCTGATCGTCCCCTGGTACGCGACCGTGTCGGTGGCCCTGTTCTCCTGGCCCGCGATCATCGCGACGATGGTCTCGCTGGTGGCGGGGGTCTCGCTGCTGTCGGGCGGCAGGGGCTTCCTGCTGACCCCGCGCGGCAGGGAGGTGGCCGGGCCCGGCCCGCTGCCCGCGAACCCCGACCAGGAGTGGATCTTCACCGGCAGCGGCTGGCAGGGCGTCGAGATCGCGCCCGCCGAGCTGCCGCGCGGCTCGGGCCGCCAGGAGGTGACGGGCCACGTCGTCAAGCGCTGGGTGGAGGTGATCCCGCAGGAGGAGGGCGTGCGGCGCGACTACTACATCGCGCTGCACGACGGCCGTTCCGAGCGGGCCGCCGCGTTCCGGGTCAAGCAGGGCCTCTATCGCGACGTGCTGCCGGGCGACACCGTACGCCTGCTGGTCAAGCCGCCGGGCGGCACCGTCGTCCGGGTCCTCGCCCACGACCGTCAGTGTTGACGCGCTTCCCGGTCTTGAGCTGATGGCCGGGGACCGCGGCCTTGTACTCCAGCATGGCCGCGAACTGCGACCAGCCTGCATCGTGCACACTCTTGGCCGGCTTTGTGCCGGCCAGGCCCTTCACGGACAGATCCTCCACGTACACCGCTTGGTTGTCGCGGATGATCCGGGTGGAGAGCTTGTGTGCGAAGTCCCGGCGCGCGTCGGCCACCCTGGTGTGCGCGCCGCGTGAGCTTTCCGCCTGGCGCGCAACCCGTCGTTGAACACCACCCGCGCGCACCCGAACGCAACGCTCGCCTCTACCCGGCGTTCCGGCCCGCTACGCGGGGAAGTCCGCTTCATCCCCTGCCCGAAGGCCGGAGCACTGCGGACGACCCGGATAGCCGGGCAGGGTCCCGGTCAGCAGTGTCTCGGTCTGCAGGCGGAGCGCGGCCGCGTACGACGGGTCGGTCAGCAGCAGGAACCGCTCCTCGTGGATGCCCCTGACCACCAGGTCGGCCACCTCCGACGGCTCGATGCCGCGCTCTGCCGCCTTGCCGACGCGCTCCTTGACGGCCACCTCGTCCGCGCCCGGCGTGATGGTGAGGCTGGGCGGGCGCAGCCGGTCGGAGTCGGCGATGCGGGTCCTGACCGCGCCGGGGCACAGCGCGCTGACGCGCAGCTTCGACCCTGTCGCGGCCAGGTCCTGGGCGAGCGCCAGGGACGCGGCCAGCGCGGCGTGCTTCGACACCGCGTACCCGCCGGTCCCCGGCGTCACCAGCAGTCCCGCCACGGAGACGGTGTTGACGACGTGACCCTCGGTGTCCTGCTCGATCATGCGCGGCACGAACGCGCGGATGCCGTGCAGCACGCCCCACAGGTTGACGCCGAGCAGCCAGGACAGGTCCTCCTCGTCCCTGGTCCACATGTGGCCGCCCTGGAAGACGCCCGCGTTGTT
Organism: Nonomuraea salmonea; assembly: GCF_042428605.1. Taxonomy (NCBI): domain Bacteria; kingdom Bacillati; phylum Actinomycetota; class Actinomycetes; order Streptosporangiales; family Streptosporangiaceae; genus Nonomuraea; species Nonomuraea salmonea. The sequence goes on from NZ_JBHMCF010000003.1 coordinate 980,956, forward strand.
GCAGAGCACGTGCACGGCCCGCAGCTCACCGAAGCAGCGGTCGGCCAGGTGGCGTACGGACGAGGCGTCGGAGACGTCGGTGATCTGCGTGAGCACCGTCGCGTCCCCGCACAGCGCGGCCGTCTCCGCCAGCCCGCCGTGCTCGACGTCGGCGAGCATCAGCGTCATTCCCTCGGCCGCGAACCGGAGGGCCAGCGCCCTGCCGATCCCGCTCGCCGCACCCGTCACCACCGCGACCTTGCCGGAGAGCTCGCGCACGAACAGACCTCCCTAGGGACACGCCATAGGTCGTTCCCCGATCAGTCCGTGCGACGCTACAGGACCGCGTCCATGAGTCCCAGGGGCGGTGAGCCGAGGTCGAACAGGGCCTTGTGGAAGCGCTGCAGGGTGAAGCCGGCGCCCCACTCCTCGCGCGCCCGTTCGCGCAGGTCGAGGATGAGCAGCTTGCCCCAGGTGTAGCGGCCGTAGGTCGGGTCGAAGGAGGCCCTGCGCGCCTCCGACAGCGCGGCGGGACCGGCGAGGTGGGTGTCGGACTCGAAGCGGCGGGCGCCGTCCTCGACCGTCATCTGCCCGGTGTGCACGCCGATCGCGCAGGCCAGGCGGGTGACGCGGATGAGCGCCTCCACCCAGACGCCGATCTCGAAGCGCGGGTCGCCGTCGCCGAACCCCTCCTCGACGCAGAGCTCCTCGGCGTAGTGGGCCCAGCCCTCGATGAACGCCATCGACTGCAGCAGCCTGCGCACCTCCGACGGGGCCCTGCGCAGCGCCCTGGCGTGCGAGAAGTGGCCAGGGGCCACCTCGTGCACGTTGATGGCGGGCAGCGTGGTGGCGCTGAAGACCTCCAGCCACTCCTCCTGCTCCTGGCGCGGCCAGCCGGGCTCGGGAGGGGTGATGTAGTACCAGGACGGGCCCTCGGGCTCGCCGGGCGAGTTCCACGCCATCATGGCCATCGCCCAGCGGCGCGACTCGGGCGCCAGCCCGACCAGGCACTCGCCGTCGTGGTAGGGCACGAGGTCCTTCTCGCGGGTGAACGCGATGGCCTTCTCGGTGCCGATCCTGGCCGCCTCGATGACGCCGTCGGCGTCGGGGTGATCCTTGACCAGCTCGCGTACGACGTCGAGCGGCGGCCGGCCGGTCTCCCCCAGTTTGGCGCAGGACTCGGTGAGGCGGTCGAGCAGCCGGTCGCGCTCGGCGTCGGCGCGCTCGGCCAGCCTGCCGAGGTCCACGGGCAGGCCCTCGGCGGTGCCCATCAGGCGGGCGAGCGCGTCGCCGCCGAGCGCCGCGTCGGGGTCGCCCTCGCGCGCGGCCCGCTCGACGTGCGCGACGAGCCTGGCGTGCGCGGCCAGCGCGGCCTCGTCGGTGACCCCGGCGGCCAGGCCCTTGACCGCGCCGAGCAGGGAGGTCGCGACGGGGGCGGCGACCTGGTCGAGCGAGGCGAGCGCCTGGTCGACGGCCTCGGGCCAGAGCGCGAGGTGGGCCGACTTGGCCGCCGCGCGCTCCTCCTCCGGCGCGTAGTCGCGGTCGTAGCAGGCGAGATCGAGGTTGGACAGATGGATCAGGGGGTTCTTGCGGTGCAGTTCCAGCTCGCCGAGCTGGGTGCGCAGAGACTCCTCGAACACCTGTAGGTGCCTGGCGTCGTGCGCGTCCGCGGGCGCGGGTCCCTCGCCGAGCCGCGCCAGCCCGGACCGTACGCCGTCGGGCGACAGGTCCTGGATCCGGCCGTCGTACTCGTGCCTGCCGCCGCCCTCGCGAGCCTCGGCCACGATCAGGTCGGTGATGGCTCGTAGCCTGGCGTCAAGTTCTGTCATGCCGCCGACGCTAGCGCACCGCAGGTAGTGGGCTTAAGTGTCGATATTTCAGGCGATTTTCGGATGTACGCAGGGCAAGATGATCACATGGCTCTCCGCATCACCACGCTCGCAGAACGTCCGGAATTCGCCGCGACCTTGTGGGAGATGGAGCACACCTGGCAGGAGTTCGTCCTGCGTGACCCGATCGCCGACCTCTACTACCCCTTCGTCACCACCCGCCACAAGAACCACGTGCTCGTGGCCGACGACGACGCCGAGCCAGGGCGGGCGGTGGCGCGGGCGTGCATGGTCCCGTACGTGGCCGGCGGCGACGGGCTGCCCGACGACGGCTGGGACGGCGTGATCAGGGCCGGCTGGCTGGCCCGCGAGCGCGGCCAGGAGCCCGACGCCGTCTCCGCGCTGGAGATCACCGTGCGCCGCGACCTTCAGGGCAACGGGCTGTCGGGGCTGATGGTGGCCGCCATGCGCGAGCACGCCGCCCGGCTCGGCTTCCGCACGCTCGTCGCCCCCGTACGCCCGAACCGCAAGCACCTCGAACCCCACACCCCCATGGCCGAGTACGCCTTCAGGAAGCGCCCCGACGGCCTGCCCCACGACCCGTGGCTGCGGGTGCACGTGCGGGCCGGCGCCGAGATCGTGAAGGTGGCGCCCCGGTCGATGGTGGTGCCGGGCACGCTGGCGGAGTGGCGGGCCTGGACCGGCCTGCCGTTCGACCGTCCAGGCCCGGTGGAGGTGCCGGGGGCGCTCACGCCGGTGCACTGCGACGTGGACCACGACCACGCCGTCTACGTGGAACCCAACGTCTGGGTCACCCACCCCCTGACCTGACCACCCGGTCATCGGGCGGGGGCGGCCCGGTCATCGGGCGGGGGCGGCCCGGTCATCGGGCGGGGGCGGCCCGGTCATCGGGCGGGGGCGGCCCGGTCATCGGGGGGCCGGTTCGGTCCCCTCAGCCGCCGCCGGGGCTGACCAGGCGGAGTCGCTCGGCGTGGCGGGCGACGTCGAGGCCGCGTTCCGTGGCCCAGGCGTCCTCGTGGCAGGTCGTCAGGTGGCGCTCGGAGGCGTCGCCGATCAGCGAGACGATCGTGCCGCGCTCACCCCGGACGACCATGCGCTCGATCAGCTCAAGCGCGGCCCAGAGCGCGGTGCCGGACGAGGGCCCCACGGGCAGCCCGGTGACCTCCCTGATGTGCCGGGCCGCCGCCACGCTCGCCGCGTCGGGCACGGGCACGACCAGATCGACCAGCTCGGGACGGAACCCCGGCTCCATCCGCGGCCGCCCGATGCCCTCGATGCGCGACGGCATGCCGGTCGCGTAGTCATGCACGTCGAGCGTCCAGCCGGGGAAGTACGCGGAGTTCTCCGGATCGGCCACCGCGACCCGGCAACCCAGGCCGTGCTCCTTGATCCAGCCGCCGAGCGTCGCCGAGGTGGCCCCGGTGCTCGCGCCGGTGACCACCCAGTCGGGGCTCACCTGGGAGAACAGCTCGCCGGCCAGGTCGTGCTCGGCCGCCCGGCCGAACTGGTCGAGGAAGTGCCCCTCGATCTCGCGCGCCGCGTCGTAGATGGCGAGCGGCGGCGTCACGAACCGGCATTCGCCGCCCAGCTCCTCCACCGGCCGCGCCCGCTCGGGCCCCGCCTTGCCCGGCATGACCACGATGTACGGCAGCCCGAGCCGCCGCGCGAACCACGCCTGTGCCACCGCCGCGTTGCCGCCGGTCGCCTCGACCACGGTGGTGCCCTCGGTGACCAGCCCGTCGAGCACGGCCCGGCGGAACAGCGCCCTGGCGTGCCGGTGCCGCAGGCTGCCGGTGGGCTGGCGCGACTCGTCCTTGAGTAACAGCGTGATCCCCGGCACGCGCACCGGGAAATCGATCAGCGGGGTGGGCTCCCCGGCCGCCAGCACATCGAGGGCTCGTGCGTTCCAGCTCACGTGTCCAGCCTTTCAGGCATGCCCGCACGGGGTCCGGAGTTTCGCCAGGAACGTACCGACTCGATCACTGGAACTGCGAAGTTTCCCCGTACGGGCGGCATGGGGCCAGAATCCTGACATGGCATCCTTCGCTCCGCTCCGCCCGGCAGATCCGCGCTCGCTGGGGGGCCTGCGCCTGCTCGGCCGGCTCGGCGAGGGCGGTCAGGGCGTCGTCTACCTGGGCGAGAACGCCGACGGCGGCAAGGCGGCGGTCAAGTGGCTGCGGCCCGACCTGTCGGGCGACGAGGTGAGCGTGGGGCGGTTCCTGCGCGAGGTCGAGGTGGCCAGGCACGTGGCGCCGTTCTGCACCGCCGCGGTGCTGGGCACGGGCATCGAGCAGGACCGTCCTTACATCGTCAGCGAATATATCGAGGGCCCCTCCTTGCAGCGGGTGGTGCAGGAGCAGGGCCCGCGTACGGGGACGGTGCTGCACCGGCTGGCCATCGGCACCGCGACCGCGCTGGCCGCGATCCACCAGGCCGGCATCGTGCACCGCGACTTCAAGCCGGCCAACGTCATCATCGGCGCGGACGGGCCGCGGGTGATCGACTTCGGCATCGCGCGGGCGCTGAACGCCACCTCGACGATCAGCAACTCGGTGGTGGGGACGCCGTCGTACATGCCGCCCGAGCAGATCATGGGGCACACGGTGGGTCCGGCCGCCGACATGTTCTCGTGGGCCGGGACGATGATCTACGCGGCGTCGGGGCGGGCGCCGTTCGGCAGCGACACGATGCCCGCGGTGATCAACCGGGTGCTCAGCCAGCAGCCCGACCTCGGCGTGCTGGACGGCACGCTGCGCGAGGTCGTGGCCGCCTGCCTGGCCAAGGACCCGGCGCAGCGGCCCACGGCCGAGCAGGTGATGATGCGGCTGCTGCAGCAGTCGGCGCCCGGCTCCGGCATGCTCGCACAGGGCGCGGCGGAGGCGGCGGCGCCACCCCCCGCTGCCTTCCCGGGGCCGCCCTCCCACGCCGGCCCGCCCGCACACGCCGGCCCGCCCTCCCACGTAGGTCCGCCCTCACACGCCGGCCCTCCCTCCGCAGGCCCGCACTCGCACGCGGGCCCGCACACCGCGGGCCCGCACTCTCAGGGGCCCGTCCCCGCGCACGCCTACACGCCGCCCGCCTACGCTCCGCCCACCCACCCGGCCGCCCAGCCGCCGAGGAGCGGCAGGCGGGCGCCGCTGGTCGCGGGCGCCGCCGTGGCGATCGCGCTGCTGGTCCTCGCCGGCGTCTTCGTGGCGATCCAGGCGGACAAGGCGTCGGTGGCGAGCCCGTCCACCACCCCGCGGGAGGAGGGGAGGAAGACGACGACCCCGCAGGCGGAGCGCGGCCGCCCCAGGCAGGAGACGACCTCGGCGGGCCGGACGGACGTCCCGGCCAGGGGCACGAAACGGACGCTGCCCGGCGGCGCGATCTCCCTGTACGAGAACCCGTCCGACGCCATCGTGCTGACCTCGTACGAGATCTACGACGAGAAGAAGGAGACGTGGACCGACTACGCCAGGGACTCGCTGCGCGGCCCGTTCACGAAGTACGCGGGCAACATGGAGTCGCTGGTCTCCCCCGACGGCCGCTACCTGGCCTCCAGGGGCAAGCGCTACACCCCCGACGACCATGACTTCATCGTCATCGCCGACCGCGAGACCGGCGAGCGCACCACGATCAAGACCGTCAAGAAGCCGCAGACCGGCATCATCAGGAACTGGTCGAAGGACGGCGCGACGATCCTGCTCAGCATCGGGCACAAGCGCGGCGACACCTGGACGTACCCGGGCTTCATGCTGGTGGACGTGGCCACGAAGCGCGTCAGGCGGGTGGACGTCAGCGACCCCGACGTCAGGGGCAGCTCGTGGGGCTTCGACGGCGACGAGACGGGCACGGTCAACGTCCACGGCGACGAGGACAATCTGAGTTTGCGCTTCTTCGACGCCCAGGGCAGGGCCGTGCGCTCGCAGGCGAACATCGGCACGCTCGCCGCCGACACCACCCAGGACCTCTTCTCGCCCTCGGGCGACGCGTTCGTCACCAACTGCCCGGACGGTACGTACAACGACCACTGCGTGTGGGACGCCGGGACGGGCGAGCGGCTGCGCACGTTCTACTCCGACTGCGACGAGGTGCTCGGCTTCTATGACGAGGAGCACCTGTTCTGCTGGGAGAACGACAACGGCGCCAACGACGAGGTGCAGGTGGTGGACTTTAAGGGCAAGCTCGTGCGCAAGCTCATGGAGGTGCCCGACAGCCTCGACCTCGATCCGGTCTTCACCAGGAACCCGGCGCACGGTTCGTGAACCATCCGGCCCGCCCGGCCGTGATGGGGACATGAACACGCTGATCCGTACGGTCGTGACCGCCGCCGCGCTGGCCGCGGTCACGACCGCCTGCACCGCTTCGACGGGCGGGGGCGAGGACCCGGCGCCCAGGAGGACGAGTCTCGGCGCGGTGCGCCTGGTGGCCTACGACGGGTGCGACGACCTGCTGACCGGCCTGCGCGAGCACGCCGCCGAGAACGTCGGCCCGTACGGCTTCGGCCACGCGATGCCGATGGTCATGGAGGACAGCGTACGCAGCGAGGCGAAGGCGCGGACGACGCAGACGCCCGAGCACTCGACCACGAACGTGCACGAGGCCGGCGTGGACGAGCCCGACCTGGTCAAGACCGACGGCGACCGGCTCATCACGGTCGCGAACGGCACCCTGCGCGTCATCGACACGGCGACCAGGAAGATCACCGCCTCACTCAGGCTGACCGAGGGGGAGGGCGGCCCCGGCGTCCCCGCGGACCTGCTGGTCTCGGGTGACCGGGCGCTGGTGCTGATGCGCGGCGGCGACATCATGTACAAGCGGATCGCCGGCCCGGTGGGTGACACCCGGTACGTGCTGGTGGACCTCGCGGGCGAGCCCAAGGTGCTGAGCACGATCAAGCCGCAGGGCTCGTACGTGGACGCCCGGCTGGTGGGCGACACGGTCCGGCTGGTCACCCGCAGCGAGCCCGAGATCACCTTCCCGGAGCCGCGCCCTGACGCCCAGCAGGCGGAGCTGATCGCGGCGAACCGGGCCGCGGTCAAGCGGGCGCCGGCGGAGAGCTGGCTGCCGACCATCGAGATCACCGACGCGGCGGGGAAGGTCACGAAGAGCCGGGTGGCGTGCGAGCGGGTCAGCCACCCCGCCGACTACACCGGCACCTCGATGCTGACCGTGCACACGATCGACCTGGCCGGCGGCGTCACGGCGGCGGGCACCGACCCGATCAGCCTGGCCGCCGACGGCGACATCGTCTACGGCACCGGCCAGAGCCTGTACGTCGCCAGCAACCCCCGCTGGTGGTTCCCCATCGTGCGCCCGCTCCCCGTCGAGCCCCCGCCCACCCCGGCGCCCCGCTCGTCGGGCGCGGCCCCCGCCGACGAGCCGACCCCGAGCGAGCCGGCCGTCGACGTGCCGTATCCGACGCGCACGCCGCCTCCTGAGGAGACGGAGGTGCACCGCTTCGACATCACCAAGCCGGGCGCTCCCGCGTACGTGGCCTCGGGCAAGGTGCCGGGCCGTCTGCTCAACCAGTACTCGCTGTCGGAGCACGACGGCCACCTCCGCCTGGCCACCACGCTCACCGCGGCCGACGGCGCCGACAGCTCCAGCACCGTCCACGTGCTCAAGGCCACCACCTTGGAGAAGGTGGGCGAGGTGGGCGGCCTCGGCAAGGGCGAGCGCATCTACTCGGTGCGCTTCATCGGCCCGATCGGCTACTGCGTGACGTTCCGCCAGGTGGACCCGCTCTACACGCTGGACCTGCGCGACCCGGCGCGGCCCAAGGTGACGGGCGAGCTGAAGATCACCGGCTACTCGGCGTACCTGCATCCGGGTGCGGACGGCCGGCTGATCGGGATCGGGCAGGAGGCCAGCGAGAAGGGCAGGACGCTGGGCACGCAGGTGTCGCTGTTCGACGTGAGCGACCCGGCCGCGCCGCGCCGGCTGTCGCAGTTCTTCCAGCGCGACTCGGGCTCGGGCGCGGAGTGGGACCCGCACGCGTTCCTGTACTGGCCGAAGACGGGACTCGCGGTGGTGCCGCTGGTCCAGGCGGAGAAGTCGGGCGCGCTGGTGCTGAAGATCGACGACAGGGAGGTGCGGCGGCTCGGCATGATCGAGCATCCCGTGAAGGAAGGCGAGTACCCATACCAGCCGGGCATCGAGCGCTCGGTGGTCATCGGTGACTCCATTTGGACGGTCTCGCACGAGGGCGTCCAGGTCAACGACATGGAGTCGCTCGCCTCACAAGCGTGGATCCCGCTTCGTTAAGCAACCAAAAGGTGCCGGTTCGTAACGAATCGGCACCTTTTTTATGGACTTATCCCGACAAATGATGAAAACTTTGATGACACCGTCCTGTCGGATCAGGCGGTAGACCGTCACAAGCCGCCGCCGGTCCGCGTCACGAGAAAGGGCCCACGCTGCCATGCGACCACGCACCCCCCTGCTCGCATTGCTCGTCAGCGCGCTCGCGTTATCCGCGGCGCCGCTGCCCGTGTCCGCAACCGTCCAGCAAGCAGCCCCAGACAGCACGTACATCGTCCAGCTCAACCCGTCACTGCGCGGCACGCACAGCGCGGCCGAGACCCAGGTCGCGCAGCTCGGCGGCGAGCTCGTCGGCGTCTACCAGCACGCCTTCAAGGGCTACACCGCCCGCCTGAGCGCCGCCGCCGCCGAGAAGCTCAAGGGCGACCCCAGCGTGCTCAGCGTGGAGCCCGACGCCGTGGTCACCCACTTCGCGCAGACCACGCCCACCGGCGTCAACCGGATCTTCGGCCCCAGCAACCCCAACCTCGACATCGACGGCACCGACGACGAGCGCGTTGACGTGGACGTCGCCGTGGTGGACACCGGTGTCGACCAGAACCACCCCGACCTGAACGTGGTCGCCAGGGCGAACTGTGTGATCGGCTTCTGCACCAACAACTCCGGCACCGACGACAACGGCCACGGCTCCCACGTCGCCGGCACCGTCGGCGCGATCGACAACGCCATCGGCCCGGTGGGCGTCGCCCCCGGCGCGCGCATCCACGCCGTCAAGGTGCTCAACTCGGCCGGCTCCGGCTCGCTCGCGGGCATCGCGGCCGGTATCGACTGGGTGGTGGCACGGCGCGCCACCATCGAGGTCATCAACCTGAGCCTGGGCTGCAGCGGCTGCTCCAGCAGCGCGATCAGCTCGGCCATCACCAACGCGGTCAACGCCGGCATCGTCGTCGTGGTGGCCGCGGGCAACAGCCACGCCAACACGTCCTCGTTCTTCCCCGCCAACCACCCCGACGTGGTCACCGTCTCCGCGCTGACCGACAACGACGGCCTGGCGGGCGGCGCCGGCGGCAACAGGCTGTCCTGCCGCAGCGAGACCGACCAGGACGACACGTCCGCGTTCTACTCCAACTACGGCGCCACGGTGGAGATCACCGCGCCCGGCACCTGCATCTACTCGACCTACCGCAGCGGCGGCTACAGCACGATCAGCGGCACCTCGATGGCCAGCCCGCACGTCGCGGGCGCGGCGGCCCTGCTCACCTCGGGCGCGGCCAAGCCGACGACGCGGGCCGGCTCGCTGGCCGTGCGCAGCACGCTGATCTCGACCGGCAACTCCAACTGGACCGACGACTCCGGCGACGGCGTCAAGGAGCCCCTGCTCGACGTCCATGACGCGAGCGTCTACAACCCCGCCTGACCTCTGACACGGGCGGTCCGCGGAGATCCGCAGCGCCGCGGGCCGCCCTTCCCTATGGCTAGGCGCCTTCCGGCACCACCACGGGGACGATCTCCGGCGCCCCCAGCCTGATGGCGTCGGCCTCCTGGTCGGAGTCCTGCTCCTGGGAGCGCCGCTCGGCCTCCACCCGCTTGGTGTAGTACTCGACCTCCCGCTTGACCTGCTCGCCGTCCCAGTCGAGCGGCCCGGCCATCAGCTCGGCGGACTCCCGCGCCACCCCCACCCCGCGGTGGAAGGTCTCGATGGAGATGCGGGTACGCCGGGTCAGCACGTCGTTCAGATGCCGGGCGCCCTCGGCGGTGGCGGCGTAGACGATCTCGGCCCGCAGGTAGTCGTCGGCCCCGTCCAGCGGCCTGGCCAGCGACGGGTCCTCCTTGATCAGCTCAAGCAGCTCGTCGATGAGCGAGCCGTAGCGGTGCAGCAGGTGCTCGATCCGCGCCACGTGCAGCCCCGACTCCTGGGCGAGGCGGTGGCGGGCGTTCCACAGCGCCTGGTAGCCCTCGGCGCCGACCAGCGGGACGCGGTCGGTGCACGAGCGCGGCACCCGCTGGTCCAGCCCGTGCGCCACCGCGTCCACGGCGTCGCGCGCCATCACCCGGTACGTCGTGTACTTGCCGCCCGCCACCATCACCAGCCCGGGCACGGGGTGCGCGACCACGTGCTCCCTGGACAGCTTCGAGGTCTCGTCGGACTCGCCCGACAGCAGCGGCCGCAGCCCCGCGTAGACGCCCTCGACGTCGTCGCGGGTCAGCGGCACCGACAGGATCGCGTTGACATGGTCGAGCAGGTAGTCGATGTCGGCGCGGGAGGCGGCCGGGTGGCTCTTGTCGAGCGTCCAGTCGGTGTCGGTGGTGCCGATGATCCAGTGGCGGCCCCACGGGATGACGAACAGCACCGACTTCTCCGTACGCAGGATGATGCCGGTCAGCGAGTGGATGCGGTCGCGCGGCACGACCAGGTGGATGCCCTTGGAGGCGCGCACGTGGATCTGGCCGCGGCCGCCCACCAGCTCCTGGATGTCGTCGGTCCACACGCCGGTCGCGTTGACCACCTGCCTGGCGCGTACGTCGAACTCGTCGCCGCTCTCCAGGTCGCGCACCCGTACGCCGGTGACCCGCTCGCCCTCCCGCAGGAACCCGACGACCTGGGCCCGCTGCGCGACGTGCGCGCCGTAGGTCGCCGCGGTGCGCAGCGTCATCATGACGAAGCGGGCGTCGTCCACCTGGGCGTCCCAGTATTGGACGGCGCCGGTGAAGGCGCTCTTCTTCAGCGCGGGGGCCAGGCGCAGCGCCCGCGACCTGGACAGGTGGCGGTGTCCGGGCACACCGCGGGTGAGGCCCGTCGCGAAGCCGAGCGTGTCGTAGAGCGTGACGCCGGCGCCCACGTACGGGCGTTCCCAGCCGTAGTGGGTCAGCGGGAACAGGAACGGCACGGGTCTGACCAGGTGGGGCGCGATGCGCTGGAGCAGCAGGGCGCGTTCCTGGAGCGCCTCGCGTACCAGGTCGAAGTTGAGCTGCTCCAGGTAGCGCAGGCCGCCGTGGATCAGCTTGGACGAGCGTGACGAGGTGCCGGAGGCGAAGTCGCGCGCCTCCACGAGGGCCACGTCGAGGCCCCTCGTCACCGCGTCGAGCGCGATGCCGGCACCCACGACGCCGCCGCCGACCACGACCACGTCGAGTTCCTGAGCCGTCATGCGCTCCAGCGCCTCGGCCCGCTCCGCGGGCCCGAGCCGGGCCGCGCACTTTCCCGACGCCATATTTCCCCCTGAAACGGCTTTGTCGCTGTTACTCATACCTACCCGCGCAGCGTCCGACCTGTAACGCCTTCTGCGGGGGCGCGCTCTCAGGCGCGGACGACCTTGACCCCGGCCTCGGTGAGCCGGCCGGCCAGCTCGTCGCTGAGCCTGGCGTCGGTGACGAGCGTGTCGATCTGGTCGATCGGGCAGATGCGGGAGAACGCCCGCCTGCCGACCTTGGAGGAGTCGGCCACCACCACGACCTGGGCGGCCCTGCTGATCAGCAGGTGGTTGACGCTGGCCTCGCCCTCGTGGTGGGCGGAGGCGCCCAGCTCGACGTCGAGCGCGTCCACGCCGAGGAAGGCGACGTCGAGCGTGACCTGTTCGAGCACGCCCGAGGCCAGCGGGCCGATCAGCTCGTACGACTGCGGCCTGGCCACCCCGCCGGTCACCACGATCTTGACGTGCCTGCGCACGGTGAGCTCGGAGGCGATGTTGAGCGCGTTGGTGACGATGGTGAAGCCGCTCTCCAGCGTGGCCATGGTGGCCAGCGTGCGGGCCAGCTCGGAGGTGGTGGTGCCGCCGTTGAGCCCGACCACGGCGCCGGGCGAGACCAGCTCGGCCGCCGCCGCGGCGATGCGGTGCTTCTCGTCGGCGTGCCGCGCGGTCTTGTAGCGCAGCGGCAGGTCGTAGCTGACGCTCTGGGAGACCGCGCCGCCGCGCGTGCGCATGAGCATCTGCTGCTGGGCGAGCTGGTCGAAGTCCCGCCTGATGGTGGCGGTGGAGACGTCGAGCGCCTGCGCTGCCTCTTCCACCGACAGCCTGCCTTCCTGCGCGAGCAGCTCCAGGATGGCATTCCAGCGGTCGTAGCGGGACACGGCGGACTCCCTAGGTGATGAGGTCAGGAGCAAGCGTGGCACAACCTGGGACTCCAGAGCTACCAATGTTCATTTATGCTCTGTTCTGGTATAAAAACCGCAGAAACAATCAATCATGGGGAGGTAAGTGGTGACCACCCACACCGAAGCCGAGATCGCGTCCCAGCCGTCGTGCTGGCAGCGCGCCGTCGCGAACGTCCCCGCCGGCGCGCTCCCCGCACGAGGTGAGCGGGTCGCCGTCGTCGGCTGTGGTACGTCGTGGTTCATCGCGATGGCGTACGCGGTGCTGCGCGAGCGTGCCGGGCACGGCGAGACCGACGCGTTCGCCGCCTCCGAGTTCCCCGAGGGCCGCGGCTACGACCGCGTGCTCGCGCTGACCCGCTCCGGCACCACGACCGAGGTGCTCGACCTGCTCGGCAGGACCGGGACCAGGACCACCGCCATCACGGCCGACCCCGAGACGCCGATCAGGGACACCGCGCAGGACCTGATCGTGCTCGACTACGCCGACGAGCGGTCCGTCGTGCAGACCAGGTTCGCCACGACCCAGCTCGCCATGCTCCGCGCCAGCCTCGGCGAGGACCTCACCCAGGCGATCGCCGACGCCGAGCGGGCGGTCGCCGAGCCGCTGCCCGACGCGCTGGTCGCCGCCGAGCAGTTCAGCTTCCTCGGCGCCGGCTGGTCGGTCGGGCTCGCCCAGGAGGCGGCGCTGAAGATGCGCGAGGCGTCCAGGTCGTGGACGGAGGCGTACCCGGCGATGGAATACCGCCACGGCCCGATCAGCATCGCGGGGCCTGGCCGCGTGACGTGGATGCTCGGCACCGCTCCCGAGGGCCTGCGCGCCCAGGTGGAGGCGACCGGCGGCACGTTCGTGGAGAGCGGGCTCGACCCGATGGCCGAGCTGATCCGCGCCCAGCGGGTCGCGGTGGCGCGGGCCTTCGCCCGCGGGCTCAACCCCGACGAGCCCATGCACCTCACGCGATCTGTGATCCTTTCTTCATGAGCCTTACTCTTGCCGACGCCAGGATCGTGACGCCCGAGGGAGTTCACGAGGGGTGGCTGACCATCGAAGACGGCCGCGTCACGCACGTCGGCCACGGCGCCGCCCCCGGGCCCGGCCTGCGGCTGGGCGGACGTCACGTGGTCCCCGGGTTCGTGGACGTGCACAACCACGGGGGCGCGGGCGGCTCCTTCCCCACCGGCGAGCAGGACAAGGCACGTGACGCCGTGGCGCTGCACCGGCTCCACGGCACCACCACGATGGTGGGCAGCCTGGTCACCGACACGCTCGACGGCGTGAGCAGGGCGGCCGCCGCGCTGGCGGAGCTGTGCGAGGAGGGCCTGCTGGCCGGCGTGCACTTCGAGGGCCCCTACATCGCCAAGGCCCGCTGCGGCGCGCACGACCCGGCCTTGCTGCGCGAGCCGTCGCCGCAGGAGTTCGCCGGGCTGGTCAAGGCCGCGCGCGGGCACGCCCGCATGGTGACGATCGCGGCCGAGCTGCCCGGCGCGCTCGACACGATCAGGATGGCCGCCGCCGAGGGCGTCATCGCCGCCATCGGCCACAGCGACGCCGACTACGAGCAGACCATCGCCGGCATCGAGGCGGGCGCCACCGTGGCCACCCACCTCTACAACGCGATGCCGCCGCTCGGCCACCGCGCGCCCGGCCCGATCGCGGCGCTGCTCGACGACGAGCGGGTGACGGTCGAGCTGATCAACGACGGGGTGCACGTCCACGCGGCCATGCTGCGGCTGGCGTACGAGGTGGCCGGGCCAGGACGCACGATGCTCATCACCGACGCGATGTCCGCCACCGGGCTCGGCGACGGCGACTACGTGCTCGGCCCCATGAAGGTGCACGTGCGCGACGGCGTGGCCAGGCTGGCCGAGGGCGGCTCGATCGCCGGCTCGACGCTCACCATGGACGTCGCCTTCCGCCGCGCGGTCCAGGAGCTGGGCCTGTCGCTGCCGGACGCCGTCCAGGTGACCTCGCTGACCCCCGCCCGCGTGCTCGGCCTCGCCGACCGCATCGGCTCGATCGCCGTCGGCAAGGCCGCCGACCTGGTCGTGCTCTCCGACTCCCTGCAAGTGGACGGCGTGCTGAAGGACGGCGTCTGGATCACGGAGCCTTCATGATCGTCACGGTGACCCTCAACCTCGCCCTCGACACCACCTACCGGGTGCCGGGCGCCGACTGGGACGGCGTCAACCGCGTCGCCGCCGTGCACCGGCGGGCCGGGGGCAAGGGCGTGAACGTCGCCAGGGTGCTGCGCGCACTCGGCCGCGACGTGCTGGTCACCGGCCTGGCCGGGGGCGCCACCGGCCAGGCGATCGCCGACGATCTGCGGGCCGCCGGTCTCCCCCACGACCTCCACCCCGTGGCCGCCGAATCGCGGACCACCCTCGCCGTCACCGACCCGGACGCGGGCCGTACGGCGCTGTTCAACGAGCCAGGGCCCGAGGTGAGCGCCGCCGAGCTGGCCGGCTTCACCCGCCGCTACGAGTCGCTGCTGGCGGGCGCCGACGCGGTCGTGCTGTCCGGCAGCCTGCCGCGCGGCGTCCCCGCCGACGCCTACGCCACGCTCGCCGCCATCGCCGCCTCCCTGGGCGTGCCCGCCATCGTGGACGCCGACGGCGAGCCGCTGCGCCACGCGCCCAAGGGCCGTCCTTCCATCGTCAAGCCCAACGCCGAAGAGCTGGCCAGAGCCGTGCCGGGCGATCCGGCCGAGGGTGCCCAGGCCCTGCGCGGGCAGGGCGCGGAGGCGGTGGTCGTGTCCATGGGCGCCGACGGGCTGCTCGCCGTCACCGGCGAGGGAACCTTCCGCGCGCGCATGCCGTACGCCGTGCGCGGCAACCCCACGGGGGCCGGTGACTCGCTCGTCGCCGG
Source organism: Nonomuraea salmonea (assembly GCF_042428605.1). Classification (NCBI taxonomy): domain Bacteria; kingdom Bacillati; phylum Actinomycetota; class Actinomycetes; order Streptosporangiales; family Streptosporangiaceae; genus Nonomuraea; species Nonomuraea salmonea. The sequence goes on from NZ_JBHMCF010000003.1 coordinate 995,987, forward strand.
GCTGGCGCTGGGCCTGGTCGAGCGCGAGCCGTGGCCGGAGCGCCTGCGCCGCGCCGCCGCCCTGGGCGCCGCCGCCGTCGCCACGCCCGTCGCCGGTGAGATCGACCCCGGCGTGTACGCCGACATCCACCCCCAGATCACCATCAGCTGAAGGAGCCCGCCATGCCCCTCACCCCCATCGGCGACATCGTCCGTCGGTCACCCGCAGGGGTGGGCGCGTTCAACGTGATCCAGCTGGAGCACGCCACCGCCATCGTCGCCGGCGCCGAGGCGCTCGGCCTGCCCGTCGTCCTGCAGATCAGCGAGAACTGCGTGCGCTACCACGGCGCGCTGGAGCCCATCGCGCTGGCCGCGCTCGCCGTCGCCCGGCGCGCCGAGGTGCCGGTCGCCGTGCACCTCGACCACGCCACCGACCGCGCGCTCGTCGAGGAGGCCGTCGGGCTGGGCCTCGGCTCGGTCATGTACGACGCCTCCGCGCTGCCCGACGAGGAGAACGTCGCGAGCACGGCCGAGGTCGCCGCCTGGTGCCACGAGCGCGGCGTGTGGGTGGAGGCCGAGCTGGGCGAGGTCGGGGGCAAGGACGGCGTGCACGCGCCCGGGGCGCGCACCAAGCCGCACGAGGCCGTCGACTACGTGACGCGGACCGGCGTGGACGCGCTGGCCGTGGCCGTCGGCACCTCCCACGCCATGACGACCAAGGACGCGGTGCTCGACCTGGAGCTGATCGCCGAGCTGCGGGCCGCCGTACCGGTGCCGCTGGTGCTGCACGGCTCCTCCGGGGTGCCGGACGACGTGCTGCGCGAGGCCGTACAGCGGGGCATGAAGAAGATCAACATCGCGACCCACCTGAACAAGGCGTTCACCGGGGCCGTCCGCGACTACCTGGCCCACGACGAGCGCGTGGTGGACTCCCGCAAATACCTCAAGGCGGGCCGCGACGCCGTGGCCCGCGAGGTCTCGCACCTGCTCGGCGTGCTCACAGGCGGGTGAGGACCCGCTCCACCTGACGCTCGAACGTGCCCGGCGGGTTGCGGGGACTCTCGTGCGAGAGCAGGAAGAGCCACATCAGCGCGTGCAGCCTCCTGCACTCCCGCATCCGCCACTCCTCCTGCGGGCTCAGCTCGACGGCCGCCGCGATGTCCACATCGCCGTCCACCCACGTGGACACGTGCTCCGCGACCTCGGACAGCTCGTACGCCCGGTCGCTGCGGCCTGACTCCTCGAAGTCGACGACGCGGACGCGGTCGCCGTCCCACAGGAAGTTGGCCAGGTTGCCGTCACCCGCCCCGAAGACGGGCGTGACGCCCTCCTGCCCCGGCTGCCAGCCCTCCAGCCACCGCAGCCCCTCCTTGACCGCCAGGTCCGCCCTGGCGCCCCTGGACCGCCATTCCGCGCACCTGCGCCCGACCCACTCCACGACGTCCTCCCGCTGATAGGGACGTACGGGGACGCCTTCCAGGACGTGGACGGGCACGGCGGTGTGCAGCCGGGTCAGGGCCTCGGCGAGGGCGGCGAGGGGCACGTCACGGGCGGGCAGAGCACGCAGCGGCACCCCGTCGAGCCGCGACATCGTCACGGCGCCGTCCTCGTACGCGATCGGCTCGGGCGCGAGGCCGGGCGCGTGCGCGGCCAGCAGGGTCAGCGCCCGCCACTCCCGATCGCCCGCGCCCGGCTCGGTCGCGAGGTGCCGCTTGACGACCCGATCGCCCTCGTACGACAGGGCGTGGGTGTGCGTCAGATCAGCCATCCGGGGTCAGGGCTCGACCGACAGGCGGCGCTGCATGTTCTCCACGGCCTTCTTGGCGTGCACCAGCGAGGCCCCGGTCTCCTTGCGGTAGATCGCGATGGCCTTGACCAGCTTGCCGTTGCGCAACGCCTCGTGGAACTCCGGCGGCAGCCGCAGCCCGCCGGAGTCGTCGAGCTGGATGCCCAGGTAACGCTGGAGCGAGGCCACCTGCTGTTCGAGCCGTTTGACCCGGTCTTCGAGCGATTCGTCCATGGACAGGGACTCTAGCGGTGGCCCCGCGCGTGCGCCTTGAGGAGGATCAGCGCTGGATCGGCGCCACCACGACCTCGACCCGCTGGAACTCCTTGATGTCGGAGTAGCCGGTGGAGGCCATGGTGCGCTTGAGCGCGCCCATGAGGTTCATCGACCCGTCGGCCACGCTGGACGGCCCGTGCAGGATCTGCTCCAGCGTGCCCACCGTCCCGAACTCGACCCGGCGCCCGCGCGGCAGGTCGGGGTGGTGTGCCTCGGAGCCCCAGTGGAAGCCGTGGCCGGGCGCCTCGGCGGCGCGGGCCAGCGGCGAGCCCACCATGACCGCGTCTGCCCCGCAGGCGATGGCCTTGGCGATGTCGCCGGAGGTGCCCATGCCGCCGTCGGCGATGACGTGCACGTAGCGGCCGCCGGACTCGTCCATGTAGTCGCGCCGGGCCGCCGCCACGTCGGAGATCGCGGTCGCCATCGGCACCGCGACGCCGAGCACGTTGCGGGTGGTGTGGGAGGCGCCGCCGCCGAAGCCGACCAGCACGCCGGCCGCGCCGGTGCGCATGAGGTGGAGCGCGGCGGTGTGGGTGGCGCAGCCGCCCACGATGACCGGCACGTCGAGCTCGTAGATGAACTGCTTGAGGTTGAGCGGCTCGGCCCGCCCCGAGACGTGCTCGGCGGAGACCGTGGTGCCGCGGATGACGAAGATGTCGACGCCCGCGTCGATCACGGCCTTGTGGTACTGCACCGTGCGCTGCGGCGACAGGCGGACGGCCGCGGTCACCCCGGACGCGCGGATCTCCTCGATCCTGCGGCCGATCAGCTCCTCCTGGATCGGCGCGGCGTAGATCTCCTGCAGCCGCCTGGTGGCCGCCTCCTGGTCGAGGGCGGCGCACTCCTCCAGCAGCGGCAGCGGGTCCTCGTAGCGGGTCCACAGCCCTTCGAGGTCGAGCGGGGCGAGGCCGCCGAGCCGGCCGATCTCGATGGCGGTGGCCGGCGAGACCACGCTGTCCATGGGAGCGACGACCACGGGCAGCTCGAACCGGTAGGCGTCGATCTGCCAGGCGATCGACACCTCCTCCGGGTCGCGGGTGCGCCGCGAGGGCACCAGGCCGATCTCGTCGAGCGAGTACGCCCTCCGCCCGGTCTTGCCCCGGCCGATCTCCACCTGCTGAGTCATGAACTTACCTTCTGTGATAGTTCGGAGCTTCCACGGTCATCTGGATGTCGTGGGGGTGGCTCTCCTTGAGCCCCGCCGCCGTGATCGGCATGAGCTCGCAGTCGGTGTGCATCTGCTCGATCGTGCGGCAGCCGGCGTACCACATGCCCTGGCGCAACCCGCCGACGAGCTGGTGGGCGACCGCGGCGACCGGGCCGCGGTAGGGGACCTGGCCCTCGATGCCCTCGGGGATGTACTTGTCCTCGCCACCGGACTCGGCCTGCGCGTAGCGGTCCTTGCTGTAGGAGGTGCCGCCGCGCTCGCGGTTGCGTACGGCGCCGAGCGACCCCATGCCCCGGTAGGACTTGAACTGCTTGCCGTTGATGAAGATCAGCTCACCGGGCGACTCCTCGCAGCCGGCGAGCAGCGAGCCCAGCATGACCGTGTCGGCGCCCGCGGCGATGGCCTTGACGATGTCGCCGGAGTATTGGAGGCCGCCGTCGCCGATGACCGGCACCCCGGCGGGCACGCACGCCTTCGACGCCTCGTAGATGGCGGTGACCTGCGGCGCGCCGACCCCGGCCACGACGCGGGTGGTGCAGATGGAGCCGGGGCCCACGCCGACCTTGACGGCGTCGGCGCCCGCCTCGACCAGCATCTGGGCGCCCGCCCTGGTGGCGATGTTGCCGCCGATGACCTCGACGCTGCTGTTGGCCTTGACCTTGGCGATCATGTCGGCGAGGCCCTTGGAGTGGCCGTGCGCGACGTCGACGATGATCACGTCGACGCCGGCGTCGATGAGCGCCTTGGCCCGCTCCTCCGCGTCGCCGCCGACGCCCACCGCGGCGCCGACCAGCAGGCGGCCGTCGGCGTCTTTGGTGGACAGCGGGTATTGCTCGCTCTTGGTGAAGTCTTTGACGGTGATCAGCCCGCGCAGCCGGCCGTCGGCGTCGACGAGCGGCAGCTTCTCGATCTTGTTGTGCCGCAGCAGCGTGAACGCCTCGTCGCGGGAGACCCCGACGGGCGCGGTGACCAGCGGCATCTTCGTCATGACCTCGCGCACGGGGCGCGTCTGGTCGGTCTCGAAGCGCATGTCACGGTTGGTCACGATGCCGACGAGCTTGCCCGCCACGTCGGTCACCGGCACACCGGAGATGCGGTAGGTGGCGCACAGCCGCTCGACGTCGGCGAGCGTGTCGTCGGGGCTGCAGGTCACCGGGTTGGTGACCATGCCGGCCTCGGACCGCTTGACGAGATCGACCTGCTGGGCCTGCTCCTCGACCGCCAGGTTGCGGTGCAGGATGCCGATGCCGCCCTGGCGCGCCATGGCGACCGCCATGCGGGCCTCGGTCACGGTGTCCATGGCCGCGGAGACCAGCGGGATCGACAGCGTGATGCCCCGTGACAGGCGTGATCGGGTGTCGGCCTCGCCTGGTTGGAGATCTGAATAGCCGGGCACCAGCAGCACGTCATCGAAGGTCAAACCCATTTCGGTGAACTTGGACATGCCGCGGCCCCCTCCTGCCTCGCACGCTGAATGGACTCAAGTCTAGGGCCTGCCTCCAAACGCATCGAGGCAGGGAGGCGGCCCGCGCGATTCGGCGTGAAATCGGCGGGGAATCGGTGGGATCCGGCGGGGATCCGGCGGGGAACGCACTGATGCCGGGAGGACGAAGGCCCCCACAGCCGTTCGTACTCCCGGCATCGGAAGTGCCCGGGGACGGGACGGTCGGTGATCCGTCCCGTCCCCGGGCCATCGGCATCCGGGCGAGGTGGCGCTCCGCACCACCGAACCCCCCTCCGCGTCCTGATGGCCGGCGCCGCCGCGCCCATCTCTGAATGCCGACGCTGGGTAAAGCGTGCGTTACGGAGCGGCGTATCGCAATGGGCAAACGTGCAACTGCACGAAGTTGCACATCCACCGGAACAACTCGCCGAAAGGGCGGGACAGGCGCCGATCGCGGAGTTATCCTCGCGGCACGCCCGTGTCCCCCCGCCGGAGCCGCCCAGCATGCGCGACGAGCCCCACACCGTGTCCGATCCCTTCGAGACGCTGGGTCTCGACTCGGCCCAAACCGCGCTTTACACGGCGGTGCTGCGCCTGCACAGGGCGACCCTCTCCGATCTGGCCCAGGCGATGGACGGCCCGGTCGACAAAGTAGGCCGCCAGCTCGACGACCTGGTCAAGCTGGGCGTCATCGACGAGCAGTCGGGCCAATACCTGGCCAGGCATCCCGCCGCCGCGCTCGGCCGGGTGATCGCGCAGCGCCTCGACCGGCTCGCCGAGGAGAGCCGCAGAATCGACTCGGCGCTCGGCTCCATCCGCGGCCTGATCCGCGACTACGACGCCGGGCGCGACTATCGCAGCGGCCCATTCATGGTGGAGATGGCGAGCGGCGCCGACATCCTCTACGAAAGCGTCGTCGGCATCGCGGTGCAGTCGCCGTCGCCGCCGATGCCTTTACTGACCGCGATTCCCGACGAACGCACGATGACCGATTTTGCGCGTAAATTCGCGGATCCCTGGATTGATGCGCAAAAACGAAACCTGCTGACCGTACGCGCCGTCGTCCCGGTCTTCACGCTGAGCGCCCCCGGCGTACGCGACCAGCTGACCAACGTCATCGAGGCCGGCGGCGAGGTCCGCACGCTCGACCGGGTGCCGAGCTGGTTCATGACCGCCGGGTCCGAGACGGCCGGCCTGCCCGCCTGCTGGGGCGGCAACCTGCCCGACCACGCCTACAACTTCTACCTCGTCCGCACTCCCGTCATCGTCGGCGTGCTGAGCACCCTGTTCACGGAGCTGTGGGCCCGCGCGCAGCCCCTGCCGTGGGCGTCCAGGGCCGACGGCGTGCGCCAGGTGCTGCGCCTGGCCGCACAGGGCCTGTGCGACGACTCCATCGCCCGCCAGCTCGGCGTGTCCGTACGGACCGTGCGCGCCCGATGGGCCGACGCCATGACCGAGTTGGGCGCGCAATCCCGCTTCCGCGCAGGTGTGGAGGCCGCCAGGCGCGGATGGCTGAGGTAATACTCACCGCGCGGGCCGCATCGGTCATATGGTGGGAAGGTGCTGGAAGACGTCCCCCGCGATCCGTTCGCGGACGACCCTAACGACCCTTCCTCAGCGATGGGCGCGCTCGACGATGCCGAGCCGCTCACGGCCGCCGAGCGCGACGAGGCCATCACCGACCTCGCCGACGTCGAGGTCTTCCGTTCCCTGCTCGAACCGCAGGGGGTGCTGGGGCTCGTACTCGACTGCCCGGAGTGTGGCGAGCAGCACTTCTTCGACTGGGATCTGCTGCGCGGCAACCTCAAGCAGATGATCGAGAAAGGCCAGCCACAGGTGCACGAGCCGGCCTTCCACCCTGACCCCGCCGACTACGTCAGCTGGGACTACGCCAGAGGCTACGTCGACGGCGTCATCGACACGGAGGAGCGCCGCTGAGTCACGTCATCCCGCAGCACGGCCAGCAGCCGCACCGCGGGATCGCCCGGATCGGGCATCTCTCCACGGCCGAGCGCGTCGAGCAGCGCGTCGGTCTCGTCCTCTGGCGTCAAGCGGACTCCAGCTCGGCCATCTGCCGCAGCCTGGCCAGCGCCCGATGCTGGGCGACGCGCACTGCACCCGGTGACATACCGAGTACATTACCGGTCTCCTCCGCCGAGAGCCCCGACACCACCCGCAGCAGCAGCAACTCCCGCTGGTTCTCGGGCAGACGGGCCAGCAGCCGCCTGGCGTGCTCGACCTCGATGTAGCGGACCACGGTCTCCTCGGGCCCCGGGCCGTCGTCGGGGCCGTCGGGCAGGTCCTGTGTCGGCACCGCCGACCGTACCGAGCTTCGTAGCGCATCGGCCACCTTGTGCGAGGCGATGCCGAACACGAACGACGCGAACGGCCGCCCCATGTCGCGGTATCGCGGCAGCGCGGACAACACCGCGATGCACACCTCCTGGGCGACGTCATCGGCAATGTGATATTGCCCTGAAACCCTGCCCAGCCGGGCGCGGCAATACCGCACCACCATCGGACGCAACTCGCCGAGCAGGGATTCGATCGCACTGCGATCCCCCTGTACGGCGAGGCTCGTCAGTTCCCTAAGGTCGGAGTCATCCGTCCGTGCCGGAAGTCTCGACGCGAGCCTTACCCCAATTTTGGCGTCGGCGACGCTTCCCTCGCTCACGATAGGCATGATGCCCGCACTGATCCGGCCTGTCGTCATGGCGAACGGCTACGGATTGGTCACATTGAAGCGACGATAACGAGCAGTAATCAGGCGACCACACTAAGCCTTAATACTGACATAATATTTCACCTGATAACCCGGAATGCACGACATTTGTCAGACCCCAGACGCTTATCGCCCACTCCCGGTTTACGACCAACAATCCACCTTTCCCCCCAATTTCCCCCATCGCCCGATAAGCCGCCCGCCCAGAACCGGCCCCCAAGCGTGGGCGCCCTCGGCCGAGTTCCCGCCGCGCCGCGCGCTCAGCCGAGCTCCCGCCGCGCCGCGCCGCGCGCGCTGCCTCAGTCGTCGCGCGCGTCCAGCAGCTCCAGGTAGCCCCGCACGGCCTCCCACAGGTGATGCTCGGGGTAGCGGCCCAGGCTCCGGTGCTCGCGCCGCCACCGCCGGTCCCAGTACGCCCCGTGCACCGCCCTGAGGTGCTCCAGCGCCGTCCGCAGCTCCGCCTCGACGTCGGCCACCCCGTTGCCGGCGGCCCCGCCCTCGGACGCCGCCCGCGCCTCGCCGAAGCGCCGCTCCGCCAGCGCCGCCAGCACGTCCTCCTCGATGCCGTCCAGCGACCAGAACCGCACCGGCTCCCTGACGTGATGGTTGGCCACCGGGTCCCGATGCGGGCGCCAGACGTAGGCCACCCCGCCCTTGTCCAGATCGAGGAAGTCGACCAGCCAGGCCGTCCCCGGCGGCTGCGTGCCCCACGCCACCTCCTCGGGCGGCAGGTTCAGCACGAACGCCACCTCCAGGCACCCGACCTCGTCGGCCCCGCCGAGCAGGTCGCCGAACACGTACGCCGCCCGCAGGAACGGCTCGTCCGCCCGCACCCGCCGCGTCTGCTCGCACGCCCGCGCGAGCATCCGCAACCGCTCCACCGCCCGCCGATACCGCACGCCCCCGGCCACCTCCTCACACCGACCGCCGCCCAGCGTACGTGCCCACCCCCGCCGCACGCCGACCCCAGGCACCGCCAAGCCGTACAGACGCAGGAAAGCCGTACGGCCCGCACCCTGAGCGGGTGCGGGCCGTACGGTCAGCGGAAGGAAGGGACGGTCAGTGGCCGTGGCCGTGACCGTGACCCGCGCCGGCGGCGGGCGCCTCCTCCTCGGGCTTGTCCACCACGAGCGCCTCGGTCGTGAGCAGCATGCCCGCGATCGAAGCGGCGTTCTGGACGGCCGAGCGGGTGACCTTGACCGGGTCGATGACGCCCTGGCCGATGAGGTCGCCGTATTCGCCGGTCGCGGCGTTGAGGCCGTGACCGGCCTCCAGCTCGGCGACCTTGTGCGTCACGACGTAGCCCTCGAGGCCGGCGTTCTCGGCGATCCAGCGGGCCGGCTCGACCAGCGCGCGGCGCACGATGCCGACACCGGTCGCCTCGTCGCCCGACAGACCGAGGTCGTCGAGGTCCTTGGAGACGTGGATCAGCGCGGAGCCACCGCCGGAGACGATGCCCTCCTCGATCGCGGCGCGCGTCGCGGAGATCGCGTCCTCGAGACGGTGCTTCTTCTCCTTCAGCTCGACCTCGGTGGCGGCGCCGACGCGCAGCACGCACACACCGCCGGCCAGCTTGGCCAGCCGCTCCTGCAGCTTCTCGCGGTCCCAGTCGGAGTCGGACTGCTCGATGGCAATCTTGATCTCCTTGACGCGGTCCTCGATGGCCTGCGCGTCACCGGCGCCGTCGACGATGGTCGTGGCGTCCTTGGTGACGACGACGCGGCGGGCCGTGCCGAGCACCTCGAGACCGACGTGCTCCAGCTTGAGGCCGACCTCCTCGCTGACGACCTGGCCGCCGGTGAGGATGGCCATGTCCTGCAGCATCGCCTTGCGGCGGTCGCCGAAGCCGGGGGCCTTGACGGCCACCGAGGTGAAGGTGCCGCGGATCTTGTTGGTGACCAGGACGGCCAGGGCCTCGCCCTCGACGTCCTCGGCGACCACGAGCAGCGGCTTCTTCGTCTGGGCGATCTTCTCCAGCAGCGGCAGGAAGTCCGCGATGGAGGAGATCTTGCCCTGGGTGAGCAGGATGTAGGCGTCCTCGAGGACGGACTCCATGCGCTCGGGGTCGGTGACCATGTAGGCCGACAGGTAGCCCTTGTCGAACTGCATGCCCTCGGTGAACTCGAGCTCCATGCCCATGGCGTTGGACTCTTCGACGGTGAGCACACCGTCCTTGCCCACCTTGTCGAACGCCTCGGCGATCAGGTCACCGATCTGCGCGTCCTGCGCGGAGATCGTGGCGACGTTGGCGATCTCCTTCTTGTCGGCCACCTCGCGGGCGGTCGACAGCAGGCGGTCGCTGACGGCCTTGGCGGCCTTGTCGATGCCGCGCTTGAGCGACAGCGGCGAGGCGCCGGCGGCGACGTTGCGCAGGCCCTCGCGGACCATGGCCTGGGCCAGGACGGTCGCGGTGGTGGTGCCGTCGCCCGCGATGTCGTTGGTCTTGGTCGCCACTTCCTTGGCGAGCTGGGCGCCGAGGTTCTCGTAGCGCTCCTCCAGCTCGATCTCACGAGCGATGGTCACACCGTCGTTCGTGATCGTCGGCGCACCGAACTTCTTGTCGATGACGACGTTGCGGCCGCGCGGGCCGAGGGTTACCTTGACGGCGTCCGCGAGGGCGTTCACGCCGCGCTCGAGCGCGCGGCGGGCGTCCTCGTCGAACTCCAGGATCTTCGCCATTGTCTGAAAGTCCTCTCCTAGCGTCGAAAGCCCCGGCCGCCCTCAAGAGCGCCCGGGGCTCGACACATCCGGCCTACTTCTCGATGATCGCGAGAACGTCGCGGGCGGAGAGCACGAGGTACTCCTCGCCGCCGTACTTGACCTCGGTGCCGCCGTACTTGCTGTAGAGGACGATGTCGCCCTCCGAGACGTCGAGCGGAATCCGCTTCTCGCCGTCCTCGTCCCAGTTGCCCGGGCCCACCGCGAGGACCTTGCCCTCCTGCGGCTTCTCCTTGGCGGTGTCCGGGATGACCAGACCGGAAGCGGTGGTCTGCTCGGCCTCAAGCGGCTGAACCACAATGCGGTCGCCGAGCGGCTTAACGGGAACCTTGGTGGCGGTCGTCACGATCGGACCTCCCCTTCAGATTTGAATGATCTAGAAGAGGCGACCAGCTGGGCCTGCCGTCGCGGGTGTCAGACCTGCCTCGTCGCACGTTGGCACTCTCAAGGGGAGAGTGCCAACAGGAAACATATGCAAGAGGGGCTTGACAGTCAACACGAACGCGTCTGCTGAGAGCGATCAGAGCTCGGGAAGAGGCCGTTGACCTGGTCCAGTCTCCCACGTGCACGAATGTTCGCCCCACCGGCCACGCCGCTCCCGCCCGCTCGGACCACGACGCCGACCCGCCCCTACCCACCTGCACACCTCCTACCCGCACCACCTCGCACAGGTCTCCCCGCCCTTAGGACTCCCCCGAGGCGCGTCTCCCCGTCCTGAGGATGGCGGGCGTGGCGCTAACGTCGGGTGACGTGGACCTCGACGCCTTCACGGAGCTGCTGACCCCGCGCGGCCTGCGGGCGCTCGCCGAGGCGGGCGAGCTGGCGGGCGCCGATCCCGTGGCCGCCGCCACGACCCTGCGCAAGACGTACGACGCGGCGCTCACCTCCGCCGCGCTCACCCAGGCGGGGCTGCGGCAGCGGGCAAGGGCCAAGTTCGGCGCGGACGCCGACCGGATGTTCTTCACGCCGCACGGGCTCGAACAGGCCACCCGCACCGAGGTCGCCGCCCACCGCGCCGCCCTGCTGCCCGCCCTGCTGCCCACCCAGGCGCCCGCCCTGCCGCCCGCCCTGCCGCCCTCCGGCGCCCGCGTCGTGGACGCCTGCTGCGGCATCGGGGGCGACCTGCTCGCGCTGGCCCGCGCCGGGTGCACGGTGACGGCGTTCGACACCGACCCGCTGACGGTGGCCGTGGCGCGGGCGAACGCGGAGGCGTTCGGGCTGGGTGAGCGGGTGACGGTCCACGTGGGCGACGCGGCCGAGGTGCGTCCCGAGGAGTACGACGCGCTGTTCGCCGACCCGGCGCGGCGCACGGGCAGGGGCAGGACGTTCGACCCGATGGCGTACTCGCCGCCCTGGCCGGTGGTGCTCGACCTGATCTCACGCGCCCGGCTCGCCTGCCTCAAGGTGGCGCCGGGCATCCCGTACGAGTTCATCCCCGAGGGCGCGCTGGCCGAGTGGGTGTCGTACAAGGGGGAGGTCAAGGAGGCCACGCTGTGGACGGGCGCCGGCGTGACCGCGGGCAGGCGCGCGGCCCTGCTGCCCGGCGGGCACACGCTGACCGCCACCGGCGTCACGGCCGAGGTGGGCCCGCCAGGGCGCTACCTCTACGAGCCCGACGGCGCCGCCATCCGCGCGCACCTCGTCGGCGAGGTGGCCGAGCTGGTCGGCGGGCGGCTGATGGACCCGATGATCGCGTACGTCACGTCCGACGCCCCGGCGGACACCCCATGGGCCGCCAGATACGAAATAGAAGACATCATCCCCTTCTCTCTGAAAAAACTCCGCGCCGCACTCCGCGCCCGACAAATCGGCAATGTCACCATCAAGAAGCGCGGGTCCGCCGTCGACATCGAGCGCCTCCGTGCCGATTTGCGGCTCAGCGGGGAGAACACCATGGTCATCGCCCTGACCAGGATTCTCGACAAACCCTCGGTAATCCTCTGCAAGCCCTCCTCACCTGCCTGAATCGCCAAATTCGGCCATCGAATCGCTTTCCTCGATCTTTCACTTCAGCCCTGACGGACCTTGATCGAAAGGCTAAGGTGGGCGGGCGGGAGTTCTCCCCCTATTGCGGTTAACCGCGTTCTCGCTCTTCAGATATTGAACCGGACCTACCCGACCACTGCGCGGCAGTCCGTCGGCGAGCGAAGGAGCTTTCGGTGGACCATTCCAACCACACCACCCTTCTCCAATCGGGCGCGTACAACGCCGACGTCGTCCCCAAGAGGATGCGGGACCTGCTCGCCCGTGCCGCCCAGGACCACGTCTACGAGCAGCGCACCCAGGGCGCGGTGCTCGACGAGATCCGCCAGCGCCTGGAGGGCATGGAATGGCTGCTGCGGGAGGTCCGCGAGCGGGAGCTGGGCGGGCTGAGCGGGTCCATCGAGGCGGTGAGCGGGCGGCTCGACGAGATCTCCGCCAAGCCGCCGATGTGGGCGGAGGGCCTCGCGCAGCACGTCGAGGCCGTACGCGACCACGTGGACGCCGTGGGCGACAGGGTGAGCGGGGTGGACGCCAGAGTCTCCCCGATCACCGACCTGCCGAGCGTGTGGGCCGACCTCGGCACCGTGGGCGAGAGCGTCGACGAGGCGCTCAGCCGGCTGCAGTCGGTGCTCGACACCACCGACGGCATCACCAAGGGCATGGCCGACTTCGCCGCCACCCTGGCGGGGCTCAACGCCAGCATGGAGGCCGCGGCCGGGCGCTTCACCCGGCTCGACCGGTCGATGGCGGAGCTGACGTCCCGCACCGACCGGGTCGAGGTGGCGGTCTCCGACCTGTCCGAGAGCCTCACCACCCGCCTCGACGACACCGACCAGCGCCTGACGACCCGCCTGGACGAGACCGACCAGCGCCTCACCACTCGGCTGGACGAGACCGACCAGCGGTTGAGCGCCCGTCTGGGCGAGACCGACCAGCGGCTCAGCACCCGGCTCGACGAGACCGACCAGCGGCTCGCCACGGCCCTGCTGGAGGCCGACGAGCGGCTCGTGGCCCGGCTCAAGGAGGCCGACGAGCAGGCCGGCGCCCGCCTGGCCGCCGTCGAGCAGCGCCTGACCGTCCGCCTCGACGAGACCGACCAGCACCTCGCCGTGCAGCTCGGCGAGAGCGAGCAGCGCCTCACGTCCCGGCTCAGCGCCGTGGACGCCCGCCTCGAACGCGCCGAAGGCCGGCTCACCGGCCTCGACTCCCGGCTCACCGGGTTCGACAGCCGGCTGGAGTCGGCCGACGAGTGCCTGGCCGACATCGACACCAGGCTCGACGGCCTCGACGGGCGCATCGGCGGCGTCGACAAGCGGCTGTCGTCCATGGACGGCCAGCTCGGCGCCGTCGACAAGCGCCTCGGCACCCTCGACGGCCACCTCGGCCGGCACGACGACCGCTTCGACGCCCTCGACGTCCGCATGGACACCCGCTTCGCCTCGCTCGACGAACGCCTGCAGGCCACCGACCAGCGCGCCGCCGAGATCGCGACCCGCAACGAGGGCCGCTTCAACCGCCTCGACAGCCAGGTCGACGCCATCGACGAACGCCTGGTCGAGGCCGAGGAGCACATCAGCAGCCGCTTCGACTCGCTCGACGACCACTTCGGCGGCCTCGACAGCCGCTTCAACGGCCTCAACACCCACCTGAACGGCCTCGCCACCCGCGCCGAACAGGCCACAGAACACCTGGAGTCGGTCGACGACCGCATCGAAGCGGTCAACCGCCGCGTGGGCGACCTCCCCGACCTGACCGACCGGATGACCCAACAGGTAGGCGAACTCCTCCAGACCCACGCAGGCCAACAGTCGGAACGCCTCGCCGCCGCCACAGAAGCCCTCAGCGAACTGGTTCGCTCCCGCCCCGACAGCGAGGAGATGACCGGCGCCGTCTCAGGCGTGGTCACAGAGGTCGTCCAGCCGGCCACGGACGAACTGACAAAGCGCCTGAGCGCGCTGGAGGAAACCATGCTCGCCCTAGCCGAAGCCCTCCTCCGCCCCACCCGCCCCAAGGACTGAGCAGATCGCTCCCGCCCGCCCCACGATCGGAGGCGGGCGGCCCCTGTCACCAAGGCACCTCTACCGCAAAGCCCGCGCACAGCCCAGGCCAGGCCACGAACGGCACAAACGGCCCCGCAGAACAACGCGGACAGGTGCCCCCTAAGGGCGAACGGCGCAGACAGGCGCGCGACGCGATGCGGTGCGGCGCGGTGCGGCGCGATGCGATGCGATGCGGCGCGATGCGATGCGATGCGGCGCGATGCGATGCGATGCGGCGCGATGCGATGCGATGCGGCGCGATGCGATGCGGCGCGATGCGATGCGGCGCGATGCGATGCGGCGCGATGCGATGCGGCGCGATGCGATGCGGCGCGATGCGATGCGGCGCGATGCGATGCGGCGCGGCGCGATGCGATGCGATGCGATGCGGCGCGGGTGGGCGGCGCAGGGGCGGCGCGGGTGGGCAGGCGACACGGACAGGAGCCTGCGGGGCTCAGCGACTCCCAGAGGGACCGCACCCCCCTTCCCCCACGACGCCCACCCAAGGCGGCGAGAGCGAGGCCAGCAGGCCTCAGGAGCGCGTCCGAGAGGCCGCTGGGCCCTCATTCCCTCCCCCGGCCGACGCCCGCGCACGACGGCGGAGTCGAGAGCTGCGGTGGGTCGGGCACGCGTCCGAGGAGCCCCGAACCCCTTAGACGTGGACGGTGGTGATCGGGAGCGAGGAGTCGGCGGGGATCTGGAGGGAGGACGGGGTGACGCCGGCGGCCACCAAGTCCGAGCCCAGGGCGGCGACCATGGCGCCGTTGTCGGTGCACAGACCAGGGCGGGGCACGCGCAGGCGTACGCCGGCCGCGTCGCAGCGCTCCTGGGCCAGGGCCCGCAGGCGGGAGTTGGCGGCGACGCCGCCGCCGATGAGCAGGTCGTGGACGTCGTACTTGCGGCAGGCCTGCAGCGCCTTGCGGGTGAGCACGTCGACCACCGCCTCCTGGAAGGACGCGGCCACGTCGGGCACGTGCACGGACTGCCCCGACGCCTCCCTGGCCTCGACCCACCGCGCCACGGCCGTCTTGAGCCCGGAGAAGGAGAAGTCGAGCGTGCCGTCGTCGATCTTGCCGCGCGGGAACGCGATGGCGGCCCCGGAGCCGTCGCGGGCGGCCTTGTCGATGTGGGGCCCGCCGGGGAACGGCAGCCCCAGCACCCGTGCCACCTTGTCGAACGCCTCACCGGCGGCGTCGTCGACGGTGGAGCCGAGCGAGATGACGTCTTCGGCGACGTCGGGGACGAGCAGCAGCGAGGAGTGCCCGCCGGAGACGAGCAGCGCGATGCAGGGCTTGGGCAGCGGCCCGTGCTCCAGCTGGTCGACGGCGACGTGGGCGGCGAGGTGGTTGACGCCGTAGAGGGGCACGCCGAGGCCGAGCGCGTAGGACTTGGCGGCGGCGACCCCCACGAGCAGCGCACCGGCCAGGCCGGGGCCCGCGGTGACGGCGATGGCGTCGATGTCGGAGAACGTCAGCCCGGCCTGGGCCAGCGCGGCCTCCACGGTCGGCGTCATGGCCTCCAGGTGGGCGCGCGAGGCGACCTCGGGCACGACCCCGCCGAACCTGGCGTGCTCGTCCATGCTGGAGGCGACGGTGTTGGCGAGCAGCGTGTGGCCCCTGACGATGCCGATGCCGGTCTCGTCGCAGGACGTCTCGATGCCCAGGACCAGGGGTGCGTCAGTCATCCAGCCGTTTCCTCATCATGATCGCGTCGGTGCCGTCGTCGTAGTAGCGGCGGCGGGTGCCGATCTCCTCGAACCCGAAGCGCCGGTAGACGCTCTGGGCGCGCGGGTTGTCGGCGCGTACCTCAAGGAAGATCTCCCGCGCGCCTCTGCGGCGCGCCTCGGCGAGCAGCTCGGTCAGCATGGCGCTGCCGATGCCGTTGCGCTGGTGCTTCTCCAGCACCGCGATGGTCTGCACGTCGGCCTGGTCGGCCGCGGCGGCGAGCCCGGCGTAGGCGACGATCTCGTCGTCGACCAGCGCGACGACGTAGTGGCGGGTGCGCGGTATCTCGTCCAGCTCGCCGCGCATCATGCCCTCGCTCCACGCGTCGAGCGGGAAGGTGACCCGCTCGATCTCCATGACCGCCGGCAGGTCGGCCTCGGTCATCGGCCTGAGTCTCACGCCGTCACCTTCTTGGGGGCGCCCGGCACGACCGCGTCGGGTCTGCGCAGGTAGATCGGGCGCGGCGGTTCGAGCGCCACCCCCTTGGCCAGCCGCTCGGCGGCCAGGGCGGCGAGCGCGCCCGCGTAGGGGTAGGGGGGTGCTCCCGCGCCGTCGCCGAGCAGGTCGGGGTAGAGCTGGGCGCCCGCGCCGACCACCGGCAGCCCCTCGACGGGGACGTCGGCGGGCCGGTCGACGAAGGGACCGTCGAGGCGGGTGCGCAGATCGGTGTAGCGGGCCCAGAACACCTCTTTGCGCCGCGCGTCGGTGGCGGCGACGAAGGGCTCGGTGCGCCCGCTGGCGTAGGCGACGGCGTCGAGCGAGCAGACGCCGTACGCCGGCACGCCCAGGGTGGTCGCGAGGCCCTGCGCGGTCATCAGCCCCACCCGCAGACCGGTGTAGGGGCCGGGCCCGCTGCCCGCGACGACGGCCGTGACCTCGCGCAGCGTCACCCGCGCCGCGCCGAGCACCAGTTCGATGGCGGGCGCGAGCAGCTCACCGTGGCGGCGGGCGTCGATGGTGGTGTGTTCGGCGAGCACCCGCTCGCCGTCGTGGAGAGCCGCGGTGACGGCGGGCGTCGCGGTGTCAAAGGCCAGGACCAGCACGACTGTTTAGCCTACCCGCAGGCGGGGTCACTCCCAGCCGGTACGCCGCTTCAGCCATTCGAGTGCCACCAGGCCCTGCGCCCGCTGGAACGCCCTGAGCGTGGGCAGTCCAGGCGGGTCCGGCTGCCTGGACGAGCGGACGAAATAGCCGGTCATGGCGGCCACGACCCGGGTGACGTCGTCGCCGGGCAGCTCGGCCAGCTCGTGCGGCGCGGGCCCGCCCTGCATGCCGATGGACGGCAGCATCCCGACCAGGTCGAACCAGGACGCGGCGCGGGCGGCCCACGGCCAGTCGACGAAGTAGACGCGGTCGTCGGTGAGCAGGATGTTGTCGGCCCGCAGGTCGGCGTGGGCGAGGGTGTCGCCGGCTGCCGCGGCGGCCCAGCCGGACTCCAGCTCGGCCAGCGCGCCGAGGTGCCGCACCGCCCAGGGGTCCAGCCCGGTGGTGTCCTCGCTCATGAGGTTGCGCCAGCCGTGGAACTGCTCACCGAACACCTCCTCGATCGGCGGCGCGTCGATGGGCGACGGGGTGAGCGCGGCGGACATCTCCTCGACGGCGGCCAGCACCCGGTCCAGCTCGTCGCGCCGCCAGGGCATGGCGGGGTGGCGGCCTTCGACGTCCTCGAAGACGAGCACGACCCAGCCGTCGCGCTCGAACCCGGTGAGCAGCCGGGGCGCGGGCACGGACGCGGGCAGCGCGGCGGCGTTCACCAGCTCGGAGCGGTAGATGCGGACGGCGTCGGCGTTGGGCTCGGGGCCGACGGCCTTGACGAAGACGCGCCTGCCGCAGCGCGTGCGCAGGCGGACGGCTGCGGCCGGGGAGAAGCCGCCCGGCTGCGTGACGGCCTCGGCCACGGCGTCACCCAGGAAGTCCTCGATCGCGGCGCGCACCGCCGCGGGCACGTCGGACCAGGGCACGCGGGCACCGGTGGCGGGCGGGTTGGTCTGGGTGTCGGTGCCGGTGTCGGTGTCGGTCATGAGCCTCAGACCTGGGACGCGTAGACGATGATGTTGTCGACGTATTCGCCCTTGGCGTAGTCGAACTTGCCACCGCACGTTACCAGTTTGAGGCCGTCTTCCAGGTACACCTTTTTCGCCGGGAAGCTGTCCTTGTGCACCTGTTCGATCGCGTCCACCTTGTAGCGCACGACCTTGCCGTCACTGCGCTCGACCTTCACGGTCTCGCCCTTGCGTAACTCCCTGAGCTTGTAGAACACGGCGGGCGCCGTCTTGGTGTCGACGTGCCCGATGATCACGGAGGCGCCCTTCTCGCCGGGCACGGAGCTGCCGGTGTACCAGCCGGCCGTCTTCGGCTTCTCGTACGGCGGCAGTTCGACCTCGCCGTTCTCCAGCAGCTTGAGCTTCATCAGCGGCGCCTCGACGTCGATCGACGGGATGTCGATCGTCTTGGGCACGACGGAGGCTTGCGCGGGGGTGGTGGTGCCGGTCTCCATGCTCTTGCCGAACGCGACCAGCAGCAGGCCGGTCACGGCCCCTGCGAGCACCACCCGTCCTGGACGGGCCATGACCTTATGCCCTGGTGCGCCGCTTGATCGCGTAACCGATGCCGCCGGCCAGCGCCAGGGCGATGAGCACGCCCGCGGGGCCGAGCGGGATCGACGACTCCTCGGAGGCGTCCTGCGCGTACGTGCCGCCGCCGCCCGCCCGTGGCGCCCTGGTGGGCAGCGTGGTGGTCTCGGTGGGGTCGGGCTCGGCCGCGACGACGCGCAGCGTGGCGCGGCCCATGTCGTTGGTGCCCTCGCACTTGACGTCGACCCGGTAGTTGCCGCGCCGGATCGTTCCCGAGACCTGCGCCTCGCCGCGCACCCATGGCGAGGGAGAGGCGGGAGTCGCGGTGGGGGACGTCGTGGACGCCGGCACGGGGCTGAGCGGGACGCCGTTGATGAACGCCTTGGACGTGGCCGTGCCGGTGTGGGCGGGGCCGCCGGTCGGCACCGGACAGTTGGCCAGCACCCACACCCGGGACGTCTCGCCCGCGGTGACCCGGTCGGGGTTGACCTGGACGTTGATGTTCTGCCTTGTGGTGGTCACGCGGGGGCTGGCGGTGGTGGTGCCTGTGGGGCTCGCGCTGGCGGTTGGGGTGGGTGTGGGTGTCGGATCGGTGTCGGCCGAGGCCGAGCAGCCGGTCAGGCCGACCATGGCGATGGCTCCCGCGTACGCGACTCGTCTGACCCTGAGCACCGGCCGCACCCCACTTTGCCGTCTTGCTACCCAGCATCCACCAGAACGATGGATGTCGCCCCTCCTGATACCCAGAAATTCTGGGCGAATCACTGACCAACGATCATGTTTCAGATAGCCGGCCCGGTACGTCAAGGGTGCCAGTCTTACCGGATAGTGACCTGCGTTTTAGTCTTGTGGCGGTTCAGACGGCGTGTCGGCCCCGAAGTCGAGCCCGGAGCCGGGCCCGAGCCCGGCCCAGCGGGCGCCCACGCCGCGCAGGGTGACGACGCGGGCCTCGTCGCCGGCCTCGCGGTCGATGTGGATCTCCAGCCGGTCGTCGGCCAGCCCTTCGACCAGCCCTTCGCCCCACTCGACGACGGTGACGGACTCCTCCAGCGAGGCGTCGAGGTCGAGGTCGTCGACTTCCAGGTCACCACCCAGCCGGTACGCGTCGACGTGCACCAGCGGCGGCCCCTGCCGCAGCGACGGATGCACCCTGGCGATCACGAACGTCGGCGAGGTGATGGGCCCGCGTACTTTGAGCCCCTCGGCGAGGCCCTGCACGAGCGTGGTCTTGCCGGCGCCGAGCGGGCCCGACAGCACGACGAGGTCGCCGGCGCGCAGCCGGGCGGCCAGGCGGGCGCCGAAGGCCCGCATCTCCTCGGTGGTCGCGACGCGCACTTACAGCTCCACTCTCTTCAGCAGGTCGCGCAGCGCGTCGTTGACGACGCCCGGCCGCTCGAGCTGGATCAGGTGCGAGGTGTCGGGCACCTCGGTCAGCTGCGCCTTGGGCAGGGCGGCGGCGATGGCCTTGCTGTGGTCGGGCGGGGTCAGCCAGTCGCGGTCGCCCACCAGGATCGCGGTGGGCACCGGGTCGAGCACGTGCAGCGCGGAGAGCTTGTCGTGGTTCATCAGCGCCGGGTAGAAGTCGGCGACCACCTCGGTCGGGGTGGCCCTGATCATCGACTCGGCGAAGTCGACGACGGTCGGGCTGACGTTCTTCGAGTCGCCGAAGCCGACGTAACGGGTGAGGAGGAAGGCGATGTCGCTGCCCGCGTTGCGGGTCCTGTCGATGAGCGAGCCGCGCTTGCCCAGCATCGACACCGTGGTGGGGGCGACCTTGTGGACGACCTTCGACAGCATCGCGGGCAGGCCCAGCGTCAGCTCGGCCAGCTTGCCCGCCGAGGTCGCGATGAGGGCCACCGCCCGGATCTTGTCGCCGAACAGGTGGGGGTGACGGTCGGCCAGCGCCATGATCGTCATGCCGCCCATGGAGTGGCCGACCAGCACGCACGGGCCGGGCACGTGAGCGGCGATGACCTCGGCGAGGTCGTCGCCGAGCCGGTCGATCGTGCTGTCCTCGGCGCCCGCTCGCTGGGAGCGGCCGTGGGAGCGCTGGTCCCACAGGACCACGCGGTAGTTGTCACGCAGGTCTTTGCGCTGGTAGTGCCACGACTCCATGCTGAGGCAGTAGCCGTGGCAGAAGACGACGGTCAGCGGCGGCTCGTCGTCGGCCGACGGGTTCTTCCGCTCCGGGCCATCGATCTCGACGTGCAGCGCCTTGCCGTCGGAGGTGATGAGCGTGTGCTCGGTGCCGCGCAGCTCGCCGAACGGCTCGCTGGCCTCGGTGTCGGGGCGCAGCCTGATGCGGCCGACCGCGTACCGCTTGGCCAGCGCCGCCGCCGCGACGCCTGCTGAGGCCGCGCCGACGAGCGCGCCGGCGATCCCTACCCGGCGCCGTCTTGCCGTCGTCGTCATGTGCCCGATCCTTCTCCACTCATGGCCGCCGCGATGTGCCCTTCGTCACTGGTGGTAGATCCTGGGCACCCGCGCTCCGATCCTCGTCACGATCTCATGTGTGATCGTGCCGAGGGTATCGGCCCACTCCTGAGCGGTCGGCTCGCCCCCGTCGCCGGGGCCGAACAGCACGACCTCGTCGCCCGCGGAGATCGGGTCGTCACCCATGTCGATCATGAACTGGTCCATGCACACCCGGCCCGCGACGAGCCGGCGGCGCCCGCCCGCCAGCACCTCGGCCCGCCCGGTCGCGTGGCGCAGCACGCCGTCGGCGTAGCCGAGCGGCACCAGGGCGAGCGTGGTCTCGCACGAAGTGGTGTAGAGGTGGCCGTAGGACACGCCCGAGCCCTCGACGACCCGCTTGACCAGGCCGACCCTAGCCACCAGCGTCATGGCGGGCCGCAGGCCGAAGTCGCCCAGCTCGGGGACGGGGCTCAGGCCGTACATCGCGATGCCGGTCCTGACCATGTCGAAGCGGGCCTCGGGCAGCGTGACGACGGCGGCGGAGTTGGAGATGTGCCTGATCACCTCAGAGCCCGCAGCGCCGGCCTGCTCGGCCAGCTTCAGAGCCGTCTCGTACGTCTCAAGCTGTCGTGCGACCGACGGATGCCCGGGGATGTCGGCGCAGGCGAAGTGGGACCAGATGCCGACGATCTCGATGGCGCCCTCGGCCTTGAGCTCAAGCGCCTTGGCCAGCAGGTCGGGCCAGGCGGCCTGCGGCGCCCCGCCCCTGCTCATGCCGGTGTCGGCTTCGAGGTGGAGCTTCGCTGCGCGGCCCGTGGCGCGGGCGGCGGCGGCGATCTCGTCGAGCAGGGCGGGATGCGAGGCCGACAGCTCGACATCGGCGGCCAGCGCCTCGGCGATCGGCTCGCCGGGGGTGATCAGCCAGGCCAGGATCGGCGCGCTCACCCCGCCGGCGCGCAGGTAGAGCGCCTCCTGGATGAACGCGGTGCCGAGCCGGCTCGCCCCCGCCCCCAGCACGGCCTCGGACGTGGGCAGCAGGCCGTGGCCGTAGGCGTCGGCCTTGACCGCGCCCATCAACTGCGCGCCACCGGCCCGCTCTTTCAGCAGGGCCACGTTGTGGCGAATGGCGCCCAGGTCGACCCGTGCCTCGGCGGGGGTGGTCATCGGGTGGTCCATCTCTCCAGTCTGGCAGCTCGGGCTCATGGCCGGGCACGCTTCGCCCGGCCTGGACGTCACGAAATGGCGCTGGTCACGGCCCGGATGGCCCGGGGAAGCGCGGTCGCCACGTCGCCCGCGGCCAGCGGCGCGCCCTCGGCGGCCAGCCGCCCGGCCACGCCGTGCAGGTAGGCGCCGCAGGACGCGGCGTCGTAGCAGCTCAGGCCCTGGGCGAGCAGCGCGCCCGCGAGGCCGGCCAGCACGTCGCCGGTGCCGCCGGTGGCCAGCCACGACGTGCCGGTGGGGTTGACCCGCACCGGGCGGGCGTCCTCGGCCACCACCGTGGTCGAGCCCTTGAGCAGCACGGTGACGCCCAGCTCCGCCGCCGCCCTGCGGGCGTGTTCGAGGCGGGCCGCCTCGATCGCGTCGCGGTCGGCGCGCAGCAGCCTGGCCAGCTCGCCGGCGTGCGGCGTGATGAGGACGGGCGCGTTGCGCCACAGCAGCGAACGGTCCCTGGCGACCAGCGTCAGCGCGTCGGCGTCGACCAGCACGGGCACGTCGGAGGCGAGCACCTCGGCGGCCAGCTCGTGCGCCCAGTCGTCGGTGCCGAGCCCCGGGCCGAGCACCCACGCCTGCACCCGGCCCACGCGGGTGATGGAGGGCTCGTCGAGCTCCGTCACCACGGACTCCGGCCAGTGGGAGCGCACCTGGGCGACGGGGGCGGGGCGGCCGGCGTACCTGACCATGCCGGCGCCGCCCCGCAGCGCACCGCCGACGGCGAGCACGGCCGCGCCGGTGAACAGGTCACCGCCCGCCGCGACGCCCAGCACGCCTCTGCGGTATTTGTCCGACTCGTTGCCCGGCCGCGGCAGCAGCACGTCGAGGTCGGCGTCGGTGAGCGCGGCCACGTCGGGGTCGGGCAGGTAGGGCCCGAGCCCGATGTCCACCAGCTCGACCCGCCCGGTGTGCGCGGCGCCCGGATCGACCAGCAGCCCCGTCTTGTACGCCCCCATGGTCACGGTCACCCGCGCCCGCACCGCGGCGCCCTCGACCCGCCCGGTGGAGGCGTCGACCCCGCTCGGCACGTCGACCGCCACGACCTGCCCGCGCGCGGCGGCGGCCTGCTGGGCCAGCTCCGCGTACGGCTCGCGCAGCGCCCCCGACACCCCGATGCCGACCAGCCCGTCGATGATCAGATCGGCCTCGTCGATGGCGGACCGATCGACGACCCGCCCACCGGCGTCGAGCAGCGCCCGCAGCCCCGCCTCGTGCGTCTTCGAGCCGGCCGCCACGACGCCCACCCTGGCGCCGCGCCTGGCCAGCCGCTGCCCCGCGTAGAGCGCGTCGCCGCCGTTGTCGCCGCTGCCGGTGAGCAGCACCACGCGGCTGCCGTAGACGCGGCCCAGAAGATCGGCGCAGACGGCGGCCAGCCCGGCCGCGGCCCGCTGCATCAGCGTGCCGTCGGGCAGCCGGGCCATGAGCGCCTGCTCGGCCTGCCTGATCTGGTCGGCTGTGTAGGCGGTCTTCATGATCTGACGCTATCCCTCCGCGATCACGTAGGCCACGGCCACCCCCGCGTCGTGGCTGAGCGAAAGGTGCCAGCGTTTGACGCCCAGCCCGTACGCGGCCTCGGCCACCTTGCCGTAGACCCGCAGCTCCGGTTTGCCCAGCTCGTCGCAGCGCACCTCGGCCTCCAGATGACCGAGCCCCTTGGGCGCGCCGAGCGCCTTGGCGACGGCCTCCTTGGCGGCGAACCTGGCGGCCAGCGAGTGGACCGGCAGCGGCTGCTCGACCTCGGTGAACAGCCGGTCCTTGAGCTGCGGAGTGCGCTGCAGCGCGGCCTCGAAGCGGGCGATGTCAACGACGTCGACGCCGATACCCAGGATCATCGTCCCAGCGTATGGGCTTCAGAACGGGCCGCGCTCCCACGGCCCCCAGATGGCCAGGGACATGCCCTGTCTTGCCTGCACGTTGACGTAGAGGGTGTGGCCGCCCGGCCCGAACGTGGAGCCGGCGAACTCGGCGCCCGGGTCGCCGTCGACGGGCTCCAGGCGGCAGAAGTCGAAGATCTCCCCCGCCTTGCTGAGCCCGCGCAGGTAGTTGGCGCCGTCGCCGTCCTCGCAGAGCACGAGCGTGCCGCGGCGGCTGACGGTGACGTTGTCGGGCAGGTCGAGCGCCGAGGCGCGGGGCGACTCGTAGACGAGCTTGAGCCTGCCGCTCCACGTCTCGTAGCCCCACACCTGGCCGCGCCCGTCGCCGAAGCCGTCGGGCGCCTCGTCGCCGGGCGCGGTGGCCCCGCCCTGGGTGGAGACGAAGTAGACCGTGCCCTGGTGCTGCACGGCGCCCTCCAGCCGGGAGAAGATCGCCGCGCCCGCCTCCCTGCCCTGCTTGCCCACGGCCTGGACGGCCTCGTCGTTGGACGGCCTGCCGCGGAAGTCGGGGTCGGGGTCGTCGATGTCGACCCACGTGGTCTCGTACGTGACGCCGCGCTTCTGCCCCACCGACAGGTCCTTGCGCTTGGCGCCCTTGACGGCGAGCATCTGCAGCCGGCCGCCGTCGAGCAGCCGCCCGGCCAGCACCGGGTGCTTGGGCGGCAGGTAGCGGTAGAAGCCGGAGGGGAAGCCGAAGTTGTCCTCGGTGAGGTAGAGGGCGCCGGAGGAGGGGTCGAAGGCGACGGACTCGTGGGCGAAGCGGCCGGCCGCGCGGATCGGCCTGGCGCTCGCGGCGCGGCCGACCGGCACCTCGAAGAGGTAACCGTGCTTGCGGGTGAGCTTGGAGTTGTCGCCGCCGGAGAAGTCGTCACCGACGTCGGGGCCGTTGACGGTCTCCTCGCAGGTCACCCAGGCGCGCCAGGCCATGGGGCCGCCCGAGCAGTTCATCATGGTGCCGGAGAGCGAGGGCGCGCTCTCGATCACCTCGCCGTGGCGGGTGACGCGCAGCGTGGAGGTGCCGCCGCCGGCCATCGGGTCGTAGGCCCGCTTCTTGTCGCCGAACGCGCCGACCGGGCCGTTGACCTCGTGGTTGCGGATGAGGATCGTGCTGCCCTTGGGCCCTGCGAAGGCGGCCATGCCGTCGTGGCGGCCGGGGACGGTCGAGCCGTCGCCGAACTTGCTGCCGGCCACGCTGAACGAGCGGTAGCGGAAGCCGTCGGGCAGGTGCAGGCGCACCTCGCCGTCACGCAGGTCGCGTACGGGACGCAGCGGCCCGTACGCGCGCACCGGCTTGGCCTGGCCTTGATGGCTCACGCACGCGACGCCCGCGAAGGGCCCGGCGATGCCGGCGGCCACGGTGGAGATGAAGCGGCGACGGTCCATGGCAACCTCCGTGAGGCACAGTACCCGCTCGCGGCAGCCGAACTCCTTCGCTTTCCCCGAACTGAGTCTCGGTAATCCCACGTCTTCATCCACAGGCTGTGGATATCCGGGGACGCGCCCCTCCCATGATCCGTTTTGTCGGGCATCGCTACGCTGCCTAGGTGAACAACGGCTACGTGGAACTGAGCAGGGAGCAGTGGAGCGAGCTCCGCAAGAACACGCCCTTGACTCTCACCGCAGACGAGCTGGAAGAGCTGCGCGGGGTCGACGACCCCATCGACCTGACCGAAGTCACCGACATCTACCTCCCCCTGACCCGGCTGCTCAACCTGCACTTCACCGGGTCCAAGCAGCGCAGCAGCGTGCTGAGCGCGTTCCTTGGGCACGAGGAGCAGCGCGTCCCGTACATCCTGGGCATCGCGGGCAGCGTCGCGGTCGGCAAGTCGACCACGGCCCGGCTGCTGCACACCCTCCTCGCGCGCTGGCCCGAGCACCCGCACGTGGAGCTGATCACCACCGACAGCTTCCTCTACCCCAACGCGGTGCTGGAGGCCAAGAAGATCATGCACCGCAAGGGCTTCCCCGAGAGCTATGACCGGCGGGCGCTGGTCAGGTTCGTGGCGGAGGTCAAGGCGGGCGCGGCGGAGGTGAAGGCGCCGATCTACAGCCACCTGGAGTACGACATCGTCCCCGGCGCCGCGCAGACCGTGAGAAATCCCGACATCCTGATCATCGAGGGGCTCAACGTCCTCCAACCGGCCCCGCCCACGTCCCTCGCCGTCAACGACTACTTCGACTTCTCCATCTACGTGGACGCCAAGGTCGAGGACATCCGCACCTGGTACGTCGAACGCTTCCACAAGCTGCGCCGCACCGCCTTCGAAGACCCCAAGTCCTACTTCCGCCACATCGCCGAGCTCTCCTACGAGGAGGCCACGGCGTTCGCGGAGAACGTCTGGCGCGACATCAACGAGCGCAACCTCGTCGAGAACATCGCCCCCACCAGGGGCCGCGCCGACCTCGTGCTCAAGAAGGGCGCAGACCACTCCGTACGACGGGTGCGTCTTCGCCAGACCTGAACGCCTCCTCGTACACGTAACGCCCGAACCTGCCCGCACACCCCAGATCGTCGACGCCGGCGAACCAGCACTCCTCGCCGTGACCATGACACCAGATCATGCGAGGAACGTTCGCGTACCGGCGTCAACACCCCGTCAACATCCGATCGACGAGAATGTCGGAGTGCTGCACCTGCGACTGATCGTCCCCGCCGCGCGCACCGAAGAGGCGACGGCGGTGTTGGAGAGCTGCCCAGGCGTCACCAACATCGTCGTCCTGCCGGGCGCCGCCCGCGAGCCGCGCGGCGACGTGGTGCTCTGCGACGCGGCCAGAGAGTCGGCCAACGAGGTGCTCGGCCGGCTCGCCTGGCTGCGGACCGAGGGCTCCATCGCGGCCGAGCAGGTCGACCTCTCGCTGTCGGAGGCCGCCGACGTCGCCGTCGAGGAGGCCCCGGGCGAGCCCGACGACGCCGTGGTGTGGGCCGAGCTGGCCCAGCGGGTCTCGGCCGACTCCCGGGTCACCTGGTCGTACCTGGTGTTCCTCACCATCGCCACGCTGCTGGTCGGCATCGGCGTGCTGCAGAACTCCCTCGTCCTCATCGTCGGCGCGATGGTGCTCGGTCCCGAGTTCGGCGCGGTCGCCGCCGTCTGCTTCGGGCTGCTGCGCGGCGACGGGCGGCTGATCGTGAGCGCGCTGCGGACGCTGGTCGTCGGGTTCGTGGCGGCGATCGCGATCGCGTACGCGTGCGCGCTCGCGGCGTACTGGCTGGGCTGGTTCGGCCCCGGCGACATCGGCGGGCACGAGGAGGTGCAGTTCATCGTCAAGCCCGACCGCTGGTCGTTCGTCGTGGCCCTGCTGGCCGGCGCGGCGGGGGTGCTGTCGATCACGGCGGGCAAGTCGACGGCCCTGATCGGCGTGTTCATCTCCGTCACCACGGTCCCCGCCGCCGGTTACGTGGCGGTCTCGCTGGCCGTCCAGGAGCTGCGGGAGGTCGGCGGCTCCATCTCCCAGCTCGCGCTGAACCTCTTGGGGATGAGCGTGGCGGGCACGCTCACCCTCCTGGTCCAGCGCAGATTCTGGCCTCAAGTAGGACGACGTTCATCCCTATGACCGAGGCGGCGGCGCCGGGCGGACGGGTAGTGTCCGGCTCATGCACATCCTCGCCACCGAGGGGCTGACCAAGCGCTTCCCCACCGTCACCGCGGTCGACCGGCTCTCGGTCACCGTGGGGCCGGGGGTCACCGGTCTGGTCGGGGCGAACGGCGCCGGCAAGTCGACGATGATCAAGATCCTGCTCGGCCTGCTGCCGCCGTCCGAGGGCACCGCGCGCGTGCTCGATCTCGACGTCACCACGCAGGGCGCCGAGATCCGCCGGCTCGTCGGCTACATGCCCGAGCACGAATGCCTGCCCCCCGACGTATCCGCGACCGAATTAGTCGTCCACCTCGCCCGCATGTCCGGGCTGCCGCGCACCGCGGCCCGCGAACGCGCCGCCGACGTGCTGCGCCACGTGGGGCTCGCGGAAGAGCGCTACCGTGCCGTCGGCACCTACTCCACCGGCATGAAACAGCGGGTGAAGCTGGCCCAGGCACTCGTCCACGACCCCAAGCTGATCTTCCTCGACGAGCCGACCAACGGGCTCGACCCGCGCGGGCGCGACGAGATGCTGACGCTGATCCGGCGCATCGGCACCGAGTTCGGCATCAGCGTGCTGGTCACCTCCCACCTGCTCGGCGAGCTCGAGCGCATCTGCGACCACGTCATCGTCATCGACGCGGGACGACTGCTGCGCTCCTCGGCCATCGGCGAGTTCACCCAGGCCACCCAGACCCTGACGGTCGAGGTGGACGAGGGGCTCGACGACCTGGCCGCCAAGCTGTCCGGCGACGGGCAGACGGTCTCGCTCCAGGGGCGGCAGCTGGTCGTGAAGGTGGCGGGCGAGCAGACGTACGACGCCATCCGCGACGCCACCGCCGAGCTGGGCCTGTGCCTGATCCGCCTGGAGCAGGGACGCCACCGCATCGAGGACGTCTTCAGGGATGAGGTGGCACATGTCTGAGATCTACGACATCGGCTATCGCCACTACGACGGCCCCAGGCTCGGCCGCGGCTACTCCACCAGGGCGCTGACGGTCCACAGCCTGCGCGGCGTCTTCGGGCTCGGCCGGCCCGCGCGCAGCAAGATCGTCCCGTACTCGCTGGTCGCCATCATGTTCTTCCCGGCCATCGTGAACATCGCCCTGATGGCCCTCGCCCAGCAGCGCGGCATCGACTACAGCGGCTTCGCGGTCGTCATGCAGGCCGTCGTGGCGATCTTCCTGGCCGCCCAGGCGCCCACGGTGGTCGCCCCCGACCTGCGCTACCGCGTCCTGCCGCTCTACCTGTCGCGTCCCGTCTCGATCGCCGAGTACGTCGGCGCGAAGGTCGCCGCGATGACCATCGCGGTCTTCGCGCTCGTCGCGGCCCCGATCACCGTGGTCTACGCCGGCGAGCTGCTCATCGACATGCCAGGACCGCCCGCCACCGGCGAATACCTCAGCTCCGTGCTGATGGCGCTGGTGCTGGCGCTGCTGCTGTCGGTCTTCGGGCTCGCGCTGGCCTCGTTCACGCCCAGGCGCGGCCTCGGCGTGGCCTCGGTGATCACGGTCTACCTGCTGTCGTCGGCCGCGGTCCCCATCATCTACGGCACCCTCTACTCGGCGGGCAACGAGGCCGCGGCCACCTACGCCTGGCTGGTCAACCCGTTCTGGCTGGTCGACTCCGTCCAGCACGCGGTGTTCGGCACGCCGTCCCACGCGATCGAGGACGGCGTCTACCCGAGCGGCGCCGTGTCGATCGCGGTGCTGCTCGTGCTGCTCGCCGCCGGCTTCGCCGCGCTGGCCCTGCGCTACAGGAAGGCGGCCGCGCGATGAAGATCGAGCTCTCTCAGGTCTCCCGCTGGTACGGCAACGTCGTCGCGGTCAACGACGTCACCATGACCATCGGGCCGGGCGTCACCGGCCTGCTCGGCCCCAACGGGGCGGGCAAGTCGACGCTCCTGCACATGATGGCCGGCTTCCTCGCCCCGTCGGGCGGCACGGTCACCCTGGACGGCACCCGCGTCTGGAAGAACCACCACATCTACCGCAGCATCGGCCTGGTCCCCGAGCGCGAGGGCGTCTACGGCTTCCTGACCGGCTGGCAGTTCGTGCTGTCCGCCGCCCGCCTGCACGGCCTGCCCGACCCCGACGAGGCCGCACGCAAGGCCCTGGCCACCGTCGAGATGGAGGAGCCCAAGGACCGGCGGGTCGAGACGTACTCCAAGGGCATGCGCCAGCGCGTCAAGGTCGCCGCCGCACTCGTCCACGACCCACCCGTGCTGCTGCTCGACGAGCCGTTCAACGGCATGGACCCGCGCCAGCGGCTGCACCTCATGGACCTGATCCGCGCCATGGGCACGGCGGGCAAGACCATCCTGTTCAGCTCCCACATCCTGGAGGAGGTCGAGCGGGTCGCCCAGCACATCGAGGTGCTGGTGGCCGGCCGGCACGCCGCGTCGGGCAACTTCCGCGAGATCAGGCGGCTGATGACCGACCGGCCCCACCTGTTCAGGATCCGGTCGAGCGACGACAGGAAACTGGCCGCCGCCCTCGTACGCGACGACTCCACCGGCGGCATCACGCTGCGCCCCGACGGGCTGGAGGTCCAGGCCACCGAGTTCCGCCGCTTCGCCCG
This sequence comes from Nonomuraea salmonea, assembly GCF_042428605.1. Classification (NCBI taxonomy): domain Bacteria; kingdom Bacillati; phylum Actinomycetota; class Actinomycetes; order Streptosporangiales; family Streptosporangiaceae; genus Nonomuraea; species Nonomuraea salmonea. The sequence continues at coordinate 1,026,056 of NZ_JBHMCF010000003.1, forward strand.
CCTCCTGCCCCAGGTCGCCCGCGCCGAGGGCGTCAGCCTGCACCAGGTCTCCCCCGCGGACGAGGACCTGGAGAGCGTCTTCTCCTACCTCATCAACAGGAGCTCCTGATGAACACAGTCGTCGCGGGCATCACCTACCGGGCCCTGCTGGGGCGCCGGCGGATCATCCTGCTCCTGCTGCTCCCGCTGGCCCTGATCGGCCTCGCCGTGCTGTTCAAGGTCTTCGGCGCCGCCGACCAGCGCTCGGCCGTCCTGCTGCTGCAGAACTTCGCCATCGGCACCATGCTGCCGCTGCTCGGCCTCATCGCCGGCACCGGCGTCATCGCCCCCGAGATCGACGACGGCACCATCATCCACCTGATGTCGAAGCCGATCTCGCGCCCGACCATCGTCATGACCAAGTTTCTGGTGGCCGCGTCGCTGCTGGCGGTGTTCGCGGCGGTGCCGACGTACGTGTCGGGCTGGCTGCTCGTACGCGGTGAGGACGGCGTCGCCGCCGGCTTCGCCCTCGGCACCCTGGCCGCCGGCATCGCCTACGCCGCGCTGTTCCTACTGCTCGGCATCGTCACCCGGCACGCGGTGACGATCGGCATCGTCTACGCCCTGGTCTGGGAGAGCCTCGTCGGCAACCTCGTGCCGGGCGCCCGCAGGTTCTCCATCCAGCACTGGGGCCAGTCGATCGCCGACCAGCTCAGCGACTCGCCCTTCCTCAAGGCGGACGTCACGCTCGGCTTCGCCGTCCCCGCCCTGCTCGTCGTCACCGTCGCCGCCGTCCTCTGGGCCGGCCAGCGCCTGCGCGCCTTCTCACTCACCGGCGACGAGTGACCGTACGAACGAAAAAGGCCCGCGGGGATCTCTCCGCGGGCCTTCTTTCGATGCCGTGTCTCAGACGCAGACCTTGCGGACCACGTCGGCCAGGCGGTTCGCCACCATCGTGGCGTGCTCCTCGCTGGCCGCCTCGACCATCACCCGGATCATCGGCTCGGTGCCGCTCGGCCTGATCAGCACGCGCCCGGTCTCACCCAGCTCCGCCTCCGCCGTGGCGACGGCGGCGAGCAGCTCGGGAGCCGCGGCCTTGCCCTTGTCGACGTCCTTGACGTTGATCAGGATCTGCGGCAGCGACGTCATGATCGAGGCCAGCTCCTTGAGCGGCACCCCCGACTTGGCCACCACGCCCAGCAACTGCAGCGAGGTGAGCAGGCCGTCGCCGGTGGTGGCGTGGTCGAGCATGATGACGTGGCCCGACTGCTCACCGCCCAGGTTGTAGCCGTCGGCCTTCATCCGCTCAAGCACGTAACGGTCGCCCACCGCGGTCTCCACCACGGTGATGCCCGCCTCGCGCATCGCGAGCTTGAAGCCCAGGTTGGACATGACGGTCGCGACCACGGTGTCCTTGGCCAGCAGGCCGTCGCCGTGCAGCGCGGCGGCCAGCACGGCCATGATGCGGTCACCGTCGACGATCGCGCCGGTGTGGTCGACCGCCAGGCAGCGGTCGGCGTCGCCGTCGTAGGCCACGCCGAGGTCGGCCCCGCGCGAGACGACCACCTGGCAGAGCTTGTCGAGGTGGGTCGAGCCATGACCGTCGTTGATGTTGAGGCCGTCGGGCCGCGCGCCGATGGCCTCGACCCGCGCCCCCGCGCGCACCAGCGCCTCGGGAGCCACCATGTGGGCCGCCCCGTGAGCGCAGTCGACCACGACGTGCAGGCCGTCGAGGCCGGCGTTCATCGTGGTCAGCACGTGGGAGATGTAGCGGTCCGCCTCGCCGTACGCGTCGCGCACGCGCCCCACGCCGGACCCGACGGGGAAGCTCCACTCCTCGCCGAGCCGCCGCTCGATCTCGTCCTCGACCGCGTCGGACAGCTTGAAGCCGCCGCGCGCCAGGAACTTGATGCCGTTGTCGGGCGCCGCATTGTGCGAGGCCGACAGCATGACGCCGAGGTCGGCGCCGAGCGCCGCGGTGAGGTGGGCGACGGCAGGGGTGGGCAGCACGCCGAGGCGCAGCACGTCCACTCCAGACGCCGCAAGGCCGGCGACCACTGCGGCCTCGAGGAACTCTCCCGAGGCACGCGGGTCCCGGCCTACGACCGCCACCGGACGGCGTCCGGTAGCGGCGAACGCGCCTGCATCGCCGAGGACATGGGCCGCCGCCACGGACAGATCCATGGCGAGCTCGGCCGTGAGGTCGCGGCCCGCGACCCCACGTACCCCGTCGGTGCCGAAGAGGCGCGCCAACTCAGCGCTTGCTGTACTGCGGAGCCTTACGGGCCTTCTTGAGGCCGTACTTCTTCCGCTCCGTGGCGCGGGCGTCACGGGTGAGGAAGCCGGCCTTCTTCAGCGGCGGGCGGTTGACGTCGACGTCGAGGATCGCCAGCGCGCGGGACAGGCCCATGCGCAGCGCGCCGGCCTGGCCGGTCACGCCGCCGCCGTCGATGCGCGCGATGACGTCGAACGCCTCCTCGGCGCCGAGCACCACGAAGGGCTCGTTGACGATCTGCTGGTGGACCTTGTTCGGGAAGTAGACGTCCAGCGAACGACCGTTGATCGTCCACTTACCGGTGCCGGGGACGATGCGCACGCGGGCGATCGCCTCCTTACGGCGGCCGGTGCCGTACGAGTTGCCCGTGGTGACGGGCTTGCGCACGGGAGCGTCAGCGCTGGCGGCGGACTCGGTGGTGTACTCGGACGGGAAGTCCTCGCCGGAGAGGTCCTCCAGCTCGGCCGTCTCTACGACCGTCTCGACACCGGTGGGCTCAGCCACGGTTCTCCTCTAACTCTTTCGAACTACTACTGGGCGATCTGGGTGATCTGGAACGGCACCGGCTGCTGGGCCTGGTGCGGGTGCTCAGAACCCGCGTAGACCTTCAGCTTCTTGGCCATCTTCCGACCGAGGGAGTTCTTCGGCAGCATGCCCTTGACGGCCTTCTCGACGGCCTTCTCCGGCCGCTTCTCCATGAGCTCGCCGTACGTGACGGAACGCAGACCGCCCGGGTAGCCCGAGTGGCGGTACGCCTTCTTCTGCTCAAGCTTGTTGCCGCTCAGCGCGATCTTGTCCGCGTTGATGACGATGACGAAGTCACCGGTGTCGACGTGGTTGGCGAAGATCGGCTTGTGCTTGCCGCGGAGCAGGGTCGCGACGTGGCTGGCCAGCCGGCCCAGCACGACATCGGTCGCGTCGATGACGTACCACTGACGCTGGACGTCGGCGGGCTTCGGTGAGTACGTGCGCACGGTCGTAGCCTTCTTTATGCTCGCGTCTTCGGCGCTGTCGGATGCGACAGCTACATTGGTCGGTCGGTGCGGGCACACGACGGCCCGGACCTTCCGTCTCCACATCACGGGAGATGACGCCGGACGCGCCGCGCATCGGTCTCGCAGGACCTATGCACACAACGAACCTAAGCTACCCGCCCTGAGGCGTGCAGGTCAAAAGACCGGTAACCCTGTGCGATTCTACCTGACCTCAGAACGGTTTAGTTTCGTTTCCCTGGGACCCCTTCTTTCCCAGGACCCGACATCCCTATCGTTAGCGGCGGTATGTGGCAGATCTCTCGCACCCGGCTCACCCAGCGCGGCCCCCGGCGCCGGAGCCGTCTGGGCCTGCTGACCTGCCTGCTCGCGGTCCTGTTCACGGGCGTGCTGATCGGCCGGCTGAGCAGCGAAGAAGAGCCGGCCCGCCACATCTACCTCAGCGAGACCGCGCCGCCCGCCGCGGCCACCGCCAACCCGGCGCCGACCGTGCAGAAGAAGGCGCAGCCGCAGGTCGAGAGCATCCCCAGGGGCATCACCATCAAGAAGGAAGTGGGCGAGCCCACCGCCACGCACGCGCCGCGCCGCACCCCCGACGGGCAGATCCCCGGGTTCAACTCCCACGACAACCCGTCGGCGGCGTTCGAGGACGGGCGCGAGGACGTACGGGTGCTGGCGGGCATGGCGTCCGAGGTCGTCACGCTGACGAACTCCGCCAGGGCCAAGCGCGGATGCGGGCCGCTCAGGGTCGACGCGGGGCTGACCAGGTCGGCTCGTACGCACTCGCTGGAGATGGCCCGCGCCGGCGAGCTCGCCCACAACTCCCCCGACGGCTCCTCCCCCTGGGACCGCATGGAGCGCGCCGGATACCGCTGGGGCGCCGCCGAGAACATCGGCGCCGGATACAGCACCGCCCGGGAGGCGGTGAGCGGCTGGATGGGCAGCCCTGACCACCGCAGGAACATCCTCGACTGCCGCCTGAAGGCCATCGGCGTCGGCGTCGCCGCGGGCCCCGGCGGCCCATGGTGGACCCAAGACTTCGGAACCCAATGACGAACATCACGGTAATGTCGCCGCATGGTTTCCAACGGCAGTGGGGAACGTGAGCACGGCACCGGCAGCGCCCCCTACGGCATGGGAGGCACTCCCAGGGGCGAGGGCTCACCGGCGGACGCGACGGCGGGCAGCCTGTTCACGAGCAACGGCCCCGCAGGTGGCGGGCCCGCCGACGGGGCCCCTGGCAGCTTTTTCGCAGCCGACGGCGGCTCCGAAGGCGGCCGTCCCCGCAGGGGCAGGCCGGTCGACGAGCCCTTCCCCAACAACCCGGGCGGTGGCTCTGACGCGCCCGGCAGCCTGTTCATGAGCGGCTCCGGCCGCCACGGCGGGCCCGGCGGGCCTGCTGGCCCTGGCGGTCCTGCCGGCCCCGGTGGTCCCGGCGGCCTTGCCGGCCCTGCCGGTTTCGGCGGTCCTGACGGCCCTGGCGGCCCCGGCGGCCCTGCTGGTCTCGGTGGCCCTGCTGGTCTCGGTGGCCCTGCTGGTTTCGGCGGCCCTGACGGCCCTGCCGGTGGGCCCGGCGGCGCTCCGGGCGGTGCTCCCGGCGGTCGCGGCCGTCACGGCGCCGGCCCTGCCGGCCCTGCCGGCCCTGCCGGCCCTGGCCCTGGTGGTTCTAGCGGTCCCGGTGGTCCCGGTGGCCCGGGCGGGGGTTTCGGCGGCGGGCCTGCCGGTCCGCCGCAGGGCGGCTTCGGCACGGACCCGTTCGGCGGCCCGAGCGGGGCGCACCCCGTTCCCGGCCGACGAGCCGCCCCACCGAACGGTCCCGGCGGCGGCCCTGATGGAGGTCCTGGCGGCGGTCCCGGTGGCGGCCCCAGTGGCGGCCCTGGTGGCGGCTCCTCCGCGAGCGCCGCCACCTCCGCCTTCGGAGCGCCCACCCCGCCGGAGGGCGCCGACGGCAAGGACGACAAGGACGACAAGGGCAGAGGCAAGGGCAGGGGCAAGGACGGCAAGAAGGGCAGGGGCGACGAGTCCGCCTCTTCCGGAAAGTCCCGCCGAGGCCGCAAAGATCGCGGTGCCACGGCCGACCCCGAGACCGGCGGCGACACCGGCAAGGGCAAGCCCGAGGACGACTTCACGAACAGGGCTCCCCAGAGCCGCATCGGCTGGAGCCCGTACGACGAGGGCAGCCGCTCCCGCGGCCCGCTGCTCGCCGGCATCGGCGGCCTGGTGGTGCTCGGCCTGCTCGGCGGCGGCCTGGCCCTGATGTACAACGCCGACGACCCGGTCACCGCCGAGCCCGCCGCGGCCCGCCAGACCTCGGCGCCGCTGCCCTCGGTCCCGTCAGGCAAGTACGGCTTCGCCGCCAGCCGCAAGACCGACCCCGACCCGATCTCGGTGAAGGAGCTGTTCGGCAAGAAGCGGAAGTTCACCGTCTCGAAGCGCGGCTACGAGATGACGATCACCAGCAAGGACAAGAAGTGCACGGACGGCGCTCTCGGCGACTCCCTGCAGAAGGCGCTCAAGTCCGCCAAGTGCACCCAGTTCGTCCGCGCGAGCTTCCGTGACAAGGCCGGCGTGGTGATCGGCACGGTCGGCGTGGCCAACCTCAGCTCCGAGAAGCAGGCGGCCAAGGTCGCCAAGGCCGGCAGCACGAGCAACTACGTCAAGCCCCTGGCCGGCAAGGACGAGGTCACCAAGCAGCTCGGCTCCGGCGCGGGCGGCGCCAAGATCTCGACGTACGGCCACTACGCGATCCTCGTGTGGTTCCAGAACAAGGACGGCACGAAGCCCGACTCGAAGGGCTCGAAGCGGATCTCTCAGGCCATCGTCGACATCACCAAGGCCACCGTGTACGTGGCCCTGGACAACCGGGTTCTGACCGGCAACGCGCTCAGCTGAATGGTCTTTTGGGGCGAACCCGCTGCAAAGGGGCTCGTGATGCTCCTGGGAACGCCCATACCGGCCTAACGATCTCGCTCCGCTCGCTAGGCTCCAAGCTATGCGTGGCCAGGAACCCGGGTCTGAGCACGATCAGAGGGAGGCCGACGGTTCGGCCGCCCCAGCGACACCACCGCCGAGCTTCGGCCAGACCAACGGGCGAGACGTTCCACCGGCGTCCACTCCCTACGGCGAGCGGACGTCGGCCCACCCACACCCATCGGGCACCTCCCCCTACCCCCCGGGCTCCCCAGGAGCCCCGGCCGCCGGTGCTGACCCCGGCGACCACCACCCTCCCCTGCCCGACGGCCCTCCAGCCACCGAGCCACGCGTGCAGGCATCGGAGCCCCCGTCGACGTCCGCGCAGGGTCAGGCGCCCCCCACAGCGCCTACACCCTCTGGGGACCAACCGGCACCCGCCGCCCAGGACACCGACGACACGCCCGCAGACCTCCCGCCGGACGCCCAGCCCTGGGAAGTCCCCGCCAACGACGCGGCTTCCTACGACTGGCTCTCCGACCCGGCCCTCTCCCAGCCTCCCTTCGGGCCCACGCCCCACGCCCCCGCCACCCCACCCCGCTTCGGCCAACCCCCCTTCAGCGGCCCACAGAGCACCCCCCAACCGCACGGCCAGCCGCCCTTCGGACCACCGCAAGGCCAGCCGCCTTTCGGACCACCCGAGGGCCAGCCGCCTTTCGGGTCACCGCAGGGCCAGCCCCCTTTCGCCCCAGCACAGGGCGCCCCTAACGCGTTCGCACAAGGCGCCCCCACCACGCCTCCCTTCGGCGCACCTCAAGCCGACCAGCACGCCTTCGGCCACCCTCAGGGCGACCCCGCCACCCCACCTTTCGGCGCGCCCCAGGCCGACGACCGTGCGTTCGCACAGGGCGGCCCCCAGCCACCGTTCGGTCGGGGCGGGCCCGGCGCCACCCCGATCGGTCAGAGCGGGCCCGGTGCCCAGCCACCAGGTGCCCAGCCATCAAGCGGCCGGCCTCCGGCCCCTGACCACGGTCACCCGCACTTCGGCGCGCCTCAGGGGGGCCCGCACGCGTTCGGCCAGCAGCCGCCGGGGGCGCCGTTCGGCGTGTCGCAACCGCACCCCCCGGCGGGCCTGCCGCACCCAGGCCAGCCGCCGTTCGCCACGCCCCACCCCCACCAGCCACTCGCCGCACCACACCCCGAGCAGCCACCAGCGCCACCCCACCCCGCCTCCCCGCCGTTCGGCGGCCCGGAGGCCGGCGAAGCCTGGCCACAGCAGCCCCACCCCAACCAGACCGGCTCCAACCAGACCGGCTCCAACCAGGTCGGCCCCAACCAGACCGGGCCCAACCAGGTCGGCCCCAACCAGGTCGGCCCCAACCAGCCTCACCCGGGCCCACACTTCGAAGGCCCGCATCAGGGAGCCCCGCACCAGCCCCAGCACCACGGCGGCCCGCACCCAGGCCACCCCATGCCCCCGAACAACCAGCGGCACCCCGGCCAGGGCGCTTGGCCCGCGGAGGGCCCGGGATCGACAACGCCACCGTGGGAGCCACCGCCGGCGTTCACCGCAGCGGCAGCGGGCATGCCGACCTGGCCCGCCCCGGTGTCGGACGCCCACGCCATGCCCCCATGGCCCGCCGCCACAGGCGAGCTGGAAGCCGTCCCCGACGCGGACGAGCCCTTCCTCCCACCCCCGTTCAACCCGAACCCGACCCCGTTCATCCTCAACCAGGTAAGCGCCGGCGACACCGACTACCCAGCCGGCGGCACCGACCTGGACGCGATCACCACGGACCCGGAGGGCCTCAACCTCCCGGCGACGCACCACCCCGACCCGGCCGGCCAGGACGCCAAGGAGCAGGCCCAGCCTGGCGACACACCCGTGTCCAACACGCCTCGCTCCCTCTCCTCAAACGAGGCGCCCACCCGCCCGGCCAACGCCCAAACGCCGTTCCCCCAACTCGCCACAACGGCCCACCAAGGCGACACCCACCCGAACGCCTCCCACCCGGCCGACACGGACACCACCCGCGTCCACACCACGAAGCCGGGCGAAACCGAGCCAGCCGACACAGACCCGGACATCACCCGACAGCACACGTCGCAACCGACGGCCAGCGCCCAAGCGGATCCCTCGCGCCCAGGCACCCTCCCCGGAGACGCCGATCACACGGACGCCAGCCACGCGAACGCCGACGTCGCGGCCACCGGCCCCACGGACGCCAACCTTCCGGACGCGAACCACACCGACGCCAACGCCACCCGTCCAGCCCTGCCACACCCCGACGCAACCCATGGGGACGCGACCCACGGGGACACAACCCACTCGGACACGGCAGCCACCCACGAAGGCGACGAGTCCTCGCCAACGGCCGCCCATCCGACGCAGGGCTCCCCAGGCTCTGTCGGCAACGGCTCAAAGCCGGCTCAGGCCGGCACAGAGCCGGCTGAGGACAACGCACAGCAGTCCGACGACACCACGGAGCAGCCCACAAATCGGGAGAACCCCGACTCCCCGCTCCCCACCACGCCACAGACCGCAGGAAAGGCGGCAGCGGCCGCCCAGGCGAGCTCAACCGCCGAAACGGACCCGACCGTCCCGGCAGGTTCGGCCAGCCAGGCAGGCTCGACCGCCCCGGCAGGTTCGACGGGCCAAACGGACCCAACCGGCCACGCAGCTTCGACCGGCCACACAGGTTCGACCGGCCACACAGGCTCGGCCGGCCCCGGTGGCGAGGTCGAGGCCGCTGTGACGGCCACCTCACCGAATCAACCCCATGACCCCGCCCGCCCCCCGGAGCCAGGCGACGTGCCCGTCTGGCCCCCCACGCCCGCGACCGGTGACAAACTGCCCGAACTCCCGTTCTCCAGAGACACCTGGGGCCAGAAGCCCACGTCGGCTTTCAACGTCCCCGCCCAGACGAGGCCGGGCGCTCCAGCCTTCCCACCGGGCGCCTTCAAGCAACCCCCGTTCCAGACGCCACCACCACCTCCGCCACCGCCTAAGAGCAAGCGGGCCCTGCTGGTGACCCTGGGCGCGCTGGCCCTGGCCGGCATCGCGACGGGTGGCTTCTTCGCGTACCAGACGGTGACCTCACCGACCCCGACGACGGCCGCCACGGCGGCGTCGGTGCCGCCACCGTCGGCGACGGCCAACGCCGCCACCCCGCCGCCCGAGACCCCGGCGGCCACGTCCGTCCTCGACTCGGAGCAGACCGACCCGCAGAAGCTGTCCCTCTCGGAGGCGTTCCCGAAGAAGAAGGTGAGCGCGGCGGGCACGACGTTCACACGGGTCAAGGCCGGCATGGAGACGACGTGCGCCAAGGCCGCGACGGGCGCGTTCGCCGACGCGCTGAAGGAGCGCAAGTGCAGCCGGGTGCTGAGGGCCACGTACGTCGACGGCAAGCGCCGCTACGCGGTCACCACGGGCATCGCCGTCCTGCCGGACAAGGACGCCGCCGCCGCGGCCGACCAGGCGAAGGACCTGCCGAACAACGTCTGGTTCCGCCCCCTGCCCGGCCCTGAGAAGTCGGGCGGCGAGCGGGTGCACATCGCCGGCGGCTACGCGGCCGGCCTGGTCTGGGGCCGCTACATCGTCTTCAGCTACGCCACCCACGCCGACGGCCACACCCCGAAGGCCGACGAGAAGACGCTCCCGCAGGTGAGCGCCGAGTTCCGCGACCTGACCTCAGAGGTCCTGGAACACCGCGCCACCAAGGACTGACAACCGCAAATCGGGGCGTACGAAGAGGCACCAGCCCCCGTACGCCCCGACCCTGCCACCCTCGCACCAGGGGCGCAGGCCGAAAGGACGCTCAGCCGGCGTCCGCCCTCACCGTACGAACCCGCCGCGTAGCCGCCGCCCGACCGGCGAGCTCCTCATCGGCCGGATACCCGACCTCCTCAAGGCACAGCCCGTGAGCGGGCGCGACATGCACCCCGGAGTCCCGCACCCCCCGGGTGAGCACCTCAGCAGGCCACTCGACGGAACGCCGCCCCTCCCCGACGGCCAGCAACGACCCCACCAGCGCCCGCACCATCGAGTGGCAGAAGGCATCAGCCACCACAGTGGCGACCAGCACGCCGGAATCCTCGCGCACCCAGTCGAGCCGCTGCAGCTCCCGGATGGTGGTGGCGCCTTCGCGCTTCTTGCAGAAGGCCGCGAAGTCGTGCTCCCCCAGCAGCAGCGCGGCAGCGGCGTTCAGCGCGCCGAGATCGAGCGGCCGGTTGTGCCAGACGACCTCACGCCGCCGCAACGGGTCAACGCCTCCGGGCGCATCCCCCACCCGGTACGCATACCGCCGGAACATGGCCGAGAACCGTGCGTCAAAGCCCTCAGGAGCCACCGAGACACGATAAATCCGTACATCGGGCTCCAGGACCCCACCCAGCCGCCGCACGAGCGCAGAGAGCCGCTCATCGCCGCCCAGCGGCCCCCGGCGCCCGTCGAGCTCCCCCAGCGCCGCCTCATGCACGTCCACATGCGCGACCTGCCCCCGCGCGTGCACCCCCGCGTCCGTACGCCCGGCAACGGTCAGCATGGCCGGCGAGGAAAGCCGCAGGATCCGCGTGAGCGCCAGCTCGATCTCCCCCTGGACGGTACGCAGCCCCGGCTGCCGTGCCCATCCGGAGAAGTCGGTCCCGTCGTACGCGAGATCGAGGCGAAGCCGTACCACGATGATCCCCCCATCAAAAAGGGCCCGAACTCAAAAAACGGGCCCGAACCCCCGCAAAGGGGATCGGGCCCGTCCAGCCTGAAAGATCAGGCCTCGTCCTTCTTCGCCTCGCCCTCGGCGGGCGCGGACTCCTCAGCCTTGGCCTCAGCGGCCTCGGCGGGAGCCTCAGCAGCCGGAGCCTCGGCAGCGGTCTCCTCGGCGGGAGCCTCAGCCGGAGCAGCGGCGGGAGCCTCGGTACGGCGGGTGGTGACGCCGTTCAGCGGCTCGGTCACCAGCTCGATGACCGCCATCGGGGCGTTGTCGCCCTTACGCGCACCGATCTTGGTGATGCGGGTGTAGCCACCGGGACGCTCGGCGAACGTCGGCGCGATCTCGGTGAACAGCTGGTGCACGACGCCCTTGTCCCGAACGACGGTCAGGACCTGACGCCGGTTGTGGATGTCGCCCTTCTTCGCCTTGGTGATCAGGCGCTCCGCCAGCGGGCGCAGGCGCTTGGCCTTGGCGACCGTCGTGCGGATCTTGCCGTGGCGGAACAGGTCCGTGGCCAGGTTGGCCAGGATCAGCCGCTCGTGCGCCGGGCTGCCGCCAAGACGTGCACCCTTGGTGGGCTTGGGCATGTCATTTCTCCTTGAGGTTCACCCGCCCCGGCCGTGCCAGGTACCGGGGTCGGGCCGCCAGGCCCCCGGACGGGGGCCCGCGCTAGCTGGGAATCAGTACTGCTCGGTCTCGACGTACGCGCTGTCGTCGTCGTCGTAGCCGCCGCCGGCCACCGCGCTCGGGTCGAACCCGGGCGGGGAGTCCTTGAGCGCCAGCGACATCTCGTGCAGCTTCTGCTTGACCTCTTCGATCGACTTGGCGCCGAAGTTACGGATGTCGAGCAGGTCCTGCTCGCTGCGGGCGACGAGCTCACCCACGGTGTGGATGCCCTCGCGCTTGAGGCAGTTGTAGGAGCGAACCGTGAGGTTGAGCTCCTCGATCGGCAGCGCCAGGTCGGCGGCGAGAGCGGCGTCGGTCGGCGACGGGCCGATGTCGATGCCCTCGGCCTCGACGTTGAGCTCGCGGGCCAGGCCGAAGAGCTCGACGAGGGTCTTACCGGCGGAGGCCACCGCGTCGCGGGGCTTCATCGCGGGCTTGGTCTCGACGTCGAGGATGAGACGGTCGAAGTCGGTACGCTGCTCGACTCGGGTCGCCTCGACCTTGTAGGTGACCTTGAGCACCGGGGAGTAGATGGAGTCGATCGGGATGCGACCGATCTCCTGGCCCGGCTGCTTGTTCTGGGCGGCGGAGACGTAGCCGCGACCGCGCTCGACGGTCAGCTCCATCTCCAGCTTGGCCTTGCCGTTGAGCGTCGCGATGCGCAGCTCGGGGTTGTGCACCTCGACACCGGCGGGCGGCGCGATGTCGGCGGCGGTGACCTCACCCGGGCCCTGCTTGCGCAGGTACATCACGACCGGCTCGTCGTGCTCGGACGAGACGACCAGTTCCTTGAGGTTCAGGATGATGTCGGTGACGTCTTCCTTGACCCCGGGGACGGTCGAGAACTCGTGCAGCACGCCCTCGATGCGGATGCTCGTCACGGCCGCGCCCGGGATGGACGACAGCAGCGTGCGGCGCAGCGAGTTGCCGATGGTGTAGCCGAAGCCGGGCTCCAGCGGCTCGATGACGAACCGGGACCGGGTCTCGTCGATCGACTCTTCGAGAAGAGTCGGACGCTGAGCGATCAGCATGTGCGGGTCTCCCCTTTTTTCGTGTGACGCCCGCTATATGACGCCACTCCGATGAACAGCGTAGCCGGGGTACGGCGATGCGTACCCCGGCCGAGGCTCACTTCGAGTAGTACTCGACGATGAGCTGCTCTTGAACCTGCGTGTCGATCTGCTGGCGCACCGGAAGCTGGTGCACCAGGACGCGCAGCTTGTCGGGCACGACGCCGAGCCACGCGGGAACCGTGCGCTCGCCGGCGGTGGCGCGAGCCACCTCGTACGGCATCAGGTTGCGCTTGGTCTCGCGGACCTCGATGATGTCGTGCTCGCGGACGCGGTAGGACGGGATGTCCACCTTCTTCCCGTTGACCAGGAAGTGTCCGTGACGGACCTGCTGGCGGGCGGCGTCACGCGACTGGGCGAACCCGGCGCGGTAGACGACGTTGTCGAGCCGGCTCTCCAGGATCTGGAGCAGCACCTCACCCGACTTGCCCGTGCGGCCCGCGGCCTCCTCGTAGTAGTTGTGGAACTGCTTCTCGAGGACGCCGTAGATGCGGCGGGTCTTCTGCTTCTCGCGAAGCTGAAGCTGGTACTCGGACTCCTTGGGACGTCCGCGACCGTGCTCACCCGGCGGGTAAGGACGGATCTCGATGGGGCACTTGGCGGACTCGCACTTGCTGCCCTTGAGGAAGAGCTTGGTCTTCTCGCGGCGGCAGAGCTTGCAGTCGGCGCCCGTGTAACGAGCCATTTCTTCGTATCTCCTGGGCTAAGTCAGACGCGGCGGCGCTTCGGCGGCCGGCAACCGTTGTGCGGAACCGGGGTGACGTCCTGGATCGAGCCCACTTCGAGGCCGGTGGCCTGCAGCGAGCGGATCGCGGTCTCGCGGCCGGAGCCGGGACCCTTGACGAAGACGTCGACCTTGCGCATACCGTGCTCCATGGCGCGGCGGGCGGCGTTCTCGGCGGCCATCTGTGCGGCGAACGGGGTGGACTTACGGGAGCCCTTGAAACCCACGTGGCCGGCGCTGGCCCAGGAGATCACGTTCCCGTTGGGGTCGGTGATCGAGACGATCGTGTTGTTGAACGTGCTCTTGATGTGGGCGTGCCCGTGAGCGACGTTCTTCTTCTCCTTGCGGCGCACCTTCTTCGGCGCACCCTGGCGGCTCTTAGGAGGCATTGTTTGCCATTACTCCTGAGGTCTTCGGTCCGCGGCTGTGTGTGATGGTCGCCGGCCCGGCACCCGCCGGTCGCGTGCGCGACCGGGGCCGGACGGGTGGCGACATCCCGTGCGGGACTACTTCTTACCGGGCTTCTTCTTGCCGGCGACGGTCTTCTTCTTGCCCTTACGGGTGCGCGCGTTGGTCTGCGTGCGCTGACCGTGCACGGGCAGGCCCTTGCGGTGCCGGATGCCCTGGTAGCAACCGATCTCGATCTTGCGGCGGATGTCGGCCTGGACCTCGCGGCGCAGGTCACCCTCGATCTTGTAGTTCGCCTCGATGTAGTCACGCATCGGGACGAGCTCGGTGTCGCTGAGCTGGTGCACGCGCAGGTCGCCGCTGACACCGGTGGCCTGCAGGATCTCCTGGGCGCGGGTGCGGCCGATTCCGTAAATGTAGGTGAGAGCGATCTCCAGCCGCTTGTCGCGGGGGAGGTCGACGCCAACCAGGCGAGCCATGGTCGGGCATTCTCCTTCTTTGTGGCGGAGGTCTTGCACCGCACTACCCCTCCCCAATGCCCGGGGTGAGGGCCCCGGCCTCCGACCGGGGGTCTCCTGAGCGGTTCGGCGATGCCGCCTGCTCAGGTGTGCGACGCGCTAACTGACTCAAGGCTTCTCATGCGTCGAGCCCGCTCCCTTGCGGGGCGGACTCGGAGAAGCCTTGCGGCGACTAACCCTGACGCTGCTTGTGGCGCAGGTTGTCGCAGATCACCATGACGCGACCGTGCCGGCGAATCACCTTGCACTTGTCGCAGATCTTCTTGACGCTCGGCTTTACCTTCATTGTCCTTTGATTCCTCAGACGTCTTACTTGTATCGGTAGACGATCCGCCCGCGACTCAGGTCGTAGGGGCTCAGTTCAACGACTACCCGGTCGTCGGGAAGAATCCGGATGTAGTGCATCCGCATCCGTCCGCTGATATGGGCAAGGACTTTGTGGCCGTTGTCGAGCTGCACCCGGAACATGGCGTTCGGGAGCGATTCGACCACAGTGCCCTCGATCTCGATGGCGCCGTCTTTCTTGGCCAAAATTCCTCGCGTTTCACTGATCGGTCGTCTGAGGCTCCGGTTCACTAAGCAGCCGCGACCTTCACGCTTCGAAGAGAGCGACGGCCGGCAAAGACCGCCGACGCGTGATAAGTCATAGTGAGCCGACTAAGGAGTGTACGACACCTGGGCCCAAAACGCGAAACGCGTGCCAGGTGTCCTGACACAACCACGTAGCAGTCTACCCCACCCCGCAAGCCGCGACGCCCACAACACGAGGCCCGCCGGGGAAGCTCCCCCGACGGGCCAGGCTGGACGGACCTAGTAGATGCGGTGCACCGAACCGCAGTACTTCGACTTGCCGCCCCAGCAGGTGTACGTGTAGATCCGCTTGATCCCCTTGCCCGACCAGCCGCCGTGGTGCTTGCCGTTCCACGGCCGGTAGAACTTGTGCCACTTGCCGCCGGAGTAGTAGCGGAACCAGACGTAGCCGAACTTCGAGGTGGACTCCTTGCCGTACCAGTGGGTGTAGACCTTCCCGCCCTTCTTGAAGGTCTTGCCGTAGGTGTAGGCCTTGTGGTTGCTGCTGTAGTACTTGCCCCAGTTGCCCGCCGAGCCCGCCTGGGCGGCGCCGGCGGTCACCGGGGCGGCCTGGGCGGCGGGGGCGACGGCGAGGCCGGTGATGGCCATGGAGCCGGCGAGAGCGGTGGCCGCAAGGATCTTGCGCATCGATTCCTCCGAGTGGGTGGTGTTTCCCGACACCACTCACGCTAGGAATCGCCGCCTTCACGCACTGCGCACGAATGCACACAGTGCACTACTGCATAAAACCTAGGACTCCTTCGCCTGGTTGTTCCCGCCGAAGACCGTGCTCACCAGCAAGATGACACCCCACGGACCCATCACCCACAGGGGCCACGGATAGATCAGGTCGCCCGCGGTGATGCTCACGATCAGCCAGATGACCCAGTTGATGCCGCTGGCCGCGGCCCAGGCGCTCCAGGCCGCCGCCATGCCGCTGTGCATGCCCTTCTTGTCGGGCACCGACGAACCGGCCTTGACCGGCAGGTGACGCAGATCGACGTCGGGCAGGTCGGAGGTGAGCCTGGCCAGCTCGCCGTAGGTCTTGCTCTTGTAGAGCTGCTCCAGCCGCTCGTTGAACTCGTCCATCGTGATGCGGCCCTGCGCGGTGTGCTCGCGGAGGATGGCGGCGACGCGGTCACGGTCGGCGTCGGAGGCACGCATCTCGGGGCTGTTCGCCATCCACCACTCCCGGGGAGCTAGATCTGCAGTTGAGCGAGGCGCTCTTTGCCCCCATCTAGAGCGGTGAGCACCCAAGGTCCATTATGTGTCACGGCCACGCTGTGCTCGAAGTGTGCGGAGTGCTTGCCGTCGATCGTGACGACGGTCCAGTCGTCGGCCAGTACGCGCGTCCGCTCGGTGCCGAGGTTGACCATGGGCTCGATGGCCAGGCACATGCCCTCCTCCAGCGCCGGCCCGCGGCCCGGCTTGCCGTGGTTGGCGATCCACGGGTCCATGTGCATCTCGGTGCCGATGCCGTGGCCGCCGTACTCAGGGGGGATGCCGTAGCGGCCCTGCGACTTCACGTACCGCTCGACCTCGTGGCCGATGTCGGACAGGTGGCGGCCCGGCTTGAGCGCGGCGATGCCGCGCCACATGGCCTCCTCGGTCACCCGCATCAGCTCGGTCAGCTTGGGGTCCACCTCGCCGATCGGCACCGTGACGGCCGAGTCGCCGTGCCAGCCCTCAAGGATGGCGCCGCAGTCGATCGAGATGATGTCGCCCTCGCGCAGCTTACGGGCGTCGGTCGGGATGCCGTGGACGACCTCGTTGTTCACCGACGCGCAGATCGTCGCGGGGAAGCCCTGGTAGCCCTTGAACGACGGGATCGCGCCCTCGTCCCTGATCGCCTTCTCGGCGATGACGTCGAGGTCGAGCGGCGTCATGCCCGGCTGCACCGAGCGCTTGAGCAGGTCGAGCGTACGCCCGACCACGAGACCCGCCGCCCGCATCTTCTCCAGCTGCTCCGGCGACTTGATCTGGATGCCGTGCCTGTTCCGTTTGAACATCTTTTGCCCCCCTGGGTCTCAACGGGCCACGATGGGGGCCCAATTCCCCCACAATAGCCGCGAGGTGGCACGGGAACCCGTGCCACCTCCGCGAATCAGTCGTACTCGGCGCTCAGCCCATGAAAGGCCGGATCGCGTCCATGGCCCGCTGAGTGACCTCTTCGACCGGCCCTGTGGCGTCCACGCCCACCAGGATGTCCTCATCGGCGTAGTAGGAGACCAGCGGCGCCGTCTGCTCCTGGTAGACCTCCAGGCGGTGCCTGACGGTCTCCTCCTTGTCGTCGTCACGCTGGAAGAGCGCGCCCCCGCACGCGTCACACTTGTCGTCTTTCTTGTCATCGAACTCGACGTGCCAGATGCGGCCGCACTGGCTGCAGGTGCGCCGGCCGGCGAGCCGCCGCACCACTTCGTCGTCGTCGACGACGAGCTCCAGCACGAGATCGAGCTCCTGGCCCCAGTCCTTGAGCATGTCGCGCAGGATCTCCGCCTGCGCGACGTTCCTCGGGAAGCCGTCGAGCAGGAACCCGTCCTGCGCGTCGTCTTCGGACAGACGGTCACGGACCATGGCGATGGTGACCTCGTCGGGCACCAGGTCGCCGCGGTCCATGTACGTCTTGGCCAGCTTGCCAAGGTCCGTGCCGCCCGAGACGTTGGCACGGAAGATGTCACCTGTCGAGATCTTCGGGATGGACAGGTTCGATGCGATGTACTGGGCCTGCGTCCCCTTACCCGCTCCGGGGGGCCCGACCAGAACGAGACGCACTACCGCAGGAAACCTTCGTAGTTACGCTGCTGCAGCTGGCTCTCGATCTGCTTGACCGTGTCCAGGCCGACACCAACCATGATCAGAATGCTCGTCCCTCCGAACGGGAAGTTCTGGCTCGCACCGGCCACGGCCAGCGCGACGATCGGGACCATGGAGATCAGACCCAGATAGAGCGCGCCTGGCGCGGTCAGACGGGTGAGCACGAAGTTCAGGTATTCAGCCGTCGGACGGCCGGGGCGGATGCCCGGAATGAACCCACCGTACTTCTTCATGTTGTCGGCGACTTCAGGGGGGTTGAAGGTAATCGACACGTAGAAGTAGGTGAAGAAGATGATCAGCAGGAAGAAGGTCGCCATGTAGATCGGCGTGTCGCCGGTGGCGAGGTTCTGCGAGATCCAGGTGATCACCGCGTTCTCGCTGGTGGAGAAGAGCGAGGTGAGCAGCTGCGGAAGGTAGAGCAGCGAGGAGGCGAAGATGACCGGGATGATGCCGGCCTGGTTGACCTTCAGCGGGATGTAGGTCGAGGTG
This sequence comes from Nonomuraea salmonea, assembly GCF_042428605.1. Lineage (NCBI taxonomy): Bacteria > Bacillati > Actinomycetota > Actinomycetes > Streptosporangiales > Streptosporangiaceae > Nonomuraea > Nonomuraea salmonea. Next base: position 1,044,180 of record NZ_JBHMCF010000003.1, read on the forward strand.
CCGCCGTACATCCTGCGGCCGACCATGCGCTTGGCGTACTGGACCGGGATGCGGCGCTGCGCCTGCTCGACGAAGACCACCGCGGCGATCATGAAGATACCCACGATCATGACGACCGCGAAGGTGAACTTGTTCGCCTGGAAGATGTTGGCCAGCTCGGACGGGAAGACCGCGACGACCTGGGTGAAGATCAGGATGGACATGCCGTTGCCGACGCCCCGGTCGGTGATGAGCTCACCGAGCCACATGATGACCGACGTACCGGCGGTCATGATGATCACCATCGTCACGATGCCGAAGATGTTGTCGGGGTCGAGCAGCACGTCCTGCTGGCAGTTCGGGAAGAGCTGGCCGGTACGCGCGAGCGCGATGAAGGCCGTCGACTGAAGGACCGCGAGGCCGATCGTCAGATAACGCGTATACTGCGTGATCTTGGTCTGGCCGGCCTGGCCTTCCTTCTTCAGCGCCTCGAGGCGCGGGATCACGACGACGAGCAACTGCAGGATGATGCTCGCGGTGATGTACGGCATGATGCCCAGTGCGAACACCGACAGCTTCAGCAGCGCACCGCCGCTGAACAGCTGCACCATCCCGTAAATATTGCCGGTTTCGCCACTACGAGCCTGATCGAAACAGGCGGCGAGGTTCTGGACGTGGACTCCCGGAGTCGGAAGAACCGAGCCGAGACGGAAAAGCGCGATGATGCCCAGCGTGAAGAGCAACTTCTTGCGCAGGTCCGGTGTCCGGAACGCCCGGGTAAACGCGGTCAGCACGGTCCCTCCTGCGCGCCTTTACGGCGGTGTGAGTAAGCGATGGTGCGGGGATCTGCCATCTGAAGTCTCATTGTCAAACGAGCCGGACAGAAGCCTGCCGTCTCGCGAACTCTAACGCACTACGGGCGTGGGAGCCCATTGTCAAAGCCCCCACGCCTCGTCATAGCGTCTTTACAGCTCGGTAACGGAACCACCGGCAGCGGTGATCTTCTCCTTGGCTGCGGACGAGAAGGCGTGTGCCTGCACGTTCACCGCGACGGAGATCTCGCCGGTGCCGAGCACCTTCACGAGCTGGTTCTTGCGGACAGCACCCTTGGCGACCAGCGCCTCGACGGTGACCTCGCCACCCTCGGGGAACAGCTCACCCAGCCTGTCGAGGTTGACGACCTGGTACGTCGTCTTGAACAGGGCGTTGGAGAAGCCCTTGAGCTTCGGCAGACGCCTCTGCAGCGGCACCTGGCCACCCTCGAAGCCGAGGGGCACCGTGGTGCGGGCGTGGCTGCCCTTGGTGCCGCGACCGGCCGTCTTGCCCTTCGACGCCTCGCCGCGACCCTTGCGGATCTTGGCCTTGTTGGCGCCGGGGGCGGGACGCAGGTCGTGAATCTTCAGCGGAGCCTTGTCAGTCATGACTAGTCGACCTCTTCCACCTCGACGAGGTGCGTCACCACGGAGACCATGCCGCGAATCTCGGGCCGGTCCTCCTTGACGACGACGTCGCCGATTCGCTTCAGGCCAAGCGAACGCAGCGAGTCGCGCTGGTTCTGCTTGCCACCGATCTTCGAGCGAACCTGAGTGATCTTCAGGCGTGCCATGACTAGCTCACCGCCTTCGCCGCCGCCGCCTCGGCCAGGCCCTCGGCGCGAGCCTTGAGCATGGAGGCAGGAGCGACGTCCTCGATCGGCAGGCCACGGCGGGCGGCGATCTCCTCGGGGCGCGAGAGGCCCTTCAGAGCCGCCACGGTGGCGTGCACGATGTTGATCGGGTTGTCCGAGCCGAGCGACTTGGACAGCACGTCGTGGATGCCGGCGCACTCCAGCACCGCGCGCACCGGGCCGCCGGCGATGACGCCGGTACCGGCCGAGGCCGGACGCAGGAAGACGACACCGGCCGCCTCCTCGCCCTGCACGGTGTGCGGGATGGTGCCCTGGATGCGGGGCACCTTGAAGAAGTGCTTCTTGGCCTCTTCGACGCCCTTGGCGATGGCCGCGGGCACTTCCTTGGCCTTGCCGTAGCCGACGCCGACCAGGCCGTTGCCGTCGCCGACGACGACGAGGGCGGTGAAGCTGAAGCGACGACCACCCTTCACGACCTTGGCCACTCGGTTGATCTTCACTACGCGCTCGATGTACGAGACGCCCTTGTCGGCGGCGCCACCGCGGCGATCGTCACGACGGTCCCGCCGCTCGCCACCGGTGCCGCCACCGCGACGCGGAGCTGCAGCCATCAGTGGTTCCTCATCTCAATTGCGGTCATCATTTGCGTTCCTCGGGCCCTCATCAGAATTCGAGCCCGCCCTCGCGCGCGCTGTCCGCCAGCGCGGCGATCCGGCCCGCATACCGGTTGCCACCGCGGTCGAAGACGACCTGGGTGATCCCGGCTTCCTTGGCCCGCTGAGCGAGGAGCTCGCCGACCTTCTTGGCCTTCTCGGTCTTGTCGGCCTCGAGCGAGCGCAGCGAGGCGTCCATGGTGGAGGCGCTCACCAGCGTGTGACCGACGGAGTCGTCCACGATCTGGACGAACATGTGACGGGTCGAGCGGTTGACGACCAGGCGCGGACGCTCGGCCGTACCGACGACGTTCTTGCGGACGCGGCGGTGACGGCGGGCCCGCGAGACGGTGCGGGCAGCCGTGTGCTTGCTGAACGCAGTCTTCGGAGCCATGCCTACTTACCAGCCTTTCCGACCTTGCGGCGGATCTGTTCGCCCTGGTAACGCACGCCCTTGCCCTTGTACGGGTCAGGCTTGCGCAACTTGCGGATGTTGGCCGCGACCTCGCCGACCTTCTGCTTGTCGATGCCGTCCACGTGGAACAGGGTCGGCTTCTCGACGCGGAAGGTGACGCCCTCGGGGGCGTCCACGATGACCGGGTGACTGAAGCCCAGAGAGAACTCCAGCTGCGTCGGGCCCTTGGCCTGGACGCGGTAACCGACGCCGACGATCTCAAGGCTCTTGGAGTAGCCCTGGGTGACGCCCTGCACCATGTTGGCGATCAGCGTCCTGGACAGGCCGTGCAGCGCACGGACCTTGTTCTCGTCGTTGGGCCGGGAGACGGCGATGGCGCCGTCGTCGTCGCGGACCACCTTGATGGGCTCCGCGACCTTGTGAGTGAGCGTGCCCTTGGGGCCCTTGACCTGGACGTCCTGGCCGTCGATCGTGATGTCAACGCCATTCGGCACAGGGATGGGCAGCCGTCCGATTCGCGACATGCTGTGTTCCTCCCCTCTACCAGACGTAGGCGAGGACTTCCCCGCCCACACCACGCTTGCCGGCCTGCTTGTCGGTCATGAGGCCGTGGGACGTCGAGATGATCGCGACGCCCAGTCCGCCCAGGACTCGAGGCAGGTTGTCCTTCTTCGCATAAACCCGCAGACCGGGCTTGGAAACCCGGCGCAGGCCCGCGAGCGACCGCTCACGGGTGGGCCCGAACTTGAGCTCCACCACGAGGTTCTTTCCAACCTTGGCGTCCTCGACGGTCCAAGCCTGGATGTAACCCTCCTGCTGGAGGATCTCGGCGATGTGCGCCTTGATCTTCGAGTACGGCATCGACACGCTGTCGTGGTACGCCGAATTCGCGTTGCGCAGACGTGTGAGCATGTCTGCGATCGGGTCGGTCATCGTCATGGCCAGTGGCCTTCCTCGCCGCGGTTTCCAGTCGGCCAAGCAGTTCGACTGGCTGAGTCCGCCTTTCGGCTACCTCACCCTGCTCTGCCGGTGGACCTACGGCGTGGTCACGGACGCCCCTTACGGGACGCCCTGTCTCTTCTACTGAATATGAATGCCTGAACGGGCGGCACGAGGCCGCCCCTCAGGTTACCTACCAGCTCGACTTGGTGATGCCGGGCAGCTCACCACGGTGCGCCATCTCGCGGAAGCACACGCGGCAGAGCCCGAACTTGCGGTAGACGGCGCGCGGCCGGCCGCAGCGCGAGCACCGCGTGTACGCCCGGACCTCGAACTTCTGCTTGCGCCCCGCCTTGGCGATCAGCGACTTCTTCGCCATGATCAGGCCTCCTTGAAGGGGAACCCGAGGAGCTTCAGCAGCGCCCGGCCCTGGTCGTCGTTCTTCGCGGTGGTCACGATCGTGATGTCCATGCCCCGCGGCCGGTCCACCTTGTCCTGGTCGACCTCGTGGAACATGACCTGCTCGGTCAGGCCGAACGTGTAGTTGCCGTTGCCGTCGAACTGCTTCGGCGACAGGCCACGGAAGTCCCTGATGCGGGGCAGGGCCAGCGCCAGCAGGCGGTCGAGGAACTCCCACATGCGGTCGCCGCGCAGCGTGACGTGCGCGCCGATCGGCATGCCCTCACGCAGCTTGAACTGCGCGATGGACTTGCGGGCCCGCACGACCGCCGGCTTCTGGCCGGTGATCGCGGTGAGGTCGCGGACGGCGCCCTCGATCAGCTTGGAGTCGCGAGCTGCCTCGCCGACACCCATGTTGACCTTGATCTTGGTGAGCGCCGGGATCTCCATGACGTTCTCGATGCCGAACTGCTCACGAAGCTGGTTCGCGATCTCCTCGCGGTACTTCGTCTTGAGTCGCGGCGTGGGGCGCTCGGTCTCGGTGGTCGTGGCAGTCATCAGCTGTCCTCACCCGTCTCGTCGGCCTTCTTCTCGTCGGCCTTCTTGTCGGCGGGCTTCTCGTCCTTCAGCTTCTTCACGTTCGACACGTGGATCGGAGCCTCCATGGTCTGCACGCCGCCCTGCTTGGCGCCGCGCGGGCCCTGGTGGGTCTCCTTGGTGTGCTTCTTGATCAGGTTGACGCCCTCGACCACCACGCGGTCCTCGCGCGGAAGAGCGGCGATCACGCGACCCTTGGCACCCTTGTCCTTGCCCGCGATGACCTGGACCAGGTCACCCTTCTTCACCGTCAGCTTCGGCATTACAGCACCTCCGGAGCGAGCGAGATGATGCGCATGAACTTCTTGTCGCGCAGCTCGCGGCCGACCGGGCCGAAGATACGAGTGCCGCGAGGGTCACCGCTGTCCTTGATGATGACGGCGGCGTTCTCGTCGAAGCGGATGTAGGAGCCGTCGGGCCGGCGGCGCTCCTTGACGGTGCGGACGATGACGGCCTTGACCACATCGCCCTTCTTGACGCCCGTGCTGCCGGGCAGCGCGTCCTTGACTGTGGCGACGATGACGTCGCCGATACCGGCGTAGCGTCGGCCCGAGCCACCGAGAACGCGGATGCAGAGAATCTCCTTCGCACCCGTGTTGTCGGCGACCTTGAGCCGCGACTCCTGCTGGATCACGTCTACTCCTGTTAGTCGCGCCGGTTCTCATCGCTGAGCCTGGCGGAACCTGTCATTGTCTTGTTCCCACGGCCACAGCGCCCCTAGGGCGCCGCACCGCAGGCGACGCGAGGCCCGCGGGCCTCGCGTCCTTGGACGCCGTCATGGGGGCTCTGAGAGCCCCCACGAGGCGCGGTATGGCGGAGAAAGCCTTACTTGGCCTTCTCGAGGATCTCCACGACCCTCCACCGCTTGGTGGCGGAGAGGGGGCGGGTCTCCATCAGCAGCACGCGGTCGCCGACGCCGCAGGCGTTGGACTCGTCGTGCGCCTTGTACTTGGTCGTCCTGCGGATGACCTTGCCGTAGAGGCGGTGCTTGACGCGGTCCTCGACGGCGACGACGACGGTCTTGTCCATCTTGTCGCTGACGACGAGGCCCTCGCGGACCTTGCGGAAGTGCCGCTGGTCCTTCTCCGCGCTCTCGGTGGTCTCAGTGGTCTCGGTCTCAGCCATCGCTCGTCTCCTTCTCGACCGTGACGATGCCGAGCTCACGCTCGCGCATCACGGTGTAGATACGGGCGATCTCGCGGCGGACGGCCCGCAGCCGCCCGTGGCTCTCCAACTGACCGGTCGCCGCCTGGAAGCGGAGGTTGAACAGCTCCTCCTTCGCCTCCTTCAGCTTCTGGACGAGGGTCTCCTCGTCCTCGAGCCGCAGCTCGCCGGCGGTCAGGCCCTTAGCCATCACGCCTCACCCACTTCACGCTTAACGATCTTGCACTTCATAGGCAGCTTGTGGATCGCACGCTGAAGCGCCTCGCGCGCGACCGGCTCCGCCACGCCGGACAGCTCGAACATCACGCGTCCGGGCTTGACGTTGGCGATCCACCACTCCGGAGAACCCTTACCGGAACCCATGCGGGTCTCGGCCGGCTTCTTCGTCAGGGGACGGTCGGGGTAGATGTTGATCCACACCTTGCCGCCACGGCGGATGTGACGGGTCATGGCGATACGAGCGGACTCGATCTGGCGGTTGGTCACGTAGGAGTGCTCAATCGCCTGGATGCCGAACTCGCCGAACACGACCCTGGTGCCGCCCTTGGCGGCTCCGCTGCGGTCAGGCCGGTGCTGCTTGCGGTGCTTGACCCTGCGCGGGATCAGCATGGTCAGCTCCCTTCAGCACCCGGCTGAGCAGCCGGGCCGGTCTCAGGGGCGGCCTGCGCGGCCGCCTCGTTACGGGGGGCGCGGTCGCCGCGGCCACCACCACGACGGGGGCGGTCACCGCCACCACGACGCGGACGGTCGCCGCCACCACGACGGTCGTCGCGGTCACGACGCTGGCCGGCACGAGCGCCGGCGGCGGCCGCCTCGCGCTCGGCGCGGCTGGTCGGAGCCTCGCCCTTGTAGATCCAGACCTTCACGCCGATCCGGCCGAAGGTCGTACGGGCCTCGTAGAAGCCGTAGTCGATGTCCGCGCGGAGCGTGTGCAGCGGCACGCGGCCCTCGCGGTAGAACTCCGACCTCGACATCTCGGCGCCGCCCAGACGACCGGAGCACTGGACACGGATGCCCTTGGCGCCGGACTTCATGGCCGACTGCATCGCCTTGCGCATGGCGCGGCGGAACGAGACACGGCTGGACAGCTGCTCGGCGACGCCCTGCGCGACGAGCTGCGCGTCGATCTCCGGGTTCTTGACCTCGAGGATGTTGAGCTGGACCTGCTTCTTGGTCAGCTTCTCCAGGTCGCCGCGGATGCGGTCGGCCTCGGCGCCACGGCGGCCGATCACGATGCCCGGACGCGCGGTGTGGATGTCCACCTGCACGCGGTCCGTGGTGCGCTCGATCTCGACCTTGGAGATGCCGGCCCGCTCCATGCCCTTCTGCAGCATGCGGCGGATCGCGACGTCCTCGGCGACATACGACTTGTACAGCTTGTCGGCGTACCACCGGCTCTTGAAGTCGGTCGTGATGCCGAGGCGGAACCCGTGCGGGTTAACCTTCTGGCCCACTATCGGGTCCTTCCCTTCGGCTCGCGGGACTCCACGATCACAGTGATGTGGCTCGTCCGCTTGTTGATCCGATAGGCACGACCCTGGGCACGCGGACGGAACCGCTTCAGCGTCGGGCCCTCGTCGACCCACGCGCGGCTCACGACGAGCGTGCTGGGGTCGAGATCGAAGTTGTGCTCAGCGTTCGCCATGGCGCTGCTGAGCACCTTGTAGATCGGCTCGCTCGCCGACTGGGGAGCGAACTGCAGCACGGCCTGCGCCTCCGAAGCGGGCAGCCCGCGAATAAGGTCCACCACGCGGCGGGCCTTGAGGGGCGTGACACGGACGAACCGCGCCTGAGCCCTGGCTTCCATCGCTTTCTCCTACTTCCGGGACGCTTACCGCCGGCTGCGGCGGTCTTCCTTGACGTGGCTGCGGAACGTCCGCGTCGGGGCGAACTCTCCGAGCTTGTGGCCGATCATGGACTCGGTGACGAACACCGGGACGTGCTTGCGGCCGTCGTGCACGGCGATCGTGTGCCCGAGCATGTCGGGAACGATCATGGAGCGCCGCGACCACGTCTTGATGACGTTCTTGGTGCCCTTCTCGTTCTGGACGTCCACCTTCTTCTGAAGGTGCTCGTCCACGAAGGGACCCTTCTTAAGGCTACGTGGCATCTCGGCTGCTCCTACCGCTTCTTCCTCTTGCTCCGACGACGGATGATCAGCCGGTCGCTGGACTTGTTGGCCTGGCGGGTGCGGCCCTCGGGCTTGCCCTTCGGGTTCACCGGGTGGCGACCACCGGAGGTCTTGCCCTCACCACCACCGTGCGGGTGGTCGACGGGGTTCATCGCGACACCGCGAACGGTCGGGCGCTTGCCCTTCCACCGCATACGGCCGGCCTTGCCCCAGTTGATGTTGGCCTGCTCGGCGTTGCCGACCTGGCCGACAGTCGCCCGGCAGCGCACGTCGACCATGCGCATCTCACCGGACGGCATACGCAGGGTGGCGTACTGGCCTTCCTTGGCGAGCAGCTGGATCTGAGCGCCCGCGGAGCGGCCGAGCTTGGCGCCGCCGCCCGGACGGAGCTCCACCGCGTGGATGAAGGTACCCGTCGGGATGTTGCGCAGCGGCAGGCAGTTGCCCGGCTTGATGTCGGCAGCGGGGCCGTTCTCGATTCGGTCGCCCTGCTTCAGGCCGGTCGGCGCGATGATGTAGCGCTTCTCGCCGTCGGCGTAGTGCAGCAGAGCGATGTTGGCGGTGCGGTTGGGGTCGTACTCGATGTGAGCGACCTTGGCCGGGATGCCGTCCTTGTCATGCCTACGGAAGTCGATGATCCGGTAGGCGCGCTTGTGACCGCCGCCCTGGTGGCGAGCGGTGACTCGGCCGTGTACGTTGCGGCCGCCCTTGCTGTGAAGGGGCGCAAGCAGCGACTTCTCAGGCGTGCTGCGGGTGATCTCGGAGAAGTCCGAGACACTCGACCCGCGGCGACCTGGAGTCGTCGGCTTGTACTTACGGATGCCCATCTTTTTCGTTCATCCTTCGTCGGTTACATGGGTGAGCCCGCCGCACCGGAGTGCGACGGTCTCACCCCGCGCGTGACCCTGCGGCCCGCGCTCATTCCTATGGCTGCTAGCCGATCTGACCGAAGATGTCGATCCGATCGCCCTCTACCAGGCTCACGATCGCGCGCTTGGTGTCGGGACGCTTGCCGTAGCCGGTACGGGTCCGCTTGCGCTTGCCCTGCCGGTTGATGGTGTTCACGCTGGTGACCTTGACCCCGAAGATCTGCTCAACGGCGATCTTGACCTGGGTCTTGTTCGCGGTCTTCTTCACCAGGAACGTGTACTTGTTGTTCTCATCGATCAGGCCGTAGCTCTTCTCAGAGACGATCGGCTTGATGATGATGTCGCGCGGGTCGGCGATCTTCTCCATCAGGCGTCTTCCTTCCCGCCACTCAGCCGCGCCACGACCTGGTCGTACGCCTCCTGGGTGAAGACCACGTCGTCGGCCACGAGCACGTCGTAGGTGTTGAGCTGCCCGGCGTCCAGCAGGTGGACCTCCGGAGCGTTGCGCAGGCTCAGCCAGCTCAGCTCGTCGTCCGCGTCGACCACGACGAGGACGCGCGGAGCCTGGGTGATCTTGCGCAGAGCCTCCAGGGCGGCCTTGGTCTTGGGCGTCTCGCCCGAGACCAGCGAGCTCACCACGTGGACGCGACCGCCGCCGGCCCGGTCGGACAGGGCGCCGCGCAGGGCGGCGGCCTTCATCTTCTTGGGCGTGCGCTGCGAGTAGTCGCGCGGCACGGGGCCGTGGACGGTGCCACCGCCGGCGAACTGCGGCGCGCGGGTCGAGCCCTGACGGGCGCGGCCGGTGCCCTTCTGGCGGTACGGCTTCTTGCCGCCGCCGGAGACCTCACCACGGGTCTTGGCCTTGTGGGTGCCCTGCCGGCGAGCGGCGAGCTGGGCCACGACCACCTGGTGGATCAGAGGAACGTTGACCTTCGCGCCGAAGATGTCTTCGGGCAGGTCGACGGTGCCGGTCTTCGCGCCGCTGGCGTCGAGGACGTCGATAGTGGTGCTCACTTGGATGCCCCCTTCTTGGCAGCGGTGCGGACGAGGACCAGGCTGCCGTTGGCGCCGGGGATCGCACCCTTGATCAGGATGAGACCGTTCTCGGCGTCGACGGAGTGAACCTTCAGGCTCTGCACGGTGGTGCGGACGTTACCCATCCGACCGGCCATGCGCAGACCCTTGAAAACGCGGCCCGGGGTGGCGCAGCCACCGATGGAACCCGGCGAGCGGTGCTTGCGCTGCGTACCGTGCGACGCGCCCAGACCACCGAAGCCGTGCCGCTTCATGACACCGGCGAAGCCCTTGCCCTTGCTCTTGCCCGTCACGTCGACGAACTGGCCGGCCTCGAAAGTGTCGGCCAGCAGCTCCTGGCCCAGGGTGTAGTCGCTCGCGTCGTCGGTGCGGATCTCCGCGAAGTAACGGCGCGGGGTGATGTCGTGCTTACGCAGGTAGTCGCCGAGCGGCTTGTTGACCTTCCGGGGGTCGACCTGCCCGAAGCCGAGCTGTACGGCGGAGTAGCCGTCCTTCTCAGGAGTGCGGACGCGGGTCACCACGCACGGACCGGCCTCGACCACGGTCACCGGCACCATCCGGTTGTCCGCGTCGAAGACCTGGGTCATGCCGAGCTTCTTGCCCAGGACGCCCTTGATCGTCTTAGCCATGTCAGTGCGTTCCCTCAGAGCTTGATCGAAATGTCGACACCCGCGGGGAGGTCGAGCCGCATGAGCGAGTCGACCGTCTTGGGGGTCGGGTCGATGATGTCAATCAGCCGCTTGTGCGTGCGCATCTCGAAGTGCTCGCGGCTGTCCTTGTACTTGTGCGGCGAGCGGATGACGCAGTACACGTTCTTCTCGGTCGGCAGCGGCACCGGGCCCGCGACCTTCGCGCCAGTCCGCGTCACCGTCTCGACGATCTTCTTGGCCGAGCTGTCGATGACCTCGTGGTCATAGGCCTTAAGCCGGATGCGGATCTTCTGTCCCGCCATAGTGGCCTCGGTGTCCTTCGCTGTCGTCTGAAAAAGTATCGTGCGGCCTGTTGCCGCTGTTCGTGCAGGTCGAAGCCTGCGTAACCCCACGAGGCAGACGTAGTCGATCTGCCTTTTCTTCCGTGATCCGGCAGTGACTTCGGTCACGTGATGCTTGCCGGCCGAAGCCACTGCTGGATCACGGCGCCTTGCATGGGGCCTTTCGCCGCCGGCCCCCGCCCGCTTTCGCGGGCGGGTTCCGGCTGTGACGTGGTACGGCGGTCGGTCCCGGAGCCCGGGGCCGACCGCCGCCCCAACGGTCTGGCTACTTGATGATCTTCGTGACCCGACCGGCGCCGACGGTGCGGCCACCCTCACGGATCGCGAACTTGAGGCCTTCCTCCATGGCGATGGGCTGGATCAGCTCAACGCGCATCTCGGTGTTGTCGCCCGGCATGACCATCTCGGTGCCCTCGGGGAGGTTCACCACGCCGGTCACGTCCGTCGTACGGAAGTAGAACTGCGGGCGGTAGTTGTTGAAGAACGGCGTGTGGCGGCCGCCCTCGTCCTTGGACAGGATGTAGACCTGGCCGGTGAACTCGGTGTGCGGAGTGGTCGTGCCCGGCTTGATGATGCACTGGCCGCGCTCGACGTCGTCGCGCTTGATGCCGCGGAGCAGCAGGGCGGCGTTGTCACCCGCGTGACCCTCGTCGAGCATCTTGTTGAACATCTCGATGCTGGTGACGGTGGTCGTGGTCTTCTCCGGCTTGATGCCGATGATGTCGACCTGCTCGTTGACCTTGACGATGCCGCGCTCGATACGACCGGTGACGACGGTGCCGCGACCGGTGATCGAGAAGACGTCCTCGACCGGCATGAGGAACGGCTTCTCCGTGTCACGCGGCGGCTCGGGGACGTTCTCGTCCACGGCGTTCATGAGCTCGATGATGCTGTCGGCCCACTTCTCGTCACCCTCGAGAGCCTTGAGGGCGGAGACGCGGACGACGGGCAGGTCGTCGCCGGGGAACTCCTGAGCGGACAGGAGCTCACGGACCTCGAGCTCGACGAGCTCCAGGATCTCCTCGTCGTCGACCATGTCGGCCTTGTTGAGGGCCACGACGATGTAGGGGACGCCGACCTGGCGGGCCAGGAGGACGTGCTCCTTCGTCTGCGGCATCGGGCCGTCGGTGGCGGCGACCACGAGGATGGCGCCGTCCATCTGAGCGGCACCGGTGATCATGTTCTTCACGTAGTCGGCGTGACCAGGGCAGTCGACGTGCGCGTAGTGGCGCTTCTCGGTCTGGTACTCGACGTGCGCGATGGAGATCGTAATGCCGCGAGCCTTCTCCTCCGGCGCCTTGTCGATCTTGTCGAACGGCGTGGCGGCGTTGAGCTCAGGGTAACGGTCGTGGAGCACCTTGGTGATCGCCGCGGTCAGCGTGGTCTTGCCGTGGTCGATGTGCCCAATGGTGCCGATGTTCATGTGCGGCTTGTTCCGCTCGAACTTGGCCTTGCCCACTGGTTCTCTCCTTAGAGAATCTGACTGACTTTCGTCTACACACTCGGGCCCGGGAGATTCCGAACCCCTTGGCGGTGCGGCGGCCGCTGTGACCACCGCACCAGGGACCAGGACGTGAGCCCGGTCCGTCCGCTCGCGCGGCCGGACCGGAAACTACTCGCCCCGGGCCTTCGCGACGATCTCCTTGGCGATGCCCGGAGGCACCTCCGCGTAGGAGTCGAACAGCATGCTGTAGCTCGCGCGCCCCTGCGTCTTGCTACGCAGGTCACCCACGTAGCCGAACATCTCAGACAGCGGCACGAGCGCCTGGACGACACGGGCGCCGGCCCGCTCGTCCATCGACTGGATCTGCCCGCGGCGACCGTTGAGGTCACCGATGACATCACCCATGTAGTCCTCGGGCGTGGTCACCTCGACGGCCATCATCGGCTCGAGGAGCACGGCGTCCGCCTTGCGCGCGGCCTCCTTGAAGGCCATCGAGCCAGCGATCTTGAACGCCATTTCCGAGGAGTCAACGTCGTGGGCCGCACCGTCGGTCAGCGTCACCTTCACGCCGACCATCGGGTAACCGGCCAGCACGCCGAACTCGGCGGCCTCCTGGGCGCCGGCGTCGACCGACGGGATGTACTCCCTCGGGACGCGGCCACCGGTGACCTTGTTCTCGAACTCGTAGCCGTCGTTGCCTTCGCCCAGCGGCTCGAGGTCGATGATCACCCGCGCGAACTGACCGGAACCACCGGTCTGCTTCTTGTGGGTGTAGTCGATCTTCTCCACCTTGCGGCGGATGGTCTCGCGGTAAGCCACCTGCGGGCGGCCCACGTTGGCCTCGACCTTGAACTCGCGACGCATGCGGTCGACGAGGATCTCCAGGTGAAGCTCGCCCATGCCCCAGATGACCGTCTGACCGGTCTCCTCGTCACGGCGGACCTGGAAGGACGGGTCCTCCTCGGCCAGCCGCTGGATGGCGGTGGACAGCTTCTCCTGGTCGCCCTTGGTCTTGGGCTCGATGGCGACGTTGATGACCGGAGCCGGGAACGTCATCGACTCGAGCACGACCTGGTTCGACGGGTCGGACAGGGTGTCGCCGGTCGTGGTGTCCTTGAGACCCATGACCGCGACGATCTGGCCGGCGATCGCCGACGGGCGCTCCTCACGCTTGTTCGCGTGCATCTGGTAGATCTTGCCGATCCGCTCCTTCTTGCCCTTCACAGAGTTGACGACCTGTGAACCGGCCTCGAGCGTGCCCGAGTAGATGCGGATGTAGGTGATCTTGCCCAGGTGCGGGTCACTCGCGATCTTGAACGCCAGCGCCGAGAAGGGCTCGGCCGGGTCGGCGTGCCGCTCGATGACCTTCTCCTCGTTGCCGACCGCGTGACCCTTGAAGGACGGGATGTCGGTCGGGGCGGGGAGGTAGGCGACGATCGCGTCGAGCAGGGGCTGCACGCCCTTGTTCTTGAACGCGGTGCCGCACAGGACCGGGTTGATGGCGCTGGACAGGGTCGCCCGGCGGATCGCCGCGACCAGCTGCTCCTCGGTGGGCTCGGTGCCCTCGAGGTAGAGCTCCATCAGCTCGTCGTCGTTCTCGGCGACGGTCTCGATGAGCCGGTCACGCCACTCGCGGGCGGCGTCGGCGTGGTCGGCCGGGATGTCGACGGTGTCGTACATCTCGCCCTTGGCCGCCTCGGCGCTCCAGACGAGGCCCTTCATCGTGATCAGGTCGATGACGCCCTTGAAGTCGGCCTCGACACCCAGCGGAAGCTGGATGACGGCCGGCGTGGCGCCCAGACGGCTGATCATCATGTCGACGCAGCGGTGGAACTCCGCGCCGACCCGGTCCATCTTGTTCACGAAGCAGATGCGCGGGACGTTGTAGCGGTCAGCCTGCCGCCACACCGTCTCCGACTGGGGCTCGACACCCGCGACACCGTCGAAGACGGCGACGGCCCCGTCGAGGACGCGGAGCGAACGCTCCACCTCGATGGTGAAGTCGACGTGGCCGGGAGTGTCGATGATGTTGATGGTGTGACCGAGCCACTCGCACGTCGTCGCGGCAGACGTGATGGTGATGCCGCGCTCCTGCTCCTGCTCCATCCAGTCCATCGTGGCAGCGCCCTCGTGGACCTCACCGATCTTGTAGTTGATACCGGTGTAGAACAGGATGCGCTCGGTCGTGGTGGTCTTGCCCGCGTCGATATGGGCCATGATCCCGATGTTGCGGACCTTGGCCAGGTCAAGAGCGGTCGTGGTGGCCACTTCTCTCGCGTCCTCGTCGTCTCGTCGGATCCACTACCAGCGGTAGTGGGCGAAGGCCTTGTTGGACTCGGCCATCTTGTGGGTGTCCTCGCGCTTCTTCACGCTCGCCCCGAGGCCGTTGCTGGCGTCGAGGAGCTCGTTCATGAGGCGCTCGGTCATGGTCTTCTCGCGGCGGGCGCGGGAGTACTGCACCAGCCAGCGCAGGGCCAGGGTGGTGCTGCGCGCGGCGCGCACCTCGACCGGCACCTGGTAGGTCGCGCCACCGACGCGACGGCTGCGGACCTCGAGGGTCGGCTTGACGTTGTCAAGCGCACGCTTCAGGGTGACGACCGGGTCGTTGCCCGTCTTCTCCCTGCAGCCCTCAAGGGCGCCGTAGACGATCGACTGCGCGATGGAGCGCTTGCCGTCCAGAAGCACCTTGTTGATCAGGGCGGTCACCAGCGGCGAGCTGTAAACCGGGTCAGCCATCAGCTGACGGCGGCCAGGAGAACCCTTACGCGGCATTAGCTCTTCTCCTTCTTCGCGCCGTAGCGGCTACGGGCCTGCTTGCGGTTGCGGACACCCTGGGTGTCGAGCGAACCGCGGATGATCTTGTAGCGAACACCAGGCAGGTCCTTCACACGACCGCCACGCACGAGCACGATGGAGTGCTCCTGCAGGTTGTGGCCCACACCGGGGATGTAAGCCGTGACCTCGATGCCGTTCGTGAGCCGAACGCGGGCCACCTTGCGCAGTGCCGAGTTGGGCTTCTTCGGGGTGGTGGTGTAAACGCGCTGGCACACGCCGCGCCGCTGCGGACTCCCCTTGAGGGCAGGAGTCTTGGTCTTGGAGACCTTGTCCTGCCGGCCCTTGCGGACCAACTGCTGAATAGTGGGCACTGCCACTCCGTTTCGTGCCTTGGCCGGTGTTACGTCATGGGTCTTGCATCGCAGGTACTGCCGGTGTCATGACCTGCTGGTTTTTCTTGTCTCGGTGCCCCCGCGCTCGGGCGTGTCGCGCTATTCGCACAGACACGTCCGCGAGGATTACGAGCCAGGAAGCCGTCCCGCGCCCGCAATTGAGCGCACGGTCGAGAGCCCGTTAGAAGACGGGCACGATGCTCAAGACTACCCAGGCCCTGGCGACACGTCAAAACGGCGCGGCAATGCGGGCAAGCCTTGCCACTCCGGGTCGCCTGGGCCTATCTCATCCAGCCCATCCACAGCTCCGGACCAATGATATAGGCCCTCAGGGTGTCCCGTCCCCAAGTCAGCGAACCGCCACCTGACCGTAACCGTGTTTTGTCCCACTCCACGCCGGATGACTACGTACGCGCCTGTGAGCGGCCCGGAAAAGGGACGCGCCCGGGCCCCTCACCGAGGGACCCGGGCGCGCCGCCCTGAGCCGTCTTACCGGTTGTACTGGCCGAAGTCGTACTCCTCCAGCGGCACGGCCTCGCCGCTGCCGGTGCCGAAGGTGTAGTCGGCCGCGGAGCCGTCGTAGCCACCGACGGTGTACATCGCCGCCTTGGCCTCCTCGGTCGGCTCGACCCGGATGTTGCGGTATTGGGGCATGCCCGTACCGGCCGGGATGAGCTTACCGATGATGACGTTCTCCTTCAGGCCCAGCAGTGAGTCGGACTTGGCGTGGATCGCCGCGTCCGTCAGCACCCTGGTCGTCTCCTGGAAGGAGGCCGCCGACAGCCACGACTCGGTGGCCAGCGACGCCTTCGTGATGCCCATGAGGACCGGACGGCCGGCGGCCGGCGAGCCGCCCTCCGCCACCGTCTCGCGGTTCATCTGCTCGAAGCGCGGACGCTCCACGAGCTCGCCGGGCAGCAGGTCGGTGTCACCGGACTCCAGCACGTTCACGCGCTTGAGCATCTGCCGCACGATGATCTCGATGTGCTTGTCGTGGATCGACACACCCTGCGAGCGGTAGACCTGCTGGACCTCCGCCACCAGGTGCAGCTGCACGGCCCGCGGGCCGAGGATGCGCAGCACCTCGTTGGGGTTGACCGCACCGGCCACCAGCTGCTGGCCGACCGTGACGCGCTGGCCCTCCTGCACGAGCAGGCGCGAACGCATCGAGACCGGGTAGGCGATCTCCTCCGACCCGTCGTCGGGGGTGATCACGATCTTCCTGGTCTTGTCGGTCTCGTCGATCCTGACCCGGCCCTCGGCCTCGGAGATCGGGGCGACACCCTTGGGGATGCGCGCCTCGAACAGCTCCGTGACACGCGGCAGACCGTGGGTGATGTCGGCGCCCGCCACACCACCGGTGTGGAAGGTCCGCATCGTCAGCTGCGTGCCGGGCTCACC
Source organism: Nonomuraea salmonea (assembly GCF_042428605.1). Lineage (NCBI taxonomy): Bacteria > Bacillati > Actinomycetota > Actinomycetes > Streptosporangiales > Streptosporangiaceae > Nonomuraea > Nonomuraea salmonea. The sequence goes on from NZ_JBHMCF010000003.1 coordinate 1,060,991, forward strand.
GATCGACTGGGCGGCGATGATGCCGACCGCCTCGCCGACGTCCACGAGCTTGCCGGTGGCCAGCGAGCGGCCGTAGCAGGTCGCGCAGACACCGATCTTGGCCTCGCAGACGAGCGCGCTGCGGGTGCGGACGGTCTCGACGCCCGCCTCCACCAGCTTCGTCACGTGGATGTCGTTGATGTCGACGCCCGCCGGGACGATGACCTTGCCGTCGACCTCGACGTCCTCGGCCAGGATGCGGCCGTGCACGTTGGACTCGGCGTTCTCCGCCTTGACCAGGTTGCCCGAGGCGTCGCGGTCGGCCACGTGGAGCGGGACCGCGCGGTCGGTGCCGCAGTCGATCTCGCGCACGATGACGTCCTGGGCGACGTCGACCAGACGACGGGTCAGGTAACCCGAGTCGGCGGTACGCAGGGCGGTGTCGGCCAGACCCTTCCGCTGACCGTGGGTGGAGATGAAGTACTCCAGCACCGACAGGCCCTCGCGGAACGAGGCCTTGATCGGCCGCGGGATCGTCTCACCCTTGGTGTTGGACACCAGACCACGGATGCCGGCGATCTGCCGGACCTGCATCTTGTTACCACGGGCGCCGGAGTTGACCATCATCCAGACCGGGTTGGTCGCCGGGAAGGCGTTGACCATGTCGGTCTCGACGTCGGCCGTGGCGTGGGTCCAGATCTCGATGAGCTCCTGACGGCGCTCCTCGTCGGTGATCAGACCACGCTCGTACTCGCGCTGGACCTTGTCGGCCCGGCGCTCGTAGTTCTCCATGATGTCGGTCTTGTTCGGGGGCGCGACGACGTCCTCGATCGAGATCGTGACACCGGAGCGGGTCGCCCAGCGGAAGCCGGCGTCCTTGAGCGCGTCGAGCGAGTTGGCGACCTCGATCTTCGGGTAGGTCTCCGCCAGCTCGTTCACGATCGTCGACAGCTGCTTCTTGCCGACCTGGAAGTCGACGAAGGGGTAGCTGTCCGGCAGCGTCTGGTTGAACAGGCACCGCCCGAACGTGGTCTCGAGCCGGATCGGGTCACCCTGCTCCCAGCCCTCGGGAGCCACCCAGTCACGCGGCGGCAGGACGTCCTTGAGCCGGATCTGGATCTTCGCCTGGATCTCCAGCTCGCGGCGGTCGAAGGCCATCTGCGCCTCGGCGATCGAGCCGAACACGCGGCCCTCACCCTTGGCGCCCTCCTTCATGGTGGTCAGCCAGTAGAGGCCGATCACCATGTCCTGGGTCGGCATGGTGACGGGCTTGCCGTCGGCCGGCTTGAGGATGTTGTTGGTCGAGAGCATCAGGATGCGTGCCTCGGCCTGGGCCTCAGCCGACAGCGGCAGGTGCACCGCCATCTGGTCGCCGTCGAAGTCCGCGTTGAACGCGGTGCAGACGAGCGGGTGGATCTGGATGGCCTTGCCCTCCACGAGCTGCGGCTCGAACGCCTGGATGCCCAGGCGGTGGAGCGTCGGCGCGCGGTTGAGCAGGACCGGGTGCTCGGTGATGACCTCTTCGAGCACGTCCCACACCACGGGGCGGGCGCGCTCGACCATCCGCTTGGCCGACTTGATGTTCTGGGCGTGGTTGAGATCGACCAGCCTCTTCATCACGAACGGCTTGAACAGCTCCAGCGCCATCTGCTTGGGCAGACCGCACTGGTGCAGCTTGAGCTGCGGGCCGACGACGATGACCGAACGGCCGGAGTAGTCGACGCGCTTGCCCAGAAGGTTCTGGCGGAAGCGACCCTGCTTACCCTTCAGCATGTCGCTGAGGGACTTCAGCGGCCTGTTGCCGGGACCGGTGACCGGGCGACCGCGACGGCCGTTGTCGAACAGCGCGTCGACGGCCTCCTGCAGCATCCGCTTCTCGTTGTTCACGATGATCTCGGGCGCACCGAGGTCGAGCAGACGCTTGAGGCGGTTGTTCCGGTTGATGACCCGGCGGTAGAGGTCGTTGAGGTCGGAGGTCGCGAACCGGCCACCGTCGAGCTGCACCATCGGGCGCAGGTCCGGCGGGATGACCGGGATGCAGTCGAGCACCATGCCGCGCGGCGAGTTGGTCGTGTTGAGGAACGCCGACACGACCTTGAGCCGCTTGAGCGCGCGGGCCTTCTTCTGGCCCTTGCCGCTGCGGATGGTCTCGCGCAGGTTCTCGGCCTCGGCGTCGAGGTCGAAGCTGATCAGACGGTCCTGGATCGCCTGCGCGCCCATGCCGCCCTTGAAGTAGCGGCCGAAGCGGTCACGCATCTCGCGGTAGAGCAGCTCGTCGCCCTCGAGGTCCTGGACCTTGAGGTTCTTGAAGCGGCTCCAGACCTCGTCGAGGCGGTCGAGCTCGCGCTGCGCGCGGTCGCGCAGCTGACGCATCTCGCGCTCGGCGCCCTCACGCACCTTGCGGCGCTGGTCGCCCTTGGCGCCGGCGGCCTCAAGCTCGGCCAGGTCGGACTCGAGCTTCTTCTGCCTGGTCTCGATGTCGGCGTCACGGCGCTGCTCGATGTGCTGCCGCTCGACGGAGATCTTCGCCTCCAGCGAGGGCAGGTCACGCTCACGCAGCTCGGTGTCGACATGCGTGATCATGTACGCCGCGAAGTAGATGACCTTCTCCAGGTCCTTCGGGGCGAGGTCGAGCAGGTAGCCGAGGCGCGACGGGACGCCCTTGAAGTACCAGATGTGCGTGACCGGCGCGGCCAGCTCGATGTGGCCCATCCGCTCACGACGCACCTTGGCGCGCGTCACCTCGACGCCACAGCGCTCACAGATGATGCCCTTGAACCGGACTCGCTTGTACTTACCGCAGTAGCACTCCCAGTCGCGGGTCGGACCGAAGATCTTCTCGCAGAAGAGCCCGTCCTTCTCCGGCTTGAGGGTGCGGTAGTTGATCGTCTCCGGCTTCTTGACCTCGCCGTGCGACCACTGACGGATGTCGTCGGCCGTCGCCAGCCCGATCCGAAGCTCGTCGAAGAAGTTGACGTCCAGCATTTGTGCGATCTCCCCCTCAGACTTCTTCCACGCTGCTCGGCTCACGCCGGGACAGATCGATACCGAGCTCCTCCGCCGCGCGGAAGACGTCCTCGTCGGTGTCGCGCATCTCGATGGACATGCCGTCGCTGGAGAGCACCTCGACGTTGAGGCACAGCGACTGCATCTCCTTGATCAGCACCTTG